>CALXXZ010000034.1 GCA_944392805.1 uncultured Clostridia bacterium | reverse complement strand
GTTATTTGTCGCAAACACTACCGGACTTTGCCTCGATCGCTCAAACTCAACCCTTTTTCACCTTTTGCCATTGCTCGGGCGTGCCGCGGTAAATCATCTCCGCCGTGGTAGATTTTTGTGAATTTGGCATAACCTAACACGCAAAATACTTGTCATAAAAAATAGGCAAACCATGTGTTTATACTGTGTTTAAGTTGGAAAGAGCTTTTGCGGAAAAAAATGATCCTTTCGCAATGAAAACCTTGATTTGCTGTAATGTTTGTAGATGTATACCGGACTTTGTTAAGATATACTCCAAATTTAGTTTATTTGGTTATCCGTTGGTCTTGTATTTGATATACTTTAAGCTTTAGATATGATATACTTGTTTTGGTAACATCATAAGGAGTCTGATATGAGAGTAGATAAATATCGTGTTCTTGGTGAACTTATCGAGAAAAATCAACGCCAATTCGTCATCCCCGTCTATCAACGCAATTATGATTGGGAAAAATCACATTGCAAGAAATTGTTCGAAGATATTTTGGAAGCAAATAAACGTGACCGCTTTCATTTTCTTGGCTCAATCGTTTATGTAGATCAAGGTGAGGAAAATAAAATCCAGAAGTGTTTGATAATCGATGGACAACAGCGCATCACTACTATTTTTCTACTCCTAAAAGCTATGCTCGATCTGTCAACGGATGAGTATATGAAAAAAGAGCTATCCGATATACTCTTTAATGTTGACAAATATAACAACTTGTCCCTTACGGATCAAACCAAAATCAAGTTGAAACCGATAAAAACCGACAACGAACAATTTATGTTGTTGATGAAAAATGATATTGCCGAAATGGACACCTCTTCCGGAATCTACATCAATTATAAGTACATGAAATCATTGATAGTCAAGGCGATGAATGCCGGAGTCTTGATTAAAGATATTTTGGATGGGTTGAAAAAACTCAACTCGGCGGTGATCATGCTCGATCCAAACGAAGATGAACCTCAAGTAGTGTTTGAATCTATAAATTCTACCGGACTTGAACTCTCTTTGGCAGATCTTATCAGAAATTATATTTTGATGACAGATCATGATCAAGATAGGCTGTTCGATGAATACTGGCTCAAAATCGAAAAGAATGTTACTCCGAAAAATATGCCTAACTTCATCACTGACTACT
Organism: uncultured Clostridia bacterium; assembly: GCA_944392805.1. Taxonomy (GTDB): domain Bacteria; phylum Bacillota; class Clostridia; order TANB77; family CAG-508; genus CAG-269. Next base: position 1,460 of record CALXXZ010000034.1, on the reverse strand, counting down.
TGCAATTTGCCTGTAAAGAAATGGTTACCGGCAACAATTCTTATACGATATTTAAAACCCTCTTTGTCTCTAGAGGGTATACTAATGAGTCGATGCTCAAAGAATTGCTCCGCTATTCGGAATATTATAAAGCCTTTTTGTTCGGAAGCGATAAGTTTAGTTTTGCGGTCAATTCTTCTCTTGCCGGCTTACGCGCCTTGGATCAAGGCACAATCTATCCGTTTCTTTTCAGAGTCTTAGATGATTATGAAAATCACATTGTCGGTTTAGATCAACTGGAAAAGACTTTGTCGTTTTTTGTAAATTATCTTGTTCGAAGAATTGTTTGTGGGGTCACTTCGAACTCTCTCCGTGGATTATACAAAACCCTTTATAGCAGAATTTTTGCCGATACAGATAATTTGAACAACTACTTCGACGCGATCTTGCAATTCTTTTATCAACTCAATACCAAAGACGGTATACCTTCCGATTCTCTATTTAAGGACGCCTTAGTCAACACAGACCTTTATCATAAAAAGAATGTCTGCAAATTTATTCTGAAAGCCATCGAGAATACGGATCTCGACGGCAACAACAGTAAAGAAATCATCGACGTCAAACTGCTGTCGATCGAGCATATCATGCCACAAATTCTCAATGAAGCTTGGAAAAACGAACTCGGCATCAACTTCGATAAGATTCATGAAAAATATGTGCACACATTGGGCAATTTGACATTGACTGGGTATAACCCCGAATTAGGTCAACGCTCCTTTGCGGAAAAGAAACAACTGATTGCGGAAAAATCTCACATTGTTGTTTTAAACAAGGATGTGACAAATCAGCCCTCATGGAATGATACGGCCATCAAATCGAGAGCAGATAGACTAAGCACAATCGTTTTGTCTCTTTTTGCTATCGAAAAGCCGTCAAAAAATCTCCTCTTTTCGCGTGATGATTCCGGCAGCTACTCTATGAACGACGACTTTGACCCTACCGGGACAAAGCCGATATATTTTATACTTTTGGGCGTGCAAATTCCGGTCAAGTCATATTTTGATTTTCTCTCGCAATTGATGGAAAAGCTCTATGATCTTGACGACGCAATTCTTGAGCGACTTGCAAAAGAAAACTACAAGATACCGCATGCCGCCAAAACATATATCTCAAACAATGACAACCTCTTAAGAAAACCTTCCGAAATATATGAAACTGGGATTTTCTACGAATCCAATTTGAGCGCAAAAAATATAATCGTTTTTGCGAAATATCTACTCGATGAATATGATATCGAGCCGGGAGAACTTATTATTTCCATTGGGGCAGAAAACAATTAAATTTATGGTCCCAAGACAGTCGCTCCGGCTTTGTTACAAAAGAAGACAGCCGTTTTGGCTGTCTTTTCTTTTGGTAACCGGCAACGTCCTACCCTCCCAAGTCGTGTCCAACTCAGTACTCTCGGCGCAGAAGGGCTTAAC
>CALXXZ010000033.1 GCA_944392805.1 uncultured Clostridia bacterium | reverse complement strand
ATGCTCTCACCCCCGAGGCGCAGGCCACCATCATTGGTGATGCGAAGCGTTTCGGCAGCATGAAGGAGAGTGTTCTGCAGCACGCTGACACCTACGGCATCCAGCAGATCGATTGGCTGTTCCCCGATGCCCGCAACCTGAACACTCCGCCCGAGTTCATCAAGCGCGATACCACCTGGGTGCAGAAGGTCATGAGCAGCGTTCACCACTCTCCCTTCTCCCGGGTCAAGTCCATGTTCGCGGATATCACCGAGGACGATGCCCGTGCCAAGGGTTACATCAAGGGTAAGCTGAAGAAGGAAGAGGTCTTCTCCCTGCTGAAGCGCACCACTTCTCCGACCACTGTTTACAAGAAGCAGAAGATGGATCGCGACGACGTCGTCGACATTACCGATTTCGATGTGGTGTCCTGGCTGAAGAGCGAGATGCGCATGATGCTGGATGAGGAGCTGGCTCGGGCCTACCTGATCGGTGACGGCCGCCTGGCTTCCAGCGATGACAAGATCAACGAGCAGAACATTCGTCCTATCATGAAGGACGATGAGCTGTTCACCATTCAGGCTCAGGTGACCGTGCCTTCCAGCGCCACTGCTGATGACGTGGCCAAGCAGTTCATCCGCACTGCGATCAAGACCCGCAAGGAGTACAAGGGTTCCGGTAATCCTGTCCTGTTCACCACCGAGGACATGCTGACCGATCTGCTCCTGCTGGAGGATGCGATTGGCCATACCCTGTATGACGAGACCTCTCTGGCTCGCAAGCTGCGCGTCCGTGAGATCGTGACTGTTCCTGTCATGGAGGGCGTGACCGGTAAGAACGGCGGCCCTCTGCTGGGTATTATTGTCAACCTGAACGACTACAATGTCGGCGCGGATCGCGGCGGCGCCATCAACATGTTCGATGACTTCGACATCGACTACAACCAGCAGAAGTACCTGATCGAGACCCGTTGCTCCGGCGCTCTGATCAAGCCTTACTCTGCTATCGCCATCGAGAAGAACATCAGCGGCTGATCGTCGCCCTGAATAACTGAAGGAGGTATGTACCATGAGTAAGTTTTCCACCGACGTGATCTCTGGCAAGGTCAACGTGACCCCGAAGACCGAGGTGTACAATGACGCTGGCGAGAAGTATCTCAATAAGGTCGTTCTGTATGCCAAGGACACCAGCGACGGCTTCATCTATGCCGACGCCACCTGCACTGCGAACGTTTCTCACGACGATCTGCTGAATCTGTGTATGAAGGGGCTTGTGGTGGTGCTCTACAAGAGCGTTTACCACAATCCCGTCTACTTCAAGGACGCGACCGGCACTGTGACTGTGACCATCGCCACCAAGATCAGCGCTTCCGATTCCGCCATCCTGGAGCTGAAGTCCAAGGAGCCCGTGGAGGGCTGAGAAATTCAAAATGGAGGAAGGAGAGGTGATGTATGCCTAAGTTCTGCGGAATGATCGGGTTCTGTAAGACCGAGGAGACTACGCCCGGTGTTTATGAGGAAGTGATTACGGAGCGGCCGTACTATGGCGATCTGAATCGGAATTCTCGTCGTCTGCAATCGTCCGATAAGGTGAATGACGACATCAACATTTCCAATGAAATCAGCATCGTCGCCGATCCTTACCTCCGTGAAAACATGTATGCGATGCGCTATGTGACTTTTATGGGCGCAAAGTGGAAAGTCACGAATGTGGATGTTCAGTATCCTCGACTGAACCTGATGCTGGGGGGTCTGTACAATGGGAACTAGACTTGAGCTTCAGACTCTTCTTGAAGGTTTGCTCGGAAGTCGAAACGTCTATTACCAGCCTCCAGCATCCGTCTGCATGAAGTATCCAGCGATCGTATATTCTCGGGATGACATCGAGAACGAGCATGCTGATAACCGAGTTTACATGCAAACTACGGCGTACCAGGTGATCGTAATCGATAAAAACCCCGACAGTGACTATGTGAAAAAAGTATCATTGTTGCCGATGTGCAGCTTCGATCGTCACTACGTCGCCGACAACCTCAACCACGATGCATTCACTCTATACTTCTAAGGAGGAATTAAACTATGGCTAAACTCGTTTGGGACCAGACTGGCGAGCGTCTGTACGAGACCGGCGTCGACCATGGTGTCCTGTATCCGATCAACTCCGAGGGCAAGTATACTCCTGGTGTGGCCTGGAATGGTCTGACCGGTGTGACTGAGAGTCCCTCCGGCGCCGAGGCTACTGACCTCTATGCTGACAACATCAAGTATCTGTCCATGCGGTCCGCTGAGACCTATGGCTGCACCATTGAGGCCTACACCTATCCCGAGGAATTCGAGCAGTGCGATGGCTCTGCTACTCTGGCCACCGGCGTGACCATTGGTCAGCAGGCTCGTAAGGTCTTCGGCTTCTGCTATCGTACCCTGATCGGTAACGATGTGGACGGTCAGGATCATGGCTATAAGCTGCACCTGGTGTATGGTGCCACCGCGTCTCCTTCTGAGCGTGCTTATGCGACCGTGAACGACAGCCCTGAGGCGATCACTTTCTCTTGGGAGGTTACTACGACTCCTGTGAATGTGGCCGATCTCAAGCCCACTGCCTGCATTACCATCGATTCCACCAAGGCCGATCCCGATTGCCTGGCCGCTCTGGAGGCCGTTCTGTACGGTACTGATGAGCCCACCACCGGGACTCCTCGTCTGCCCCTGCCCGATGAGGTCAAGACTCTTATGACCCCTGCTGGGTAAGTAACAACTCTATGAGGAGCCGTATTCAGGTCAGCTGGCGGCTCCTCCTCTTTAATTTAGAAAGGAGAAAACATCATGCTGAAAAAGACTATCACCTATACCGACTACAACGGTGTCGAGCGCACCGAAGACTTCTTCTTCAACCTGACCCAGGCCGAGATCACCGAGATGGAGATGAGCACCTCTGGTGGTCTGGCTGAGATGATCCGTAAGGTCGTGGCCGCCCAGGATGCTCCGGCGATCATCAAGATCTTCAAGGACCTGGTTCTGCGGGCTTATGGCGAGAAGAGCCCTGACGGCAAGCGGTTCATCAAGAACGATGACATCACGACTGCGTTCTCTCAGACCGAGGCGTACTCCATCCTCTTCATGGAGTTGGCGACTGATGCCGATGCGGCTGCGAAGTTCGTCAATGGGATCATTCCGGCCGATCTTGCCAAGAAGGCGTCCGCGCTTACGCCTCCGGCTAATTAACATGAAAGTAGTGGGAGGCGAGAGAGGTGCTTCGACTTAAGATTCCTGCACGAGAATTTTGGGACGAAGCTCGACAAGAGTTTGTGTCAACAAAAGAACAGATCCTTCAGCTGGAGCACTCTCTTGTCTCCGTTTCAAAATGGGAATCCAAATGGAAGAAACCCTTCCTTTCCAAAGACGAAAAGACTTATGAGGAGACGATCGATTATGTTCGGTGCATGACGATTACGCAAAACGTTAACGCGGATACGTACTTTGCACTCACGCAAGAGAACATCCAAGAAGTGAAC
>CALXXZ010000032.1 GCA_944392805.1 uncultured Clostridia bacterium | reverse complement strand
CATTCCTCCTCGTCGACGAACTCGACGTTTTGGACTTCGTGCGAGGTGCGGAACCCGTCGAAATAATGAAGGACGGGGACGCTCGACTCAATGGCGGTCAAATGGGCGACCGGGGTGAGGTCGGCGATTTCTTGGACCGAGGAGGAGCAAATCATCGTGATGCCGCTTTGGCGGACGGCGTAGATGTCTGGGTGGTCGCCGAAGATCGAAAGGGCGCGGGTGGCCAAGGAACGGGCCGCGACGTGGAGGACGGCCGGGAGCAATTCGCCAACCCACTTGTAGATGTTCGGGATCATGAGCAGGAGGCCCTGCGAAGCGGTGAAGGTCGTCGCGAGCGACCCGGCTTGCAACGCGCCGTGGACGGCGCCGGAAGCCCCGGCTTCCGATTGCATCTCGACGACTTTGACCGGGGCGCCGAAGAAGTTCTTGTCGCCCTTGGCCGATTTGGCGTCGACTAGCTCCGCCATCGGGGATGACGGGGTGATCGGGTAAATAGCCGCCACTTCGGTGAAGTAGTAGCTTTCCATCGCGGCCGCGGTGTTGCCGTCGACGGATTTCATGGTTTTTTTGATTTCTGCCATTTTGTCAGTGAAATCTCCTTGCGGGCTAAGTATAGGTTGATAAAACCCCATTCTCAATAAGAAGTAACGAAAAAGCCCCTTAAGGGGCTAATGTTAATTTTACTTAATCATTTGGCCTTCGCGGCTTTGTTTTTTAGCCTCTTCCGATCGCGCTCAGCCAGCTTGATTAGCAGCCGCAGATCGTGGTCAGAAAGGCTAAGGGAGCGATCGACCAAGCCCGCGAAGTTGGTGAGTTTCTTGCTCACGAAATCCAATGTCGAGGAATAGGATTTGAGCTCTTCGCTGGAAACCCCGTCCTTCCTATTGACCTTGGCCCGCTTCTTCTCGGGATCGAGGGGGGTGAGGATATATTCCCTAAAATCCTCCGACATATCGCGGATGTTGATGGTCGGATCGAGGCGGATTAGGGGGTTGAAATAGCAAAGCTCCTGCCCGAGGATGTCGGGGTAGACGCCGATGAGGTTGGAAAGGTCATCGAGGTAGACGACTTTCTTCCTCGTCCCCGCGAGCGCGCTTATGACGCGGCGTATAAGCGTTTTGCTTGGCTTGCCCATATAGGAATTATACGTTTTCCGCGTTTTTTGAGGAAGATGGCAATTTAATGGATTAATAACTTGGGGTTGCCGCAAAACTTCCAAGTGAAATGCCCCAAAACTTCCAAGTAAAATGCCTCAAAACTTCAAAGTTGGTTTGTAAAAGTTTCGATAAAATGTAATAATTTCATCGGATTAAATAAGGACAAAAAAACATGGAATACAAACCTAGAATAATTGATGACCAATTAGACTTAAAACTCGAATCGTTTGGCGCAACCTTAATAGTCGGGCCAAAAGGATGCGGAAAAACAACTTCAGCAAAGCAAAAAGCCAAAAGTTATATTGAATTCCAAGACGAAGACGTTAGGGAAAACCTCCTTTCCGTCGCGGCCGATTCGCCCTCAAAACTTCTTCTCGGGGAGAAGCCCCGTCTTTTTGACGAATGGCAAGATGCCCCTAAGCTTTGGGGCGCGATCAGAAAATCGGTAGATGATCTAGGAGAAAATGGCTTATACATCCTCACAGGGTCATCTTCAAAAGACATAGCAAAGCCTCATACCGGGACCTCAAGGATAAGCCAATTGAAAATGTATCCAATGAGCCTTTACGAAAGCGGGGAATCCAACGGCACGGTGTCTTTATTGGATCTTTTCAACGAAGGGGAAACCTTCGACGGATGCCAATCAAGCCTTTCCCTCGATGGCCTTATATTCGCCCTTTGCCGCGGAGGATGGCCTAGAAGCCTTATGAACAAAACGGAACGATCGCAGCTTGAAGTGGCAAAAGATATCTACCGCCAAACATATTCAGTCGATATAAACAACATTGATGGGAAAAACCGAAATGCACGTTTAACCGAGGCGATACTGCAGTCATACAGCAGAAACATTTGCACAACGGCTAAAACGAAAACCATTTATGACGACGTGAATGCAAACTTCGATGTCAGCCGCACGACGCTAGACGATTACATCGAAGCGCTGGAAAAGCTTTACATCATCGACGATATCGATGCCTGGTGCCCAGCCATTAGATCGAAAAGTTCAATTCGTTCTTCGAAAAAAAGGAACTTCGTTGATCCTTCTATCGCCGTTGCCGCATTAGGACTGTCGCCTACTTATTTCGACACTGATTTCAAGACGTTGGGGTTTTTGTTTGAATCCCTTTGCATTAGGGATCTAAAAATTTATTCTTCAAAATTTGACGGCAAAATTAGTTATTATCACGACCGTTATGGTTTGGAAGCCGATTGTGTATTGCATTTAAACGATGGGCGTTTCGCATTGATTGAATTCAAACTTGGCTCAAGCCAAATCGACGAAGGGGCCAATCATCTAAACGAAATAGAAAGCCTGATCAAGCAACATAACGAAAAAGAGACACAATGTCCCATACGCCTACCAAACCTAAAAATCATCATTTCGGGCGTAAAATATGGCTATAAACGCGAAGATGGGGTTTTCGTTATTCCAATCGGCTGTTTGAAAGATTGATGGACGGCAGGCGAAAAATCCGAAAAACGCGTAATCCGGTTGGGTGCCACTAATTGATTTTGGTTCTACGGGGTGTTTGCTGTGGTTTGTGTGGTCGCTTACCACAGCCGACCCCGCAGAACCTTGATTTTGCATAAAACCCCTCTCCGCCTTATAACCACATCAATTGCTTCGCAAACCCACTATATTTTCTGTTTGCACAAAAAACGCCCCGTTCAGAGGCGTTTGGCTTGTTTTACGATGGTGGACCGTGAGGGACTCGAACCCGCGACCCGCTGATTAAGAGTCAGCTGCTCTACCAACTGAGCTAACGGTCCAGGCGCTTTATAGCGCTTTGTAAATATACTCCCCTTGTTTGAAGTAGACAATAG
>CALXXZ010000031.1 GCA_944392805.1 uncultured Clostridia bacterium | reverse complement strand
GGAGGAAGGCAAATGAAATCAGTGTTTTACAATTCTTCCCTTGATGAGGCCTTCTTGGCCGATTCGTCGCTTAGCTTGGCTAAGCCCAAGGATATCAAAGACCTTGGCGATGGCCTATTTGCTTTGCTTGATGGCGATAAAGCCATCGGTTTCAACCTGAAGCATCCTTCGGAGCATGGGCTTGATTTGGCCGAGGGGCTCAATCCCGTTTTGAAAGGGGATAATAAAGCCGCGTTGGAGAAGCTTCTTTCATCCAAAGGATATGCAGGCCTCGGCTATGGGGAGTCATCGCATTTTTCGGTCGCCAAGATCATTAAGGAGGAGGAGCATCCCGTTTTCGAATCCTCACGGATATTGACCTTGTCGATTGGGGGCAAAACCCTCTCGACCGTCACCCGTTACGCCAATTGCCATGTAGGCGACAAGATCGTGGTTAAAACCGAAGGGTACCGCTTTGACGGGACGATCTTCGAGGAAAGGGTTGAGAAGAACATCCCAATCGAGTGCGAGGTTTGCTCGCCTTTCGAGCTAAAGGCCTCGGATGAGGGCAAGCAAGCCTATATCGAAAACAGCAAGGAGGAAGGCGAGGATTACTTCGCCTAGAGAGCCAATGGAAGAGGAACTTGAGATAAAACTGAAGGAGGAGGGCAAGATTACCCGCCTCACCGATAAGACATTCAAGCTTGATCCGCGGATCGGAGAAGGGTATTACTCGGCCAACTATTTCCTTAAATCGCGCGAGATCGTCGCCAAGTTCGCCCCCGGTCACATCGTCACCGAGCAATGGTTTCAGCGGACCGATGACGCGATGGTGTGCGGGCTCGACGAATGCATCGCCATCTTAAGGAAATTCGCCGTCCACCCCGAGCAACTTGAGGTATTCGCTTTAAACGACGGCGACCATATCTCAGCCAACGAGCCGGTGCTCAAGGTCAAAGGGCGTTATGAGGACTTCGGGTTCCTTGAGTCGCTTATCGACGCCGTCTTGGCCAGGCGCAGCTCGGTCGCGACCAACACGATGCGGACCGTCAGGGCCCTCCGGGGGGCGAGGACCTTCTCGATGGCCGATAGGCAAGACGATTACCTCACCCAGCCCGGGGACGGCTACGCCACCTACGTCGGGGGCATCAAGGCTTTCTCCACCGACGCCCAAGGGGCCTGGGTCGGCATTAAGGGGATGGGCACGATGCCCCATGCCCTCATCGAGGTATGCGGGGGCGACGTCTGCGCGGCCGCCGATTTGTATTTAAAGGCCTACCCCGACGCCCCAGTCACCTGCCTCATCGATTACCATAACAACGTCACGGTCGATGCCATAACGCTGGCTAAGCACCTTGGAAGGAAGCTTAAGGCCATCCGGGTCGACACCTCGAAATCGCTTATCGACCACTACTTCGACGACAAGGACACGAGCGGATTCGATCCCCACGGGGTTTGCAAGGTACTCATCTTCGCGCTTAGGAAGACGCTTGACGACCATGGCTTCGATTACGTCGAAATCGTCGTGAGCTCCGGCTTCACCCCTGAGAAGATCGATGAATGGACCAGACTCGGTGTGCCGGTGGATATGTATGGCATCGGCACTTACCTCACCAAAAACGACACCTGCGGCTTCACCGGCGACCTCGTTGAGCTTGATGGCCGCCCCGAGGCCAAGGAAGGAAGGCATAACATCCCCTCTTCCAGGCTGAAGAAGGTCGACATGAATTGATTTAAGCCCGCCTTAAGGCGGGTTTTCCTTTTATCCTTTCTTAATTGGAGCAGCAGGGCGAAGGAGTGGGCTGGCGATTGGGATTTCCCTAAGCCTAGGCAAATCGTCTTTGGTGCATAGCCGACGTATATTGACTATGAAACAGCTGAGACGTTTTTTCGTTTAAAAAGGAATGACCGGACAAAAAACATCTGCTTAAAAGCGGTAATGCCAAATTTCATGCGATTATGCATAAATTTTACTGGTTTCTTCCTTGCAAAACCGATATCCTTTTTTGAGCAACTTGAGATTGGTGCGCTTTTACCGGTTTTGTCCGATTATCATTGACAGCGAGTTCTTTTTCGGGCAATGTTTAGTTGTTAAACAAGGGGGTTAGCGGATATGCTTTCCAATCTTTTGGCCTTAGGGTTATTGGTTTTGCCCCAAGCGGAGCCTTTGCCCAAATCATCCTCTTCCAATCAGCTCAAAGACGATGTCACGAGCGAAGAAGCCGTTAAATTGAGTGTGGCACGCGCAAAAACAAGCCTTACCCAAAGCCAATTGCAGCGTTCCGCATTGCTCCTTCTCGACGACGCGATCGGATATACGAAAAACCCGGATCTTCGAATTCGCAGCGTAACCCAAATCAACGATTTTGCCGGCAACGCCTACGCCTTTATCGAACTATCTCCGATTGGCTTCGGCATTTATTGCCCATCTACCGGCAGTTTGGTGGAATATGTGCCAAATGCCAAATCCCCCTTTTCTGATTATGGCGAATCGGTTGAGAAAAAGTATGTTCCTGGGCAAGGATTCTTCATTCGTGATGGCGGTTTTGGAGATTTCAAGGAAGTTCTTTCTAACACCAAGATAAATGCCTCGCTCCAACAGCAATATTCGAAAATGTCCGAGGAGATTAGCTCGTCACTTCGGGAAAAAGTAAGCCCTTCGAAATCTTCGCTTATTTTTGAGATGGATTTAGGTGATCTTGCAGCTCCCGCGGTTTTAAGTAACGATAATCCAGCGTCATACGACCCTAATGAACATCTTGTCTATGCCGACCACGAGGTGAAATATTCTTGGTATTTTAAATACAATGTTGATAGGTTTCCGTATAACGATAAAGGCATTTGCGCATACACGGCTTTAAGCCTCATTATGGCTTACAACGAGATATTTTTATCCCCAGGGTCTTTTTTTACTGAAGAAGAATCGGAAAAATACATCATTCCCAGCACTGGCGAATATGGAAGGTCGGTTCCTACATTGAAATACGAGTTTCCTTTCGATGCCTTTGGGGAAGGGATTGGAGGGTCGGTGCCAATGGATATGGAGGGCGCCGCAGCCAAGTTCCTCGAAGGAAAAGACGCAGAGTATTCTGATTATTTTTGGATTTTGGATTTAAGTAATCCAACCAATAATATCGAAAAGGAGAGACAGCCTTCCATTGTCTTCGGCAAATTCCCCGATATTTCCTCAGATTTTAAGAAAAAAGATCATGCCGTGTTATTATACGGCTATTTCGATGATGGTCACTGGCTTGTGCATTATGGCTGGTATGACTTTTCACAAGTGGTAATGAATAGGTTGATTTTTCCTAAAATTGGTGGTTTCTATAGTTTTGTCAACGAAGGCTCTCACGAAAAGCACAAGCCATATTTCGATAACGGCTCTAGGAGGATGTGCGGATGCGGGTATTATTTCGATTGCTAAACTTAGCGTTTCTCGGAACATTCCTCGTAAGTTGCGATGGGCTTAGTTCCCCTTCTGCAGCCTACGATCCGCTTGCCCGGCCATTTGAGGGCACGTTTGCTTATGTTGGCTGCGAAGGAGAAGGCAAAACCTGTTTGGCCAACGATGAAGAATGGACGGATTCAACTTTGGTCATAGAAAAATTCGAGGGCGAATTCGCGGTCGAAGATGTGATGCTCGGGTTGGAATCAAACCAGCTTTTCATCGGCGATGAGTACGACCGTGGGGAAACCGTGGTTTCAGTGAACGATTATTATGTCTTATCCCTCTTTGGACCAGATATCGGTGGGCCATATCTTTTCAACTCTATTATGTTTTCTCTCGTGTTCGACCCTTATGGATACGAGGGTCGGGTTACCTCTGATTTACAGATCAGGATGTATTTTTTGGAACGGAAGCTCACCAAGCAAAAGCGCGTTGATCTAACGTTGCCTGGCTCTTCTTCGCGATTGGTGTTCATGCCGAAAGGGTAGTGGGATGGAAGAGGCCTCCGTTTTTGGCAAGAAGGTATATTTGGAGCCCTCAAACGGTTTCATGTCCTTCGACAAGGAGGAGACCTTGGCGATGTTGAATCGCCCCCTGGCCAAAGGTCCGTTGCTTCCCTCTTCTTATTCAACCTTGACCATTTGCCTTGAAGCGTCGCTTTCTTGCAACCTGGATTGCGTTTATTGTTTTGGGAAAAAACGCTCCGGCAAGAACCCTTCATTTTCGGCTTTTCGCCCAAAAATCGATTCGCTCATAGGCGAGAACTTGGATAAAAGCCGTTATTACCTCGATTTGAGCGGCGACCGCGAACCGCTTCTTAACCTTAAGTTCATCCTCGATACCGCGGATTATGCTTTGGCGAAATCCGAGGTAATGCGCAAAGAGGTTTTGGTTACCTTTGTTTGCAATGGGACCCTCCTTAGCAAAGAAATCGCCAGGATTTTGAAAAAGAAATCCATTCTATTTGGCATTAGCCTAGATGGCGATCGGAAGACGCATGATTTCAACAGGCCTTTCAAAGACGGAAGCGGCAGCTTCGATCGGATAATGTCCAATGTGGCCTCTTTCGACGATCGATCGTTTTTAGGGTGCTCCATAACTTTCGGGAAAGCCCGTTTTCCATTGCTTGAGACGCTTGATGGGCTGCTTGAATATTTCCCGACCGTTTCGGCCAAGCCCACGCGGCTTAAACCACCCAATGGCTTTAACGACGATGATATTTTCTATTGGAAGGCCGAATACGACCGTTTATGCCTGGCTTTGATCGAGAGGGCGAAATCAGGCGATTTCCGACTAGTGTTTTCTTTGCTTAACGGAAGCGATTACTTCGGCAAGTTCCTTCTTCGTGCCCTCCTCGATCTGCGCGCTTTCAATCGATGCGACGCCGGCGTAGGGCGGGTGTATATCCTTAGCGACGGAAAACTTGCCCCGTGCGCTCCTTTGTCCGAGTTCGAGGATATTGTGTCGGCTTTCAGTTCGAATTATGTGCTCTCCGAAGGAATGGCGTTTTGCTCTAAGATGGCCGAAAACCTTGATTGTCGCGGATGTTCTTACATCTTCAGATGTGGGGGAGAATGTCCTGTCGAAAGGCGGTATAATAGCGGCGTTAACCGTCATTTATGCGATTTGAAACGCCATCTGATTCTTCTTTCGTTTTATTTCGCCGCTTCGCTTCAAGACAAACCGTTTGCCTTTGCCGAGCTCGCCAATTTCGCTTTCGAGGTGTTTAAGAGGAAACTCCCCAATCCGGAGTTTGAGGAATTGGTGCAATCAAACCCGGATAAGTCATTCGCGGAATGCAAGGAATTATATTATTCAACCCATCATTGAAAGGAGCAAACCATGGAAAATATCGAAACCGTAAGCAATAAGCCCCTAATCCCATCGCCTTTCAAGTCGGCTTTGAAGTCGGTTGCTCCCTATTTGGCTTTCGCCTGTTTGATTTACCTCGTTTTATCGGTCCTTCTATTCCAACCCAACCAAGGGTATATGAGCACCGGATGGGTCAGCTTGCCCAT
>CALXXZ010000030.1 GCA_944392805.1 uncultured Clostridia bacterium | reverse complement strand
AGCTGAATTTTGACTACTTGCACCATAGTCATAATAGAAAGGTACTTTTAAATTCCAATATAAACTACCATCAGCTCGATCAGTTGCTTGATAATCAGCATTAACGCTTTCTAAAGTTTTAGCAGGTTGAGCGATTAATTTACTGGAAACTGATTTTAAGTCTTCATAACTAAATCTAGCTTCAGCAATATCTCTATATTCTGGAGCGATATTAGCAAAATAGTTATGTTCTAGATAAAAACCAGAATCGAGAATGGCTACAAATGTACCAGCTCCGCCATTATTCTTTGCAGGAACATTCATGTTTTGAGCAGAAAAATTAGTATTATCAGTTGAAGTCGATTCGGTTGCGTCTTGTCCTTGAACCTCTTTTAAAACATACCCTTCGTCTTTTTCAGCTTGACTTAATTGAGTATTGTTAAAGTCTGAAAAGCGATAGGTTTGATTTATAGAAACTCTTTTAACACCATTAATTGACGCAATTGACCTTTCAAAAGCCTCATTTGCTTTTATCTTTAAAACATTTATATTTTCAAAAGTTTGAGTTACAGAATAATTCTCTTTCCCGATTAAAGAATCGAGATTTGCAAGGAATTTAGCACGATCTTGATTTAACTGCTCTTCGCTTTTACTAATAGAGTTGCCACCAAGTGAAACTAAGAATTCTGTATTTTGAAGTAATAATTCACTAGGTATATAGCTAACTTCACCATTTGCTAAACAAGCAGTAAATCCAGCTGCGCCCAATAAAAGTATTCCTAATCCGAATTTATTTTTTTTCATAACGTCTTACCTCACTTTTTAAGCATTTTGTCCCAAAGTTGCTTCTTGGTTACCGATTCCACTTTCTATCCAATCAACGCTAGTAGAACCAATGTTAGCAAAGGCTACAACAGAACCAGACAAAGTGACACCATTAATATTCCAAATTTCAACAGTATCAATGTTCTCTTGTGTATAATCGTCTATTAAGTAAGTTGTAATAAACCAAAGTCTATTTTGTGCTATATCGATGCCTTCAGCAATAAGGTCTTCATCAGTCAATCCAAGATAAGAATTATAGGTCCTTAATGCACCTAAATCAAAAGATTGATAAGTTCTTGTAGTAGAAGTAGACAGACCACTATATAAAGAGAATGTATTAAGAAGTCCATCGCTTGTATCATCGCCTAAAACATCTTTTAAAGATAAACTCAAATAATTACCAGTGGTAACAATTTCGTTTAAAGCTTCAGTAAATTCTTTGCCTTTATCAATTGGAATCAATGAATCTTTCACACTACTTTCAGCATTATTAAGAACTGGAGTATAAATACCATTAGTTTTATTGAATTCTTGTATGTAATCAACGCCATCTAAAGTTACTTTGGCATAGCCTAAGTTACTAGCAACATTATAGTAGTAATTTGGTGTAAAATAGCTTCTGACCTTATCTTTATTAATACCATTGTTGCCATAATCAACCGTTGTATAGTTATCGCCTTTTAATGCATTAGCCACAGTTCTAACTTCTTCATCAATAGTTAAATCTGGTTTTAATGAAGGTAAATAAGATTCAACAATTGGACTGGATGTAGTTCCTATATCACTAACAATGAGTTCTGTTGTACCATAGCTTCCAAACTCAGCTAACATCGATAAATTGCCATCATCGTTAAATCTAATAGTGAAGCGATTCATGATAGTAATTAAGTTGCTAGACCAGCCACAATAATCTAAAAAGCTTGCAACAAGAGGGTATTTTGCAGCAGTTAAATCTCCCATATCGCTATCATTAGGAACTGCTTCAATGTTAATTGTCATGAATTTTCCGTCATAAGTTCTTGTTGGAATATCAGAAAGATTAAATAAAGAGAATAATCTTGTTAAAGCGTCAGCTCTTTCCCACCAAGATTCAATATCTGGACCTGTGGAAACAATTTTGCCACCTACAATTGTGCCTGAACTTTCGTTATAACTAATTATAGCTCTGTCGTCACTTCCTCTATCTCCATATGTTGTATACCCAGTGTGAGATTTAATTAAAGTTTCTGAAAATTCAATTTCAGTTCCATTATTAATATTTTGATATTCAATATCATCATAATAGTTTTCTGTATATCTTCTTAAATAATGGAATCCTGTATTATCAGCGGTTGTACCAACATTATTTAATACTTCAGCAGTATAGTTTTTAGTAGTTTGCAATGTTTTCATGATGTCATAAACAGAATAATCTTCTGTATAAACCATAACAACGAAGTTTGTACCTTCGCAATCTGAATCTCTTGCAGTAATATCAACTCGAAATTGACCTTCTTCAGTAAAAACATACCCATCTTTAATTGAGAGAGAGTATTCAGTACTGCTTAAGTTATTTCTTTCTGTTAAGACTCCATCAATATAAACAAGCTCTTGAACTCTTAATCCACTAGTACTAAAAATAGTTTTTTGGCCTTCTTTTAAAACATATGTTGATGTAGGGTAACTTCTTATATATAACTTCTTAGTTCTAACAGTATCTGCGGCAGTAATAGTAAAACTACAGGAAACATATCCACTTTTTGAAACTGTAATCGTTGTGGCTCCTGCTTTAGTTAATGTTGTTCCCTCTGCAACAGAAAAAGTTAAATCTTCATTAGCAAAATCAATTCCATTTGCAGAAACTTGAACTCCGTCAACATAACTAAAACCCATTACTTTTAAACCGGCATAACTAACTTGTTCATTAATCTTGTATTTAACCTTACTAGGCTGGGAATAAATAACTAATCTATTTTCTAACTTATCGGACACATTAATTTGTGTCGCAGTCTTCTTGGTAGGGTCTTTTACACTTGTTGCCTCAATATTGCACGTTCCAACTCCTACTAAAGTAACAAGACCTGAAGAGTCAACCGTCGCAACTGAAGCATCAAGAGTTGCCCAAGTAACAGCATTGTCATTATCACCTTGAACTACGGCTGTAAGTTGAATAGTATCGCCAACTCTTCCCCATCCATTACTGTCTCCAACGACGATTCTTGGCTTATACAAATTCGCATCAATAGTTTCGCTTCCTCCACAGGAAGTCAAACCAGTAGATGAAATCATAGCAAAGGTTAATAAAGAAACCGCAAGTAAAACCGTTTTCTTTCTTTTCATTGTAAGTCTCCTTCCTTTTATCTTTTTATACGCATAAAGAACCGTATTAAACGGTCCTTAAAAATTAGATTGATTTAATTTCATGCAGCAACTGGTGTAAATTCAGCAGCAAGATATTGATCCCAATAAGTTTGAATAGATGAATTTTCAGCTACAGTAAAGTTTTCAATATAATATATACCTCCATCTTCAACATCTTTAATGTAGAAATATATTTCGCCTTGTAAGGTATAATTTTCATATGTCTTGTCTAGGAAGGTAGCTGTAACAGTGATTTCAATCTTAAATGGTTCAAAGCCATTTGGAATACTATGTTCATAAGCCCAGTTTACTTCATCTAAAGCTGATACAAAGTCAAGTGTATCACCAGAGATTCCATATCTCAATTGTGCAGCCTCATATTTGTTTCCGTCAGAATCTTCAGTCGTTGTAGCCTCTACAGCTTCGAGATTATAATACTTCAAATAATCATTACTAAATAGAACTGCATCACTGAATTTACCACCAACTTCTTCCATTGATGTTATTCCATCAAATTTGTCTTCTTGATTAAAACCAACATTTTCTCCTGAAATTGAATAGGTAACAACACCTTGACTAAATTCTGTAGAAGAACCATCTTCAGTTGTAATAGTTGAATCAGCATCTAAAATACCATTACCATAAATGTCTCCAGTAAAATCTCCGGTAGTTTGATTTATTAATCTACATTCTCTACTTGTTGGTGAAATCAAGTATAATCCACCAGAACCATAATTCATAACATTGTCAGCACCAGCAACATCATTAATAAATTCGCTCAAAGTTGGGTCGACATAAGTTTCATCATATGGAATAAAGTTTGAAGAATCTTGAGCTTTAATAATTGTATCTAAACTTGTTAATAAGCCAGTAACTTTTTCATCTAATGAGCTTAAATATTCAACGCCGCCAAGTTCAACTCCAGCACCAGCCGATGAGAAATCGAGGTAAACAAGGAATACTACAATGTCACTTGTGCTACTTAAGAAAGTTGCTTCTACTCTATCAACTGGTAAAATTGTTACTCCATCAACAGTTAATTGATCATAGCCATAAACATGAGCAATAAATCGAGAAGCTTCCTCAGACAATTCATATGTCGTACCAAAATTAGCATCTGTCTTAGTTATCATGCCATTGTTATAAGACTCTTGCCATTCAGAAAAATCACTATCACTTCTTTTTAAATACTTTACAGTTTCAGTTAAGTCAGTTTCTACTTGCAAATTGGTATAAGTAGGTCCTAAATCGCGAATGGCAGTAGTTTGTTCACTAGTTGCACCAACTTCATATTTGTGAACTCCCTCGCTTTCTTCTTTATAATAAACCATGCTTGAATAATCGAAGTATACATCTGGAGTTTTAATAAAATCAGAATATAAGTATCCATCATCTTCAGCTCTTAAACCAACATACCCATTATCCAATAAATTATTAATAGCTTCTACCATTGGATAAGCTTGATATTCAATAACTGAGATTTTAAACGTTCCAGTAGGATATTCAGTATTAGTTGGAGTGACAGTTACATCCATAACTCCAATAGTATCAAGAACTTCTCCTTCAGCTACACTTAATGTATAGTCATCGCTTCCTAATTCAAAAGCAGAAGCTTCAACATCGCCGGCCATTTCAACAACTTGGACTATTAAGCCATCGCTAGTGAACTCTTCGCCTTGTTCGAATTCAGTATCATAATTAGTTGTATCAACTCTTAATTCATAAGTCTTTGTCACTTCATCAATATAAACAGTAATACTTGACGTAACACTTGCATCGCCTTCTAGAGTTGCAGAAACTACATAGCCAGTTGTTGAAGGTGTATTTGCTGTTGCTGTAACTTCATTACCTTTTGTACTACTAAATGTAAAGGCAGAAGCAGAATTAGTTGCCCATACAACTGTATCAGTTTCAGCACCACCATCTATTGTTGCTGAAAAAGTAACTGTAGAAAGTTCATTTACATGAACGCCTTCTGCTCCAACGGCAGTTCCATTAACAGAAATAGTAATTGATTTTGAACTCCCACCACAAGCTGTAACACTGCCTAATCCTAAACCGAAGAGCGATAA
>CALXXZ010000029.1 GCA_944392805.1 uncultured Clostridia bacterium | reverse complement strand
GCATAGAAAAAAGCATTATCCTCTTTGGGGTATTCGGTTGTGTCATAAAACTCTTGCTCGAATTTCTTTGAATCAAAACCATTAGTTAAATCTTCATAAGCAGCAATAACTTTTTGCTTTTTAGCTAGAGTTTGCTTATCGTTAAAGGCTTGTGAAGCAGCATAGCGATAGGCTTTCAACTTTCTAAGAAAATCAGTAAGAATTGTACGAAGTTGAATAGAAGATGCATCAATCCTAAACCAATCCCGACGAGCATTATCGCTTAAGCGGGCTGTGTCAATTAACAATTCTCCATATATGCCATTCAAGGTTTGAGTAAGTTCACGATATGTGGCTACATACTCTTTATTCCCTTTGGTTACTGAGTCGGCGATTGCATATTCCGTTCCTAACAGCATATTTTTGGATCTAACATACAGTCCTCTTGGCGACTTAGGAGGGTTCGATGATACTTTACGATTAAAGGTAAACCACATAACTCCGATTTTTTCGTTTGGCATATCATCAGATGTTTTATCAAAGCACAAATCCCAAAATACTATATCTGATTCAAGAATGTTTTCATCAGTATATGGCTTGAATAATTGGTTGCCATTCAGAAAAACATCAAATTCATACTTCTCCAAACGATCGCCCATAAACTCAGCATAGTGATCGTGAATTTGCTGCTTAGCTGAAAAAGAATCGGCGTACTTTACTGGAAGCAACTTGCTAAGATTGTCCTCAAAATCTCCCGTTGCTATTAACTCGGATATTTCATCGCCATAAGATACAAGAGTAACTTTGAAAAAATGGTCTGAATCTTCCCCGATATATTTTTCGCTCCAATATTTAGTTATTTCATCAACAGCTTTCTCTAAATCATCACTTGTCGATTGAGATAACAACTTATTGTATTTTTCACCGTTCCACGAAAATTTTTGAATTTCTGAACTTCCTTCAAGCTTGTTTGTGAAAATCAATTTTTGACAGAACGGCATTGCAGATAACCTTCCTATGCCTCTGAATCCAATTTGGTCAATAGCAGACCCTTTGTCTGAAATTCCTATGCTCCGCATTTTATGTTCAAAGTCCTCAAGTTCTACACCATAACCATTATCTATAAATTCTATAGTTCGGTCATTTTGATTAATGGTTATTTCAATTTTACTGTCTTTAGCAGGATGCCTAATAAAAGCATCTGCGGAATTCTGAACATATTCTCTAAATAAAACAATAGGATCTTCGTAAAGAGCAGATGTTAATGTTTCGAGCAATCTTATACCCATCCCAATCCTCATATTTATACCTCCTTTAGTATATTAGATAATCTCTATTTTATTCCGACTCAGCAGAGACATTGTCCAACCATACTTCTGTCGAATATTAATTTTGGGCGTATTCTTTGGGTCATAGGATTTCTTCAATTCTTTGCATATCCCTTGTTCTACAAGGATTTTGTGCATTCTTTTAGAATCAAAAGACTGCTTATCCATTATGTAATGAATGTAATCGATATAGCAAGTACGATCGAAATCTTCTTTGATAAACTCAAAACTCAAATAATCTTTGGTTTCTGTCAAAAAAGCATCGGAAACAATAGTTCTTGCATATATTGCATTTTCGCTTTCCATTGCATATGCATCGACATAAGCAGGACCAATTATCAAAGAACCATTGTTTGCTACGCTTACATTCCCAGCCGTTATAGCACCTCTTGACAACATTTTCAGATTGATAAGAATCTTCCATTGTATATCGGATATGATTGAACATACTTGATCTGCATAATTCAAATCCGAAACAAGCATAAAACCATCTGCTATTTGTAGATATGACATAACACCTTCAGCCATATATTTGTCGCAAGACGAAGAAACATATGATGCCATCTGAGACATAATATTAATTATACTTTCAGCATCATTTGTCTTTTCGTCTTTAATTTTGGCACGTATTCCCAACATATCTAACCAAGCAACAATCTTTTTATCATACGATTTTCTTGGGGGTTCTTCGTGGGGTTCTTTGGTTGGGAGCGACTCTCCCTCAGCCAACCACTGCAAAACCTTGCTATCACCGTTCATTTATTCACCCTCTTTTTCCGTAACTCTTTCGGTATCGTCTCTTGTGATTTTATAATAAGACAGAACATCAACAACATCTTTGTCATCACACTCATAATCACCATCATTGAATTTGTTGCGAGCAATAATATCTTTTGCGACTAAAAGTTTATCTGGCGATAATGAGTTAAACTTATCCCACCATTCCGTGGCTAAATCACAATCGTGCTCGGTAACAGTTTTATATTTTTCAGCAAGGCGAGCACGCAAATCGGCATCATATATACGTCTATATATGATAAATGTTTCTGGCATCCAAAGAATCTTCATAAATTCATCAACGTTTCTACCAAATGCCTCTTCAAAAAATGAAACACCACGTCCTATTTTACCTTTTGTGGAATTAAGCACGGCTTGAACAGCACGGATGAATTTTCTGTTCCAATACTTGCCGATATAATCTCGGTTCATAAAGAACTCTTTATCATTTATCGGATGGTACTTCATCGGAAAAGAGTATATGCTTGCGCCAAGTTCTTCACATAAGTCAACATTCATTCTCAGACGATAATAAAGTTCTTCCGGTTTATCCTCAAAATTATAAAGAAGATAATTTGAGAGGTTCTTAATTCCGCTTTTAACGGCTGTACGGATAGACTTTTCATATATATCTCTAAGACTCCAGTGGTCGAACGCTATGCGCAAAGGCTGAATGTTCACTTCTGCCAGTTTTTTCATATTTGCTTCAGTAATTAGTCGAGAATCGATGCCTTGATTGAAGTCAACAATACGTTTTCTTTTTGAAGGCTTATGTGTCTTTTCATACAACGGACGCACATACTCATCTAATGCTAAAATATCGTCCTTGGAAGCTGTGTAGTGATAAAGGCAATGAGATTCTTCTAATTTTAAATATAATTCTGTCTTTTCAGCCTCATCTTTCAATTTATCCATTATTTCTTTGTAAATTGAGATTGCCTTGCGGATATACGCACGATCATTGTATGAATCTTTCAGGTTGTTGATCGTTACATCATACTCATTTGGTGGTGTGTAAGTAGCACCGGCTCCAAAACCGCAATCTTTGATTTCATCAATAATTTTGTTATAGCAATTAGAAGCCAAGACATTGTTATCAAGCAAAAGCAAATCTTTTCTTGCACCAAAGCGTTCATCAGTATGTTGAATACGTTGCTTAAGGTTAATATAATCACAATATTGCGGTTCAAGCTTAGGGACTGCACAAAATTTGCACTTGTTTATGCATCCTCTTGTCA
>CALXXZ010000028.1 GCA_944392805.1 uncultured Clostridia bacterium | reverse complement strand
TACCATGCGTGGAAAGAAAATGTTGGGTCCCAATATGACGGATAAGGATCTATATTTCCGAATCTTTGCATCGTTCATTCCGATGTTCGATGAGTTCTATGGGATCAATCTGTATACGAAGATTTATCATACTGCAATTACCAGAATCTCCAAGACAGAGAATCAAGAATCCATTATGTGGAAACGTAGAGAACGGTTTGGTACGACAACCGTATCGTTTACCCATGATCTGATGCGGGAATATATTAATGAGATCTCCCAGAAGACGATGTTTAATCAATCTGCTATCATCTTTCTTCACGTTTGTTTCGATCAAGCCATTCGAAATGAGTTATCTCGTTCCGATAAGTATGAGATGTCTGATATGCGAATGGAAGCATCGGATAATGTGAACGAGACAATCTCTCGGTTTGATCGCTGGCAGTTGGATAAATCGGGTCACAGTGAGAAAGATCGTCTTCGTGCCTATATTGCGATTAAAGATATGATCCTTCGTTTGGGAAAAGAATTTGGATTGAATTTTAAGAAGATGAATCAGGAAGTACAGGATGAGTATGATTACTATCTGGAACACATCAAACAACCTTTCCATGATACCCAGATGTATATCATCCAACTGTACTTTGAGAATAAACTGAAGAGTTCTGAAGAGATCAAGATGTTAGAGATCGAAGATATCATCAAGTTGGTGATGATCATGAAACGAGATTTGGAGAATCGGAACTATATGTACATCCCATTCTTCATCTCTGGGGAACTATTGACCTCTTCCGCAAAGAAGATTACGAAGAAAAATCTGGAGAAACTATTTAAGTCCCATCCGTTGTATCAAGATTGGGTAGATATGTATCCAGATACGTTCCAATTGATGAATATGGATAAGATCTATTCGGAACTACATACCATGGTATCGGTTCCCTTTAAAGTGGTTGATTATAAGTATACTGAGTTACGTGGAAAGATCATGACACCGGTAGATATCTGTGTAACGAATGAGTTTGCACGGATACTACTGGATTGTTAAAAGGAGGTAGATTCTATGGATCAATCGATGTTATATAACGAAAATGGGGAATACCTTGGGATCTATATGGGTTCCTTGTATACTGAAAAGATGATGAAGCAACGGTATCGTCATCCGATCTTTCTTTATAACCCCGATACAAAATTGAATGACAAACTGTTCATGCGATTAGAGCAAACAGTGAATGTGTATGAACATAATCTGGAAGACTTTGTATTGAATTCCAGAAAGATCATTAAGCACTATGAGAAGTATATTGGAAACGGTGGTATGGGGATCTTTACCATGGGTCAATCCATTCGCTTCCGTGTAGTACCTGATCAGGAACCTTTCCAGATATCTCTCTTTGCGTTCCTGATGAATTACACCATGTTAATCTGTCCCATACTTTGTGGTGTAGATTTATCGAACTGGAAACCATTCCTTCCGACCTCTTGGACCTCTGGTGCTTGGAGGAAACGGATGGATGAGTATATTACCATGTGTCGTCCCTATGGAAACATTCGGAGATTGGGAGAGTATATCTCTTGGTCGAAATATCTGATGAATCGTTGGGTTTCCAAAGTAGGACATCGTTTGGGATTGTCAATCTCTAACAACGAATTCATTGAGGTAGCAAAGCGTTCCAAGAATGCACGGGAGAGTATTACTTCTACCTTTGATGTACCAAAGAAGATGTCTCCCTCTGAGATTGAGAAACTCAGTAAATCCAGAACCAGTCAGTTATTGGATATCATTGGTGAACAGAAAGACCTGTCTATTTCTGTCTATACCAAGACAGGATTGTTTAACCCAATCCAGTTTCAAGAGTTTGCAGTAAACATTCCTTTCAAACCGGATCTTTATGGGAATACCATCCCGTTTAAAATTCAATCCAACGTGATTATGGGTATCAATGATCCCTTAGCTCATATGATTGATGCATATGGTGCCAGAAAAGCAGAGATTGTGAAGTTAAACGTATCAGACGCTGGTGCGTTTGAACGATCTTTATGTATGCTGATGTCGAACATACGTTATGTGGATGTGGATTATGAATGTGATAGTAGACACTTCCGAAAGAAGTTAATTGACAGTAATGATGCATTGGATCGACTGGATGGAAGAGTTGCTACCTTGAATCCAAAGAGTGATAAATATTTCATCATCGATCCCAATAATGTAGATTTGATTGGGAAGTTACTATATATCAAAACTCCAATCAGTTGTACACATCCTCGTCGGAAGGAAGGGTATATCTGTTCTGCTTGTTACGGGAAGATGTTGGCTAATATGAATCGAGATATTCATATTGGTCGAATTGCAGGAATGAATCTAGCCGATGATATGGAACAGACTTTGTTATCTGCAAAACATGCTTTGGCTACGGATACGAATGATATTGAGTTTGATAAGGAATTCAATACTTATTTCACGACGTATTCCTGTCAGATCTTCTTCAATCAGGAGATGATTGACTCCAGTGCAGAGGGTACCGATGAGTTCAATCATTTATATTTAGAATTCAACTTAAACAATATGAAAAAGCATCAAGATGGAGAAGGTAGACAATACGATCGATCCATTACGGAGATTGTAATCTATGACGAACGGGATGATACACGAATTGTAATCCAGGAACAAAATGGTGTATTGGTATATCTTT
>CALXXZ010000027.1 GCA_944392805.1 uncultured Clostridia bacterium | reverse complement strand
AAAGAATGAGGTCATTTGGGAATTTTACGGTGGGAAAGTCACTGGAAGAATTGAACAAGGCTATTATGTATTTCATAGGCTTCTACAATGCAACATTACTCTCGCGAGTGAATTTGTTAAATATTTAAATAAACTTCTTCACATCTAATTATGAGAAAATATAAAGCAAAACCGGACAAAAGCATCCAAGGTTATTGGATGCGTTATTCATCCAAATACAATCTTTGGGTGAACGAACTGGGAACTTACGTTTATCGTGAATACAACGACCCGAGCCTGAATGGTCCTTTAAAGATCCGTCAACGACAAGACAGTTCCAAATACTTAAATACCAAATCCCATGGTGAGGTTGAACTGGATAAACTCGTGGCAGATTGCTATGTTCCCAAACCTATGGATGGGAAAACATACGAGCTTACCCATAAAGACGGAAACTTAGGCAACTGCAATACTTCAAACCTGGAGTGGAAAGAAGTCAGAAACTATTCTCTGCTCTCCACGATAAGGGAAGCTCTAAAAGGTATATGGGTAAAATTCGATGGCACAGTCTGGAAAGAAAAGAGTGCGAAGAACCGAATTCCGATTGTAAAGGACATCGGTGACAGTGATACTGATAGGATGGTACCTATTCCTGAACCTTACATCAGCTACCAGGTCAAGAACAGGTATGGCAGATACGATGACAAGCATATCCCTATGGATAATTTGATGGATATGGCTGGATTTGTGGACGGTGACAAGTCGGGAATGAGAAACCGGGGGGTACTCCACAAGGACGGGGACTATCTTAATTTCAGTGACGATAATCTGGAGTGGGTGGAAAAAGATTCTCCCGAGTACCAAGAATATATGCGGAAGAAGAAAGAGGATCTGGAGAGGAGGACTATCGAACTGAATCCCAACCACCCCAATCCTCTGATGAAATCTGGGAATTGATATTTAATGATAAAATTTGTAGGAATGAGTAACAACAGTAAAATTGCATGGACACAAGCCACCTGGAATCCTGTTACCGGCTGTGAGAAAACCAGTGCCGGATGCAAGAACTGCTATGCTGAACAATTGGTCAAAAGATTGAAAGCTATGGGACAAGCCAAATATCAGAACGGTTTTACTCCAACTCTTCATCCCGGAAGTTTGAATGAACCTTTGAAATGGAAAAATCCCAGACTAGTGTTTCTTCCAAGCATGGGGGACTTGTTTCACCAGGACATTTCTTTCAACTTTATTGATCAAGTAATGGATGTCATCTTGAAATGTCCGCAACATACTTTCCAAATTCTGACCAAACGTGCGGAGAGGATGAATGATTATTTTTCGTCTCGTCCAATTCCTGAAAATGTATGGCTGGGATGCACAGTGGAGAATCAATCAACTAAATGGAGGATGGATTGTCTAAGGCAACTGAAAGCTCCTGTCAACTTCATCAGTCATGAACCTCTACTGGAGGACTTGGGGATACCGGACTATACAGGCATTGATTGGGTGATTGCTGGCGGAGAATCGGGGAATAAAGCCAGAAAGATGGAAAAATCCTGGGTGTTGAACATCAAAGCCCAATGTGATGCCTCTGGAACAGCTTTCTTCTTCAAGCAATGGGGGACTTGGGGAGAAGACGGTGTGAAAAGAAGCGTCAAAGCCAACGGGCATTTATTGGATGGAGCAGAATATCAGGCTTATCCTATCCCGAAAAAGAAGCCCTGAATGAAATGAGAGCAAAGGAGACAGGTACTTTTGACGGTACTTGCCTCCTTTTTTGTTTTTTTATTCTCCGAACACTTGCCTCATACGGTATTTCTGTCCCTCCAGTTTCTTCGCATAAAGCTTGGAACGCTCGCTGCCGAAAAGGGAACGGTTCGCATTATAGTTGTTGATGACCATGCCTTCGATGTCAGGTTCAGAAATTCCGTGTCTCCCAAATGTAGCCTTGAGGTAATCCAGGGCATTCTCATACAGGACTCCATACAGGCATAACCATTTGGCTCTGGATAAGATGGACTGATGCCTGTGCCCGTCTTCATAGGAATCGGGGTAATCTTTCCTCCAACGGCTATTCACGTAATTCACCAGCGTCTTGTCTTTCCATAGAAGCTGAAAGGAACTGTTCTGCTCTATTTCCTGCTGCGTATGGATGAAGAACTTACTGGATCCTCCTTGGTTGTATGTTTTCTTGGCAGGTTCGGGAATGCTTGGATCATATTCGAAATGATAAGGTTCAAGGGTTTCTTTCTCCGGATTAACCCATATCTCCGGGTCATAACACAGGAAACAGGATCGGGTAAGATTGGAACATTTCTTATCAAATTCTTCCGTGTGGGGATATAATCTCTGATTGACTTGCCTGAAGAGGTTATAATGATATTCGGGATTGGTATTATCATGTATCATTACGGCTTTTATCCCTTTATTGCTCGGGGAAAACCAGACAGCATAAAGGTGAAGAGGATTGGCATAACGGATGAGTTTCTGTTTAAATGCTTCCGCTGCTTCATGGTCTGGGAATTTATCAAAGTCAAGAACCAGAAGATTGGAATATTCCCGTAGATTCCCCAAGTCATCATTCCTGTATCTGAATATCCCCGAAGCTACGATCATCGGCAATTTGTTCTTCTCACGTTTATAATCTTCTTCCGTTGTTTGCTGCCGGACGATTCCTGTCTGTTCTTTCAATCCACGCCCTGTCTGGATCTGTTCAAGAATATAGTCAAGGTTATAATAAAGACGGCTTCTTGAATCTTCCGAATTATTGTAATAGCTGACTGTTTTTCTAAACCGGGTCTCGACAAGATTGATATGCTCATCCTTACAGGCTGTATAAGCTGCATGATCTGTATGAAGATGCAGGGCTGTTATTTGTTGTTCTATTGAATTATCCATAGGTTGTTTCTTTTAGTTTGATTATCAGTTTAATTGAGTAGTGAACCTTCCAAGAGATCGTTCGGCTTTTCCTCTGACAGGAAAGCCTCACCTCTCAGCGGCTTCGTCTCTTGGAAGACCCCCTACTATTCATTGAGGATGTCACGAAAGGGAATATAGATAAATGAAATAGACAAGTGAAGGGAGGAACTTCGTCCTCTCCAAAGTGATAAGAAAGAGGGATTTTTTTCTATCACTTTAGCTGCCGCGAAGCGGGATGTCTTATCTTATTCATATTCAATATATTAAAAACTTATATTTTATACTTACCCCCTTTTTTTCTTATTCTCTATATATATTATTGTGTTCATCAAAAAATAGGGGGTAGCTCTTTATCCTTCATTCTTTCCTGTTATCCTCCGTCTTAATCCGTCATAAGGGCTTGTATTTCTTTTAAGCTTCTGATGGTCAACGTGATTTTAAGTTTCTTCAGGGTTTCAATCAGGCTTCTATACCTCCCTCTTTCCTGTTTGTTCCGGGTTATCCCAAGTTGCTGCAAATAAGGGAATGTCACTTCTTTTGTGTATTCCCTTCCCTGAATGATGGCTTCCTGCATCTTCTTGTCATACTGGGCTAGCTTGATGATTTCCTTCTTGGTGTTGCTCCTGATCTTCATTTCTTCCAGCTTCTTCTTCCAGTCATCATGTTTCTTCTTATACTTCCTGACAGCCGTTCTGTTCTCATTGAAATAGTCATCCATTCTCCCGATAAACTTCTTGTCAAAATCATCGGTATAATAAACGGTATAGATTTCTCCCTCTATGTGTTTCCTGATTCCTATACGGGTAATCAACTGGCTGAAAAACCAATCCTTCTGGTCGCTTGTACAGGTTTCTGTCCCGTAAGCTTTTCTGATCTTTGCAGATTCGGTATTGGGAAGGTTCCAGTCGCCACAAAGGATAATCTGCTCGATGTCCCTGTAACTGTTCGTGCTTTTATTGTCCGTGGCTCCATAATAAGTAACGGTGAACAGACTGGGATCCGCTTTCTTATTCACCAGAGCTTTTCTCATCCTGTCGGCATACTCAGAAATCCCCGGACTATCTTTCTTGTCCTCCACGTCTTTCCAGCATACCACTAAGGTAGGTCTCTTTATGAGTCTGGCGATACGTGCGATGAAGGAATTGAACAGTTTGGGATTATTCGTTTCCCTGACTAATCCGAACTTTATCTCCTTGAACTCGGTGACGGTGTTGTACTTCTTGTCTACATCCAAAAGTTTGAAGCAGGAAGAATCCTTAAAGAGAAGATTGCCTGCGCCTTCAAAGATCAGCACATGGGTCTTGATTCCTATTCCCTCGGGACATAAATCAACCGGGTAAAAGGTGATCCCGTTTTTCTCTTTACCCGATAAGAGCCAAGAATCATAATACTTGGGGATCAGTTTCAGCACCACTTCTCTCTTTATCCGGTTGATCTTGAAATTGCCGCTGAAGAAATCCGACCTGGTATCTCGAAGGAATTTATCATAATACAGATTCAGTTCGTTCGCATCCTTACAGACAATATGACCATCCACGTCCGTTTTCCCGAATATTCCCAGCATTTCCTTACCGAACTCGATGAAAGGTCTGATGAAGGTGGGAGTCTCGTCAAAGACCACATACTTCCTCAAATCTTCTCTGGACATAAGGCTTTTGAAGTCTCCGTCGAATGCTTCAACTTTACCTTGGGGGCGGTAGATAAGAAAGTAGTTGATAAGGTCGGTCCAGAACCGTACATGGGTAATAAGGATAACCTTTTTCTCCATCAGTATATCGGGGTTGTCACGGTACAGGGAAAGGTGATAGGCATAATCTTTGTCGCTGGAAACAATCATTACCTCATCCTGCCGTAAATCACAGGTCGGATCATTCACCAGTTCCTCTTGAATCCACCGGTACATCTTTCCCAGTTCTTCTTTGGTGTCGACACAATATAAAATACCCTCATCATACTTCTGCCGGATCAGACTCTTGATGGATTCTGTTTTCCCAGATCCCATACCTGAAGAGATGATGTACCCTCCACATTCATCGGGAACATCTATCTCTCCCGTCTTCAGGGACATCAGGAAACCGGAACCTCCTTCATGGGGAGTGATATGGTACAGCTCTTTCATTTTCCTGTTCCTCCTTTCCCTTTCAGATCATCTATCACCGTCCAGTCATCCCAGTGCCTTTCAAGGAGAAACTCATAGAAAGACAATACATCGGATTCGTCAAAATAGCCTTCATCAAAATCAGGCTCGCATTCTTCCCAAGCCTTCAAGTCGTGCCGGATCTGTTCCAGCAGCTCTGACTTTTTCTTGATTTCTTTTTCTCTCATAATGATAAAATTTAAGATTCAGTTATAAGGAATAAGTCTTGTCTGTAAACTCTTTTTAGAATGACAAGCAATCCTTTTTCCATAAATGAGGTCTTCAAGCGGTACGAATCGCGTTTTTGTCATTACAAACAAACTACAGCAATACGGATATATTGCAGAAGGACAAGAAAGAAACACTATACCATTGACTCTTCATCTTTGGCATAGTGGTTTTGAAATATGATTATAAAACGTAGAAAACAGGTTACTTGATTCTGAGCACCACCGAATGAGGCGTTACTTCCATCTTCATCCACTTCACTTTATCAGCCCCAAGCAATTCGGCTGATTCTTTATAGGCCATCTTGAAATCGGATTGTCCCAGCTTGTAAGGGCTATAACCGAAGGAAGCTATCGAAAACATGGAAGGAAGATGAAAACCATTATAGTCTTCACCCGTCACCATAAAAGCATCGGCATCAATCATATCTTTGCTTAAATCTATATTATTCTGCTTATAGTAATCCGTGAACCTTATGAAAATCAGGGAAATCATATTGGAGTCTGTATGGATGCTGAAATTTACTTTCCCGCTCCCGATATAATCATCCAGGTCTTCTTGTACTGCATCCCCTATCTCCTGGTCTGTCATAAGAGCCGTATCATAAATCTTGCCGACTACGAAGATCTTTCTAGATAGTCGTGGCGTTGTCTGAGTGTTGTTATTTTCGTTCATAGTTTAATCTCTCCATCCGTTAAAATTCAATCTTCATTACTATTCTGTCGCTATAACACCTGATTCCGATATACTCCACCTCCTGTTTCCTATACATCAGGAGCAGCGTTTTATAGAGCCGAATAAAGGCTGTCATATCGGTATAGAAATTCTTTCCTGCAAAGTTTAGGGGATAGAGTAAAGGATATCCGCCAAACTTCTCAGGTAAAAAGGCTTCGATTCCAATGCTCAAGATAAGGTTCATATCACAGTCAAAGATCACGGGTTCATTTGGATCTGTCAGGAAGTCACGGATAAATACCATGATGATGCCTGATTCGCTTAGTTCCTTAACCCTGAATTGTACTAATCCTCCGGTACTTTCATCCAAGTTTTCCTGTACTGCCATTTCTATTTCTTCGGCACTCATCCCCGTATCAAGAATAGCACCGTTCGCAATAAAGTAATTTTTCATAGTGATTGTCTGGTTTTTCGTGATTTGATGATTAAGGTTATTCCGTAGTTCTTTTTCAGATATGAAATTAGACCTTGATAAGCATCTGTCCTTTTCCTTTCTCTCGGACATAATTCCAGCATTTCTTTTAATGTAGTTTCAATGCTGAGACCAGTTGCAAAAGAAGTACTATAGGCTTTCTTCAAAGCTTCAACATCTGATTCATATTTTGAATTTGTTTTTGTGGTTTCATCAGTACAAACCCCAGACTGACGCTTTGATGATTCTTCTAAAGTACCATCAAAGAAAAAGTTTATAAAGTTACTCCACATGATAAGCAGAGAGTTCTTATATTATTTCGTCATTAAGGGTTTGGGGTCTTGAAAAGCGCAAAATCGTCATTTAAATACAAAAAAGAAACGCATCAAAACTTATTCAGTCTCAGTGCGTTATCTTAATTATTATTTGTCTAATCAGGAAAATCCGTGAATATTTTTGGAATCAAGGTTGAATAATAATCATTCTCACTGCTTGGATAATGGAGTATCGCCGTCATAAAGATACCATCTTTCAATACTGTTTTTTGATAGAAGATATATCCGTCATCTGTATTGTCGGAAACAACAAACCAATTGTCTTTTATTCTACAATATGCAGGCGATTTACTTTTATATCGGTTATATACATCTTCGAG
>CALXXZ010000026.1 GCA_944392805.1 uncultured Clostridia bacterium | reverse complement strand
GCTCCTTACCTCGCTGAAAAATTCGAGGTATCTCGTCGCACCATCAATCGTGATATTGAGGACATCTGTAAGGCCGGTATCCCTATCGTTACCACTCAAGGCGTCCATGGCGGTATATCAATCATGGACGGCTTTTCTCTTGATACCACCGTGTTTACCGAGCAAGAGCTTGCGGCTATATTTACGGGCTTAAAATCGCTTGATAGTGTTTCTAATTCTGCCTCTGCAGAAAAGCTCGCGCAGAAGATTGGCGGAAGCTCTGCAATCAGACTGGCTGATAATATGGTAATTGACCTTTCCTCGTTTTATAAGGATGACCTCGCAACAAAAATTGACCGTATAAAGCAGGCAATGAAAGAATCAAAATGTATCACGTTCCATTACTGCTATAACAAAGGTGAAGCAGATAAGCTGATTGAACCATATCTGATTGTTTTCAAATGGTCAGACTGGTATGTATTCGGATTTTGTAAGGAACGGCAGGATTTCCGTATGTACAAGCTCCGTCGCCTATGGGATTTGGAGATATCGGAAGAATCTTTTATTGTCAGGGACGTTCCGGAGGAGAAAAAACAATTCGGTTCTCATATGACGGATGATTATGTAATTACTGCTATTTATGATGCTTCTGTGAAATACAGATTGGTTGAAGAATATGGCCACAATTCTTTTACTGAACTGGAGGACGGTTCACTGTATACTGAATGGGGATTTACAAGACCGAATGATGCTGTAGAATGGTTTTTGGGATTTGGTAACAAGGTGAAAGTCCTTGCTCCGCCGGAAATGGTGGAACGAATGAAGACTGCACTGGACTCAATAAAAAAATTATACGAATCATGACACACAGTTGTCGTGTTTCAAATGTTAAAGTATAGAAAAAACCGGGAGGTATTTTCTATGGAATTTAAGTTCAGTGGGATCAATATTTACAGCAAAAAGCCGGAAGTAGTGTTCGAGTTTTATAAGAAACTTGGCTTTCGTGTTCTGGAGGAGGTTTCTCCGGACGATAAGTGGTACGGCTCTACGCTGGCTCTGCAGGATGGATCCGATGAACCGATGATCTGGATCTGGCGTCAGGGCGATGAGGATAATAGTGTTGTCTGTAACCACTTTGTCTTTTCTACAAACGGAAAGATGGATGAGGTGTACGAAAACATTGTTGCTGCAGGAATAGAGTGCAAGCCACCATTTACAGCGGTTTGGGGCGGCAGAGAGCTTATACTGCACGATCCTGAAGGCAACGAGTTGCTGTTTTTATAAAAATGGAGGTAGTATAATGAAAACGTTATGCGGATTAGACTGCAGCGAATGCGGATTGAGAAATGAATGCGAAGGATGTACAGAAACAAATGGACATCCGTTTGGTGGTTCTTGCATGATTGCCGTATGTTGTGAAGATAAGGGATGTGAAAATTGCGGCAGATCTTTTGAGGCTCCTTGCAAATTGAAAAAACAGCTGATAGCAGAGTTCAATGCGCTCGGAATCGAGGATATGGAGGAAGTTACAGGTCTCAATGCGCTGCACGGTGCTTATATAAACTTGCAATATTCACTTCCCAGTGGACAGAAAATTAAATTCTGGGATGATGACAGAATTTATCTTGGTAATCAGATTTGTAAGAAAAACAGCAACAGATGTTATGGCCTCACAGCTGATGAGAACTATCTTTTGGTCTGCGAGTATGGAGATAACGGTTCCGATGCCGAAATCATCGTTTACAAGAAACGGAGGTAATACATATGGTTGATTCAAGATGCGGATTGCACTGCACCGGATGTGAATATAAGAAGACTTGCGGTTGCGGTGGTTGTATAGAAACAAATGGGCACCCGTTCCACGGTGAATGCCCCGTTGCAGTGTGTTGCCAGAACAAAGGTATTGTACATTGCGGTGAATGCCCAGACATCCCTTGTGAGCTTCTAATGCAGTATTCTTGCGATCCTGAGCATGGCGACACTCCTCAGGGAGCCAGAATCGAGCAATGCAAGCGTTGGTATGCCGAGTCGAAAGGAAAAAATTAAAATGGATGCGAAAATAATCTCTCTTCGTATGGAGCGCCAGTGCTTCATAAACAAGGCGGATGAAGACGAATACATAAAGTTATATCGAGATACCCAGCCGGGACAAAACGTATACTGGAATGGCTTTGGACAGCCTCCTACACTTACGTTCCGTGCTGATTTCAATGACATAGAGTTCAACCGGGACCGTCAACTGGATCGCAAACTGATTAAAGGTCGTTTTGCCGGTGGCAATTTGGGTTGGATTGTTCCGGAGGATATGGAGTTGTTCGTGGCTCTTTACCGGAAGCCCCTTACAAAACCGACTATGGAGCAGCTACAGATCCTTGAACTCATCGAAAACGCCGGTCCTTTTAATATTCAGCAGATCAAGGAAGAAACCGGTATGCTTGTAAAGCAGATCACACCGATTCTTCATCGCCTGCAGGAAGCATTTCTGATTTATGAGGATCAGTATGATGGCGAATGGGATCGTGGCTGGTATAAGTTCGTAGAGATGTTCCCGGAAGTAGATCCAAATAAATATACCAGACTGGAAGCACTCAAAATTGTGTTGCAGCGATTTGCATATAGGATCGTTTGGTTTGATACAGCGATGGCAAAGTCGTTTTATAAGATTCCTGAAAAAGAAATCAAATTGGCAGTTGGTGAATTGGTTGCTGAAGGTATTTTGGTTTCGTCAAACTCGGGTTATATACTGAAGAATGATGCTGAACTGCTCGTAAATTACGAGCCTAAGGTTATGAACTTCGTTTATGCTATTCATCGTAATGACTTTATCTATAAAGCTCACGAGCACATTCTGAAGGAAATGGCAAAGAAACTTACCGAAGGGCTTGAATATGACCACGAGCCTCTGCAGTACCTACTGATTGACGGTGAGTTTCATGGAGCATCAGTCGGACACTTCCGAAATGGTCCGTATGATCTCAATGATATTGTATGTGATTTGCCGGATACGGAAACCCGCAAAGATGAAATTGTCAAAGCAATTAAGGTAGTTAACTTTGGTAAGTTGCCTTCCCGCTTTAACGGGAAAGAACTTTAATATTCGACAACAAGGCAAAACATAAATTTTATTAAATAGAAAGGGTGATAACGTATGAAAATGAATCGTGTATGGAGGGTTCACGTTTCCTATTGGGGCTTCAGACATTATGGAAATGATATATCCACCAGTGTCGCAGAGAACTATTCAAATGAATGGCAGTCCTATACTTCTAAATCATATTCTTCAAATCAGTCAAAGAAAAAAGAGCTTCTGGATTCCTTTGCATTGTTGGCAACAGACAGGAATGACTGCTATGAATTTCATTGTTCTTGTCATGGTGATGGTGTAGTCGGTGAAGAAATTACCATAATTGGTAGCCCTTGGCACTTCGGAAAATTTTGTGTAAAAAGGAACCCAAACAGATAAGAAAATAGATAACAAATATGGTTTTCCGTTTAGAAAACGGAAGGATTCATTTGCCCTTATTTACT
>CALXXZ010000025.1 GCA_944392805.1 uncultured Clostridia bacterium | reverse complement strand
ATGTTTATCACAAACAATAAAGAAATGGCTGAAAAAGCCAGATTACTCCGTTCTCATGGCATGACAACAATGTCTTATCAACGTGCCTCAGGACATGCTACTGCTTATGATATTGTAGAACTTGGATATAACTTCCGGTTAGATGATATCCGTGCCTCCATAGCAATTGAACAATTAAAAAAACTTCCGGCAGATTTGCAAGAACGCATTCGAGTTAGGAAACGCTATGTAGAAGGATTGTAACAAATAGAAGGAATTGTAGTACCATTTGTGGATAATACAGAATTTGTATCTAATTATATAATGCCCATCGTCTTACTAAATTCAACAAAAGAAAAACGAGACAAAATCAGAGAGTCTATTCATGCAGCAGGTATTCAAACAAGTGTCCACTATCCTGCAATTCATAAATTTTCAATATACAAAAATTCATCTACACACCTTCCTGTAACTGAATATGTAACAGATAATGAAATAACCTTGCCTATGTATGCAGCATTAACAGATGAGCAAATTGATTTTATTATCAAAACTGTAAGAAAATCACTTAATGAATAACAAATTATACGAGTAGGATATTTCTATCAGATGATAAAATTATATCAATGTGTGGATATATTCTGAGATTTAATGTTATCCAACTTTTACTATTCATTTGTGCATAGATGATAAATTATAATAAAAATGTGATAAAATTCAGAAACAACGTAAATTCAATGGCTCATATATCAACCTCCAAATAGGAAAAGGAATAATTAGTCAATACAATATAAGTGTTCTATCAATACATAATAGGCTATTGGGATAAATAAAAAGCCAACACAAGTGAACCATAATTGTCAGAGATCTCGTTACAATAGCACCTGACTGTATTTTATAATCAAGAAAAATATTCGACATATTTATGACGGATATAATTGTATCAAATATCAAAACTTACATCAAAATGCAAGCCAATAAAAGCATACTAATCTTTGGAGTTGGAGAACTTCAAAAATCAATAATCAAAAGAGCCCAGCAACGCGGATTATATGTCATCGGTATCGATCCTTCAGACAACGCCCAATGCAGAAATCTGGTAGATGCTTTTGAAATAGTAGATGGCCAAGATTTCGAAGGTACTATAGCCGTAGCTAAGAAGTATCATATTTCTGCACTGGTAACTGCCGCGACAGACAAGCCCTTGCGCATGATGGCACGAGTTGCAAACAAGCTTAAATTACCATTCTTTTCTGAAGAAACTGCACAAATTTCTACAGATAAATATTTGATGAAAAAATGCTTTCAGAAAAACGGAATTCCATGTGCCAAAGGGAAAATAATAGAATCTATTGATGACACAAATGAATTATCATACCCTTTAATTGTAAAGCCTAGAGATAACTCGGGAAGTAGAGGTGTCAAACTCTGCTATAATAAAC
Organism: uncultured Clostridia bacterium; assembly: GCA_944392805.1. Classification (GTDB taxonomy): domain Bacteria; phylum Bacillota; class Clostridia; order TANB77; family CAG-508; genus CAG-269. The sequence continues at coordinate 4,465 of CALXXZ010000025.1, read as the reverse complement.
AAGATCTACAAGAAGCTTTAAAAGAAGCTTTAAAATTCACGTGCCAAAAATCCATCCTAGTAGAAGAATTCATCGAAGGAAAAGAATATAGTATTGAAGCTCTACATTATGAAGGAATAAATCAGATTATCCAATTCACCGAAAAAAAAGTAACACCCTTTCCCTACAATGTTGAATTGGGACATATACAGCCTGCAAATCTGGCAGTTACTGATAAAGACAAATTAACCACCATTATAAATACTATCGGCAGAGCATTTAAATTCGAAAATTGTGCTTCACATACAGAAGTAAAAATAAATTCCCAAGGAATCTTTGTCATTGAAACCTCACCACGATTAGGAGGGGATTATATCACGTCTTTGCTAGTACCTTTATCTACAGGAATTAATATAGAAGATTGCCTGTTAGACATTGCGTTAAAAGAAAAAATTATAATACCACAGAATATCTCTCACAAATCATCTGGTGTCAGATTTTTTTCATTAAAAGGCAAATCAGTTAATTCAATCAGCACACAAATACAACGTGTACCTAAATGGAATAATTTGATTCATTTTTCATTGAAGCTTAAGCCCAATGATATAATTCCTTCCATAACCAGTAGCTTGTCACGTTATGGAGAATTTATTGTACAGACAGATTCTTATGATACAACGAAATCGTTACTGGACAAATACGAAAAACAAATTTCCGATTTAATATCAACGAATAACTAATTTAAGATAAACCATGATAAAAGGACAAATCCAACCGACAGCTACAATTATTGAAGCCTTAAAACAAATGGATTCAGAACATGTTAAGGTTCTAATTGTAATGGAAAATGATCATTTTACGGGGCTAATTACTATCGGAGATATACAACGTGCTATCCTTCGCAATATACAAACCAATGCTTGTATTAAACAAATATTGGATAAAAACAAGCAATATGCTTCACTTCACGACTCGGATGAATTGATTAAAAAGAAAATGATATCCCTTCGCGCCGAAATAATGCCTGTAATAGATGATAAAGGCAATTTAATAAAAGTATATTCATGGAATGATTTCTTCAATGAGGATAACAATCTTATCTCTTCCTCCAGTTTGAACCTTCCAGTTGTTATCATGGCTGGAGGAAAAGGTACACGTCTGAAACCTCTAACCAATATATATCCCAAGCCACTGATTCCTATTGGTGAAAAAACAATCATAGAATCCATTATGGACAGATTTGTGTCTTATAATTGCCTTGATTTCTATATATCAGTCAATTACAAAGCCGATGTAATAAAAAACTACTTTGACTTCCTGAATAACCCACAATATCATATTAGCTACTTTCAAGAAGCAAAGCCTATGGGAACCGCCGGTAGCTTAAGATTATTGAAAGATAAATTACATTCTACCTTCTTTGTTTCAAATTGTGATATTCTCATCAATGAAAATTATGGCGATATTTTAAAATATCATCAAGAAAACAGTAATGAATTGACTGTAGTTGCTGCCTTAAAAACTTACTCTATACCCTATGGAACAATTATTACCAAGGAAAACGGTTTATTGGAGTCTATTGAAGAGAAACCCAATTTGTCTTTCAAAATAAATACTGGATTATATATATTAGAGCCATCAGTACTAGAAGATATCCCAAATAAATTTTTCCATATTACCCACCTAATGGAAAAACTTCAAAAGGATGGACGCAGAGTAGGAGTATATCCCATCAGTCAAAATGACTGGATAGATATGGGAGATTGGGATGAATATTTAAAATTAATAAGAAAATAGTCATGAAAAGAATTCTTATTGTGGGAGGAGTTTATGACAAGCACGCATATCGTTTCATTTCTCACTTAAAAAAAGAATATCAAAGTCTTAAAATAGATATTTTCAGCGATGAAAAGAAAAAGGAACGTCCTGAATGTGCAGAATTCTGTGAATCAACATTTTCCCCTCAACAACGCATGCATCAATTATATAAAATCAGGATTTTAGGCCAACTTTTAAAGGCTATAGATTTTAGATGTAGCCTACAAAAGCTTGCAGCCCAAAATATCATTTATGATGCTATACTCATTTTGTGGGTCTCTCCACAAAATATGCTATGTGCAAACATTTATAGACAGTTGAGTAAAAATGTAATACTAGTTCCTTTAGGGAGTGATGTACTTCGAATTTCAAGATTAGCAAGTCTCAGTTTAAGACCATTTTACCAAAAGGCCCACTATGTAATCCTTCATCCCGAAGAGTTTAAACAAAAGGCACAAAAGCTTTTTAATATCAATGAATCACAAATTATAGCTCTTGATTTTGGATCGAGTCAAATTGATAGTTTGCTAAATAGTAATATATCTAAAATTGAAGCTCAACGAGCGCTTGGCATTACTAATAAATTTATCATAACAATAGGATATAATGCTATCAAAGAACAAAATCATCTGGCCATATTAAAACAAATCACTATGGTTAGAGAGCAATTGCCTCAAAATTTATTCATAATTTTGCCAATGACCTACCCTATATCTTTTGAGCTAAAAAATTATATACAATCAATAAGAGATTATTTACAACAACACAATTACGACTTTCGGATTTTTAATGAATATTTAAATGATGATAAGTTGCTTTATCTCAGAAAATGTTCTGACGTCTTTATCCATGCTCAAACGACAGACGCTAGTTGCGCCACAGTCCAAGAATATTTACTATCTGATTGTACTATTCTCAATGGAGAATGGCTTCACTATCCTGAACTAGAAGAATACGGAATCCCCTATTATACCTTTAAGAGTCTAAACCATATTGGACCATGTCTTATAGAGGCTATAGACAATCCCGATAAATATCGTCCAACTCTACAATTAAAAGAAAAAATAGCCCAAAAAGGCTGGAACTATCAAATCAAATTATGGATTTCATTTCTTAATTCTCTCCAATGCCAGATATAAAAAAACAAGCTATTTCAGGCGCACAATGGATGTTTGTTTCTACTATAACAACTTCCATTGTGCAAATATTACGCCTAAGTATATTAACACGATTTTTGGAAAAAAGTGATTTCGGAATTGTCGCTATAATGACATTCATACTCGGTTTAACCTTTACATTTACTGATTTAGGATTTTCATCTGCCATCATGTACAAACAAGGATTAAATCGAAAAGAATTTAGTAGTTTATTTTGGATTCAGCTCTTCACTTTTGGCATACTATATATCCTCTTAAGTTTATGTTCTCCATGGGTTTCACAATTTTATAAGGAGCCTAGCATCTCTATATTAATGCCAATAGCTCTATTGGATTTGGTACTACAAGGAATTGGTAGATTGTATGATACAATATTGCAAAAAGAAATGTTATTCAAACAAATGGCATTCCGAAATATTATCTCAGCTTTTATTTCCCTTTTAATAGCTTTTATTCTCGCTCTTAGTGGATATGGTATCTATAGCTTAATTCTATCTACTTTATCGCAATCAGCGATACTAAATGGATGGAATTTCATTATGGGACAAAAGCATTATCGAATAAATGCATATATAAATATCAAGCAATCTACTCCTTTAATGAAAATAGGAATATATCAAACAGGAACTCAAATACTCGATTACATAGCCTCAAAAATAGACGTTGCCATTATTGGGAAACTATTAGGTGCTGAAGATTTAGGTATCTACAATCTAGCTAAAGAATTATTGTACAAAGCAATTATGTTAGTAAATACTATAATTAATAAAATTTCGCTACCGGTTTTTGCGGCACTTCAAAATGATAGACTCAAATTAAAATCTTATTATATTACAATTATCAATTTAACAACAACTATCAATATTCCATTGCTTGTATTAATGGCAACACTAAGTCCATGCATTATATCCATATTATATGGTACCGATTTTTTGGATGCAGCAACTGTCATGTCTATTCTTGCAATATGGGGAATATCCGTTTGCATAGGTAATCCACAAGGAAGTTTATCTATTGCAACTGGGCAAACTCATCTTTCTTTTAATTATACCATCGTTCGTATTTTGATAACAGTTCCCATTGTTTTCATCACAGCCTGTTTCTCAACAGAAATTATAGCTTGGGGACAAGGAGTTTTAGGATTTATTATGTTATGGATAGGATGGAAAATGCAAATAAAAAAAATCATCCCTCTTACCTTCAAAGAGTTTCTTGTTTCTTTCAGAAAGAATCTGCTATTTGGCATAGTATCCACTCTATTTATGCTATTGATAACAAATAATCTATTATTAAATACAAGTGTCATTAATAGAGTAATTGTATATACTATCTCCTTTATCATAGTTTACCTAATATTATTCTTAACAATAGGGAAAGAAGAATTGCATAAGATTAAGACTCTAATAATAAAATAAAGTAAGCATCCCCAAATGACATGTAAGCTTCCAAAATTGGCGTATTGACTAGCATGTCTCTTTCGCATACCTTCGTGCTAAACTTAAAACTCGAAA
>CALXXZ010000024.1 GCA_944392805.1 uncultured Clostridia bacterium | reverse complement strand
AAGATACGGAAACCTTGGATGAGGTAGTAGTTATTGGCTACGGTAGCATGCAACGTAAAGATGTAACCAGTTCCATTGCTACGGTAAAGGCTGACAAGTTGAATGTGGGTACCTATACAGACCCCGCTCAGTTGCTACAAGGTAAAGTACCAGGCTTGACCATTACCCAAAGTAGTGATCCGAATGGAGGAACCTCTTCCATCACTCTTCGTGGTGCTTCTTCATTGCGTAGTGGCGAAGCCATGGAACCTTATTATGTAGTAGATGGTGTACCGGGCGTATCACTAGCTTTGGTCGCTCCTGAAGACATTGAAAGCATTGATGTACTTCGTGATGCTACCGCAACTGCTATCTATGGTTCTAAAGCAGCTAACGGTGTCATCATTGTAACGACCAAGAAAGGTAAAGCAGGTAAAGCAACTGTCAACTACAACGCCTACGTAGCTATAGACAATGTAATGAAAAATCTCGATATGTTGTCAGCCTCTGAATTGCGTGCTTATGCAAAACAGCATAACTTAACCCTTGGCAATGATTACGGTGGCAACACTGACTGGCAGAAAGAAGTACAACGTACAGCCTTCACTCACAACCACAACGTATCCATTAGCGGTGGTTCAGAAAGCACAACTTACAACGCCAGCATTAACTACATGGATAGACAAGGCGTCATCAAAGGTACAGACATGGATCGTCTGATTGGCCGTGCATTCGTACAAACCAAGGCACTGAACAACCGTCTGACACTCTCTATGAACTTAAACGCCAGCATTACAAACAATTATTCAGTAGAAACCGGCAGCGACAACACTAGTGTTTACGATGCTATGAACTACTATTCTCCACTGGTACCTCCAACAGATGCAAATGGAAACTGGAGTATTTACGAAGGCGTATCACAGAACTACAACCCACTTTCACTGATTAATGAAGACACTTATAAACATACTACCAAGAAAATACAAGGTACAGGTAAAGCAGAATTAGACATCATTGACGGACTGAAATGGAACGCTATGCTGTCTTATCAGAACGAACAGTTCTTGTGGGACGAATATCACACTACCCAGTCACAATTGACAACAGTAAAAGACAACGGACAAGCTCACCGTCGCACGACCCAAGACAGCCGAAAAGTATTGGAAACTTACTTAAACTATGACAAAACGTTCAACGATGCTCACAAGTTGGGTATTATGTTGGGTTATTCTTGGGAAGAAACAACAAAAGCTGATGGTTACGGTTTGACAGTTTATGACTTCTACAGCGATGAGACTGGATACAAGAACATGGGTCTTGCCAACAAAATAGATGATATGAACGGTGTCTGGTCATCAGCCGAAAACACATTACGTATGATTTCATTCTATGGACGTGCTAACTATTCCTACAAGAGTAAGTACCTGTTCCAAGCAACTGTACGTCGTGATGGTTCTTCAGCTTTCGGCGAAAACAACCGCTGGGCTACTTTCCCTTCAGTCTCTGCTGCATGGCGTATTTCTGAAGAAGATTTCGCCAAGAATTGGGGATTCGATGATTTAAAACTCCGTGTAGGATATGGTGTCAGTGGTAACTCTTTGGGCTTCGACCCATACTTCTCAAGAATGGTATTTGGAGGAACTGGTTGGTTCACCTACTCAGACGGTGACGAATATCATACGATTGGTGCTTTGAGAAACAACAACCCTGATTTGAAATGGGAAACAACTTCAATGTTCAATGTAGGTGTAGACTTCTCAGTACTCAGAGGCCGTTTGGGTGGAACTATCGAATATTATAGCAAACAGACTTCCGATTTGATTTTGGGTTATCAAGTTTCTACTAACAGATACCCGTTTGGAACCATGTATGCCAACGTAGGTGACATTTCCAACAAAGGTATTGAAATCAGTATCAATGCAGTCCCTATACAAACTAAGAACTTCCAATGGAGTACCACGTTGAACTTGTCTCACAACAAAAACATAGTAAAGAAGATTTCTAACGATACTTATTCTGTAGACTACATCAATACAGCGAACCCGAACATCGGTGGTTTCTCTGGGACAAATTCTATACAACGTATTTTGGAAGGTGAACCTATCGGTACATTCTATACCTATCATTGGGAAGGTTATAATGCAGACGGCGTATCTGTATTCTCTGACTATGACGAAAACGGGAACTATGTAGGTACTACTACCCAACCTAACGAAACTGACCGTGTAAAGATCAAAGGTTCCGCACAACCTAAGTTGAATTTAAGCTGGAACAACACGTTAACCTACAAAGATTGGACACTGACCGCCTTCTTCCAGGGAACATTTGGCAATAAAATCATGAATCTACCACGTGCCCAATATAACAACGTAACAAACCTCGGTGTAGGTAAGAATGGCTTGAAAGAAATACTAGAACGAAACATGCCAAATGACGTAAACGCACAGGCACCATCTGACCGCTATATAGAAAACGGCAGTTACCTACGTCTGTCCACTTTGAGCTTAAGCTACAACTTTGGTAGAATCGGCGATTGGATTAACGCTCTGAAGTTGACGGCTACTTGCAACAATGTATTCACTATCACCAATTACTCCGGTGTTGACCCAGAAATTAGTTTGGGCGGAACAGAACCAGGTGTTGACTGGCGTAACTCAACTTATCCGCGTACCCGCACATTCATGCTGGGACTGAATGTTAACTTCTAAATAACCAAAAAACTGAAACTAATATGAAAAATATATCTAAATTACTTGTATCAATTGGGCTATTGGTCACTACTGGCTGTACCGATCTTAATGTGGATATAACGTCACAATATACGGAATATCCTAGCTCAGAGATTGCACTTGAAGCAAAAATGGCAAATGTATATTATGCATTCCGTGGTCCATTGGGACGCCGCTATAGTGAAGCGTGTGGATGTTCCAGCGATGAATTTATTGGCATTTCATTTGATGGTGACTATTATGACAACGGTACAACTGCACACCCAACTTTACACTGGGTCAATCCGGACTCTCCCTGCATTGACTGGTATGGAGATATCACAGGAGGTATCACAAGCTGTAATCAAGCCATCGTTGACTTTGGTGGCGAAAACGAACCCATGTCTGCTCCCGCAATCGCGATGCGTGCTTTCTATCATTTCATCTTGATGGATATGTATGGAGCCACCCCTATCCTTGATCACTTATTAGGAGATGACGAAGCAATAGAACGTTCACCCCGTCCGGAAGTTGCAGCTTTCATTGAAAAAGATTTACTGAAGGCACTTCCCAATTTGAGTAAAGAATCGAACGCAAGCACCTATGGGAAGCCGAACTATTGGATGGCTAAAGCTTTACTTGCTAAACTTTACCTTAACTGGGCCGTTTATTCATGCGCAGATGTGGCCACCTATACACCGGACATACAAAATCCCAAATTGGATGACTGTATCGCGATTTGTGATGAAATCATAGAATCAGGCATATTCAACTTAAGCAACAGCTATCGCGAGAAATTCTGGCCAGAAAACGGTCCTCAAATCACTGACTTCATTTATGCAATGCCTTACGACCGTATCACAGCTCAAGGAATGCAATATGCCCGTTACCGCACATGGCGTCAAATGAACGGAGTAGACGTTTCATTTTATGGCTTCAAGTTAAGTTCATCAGTAGGTGGTAACCTTGCAGTAAATCCCAAAATGGTAGATTTGCTTTCATTGCCTGGTGACGAGCGCAACCTTTCTATCGTAGGAGGCCCGATTTATTACTATGATGAAAATCGAAACATTTCAAAAACTCCTTTTATTTACGAAGGAAATGGATTCAGTGGACAATTGGTATTTACCAAAGAGATTACTTTAAAATCCAACTCACAAGCTGACATGGAACAGCTCAATGTCGGCAAAGATGTAAACGGTTGGTCACAAGGCTACAAGTCGGTAAAATGGTTTCCAACTTACGACGACTATACTAATGGGCGCAACCAAAGCAATGATATACCTATCTTTCGCTATGCAGATATCATTCTTACTAAGGCTGAGGCCATCCTTCGTAACGGCACTGCAACAAATGGTGACACACCACAAAGCTTATTAAATCAAATCCGTACATACGTTCACGCTCCACAATTCGAAGGCAATCCGACACTACAAGATATTTTGGACGAACGTGGCCGTGAGTTTTTCGATGAGAACTGGCGTCGCAACGATTTGATTCGCTTCGGAAAATTTGAAGACGACTGGGGCTACAAGCACATTGTTCATCCAGAAGCTAAGACCGAATT
>CALXXZ010000023.1 GCA_944392805.1 uncultured Clostridia bacterium | reverse complement strand
GAGGGCGGGATACGCGCTTTCGATCGAATTTGGGACGGACAAATAAAAGTTGCCCAAGGTTATCAAGGCGTTTATAATGCGCCTTGCGCCCGTGTGGTGGAATGGTAGACGCGGCGGACTCAAAATCCGCTGAGTGATGAACTCGTGCCGGTTCGAGTCCGGCCTCGGGCACCATCTTGAAACGACGTGTTTGGTGCATCCTTGGAATACCAATGATGCCCAAACATTTTTTATTCGATAAATAGGAACCTTTAAATGACCGTTTATGTGCTTTTTTCCCACACATTCTGAGTTTTTGGAGACGATGACTGCCAAGTTTGAAGACACTTACCCAAACCTGGTTTAATGGCATTCGTGTCAAAAATTGAGAATTTTAAAGAAACATTCGTGTATTTTAATGTCAAAAATCAAATAAAATTCGCACTAAAATACACGAATGTGCGCTATGTCACGGAAAAAGCCGATACCCCGGGTCCAGCTTACGACGTGCTCTGTTTCGAAAACATAGGCGCCGGCATCGTAATCCAAGGTCCACTCCTCATAGGTGTAATCGGCAACCTCGACGGCGGTCCCATCGCCGCTATAGAGGATGTATTGGTCCCCAAATTGGTAATTGCGGGAAAAACGATTGCTAGCATAGCTATCCCCGCATACAAGCGCGCCGACGAAATTCTCACCATAGAGTTTCACGCCAACCGGCAAGTTCGATCCGGAAGGGCAAGACGATGGTCCGGAGGGGAGGAAGCAAGAAAACAGCAACGGGATGGAAAGAAGAGTCGCAATGGCAGTCTTTTTCATATAAACCTCTGGGTTCAAAACAAGGAAATGACGAAACTTCCAGTTTGAAAAAATTACCCAAAAAAGATGTTTGGTGTATCTTTACCAAGAAGGGAAAAACATGGCCATAACGATCAACATCCATTACAAAGGGGATAAGGCGATTGAGTTCGCCAAGGAGATGGAATCCTCCGGGATAGCCGAATTGGTTAGGAAGGAAAAGGGGAATCTCGGCTACGCCTACTATTTGCCTTTGCAAGGCGGCAAGGAAGTCCTGCTCATCGACAAATGGGAAAGCCAGCAGGCGCTAGACGCCCACCACCATTCCCCTTTGATGGGGAAAATTTCCTCGCTTCGGGAGAAATTCGATCTGCATATGGAGGTGGAGCGATATAAGGAAGAACAATCCCCATCCTCGGATGAAAGTTATATAAGGAGATGATATGGCGATTTTTGAGCGCTTCAGGCAAATAGCCGAACTAAACAAAGCGCAAACCGCGATCATAGACGGGGATAGGGAATACACCTACCAAGAGCTTTTGGATTTATCCGAATGCTACTATCGTAAAATACCGGAGCAGACCAAGGCAATCGGGGTCATCATGTCCCATGGCATAAACCAGATCGCCGCCATATTGGGGATATTGGAAGCCGGCTGCGCCTATATCCCGGCCGAACCCGATTTCCCCGCCTCCCGCATCAAATCGATGATGGAGGATGGACAAGCCGATTTCGCCTTCGTCGACGAGGCAAAGGGCGAAGAAAGGTTCGGGGTGGCGGAAAAGGACATCAATAGCCCAGATAGCCCAATCAACGCCGAGCAAACCGATGGGCTCGCCTATGTCCTTTTCACCTCCGGGACGACGGGGAAGCCAAAGGGGGTAAGGATAAAGGAAGACAACGTCCTTTCCTACGTCGATGCCTTCCAAAACGAATTTAACCTAACCGGGGAAGACGTAATGCTGCAAAACTCGGTCTGCACCTTCGACATCTTCGTCGAGGAGGTGTTCGCCAGTTTGCTTAGCGGCGCAAAACTCGCGATCATCGATAGCGAAAGCAAAAAGAATATTGGGGATTTGCTTTCTTTTTGCGCCAAACACGGGGTAACCGTCATCTCCGGCTTCCCCTACTTGCTACAAAGCATCAACGGTTGCGGCGAATTGCCGAAAAGCCTCCGCCTCCTTCTAAGCGGAGGCGATGTATTGCGGCGTTCCTACGTCGATAAGCTCGTCGGCAAAGTCGAGGTATACAACACCTACGGCCCAAGCGAGACCACCGTCTGCGCCGCCTATTACAATTGCTCAAAAGGGCGGGAGAACGACGACGGCACCTATCCGATCGGGAAGGCCATAAAAAGCTATGAACTGGTCTTGGAAAAAGATGGGAAGACGATTAAAGAGCCTTTTGAGAAAGGGGAGATCGTCATCTTCGGCGGCGGGGTCGGCGACGGGTATATGGGGGCTTCCCCGAAAGAGGCCCGTAACTTCTCCTTTACCCGGGGAAGGCGCTGCTACTATAGCGGCGACTTAGCCTATTACGACGAGGAAGGCAATTTGAACTTCGTCGGAAGAAACGACAACCAGATCATGGTTTACGGAAAAAGGGTGGAGATCATGGAAGTCGAGAATTGCCTTCTCCATACCCTTTGCTGCCGCGAAGCCTGCGTCGTCCCCTACGTCGACGGGAAAGGGCTTTACCACCTGCAGGCCCATATAGCCCCGAGGCAAGAAGAATCCGCGATAATAGAGGCCTTAAGGGAAAAACTACCGGCATATATGATCCCCGAATCCTTCGTCTTCCACGATAAGCTCCCGCTAAATGAAAACGGGAAAATCGACCGGCGGAGGCTGCGGATCCAAATTCGGAGGCTTGGCCTAGAGGATATGGCGATATGGTCAAACCAAAGGATGAAGGTGCTTAAGGAGGTCTTCTCCTGCTTCAACCTCTATTCCCCGGCGGAGCAAAAGAAAATAAG
>CALXXZ010000022.1 GCA_944392805.1 uncultured Clostridia bacterium | reverse complement strand
AGTTATCTCGTAGCCGTCGTTATAAAGCTCGGCGCGGTATTTGGGGTCGCAGTCGGTGCCGGTCGTCCCGATGTCGATCTCGTAATAGACGAGGTTGCCCCCGCATCCGGAGATGTCGGGAAGCTCGGGCTCATAGGGGTAGGAATCGGTGTTGCCGTAGAAGGTCGAGTTGTTGAGCCGGAGGTATTCGCCCCAAGGGGAATCGGTCGGCTCGGCGTCTTTGTCGGGGTCGTAGTTAACGGGTAGCTCCCCGAAGGCGTAAACGTAGGCCGCGACCTCCTCCAACCCGATATAGGCCCCGCCCCGATACACCCGGAAGGCCTCCTCCCCAAAACAATCGAGGACGACGTAGGTGTCGCCCCCGTCTTCGTAGAGTTTTTCGCTGTTGTGGATCAAAGAGGATCCGCTAGAAGGCTGCTTGGAGGCGATCTCGGGTTCCTGATCCGGGGTCACGATGCCGCCGGACATCAGGTAATGCTCACTTCGGTATTTGGCGTCGAGCAAGGAGGTGGCCTCCGAGTAGTCGGCGTAAAACTCATCGGGGTCGACGTTTTCGTAAGGGTCGCCGGCGACGGTCACCGAAAGCTCATTGGTCCGTTTATCGCCGGAAGTTAGGTAAAAGGAGGCCTGCCCGGCGGACACCCCACGGACCCGGTACTGGCCAAAGGGCGTCAAATAGGCGTCGATGATGCCCTCTTCCGAGAAGACCGGCTCGGCAGCGCTTAAGAAAGAGTAATCGGAGGAGGTAAAATCGATGACGAGGCTTTCGTCGACCTCCACCGTATAGGAAGGGAGGGACATCCCAAAATCGTAGACCACGACCTCCAGTTCATTTGAGGACACGCCAAGGTAGGTCGCGCATATCCTAACCGTCCCGGAGACGGAAGGGAGGAAAACGCTGCCCGTTATCGTCCCCATCGATTCGTCGGAAAGGGAAAAAGCTACCGCGTCTTCATCGAATTCGCCTTCCCCGTGGTAATCGAGGCTAAGCTCATATTCCTCCCCCACAACCGCGTATTCAGCTCCCTCTAGGCGAAGCGAGAAAGAAGGCGATTCGGAAGAGGAGGAATCGCTTGATGGGGAAGAGGACGAGGATGGGAGGTCGGAGGATTCCTCATACGAAGATGCCTCGCCGGAGGAATCGGAAGGGGAGGAGGCAAGCAAGAGATCGCAGCCGCCAAGGAAAACCGATATAAAGGCAAGCCCAAGTAACCGCCCGATTTTTGCTTTTCTTCCCATTTCGCTTTCTCCCTATGAACACGTAAGAATAAAGCAAAAACGCTTCTTTGTGAAACGCGTAAATCTTATTTCGCTTTTTATTGACGGGTTTTGCGGGCTTTTCAAATCGTTAACGGAAAACTTAAGCAAAATCAAAGCAAGAGGCAAAGCCAAAGGGCTATTCGCCGGTTGAGCTTTCTTCATTCCGGAGTATCCGCAATATGCCAAACTGCCCGGAGGAGGGCTTAAGGTCCTCATCAAGTTTTTTCCTAACGAGGTAGAAGATCCCGAGTATCGCCGGCATGCCGAGGTTGGTCTCCATAAACGAATCGACAAGAAGCGTTTGGATGGACATCTCGTTCATCGGCCGGATGCCGTTGATGAGCAAAGCGAACTCCCAGCCGAACTGGACGGAGATGCCGATTAGGTTAAGCAGCAGTATGTTGACGAACTGCCGCCTCTTTATAAGCATCAAGGCGATGAGAGCCAAATACGAGAGGGCGAGGAACACCCCCATTATCCCGTGGTATTCGTTGGTGGTCCTGGTCGTGAATATGGTCGCCTCCCCGCCAAGCGAGGCGATGCTTGGGGCCACAAGCCACCACCCGACTATCAAAGAAAGCCAAAGGGGCAGGTATTTGTCTTTGGAAAGGCAAAGCCAGATGAAGGCGAAGTTGGTGAAGCCATAGGACATGCTCATCCAAAGAAGCACCCAAAACGTCATAAGCTGATCGGCAAGCTCCCCGGAAAGGTAGATCTCCCTTGAATGGGCGAGCAAATAGAAGCCGCAGTAATCGACGATGGTGTATAAGAACCCGCCAAAAAGCCCAAATAGGCAAGTTTGGTACCGCCTTTTGTAAAGCAGAAGCGCCGTTAAAATCAATAGGAAGGCGATGTCGATGAGGACGAAAGTTAGGTTAAAGCTCCGCGAGGGGGTGATTTGGCTAAGCAAGGCGTTCATACATATCTATTCTAGCAAACACGCCCTTGGAAATGGGAAAGGGGCTTTGTAAACCCATTTCGATTAATCTATCTGCCTTGCGACAAAGGCGAAAAACCTTGGAAGGACGAAAGACAATTGCCCCCGCTTCGCGCCATCGAGCAGGCCGCGTCTAAGCAATCGGTCGCGGTAAACGGAAAACTCCTTTTGCCCTAGCCCCGCCTTTTGCCTTAACGAAGCCGTTCCCTCGTTTTCCTTGGAAAAGGCGAAAAGGACCTTCCTTTCGTTTTCCGGAAGGCTTTCCCAAATCTTGTCGTAAACGAATAAGGACATGTATTGATCGAATTCCCCGATCATTTTGTTTAAGTCGCGATATTTGGCATAGAGAATGCCAACCACTTGATAGGCGAAGGCGTACCCTTTCGTTAAATTAGACAAATCAGCAGCCTCCTGCTCGCCTATGCCGTCGAAGGTTTTTTCGTATTCCTCCTTTATCAGTTTAAGATCAAGTGGTCCCAATTCGATTTTAGGGCAACGATATAAAAAAGTAAGGCTTTTGGAGGAAAGATTTTGGGGGTGGATTAGACATTGAAAGAAAGATACATTTATTTGTA
>CALXXZ010000021.1 GCA_944392805.1 uncultured Clostridia bacterium | reverse complement strand
GGCAAGAGACAAACGAGCCGTTATCCGACCTAATCGGCTCCTCCACCATCATCGAGCGCGGCGGCAACCGCATCGGGATCATCGGGGCGATCGGCGAGGGGCTCACCGACGACATCACCTCCTCCGCCGTCAACAACTGCGTCTTCACCGACATCGAGCCGATAATAAAGGAAGAGGCCACGAGGCTTCGCGAATACGAAGGCTGCGGCTTGGTTATCTTGCTTTTGCACGATGACGAGCGCGCTGTTAAGTATTTCGATGAAGACGACCCGGTCGAAAACTACGTCGACGGAATCTTCACCGGGCACACCCATTCCAAGAACCTCTCCTTGCTTGGCGGACGGGTGCCGGTCGTCCAAAGCTACTATAACGGCCATAACATCTCCCATTTCACCCTGAGTGTGGAAAACGGGGAGATAAGATGCGACGAGTACGAGGTGATGAACACCTCCTACGACTGGGAAGTCGAGCCCGAGATCCAAGCGGTCATCGACGAATACCTCGATGACGAATTCGAGGCCTACGCCTCCCGGGTCGGCGGCGTGCTCGACAACCAAATGAGCCGCACCGAGGTCGCCAACCTCGGCTGCAAGGCCATATACGAGGAATACGTCGACGATTACCCAAACCTCGCCTTCGCCATCGAAAACTCGCAAAGAGCCAGCTTGTATCCGGGTGAGGTCACCTATTCCGACCTTTACAAAGCCTCGCCCTTCATGAACAGCATCTGCATCCTAAACGTCACCGGGTCAGACGTCATCTCCGGGATCTCCGGAAACTGCTCCTATACCGACAAAGGTTTGACCGTGGACGACATCGTCTATGACGAATATTACACGGTCGCGGTAATAGACTATTTGGCGCTTCACCAAAACGGCAGGAAGGAATACGACTACTTCCGTTCGCTAAATGACGATGGAAGCGTCATCGCGACTTACGAAACCTACCCGATGGACCTAAGCTTCGACTACATGCAAAACGAACTTGGCGGGGTCATAAGGGCCAGCGATTTCCAAAGCGGGCGAAATGGCTTTGGCTCGCGATGAAGAAGTTTGACGAAAACGGGCAGCCCCGTTGGCTTTATGTGTTTCCGGTTCTTCTTGGCCTATTGGCCATCGCCATATTGGTGCTGCTTATCGTCTTCGCCTAATCTTCCGTTTTCAGCAACGGGCCATACAAATCGATGCGGCGGTCGCGGAAAACGCCCCAGTCGCGCCTTTCCTTGGCGATTTCCCCAAGGTCGAATTCATAAAGCAAAACGCCTTCCTCGCTGCGGTTGAAACAACAAAGCAAATCGCCATGCTGATCGGCGATGAACGAAGACCCGAAGAAAGTCATCGATGAGCCGACGTCCTCCTCCATCCCGACGCGGTTCGCGGCCAATACCGGCATCCCGTTGGCGGCTGCATGTCCCTTCATGACGTTTTGCCAGTGCGACATGGAATCCTTTGGCAACACCGGCTCAGAGCCGATGGCGGTCGGGAAAAGAAGAACCTCGGCCCCCTTCAAAGCCAAAATGCGGGCGGTTTCCGGGAACCATTGGTCCCAACAAATGCCAATGCCGATTCCGCCGATGCGGGTTTTGAACACCATGAAGCCGGTGTCGCCGGGGGTGAAGTAAAACTTCTCCTCATAGCATTCTCCGGTTGGGATATGGGACTTGCGGTAAATCCCCTTGACCTCGCCATCCTCTATTAGGGCGATGGAATTGAAATAGCAGTTCCGCCCCTTCTCGAAAAAGGAAATGGGGAGGATGAGGTTTAGGTCTTTTGAAAGCTTTTGGTAATGACGGAGGGTTAGGCTGCTTTTCGGGTCCTCGGCCAATTCGAAGCGGCCATAATCCTCTTTTTGGCAGAAGTAACGATGTTCGAATAACTCAGGCAGCAAAACCAAATCGGCCCCTTCTTTGGCAGCTTTTTCAATATAATGGTCGGCTTTTGCGATGTTTTCCTCGTATACGCTTGACATCTGCATTTGGACTAAGGCGAGTTTGGCTTTCATTTTTTCACCTCCGGGATTTGCATGGTTATGCAGTGGATATTGCCTCCGCCAAGCAAAATCTCCCGCGTGTTGATCTGATGGATCTTCTTCCGCGGGAAAAGGCGGGAGAACTCTTCATAGGCCAATTTGTCCTCAGCCACGCCGAAAGCAGGCAGAATGACAAAGCCCTTGCCTTGGTAGAAGTTGACGTAGCTAGCCGATAGGCGGTCGCCTTCAAGGCGCGGCTTCGCCCCTTCGCGCATCGCCGAGGACAATCCTTTGGCTTCCTCTTTGGTCATGGTCAAATTGGGATGGGGGACCAATATCTTGTGGATCTCGAAGCCGTGCCCTTTGGCGTCTTTCTCCTCGGCTAGGATGCGGTAGGCCTCGTGGGAATAATAATATTGCTGATCGGATGGGTCGTCGCACCAGGAAAGGGCCAAAACGCCGGGTTTGACGAAGGCGACCATGTTGTCGACGTGCTCGTTGGTCTCGTCCTCGTAAATGCCGTGTGGTATCCATATGAGCTTCTCAAGGCCAAGATACTCCTTAAGCACTTCCTCGATTTCCTCTTTCCTTAAGGTCGGGTTGCGGCCAGGGGAAAGAAGGCAGGCCTCGACGACGATGCCGGTCCCTTTGCCGTCGACGGCGATCGCCCCGCCTTCGAAGACGAAGGAGTCGAGGCGGTAATCGCGGATTTTGTATTTCCTATCGAAGACCGAGGATAGCCGGTCGTCGTCTTGGTAGTTTTTGTATAGCCCATCGAAGTCCCCGCCCCAGGCGTTGAAGCGGAAATCGACGCCGCGGATCCTCTTCGAATCGGTGACAAACAAAGGCATGTTGTCGCGGGCCCAGGAATCGTTGTAGCGGATTTTGATGGGCTCGATGTTCTTCCTCATCCGGTAATCGCCGATGACCTCGTCGTAAATCGCCGGATGGA
>CALXXZ010000020.1 GCA_944392805.1 uncultured Clostridia bacterium | reverse complement strand
TAAATGGATATATTCATCGCCATAATCGAGATAATCATTATCCTCGGCCTCCTCATCTCATTGCATGAGGCCGGCCATTTGTCGATGGCCAAGGCCTTCCACGTCTATTGCTTTGAGTACTCGATTGGCTTCGGCCCGGCTTTGCTGCATAAGAAAAGGAAAAACGGCGAGACCTATTTCTCCCTCCGCGCCATCCCTCTTGGCGGGTATGTCTCGATGTACGGGGAGAGCGGGGAAACCCCGGATGGCTATGAGGCCCCCGACCCCTCGAGGTCGCTTAACGCCATCGCCAAATGGAAGAAGGCCATCGTCCTAATCGCCGGCGTCTTCCTCAATTTCGTCTTGGGCCTCGTCCTCATCTTCATCTCCAACATCGCCTTCCCGCAGTATTACGCCTCCTATGCCTACCAACCCGTAGGTTCGTCTCAAACCATCTTCTATTCCGAGGCCACCTATTCGGAACAGGTCCTCTCCTACATCGAGGAAGAGGCCGAGGAAGGATTTGAGCCATCCTCCTATTTCGTCAATTTCCTCACCATCCCCGACTCCGGGCTTTACGTTTTGCTTTCCGACGACGTGACCATCTCCGGGACGGACGAGTCTTTCGTCGCCCTTTATTCCCCCTCGACTTTACTTAAGCCGCATGAGCTTTCCGACTCCATCCTCTTCTACCGCGCCTCGACCGAGGGGCTCACCGACGAGATGCTTTTGCAGGGAATCGAGGCTTTGCCCGATCCCGATTTGCTTGCTTCCGGCGATTCCTATTTGGTTTCCTCCGCCGCGACCGGGACGACCGCTTCCTTCTCCTTGTCTTTAATCGGCTTTGCCGAAGACGATGAGGAGAATGTCAACTCCTCTCATATTGAAATCCCTTTCACCCTGACCGTTGAAGGCGAGGGGAATGACCGCCACTGGGCCGATTCGGGCATTGAATTCCAGGAAATAAGGGAATGGCTTCACTGGAATGGGGCTTGGCAGCAATGGGCCAAAGACGTCCCCAACGCCTGCGGCGCCATCGTCAAGGGCATCGGCAGCCTTTTCACGGCCGAGGGCTTCTCCAACCTAAGCGGCATCGTCGGCATGACGGCGGCCTTGCCCAATATCCAAGCTAGCGGCGGCTGGGCCCGCATCTTCTATTTCGCCGGCTTGCTTTCGATAAACCTGGCTTTCTTCAACCTTCTTCCCTTCCCTGGCCTTGACGGCTGGGCCTTGGTGGTGACCGCCATCGAGGGCATCACGAGGAAGCGGGTTCCGGCCAAGGCCCAAAGCATTATGTCGATAATCGGCATGGTGTTGCTCTTTGGGCTTATGATCGCCGTCACGGTGAAAGACATAATTCAGCTCTTTTAGGCTTCTACCCGCCTTCATTTGGGGTAAAATTGCTTTGCTTTTTCCGGAGGTGCCTCTATGTCGCGAATGACTAAGTTTCTCAATTCCATCGGTATCGAGGACCCCGAGGATTTTGACTTGAGTTTCCAGTTCATTCACGTTTCGGAAGACAATGAGCGGGTTGAGATGGCCATTTGCAAGCGCACCCCTTGGGATTACACCCATCTTAGTCGCTTCATCGAGGCCCTTTCCAACATCAAATACGGGTATTCGATCCGCTTCTCATATGATGAGGGGCCCAACGCGGATAAGGCGTTCGATTTGCTTTCGGATTGGGGGATGGACCATTTCCACTGCCTGCCTGAATTTTTCCCCTCCGTGAATGAAATAATCGTCGTGGAAGACTCGATGGAAAGAACCGACGAATTCAAAAAAGGGGCCGAGGAGCTTTTCAAGTTCATCAATTACCCATTTGCCATTTCCCTCGCCTCAATGGAAAACCCGAAGAAGGAGGAAATCGAAAGCTCCTCCTCGCCCTTCCCCCCCATTGCCGCGGAAAAAGAAAGCGAACAGGAGGGGGAGGAAAAAGAGAACAAAGACGAGGATCCCGAGCCGCTTCCCCCAGAGGAAGATTACGAGGCTTTGAAAAAGGAGGCGGCCGACCGCTACATAAACGAGGCCCGCGATTCCATCTTGCGGCAGAAGATGTGGGAACGGGGGCATTATAAGAAAGTGGAGTCCATCGGCGACCTTTACTCGATGGGCATATGCAACGTCGAGATCGAGGGGGAGTCTTTCGGCAACATCGAGGCGAGGACGAGCAACAAAGGCAAGCTTTACACCCGCTTCGCCATCGGCGACGACACCGGGGCAATCAATGTCCGGGTATTCGAGGGAAGGAGCATCGACGGCTCCCTCATCGAGGATATCGCCGCCAAATCGGCCAAGGGGAAGGCGATTTTCCCCGTCAGGGTATATGGGGCCTTGCAGGAAGACCGCTTCGATCACATCCCGGCCATCACCGTCCATAAGATCGAGCTTTTGGATTCGAAGAAGCTTCGCGATGACCCTTATCCGAGGAAGCGGGTCGAGCTCCACCTCCACACCAACATGTCGGCGATGGACGGCATCCCCGCGATCGCCGATTACTGCGCGCTTGCCAAAAACATGGGCATGTCCGCGATCGGCATAACCGACCATGGCGTGCTGCAAAACTTCCCCGCCGCCCAAAGCGCCGGCAAGAAGTATGGATTGAAGATCGTTTATGGCTGCGAGTTCTACATGATCGAGGATCGGCAGCAGATGGTCCTAAACCCTTCGCCCATCCCGCTTCGCAACGCCGAATGCGTCGTCTTCGACACCGAGACCACCGGTTTAAGCTCGCGTTATGACCGGATAATCGAAATCGGGGCCATCAAGATAAAAGACGGGAAGGAAGTGGGACGGTTTAAGCAATACTACAACCCCGGCATGCACATCCCCGAATCCGCCTCAAGAATCAACCACATCACCGATGAGATGGTCGCCTCGATGCCCAGGATCGAGGACGATCTTGATAGGATATTGGAGTTTTTCGGCTCCTGCGTCCTCGTCGCCCATAACGCGACATTCGATATCGGCATGCTTAACGCCACGTTGCTGCGGGCCGGAAGGGAGGAATTGACCAACCCGGTCATCGACACCTTGCCCCTTTCCCATTACCTTTTCCCAAAAGCCGGGAGGCATAGCGAGGGGGCGATGCTACGCAGCCTAGGACTAGGCGACATCTATAACGACACCGAGGCCCACGAGGCCGATTACGATGCCGAGAAGCTTTATTTCGGCTACCGGGAGATAGTCGAGCGGCTTGATAAGGAGCATCCTGGCATAACCCACGCCGACTTGGCCCATCTTTCCTTGCCCCTTCCAGATCCCAATGATCCAGACAAGGTCCGTTATGAGGAACAGAA
The DNA here is from genome assembly GCA_944392805.1 of uncultured Clostridia bacterium. GTDB lineage: Bacteria > Bacillota > Clostridia > TANB77 > CAG-508 > CAG-269. Next base: position 1,114 of record CALXXZ010000020.1, on the reverse strand, counting down.
AGCGACCTATAATGCCTATTGCTCGCATATCCACGATTACCATGTGACCGCCTGGGCCAAAAACAAGCAGGGGCTTTCCGACCTTTACCGCCTCGTAACCGCCGGGCACGTCGATTACTTCTCCAAAACCCCGAAAACCCCGAAGCGGCTTTTGGAGCAATACCGCGAAAACCTCATCATCGGGACGGCTTGCTTCAACGGTGAGATCATGGAAGTCGCCAAAACCAAAAGCTTCGAGGAGCTTAAGGAGGCGCTTCGGTTTTACGACGTCGTCGAGATCCAGCCGCTTGAGAACTACTCCTACTTGCTCAACATTAACGATTTCTCCTCCCTCGATGAGCTGAAGCGGACCCTCAACGACATCATCGAGGCGGCCAAAAGCCTTGGGAAGACGGTCATCGCCACCGGGGACGCCCATTACCTTAACCCCGACGACAAGATAGTCCGCGACATCTACATCTCCACCGCCACCCCGGGCACCGGGCGCCACCCCCTCAACCCCAACTTCCGGGAAAACCTCCCCGAGTTCGAAAACCCCGATCAGCATTTCCGCTCCACGAAGGAGATGATCGATTCCTTCTCCAAGTGGCTGCCGCTAGATTATTGCGAGCAGATCGTCATCGATAACCCCAATGCCATCGCCGACTCGGTCGATGTATTGGAGCCGGTTTTGGACGATCTATTCAAACCCGACGCGAATTTGCCGCATTCGGATAGGATTTTGCGGGAAATGTGCGAGAAAAACTTCGAGGACCGTTATGGGGGAAACCCCGACCCCGAGGTGCAGAAGCGGGTTGCCCAGGTCAAAGAACGGCTGGAAAAGGAATTAAGCGGCATCATCGGCAACGGCTATTCGGTCACCTACATCATCGCCTCCCGCCTCATCAAGATGGCCCATGACGAACCCGAGCACTACATCGTCGGGTCGCGCGGATCGGTCGGGTCAAGCTTCGCCGCCACCATGGCCGACATCACCGAGGTCAACCCCCTCCCTCCCCATTACCTTTGCCCGCATTGCCATTATTTCGAGTGGGGGGATGACAAGAAATACCTTTCCGGATTCGATCTCCCCGACAAGAAGTGCCCCCATTGCGGGACCATTATGCACGGGGAC
>CALXXZ010000019.1 GCA_944392805.1 uncultured Clostridia bacterium | reverse complement strand
CCCATAACGAGTCCCCCAGAGAATATTCTCTCTTTGCGTACACCACTCTAAATTCGACAGATGGTTATTCTGTCTATCACCATCTTCGGGTTCTCCTAAAAATGTCTCGCAAACAAGTCTATGAATATAAACGTTGTCTGTATTTCCGATACTAACCCGCAAATATCCATATCGATCGGAAAATGGTTTCAAAATTCGCCCTGTTTTCTTATTTCTAACTCGACCATGAGAGCTAACTTGATGTGAAGGGAATCGATCCAGATCATGCCAAATCTCTTCGGTTCTCATGGCTTAGCCCTCCTCCAGTTTTAGTTTTGATATGATTTTGTCAGCAGCGACGATCTTGTCCATAATCTCAAAGATCTCTTCCGGACAGGGGTTATGAATCATAATATCATCGGACTGGTAGATGCGAAGCTCCATGTCGAACTCATTTGGTTTCATGCGATACTCCAAACAGAAGAGTCCAGCATAAATCAGAAGTTGCTCCATATGAGCAGGAGTTCCACCAGTCTTCAAATCATGAATTCGAAGCATGTGGTCATTGAAACAAATTGCATCAGCGGTGCCGAAACAATTGTCCGAATAATAGAGCACTTGCTCCGGCTTCATGCGAAACCCAATCGCATCGTTCACGTACATATTGAGTGTCTTTTTCGACCTCGGCAGTTTCTGTCCAAGACGAATACACTCTGCCGCAAACTCGTGCAACCTGGTTCCTCGTTCTTTTGCCAAATAACTGCGGTAAGCTTCCGCAACCTTGGCCGAATCGTAATTAATCCAATGATATTTACTTGCGCCTAGAAACGCATGCTTTCCGATTTGTTGAAAATGCTCGTTGAAGATCATCCAACACGTCCTCCTTGTTACCGGGATAAATAAATCGAGAAAAAGACATTTCATCCATCTTCCCGACATAGTATTCTTGGTTGGGTTGTCTTCTAGCATTCGCGGATTGTTTGCATTCCAAAGTGGCCCACCGATCTTCATAGAGAACCAGTAGATCGGGAATGCCTTGATGTTGGTCCATCTTAAAAACCATGCAGCCAGGGAAGCGTTCTTCGATTTCTTTACGCAGTCGATCTTGGAATCCACTTTCTAATCTCGAACTTCTTGCCATCGGTGAGCCTCCTTTCTTATTGTTTTACAAAGCAAAAAGAGAAGATGGTGTAAAATGTGCGCGAGACACATTCTATTCCTTCTTCTCTCCATAAAAGAGTCTGTTTTTTTCGCGAAGCTAGAAAACTGTCGTAATTTACTTACCATGTGTGTTAATCGCGCTCGCAATCGCGAAGAGTCCGGATGCGAGGACAAACATATCATTTGGGAGAATCACTCCCACAAACAATAATACCAAAGCAATGAGTATCACTTTTATTTCTCCTTTCAATAATCCTAGCCTTATGGCTAACGTTACCACTATTATTCAATGCGTTCGTCAAAGATCACGAGCTCGTCCAATTCGATCCCAAGTTCCAGCGACATATTGATCGCCATCTTTAAAGTCGGCATTCGTTGTTTATTGACGTAGCGACTGATCGTAATTTCCGATACTCCGAGTGCGTCCGCTAAATCTCGTTGGGTATAGCCATACTCTTTCAGAATATCTCTTAGGTTATCACCGAAGATATCGATCCATTCTTGTTCACTCATACTCATAAAAATGTTCCTTTCTAAAAACTTAACCGACTGGTTAGCACCCCCTATATTATTTATATAATTTTTAAAATTTTTATAATAAATAAATAAGGGTACTAACCAGTCGGTTAAGTTCATCCATTTTTGCCCTATTTTAGGCCATTTTAGGCCAAAAACTTAACCAATCGGTTAAGCGTTTCTAAAAAAACTTAACCAGTTGGTTTTTGCGTTCAAAACAACTTTTTAATCCCATAAACGATTTTTAACACGTCCGTAAAACGCTAAACCAACTGGTTAAGTTTTCACAAAACGCTAAACCAACTGGTTAAGTGTTTATAAGCCAAAAGAAGAGGCCTAGCAAGCGCTAAACCCCCTCTTTTCGGCCCGATTTTTCGTCAAATATCTACTTTCATTCCACCCGATTGATGCTCCGCTCGGGGTCAAACCCATTCGGATACCGTGCCCGAAGTTTCTCCAGATTCATCTGCATCACACTTTCCAGGTCGAACCCGATCGCATCCGCCGCCAAAGCGAGATACCAGCAGACATCTCCGAGCTCCATCGCCATGTCTCTCATGTGCAACTGGTGGCCCTGGAACAGGCTTTTCTTGAGGAGCTCAATTGCCTCTCCGGCCTCTCCGTTAAGCCCCATAAGCGCCTCTGTGAGCCTCGTATAGGGCACTGGATCGGCGCTTGTCCGACTTTCTGTCCGCAGGGCCAGAAGCTGATATTCATTCGGTGTCATCGCGTTATAATAGCCTCCCTCTTTGGTCATAAATTACACTTTCCTCTCATTCTTTCGATGATTGTTCCGCAGAGATAGGTCTTGTCCACGTCGATTTCCGAATTCAACATTCCACCGACACCAGCATACTCAGGGTTGAAGTCGATCGTAATGGTCAATCGAGAAAGATACAGACTCCGACCGGCGTAGTCCTCTGCGTTGTTGATGATCTCCTGCCCGACATCCTTAATAGATTGGACGAGTTTCTCATGGAATGTCTCCACTTCTTTCCCAGCCTCCTTCTTAGGTTCTGTTTCAGGTATCTCACGGTCCCAACAGCGTCTGCACGCATTATCATCTGCTCCAGGACAATAGTCGGGTTTAGCGAGATACTGATAATTATGAGGACAAGAATAAGCTCCACCGAAATATATCTCATCCAGTAACTCCGGATGTTCCAGCGCCAGTTTTTCTCTGCAAGTCATATGCATCACTCCTTCGGTATATGAAGTTCTTTATTAAGGAAACCGCGCTTCATAAACTGTTCGGGGTTCTTGACCATCGGCAAACCCATCTTTGTCCGGAAATCGGTCGCGGTGATCTGTCCGTTCTGATACATCTCCCAGAGCGTTTCTGCATCCGGCCAAGGGTAAGTGCTGACCGATATACCATTCTCCGGATGGAAGAAAACCGAAACAGACCGATTACGCTTTTCCATAGCATCGTCGATCATTGCGTAGGTCCTCTCCCAAAATGCATGAATATCAAGGTTCCCTTTTGGTTTCTCCAGCATCTCTCGATCCCAGCAGAGTTCGCAGCATCCTGTAAGTTTATGACAATAGTCAGGCTGCTCACGATAACCATAAGTATGAGGGCAGTTATTAGCGCCTCCCATGAACTCTTCACCAACCTGCTCCGGATGGTCGATCGCCAACTTTTCTCTACAGGTCATATGTATCAGTCCTTTCTAACTTCAACTCTTCGCCCACATATCGGGCTAACCGCTCGGTATACGTCATAAGGACCCAGGGTGTATCCACCAAAATAACTTCGATACTGATAAGTGTAGATGACTTTTTCACACTTACTTTCTCTCACTCGAAACTTATGACCGCATCGATCGCATATGAATCGAATGCGTTTTTCAAAGAAGCTCAAAATATCACTCCTCTTCAAAATGAAACGGCAACGTATCAGCGACCTCCTTACTAAATATGATGAAATTCTCTTCCCGTTTCAGTAGGTTGACGATCCGATCCCACGTTCCCCGATCGATATCGTTTTTCCTGACGATAAAGACCATACTATCGTCTTCTTTCGGCTTTTCCTCGACAATCGCCACGACTCTGGACGCCGTTATGTCGAGTTTCAGAGTGACGTCTTCCGGCTCGACTTTGCACTTTTCCGCGATGATTTTGATGATATCGGCCTCATTCAGATACTTCATGAATATCATCCTTTCAAGATAAATATCAGGTTCCATATCAAAATGCAGATGCTAAACTTTGCAAAGAACCATAGAAAGTCGCTAAACTTATTTAGTAGCCAAGCGCTTACAGGATGCGTATCGAGCCACATCTGCCATTTATTCATTATGATCACCCTTCCCAGTAATCAGCTCGCTATAAGGCAACCCCTCAATCCAGTCACAGAAGGTATGCCACTCATCAAGACGATGACCCTTACGAGACTTATAAATATTAGCCAGAACTTCGTAATTGAGCATAACCGTCCGTCTCTGGTTGTAAGAGCTCGGAAGGAGTTGGATCATCTGCCACCATGTGTCTTTCTTTTGGTATTGTTCCCCGTCAAACACATCATGAAGGAGCCCATTCTTCGTGTTATCATCTCGCTTATCCCAATTGATGTATAAATCTCGATACAGATTCATCAAGCCAATCGTTTCTTTCAGACGTTCTTTGGAAAGCATCGTCAAATGCTCACAACTGAAATCCTCCAGCGTGAACTCCTTCGCTGCGATCTTATGCATCGTCGAGCAAGAGTTTGCAACCGTACCAACTTTGTAAGTATCGAACTCCTTCCACCAGTAGAGCGGAGCCGTCAGATCGACATATACGGTAATCATCCGCATGAACTTCCGGTGGTCGGTGCCGGCGTTGCGAAGACGAGTCATGAGGTCGAGGTCATTAGGGCCGAGTTTATACTGCTTGAAACAATTAGGACATGCTTCGGTATGGCCATCTTCGCAAACACTACAAAAATGTTGGTCGCTATAATCACAACCAAATCCACTATCACTCTTCTCCCAAGAGTTCATCGGATTCCGCATTCCACGGATCGCAGCCTCCCAACCCAGGACCTCGGTGTTTTCAATTTTCAGCATAAAGTATTCTCCTTTTTAAATTTCAACAAAGCATAATTGATCTTCGCCGCACATTTCTCGCACGCCAAATAGTTATGAAGATCGATCTCTACAATCGGACTTTTTTGAAGAATTGCTTGATTGATGTATTCTTGTTCCGATACCACATCTCCACAAAAGTCGCATCGGTAGATGACGTCAATCATCGCTTTCTCCTTTCAATTCCCTATAAATATTCATCTTTTCCGGATCGTCATAGCTGATCTGCCAGAAACGCTGAAGTGTGATCAAATGCGCGAGCTGACCAGGAGTTAGCAAATATAAATGATCCGTAATCACGGTAATTCGTTTAGACCGATCGGGATGAGCGTTTCCTCCAAACCTGCACTGGCACATATCAAATTTATAGTCGCAAATCGGGCAGTGTCCTGGTTTAAACATCATCGCTTTCTCCTTTCTTCACGATCCTGATCTCCATCTTTGTCGAATATATCCCCTTGTCAGTGTCGATAGTATCCCATACGATTCGATACTCCACAGAAAACGCGTATTCTCCGTCGATATAGAAATCATGTCTGTTGAGAGCTATTGCGTCGTCCGCAATACTCGTTGGCGGGCTTACAATCTCG
>CALXXZ010000018.1 GCA_944392805.1 uncultured Clostridia bacterium | reverse complement strand
ATACATTAAGAATAGATGATATACAAGAAGATGATGAAAAATGATAGAATTATTAAAAAGTATAAAAGATAATTATGATATATTTATTGATACTAATAAAATCCATAAATTAGGAGCAACTACAATAAATGATATATTTTTAATAAATATTGATAACAAAAAAGATATTGTAAAAATTTATAATGTAGATGGAGAAAAACAAATCAGAAATTCTTTATATACGCAAAAGAAGATATATCAGTCATTAAAAATAACAGCAGATATTTTATTAAATAAAAATAATGAATTATATACAAAGTATAATGATAAATTTTACGCAATACAAGAGTATATTGAAGAACAAAAGAATACTAAAATAGATATAATAGAAGAAACATCAAAGAATTTATATTTTTTACATCAAGAATTGAAAAAACTGGATAAAACTTTATATAAAAATAAAAAAGAATATAGTGATAGTACTTCTATAAAAGAAAACATAGAGAAAACAAAAAATGAATTAGAAAAAATAAAAACTCCTCAAGAAGTAAAAAGTATTTTTGATAAACTCTTAAATAAAAGAAAAAATCTGTTAGAAAAGTACAAATGTGAATATTGTCCAAATGAATTTCAGGTAATACATAGGGATATTAGACCAGGTAATATTATTGTTAATAATAATGGAATTTATTTTATAGATTTTGATTTTGTAGCATATGGAGATTTGCTTTTTGAAATTGGTTCAGCATCTATGCTTATATCAGATTTTGTAATAGAAAGAGCTAAGAATTTTGTAAATATCTATAATAGCTATCTAGAAAAAAAATATAAAAATGAAGAAATATATAAAAATTTATTAGCATATTATGTTCAAAGTGATTTTCCAATAAAACTTATTAACAAAGTAGAGAATGATGCTTTAATTGGATTTATAGAAAATAGAATTAAATGTTTGGACTTTTGTGAAAAAATATTATATTATTAAGGAGACCAATATGTATATAGAAGATGATGGATTTAGTAATGCTTATAAAAAGATGTGTTTATACTTACTAAAGAATGGAGAAAAAAGTTGTCCACGAAATATGGGTACACAAGAAATTGAAGGAGCTATGATAAGAGTAAAAAATCCCAGAACTAGAATGATAAATCATGAACTAAGAAATGTTTCAATTTCATTTGCAATAGGAGAATGGCTGTGGCATATGGAAGGTAGAAATGATTTAAAAATGATACAGTATTATGCACCTAGTTATTATAAGTATTCTGATGATGGAAAAACTCTTAATGGTGCGTATGGACCTAGAATAAAAAAATCGTTAACAAAAATTGTTGAAACATTAAAAAAAGATCCAGATAGTAGAAGGGCAGTAGTACCGATATATGGGAAAGAAGATGCTGGACTTGATAGCAATGACATACCATGTACAATAGGATTTCAATTTTTAATAAGAAATAATAAATTGGATATGATTGTTAATATGAGGTCAAATGATATATTTCTAGGATTTCCATATGATATTTTCAATTTTACTATGTGGCAAGAATATGTTTCTTGTAAATTAAATATTGACATAGGTACATATACACATATAGCAAACAGTTTGCATTTTTATGAGAAAGATAGAGAAAAAATTATAAAGGCATCTATGGTAGAAGAAGTCAAAGAAAATGAAATGGAAAAAATGCCAAAAGAAGATTTAGAAACACAACTTTCATTATTATATGAAATAGAAGAAAAAATTAGGAATAAACAAGAATATGATATTAGTAAACAAAATGATTACTTTTCAAAAATTACAAAAGAACTAGAAAAATATAGCAATAAAATAAGAATGAGGTAATTATGGAAGGAAAATTAATTGCAATAATGGGAATTGATGGCTCTGGCAAGACAACATTAGTAGGAAATCTTCAAAAATGTGGTTCTGGAATAGAAAATTGGAAATGTATGAGCATATTTGATAATTCAATATTTACAGAAGAATTAGAAATGGTGGCAAGACAACAAGGAAAAACAAGAAGAGAATGTTTTTCAAAAGAGCTAAGAAGTATTACATGGAGATCTGATTTAATAAATAATGTGTTTAGATATGTTATTCCTGAATTAGAAAAAGGTAGTACAATTATTTTAGATAGATATACATTATGCAATAAAGTTTATTCAAATCTTGAAAGAAGTGGTTTAGGATATATGGATAAAATACTTGAAGTTTTACCAAGCCCAGATTTAGGTATCTATTTAGATGTAGATATTGATGTTGCATTAAGAAGGATAAATAAAAGAACTGGAAAAGAACGAGCACCATATGAAAAAAAAGAAGGATTAATTGATTTAGAAAGAAAATATAAAAAATTAATGTTACAAGAAGGATATCCCATTGTCAAAATTAATGCAAATTTATCAGAAAAAGAAGTTACAAGAAGTGCACTTGATGCTATAATAAGAGTAATTAATAGAGATAAAGGAAAAGATATGTATGAAAGATAATATATTAAGTGATGTATATTTAGGAGAAGAATATGCTTATTTGCGACCTTACATATGTAGGGGAAATCCATATAATGCTAAAGTATTTTTGACTGGTATAAATCCAGCAACACCAATATATCCTAAGCAAGTTAGTCTTGATAGATATATAGAAATAATAAAAAATTATGAAGCCTTTATGGATTTTTATTTAAAAAGTAGAAAAAAACAAAACAAATCAGAAGTATCAAGAACAAGAATGGGAATAAATTCATTAGTTGATTGGATAGAGAATGAATGTAATACAGGGGTGATCGAAACAGATATTTTTAC
>CALXXZ010000017.1 GCA_944392805.1 uncultured Clostridia bacterium | reverse complement strand
TATGCTCAAACCCCACCAAAACTGTAATGAAAGGAGGCAGTAATGGTGCGAAAAGCAAAGACAAGTTCATCAACAGATAGCTCAAGACCTATGCGACCTGGCTTAACGCCTGAAGCTCGTGAAGGTCAGATGATTTCTCTGGCGATTGACCTGGCAGAAAAGCAGTTACGCGAAGGCACTGCCTCCTCTCAGGTCATTACGCACTTTCTGAAGCTCGGTTCGACGAAGGAACGACTGGAAAAGGAGATTCTTGCGAAGCAGAAAGATCTCATCGAAGCGAAGACGAAGAGTTATCGCTCTAGCGAGGAGATGAAAGAGCTTTACGAGGAGGCGCTCAACGCCATGCGGCGCTATCAACCAGGGGGAGGCGTCGAGGATGAGGATTAGATGCTACACAGACCTCTCTCGACTCCAAACTTTTGAGGAGCGCTTCGAGTATTTGCGACTGAACGGCGTGGTCGGACGAGATACCTTCGGATTCGACCGGATATTTAACCAACGGTTCTATACATCGCCTGAATGGAGGCGAGTTCGTGATGCTGTAATCGTCCGGGACAATGGATGCGATCTTGGAGTGATTGGCCACGAGATCTATGGACAGCGGATCATCATTCATCATCTTAATCCATTTCGTTTGGAGGATCTTGAGAAACGCGCAGACATTCTTCTCGACCCCGAGTTCCTGATCACGACAATTCACAGTACGCACAACGCGATCCACTATGGCGATGAGAGTCAGATTTTAACTGGACCAATCGTTCGAACTAGAAACGACACCTGTCCTTGGCGTCGGTGAGGAAGGAGGTAAAAGATGGAGAGCATTTTGGTCTCAATCAAGAAGATGCTCGGGATCGATGAGAGTTACACATGTTTCGACGTGGATATTCTGATGCATATCAACTCGGCATTTACAGTTCTAACGCAGCTTGGCGTTGGGCCGGCCGAAGGTTACGCGATCAAAGATGCGAACGATACTTGGGATGCCTTCCTTCCTGTCAAACCGCTACAGGAATTTGTGAAGTCATATGTGTTTCTGAAAGTGAAGCTGATTTTCGATCCTCCTACTAGTTCTGCGGTGCTGGAATCGTATAAGAATTCAGTTAGCGAACTGGAATGGAGAATCCAGGTGCTAAACGATCCCATCGAAACTAGAAGTGAGGAGGGAAGAGGATGAATCAGAACGAGCTCGCTCACTATGGCGTTCTCGGTATGAAATGGGGCGTCCGAAGAACCCCGGCTCAGCTTGCCAGAGCACGCGGCGAGCGGGCCAGCAGCTCTTCGACCACTAAGAAATCCTCGGCAAAGAAAGAATCTTCCAAGCCGAAGAAAAAAAGCGTTTCTGAGATGTCTGACGATGAGTTGAACAAGGCGGTTCGTCGGCTTCAGTTGGAGCAGCAGTATCAGAATCTCAATCCTCAGAAGGTCTCTGCCGGTAGAAGGTTTGTTGATAAGGTACTGAAGGACGTCGTGATCCCTGCGGCCACGACTACCGCGAGGAATACGCTGCAGACGATGATGAAACGTGAACTCGATCGCGTGCTAAAGTTTGACACCGGAAACAACTACGATCGTGACAAGAAGAAAGATAGTAAGTAAGGAGTAATCGTTTATGGCATTATCAAACACTGCCGTACCTAAATACTACGGAGCGTTTCGGGATGCCGTACTTCGAGGTGAGATACCGGTTAACAAAGAGATCGCAATGGAGATGAATCGCATCGATGATCTCATTGCGAACCCGGGAGTCTATTACGATGATCAAGCAGTCGAAGGTTGGATACGTTACTGCGAAGCTGAACTCACCTTAACTGATGGATCAGATCTAAAACTTCTTGACAGCTTTAAGCTATGGGGCGAGCAAGTCTTCGGTTGGTATTACTTTGTTGAGCGGAGTATTTACGAGCCGAATCCTGATGGTCATGGCGGACACTATGTTCGTAAATCAATCAAGAAGCGCTTGATCAACAAGCAGTATCTGATTGTTGGACGAGGTGCGGCAAAGTCATTGTATGATTCCTGCATTCAGTCGTACTTTGAAAACGTTGACACGAGTACGACACACCAGATCACTACTGCTCCGACGATGAGACAGGCCGAAGAGGTCATGTCTCCGATTCGAACTGCAATTACAAGAGCTAGAGGTCCGCTCTTTAAGTTCTTAACAGAAGGATCTCTACAGAACACAACTGGTTCAAAAGCCCTTCGCCAAAAGTTGGCTTCTACGAAGAAGGGTATCGAGAATTTCTTGACTGGATCGATCATTGAGATCCGTCCCATGTCAATCAATAAACTCCAGGGTCTGAGATGCAAGATCGCAACTGTCGATGAGTGGCTTTCCGGCGACATTCGAGAGGATGTTATCGGCGCCATCGAGCAGGGTGCTTCTAAGGTTGACGACTACTTGATCGTAGCAACGAGTTCCGAAGGTACAGTCCGAAACGGAAGCGGCGATACAATCAAAATGGAGTTGATGGACATTCTTAAGGGGGATTACATCAATCCTCATGTTTCAATCTGGTGGTATAAGCTCGACTCCATTGATGAAGTCGGCGATCCAGAGATGTGGCTGAAAGCGAATCCGAACCTCGGAAAGACAGTCACATATGAAACCTATCAACTAGACGTTGAGAGAGCCGAGAAAGCACCTGCGGCTCGTAACGATATTTTGGCAAAGCGTTTTGGCTTGCCGATGGAAGGTTACACATACTATTTCACATACGAAGAGACGCTTACTCATCGCAAGAGAGACTTCTGGGAGATGCCCTGCGCGCTTGGTATCGACCTTTCTCAGGGCGACGACTTTTGTTCATTTACATTTCTTTTTCCTCTTTCAAACGGTTGCTTCGGAGTTAAGACAAGGAACTATATTTCCTCTCTTACTTTGATGAAACTCCCTGCCGCAATGCGAACCAAGTACGATGAATTCATGGCTGAGGGAAGCCTGGTTGTTCTTGACGGAGCTGTACTAGACATGATGCAAGTATACGAAGAATTGGACAGCCATATCGTGGAACGAGGCTATGATGTTCGTTGTGTTGGTTATGACCCGTATAACGCACAGGAGTTTATCGAGCGATGGAGGAATGAAAACGGTCCGTTCGGGATCGAGAAAGTCATACAGGGCATGAAAACAGAATCCGTTCCTCTGGGTGAGCTTAAAAAGCTCTCGGAAGAGCGGATGCTTTTGTTTGATGAGGAGCTTATGACCTTCGCGATGGGAAACTGTATCGTGATGGAAGATACCAATGGTAACCGCAAACTTTTGAAGAAGCGATATGATGCAAAGATCGATGCTGTTGCAGCAATGATGGATGCGTTTGTCGCTTACAAACTAAATAAAGATGCTTTCGAGTAAGGAGGCGATCATTGCTTGTGGCAGTATAATCATACACCGCCTTCTGACGAGCTCGCTCACTATGGCGTTCTCGGTATGAAATGGGGCGTCCGAAAAGATGCCTCCAGGGCGTATACGAAAGCCAGTAAGAAGAAGCAGAAGCTGGAAAAGAAGGCCGTTGAGACGAACCTAAAGTCTGCGAAGCTTCGTTCCAAAGCTCTGAAGAAGGAAAGCCGCGCAACAAATGAGCGGCAGTACCGTAAGGCTCGCAAGATTGAGTTCAAGGCGAACAAGCTTTCTCTTAAGTCGGCAAGACTTCAGCGCAAGGGTCTCAAGTGGACTCAGGCGATGGAGAAAACGTTCAAGAATTACAAGATCGAGCGCGATGCCGACGGGAATTACGTCGTAACTCAGGTCAAGAGAGATGACGATTGATTCTACAAAACCAATAGCGAGGAGGTGGAAACGTGTATCAAGGTGAGACGATTACGACTACGATTACTGGTTTTCCGATTCCGATTGAAGAGATTGCGGAACTTTATATTGTCTTCAAGAATCAGTTTAAGACACTGCTAGAAAAGACGCTTACCGATTGTAAGGTATCTGATGAAGAAACTAATGCTCTTTCTTTTGAGCTTACGCAGGAAGAAAGTCTTTCGCTTGGGCGAGGAGAAGTAGAGCGTTCGGTTGTCATTATTACAAGAGACGGCTCTAGAATGGAAAGTTGTCCATCTTGTATCGTTTGCGCTCCGACGGTTAAGAAGGAGGTGCTGTGATGGGATCGACCATTTGTGGGACCGAGACTAATTGTCCTGCTTCTTCACCGTGCAAAATGGAACTTAAATTTCATACAGACATTCGTCCAGTAATGGGTGGTTCTGGAAACGTATTTTCTGACGAGATTTCAATTATTAAAGTTATCGATCGTGCCGATTATGATGCTCTCGGTCCCAATAGACCTTCCGGAACACTATATTTGATCCGGGGGTGACTAAATGGTTCATGTTGGCGATAAAGAAATCAAAGAGCTTTTTGTTGGAGATATGGGAATTAAAGAAGTCGCAATCGGAGACGAAATAATTTTCAATAGGCCCGGCGGATATTTTTATTTAGAATTAATTACTAAGGAGGAATAATACAATGGCAAGTTTCTTTAATCTTACGTTGGACACCACTGCCCCTACTGGTCTTACCCTCAGCATTAATAGCGGCGCAATCTACACGACCAGTACCTCGGTGAACCTGACCATTGGTCTGGAGGACGAGACAACTACTGGTTACCAGATGAAGATCTGGGGTACTGATGGCGTCGCCGATGAGAGTTCTGCTTCTTGGGAGACCTTCGCCAAGACCAAGCAGGTGACTCTGCCTACCGGGGACGGCCAGAAGACCGTTTATATCAAGGTTCGGGACGATGTGGGCAACGAGACTGCTCAGGGTTCCGACAGCATTCAGCTGGATACCACGGTTCCTGTGGTCACCATCACTGGCCCCGACAAGAGCAAGATCTCCAAGGTTGCCAACTTCAACAAGTC
>CALXXZ010000016.1 GCA_944392805.1 uncultured Clostridia bacterium | reverse complement strand
TGGTTTAAAACAAAGCTGATACCTTCGCCATCCGTTACATACTGCTTTACACATTCGAGATGATCAAAAACAACGGTAGGAAGGCCACCTGCCATTCCTTCAAAAATACCTCTGCCATACGTTTCCCAATTGGAAACAGAAATATTGATATGTGCTCTGGCTATGAGTGCGGCAAGTTCTTTTTGCGGTAGAACACCGTGAAAAATTACTTTTTCGGATAATCCGTTAGCTGTAATATAAGTATGGCAGTCCGAAAGAACAGAATCATTTTGATAGCTACCGGCAAGATGTAATCGTACGTCTATTGCGTGTTCAGATAACTCCTTAAGCAAAACAATAGCTTCTTTCGTGTTCTTTTGCTCCTTAATGGATGCAATATAAAGTAATTCGATTGGAAAATGTGTTTGTTTTACGACAGGCTTAATATAAGATGAATAACCCCTTGGAATAACCTTGATCTTGTTTTCATCAATTCCAAAAACACGAATCATATCCTGTTTTTCCGAATCACTCGGAGTTAAGATCTTGCCTGCGGAACAAAGAGCGCTGCACTCTTCTGCTATGTATTCATCAGGAGGATATTCTCCCGAGCGCTTATACGATGGAGAAAGATACATTGGAAACAGAACAATCTTGCTTCTTTCTTCTGCCGACAACCGTTCGATTCCAAAGGCTTTGCTGCAATGAGTTATAATAACCGTGTCATATGCAGCAATCTCTTTGCTCAGGCGTGAAAATAACTGCTCCTTGTTTGCGAGTCTGCGAGCAAACTTGTCGCTTAAATGATGCTCGTATGTTTCAAAAGAAACCTTTCGAACGCCCTCGATGACTTCAAATCCCTTGCGAGGTGTTCGGGTGAAAATAACATCTAAAATACAGTTGTATTTTAATGCCTGAATTAAGCTATATATTAAAATGCTTCCGCCGTCGGTATCATCACCAAAGCTTGGGAATTTACCCGTAAAAAGCAGTACCTTTTTTAATTCCATAACAAAATATATTCCTCAAAAATTCGATCGAAAGAATACATAGTGATGTATTTTTCCGTATTTTGAATCAAAAGTTGTTTTTTGTTCAGCAGAGTATCAACAGCAGCTGCCATCTCTTCTTCCGTATTAACGAGTGCGCCGTTCTCAGCACCGATATATTCGCTGACAGCTCCGCAATTTGTAACAACTACAGGAACGCCCGAACAGATAGATTCGAGCAGACTTCTTCCCATGCCTTCCGTGTGTATATAGCTTCCGCCCGGCACAGCCTTTTCGAGATCTGTGCTTGCCTGTGCATAAACATCCGCCGCCGCAATCAAAGCAACCGCATCCTTTTGCGCAAGATTGCCGAGAAAACGAATAGAATAAGGTTGGCTGTTAGCAAGCTCCTTCATCTCTGCTTCAAGCGGTCCATCACCTGCCAAAAGCAAAGTTACCATGGCATTACATTTTGCGAGAGAGCGAATCAAAAAATCAGTTCTTTTATATGGAACAAATCTTGCGCAGCTGACACACAAATAGTCGGACGGTCCAATGCCATATTGTTTGCGAGTATCAGAGCGTTTTGCAATCGCTTCACGAATTGTGTAAGGATCAATTCCACCAGCCACATGACGAAGAATAGATTGTTTGATGCCGAACTCAAGCAGCCTTCTGTCGGTAAAGTCACTATTGGTAATTAGATAATCAATTGTGTTGTTGATTGCTTCACGCCAATACGCTTTCCTTTCGGCATAAACGGGTATATCAATGGTAAGCGGTGATTGAATAATCTCGTTACCGCCTGTGCGATAGGTCATTATGGCCGAGGGGAGCAATTCCCGAATGCGGTGCAATTTCTCAATCCAACGACCGCTATTAAAGAACAATACAGTTTTGTCGTTCTTGAATTTTGGTAAAAAGTCTTCAAGAGTAATATGTTTGATATATTGATAATCGGTATTTAACAAGATGTCTTTCCCATCAAGACGAGAAATGATATGTAATTCGTATTTGTTCTTGAAATACTGTGCGAAATAATGCGCGTGTGTTTCCATACCGCCTATTAACGGTGGAAGCCTGTCCGCAAAAAGGATTATTTTCATAATATCTCCAATTTTCTGAGTGCTACAGAGATTCCGTCCTCTCCGGCAGTCGTTGTAGTGATTGTGGCAACGGAGCAAACCTCTTTGGGCGCGCCTCCCATTGCTACGGAAATATCGGCACTCTTGAGCATCTCTATATCGTTATATCCATCGCCAAAAGCGATTATGTTTTTTGTGGAAATACCCAATTCGCGGCATACGATACCAAGTCCGTTGGGTTTAGTAATATTTTTAGGTGTAATGTCTATGTTGCCGCTTTGCTCCCATATATACGATTGGTATGCATCGTTAACAACAAATCGCTCCTTCGCACAAGGCAACTCCAAAGCATAAATTGTTCCGTCATAAGAATAATCAACCACAGAAACACCGCACGTCTTTGCTTGATGCTTAATATCTGCGACTATATTTGGGTGGAGAGGTTGCGAAAATACAACACAATCTCCTATTTTTACGAGTCCGCCATTCATTAAAACGAGAAAGTCAAATTGAAATTGAGCGAGAATCGGCGCAAGCATTTCCTCGGTACGCAATGTGGAAAGCCCGAGAATATAACCTTTTTCTCTCAATGCGTTCAAATCGGAAAGGACTTGATTCGAAATGAAAATACCGCGCTTTGTTTCAATCAATGTGTTTCCTACGTCAAATACGATTAGCTTTTTGTTTCTCATAGTACTGCTTCAAATTCAAAAATTCAATGTTGTTTTTATTTGCGTATGAGATAAGCTCTCCGAGAAAATCCGCCACACCATATGCATTGTTACGTAACATACGAGCGTCTTCTGCAGAAAGCATACTGTATCGGGTTGCCGACATAAAATCCTTCAAACGGCGTATTGTTGAAAAATCACAGGAATTTAATACAAGGTGAATTGGATGAAAATTAAATACATAGACAGCATCTCTATGCATCCTTTTCAAAATATCGTCAAGCCTTGGTACTCCGTGATACTTTAAATATCCTCCGTCTTCAAAGAAAATAGGTATCTGCAAAATACCGCATCTATCCCAAAATGGAGCAATGCTTACAAGATCTGTGCAAATATTTGATGCATAGGAAAAGCCACGATTGGCGAATTCCTCCTCAATGTCATTAGAAGAATAATATTTATGGCATCTGAATCCAACGGCATCCCCGTAAAATTGTTCAATGGTGGAAAAAACCTCGCTAATGGAACCACCATGCGTGCTTTGAGCGCAAAAATTAGGGTGAGGTTCAGTCTCCCACCAAGTATTCTCGCACACTGCTTTATCAAGATATTCCGACCTTCCCGTCATGAAAATTGTAAGGGGGAGTTCTTTTAACGGACGGTATGCAATATCCAAAAAATCATCACTGACAAAATCCACATCCGAGGTTAAAATAAAAGTCATACAGTGCCTCCGATGGAATGATATTTATCAATCATAGCACGGTCTATTGCGCATTTTTCGGCAAGCTCGTCCCAACCGCTGTAATTGGTTAAAATATCGCTAAGATGCCTTGTGCGCACACCGTTTTCGATAGTGAAATATTCTATTTTGCCGCTGTGAAGAAGATTAAACATTGTGTCTGTCATTAGCGTGTTATCTTTGAAGGAAAGTTCAATATCAGTATCCGACAATGCTATGCGAATTTTGTCAGCAATAGAAAAATACTTGTCATCTTCAATGGCATAAACCAAATCCTTTTCAGGTTGACCGTAAGTCATATATTGATAGAACTTCCATCTTGACACACGGAATTCCTTGCAGCTTGCGATGTACTCGGCAAGCGGAACAAGACTGTCATAATTCACGGGAGTGATTACGCTGTGTAACTTAAGATCAAAGCCTTTAGCAGTGAAATCCGCAAAGCGTTCGCGGAAACGGGAAACATAGTCGCGATACGGCCCCGTATTTCTTCCAATTTTACTTAGCACCGTCTCGTCAAGTGAATCGAGCGTAATGGTAATTCTATCAACAACGCCAACCAATTGCTCGGTAATATCAGGTGTCAGATTTACAGCATTTGAAAGCAACTCAACGCGAAGGTTATCTTCCTTGCTCTCGGATTTGAATTGTCGCAAATGACGGATAAGCTCCAAAAAATTCGTATTCTTAACTCCCCCAAGAACGGTGGGCTCTCCACCCGATATTGTGAGCTTTCTTACATGAAATTTCTCATAAAGATGCGTTACAAGCTCTTTAATCTTTTTCACAGGAAGCTCGGATGCAATCGATTCAGGTGTCGTATCACGGAAGCAATAGCCGCAATTCAAGATGCATCTCGGAGTTGTCATATAATAGATGGAATAATACATTTTTACCTCTAATCCTCGATATACAAGTCACAGATCTCACGCATCTGTGCCTTTCTTTCTTCTGTGTGATGATCATTAACGCCGATCACAGTTGCATTCGCCAATTTAGCCGCGATGCAATGTTTATAATTGTCGTCTATTAACAAAAGCAAAGGTTGTGAGTAATAAGCCTCATCCTTTCGCTCGTCACCGACAGTAATGATCTCATCAAAAATATTGATGTTATAATGTGAAAGCCAATGCCGAACAAGCTCACTTGGTTCTCGGGTGATAATAGTTATTTTACTACCGATAGGCAAAGAGCGAACAGTTGACAATACGAGTTCTTTTGGAGCATGCTTGACGTATGCGAGTTTAGCACACTCTAACAGTTCGTTAGCGCATTCTCCAAGTTGGGAGTTGATAAGTCCTTGCCATTCTGCAAAGGTACATTTATCGAATGAATCAATTGTTGATACAGAGGGCTGCTGTTTTTTTCGTTCACACAAAAGCAGATATGCCTCTATCCAACAACCATTGGAGTCTATGAGCGTGCCGTCGAAATCGACAAGCGTTGTTTTTATGTGTGTTGATATCATAATTCAACCACCGTAACGCCGTTATTGCACACACGCATGAGCTGTTCAAGCTCTTGATACTTGTTTTTTAACTCCAAAGCCTTGAAATTAAAGAGAGTAAAGTCCTCACCAAAGATTACGGTCTTGACCTTGCCGTTCCGCTCCTGTGCTTTCAACCATTGACGGGCTTTTTCGCATATAGCACCGCCTTTTCCGGTGCTTCCGTAGCCATGTATAATTAACACGCACTGACACTTGTCTCGTTTAAGCTTCACAATAGAATCTTGTAAATATCTCATAGCATCCGCAACCAAAGGCATATCTTGCTTAATATTGATTTCAGTATATTTCATAATAT
>CALXXZ010000015.1 GCA_944392805.1 uncultured Clostridia bacterium | reverse complement strand
TTGAACAAAATCGCTGCGCGATGGCCTGCCAAGGCCGTGGCGCAGTTTTTGCTTTTCAAAAAGCAGTAGACATCTGCCTACGTAAGAAGTATTGTTAAATCACCACAAAATAACAATCAACAAAGGTCAAATATCCACTGCCTATGAGAATAATACCACTACATAGACGCTTACACAAGCCGTTTTATCAAGCAAATGCTCCTCCATGATATGGGTAGTTACTGTTGTTTTTACTACTTTTATTTCATGGAGGTTATTTTATGTATGAAGATATTTTTGAACTAGTTACTATTGCTGCACAGAAAAAGAATCTAAAGGAATCCACCGCACGGGCGTATTGTCACGCTCTTAGTCCGTTTCTGAATACCATTGGTAAACCCTGGCAGGAACTCACCATAGCAGATGTTGATGATTATCTTACTGCCAAAAGGCTTGCCGGTATTATGCCCGAAACCTACAATCACTACTACGGTGCGTTACGCTTCATGTACAAGCGGGTTCTCAAGCTCAACTGGGACGAAGATGAAATTCCCAGAATGAAACGTGACCGCTCCCTGCCTACTGTTCTCTCCACAGAAGAAGTGAATGCCATCCTTGATGTCACCACAAACCTGAAGTACAAGGCCATCTTTGCCGTTATGTACTCCGGCGGTCTTCGGGTGTCTGAGACAACACATTTGCATTATGATGATATCTCCCGGAGCAATCATTCCATTCATATCCACAACACAAAAAACAGGATGGATCGCTACACCATTCTTGCTGACCGTACTCTTGATATTCTTACACAATACTGGTTCAGGTGTGGAAAGCCCCGAAACATCCTGTTTCCCAGTCAGGTAACCGGAGAATATCTGGACATCTCTGCGGTAAATCAGGTATTAAGAAGAAGTGCCCAGCGCGCAGGCATTAACAAACATGTCACTTCCCACGCATTCCGGCACAGCTTCGCCAGTCATCTTCTGGAATCCGGATGTGATATTAAATACATTCAGGCTTTGTTAGGACACTTGGATCCAAAATCTACTGAAATTTATCTTCATGTCAGCAACAAAACTTTGCTTGGTATCAAAAGCCCTTTTGATGTACAGGAGGATTTATAATGGCACACCCTTCTGTACAGGATATATTTCTACGATTTTATCCGAAATACCTTGATAAATATATTCCTTCACCACAGCAGTCAAAGGTTGCTAACTGCATCATTAACTGCAAGACCGGTGCCTATGGTGCCAACATAAGCATGTGCGAAGACTGTGGGCATCTGCAAATCCATTATAATTCCTGCCGGAACAGATGCTGTCCCATGTGTCAGGCTCTGCCTAAAGAAAAGTGGATAGATAAAAGACGTGAAGATGTTCTGGATGCTCCCTACTTTCATGTAGTATTCACTCTGCCACAGGCGTTGAATCCTTTAATCTACAGTAACCAACAGCTTCTCTATGACGCCATGTATCACTGCGTTTCGGAAACTATCAATGAACTGACAGCAGATACAAAACATCTTGGAGCAAAGGTCGGATACATCTGTGTATTACATACCTGGGGTTCTGAAATGAACTATCATCCCCATATCCACGTCATTCTTCTTGGTGGTGGTCTGACCGCCAAAAATCAATGGCGCGATAAGGGCGCGGAATTCTTTCTTCCTGTAAAGGTAATGTCAAAGCTGTTCCGTGGCAAATACATGGCTGAACTCAAAACCCTGTATGAAGAGAAAAAGCTTCAGTTTCATGGAAGCAGTAAAAAGTACCACAATCGTTATGTTTTCAAAGAACTGCTCAACATTTGTTATGACAAGGACTGGGTTCCCCACTGCAAGAAAACCTTCAACGGTGCGCAATCCGTTATTAACTACCTTGGAAATTACACACACAGGATTGCCATCAGCAACCACCGTATCATCCGTATGGACGAAGATACGGTTACCTACTACGTCAAAGACTACCGTGAAGAGGGAAAATGGAAAGAGTTTACCATCTCCGGCATTGAATTTATCCGCCGGTTTCTTATGCATGTGCCGCCGAAACGCTTTATCAGAATCAGGCATTACGGACTGTTGTGTACCAGAAACAAAACCAGACATCTGACGTTATGCCGGAATCTCCTTGGTTGCAAACAGTATCTTTCCAAGCTAAAAGACATGGAAACTCCACAAATGCTCGAAACGCTCTATGGTATCAAGGTTACTGTTTGCAAGTGCTGTGGCGGACACCTTGGAAAGCCACAACAGCGAATACTTCTACGGTGTTAAAACCGGATGCTCATATCTTTCGAAAAACCTCAGAAATGAGGTCTATTTGTCGTGCTTTGATTTTGAAATAAGACTCTCAGCTGTAATGACATAACTTTAACTTTTCGGTAAAGTGCAAAGATTGAAAGTCCATACATGTCGGCTCCGGTGACGCGACTTTGTTCACTATAGAAAAATCGAAATTGGTGCAAACGATAGGGCAGTTTATCAAATGTTATAAGCTGCTTTATCGTTTACACCAACTTC
>CALXXZ010000014.1 GCA_944392805.1 uncultured Clostridia bacterium | reverse complement strand
GCTGACCAATACTAATAAATCGAGGGCTTAACTATAATAAAATAATCCTAATAAATATTTCATCTATGTATTTTTGAATGTGCTTTTAATACTTATTTTAATAAGTCGAAGAAATTATTGTATAAATTTTGAAAAGTTGTAAAAAATATTGATAAATATATTGCAATTTTTTAAAGTATATAGTATAATATCATTCGTAGTAAGCAGACATTAATTTTCTAGTGACGATTACATGGAGGAAATACCTGTTCCCATACCGAACACAGAAGTCAAGCTCCAATGTGCCGAAGATACTTACGGGTTACCCTGTTGGGAAAATAGGTTGTTGCTAGTTTTTATATATTCCCCGTTAGCTCAGTTGGTAGAGCGCTCGGCTGTTAACCGATAGGTCGTTGGTTCAAGTCCAACACGGGGAGCCATAAATAGCAGATAAGAAATTATCTGTTATTTTTTTGTGTTTTAAAAGCCAATATTTGGAAAATAATTGTATTTTGAGTAAATTTATGATATAAATAAGAAAAATATAAAATTTGCAACGCTCCGTTGCAAATTTCAAAATGGAGAGAATTATGATATATAAAATTGAAAATAAAAAAATACAAGTAATGTTAAAAAATGAAGTTATAGAATTACCAATTAAACTAAAAAATAAAATAAATGAAAATTTTGAAAATATGAAAAAGACAGGGGCAAATATATGGAATGGAGAAGTACTTTGTGCTTCAGAATGTAATATAAAAGATGATAAAGTAGAAATGATTTGTAAAAAATCAGATTATGCTCACTATCTATATGGAGAAAGAATAGGGTGTCCAAAAGGATATGAATGCAAAAATTTAAGTGCTGGTTGCTTACTAGAAACAATAGATGAATATTATATAGTTGGAGAAAAAATAGAAATAGAGCAAACAATAATAAGAGAAGCAAGGGAAGAATTAAACATAGATTTAAATGATAAAAAAAGTATTTTATATAATAAAATAAGTTATATTTATGTTTCAGAAGATAATGAGCAACCAGGAGTTCAATTACTTTCAAAAGCTAAGACAAAAATGACAGCAGAAGAAGTGAGAAAATATTTTGAAAGTTATTATAAATATTTAAAAGAAAATAATTTAGAGGGAGAATTTAGAGAATTACATTTTTTAAAAAAAGAAAATGGGATAGAAGAGTTAAAAGAATTAAAAAATCCAAAAAGAAATTATTTAATACCATTATTGAAAATTGATATGAAAGGAAAATAAAATGATAAGAAATATAATTTTTGATTTAGGAAATGTGATTATAAATTATAATCAGGAACAAATTATTAATAACTTTACTAAAATGGAATCAATCATTAATAAATAAAGAGGATAGAGAATATTTATTAAATTTACCATTTTGTCATGAATTTTATATGAGTGGAAGTTTAGTAAGATTATTTCATGCAACACCTACTGTTAATAATAAAGCAATATTAAATGTTGATAGTATTGAAACAAAATATCAAATGTTTTTACCAAGTGAAAAAACACTATCTCAAGATATTGCAGATGTTGTAATATATGGTCATATTCATCATCCATATATGGATAAAATATATAATAAAACTATAATAAATGTTGGAAGTGTAGGAAATTCTTTTGATGTTATAAGAAATAAAAATAAAGATAGCAACGTGTTAGAAACAACAAAAGTTAATTATCTAATAATTGAAGGAGAATATGGAAGTAAAGAATATTCGTCCGATATTTCTTTTCAGTTTATAAAAGTGCCTTATGATATTGACATGGAATTAGAAGATGAAAATTTGAATATTGAAAAAGAAAACTATAGATTTGAGTTAAAACAAGGTATGTATAGAGATATGACTAAAATTAACGAAAATTTTAAAAAATTAGTAATAGATGTGGATAAAATTTAAGGAGGAAAATTGCAATGGAAATTATTGTAGGAGGAATCATTGAAAAAGACAATAAAATATTAATGGTAAAAGAGGCAAAAAAGAAATGTTATGGAAAATGGAATGTACCTGCAGGACATTTAGAAGATGGAGAAACAATATTTGAAGGTGCTATTAGAGAAATACTTGAAGAAACTGGATGTAAAGTTAGATTAAAAAATGTGCTTCCAATAATAAATAAAGAATTGGAAAATGTTACATTTTTATTAATAACTTTTACAACAGAATTATTAGAAGAGAATATATCTTTTAACAAAGAAGAAATTTTAGATGTAAAATGGATTTCAAAAGAAGAGTTAAAAAATATGACAAGTGAAAACTTAAGAGATGAGAAATTAATAAAAAGCGCATTAAAAATGCTTGAAGAAAATAAATTATACCCTTTAGATGTAATAGAAGTATTATAATATATCAATTCATGGAAAGGTTTAAAATAAGATGATTGATTTTAGAAAAGCAGAGGAAAGCTTCAAAGAATATTTAAAAGACTATGATTTAGAAAATGGCAGTATTAAATTAAAGATAAGACATACATACGAAGTAGTTAAAAAAAGTGAGTATATAGCAACAGGACTAGAACTAGATAAAGAAAATATAGAACTTGCAAAAATAATAGCATTATTGCATGATATAGGAAGATTTGAACAAATAAAAGAATTTAATGAGTTCAGTGATAAAAAAATGGAACATGCAGAATTTGGCGTAAAAGTATTGTTTGAAGAGAACTTAATAACAAAATTTATAGAAGATAGAAAATATGATAATATAATTAGTAAAGCAATATATAATCATAATAAATTTAAAATAGAAGACGACTTAAATGATATTGAATTACTCCATTGTAAAATAATAAGAGATGCAGATAAGATTGATAATTTTAGGGTTAAACAATATGATAAATTTGAAGACATGTTTCCAAAAATATATAATAAGGAAACTATAAATTATGAGGTGGTAAGCCAAAAAGTATATGAAGAATTTATGAAACACAAATGTATAAAATTGGAAGATAGAAAAACAATAATTGACTATTGGGTTTGTGTAATAGCTTTTATATTTGATTTGAATTTTGATATATCTTTAAAATATGTGCAAGAAAATAATTACATAGATATTCTGGTAGATAGAATTGAGTATAAAAATGATGATACAAAACAAAAGATGGAAGATATAAGAAAATGCGCAAAAGAATATATAAAAAATAAACATAATTAAATTTTGAGGAGATTTTTTAATGAAATATCGAATTTTGCTAATAACATTGGCAAAATCAAAGGAGGTATTGAATGGCTGATTTAATAGAACAAAATAATCAAATCTTTGGAAATTACTATGATAGAATAAATAACTTAATATTAAAAACAAAACAGAATGTTGTGAAAAATATTAATTTTGAAATGGTCGAGCTATACTTTGAAATTGGTTCTACTATAAACGAATTAATTGAAAGCTATAATTTAGAGGCATCTCAAAATGAAATATTAAAATTATTTTCAGAAAAGTTAACTCGAGAATTTGGACAAGGTTTTAGTGTTCCAAGTTTAAAGAAAATGAAAAAGTTTTATTTAACGTATAAAGGTGGTTCCACACTGTGGAACCAGTTAAGTTGGAGTCATAACCGTTTAATAATGAATATAGATAATGAGGCTAAAAGAAATTTTTATTTAGAAGAAACAATAAAGTCAAATTGGAGTGTCAGACAATTAGAAAGGCAAATAAATAGTTTTTATTATGAAAGGCTTTTATCAACAAGTGAAGAACACAAAGAAGAAGTAAAAAATGAAATAAATATTTTAGAGAAAAAGGAGAAAGTTCAAGATTTTATTAAAGATCCTTATGTTTTAGAATTTTTAGATATAAAAGACAGAAGATTTTTAGAGAAAGATTTAGAGTCTAACTTGCTTGAACATATATCGGAATTTTTACTAGAATTAGGTAGGGGATTTTCTTTTGTTGCAAGACAAAAAAGGATTGATGTAGATGGCGACAATTTTTATATTGATTTAGTGTTTTACAATTATGTGCTAAAATGTTTCATTTTAATTGATTTAAAATTGGACAAATTAACGCATCAAGATATTGGACAAATGGATTTTTATGTTAGATATTATGATAACGAAATAAAAGCAGAAGATGATAATCCAACAATAGGAATTATATTATGTTCAGACAAAAAAGATACAATAGTAAAATATTCTGTTCTTAATGATAATAAAAACTTATTTGCATCAAAATATCAATTATATTTACCAACTGAGGAAGAATTAGCAAGAGAAATTGAAAAGCAAAAAGAAGAATTTGAAGATAAGAAATAGTGTGGTTCCACAGTGTGGAACCAGAATATACAAATAATATGGAGTATATATTAATATGGTAATAGATAAAATAAAAGTGAAGAATTATAAAATATTTAAAGAAAAAATTATATATCTAAATGATAATATGAATATTTTTGTAGGTGAAAATGATGCTGGAAAAAGTACTATTCTAGAGATTATAAATTTAATAACAACAGGAAAAATTAATGGCTATTTTATAGATAGGCAAATTACAGCTAACTTTTTTAATTATGAAGTAAACAAGAAATAGAAGCAAGGTATAAATTAACTAATAAAATACTGGATGATTTAAATATAAAAGAGGAAGTCACTAGAAAAATGTATTTTAGTCTGTTCTAATTGCCATAAGGAAATATACAGTAAAGTTGGATATAAGCATGTTTAATACAATTATATGAAAATTGCAACATTATGTTGCAATTTTAAAGAGGAGGAAATAAAAAATGAAAATTATTAAATATGAGAATGCTTTAAAAGGGAAGAATAGTGATAAGTGTAAAACATTGGAATATTCATTTAACGACAAAGAAATAGATTTAGGTATAGCAACAATTAATGGGAGATATCCTGATAAAGGATATGGAGTAAATCTTGTAAGCAAAGAATTAATATATGTTATAGAAGGTAAAGGAACATTAAATTTTGAAAATAAAAGAATTGAATTTTCAAAAGGTGATTCTATTTTAATAGAACCTAATGAAAAATATTATTATGATACGGAGTATTGTGTAATATCTATGACATGTACACCAGCGTGGTTACCAGATCAACATAAGTTAATAGATTAAATATGAAGGTGAGTTAAAAATGAAAGTATTAATATTAAGTTTCAGTAGTAATAAAGTAAACGAAGATAGTTTTATACCTAATAAAATAGGATTAACTTTTTCTTGTGTGGAAGAATGTGAGAAAGAATTAAAAAAATTAGGCAATGATGTAGAACATATTTGTATTAATAGAAAGAATATTCAAAAATGTTTAGCTTGTGGAAAGAGAGGTTGGGGTATTTGTCTAGATAAACATATATGTATTCAAAAAGATGATTTTAACGAAATTTATAAATATATGGAAAAATTTGAAGCTTATGTATTTGTTACACCAGTTTATTTCCATGAGATGAGCGAGTCAGCAAAAACATTTTTTGATAGATTAAAAAGATGTGATGCATTTAATGAGGAATCAAAAATAAAAGGGAAGAAAATAGTATGTATTGCATGTGCAGGAGGAAGTGGCACTGGAACAGAAGAAACACTAACAGCATTTGATACATTAAATTATTTTTTGGGAACGAAAATGTATGCAAGAATACCTGTAACAAAAGCAAATTTTGAACAGCAAAGAGAAGTTATAGATTATGCAATGAAATTGGAGGATAATTAATATGGAAAATATGATAAATAATACATTTATTGATTTTTTAATAAAAGCAAAGAAATCAACTTATGCTAATAGTACAATGGAAAAAGCAAAGTCAAGCAGAGTAGGTTCATCAGATTATCATTATGAAGAACTAATTGATAACAAAAAATACATATATCATGATACATATTTTGGTGGTACTAAATTTATGGGAGAAGAAGTTGTATATTGTGATAGTAATAAACCAGTATGGGGAATGAACTATTACGGAGTTACATTTGAGGATACACTTGGAGAGGAAGCAATGGACAATGCTTTAAGACCAGCACTTATGAAAGTTGGAGAAGATAAAACTGTTATTCCTGTTAGAGGTATAAGTCAATTTGAGAAAAATGGATATGTCTATAAATTTAAAACTACAGGAACAATAGAAAATTTTGACGGAATAGAACAAATATATAAAGATAATAAATTGATTTATGAACTTCATTGTTCGGGCGGACTAATAAAATAAATTAATTGGAGGTAAAAATGTTGGCAGTAAAGTCAATGTTAAAATATGCAGATAAATTTGAAGAAGAAATATCTGGAATACCAACTAATAGAGATAGTTTTGGACTAATAAAAGATAGATATTATTTAAAAGTTTTATATGGTTGGGATGAAAAAACGAAATTCGATTTTTTTGATAAGTATTATAAAAATGTATTAGAAGAATGTATAATGCTTCCTGATGCAAATAAAATAATTAGAAAATTGAAAGAAGAAGGAGATACTATACATTTTGTAACAGCAAGACTAATGAATATTAAGAATTGTGATACTGAAGAAATCACTAAAAAGAGTTTAAAAGATTTTGATATTCCATATGATAGCTTAAATTTGCATGTAAGTGATAAATTAAAATTTTTTAAAGAAAATAAAATTGATTTATGCATAGAAGATAGTTATGAAACCTGTAGAGAATTAACAGACAATGGTATTAAATCTATTTTAATGACAACAAAAATGAATGCTGATATTGATACTAAAGAAATAGTGAGAGTGAATAATTGGAATGAAATTTATGACGAAATAAAAAAATATAAAAATAATTTATAATGAATGTAAAAAATCAAGGAGAAGTTATAATGAAAATTAGTTTAATTCAAATGGAATCAATCAGAACTTTTTCTTTCGTGGGGAAAAGATTTTAATAGTGGAATTGTTTGTATAGATGTATAGAAGTTTATAAAGATTTTGCTAAAAATAATAATGTAAATTTAATTTTTGGAATAGTTGCTTTAAAAAGTAAAAATCCAGATAAAACTACTAATACATGTTTTGTAATCGATAGAAATTGAAATATAGTAGGAAAATATGATAAAAAGTATATGTATGTGGTTAATAGACAAGATTATAAACTTGATGAAAGAGAAGATACTATTCCTGGAGAAAAATTAGGAATAGTAGAGTTAGATAATATAAAGATAGGAATAGGTATTTGTTTTGACTTAAGATTTCCAGAGTATTTCAGGGATTTGACAAAAAATGGAGTTAAAATAATATTTTTGCCAGCTCATTTTGTAGAAAAGACAGGAAGCATTGCATGGAATATATTAACTAAAGCGAGAGCAATAGAAAACCAAATATATTTCTGTGCGTGTAATCAAACTGGTAATGGAGTATGTGGAAATAGCAAAGTGATAGATTATGAAGGAAATATTGTTAAAGAATTAGAAAAAGAAGAAGCTGTATTAATGGTAGAATTAGATATAGATAAACAAGAAAAATATAGAAGAGAACTGCCAGTTTTAGAGCAAATGTAGAGGAGAATTATATGGAAACTACAATTTATTTAGTAAAACATGCTGAAGAACTAAAAGAAAATGGAGTCAAAAATATAAGTGATAATACGCAATTAATGAATGAAAAGTATATTTTATCAGTAAGAGGAGAAGAACAGTCAAGAACATTAAGTCAAAATCCAGAATTAGATAATATAGATGTTCTATGGAGTAGTAGTTATGCAAGAGCAAAAGCTACTGCTAAATACATAGCATATAGAAATAATATTGAGATGAATATTGATTCAAATTTGAATGAAAGAAAATTAGGTAATTTAGAAGATTTATCTAAATGGATGGAAAATAAAACAATTGGAGTAGTACAAGCATATTTGCAAGATAAAAAATGGAAAGCAAGAGAAGGAGAAAGTTGTGAAGAAGCAACTAAAAGAGTTACATTATTTTTACAAAAGATATTAAAAGAAAATGATGGAAAAAGAATAGTATTAGTAAGTCACGGAGCATTAATTAGTTTTCTATTAACAAATTGGTGTGATTTAAATGAAAAAATGAATCTAGTGTTTAATAATAAAATAATAGAGATAAAGGAACCAAGTATAACTAAACTAGTTTTTGATAATCAAAAATTAATAGATATTAAATCTATTACAAGTTGCTAAAACAAAGAAAATAGATAGAAATTTGAATAGATAAAACATAAAGGATTGTTATTAAATGTGACAATCTTTTATGTTTTTTAAAAGTTAATACCTGGAAAATAATTGTATTTATAGGAGTTTTATGATATAACTAAGAAAAAGATGAATCAAAATCTAAATAAGGGAGAAATTAATGGAAAAACATGAATTAGTTGATAAAAATGGAAATAAAACAGGTAAGATATTAACACATATCGAAGCTCGTGATCCCAATAATATACCTAATGGATATTATATATCAGTAGTTGGAGTAGTTATTATTAATGAAAATAATGAAGTTTTATTACAGAAACGTAGTAGATTTAAAAGAGCTAATCCTAGCAAATGGGGGATATGTGGTGGAAAAGTAGATTTAGGAGAAAATCCAATCGATGCAGGAGTTCGTGAAACTTTAGAAGAAATAGGTATCCATTTAGATAAAAAAGAATTAAACCTTCTAAGTATAAATACAAATGAAAAAGCACATTTTACAGTATATTATATTAGGAAAAATGTAGACATAAATGAATGTAAACTACAAGAAGAAGAATTAGAAGAAATAAGATATTTTAAGATTGAAGAATTAGAGAATTTGGATAATGAAGGATTTGAATGGTTAGATGATTTAAAGAAAATTATATAAAATTTGTAACATCTAATTGGAAATATTCTGATAAAGGATATGGAGTAAACCTTAAGTAATAAAAAGTAGTTGTTAAATAAAAAATACAAAGGAGATAAGAATGAAAGTACTAATAGCTACAAAAAATCAAGGAAAAATAGAAGGTGCCAAAAAAGCATTGGAACATTATTTTAAAGATATTGAAGTAAAAGGAATATCAGTAGAATCCGAAGTTCCAGAACAACCAGTAAATAAAGAAATTTATGAAGGTGCAAAAAATAGAGTAAAAAACTTAAAAAAGTATGCTAAAGAAAATAATATTTCAGCAGATTTATTTTTAGGAATAGAAAGTGGAATAAATGATTTATTAGGTAGATGGATGATTACTAATATTGCAGTAATTGAAGACAATGAAGATTTTGAAAGTTATGGAACAAGTCCATCATTTCCAGTTCCAGATAATTTAGTACAAAAGGTTTTAGATACAAATTTAAGTGAAGCAATGGACACAGTTTTAGGAGAAGATAAAGAAAGACATAATCATAGCGGAGGAATTCAACTATTAACACATAATGAAATTTCAAGAATAGATTTAACAGAAAATGCATTCATAATGGCACTAACAAAATACATTAATGGAGACAAGTGGAGATAGAAAAGCTGTTATCAAAACAATTAAAAAATATTTAAAAGATTAAAAAAATAGGAGGTTATTAAAAATGAAAATATTAATTATTTGTAGTAAAGCATTTTATAAAGACATAGCACCAATAAAAGAAAAATTAGAAAATATGGGGCATATAGTAGAATTACCAAATTCGTATTATGAACCAGATGCTGAAAAGAAAAGCTGGGATTTAGGCAAAAAAGAACATGCAGAATTTAAAGCAAGAATGTTTAGAATGAGTGAAGAAAGAATCGCTACAATGGATGCTGTACTAACATTAAATTTTGATAAGAATGGAAAGAAAAATTATATTGGAGGAGCAACCTTTATTGAAATATATGAAGCATTTATGAAAAATAAGAAAATTTACTTATACAATGATATTCCAGAAGGAATGTTATATGATGAAATATCAGGATTTTCTCCAATAGTTATAAATGGAGATTTAAGCTTAATAAAATAATAAATATGTGGAAGTGATAAAAATGAAAATAATAAAAAATAAAATAAAAAGCCAATTAAATATAAGAACACAAAAAGACTTTCCTATAGAAGGAATAGAATTTATAGACATAATGCCATTAATAATACAAAAAGAAACATTCAAAGAAATAGTAGAAAAATTTGTTGAAGAAATAAAAAACAAAGATGTAGATTATATAGTAGGACCAGAAGCAAGAGGTTTAATAATAGGTTCAGCAGTAGCAAATGAATTAGAAATTGGATTTATACCAGTAAGAAAAGCAGGTAAGTTACCACCAGAAACAGTAGAAAAGCAATTTGAATATGAAAAAGAATATGGAAAAGATAAATTAGAACTACCTAAATTAGTAAATGAAGAATACAAAAATAAAAAATTCTATATAATAGATGATATATATGCAACAGGAAATACAATGAAAGCAATAATACAAGCTATACAAGAAGTAGAAGGTATAATAAAAGGACAAGGAGTTATAATGAATATAAAAGAATTAAATAATGATGAAGTATTTTCATTATTAGATGTAAATGAAACATAGAAATCGACACAAAATATAAAAATTAATAGGGGGTTATTGTGCTAAGTGATATTTTAAAAAAAGAATATATAAAATTGGACGTAGAATGCAATAATTGGGAAGAAGCAATAAGAATTGCAGGACAAACATTAATAGATAACAAAGTTGTAACAAATGAATATGTAGAAAATACTATAAACGGAATAAAAGAATTAGGACCATATGTAGTAATAGCTAAAGGAATAGCTTTACCACATACAACAAGTTCAGCAGGAGTAAACAAAACAGGCATATCATTAATTAGATTAAAAAAGCCAGTAAAATTCGGGAATGTTGAAAATGATCCAGTCTATTATGTTTTTATGTTATCAGCAATTGATATAGAATCACATATAAAAGCATTAACTGACATATCAGAATTTTTAGAAAAAGAAGAATTTTTAAAAGTCATTGAAAATTCAAGTGATTCACAATCAATTATAGATTATATTAAATGCAACGAAAATTTAATTTGTAAGGAGTGAAATTATAGTGGATATTAAACAATTAAAATTATTAGCAAATGAAAACAGAAAAAAAATAATAAGAATGATACATTCAGCAAATGCAGGACATGCTGGTGGAGCATTGTCAGTAATTGATATATTAACAGCGATATATGAATTAGATGTAGACTTGAACTCTGAAAAAAGAAGTAAAGTAGTATTATCAAAAGGCCATGCAGTTGCTGCACAATATGCGGTATTATGTTCAAAAAGAATAATAAAAGAAGAAGAACTAGATACATTTAGAAAAATAAATTCAAGATTACAAGGACATCCATCAACAATAACAATACCAGAAGTAGATGCAACAACAGGTTTATTAGGACAAGGGTTATCAATGGCTGTTGGAATAGCATTAGCAAAAAGAAATCTAAAAGATGAAAATCATGTATATGCAATAGTTGGAGATGGAGAAATGCAAGAAGGTCAGATATGGGAATCATTATTGCAAGCTGCTCATTATAAATTAAACAATTTAATATTAATAATAGATTATAATAAATTATCATCATATGATAGTGTAAATGAATCAATGAATTTAGAACCATTACATGAAAAAATAAAAGCATTCAACTTTCATACTATAGAAATAGATGGAAATAATATGGAACAAATAGTAGGAGCATTAAAAGAAGCATATGAGCCAAAAGATAAGCCAACTGCAATAATATGTAACACGATAAAAGGTAAAGGTGTTTCATTTATGGAAAACAGCCCTAAATGGCATAGTGGTGGGATTTCTGATGAAGAGTATGAAATAGCTAAAAAAGACTTAGAAAAAATAGAGGAGGAAATACAAAATGAATTATGAAATGATATGTTTAAGAGATAAAATTGGTGAATATCTATGTGAATTTGCAGAAAATGATGATAGAATTTATGTATTAGATAGTGATTTAGCAAAATCAACCAAAACATTGGAATTTCAAAATAAATTTCCAAATCGATTTGTTGAAACGGGTATAGCAGAAGGAAGTGCAATGTCAATTGCAGGTGGATTAGCTTTAGAAGGACAAATTCCATTTTACGTAAATTTTGCAATATTTGTTGCTGGAACAGCATGGACACAATTACGTCAAGCTGCATATGGAAATCTAAATGTAAAAATGATAGGAACATATGTTGGAATGGATAATGGAAAAGATGGAGCATCACACCATGCAAATGAAGATTTAGCACTTGTGCGTTCAATACCAAATGTAAAAATTTTAGTACCATCAAATTATAAAGAAATGAAAGAAGCAATAAAACTAGCAATAGAATATAATGGACCAGTATATATTAGAGTTTCTAGAGATGTTGTTCCAAATGTTGAATTTGAACAAAAATCAC
>CALXXZ010000013.1 GCA_944392805.1 uncultured Clostridia bacterium | reverse complement strand
TTTTTTACTTTAATAGATAAAAAAATAAATCTCCAAACTCAAAAAGTAGAGTTATTAAAAAAATATAAAAAAGCATTATTAGAAAAAATATATAAGGAAAGATTAAAAACGATAAAGTTAGTGAAATTAGAGGAATTTGCTCATTTACAGGGAGGATTTGCATTTGAAAGTGAATTATTTACTAAAAAAGGCATACCAATTATAAGGATTTCTAATATTAATGAAAATATAATAGATTTAAAAGATGTAGTATATTATAATGCTGGAATTTTAATAGATTCAAAATTTGAAGTGAACAAAGGAGATATGTTGATAGCTATGTCAGGAGCAACTACTGGTAAATTTGGAATATACAATGATACAATAAAAGCTTATTTAAATCAACGAGTAGGAAAGCTAATTTTACATAAACAAGATATAATATATTCGTATTTATATTTTCTATTTGAATTAAATTCGTATGATACTCAGTTAAGGAACAGATTAGTAGCAGGTGCTCAGCCTAATATTAGCCCATCAGATATAGAAACATTAAAATTTAAAATACCACCAATAAATGTTCAAAAAAATATTATTGATATATATAATAGCATTAGTAAAAAAATAAGAGAAAATGAAAATGAATTAAAAGAATTAAAAGATTTGAAAAAAGGATTATTACAAAAAATGTTTATATAAAGTAGTAAAAAGCTACTCTATATTGCTATATTGAATAAAATACTGTAAAATAAGTTCAAGAGGTAAAAGAAAATGTATAGTGAAGAAGTTAAAAAATATTTTGAAAATCCAATCAATATGGGAAAAATTGAAAATGCTGATTCAATAGGAATTATAGAAAATGAGGTTTGCAGTGATGTTATAAAAATATATCTAAAAATGAAAGATGACATTATTATAGATGCAAAATTTGAAGCTAAAGGATGTCCACCTGTTATAGCATCATGTTGTATAGTAACTAAAATGATTAAAAATATAAATATAGAAAAAGCTAAAGAAATAACAGCAAGTGAAATAATTAAAAAATTAGAAGGACTTCCAAACGAAAAAATACATTGCGCAGAATTAGTAATAAAGACATTAAGAAAAGCAATAAACAATCTAAAAAAATAAGAGAACAAATTATATTAGGAAGGAGTTGCTCCTTATTATGATATATCTTACAGGTGATTGTCATGGGGATTTTACTAGATTTGATATTGATAAATTCCCTATACAAAATGAAATGACTAAAAATGATTATGTTATTATATGTGGTGACTTTGGAGGAACATGGAATTACTTAGTAGAAAGTATGTATGAAAAACATTGGTTAGATTGGTTAAATGAAAAGAATTTCACAACATTATTTGTAGATGAAAATCATGAAAATTTTACAAGACTATATAATTATCCAGTAGAGGAGTGGCATGGAGGAAAAGTCCATAAGATAAGAGATTCTGTACTACATTTAATGCGAGGAGAAATATTTGAAATAGACAATAAAAAGATCTTTACTTTTGGAGGTGCCAAATCGCATGACATACAAGATGGGATACTAAATTTAAATGAAGAAGAAAAAATATATACATATAGAAAAAGAAGAGCATTTTTTAGAATAAGAGATTATTCTTGGTGGGATTTAGAAATGCCATCAAAAGAAGAAATGAAAAACGGAATAAATAATTTAGAAAAAGTAAATTATAGAATAGATTATATTGTAACTCATTGTTGCCCTACAAATGTGCAAACTATACTTAGTGGTGGCTTATATAAAAAGGATTATTTAACAGATTATTTGCAAGAGGTTTCAGAAAAATGTAAATTTAAGAAATGGTATTTTGGTCATTATCATGAGAATAGACAAGTTAATTCACAGTTTGTTTTGCTTTATGAAGATATTGTACCATTGAAATATGAGAGTATATTTTAAAGAAAAAATGTCGCTTTATATGCAAAAATATCGCTTATAAGCGACATTTTTTATAAAAATTGGTTGTAATAAAAGTATAAAAGTGATAATATAATATTAAAATTATAATGTGGAGGTATATAATTTGAAAATAAAAGATTATGAAAAAGCAGAGACAAGTAATATTGATTATAAAATTGCATTAGAAGAAAAAAAACCTAAAAGTTGGTTAAAGTCAGTATCCGCATTTGCTAATTCAAAAGGTGGAATCATTTTATTCGGAGTGGATGACAGTACACATAAACTAGAAGGATTAGATAATGTTCAACAAGTAGCTGAAAAAATCACTGAAATTATAAATGCTAGAATTTTACCATTACCTAGATATGAAATAAATTCTTTTACTGAAAATGGAAAAGATTTTTTAGAATTAAAAATAGGAGATGGACCGTCAACTCCTTATTATTTAGTAATAGATGGAAGAAAAGAAGCTTTTATTCGTTCTGGAAATCAAAGTGTACCTGCGCCAGAGCATATATTAAATAATCTTATATTAAAAGGAAAAAATTTAACATTTGATGCATTACCAACAGATTATAAAATTAATGATTTAAGTTTTACTTTGCTAGCAGCGACTATAAAAGAAAAAACGAATAAAAAATTTGATGAAAATAAAGATTTCTTTTCTTTGGGATTAGCTAACACCGAAAAAGAACTAACAAATGCGGGACTATTATTAAGTGACCAAAATCCCTTAAAGCAGTCTAAAATTGTATGTACTAGGTGGAAAGGATTAAATAAGGGAATAATAGCAGAAGATGCAATTGATGACAAGGAATATAATGGAAGTATTATAGCATTATTAGAGAATGCAGATTCTTTTATAAAAAATAATTCTAAAATGTCTTGGAAAGTTGTAGGAATGGAAAGACAAGAACTAGAGGAATATCCTATTACTGCTCGTAGGGAAGCAATAGTAAACGCATTAATTCACAGAGATTATCAGATTTTAGGTGCAGAAATTCATATAGATATGTTTGATGATAGATTAGAAATTACTTCACCAGGAGGAATGTTTGATGGCAGTCTTATTCAAAATTTAGAGATAAAAAATATTCCATCTATGAGAAGGAATATTGTAATTGCAGATGTTTTCAGTAGATTACATTACATGGATCGCAGGGGAAGTGGATTAAGTAGAATATTGGAGAGCTATAATGATTCTATTCAAAAACCAAAATTTATTTCTGATTCTCTATCATTTACAGTAATATTTCCTAATAAGGGCTATTATAAAACAAATGAAATGGATGAAAATAAAAATATTGTTTCAGATAGAGATTTATTTTTTATACAGTTATATAAAAGTATACAAAATACAAATATTAGAAATAGTACAATAAATCAAATAAGAAATATTTTTGAAAAAATGGGTTACAACAATATGTTTTCTAGGGAAGATATAAAGAACATTTTAAATATAAAAGATACAAGGGCAACTAATTTAATTTCTTTACTTTTAGATTTGGAGCTTATTGTTAAGGCTGAAGGAACAAAATATAAATTTCAAAAACAATAAAAATGACGGTTAAAAGCGATATTTTTTTAAAAAATGTCGCTTAACGAATCAATAATTAAAAAAAGTCTATAAATAAAATGAAAAAGATAGAAACTTTCTACAGAGAATTCTGCAGAGAACACTGCAGAGTTTATAAATAAAGTGAGCAAAATGAATAATTATAAAATTCAAATTGCCCACTTTATTTTTATAACTTACGAAATTAAATTATTAAAATAAATTTGACAAAAATAATTGAATTCTAAATTAGTATCAACTGACTCAAAATATATAGTTTGTAAAGATAAAAATATGGGATACCAAACTAATAGTAGATATGTTAAAAAATATTAATAAAATAACATGTTTTTATCACACAAAAGTTAAATTTACATAATTTGATAAAATCTTAAAAACAGTATATAATATATAGACATAAAAGGAGGGAATAGCTTTGTTAGAAAAATTAGAAAAAGAAGAATTAATAGAAAGATTAAAAGAATTAGAAAAAGAGAATAAAGAACTAAAAGAAAAATTGTATGGAAAATTAGATAGAAAAGTAGAAGAAAAAGAAATAAGTAAAGAGACAAAAGCTATTTCAACTGAAGAAAAAATAAAAATATTTATGGAAATATTTAAAGGAAGGACAGATATTTATGCAAAAAGGTGGACAAGTAGTACAACAGGAAAATCAGGGTATTCACCAGTATGTATAAACGAATTTAATACATATAAATGTGATAAACCAAGAGTTAAATGCAATAATTGTGGTTTTAGAGAGTTACAGCCTTTAACAGAAAATGTTATATTAAAACATTTACAAGGAAAAATAACTATAGGAATTTATCCATTGTTACCGGGAGATTTATGTAATTTTCTAGCGATAGATTTTGATAAAAAGACTTATGAAAAAGATGTATTAGCATTTTGGGATATATGTGATGAACTAAATATACCAATATATGTTGAAAAATCGCGATCTGGAAATGGAGCACATGTATGGATATTTTTTGAGGAAAGTATGCCAGCAAATGTTGCTAGAAAAATGGGAAATATTCTTTTAACAAAAACGATGGAGAAAGAATCATTGGATTTGGACTCATATGATAGGTTATTTCCAAACCAGGATACAATGCCTAAAGGTGGATTTGGCAATCTAATAGCATTACCTTTTCAGGGCGAAAGTAGCAAGAGTGGAAATACAGTTTTTGTAAATAAATATTTTGAGCCAGAAAAAAATCAATTTGAAACTTTTGAAAATATAAAAAGAATTAAAAGTGATGATGTTTATAATTTTGTTAATAAATATAGGAAAGATGATTATAAAGAACCTGATGTGGAGGAAATAGAAGAAGATGAATTGCCTAAAAAAGAAAATTTAAGAGAAGTTAAATTTGTAAATAATGTAGAATGTACATTTGAT
Source organism: uncultured Clostridia bacterium (assembly GCA_944392805.1). Classification (GTDB taxonomy): domain Bacteria; phylum Bacillota; class Clostridia; order TANB77; family CAG-508; genus CAG-269. The sequence continues at coordinate 21,689 of CALXXZ010000013.1, read as the reverse complement.
AATATGATTTATGTTAAAAAATTAAAATTGTTACCAAATGAAGTATCTTACTTGAAAAGATTAGCTAGTTTTACAAATCCAGAATTTTATGAAAAACAAAGATTAAGACTACCTATATATAAAACACCAAGAATCATAAGTTGTTTTGAGGAAGATGATAGATTTCTAAAATTACCTAGAGGATGCATAGATAAAATTAAAGAAGTATGTGAAAAAAGTAATGTTAAATTAATTACAAAAGATACAAGAGAGAAAGGAATTAATACAGATTATACATTTATAGGAAAACTAAATAAAAAACAAGAAAATGTAAAAAATGAGTTATTAAAATATGAAACAGGAATATTATGTGCTACTACAGGGTTTGGAAAAACTGTTATAGGAGCTAAAATTATTTCAGAGTTAAAAACAAATACTTTGATTATAGTAAATAGAAATAATTTATTAGAACAATGGAAAGAAAGGTTATCCTATTTCTTAAATATAAATAAAAAGGAAATAGGACAAATTGGAGCGAGTAAAGAAAATTTAAATGGTAAATTAGATGTAGCTAGTTTTCAATCGCTAGCTAAGAAAGACAATTTAGATGAGATAGTTAAGGATTATGGGCTTGTTATAATAGATGAATGTCATCATGTTGCAGCATTTAGTTTTGAAAAGGTATTGAAAGCTATAAGAAGTAAATATGTATATGGGTTAACAGCAACACCTACAAGAAAAGATGGATGGCATAAAATTATTTATATGCAATGTGGGGACATAAGAGTTAGAGTAGCAAATCGCGAATTAAAACAAAATAAAGAAATAGAACATGTAGTAATTGTAAAGAGTACAGGTTATAAATATATTTCTGCTGAAGAAAAAGACAAAATACAAATTTCAGAAATCCTAAATGACATGTGTCATAATATATTTAGGAATAATATGATAGTTCAAGATATAAAGAGATGTGTTTTAGAGGGTAGAATTCCTATTGTTTTAACAGAAAGGGTAGAACATTTAAAAATATTAAAAGAAGAATTAGATAGTATAAATGTTCCAGTTGTTATTTATAAAGGGGCAATGGGAAAGAAAAAAGCAAAAGAAATTCGAGATGCTATTGATGAAGCTGATAGAAATAATGAATCAAGAATAATTTTGGCGACAAGTAGTTCTATAGGAGAAGGTTTTGATGATAGTAGATTAGATACACTATTTTTGACCATGCCAGTTTCATGGAAAGGAAGAATCTTGCAATATGTAGGAAGACTTCACCGAGAACATGAAGATAAAAGTAAAGTAATTGTTTATGATTATTTGGATAATATGAAAGTTTTAGAAAAAATGTATTTTAGAAGAATAAAAGGATATAAGATTGCTGGATATGAGATTATAGAAGAAGCATAAAATATTTTAAAGTGGACAACGAAAATTCAAATTGGCCACTTTATTTTATATGTTATGAATTTAAAACATTAGTGATAAATTTAATAATATCATTAACTCCAGTCATATAATACTTCTCGTTCCAATAAACACAATGAGTTAATAACTCTTCTCTAAAATCATCAAGAATATTTGTAGAGTAACAGGAGAAGCAAAAGATTTTATGACAAGAGACAGAGCAGAAGAAATAGAAAATGATATTTATGACATTTGGCATTATGTACCATGTGAATTTGTAAAAGTAGGAACAGAGGACAATGTTTTAGGAGCCATTGTAAGAAGCTTTAATATGGGAGTAGTATGTCACATTAGAGGGAGAGGTACAGAAGATGTTATAAAAGAATTTTCTAAAAAAATATATAATAAGTACACAGGGAGAAATTATTATTCTGTAAAAAAGCCTAAAAATAAATGGGATTATTTCTGGGCAAGTATGGGAGCACTAGAAATTGAAGAAATAGTCGGATTATATTTGCAAATTAAATTAGGATATGGAATATACACATCAACAAATAAAAAAGATACAAAAGAATATGAATATATACTTTTTAAAAGAGATAACCCTAAAGAAAAAGCAAAGATACAAGTAAAAACATCAAATATAAATATGGATGAATATAATTTAGGAGATATACCATTTTATTTCTTCACAACAGGTAACTATTGGAGATATGGTAGAATTTTGAAAGAAGAAGAACTTAAAAAAATTGAAACAGATAATAATGCTATTATTTTATCTAAAGAGGAATTATTGGAATTCGTAAAAGAAAATCAAAAGTATTTACCATATAGACTTAATTGGTTTTAAAACAAAAAAATTAATAAATTGATATTTATTGTCGAAATTTATATTTTTTCTACAAATTTCGACAAATTTTACAATAAAAACATGGTATGATATTTAAGGGGGATATATATGAAAAAGAGTAAAGTAAAAATAGTATCAATTTTATTAATCGCTATGAGTGTAATTTTAATAGGAATTAGTGCATATGCACATTCGGGAAGGACTGATTCAAATGGTGGACATAGGGATAATAAAAATAAAAGTGGTTTAGGAAGTTATCATTACCATTGCGGAGGGTACCCAGCACATTTGCATACTAATGGAATTTGTCCATATTCATCAAATTCATCTTCATCATCAAGTTCTTCGTCATCAAAAACAACGACTACTACAGTACCAACTACAGTTTCTGTAACAGGAATACAAATAAATGAAAGCATAGATAGTATTGAAATAGGAAAAAGTAGAACACTAACAGTAACTATAACACCAAGTAATGCCACAGATAAAAACATAACATGGAAATCAAGTGATGAAAATATTGCAACAGTTACTTCAGCAGGAGAAATTACTGCAAAAAGTCCTGGAATAGTAAATATAACTGCAACTAGTTCTAACGGAAAAACGAGTACAATTAAAATTAATGTAAAAGAAGAACCAAAATTAGAAAATAACATTATAACAAACACATCAACATCTAATGTAAGCAATAGTACTAATAATACTACAACAACAAATAATCAAGAAGATTCAAATCTATTTGGAGGAATCGTAGGAATAGGATTATTAGGAGGTATAGGATATTTGGGATATACTCAGCACAAAAAGAAAAATAGCAAAATATAATTTATAATGTTATAAAAAAATTAAAAATAGTGTTATTCTAAATTTTATAGAATAACACTATTTCTCACCCAAATCTTCAGAAAATCTTAGCAAATAGCCATCAGGATCTTGAACTAGAAATTCTTTATTGCCTAAAAGTTTATCATTTTGTCTATACCAGTTTTCTTCTATTTCAAAAGTTATTTTATAATTATTCTTTTTCAAGCTATCATATATAAAATCAACATTATCAACTTCTAGCTGAAAATTAATACCATTTCCAAAAGGATATGAAAGAGGCGAAACAGTCCATTTATCATTATTTGAAACTTCTTGCAACATAATTTGAATAGTCCCCAAACTAATAAAAGCAAATTTATTTTCAAGTCTTTCATATTCAATTTTAAAACCAACAGTTTTATAAAAACTCAAACTATTTTCTAAATTAGTAACAGAAAATTCTGGAATAATTTTATTCCAAAACATATAATTCTTATCTCTTATAATTTCACTTTCAAAAAATCTTTCTTGAAAATCAGTTAAAGCTCGAATCTGTTCATCTGAAAAACACACATTTTCTGGTGCTACAATTAATTTATCATCAGTATCATTAAGCCTGTGAATCACAGCAATACACTTACCAGTAAAAGAATCCAAAGGTTCATAGATACCTAGAACATACGCATCCAGTTCCTCAGCATCTCCACTTATAGTATCTGGAACATACCCATAATTAACTGGATATATAAAACCATGTTTAGGATGTTTAGACCCCATAGGTCTATCAATTTTCACTGTTACAGTCTTATTTAAAAAATCAATACTATTATCCAAAAATATCACTCCAATTCATTTTCAAAATATTATATTTTTTGACCAATATACTTTATTACACCAGCATAGCATGGAGTATCTCCTCTTTGGTCTAATGAATATTCTTGAGAAATATATATAGTTTTAAAATCACTAAATAAATCTAATACTTCTTCTTTTGTGAAAAAACTAACATAAGTATCTTCAGAAACATTGTGTAAAATATTATTATCAAGTACTTCAAAGTTAGGTGAATTAGCATGTTTTTTGTATCTAGGATCCTCTAGTGAAAAAACGTGAATGTGAACTAATCCATTAGTTTTAAGATTATTTTTTATATTATTTATAATTTGATAACTATCATTTTTATGGAAAAAGTGTAAGACACATCTAGATAAAATTAAGTCATACTTATTTTTATCAATTGGAAAAGTCCTAATATCACCTTGTATTAAATTTAGTTTATCACAAGTGTTTTTACATATATCTAAGCATTTAGTAGAATAATCAACACCAGTAACATTAAATCCTGAAACAGCTAAAGGGATGGAATTTCTTCCTTGACCAATTCCTAAATCTAAAACTTCTTTGCCAGGTAATAAATTTATATATCTTTTTAATTCTGCATCAAATTTAGGAGGAAAGATAGGAAAATTGTTATCTTTGAATTTTTTATCATAATCTACAGGATTACCAATCATAAAATCACCTCAAATAATCGTTATAATATTTTCTAAAAACATTATAAAAAAACAATTTATATTTGTAAATAAAAAACAAGAAAAAATAAAAAAAACAACCATAGACAAAAACAGGCAAAGTGTGATAAAATACAAGTGTTAAACTTAAGAGATATAAAGAAAAAGTAAAAAATGGAGGAGAAAATGAAAGACCATTACAAAGAACTAGTAGAAATATTAAAAAAAGATGAAAGATTAGTATCAAAAGAAAATACATTACTAAAAAATGAAGTAATAAATCTATCAAACCATACAGACGAAAAACTATTAAAATTATTATTAGAAGAAGAGACAGTAAAAAACATGTTTTTCAAAAACGTTAATGGAATAGAAGTATTTGATAAGCAAAAATTCAACTGGGTAATAAACAGTAAAGAATTTTTACCAGATTCATACACCAAATTTTCTTCAAAAATAGGATTAACAAACCAAGATGGAAAATTCATCAAGCAAATAGATGATATAGTATTAGCATTCCCAAACAAAGACTGTTTCTTGGAATTTGATTCAACAACAGAAGAAGAAAAAAGAAAAGAAATCTTCTACAATGATATAATTGCAAAAAGTGAAATAGATGTATTAAAAGATAAAAAAGTTTTTATTAATGCAAAGCAAAATAGCAAAAGTGGAGAGAAAAATATAACTGAATTTGATTCAAAAGACAATTTAATAATAAAAGGGAACAATTTGCTTGCAATGTATTCTTTATTACCAAGATATAAAGAACAAGTAAAACTAATGTATTGGGATATATTATATAATACTAACAATGATATAGTTCCATATAATGATAGCTTTAAGCATAGTTCATGGCTTGTAATGATGAAAAATCGTTTAGAAGTTGGAAAAGAACTGCTAAAAAAAGAAGGAATAATATTTATTCAATGTGATGGAAACGAAATGCATTATTTAAAAGTTTTATGTGATGAAATTTTTAACAGAAATAATTATATAGCAACAATTACATGTAAAGTAAAAGCACCATCAGGAGTAGCTTCAGGTTCACAGATGATTTTTGATTGTAGTGAATATATATTAGTTTATGCAAAAGACAAATTCAACATGAAATTTAATCATATAAATGAAGATGCAGAAATCGTAGGAGAAAATTCAAAAACAGCTGACTTTTATAAATATATTTTAAAAAATGTAAAATTAGAAAATAAAAAATTAATAAAAGAGATAGATGGCGAAAAGATATATCAGATAACACCAAATGATTATGAGATAGAGACAATGAATTCACAAACAGCAAAAGATTATTATGACAATTATGAAAAAATATTTAGGACAGCAGCTCTAAGTGGAGGAAGAGAAAAAATAATTAAAAATTATTTAGACACATTAGAAGATGCAAATGAAAATTTATATGTATATGAACATGTTCCATCAAAAGGAAAACGTGCAGGACAAGTATGTTATGACTTAATATATAAAAAAGGTGGAGTCTTAATGTTAAAAGACTTTGCAAGAAAAGACAAAAAGAACAAACAGATAATAAAAGAACAACATGTAACATCTATATTTAATAATGACTGGTGGCAAGGAATTGCAAGTGAAGGAGATACAACATTAAAAAATGGTAAAAAGCCAGAAATATTATTAAAAACAATAATTGATATGGCAACTGATGAAGGAGATATTGTATTAGATGCATTTTTCGGAACAGGAACAACTGGAGCAGTAGCAATGAAAATGAATCGTAAATTCATAGGAATAGAACAACTAGACAGTCATGTTGAAAAAGCTGTAAAAAGAATAAAAAAAGTAATTGTAGGAGATTCAAGTGGAATATCAAAAGATGTTGAATGGAAAGGTGGAAGTTCTTTTACATATATGGAAATGGCTAAAAACAATATGAGATATATTGACAAAATACAAAATTCATCAGATGATAAATTAATAGAAATATATGAAGAACTAGAAAATAGTGAATTCATAAACTATCGAATAGATAAAGAAACACTAAAAAATAGTACAGAAGACTTTAAAAATCTTGATATTACTACTCAAAGAAAAATATTGCTAGATATGTTAGATAAAAATTTATTATATATTAATTATGCTGATATTGATGATGAAGAATATGAAATATCAGATGAAGTAAAAAAATTCAACAGATCTTATTATGAAGAACAATAAAGGAGGAGGAAATAATGGCTATAAAAATTAATGGAGAAATATATTCATTTCTTTATGAAAAGATAAAACAAGCACAAGCTGTTGGTTTAACTCTTCCTGAAATTGATGAAGAAGTAATAAGTAATCTTAATCCAAATAAACCACTAAGATATTATCAAATAGATGCATTAAAATACACAAATCATTACATAAAAAATCTCTTAAAAAATGAACAACTTCATCTATTATATCATATGGCAACAGGCTCAGGAAAAACAATAATAATGGCAGCCTTAATCTTATATTTTTATAAAAAAGGTTATAATACATTTATATTTTTTGTTAATAATGCAAATATAATAGAAAAAACAAAAGATAATTTTTTAGAAAAAGAGTCTAGTAAATATTTATTTGCTAATGACATAATTTTAAATGGCGAAAAAGTAGAAATAAAAGAAATATCAGGATTTGATGAAATATCAGATAAAAATATAAATATTTTATTTACTACAGTTCAATCATTACATGATAATCTAAAATTAACCAAAGAAAATCAGATATCATTAGAAGACTTTGAAAATAATAAAGTAATATTGTTAGCAGATGAAGCGCATCACTTAAATGCAGAGGCAAAGAAAAAGAAATCAAAAGATGAAGATGACGAGATATTTACATGGGAATATACAATAAACCAAATTCTTGCTTCAAACAAAGAATCAGCACTTTTGGAATTTACTGCAACACCTGACTTTAGAGACGAAACTGTAATTAAAAAATATTTAGACAAAGTTATTTATAACTATGATTTATTAGAATTTAGAAAAGATGGATATACTAAAAATTTTGACAATTATCAATCAAGCCATGACGATATTCATAGGACATTATTAGCAATGTTAATGAGCCAATATAGAAAAAAATTGTTTGCGAAAAAGAAAATAGATGTAAAACCAGTAATATTAGCGAAGGCAAAAACAACTGCCGAAAGAGATGATTTCATAAAAAGATTTTTAGAATTTATCGATCATCAGATTACAAAAGAAGATATTATACAATTAGAAGAAAATGTAGAAGGATATGCCAAAGAAATGTTTAAATTTTATAAAAATGAAAATATTTCTTATAATGATTTAATAGCAGAATTCAAATTAGATTTTGATAAAGAGCACATAATAACATTAGATTCTAAAATGCCTACAAAAGAACTACAGGAAAAGAATAGATTAGTAAATAATTTAGAAAGCCTAGACAATCCATATAGATTAATTATAGTAGTAGATATGTTAAATGAAGGATGGGACGTATTAAATTTATATGATATAGTACGTTTATATGAAGAAAGGGATAGTAGAGGAACTAAAATAGGTAGATCAACAATTCAAGAAGCTCAACTAATAGGAAGAGGAGTTAGATATTATCCTTTTGAATTTGAAGAAAAACATAAAGAATATTACAATAAAAGAAAATATGATAATGACATAGAAAATGAGTACAGATTTTGTGAAACTCTATTATTCTATTCAAAAACTGATTCAAAATATTTATATGAATTAAAAGAAGCTTTAAAACAACAAGGAATGGATATAGATGATAAAACTAAATTTGACTATATTCTAAAAGATAGTTTTAAAATGTCAGACATATATAATAATGGCTTTATATTTGTAAATGAACAAAAAGAAATAAAAAATGAAGCAAATAAAGTTCCAAAAAACTTTAGGTTTTTACTAGAAAGAAACTATGTAAAAAATGATATTCAGTCATCATTAATAGATAATTCAAAAATTGATGAAAGTACAGAAGAAACTCATATTAAAAACATAACATTAAAAGAATATGCTGAAAAAAATTATAGTTTAGTATATAAAGCAATGAGAAAAGAATTTATACCATTTAATATATTAAAAAAATATATACCAACAATAAAATCACATAAAGAATTTTTGATGAACCCAGATTATATTGCAGACTTTGGAATAACAATAATAAGTAAAAAAGAAGAACCAACAAACAAAGAATATTATTTAACATTTGCAGACTTCTTTTATAAATTAAGGAAAAAATTTGAAGCATGGAAAGAAACCAAACAAGGAACTTATGAATTTAATCAAATTCCAATAAAAAGCTTTATTAGAGATACTCATAGAGAAAAAATACATCCTGATAAATACGGAGAAGGTATTTCACAAAATGCTCCTGGAATGGACGAAAATTATAAATTGGATTTATCTCAATGTGATTGGTTTGTATATACTGATAACTTTGGAACAACTGAAGAAAAAAGTTTTGTTAAGAAATTTGCAAACATAGTAGAAGAAATAAAAAGGGAATATGAAGAAGTTTATTTGATTAGAAATGAAAGGAATGTTCATATATTTTCTTTTGCTGAAGGAGGACGTTTCGAACCTGATTTTATACTATTATTAAAAAGAAATAATCAGAAAGGTTCAGAAATAAAACAGATTTTTATAGAAGCAAAAGGTGAATTTTTACAAAATACAGATGAATGGAAAGAAATATTCTTGAAAGATATTCATGAAAAATCAATAATTAATATATATGAGTACCAATCAAACAATAATTATTCGATTCATGGAATACCATTTTATAATGAAAATAAAGTAGATGAATTTTATAAATCAATAAGAGAAACTGTAAATTTAGAAACAAAACAAAATGTAAAAGTAAATAGTGATATATAAAAAAGTAATGCACTCCAATTGAGGGTGCATTACTTTTTTTATATATTAAACTAATGAAAATCTATTTAATTAATCTAACAATATCTCTTATTATTTCTAAACTTTTATTAATTTCTTCTTTTGAATATTTTTCCAAAATAATTCTAGCTTCTGATATAATATTATCACCTAAACCAAATAAAATATAATCAGATGAATGGCCACTTAAACTCATTAATTTTTTCAGACTTTTATAAACAAGATTACCTTTTCCATCTTCGATTAAACCTAAAAATTGACTAGAAATACCAATTTCTCTAGCTAATTGAGATTTATTCATTTTAAGTTCATTTTCTCGAATTGATTTAATTCTTAAACCTCTTTCGATTTGATCAATATTATCTAAAGTATGTTCATTACAATGATTAGATTTATTCATTTTACTTCTCCTTATACAATATTTATATAAATTTTAAAGTATTTATAAGTTTTATATATGGAAAAAGCATACTGCTAAATATAGTATTTTTTGGTATTTTATGGTATATTATGTAATAAAAAAGATAAGGAGGAATAAAATGGAAACTAAACCTATGAAAATTTTGATAATAGAAGACGATATTAATGATTGTAACAATTTTATTGATTGTATTAAAAATAGAGATGACATAGAGTTAGTAGCCATAACAGATTCAGATATTGATGGCTTGAAATATGTTAAGAACAAACATCCAGAAGGAATCATATTAGACTTAGAACTAAATAATAGCAAGAATGGTAATACTGATTCTTTAGAATTTCTATCAAATTTGAAAAAATTAAATTTGAATTATCAACCAATTGTAATAGTTACAACACATGTTAATTCAAAAAGAACTTATGATATTTTACATAGAAATGGAGTAGAGCTAATTTTATATAAAGATAATCCAAGTTATTCTTGTAATAATGTATTAAATAAGTTTATTTATTTAAGAGAAAATTCATCTTCAGTAGTAACAAAAAGTATTGAAGAAGAACTTAAAAGTGAAGAGGATAAAATTTCTGATTATATATCTAACGAATTAGAATTAATTGGTGTTAATTCTAAGTTAAAAGGCAGACAATATATACATGATGGAATTTTATTTTTAATACAAAATGAGAACAGTAATATTAGTGTTATTCAATATTTAACTAAAATATATAAAAAACCAGCAAATACAATTACTAATGGTATTCAAAATGCAATAATACATGCATGGAGAGTTACTCCTATAGAAGATTTGACAAGATATTATACTGCTAGAATAAATTATGAGACAGGAATACCAACTCCAATGGAGTTAATTTATTATTATGCAGATAAAATAAAGAAATTAATCTAGTATTTTATATACTAGATTTTTTATTTTTTTACTATCTTTTTCTATTATAAGATACCGCTTATTCACCACAGAATAAATGGTATTTTTTTTATAGCAAAAAAATTCTACTGAAGATATTTAAATTGCATAAGAAAAAGGTGGTGAATAGTATGAGTTTGTATGAAGCATTTTTAAGATGGTTAAACAAATGGATATAATAATTTTCAAGAAGTAATATGAGGTAACTTATATTGCTTCTATTTTTATTTTGATATATAATGACTTTGGAGGGCTAGATATGGATATCTATATAAATAATATATCAATTAATCTTGAAAATATAGAAGTTAGAACATATATATTGAAAATGTTTTTTATGCAGATTTGTACATTATATACTTTTATAAAAATTACAAATATATCTAAAATAGGAAAAATAAAATTAATATGTTCAAGTATAGTGATAGCAATAAGTTCTATTATTGTAACTTTAATGAAATATAATGTTAATCAATTTGTTTCTATAATTAGCATGATTTTACTTTTTAGTTGGTTGAATTCATTAATTTCGAAAAGCAATATAGGATATTCAATATTTATTACAATAATTTCATTAAGTATTAATTATGTTTTATTTTTTTGCGCAATATCTATTGTTTTTTTAATTAATTTATTATTGCAAATAAAAAATGATTTTATAAATCTAATTTTAATGGAGATAGTACATATAACATTATTATTAATCATTTTCAAAATAAAAAGATTTAAATATGGTATTCTCTTTTTACAAAAGCCATCTAAGGATGAATATTTTGGTATATTAATACTTAATATTTGTATAATTATACTATATTTTATAGTAATCTTTTCAAATTTAGAACTATTATTAACTGTAAGAAATTTGGATTTCACTTTTGTGATTGTTGCTATTATCATGTTCATCACAATCCAAAAATCATTACAACTATATTATAAGCAAAAATTATTAATACAAGAGTTGGAAGAAACTAAAAAAGAACTAGAAACCAAGAAAAAAGAAGTAGAAGAATTAGAAAAAGAAAACCTAGAATTTAGTAAAACAAGTCATACACTAGCACATAAACAAAGAATATTAGAGCATAAGATAGAAGAACTATCAAATGGAGCAAAAAGTGAAAAAGAAATAATTGAAGAAAATAGTATAAAAGATACAGTACAAGAATTATCAAAAGAATTATATACTGAAGTAAAAGAAGTAGAACTATATAAAACAGAAATACCAGAAATAGATGATATATTAAAATATATGCAATCAGAATGCACAAAAAATAACATAGAATTCAATGTGCAAATAAGAGGAAACATATATAAAATGATAAACAATATAATTCCAAAAGAAGAATTACAAATATTAATAGCAGACCATGTAAAAAATGCAATAATAGCAATAAATCATTCAGAAAACATAAATAGAAGTATATTATTACAAATAGGAAAGATAAAGGACAAATATGGAATATACATATATGATTCAGGTATAGAATTTGAAAAAGAAACATTGGAAAACTTAGGAAAGAAACCAAGTACCACACATTCAGAAGAAGGTGGTACAGGAATGGGATTTATGAACACATTTGACACATTAAAAAAATATAAAGCAAGCTTAGAAATAGAAGAAATAGGTAAACCAAGCAAAGATAATTATACTAAAATTTTAAAAATAAAATTTGATGGAAAAGAAGAATATAAAGTAAAATCATACAGACAATAATATTGAGAAAATATATAAATTATGATATAAGTAGGATAGGAGGAAAAAAATATGAAAAATATATTTATAGAATATCCAAAATGTTCAACATGCAAGAACGCAAAAAAGTGGTTAAAGGAAAATAAAGTAGAATTCAGAGAAAGAAATATAATAGAAGAAACACCAACTGTAGAAGAACTAACCAAATGGATAAAAGAAAGTGGAAAAGAAATAAGAAAATGGTTTAATACAAGTGGATTAAAATACAAAGAATTAAACTTAAAAGAAAAATTACCAGACATGAGTGATGAAGAAAAAATACAATTATTAGCAAGTGATGGAATGTTAATTAAAAGACCAATCTTAATAACATCTAAAGGAATAGCAAATGGATTTAAAGAAGAAGAATGGAAAAAATTATTGTAAGGAGTGGTTAAAATGAAAATATTAATAATATCAGACATACATGGCTCAAGTTATTATGCAAAAAAAATAGAAGAAATAAATGAAAGAGAAAAACCAGAACAGATAATATTATTAGGAGATTTATATTATCATGGACCAAGGAATGAACTAACAAATGAATACAATCCAATGCAAGTAGCGGGAATCTTAAACGACCTTAAAGACAAAATTATAGCAGTAAGAGGAAACTGTGATGCAGAAGTAGATGAAATGATATCAGATTTCAAATTACAGTCATATATAGAAACAGAAATGAACGGAAAACATGTATTTATATCACATGGGCATGTTTATAATATTGATAATATACCAAATAAAGAAATAGAAATAATGTTTTATGGTCATTTCCACACAGGATTCATAAAAGAAGAAAATGGAATAATATTTGCAAATCCAGGATCAATATCATTACCAAAAAACAATACCGAACACAGTTATATAATATTCGAAGAAAACAAAATAACACTAAAAGATGTCGATGGAAATATAATAGAAGAAAAAGAAATATAGTAAAAATAACGTATAAATTTTCAAATCAATAAAGATAATAATACAAGGGAGGAAAGTTATGAAATTATATTATGTGAGACATGGACAAACTGATTGGAATGTAGCCAAGAAAATGCAAGGAGGAGGTTCAGAAAAAGAACTAAATGAAATAGGGATAAAACAAGCAAAAGAAGCGCAAGAATTATTAAAAGATAAAAAATATGATATACTAATATCTTCTCCAATGAATAGAGCAATAAAAACAGCTGAAATTATAAATGAAGGAAGAAATGTAAAAATAATAACTGATGAAAGAATAAGAGAAAGAATGTTAGGAGAATTAGAAGGAAATCAAGTTACACTAGAAAGAGAAAAAGAAATATGGGATTATGATAAAAATGTAGACATCAAAGGTGGAGAAAATTTGCATCAATTTGAAAAAAGAATATTAGAATTTATAAATGAGATAAAAGAAAAATATTCAGATAAAACAGTATTAGTAGTAGCACATGGTGGTGTTGCTAAAGTTTTAAAAGCACATTTGTATGGAATGCCAAATGATAATAATTTAAATAGTATTTCTATGGAAAATTGTGAAATTATAGAGACAGATTTATAAAACAATGATATAATGCCTAAAAAGGAGTAAATAATGGAAAAAAATTATTATGAAATACTAGAAGTTGATAAAAATGCATCAAATGAAATAATTGAAAAAGCATATAAAACACTTGCAAAAAGATATCATCCAGATTTGCAAGATGGTCCACAAAAAAAAGAATATGAAGAAAAAATGAAAATAATAAATGAAGCATATGCAGTATTATCAGATGCTACACAAAAAACTACATATGATGAACAATTGAAAAATTTTACAGTTTCAAGAGAAGAATATCAAAATATTGTACAAGAAAACATGTTATTAAGACAAGAGATACAAAAATTACAAAGCAATATTCAAAATCAATATGTAAATAATATAAATTATCAAGCAAATACACAAAAGCAATATAAAGAACAAATAAATAGAGTAGTAAATCAAGCTGCAAATCAAGCATATCGAGATGCATATGTACAAGATATGAGAAATAGAGGTTATAGGTTCAGACGAAAATATACAATAAAAGATTATATAAAATTAGCAGGAATAATAGCAGGCTTGATTTTAATTTTTGTAATAATAGCACAAATTCCGCCTGTAAAAAAATTTCTTATTAATCTATATGAAAATAATATACTTATAAAAGCATTAGTAGATACATTTAAAACCGGATTTTAAAAAATATGAATACTATACCAAATTCTTAGTAAAATGTAAGAAGGAGGTATATATGTTAAAGAAAAGAGAATTAAAATATCCATTAGATGCATTAGAGCCATATTACAACAAAGAAACACTAGATATTCATTATAATATTTTGTATCAAGGATATATAGACAATACAAATAAAACAGAAGAAAAATTACAAAAAGCAAGAGAAACAAATAATTTTGAAAATATAAAATGTTTAGAAAAAGATTTAAGTTTTTTTGGTTCAGGAGTAATATTGCACGAATTATTTTTTGACAATATGGGACCTGCAATACCAACAAGTCCTAATATAGAATTAATGGAACAGATTAATAAAGATTTTGGAAGTTATGAAAGATTTAAAACACAATTTACTGAAAGTAGTAAAGTTGTTGAAGCTTCTGGATGGAATTTATTAGTTTGGGTTCCAGAATTTAATAAATTAGAAATTTTACAATGTGAAAAGCATCAAAATTTAACATTATGGGGATGTAAACCATTACTTGTATTAGATATGTGGGAACATTCTTATTTTCTACAATATAAAACTAAAAGACCAGATTATATAAATGCATTTTGGAATATTGTAAATTGGAATGAAGTAAATAAAAGATATAGTAAAATTTGAAAGGAAATATAATATGAAAGCATTAATTACAGGTGCATCTTCTGGAATAGGAAGAGATATAGCAAAAGAACTAAGTAAAAAAGGTTATGATTTAATATTAGTTGCTAGAGATCTAGAAAAATTAGAACAAGTAAAAAATGAAATAAAAACAAATGCAGAAATAGTAAGTATGGATATCTCTAAGCCTGAAAATTGTGAACAACTACATGAAAAATTTAAAGATATAGATATACTCGTAAATAATGCTGGATTTGGAGATTGTGGAGATTTTACAAAAACAAAACTCGAAAAAGAAATGAAAATGATAGAAACAAATATAATTGCTTATCATGTTTTAACAAAATTGTATTTAAAAGATATGAAACAAAAAAACAGTGGAAAAATATTAAATGTTGCTTCAATTGCAGGATTTATGCCAGGACCACTAATGGCAACATATTATTCAACAAAATCATATGTTGTTAGATTATCAGAATCATTAAGAGAAGAATTGAGAAGAGATAAATCAAAAGTCCAAATTAGCATTTTGTGTCCTGGTCCTGTTGATACAAATTTTAATAAAGTTGCAGATGTGCAATTTGCTTTAAAAGGTCTAAGTAGCGAATATGTTGCTAAATATGCAGTAAACAAATTTCTTAAAGGAAAATTTTATATTGTTCCTGGTTGGAAAATAAAACTTGCTAAATTTGCATGTAAAATAGCACCAAATAATATTGTTGCAATGGTTTCATATAATATGCAGAGGAGAAAAGTCCAATAAAAATATATAGTAAAAGATGTCACAAAAAGTGGCATTTTTTTGATGCAAATAATATTAATTAAATTTTTTAAAAAACTATTGACAATTGAATATGTATTCAACTATAATACAAATAACAGTTGAGTAACAATTCAATTATATATACATATGATAAAAGAAATGGAGGTAAAAAGATGTCAAAAAACGAATTTATATGTGATTGTAACATAATACATGAAGAAGTAGTAAAAGACACATTAAGTAAAATGGCTGATGATGACTTATTTAACAAACTAGCAGAATTTTTTAAAATATTAGGTGATACAACAAGAGCAAAAATATTATTTGCACTTGACCAAAATGAAATGTGTGTATGTGATATAGCAAATGTATTGGGAATGAGTAAATCATCAATATCACATCAATTAGGAACACTAAGAAGGTCAGGAATAGTAAAATGTAGAAAACAAGGTAAAGAAGTTTATTATATGTTAGAAGATGACCATGTAAAAGGATTATTTGAATTAGGAATAGAACATATAGAGCACAAAAATAATGGAGGGAACAGATGAAAAAAAGACTAACAAAAATAATAATTTCATTTATATTATTTATTATAGCAATAATTATAAAATTTCCAAATGAATGGATAAATAACGGAATATTCATACTAAGTTATTTAATTGTAGGGATAGATATAGTAAAAGAAGCAATAGAAAACATATTCAAAGGGGAAGTATTTGATGAAAACTTCCTAATGACAATAGCAACAATAGGAGCATTTGGAATAGGAGAATTTCCAGAAGCAGTAGCAGTAATGTTATTTTACCAAGTAGGAGAGTTATTCCAAAGTTATGCAGTAGATAAATCAAGAAAATCAATTGCAAGTTTGATGGATATAAGACCAGATTATGCAAATGTAAAAAGAGAAAACAAAATTCTAAAAATAAATCCAGAAGAAGTTAAAATAGGGGAAACAATAGTAGTAAAACCAGGTGAAAAAATACCACTAGATGGAAAAGTAATAGATGGAGAATCTTTAATTGATACATCAGCACTAACAGGAGAATCAGTACCAAGAAAAGCAAAAATAGGTGATGAAGTATTAAGTGGTTGTATAAATCAAAATGGTTTATTAGAAATAAAAGTAACAAAAGAATTTGGAGAATCTACTGTAAGTAAAATATTAGACTTAGTAGAAAATGCAAGTAGCAAAAAATCTAAATCAGAAAACTTTATAACAAAATTTGCAAGATATTATACACCAACTGTAGTAATAATTGCAGTAATATTAGCAATAGTACCACCATTTATATTTCATAATGCAACATTTACAGAATGGCTATATAGAGCATTAACATTTTTAGTGGTGTCATGTCCATGTGCATTAGTAATATCAATTCCTCTAGGATTTTTTGGAGGAATCGGCGGAGCATCTAAAATGGGAATTCTAGTAAAAGGAAGTAACTATTTAGAAGCATTATCACAAACTGAAATAGTTGTATTTGATAAAACAGGAACATTAACACAAGGAATATTTGAAGTGCAAAAAGTAGAAGCAATAGGAATATCAAAAGATGAAATGATAAGACTTGTAGCACATGCTGAAAATTATTCAAATCATCCAATATCACAATCAATAAAAAAGGCTTATGGAAAAGAAATAGATAAAAATATAATTTCAAAAACAGAAGAAATTTCAGGAAGAGGAATTATTGCAAAAGTAGATGACAAAGATATATTAGTTGGTAATGATAAATTAATGAAAGAAAAGCAAATACAATATACTAAATGTGATGATATTGGAACAGTATTATATGTAGTGCTAGATAATAAATTTGCAGGATATATAGTAATTGCAGATAAAGTAAAAGAAGATGCTCAAAAAACAATAAAAACTTTAAAACAAAATCATATCAAAAAAACAGTTATGCTTACAGGAGATAAAAAAGAGGTTGGAGAAACAGTTGCTAAAAAATTAAATATAGACGAAGTTTATACAGAACTATTACCAGATGGCAAAGTAGAAAAAGTTGAAGAATTAATCAAACAAAAAAGTGAAAAAGGAAAACTAGCTTTTGTAGGAGATGGAATTAATGATGCACCAGTTTTAGCACTTAGTGATATCGGAATAGCAATGGGTGGACTTGGTTCAGATAGTGCGATTGAAGCAGCTGATATTGTTATTATGACTGATGAACCATCTAAATTAATAAATGCAATTAAAATTTCTAAAAAAACAATGAGAATTGTTAAAGAAAATATAATTTTTGCAATCGCAGTAAAAGTAGCAGTTTTAATATTAAGTGCATTTGGACTTTCAACAATGTGGGAAGCGGTATTTGCTGATGTTGGAGTTTCTGTAATTGCAATAATAAATTCATTAAGAGCTTTAAGAGTTAAAAAATTTAATAAATAGAAAGGTGGAAAAATTATGGAAGAAATAATAATTAAAGTAGAAGGAATGATGTGCACTGGATGTGAAAACAGAATACAAAATGCTGTAAGTGAAATAAAAGGAGTAGAAAGTGTAAAAGCAGACCATGAAAAAGGAATAGTAGAAATAAAAGGAACTGCAGATATAAAAGAAGTAAAAGAGGCAATAGAAGATATTGGTTTTGAAGTAAAGGAATAAAAGTATGAAAAAGGTAATTTTGAAAATAGATGGAATGACATGTAGTGCATGTTCAAATGGTCTAGAAAAATATTTAAATAAACAAGAAGGAATACAAAATGCAAGTGTAAATTTAGTAATGTCAAATGCATTAATAGAATATGATGAAAAGAAATTAAATTTAGAACAACTAGAAACATTTGTAAAAAAAGCAGGTTTCAAAAGTTTAGGATTATATGATAATAAAACAGAAGAAGATAAAAATAAAGGAGAAAAAAACAAATTCATAATTTTTGGAGTATTAGCAGTAATATTGTTATATATTTCAATGGGACATATGGTTGGAATGCCAATATTTGATTTTTTAAATATGCATAAAAGTCCTATAAATTACACAATAGTATTATTAATATTAACACTAGGATTTATATATTATGGATTTGATATATTAAAAAATGGATATAAAAATTTAATTCATAAAACACCAAATATGGATACATTAGTAGCAATAGGTGTAATAAGCAGTATTGCATATAGTTTATACAGTATGGTAATGATATTCCAAGGAAAACATGAATATGTAGAATATTTATATTTTGAATCAGCAGCAATAGTAATATTTTTTATAAAATTAGGAAGATATTTAGATGGAATAAGTAAAGATAAAACAAAAGAAGCAATACAAAAATTAGTACAAATTACACCAAATAAAGCTATAATAAAAGTAGATGGAAAAGAAAAAGAAGTAACAATAGATGAAATAAAAAAAGGAGATATAGTTGTAAGCCACGCAGGAGATAGAATTTCAGTAGATGGTGAAATTGTAAGTGGAAAAGCACATTTAGATGAATCATTTATAACAGGAGAAAGCAAACCTTCAAGTAAAACAATAGGAAATAAGGTAATTGCAGGAAGTATAAATTATGATGGATATTTAGAATATAAAGCAGAAAAAATCGGAAGAGATTCAACTATTTCTCAAATAGTAAGATTAGTAGTAGAAGCAACTAATACAAAAGCACCTATAGCCAAAATAGCAGATAAAGTAAGTGGATATTTTGTACCGGCAGTAATAATCATAGCGGTATTAACATTTATAGGATATTTAGTGCTTGGACTTCCATTTAATGAAGCAATAAGTGCATTTGTAACGATTTTAGTAGTAGCATGTCCGTGTGCATTAGGATTAGCGACACCACTTGCAATAGTAGTAAGTGAAGGAACTTGTGCAAATGAAGGAATACTTGTAAAAAAGAGTGAAATTTTAGAAAATGCAGAAAAAATAAATACAATTGTATTTGACAAAACAGGAACATTAACATATGGAACTTTAAAAATTGCTAAAATAATAAACTATAGCAATATAGAAGAAAAAGAATTAATGCAATATGTAGGAAGTTTGGAAGCGAAATCAACACATCCAATTGCAAAAGCATTTGACCAATATCTTAAAGAAAATAAAATTCAAAATTTAGAAGTAAAAGAATTTGAAAATATAAGTGGTTATGGAATAAAAGGTATTGTAGCAGAAAAAGAAATAATTTTAGGAAATGCAAAAATTTTAACATATTTTAATATTGAAAATAAATATCAAGAAGATGAAACACTTTTGAGTAAAGAAGGAAATAGTATTATATATGTTGTACAAAATAAAGAAGTAATTGCAATAATTGGAGTAAATGATATTGTAAGAGAAAATGCGAAACAAGTAATTGAAAAACTAAATAAAAATAATATACAGACAATAATGTTAACAGGAGATAATGAAGAAACAGCTAAAATTATAGCAGAAAAAATTGGAATTACAGATGTAATTGCAAATGTTGTACCATCAGAAAAAGCAGATATAATTAAAAAATTAAAAGCAGAAAATAAGAAAGTTATGATGTGCGGGGATGGTATAAATGATAGTCCTGCACTAGCAAATGCAGATATTGGTGTTAGTGTAAATAGTGGAACAGATATTGCAATGGATTCATCAGATGTAATTTTAATGAAAAATGATTTGAGCAAAATATTAGACTTAATTAATATCAGTAAACATACAATTAGAAATATAAAACAAAATCTATTTTGGGCATTTTTCTATAATAGTTTGATGATACCAGTTTCAATGGGACTTCTAAAACCTTGGGGGATTTCAATAAATCCAATGATGGCAGGTTTTGCAATGGTTATTAGTAGTTTGACTGTTATATTGAATTCTTTGAGATTAAAAAATGTGAAAAAAGTTATATAAAAGAGCAGTTGTTAAAACTGCTCTAATTATTAACTTTAAAGAAAACCCCCAGCTATGCTGGGGGAAACGGAAAACTTATAGTTTTGCACAAAGTAACAAAAACTCCCACTCCAATATGATATAATATTTTTAAGTTTGACGGCTTAAAATATTAAATATGAGAGGAGTGGGACGTATGAAAAGTCCATACACAGATAGTTTATCACACACAACATGGGAATGCAAGTATCATATAGTGTTTGCACCTAAGTTTAGAAGAAAAGAAATATACGGAGAATTAAAACAAGATATAGGAATGATATTGAGAGAATTATGTAGAAGAAAAGAAGTAGAAATAATAAATGCAGAAGCATGTCCAGACCATATACATATGTATGTGAGTATACCACCGAAAATGAGTATATCATCATTTGTTGGATACTTGAAAGGAAAAAGTACATTGATAATATTTGAGAGACATGCAAATTTAAAATATAAATATGGAAACAGAACATTTTGGTGTAGAGGATTTTATGTAAGCACGGTAGGAAATAACAAGACAGCGGTATATAACTATGTAGCAAATCAATTAAAAGAAGATATGATGACAGATCAAATGACAATAAAAGAATATAAAGACCCTTTTAAAGGGTAGTAAGTAAAAGAAACGCACGAGAAAGTGGCGTAAGCTGTCAAACTGGGACACTTAAGTGTCAGCTAGTATAAAGGCCTTATAGGCCGATATGAAAATCCCCCAGTTATACTGGGGGATAATTAT
>CALXXZ010000012.1 GCA_944392805.1 uncultured Clostridia bacterium | reverse complement strand
TTATCAGGAGATGTTAAAGACTTAGTATTACTAGATGTAACACCATTATCATTAGGTATTGAAACATATGGTGGAGTATTCACAAAATTAATAGAAAGAAATACAACAATACCAACAAAAAAATCACAAGTATTCTCAACAGCAGCAGATGGTCAAACAAGTGTAGAAGTACATGTATTACAAGGTGAAAGAGAAATGGCTGCATACAATAAATCATTAGGAAGATTCCAATTAACAGGAATTCCAGCAGCACCAAGAGGAGTACCACAAATAGAAGTAACATTTGATATAGATGCAAACGGAATCGTACATGTATCAGCAAAAGATATGGCAACAGGAAATGAACAAAATGTTTCAATCACAGCATCAACAAACTTAACAGACGAAGATATCGAAAAAGCTGTTAAAGATGCAGAAGCACATGCTGAAGAAGATAAAAAGAAAAAAGAAGAAATTGAAGTTAGAAACAATGCAGAAAGCTTAGTATATAACAGTGAAAAAACATTAGGAGAATTAGGTGACAAAATCAGTGGAGAAGAAAAAGCAAAAATTGAAGCTGAAATCGAAAATACAAGAAAAGCACTTGATTCAAATAATACAGAAAGCATCAAAGAAGCTACAGAAAAATTAACAAAAGTATTTTATGAAATGTCAGAGCAATTATACAAAAATGCAAATCCAAATGCAGGAGCAGCAGATCCAAATGCAACAGCAGGAGCTGAAGATGCAAATAATGATGGAACTGTATATGATGCAGATTACAAAGTAGAAGATGACAATAAATAAGATTAAGTGATATTATGAGGTTGGAGCAATAAGAAAACATCCAACCTCAAACTTTAGTAAGTGGAGACATTTCAATAGGAGGAGAAAATGGCAAATAAAAGAGATTATTATGAAGTATTAGGAGTTAACAAAAATGCTACAGACGACGAGTTAAAAAAAGCATATAGAAAACTCGCTAAAAAATATCATCCAGATGCCAATCCAGACAATAAAGAAGAAGCAGAAGCAAAATTCAAAGAAGTAAATGAAGCATATGAAACATTATCAGATCCACAAAAAAGAAGAATGTACGACCAATTTGGACCTGATGGACCACAAGGATTTGGAGGAGCCGGAGGACCATTTGGTGGAGGAAATTACTATTCATACACAACCTCTGGATTTGATGGATTTTCAGACTTTGGAGACTTAGGAGATATATTCTCTTCATTTTTTGGAGGAGGAAGAACAAGTTCAAGACAGCAAACAAGAAAAGGACCTAAAAAGGGAGCAGACTTAAACTTAAACTTAGAAATTACATTTGAAGAAGCATTTTTAGGGGTTGAAAAACAGATAGTAATAACAAGACCAGAAACTTGTGATGTATGCCATGGAACAGGAGCTAAGCCAGGAACATCAGTAACAAAATGTCCAACATGTAATGGTACAGGAACTGTAAGACAAGTACAAAACACAATATTAGGTCAAATGCAAACAACAAGAACTTGTACAAATTGTCATGGAACAGGTGAAATAATAAAAGAAGTATGTGATAACTGTAAAGGAAAAGGAACAGTTAGAAAACAACCAAAAATAAAAGTAAAAATACCTGCAGGAATAGATGATAATCAAACTGTAGTATTAAGAGGAGAGGGAGAACCTGGAGAAAAAGGCGGACCAAAAGGAGATTTATACATAACAGTTAGAATAAAAAGAAGTAATATATTTACTAGACAAGGAACAACTGTAACATGTGAAATTCCAATAACAATAACACAAGCAACTTTAGGGGCAACTCTAAAAATACCTATGGTAGATGGAAGTACAGAAACTTTTACAATACCAGAAGGAACACAAACAGGAACAAAATTTACAATCCGTGAAAGAGGATTTAATTCATTAAATTCAGCAACTAGAGGAAACTTTGTGTTTACAGTAATTGTTCAAACACCAAAAAGGCTAAATAAAGAGCAAAGAGATTTGCTTGAAAAATTAGCTTTAACAATGAATGAACAACCACCAGTAAAGAAAAAAGGATTATTTGGATAAAAGACTATCAAGACAAAGATAGTCTTTTACTGATATATAAGCCGTTACTATATAATGGTTTTGAGGTACAACCTAGCCAGAATAGCTAATAAGAGCGTAGACCGCACATATGTATTAAAACATTCCAAATTTTGGACAAGCCAAACTTCCCGTAGAAACTCTAATCCATTCAGCTGAGCCGCTTTCACTCAGGCTCAAGCTTATAAATATGTGTGATTTGAATAAATGATGAATGTGACTGGAATTTGTTAACGTCATGTAAGGTAGCCGAGGCATTTATGAAAAGTACACATATTTATAAGCTTGCCCGTGAACATTCCTCAGCTGAATAGATAAGATTTTCTAACGTTAAGTTTAGATGTACAAAATTTTCCATTATTTTAATACATATGTGTGGTCTATGCTCTTATCAGCCATTACGGCTAGGTTGTACCTCAAAACCATTATACAAAATAATTATATAAAACTCTTTATTTTTATGGAAAAATATAGTATAATATATTATGTTAAAATATGCGGAAAAAGAATAAGAGAAAGGAAAATATAAAAATGGAAAAAAAGAGAATAGTAACAGGAGATAGACCAACAGGTAGGTTACATATAGGTCATTATTTTGGATCACTAAAAAATAGGGTCAAAATGCAAAATACAGGAGAATACGACCCATATATATTAGTAGCAGATGTTCAGGCATTGACAGACAATTTCAATAACCCAGAAAAAGTAAGAAAAAATGTAAGAGAAGTAGTAATGGACTATTTATCAGTAGGAATAGATCCAGAAAAAACAACAATATATATACAATCAATGATACCAGAAGTAGCGGAATTAACAGTATTTTATTCAAACCTAGTAACAATAGCAAGATTAGAAAGAAACCCAACAGTAAAAACAGAAATTGCTCAAAAGAGAGAATTATTTGGAGAAAGTGTAACCTATGGATTTTTAGGATATCCAGTAAGTCAAGCAGCAGATATAACAGCGTTAGAAGGAAAGATTGTGCCTGTAGGAGAAGATCAATTACCACTTATTGAGCAATGTAGAGAAATAGTAAGAAAATTCAATAGCATATATGGAGAAGTTCTAGTTGAACCAGAAGCGGTATTATCAAAAGAAAAAAGAATAAAAGGATTAGATGGAAACGAGAAAATGGGTAAATCATTAGGAAATGCAATATATTTATCAGATCCAGAAGAAGAAGTAAACAGAAAAGTAATGAGTGCAGTAACAGATCCAAACAGAATAAAAAAAGATGATTTAGGAAATCCTGATATATGTATGGTAGCATATTATCACAACTTATTTACAGAACCAGAAGAATATAAAACTGTATGTGAAGAATGTAGAGCAGGAAAAAGAGGATGTGTTGCATGTAAAAAGCAATTAGCAAAAAACATAAATAATACATTAGAACCAATAAGAGAAAAAAGAAAATATTATGAAGAAAGACCAGAATTAGTAGATGAAATACTAATAAAAGGAACTCAAAAGGCAAGAGAAACAGCAAAAGAAACAATGAAAAAAGTTAAAAAAGCAATGAAATTAGATTATTTTGAATAAGAAAGGAATAACCAATGTTTACAGATTATGCAAAAATAACAATAAAATCAGGAAATGGAGGAGATGGAGCAGTAACATTCAGAAGAGAAAAATATGTTGCTGCTGGTGGTCCTGATGGAGGAGATGGCGGAAGAGGTGGAAGTATCTACTTCAGAGTTGATCCAAATGCCAATACACTAATAGACTTTAGATATACAAAAAAATTCAAAGCAGAAAATGGAGAAAATGGTAGTGGCGGACACAAATATGGAAAATCAGGACAAGACTTATATATAAATGTGCCAATAGGCACAATAATTAAAGATGCAGAAACTGGAAAAGTAGTTGCAGATCTTTCACATGAAGGACAAGAAGAACTTGTTCTAAAAGGTGGAAGAGGAGGAAAAGGAAATTCACATTTTGCAACAGCAACAAGACAAGTTCCAAGATTTGCGCAAGCAGGAGAAGATGGAGAAGAAAAAGAAATAATCTTAGAACTTAAATTACTTGCAGATGTAGGATTATTAGGATTCCCAAATGTAGGAAAGTCAACATTTTTATCAGTTGTTACAGATGCAAAACCTAAGATTGCAAACTATCATTTTACAACAATAGAACCAAATTTAGGTGTAGTAAAAACAGAACATGGAGACAGTTTTGTAATAGCTGACATACCTGGTATAATTGAAGGTGCAAGTGAAGGAGTAGGATTAGGAATTCAATTCTTAAGACATGTAGAAAGAACACGTTTATTATTACATGTAATAGATGTATCAGGAATCGAAGGAAGAAATCCGGTACAAGATTTTTACACAATAAATGAAGAATTAAAAACATATAGTGAAAAATTAAGTACAAGAAAACAAATAATAGTAGCAAACAAAATAGATATAATGCAAGATGAAACAGGTTATAAAGAACTTGAAGCCTTAGCAAAAAAAGAAGGACTTGAAATATATAAAATTTCCGGAGCAACAGGAGAAGGAGTTTCAAAATTATTAGACAGAGTAGCAGAAGTTCTAAAAACATTACCAAAAGAAGAATTAGTTGAAGTTGAAGAAAGAGTGGTATATACACTTGAAGACGACAAAGATGAATTTACTGTAAGAAAAGAAAATGGTGAATTTATAATTGAAGGAAAAGCAATAAATAGATTAATGGGAAGAATAAATGTAGATGATAATGAATCAATGTATTATTTCCAAAAAAGTCTAAAAAATCTAGGAATAGAAGATGAATTAAAAAGACAAGGAATTAAAGAGGGAGATACTGTAAAAGTATTAAACTGGACATTTGAGTGGTATGAATAGAAGTCTGTCACTTTTTTTCCCAATTGTCAGAAAGGAAGAAAAAATGAGAGTAAGATTAGCAGGAATAATTCCAATGGAAGATGGATTTGCATTTATGCATAGAGTTGGAGTAAAAAATCATCCAATAGGAGATTATTATACATTTCCAGGAGGAGGACAAGAAGGAAATGAAACTCTAGAAGAAGGAACTATAAGAGAAATAAAAGAAGAATTTGGAATAGATGTAGAAATAGTAGAAAAATTATATGAGATGGAAAACGGAGAAATAAATAAAAAAGAATATTTCTTCTTGTGTAAGTATATAGGAGGAAAATTTGGGACAGGACAAGGACCTGAATTTTCAGGAAATCCTAAATATGCACATAGAGGAAAATATATACCAGAAATTATAAAAAGAGAAGATGTTGAAAAAATCACATTAGTTCCATATGAAATAAGAGATAAATTTATAGAAGATGTGAAAAATGGAAGATTTTAAAAATATTAAGGAGATATAAAATGCAAGAAATATTAGAAATATTAAAAGAAACGGTAATAGATAGTGTAAAACTGATACCATTCTTGTTTATAACATATCTAATAATGGAATATATAGAGCACAAAACAAGCGAAAAGGTAAAAGAAAAAATAGAAAAATCAGGCAAGTTTGGACCAATAATAGGAGGACTTGTAGGAATATTTCCACAATGTGGATTTTCAGTTTCTGCAACAAATTTATATGCAACAAGAGTAATAACATTAGGAACATTAATTGCAGTATATCTAACAACCTCTGATGAAATGTTACCAATTTTATTAACAGAAGCAGTACCAGTAAATACAATATTAACAATATTAGGAATAAAATTAGTAATAGGAATAGTTGCCGGATTGATAGTTGATTTTGTATTACATAAAATAAAAAAACAGAATAATAAAGAACATGAAAATATTGGAGAATTCTGTGAACATGAACACTGTCATTGTGAAAAAGGTATAGTAAAATCAGCAATAAATCATTCTGTAAATATCTTTTTATTCATATTTGTAACAACATTAATAATAAATTGTGTAATAAATTTAGTTGGAGAAGAAGCAATTTCAAATGTTATAAGCAGTAATTTTATTTTCGGACCAATAATAGCAGGATTGATTGGACTAATACCAAATTGCGCATCATCAGTAATATTAACAGAATTATTTATTGAAAATATAATTTCAATGCCAATTCTAATTACAGGAGTTTTAGTAAATGCAGGTGTAGGAACTCTAGTACTATTTAAAACAAATAAAAACATAAAAGAAAATATACAAATAATAAGCTTATTATATGTTATAGGAGTTATATCAGGATTTATATTAGAAATTCTATAAAATTATGAAAAAAGCTTGTAATTTTCGTGAATTTATAGGATAATATATATGTATGAGTATATGAAAATGAAAGGAATAAAACATGAAAATAATAGATAAGTTTTTGAAAAAACTAAATGCAAGTAGAAATACATTTGCAACATATGTCTTAACATTAATATCAGTATATATAATAGTAGACAGAATAGTAGAAATGCTATTTTTGATATTCACAGGTGTATCAATGTCATATTGGGGACCAATACAATATACATTAGCACTAGCTTGTCCAATATTTGCATTTTTATTTTCACCAACTTCAGAATTTGCAAAATCTAAAAATTTAAAAATAACATTATTTTTTCTATATGTAATAGCTTTATATATAGTAGCAATATCAATGTTTACACAATGGCTGAATATGGCTGCATGGCTTTTCTTAACATCAATACCTGGATATACAGTTTTAGTATCAGAATTTTCAGAATTGATAGGGCCAGCATTTACAGCACTTGCAATATATTTACCATTAACAACATTTTATAGTTTAATAAAGTGGATAAAATTAGGTGTAGATGATAGTAAAGACGAAAAAAGATCAATATGGGATTATAGAGGAATAAGTTTATCAGACAAAAAGGCAGGACATGGACCATTTACATGTGATATGCTTTTGTCAAAAGACTATGAAACAGGAAAATCATTAACATTTTACGAACAAAAGAGATATCAAGGTTTGTTAGTATGTGGAGGTTCAGGAACAGGAAAAACATCATTAATATTTGAACCAATGATAGCAAAAGATATCGAGAAAAAGGCATTTTATAGAGCAAATGCAAAAGAAATGGTATATACAGCATTAAAAACAGGAATAGCAACATTAAATAAACCTTATGATAATGATTATATAAATGAAAACTTTAGTTTAAATATGATTTCACCAGCATATGGAAAAGAAGCAGTCTATAAAGCATATTTAAATAAAATGATAATTTCATCAATAGATGGAAAATACACATATAGAGATTTAGGAATAACATCAATAGCACCAGATTTTGAAACATTATCAAGAACAATGAAAATATGTAAGAATTTCCATATTAAATATCACTTAGTAGACCCAGCAAGTAGTGAATCAATAGGACTAAATCCATTTGTATATGATGATGTAACTAAAATAGCAGTAACTATATCAACAGTATTAAAAGCAATGCATACAGATTCACATTTAGAAATGGATGAAATATATAGAGAAGACTTAATAATACAAGCAATAGAAAATTTGACAATGATATTAAAAGAAATGTATCCTAGGTTAAATGGAGGAAACTTACCAAACTTAGAAGATATGTTAAAAATGCTTACAAATTTTGACTTAGTAGAAAAAATGTGTGAAATCATGAAAAAAGATGAAGAATTGGCAGAAAAATACAGTATGCAATTATCATATTTTGAAAAAAATTTCTATGCAAATAGTAAAGGAAGAGAACAAACAGAAAAATATATTTATATAGCAGTAGCACAATTAGATAATTTATTAAGACTACCAGGAGTAAAAGCAGTATTATGTAACAGACATAAAAATATAGATTTTGATAAAGCATTAGAAAATGGAGAAGTAATATTAGTATGCACACGTAGAGGAGACTTAGGAAGGACAAGTCATAGAGCATTTGGTTTATTCTTTATCTTATCTATGCAAAATGCTATACTAAGAAGACCAGGAAATGAAAACAATAGAGTTCCACATTTCTTATATATAGATGAATTTCCAGACTTTATATGTAAAGATACAGAAGCAATATTCACTCTTTATCGTAAATATAAAGTTGGTACATCAGTAACAGCACAAAACCTTGCACAATTAGAAGGAAATTCACAAAAGATGAGATATAAAGAAACAATATTATCAAACTGTCCAAACAAAATATTTACAGGAAATGGAACACCAGAAGAACTTGAATGGTGGTCAAAAGAATTTGGAAAGAGAAGGACATGGGTTTATTCAACTTCTATGGATATGAAAAAATTAGAATATGATTCTAAATATGGTGGTGTAAAATATGATTGGGAGAATTATTTTGCAGCAAACAAATTAGCTTCAATGGCATTTAAAACAGTAGCCATAAAATTAAAAAATGATTCAGGAAATTATGATGTTGGTGAAGGAAAAATGAACTTTGTAGGATCAAAATATAAAGAAGAACAACCAATTAAAACATATAATTTTTCAAAATTTACACCAGGAGTAGTAAGTGATTCAACAGATGAAGACCATAAATCAAAATTTAATCCAAAGCATATTAATTTTGTTGGAGAAAATGATGAAGATGATCCAATTCAAACTGATACAACAGATTCAAGTTTTATATTTGACAATGAAGATGCGATTGTTGTAAATTTAAAAAAGAAAAAAGAAGAGTAATATAAAGGAGGATTTTTAAATCCTCCTTTAAACTATTCGTAATAAACAAAACCATTTTGAAAATATATTTTTAGTCATATTCATTAAATCCATTTTTTTAACAGAGTTTTCTGCCACCAGATTAACAGAATCTAGCTTATTTCCATTAAGATAATAAGTGACAGTACCAAGAGTTTGACCTTGTTCTACTGGGGCCTGAACAGATTCATTTAAATTTAATTCATATGTTATACCAGCTTCTTCACCTTTTTTTATAAGAAAAGATGGAGAAGTTTCATATATACAATTTACTTCTGAATTAACACCTTTTGTAACAGAAATAGATCTTACGACATCTCCTTGATTTCCAAAAGAAGAATAAGAAAAGTTTGTAAAACCATAATCTAAAAGTTTACTAGCCTCTTCAAAACGGGTAGCAGAAGTAGGAGCCTTCATAATTACAGCTATTAAAGATAAATTATCTCGAGTAGCAGATGCAGAAAGATTATATAATGCAAGAGAAGTTGAGCCAGTTTTTAAACCTGTACATCCTGAGTAATTACGAACTAATTTATTTGTATTAGTTAATGCAGATTTTCCATCTCTTAAAGTATCAGTCCAAATTGTTGAGTAATTAGTTATAGTAGGATGTTTTGTTAAAAGTTCTCTTGACATTAAAGCAATATCATATGCAGAAGTTACATGCCCATCTTCATCAAGTCCATGACAGTTTTTAAATGTAGTATCATTCATTCCAAGTTCTTTTGCTTTATCATTCATCATCTTAACAAAGCCTTCTTCTGTTCCAGCAAGATATTCACCGCATTGCTACAATACAATCATTGGCTGAAACCACTGAAATTGCTTTTAACATATCATTAACACTTAATGTCTCACTAGGGTCTAACCAAATTTGTGAACCTCCCATTTTAGAAGCATTTTCACTACATGGGATTTGTGTTTCAAGTGTTATCTTTCCAGAATCAAGAGCTTCCATAATAAGTAGTAGCCCCATGATTTTTGTAACACTTGCAGGTCTTAATTGTTCGTGTATATTGTGACTATAAAGTATTTGACCAGTAGTTTGTTCGATTAGGATTGCAGAACCAGCTTCTAAAGAGAGAGGGTTTCCTTCAGTTATAGTTGAAGTTTCTTTCAAAGAAGAAGATGTTTCAACAGAATTTACTGACCATGTGTAACTTTCAGAAAAACCAAAACATTCTATAGTAATACAACATATAATTAGTGTTATTAATATTAATGAAAAAATCTTAGATTTTTGCATATTTTTCCTCCAATAGTAATTTTTATAAGTATATGCAAATTTCTAAGATTTATGAGAATTATTTTGTTTCATTTTCAAATTCTTTTTTTATTTTGTTAAATTGTTTTTTGTCTATTTGAGTATAATAAAGAATATCAGATTCTAACATACCGGTTTTTAACATATTTTTCTAATTTGATTTAAAATTTGATATAAAATTTTTGAAATTAAAAAATAATAAAAAATTAAATTGAAAATCTAATATGTAAATATTTTAACATCTTTTGCCAATTTTGACAAGATGTTTTTGAAATAAATATTATTAAATACTGTTACTGTTTAACTATTATAGTATTGTTTTATTAATTAAAGTATGATAATATAAGCAAAGAATAGGAGAAAGATATGTTAGAGGTATCAGAAAAAAAGAAAAAGTTTCTTGAAAGTATAGGAATAGATATAAAAGATTTGCCACCAGAATTTCAAAGACATAGTGATGCTATGGAAGAAACGTTATCAAAAGAAGAAATTGAGTTTTTAAATAGAGAAAGCTTAACAGGTAGATATAAAAAAGAATTTTGTTTAAAAGATTTAGTAGGAACGACACACCCAGATTATAGTGATAAGAGTTGGTTAGAAGCATTTTTATTAAGCAAAAGAGGAGATAGTATAGTTGAACAATATTTTAAAAATCCAGAATACTATTCAAAAGGATTAAAACAATTTGATCAATCAGATACTAGACATGAAACGCCATTAGAATTATATGAAAGTGATGGAAAATTTTTTATAAATGGTGGAAACAATAGGTTATCTTTAATAATGATGAAATACTTAGCAGAGATTTCAAAAGCACAAACAGATGAAGAAAGAGCAAAAATAGACAAAGACTATACATTTGTAGCAGAAGTGCAACCAACCCCAAAAGATAAAGATATAATGTATATGTTAAATATGCTAAGGGAAAACAGTGGAAAAGATACTTATATAAAGCGAATTGCTAGAAATGAAGAAGATTGTGAATATACTATTCAAACAAAAGATAGAACAATAAGAATAAACAATAAAGAAGAACTGACACAAGCATTAAAAGATACTTATCAATTAAACAAAGTTAAAAGTCTAGATGAATTAAAAGACAACATAGCTCATTTATTACAAGATGGATATGTATATAAAGTAAGACAAGATGAAAATAGGACTAGAATTTTAGAAGGAATGTTTCCTGATTTGGAAAAATTTGAAGCCAATCTTGATAAATTAAAAAAATATAGAATAGAAGATAGACTATATGAGGGAATAGATTTGCAAAATATTGATTTTTCTGAATTGTCTAATAGAGCGATGGAAATTGTAGTAGAAAAAGAAAAAACAATAGAAGAAGAACAAAAAGAAGAAGAACCAAAAGAAAAAAATATAGGAAAAAGTGAGAAAGTAAAGGAAGATATTGCTAAGGAGCTAAAAAAAGAATATATTGGACAACAAATTACATCTATACCAGATAGTATAGAAACTACATATTATGAATTAAAACAGGAAGAAATAAAATTTTGTGGATTAGCTAGAAAGTTAGGGCTAAACTATTCTGTAACTAGAACAGACGATATTAATATTTATTCAAATATAACTCAGATAAAAAGTAATATGCAAAGAATAAGTGAGCAGTTACAAAATATTGATGATATAACAAGCTTAGATAAAGTTAGTTCAGTATTACAAGAGTTAGATGGTTTAACGCAAGATGGAACAATAACAAGTGAGCATAATCAAATGCTAAAAGATACATTTGAAAAAAGTTTTAATTTAAAAGTGCAAAACTTAATAAGAAGTTCAAAATTATCAATATTAGAGCAAGAAAAAGAACAAGTTGAGAATGAAAAGATATCAGTAATTGGAAAAATATTAGGTAAAGGAAGATTAAAACAAGCAAGAATTGATAATATCAAACTAAAAAAACAGTTGCTTATGACAGAAAATTTACAAGAAAAAGAAACATTCAGTTTAGAAGATAGTTTATCAGACTTATATGCATATTCTCAATGTGAATTAGGCAGAAAATTGACACCAGAGATGCAAGAATTTTTAGGAGTTATAAAAGCTACTCCACAGTTAAGTCAAATGATTGACCAACAAAATTTAAAAATACAATTTGAACAAAAAGTAAATAATAGAAAAGACGTTGGAAAATTAGTTCCGATTGACAAAAATAGGAGAGTTAGTAACAGAAATCAAGTAGATATATTACAAGTGCAAAATAATGAAATGAGTAGACAGATTCAAAAAAATCGTGCTAGAACAGTGACTAGACAAAACAATTTATCTTCTACATCAATAAAAAATAATAGTGCATTAAGTAGATTTCAGGATATAGTTAATGAGATTAATTTATCTACACAGATAAGACAGAACCAAAAAGAAGAACAGGAAAATAATAGATCTTAATTATAATAATTAATGAAAAAAGATATTTACAAATGTTTTAATAAATATTATAATATAAAAAAACAAAAGAAAGGTTGAGAGAAAATGAAGAAAAAAGAAAGAGGAATAACATTAATTGCGTTAGTAGTAACAATAGTAGTGTTACTAATATTAGCAGGAGTAAGCATAAGTATGCTAACAGGAGAAAATGGAATAATAAAACAGGCACAAAATTCAAAAGATGCAACAGAACAAGCAAGAGTAGAAGAATTAGTAGATTTAGCAGTAAGCAGTTTAATAGGAGAGAATCTAGGAAGTACAAATGGAATAACGCCAGAAATGGTAGCAGAAGAAGTAAATGAAATGGAAAGCAGGGATGATGTATATGCAGAAGGAAGTACATTTCCGACAAATATAATATTCCCAGAAGAAGACAGAAAAGTAGAAGTAGACTTAAGTCAGAAAGAAGATTTAGAAGAAATCTATACAGGAGATGTAGACGAAAAAGATATAGCACCAATGGATTTATTTGAATATGAAATAATAGATAATGCAGAAACAGGAGCATTAACATTAAGTGAATTACCAACCAAAAGAGCAAGAATAACAGGAATAAAACAAGAATATTGTAATGGTGGTGGTATACAAGATGTAGAAGATACTAATTATGAAATAATTTACAAAGGAACCAAAATTTCAGATACATTAGTAGTACCATATAAAGTAGAATTAGATGGAGAAATGTATGTAATAACAGAAGTACAGTTACTTGCATATGGAGAAAAGAATGATGAGACGGGAAATGATTCAGGCTATCTATTTCCTAGAGTAGAAACAGTAATATATCCAAATACAGTAGAAAAGATATATGGTAAAAGAGCTTTGAGTAGTAATCCAGAACTACTAGGAAATGCAACATTAAAAACAGTAATATTATCAAATAAATTAAAAACAATAGGAGAGTATACATTTTATGCTTGCGAAGAATTAACAAATATGACAATACCAGATAGTGTAACAAGCATAGAAAACGATGCTTTTGCTCATACTGCATGGGAAGATAATCTACCAGATGGAGAGATATATTTGGGAAAATGTTATTATAAATATAAAGGGGAAATGCCGGAAGGAACAAATATAAAGATAAAGGAAGGAACGACTAGCATATGTGCCGGCGCATTTGTTTGGTGTGAAGGCTTAACAGGAATAACAATACCAAATACTGTAACAAGCATAGGAAATCAAGCATTTGAGTATTGTACAGGCTTAGCAAATATAACAATACCAGAATCAGTAACAAGTATGGGAAGTGATGTTTTTGAATATTGGGAATCTACCCAAACAATAAATGAACCATTTAAAGAAGGAGAAGAACCTGCTGGATGGAGTGATGGTTGGAATTATAGGTGTTATGCAACAATAAACTATCAAAAATAACTATATAAAAACGATTGACAAAAATGACATCAATTAATATAATTAAAGAAACAAAAAATAAAGTCTGCAATAAAAAATGCAGGCTTTTTCAAAAGGAAGGGAAAAATGAAAAAAGTAACAATAGACAAAATAGGATATATAGTAATAATAGTAACAATAATATTATTAAACATATTCATAGGATCAAACATAAAAGACCCAATATGGATAATACAAGCAATAGTAAGTATATTCACATTAATATATATAATAACTAAGAAAATACAAAAAGAAAAAAACATAATAATCAAAGGAAAAATAGACATAGCAGTATTAATATTTATGATATCAACAATAATACCATACATCACAAAAAACTATGTATCATTAGAAGGAACGATAAACTTCATACTAAAATACTGGTCAGTATATGGATTTTACATATTAACAAGAAATATCATAACAGAAGAAAACAAAATAAACACAATAAAAAACACATTAATAATAGCATCAATAATACCAATAATAATAGGATATGACAAATTAACGATAAATATATTAGAGCCAATATTAGATTATATAAACTCAGTAAAAATCACAGATGTAAGAATGATATCAACATTTGGATATGCAAACACATTTGCAGCATATTTGGGACTAACAACAAGTCTAGCAATAGGTCAATTCATAAAAGTAGATAAAAAGAAAAAAATACTATATGGAATATATATAATAATATCATCAATAACAATAATGTTAACACAATCAAAATTTGTGCTAGCGCTATTAGCATTTATAATTTTACTATTTATAATAAAAGGAATTATAGACAAAAAAATAAGTAAAAAGTGGATAATAGCAGGAATTGTAGCAATAGTAATATTTGTAATATATTTCTTCATAGCAAAAGAAATATCAAAACCATTAGAAATAACAGAAGAAGAAAAAACATGTGTAATAAGAGGAATAGAATCAAACACAAAATATGAATTTCAATTTAACATAGATGCGCAAACTGACAAAAATTATAACACATTTGAAATCAGTATAGTAGAAATAAATAGGTATTTTGCAGAAAAAACACTTGGAACAATAAGTTTCTCACAATATACTGGAACAAAAACTATAAATGTAGAAACCAATGAACAAATAGATCATATAGAAATAAGAATAACAAATAAATTAAATCAAAAACTAACAATAAACGAATTACAAATAAATGGAGAGCCATATATATTAGAATATAAAATAATACCAGAAGAAGTAGTTAGAATCTTTACAACATTCAATTTTAAAAATTCAAGTGTATGGCAAAGAGTAGATTACTGGAAAGACTCATTAGAAATCATAAAAGATAGGTGGTTAATAGGCTCTGGTGGCAACACTTGGAGAATGCTATATGGACAAGAACAAGACTATCTATATTACGCAAAAGAAGCACATTGTTATATATTAGAAGTATGGATGTCATTTGGACTACTAGGAATAATAAGTTATATATTTATAATAGCAATAACAATACAAAATGGAATAAAAGAGCATAAAAAAATCTTATCAATTCTAGTTGGAGTAGCAATAATAGCGATACATAGTTTGATGGATTTTGATATGTCATATCTAATAATAGAAATGGTATTTTATATGTTCATAGCTATTATAAATAAAGATGATAAGTTAGAAATAACTAATAGCAAAATTTTAGAAACTACGATTGCAGTAGTTTTCGGAATAGTAGTAATAGGAAATATATTAGGATTAGTTGCACAATGTGTAGAAGATGAAACTGGAACTACAAGTAGAAAAATTGCACCATGGATTGCTAGATATCAATATAATCAAATTATGTATCTAGAAAATAATCAACTTCAACCTGAAAACAAAGTTGAATATATAAAACAATATATAAAAAATGAACCATATCAAAATCAAAATACAATGTATGAAATAATGGTTAATCAAATAATAAAAGATGATAATCAGACAGAAA
This sequence comes from uncultured Clostridia bacterium, assembly GCA_944392805.1. Classification (GTDB taxonomy): domain Bacteria; phylum Bacillota; class Clostridia; order TANB77; family CAG-508; genus CAG-269. The sequence continues at coordinate 40,084 of CALXXZ010000012.1, read as the reverse complement.
ATGCAAAATTTTTGATAGATACATGGAAAAATATTTCGATAGAAAGACCATATGATATAAGAATATTACAATATAGAGGAGAAATCATGCTAAAATTAGCAGAAAATTTAACAGATGAAGAATTATCAAAACAGATATTAGAACTAATAATAATGGAATATTCAGAAAATTCTGAAATAATACAGGATTATAGAAAAAACAGAGAAACAGAATTAGTATGTAGATACAAATATAAATATTATACAGACACATATGAAAAAGCAATAGAATTATTAAATAAAAAGAATGAGGTTTAAATGAAAATAGAAGTATTACTTGCAATAATGAATTTAAAAAATGAAACTGAATACAAAAATATATTGAAACAAAATAATATTACTGGAAAAGTGGTTGCGGTAAATCAAGTAAAAGAAAATGTATTTAATATAGAAAATGGAGATAATAGAATATTTTCATATAAAGAAACTGGGGCGAGTAATAGTAGAAACAGATTAGTAGAAAAGGCAAAAGGAGATATATGTGTATTTGCAGATGATGACACAGTATTTGTAGATAATTATGAAGAAATTATAAAAAAAGAATACGAAAAAAATCCTGAAGCAGATATGATCGTATTTTTTGCTAAAAATCAGAATAATAGTAGAGAAAAAAATAAAAGAATCGGAAACAAAAAGATTAACAATCTAAATTTGATGAAAATACGTACATATGAAATCACTATAAAAAAAGCAAATTTAAAATTTGATACGAATTTTGGACCAGGAGGAATTTTCAAAAAAGGAGAAGAGACAATATTTATATCAGAATTGTTAAAAATGGGAATAAAAATATATAGTGTAGATAAAGAAATTTGTACTAGTAGAAATGAAGAAAGCACATGGTTTACCGGATTTAATGAAAAATTTTTATTTGACCAAGGAGCAATATTTTATAGAATATATCACAAATGGTATAAACTTTTAATAATTCAATACTTGGTAAGAAAATATTTTTTGTATAGAAAAAATGTAAGCATAAAAAAGGCATATAAAGAAATGTGTGTAGGAGCTAATAAATGTAAAGAAATATATGGGTGATTAAATGGATAAAAAGATGAGTGTTATAGTAACAATTTATAATACAACAGAAAAGTACCTAAAAAAATGTATAGAGAGTATAATTAATCAAACTTTTAAAGAAATAGAGATAATATTAGTAAATGATGGTTCAGATGAGAAAACTTCAGAAATATGTAGGCAATATAAAGATAAAAGAATCAAACTAATAGAACAAAAAAATATGGGAGAATCAGTGGCAAGAAATGTCGGGATTGAAAATGCAACAACAGAAAATATAACTTTTGTAGATAGTGATGACTGGATTGAACCTAATATGTGTGAAAAATTGTATGAGCATATTCAAAAAATAGAAGAATATGATGTCATCATATTTAATTGCTATGTAGATTATCCTACTAAAATGATAAAAAATAATTTTTATCCTAAAACAGGAATATTAAATAAGCAAGATATAGAAGAAATACAATTACAAAATATAGAAAAAGGATTAACTAAATATTATCCTCCAGAGACTAATATTTCAGTACCTTGGGCAAAAGTATATAATAAAAGATTTATACAAGAAAAAGAGTTAAAATTTATTCCTAATATTATAAGGATGCCTGATGCGTTATTTAATACAGAAGTGTTTGAAAAAGCAAAAAAGATTTTTGTACTTGATGAATATTTATATCATTATCAAAAAAATGATTTCGCTATTTGTCAAAGATATTCTAAAGATACGATTAAATACTATGAAACTTACATAAAATTAATTGATGAGTATATTAAAAAATATAATAAAAATCAAAAATTTGTTGACACACTAAATATAAAAATTGTGACAAGTATAGATAGGTATATGTATAATTACTTTTTTCATAAAGATAATCCTAAACATGAAAAAGAGATAGAAGCGGAATTTAAAAAATTATTACAAAAAGAATTGTACCAAAAAGCTTTTAAAAATGTTAGAAAGGAATATTTAAGTAAATATCAAAAACTTGTGTCGAAAAATGCTGAAAAAGGTAAAATAAAATCACTAAAGTTATTGAAAAAAATAAAAGAAACCATTAAAATGATAAAAAGAAAAATATAAAGGGGGAATTCAAATGCAATATAATATAATTGGGCAAACAGTACCGGCAGTAGAAATCAAACTAAATAAAGGAGAATCAGTTTACACACAAACAGGAGGAATGACATATCAAACAGAAGGAATAAAGATGTCAACAAATGCACATGGCGGAATTATAAGAAGTCTTGGAAGAATGTTTACAGGTGAATCAATATTTATGTCAAATTTTGAGGGAGAACAAGATGGAGCAACAGTTGCATTTGCTTCAACCGTACCAGGTGATATAATCCCAGTTGATTTATCAACAATACCTCAGGGATTAATAATTCAAAAAGGATCATTTTTGTGTGCAGAACAAAATGTAGATATAAAAGTTGCATTTACTAAAAAACTTACTGCAGGATTTTTTGGAGGAGAAGGATTTATATTACAAAGAGCTACAGGAAATGGAATGATATTTTTAGAAATTGATGGAGACCCAATAGAAAAAGTTTTAGCTCCAGGAGAAGTCATTAAAGTGGATACAGGAAATGTAGTTGCATTTGAACCAACAGTTTCTTATAAGGTTGAAATGGTTAAAGGTTTAGGCAATATTTTCTTTGGTGGAGAAGGTTTGTTTTTAACAAGACTTGTGGGTCCTGGTAAAGTTATTTTACAAACACAAAATTTTGCGGATTTTGCTGGAAGATTGATACCATTTTTACCAGTAAACAGAGGTGATTAATTTGATCTTAAAGAAGTAGTTCTTTTTCTGTAACATTAACTTCATCAAAACAAAAGAAACATCCCTTCAGTTAGGGGAGTTTCTTTGTTTTCATATGACTTTCTTCAGTCTTCTTAGTTAAGCTCTATATGGAATCTTGGACTTCCTATCATAAATGACATAGGAACAAGACTTACCTCTTTTACATCGAGTTCCAACTTCTCTCTTAGAAAAGTTTCAACAGCCTCATTGTCCATAATGCACTCAACTTCAAACTCTTTAGGGAGTTCTACTGAATCTCTACCGAACATTAAAAACATTAGGTCATTTACTATTTTTCTTTCTTCTTCCTGTTCATCTGATAGTAAATCTTGCATTTCATTTAGTTTCCGTCTGATGTCCATAATTTTTACCTCCATAACAAATTTGTTTGCAAGTTACTTAAAGTTCACACAATTGTAGACTGAAATTCATTGCTTTTCCTCCTTTACAATAATCATTGTTAAAAGTTACTATATTCAAAACTTGCTTATCAGCAAGATAATTAAATTACATAAACATCATTGGTGGAGATGAGGGGAGTCGAACCCCTGTCCATAATACTTTCCATATAAACTTCTCCGAGTGCAGTTTGTTATTTAAATTCATCTAATAATCGTAAACAAACATACTATTATTAGACATATCTACTAAATACCCACTGTTTGCGTAGAAAAAACAGTTTTGTTTCCCACTAATATGACACCTTATAAAATATGTGGGGATACTTTATTCGGCGATGCTGCAAACTAAGCAGCAAATGCTAATTCTCTATTATTATCAGCGTTTATATTTAAAATTCCCGTTTTTTAAAGTGGCTAACGAGAATCCACTACTCGCTATTCATACTTCTAGTATAATGTCGAAACCATTACATCCCCAAGTACAATATATATTATAATATATTTTATGCAAAAATTCAATTAAAAAACATGCAATTAATAAATTTTATTAAATGTATAATTTTTTCCTTTTTTGTCATAATAATAATATAGTAAAAAAACAAAAGGAGGAAAAAATGATGAAAGCAACTGGAGTTGTAAGAAGAATAGATGATTTAGGTAGAGTTGTAATACCAAAAGAAATAAGAAAAACATTGAGAATAAAAGAAGGTGAGCCATTAGAAATCTTTACAGATAGAGAAGGACAAGTAATTCTAAAAAAATATTCACCAATAGGAGAATTAACAGAATTTGCAACAGGATATGCAGAAACATTATCAAAAACAACAGGACATATTGCGTGCATAACTGACAAAGACACTGTAATTGCAGTATCAGGAGGACCTAAAAAAGAATTTTTAGAACAAAACATAAGTGAAGAATTAGAACAACTAATGGAAGATAAAGAAATTTATACAAGTAAAGAAAATAGTGATGTAGCAGTACCTATAATCAAAAATGATAATAATGAAAGAAAATATAATGCACAAGTTGTATATCCTATAATATCAAATGGAGATACAATTGGTACAGTAATATTATTATCAAAAGAAGCAAACACAAAAATGAATGAAGTAGAAAAAAAGGTAGCACAATCAGCAGCTACATTCTTAGGAAGTCAAATGGAAATATAAAAAGATGACGGTTCCATTCTAAATAGGACCGTCATCTTTTTAGTGTATTTTTAAATTAACAACAGTAACGCCCATTTCACCTTCACCAAAAGTACCAAGTCTAAAACTATCAACAAGTTTATTAGACTTTAGAAAGCGATGTATTCCAGAGCGTAGAGCACCAGTTCCTTTTCCGTGTACAATACGAATAGGAGAAAGTTTTGCAATAAAACAATCATCTAAATATTTGTCAACAATAGGTATAGCTTCATCAACAGTCATACCTAAAAGATTAATTTCAGAACTAATATACTGTGATTTAAAAGAAGATTGTTTTGTATAAGCAGAATCTTTTTTGCCATGAGATTTATCTGAAGATGATTTTTTTATTTCTTGCAAATATTTAATATCAACACTCATTTTCATCACACCAATTTGCACTTGAACAGTATTATCTTTTGATATATTAGATAAAACAACACCATTATTATTCATATTAGAGACAAAAACTTCTAATCCAGGTTTAATTAAATCTTTAGAAATAGACTCAGAAACTTTAATATTATCATCATCATTACTATTTATAGATGAGATTTTTTCATTTAATTCATTTCTAAGTTTATTAGCTTGTGAAGCAGAAGAAGTAGAGTTAATATCTTTAATTATAGTATTGGCAGTTTCTTTTGCATCAAGAAGAATCTGTTTTGCTTCAAGTTTTGCATTTGCAATTAATTCTTTTTCTTTGTTAAAAACATCAGAATTTTGATGTTTTAAATTTTCTCTTAATTCTTCAACTTCGCGTAAAGAATTAGAAATTTTTGCTTTTTCTTCCTCAACTTGAGATTTACTATCATAAATTGATTTTAATAAGTCTTCAAAATTAATAGTTTCTTTATCAAGCATTGATGTTGCATGTTCAATTATATTTTCATCTAATCCAAGTTTCCTACTAATTGCAAAAGCATTGCTTTTTCCAGGTATACCAATTAGAAGTCTGTAAGTTGGTTTAAGATTTTCTATATCAAATTCAACACTTGCATTTTTGAAATTTGGAGTTACAAGTGCATATTTTTTCAACTCCTGATAATGTGAAGTTGATATTGTAATAGTTCCTAATTCAGAAAAATATTGTAAAATGCTTATTGCAAGATGTGCACCTTCAAGTGGGTCAGTTCCAGAACCTAGCTCATCAAGAAGAATAAGACTATTAGATGTTGCTTGTTTTGTTATTTTTACAATATTGCTCATATGAGATGAAAATGTACTAAGAGATTCAGCAATACTTTGTTCATCTCCGATATCAGCAAAAATATTATCAAAAACATAAATGCTTGATGGTTCATCAGCAGGAATATTTAGACCACTACATGCCATTGCAGTTAAAAGTCCTACAGTTTTTAATGAAACAGTTTTTCCTCCAGTATTTGGTCCTGTTATTATTAATGTCGAAAAATCTTTTCCAATTTCTAATGAAATAGGGACAACTGTACTTTGATCAATTAATGGATGTCTGGCATTTTTTAAATTGATGAATTTTTCTTCATTAATTTTAGGTGTAGAACATTTTAATTCTAAAGAAAAATGTGCTTTTGCAAAAACAAAATCAAGTTTTCCAATTATTTCTACATTATTTTTTAATTCTTCTGTATAAGGATATAATAACCCACTTAAATTTTGTAAAATTCTTTCAATTTCTAAATTTTCATCTATCTGTAAATTTGAAATTTCATTATTTAAATCAAATACTGCAATTGGTTCAATAAATACTGTTGAGCCACTACTTGATACATCATGTACAAATCCTTTTACATTACTACGATATTCTTCTTTTACAGGAAGTACAAAACGTCCATTACGAATTGTAACAATATTTTCTCTCATATATTTTGAATATGTTGATGAATGCAACATTCCATTTAATTTGGAACGAATATCTTGTTCGATTTTTCTTTTCTTTTTACGAATATCTAGTAATTTACTTGATGCACTATCAGCAATAGTTTCTTCATCTATAATAGATTTTGAAAAAGTTGCAACTATACTTGGATTTACATATAAATCATTAAAATATGATGATAAGTTTTCAAAATCTGAAGATTCAAGAAAATCTTTTTTGAAATAGTTTTTTAGCTTTGCTGACATTTCTAAAATTTTTTGTAACTCTAATAAAGCTTTTATACTCAAAGAGCCATAGCTTTCCAAAGTTTTTACATATACATTTATATCAGCAATTTCATCTAATGGTGGAGTGCTATTTCTTTGTATTAATACAACACCTTCACTTGTTTCATTTAACATTTCTTGAACTTCTTCTTTATTACTAGATGGACGAAGTTCTGATACATACTTTTTTCCTATATATGTCTTACAATAATTTGAGACTTTTTCTAAAATTTTGTTATATTCTAATTTTAATAAATTATTATCCATTTCGACCTCCGAATATATATATTATGCCATAAAAATTAGGAATTTTCAATAAAAATTGACTTTTTAATAATATATTATTGTTGGAGAATTTTTGAAAAAAACTTGCCAAAAAGTGTAATAAAAGGTATAATATATATATACTGAAAAGAAAAACTAAAAATGAGAGGAGCGATTTTTATGGAAATAAAAATAATAGGAAAGGAACTTAAGATAACAGATGCAATTAACGATTATGTAGAAAAAAAATTAGAAAGAATTGACAAATACTTCGAAAATGCTACAGCAGATGTAACTGTAAGAACAGAAAGAGAAAGACAAATTGCAGAAATAACAGTATCAGCAAATGGAGATGTTTACAGAGCAGTTACAGAGGATAAAGATTTATATGCATCAATAGATAAAGATATAGATATATTAGAAGGACAAATAAGAAAAGCAAAAACAAAAAGAGAAAGAATGTTAAAAGATTCAACTTTAAAAGTTTTAGAAGTTGAAACACCAAAAGCTGAAGTTACAGATGAAATATTAAAAATTGAGTATTATGACATAAAACCTATGACACCAGAAGATGCAAAATTAGTACTTCAAGAAAGACCAACACAATTATTCTTAACTTTCGTAAATGTTGAAACTGGAAAAGTAAATGTTATACATAAATTAAAAGATGGAAAAAATTTCGGTTTGATTGAACCAGAAGCATAGATAAAATAGATGCTATTTCAAAGATATGTAAACTTTGAAGTAGCATTTTTTTGATGCAAAAAGTGAATAAAAATATATAAAGTAGAGGATAAAAAAATTATTAGTCAAAAAAACAAAAAAATCTACTAAAAAGTATTGCATATTTTTTTTAGTAAATATATAATGAACGTGATATGAAAAAATTTGGCAAAGAAAAAATTATAAAAATACTTGATATTATTCTGATATTAGTTTGGATGATCACAATTTTTTCGTTTTCAAGTGAGCAAGGAGATGAGTCAAGTAATACAAGCAAAAAGGTAACAACAGCAGTTGTTCAGGCTGTATCAGATAAAAGTGTAGAAGAAAACAAAAATATAATAGAACAATTAGACAAAGTAGTAAGAAAGTTAGCACATTACTCCATTTACACATTAGGAGGAATATTAATAATGAACTATGCTTATACAACAGATAAAAATATGAAGCAAAAGATAATATATAGCATAGCTTTTGGAGCGTTTTATGCAGTTACGGATGAATTACATCAATTTTTTGTATCAGATAGAAGTGCAAGAATTTTTGATGTAGGAATAGACACACTGGGAGTAATGACAGGTATTCTAATTTACATATTGATTAGAAAACTGTTTGAAAAAATTAGAGTACATTTCAGACAAAATACATAAGGGGGAAACAAAAGGTGAATATTGATGTAACAAACGAAAATGTTATGGGAAATATTTCGATTTTAAAACTACCTTCAAAAGGGTACAGAGAACTTTTAGGTAAAAACATACCATATAAAATAGTTAAAAGAACGACTGATATTACTTTATCTACAATCGCAATGATTGCATTATTACCAGTATTTGCAATAATTGCAATAGCAATAAAACTAGAATCTAAAGGTCCAGTATTTTTTAAACATACTCGTATTGGAAAAGATGGCAAAATAATCAAGATTTATAAGTTTAGGTCAATGGTTGAAAATGCAGAAGATTTAATAAAAAATTTTACACCAGAGCAAATGAAAGAATATAAGGAAAATTATAAATTATCAAATGACCCAAGAATAACTAAAGTAGGTAATTTCTTAAGAAAGACAAGCTTAGACGAGTTACCTCAGCTTATTAATATTATAAAAGGGGATTTGTCAATAATTGGACCAAGACCTGTTGTTGAAGAAGAATTAAAAAAATATGGACCAAATATTGAAAAGTTCTTGAGTGCTACTCCAGGTTTAACTGGATTCTGGGCTGCAAATGGTAGAAGTTGTACAACTTATGAACAACGTATGCAAATGGAACTATTTTATATAGATAATGTGTCTTTAAAAATGGATTTGAAAGTGTTTTTTAAGACAATTGAGTCAGTATTAAGTGGAAGAGGAGCAATTTAGTTGAAGAAAAAAATTTTACATATAGTAGAATCTTTTGGAAGTGGAGTCTTTAGTTTCCTCGTGGATTTGGTTAATGGTACAGATAAAGAATTTGATATAGTTATAGCTTATGGAGTAAGAGAAGAAACTTTAGAGAATTTTATAGATTACTTTAATGATAGAGTGAAATTTATAAGAGTAAAAAATTTTACAAGAAGTATAAAACCTTCTAAAGATTTAAAAGCATTAAAAGAAATAAAAAATATAATAAAAGAAGAAAAACCAGATATAGTACATTTACACTCTTCAAAAGCAGGAATATTAGGCAGATTAGCTGTGAATGGAAATAAAATTAAAATGTTTTATAATCCTCACGGCTTTTCTTTTTTGAAGCAAGATGACTCGAAGTTAAAAAGGACAATTTACTGGTTAATTGAAAAGATTACAGCGATAATTAATAAAAAATGTACAATTATAGGTTGTTCAAATGGAGAATATGAAGAAGCTAAAAAATTAAACAAAAATTCAATTTGTATAAATAATGGGATTGATGTTGAAAAACTAGATAAAGAAACAGCAGAATTTGAAGAGAAAACTATAGATTACAATAATTTAAAGATTTGTACAGTTGGAAGAATAGGTTATCAAAAAAATCCTGATATGTTTAATAAGATTGCTGAAGCTTTTCCAAATTTACAGTTTACATGGATTGGAGATGGAGACTTAAAAAACAAATTGACTAGTCCTAATATTACTATAACAGGATGGAAAGCTAGAGAAGAAGTTTTGAAAATTCTTAATGAACACGATATTTTTATATTACCATCTTTATGGGAAGGTCTACCTATTTCACTTTTAGAGGCAATGTATCTTAAAAAAATTTGTATTGTTAGTGATTGTATTGGGAATAGAGATGTTATCGAGAATGGGAGGAATGGATTTATATGTCAAAATTCAGAATATAAAGATATCATTAATAAACTAGATAAAAAAATATGTGAAAGAATATTAAATAATTCAAAAAAAGATGTATTAGAAAAATTTAATATTAAAATATTAATTAACAAATATAAGAATGTTTATAATAGTTAGGAGAATTTTATGAAAAAAACAGCAATAGTTTCATGTTATTTTAAAAATAATTATGGGAGTTTACTGCAAGCATATGCAACACAAAAAATATTAGATGATATGGGGATGGAAAATGAGACTTTAAATATAGATGATAATATAGATTTTAAAAAAGGAAAAAGGAAATATTATATTGCGCAAATATTTAATTTCTCTTTTATAAAATCAAAATTAGGAATGGTAAAATTAAAAATTGATAAAAAAATAAATAAAACTTTAGGAGAAAATCTAGGAATACGTGAAAAAAAATTTAAGGAATTTAGAAAACAATATAGATTAACAAAGCCATATAAAACATATGAAGAATTGACTAAAGCATGTAATGAATATGATAATGTGTTAGTAGGAAGTGATCAATTATGGTTACCTGTAAATGTAGTAGCAGATTACTATACATTGAATTGGGTGCCTGATAGCATAAATAAAATATCTTTTTCGACAAGTTTTGGAATAGCAACAATTCCTGAAAAGTATAAAGATATATATACAAAATTTTTAAAAAGAATAAATTTTTTATCTACAAGAGAAGAAACAGGAAAAAATATAATAAAAACTTTAATAAATGAGGATGTAGAAGTAGTATGTGATCCAACATTGTTGTTTAACAAGGAAGAGTGGATGGCAATCCAACAAGAGGAACCAATAATAAAAGAAAAGTATATATTGTGTTATTTTTTGGGAAAAAATATCGAACATAGAAAGTTTGCAGAAAGATTAAAAGAAAAAACAGGTTGCAAGATAGTATCTATTAATCATTGTGATGAATATGTAAAATATAGTGATAAATTTGCCGACGAAATGCCTTATGATGTAGGACCAAGTGAATTTTTAAATTTAATTAGAAATGCAGAATATGTTTGTACAGATTCTTTTCATGGAACAATATTTTCTATAATAAATAACAAAACTTTTTTTGTATTTAGAAGGTATAAAGGAAATACTAAAGTTTCTACAAATTCAAGATTAGATTCTTTATTAAATATAGTAAATTTAAAAGAAAGAATATTATCAGGAGATGAAGAAATAGAAACAGTTTTAAAAATGAAAATAGATTATAATAGTGTAAATAAAGATATAGAAAAATTTAGAAAAAAATCTAAACTGTTTTTAGAAAAAGCATTAAAAGTACAAGAGGTATGATAAATATGATTAAAATACAAGAAAAATCGAAATGTTGTGGTTGCACAGCCTGTATGAATATATGTCCAAAACAAGCTATAAAGATGGTAGAAGATGAAGAAGGTTTTTTGTATCCTAAGATAGATAAAGAAAAATGCATAGATTGCGGGTTATGTGAAAATGTTTGTCCTGTAATCAATGCAAAAGAACAAAAAAAAGAACAAAAAGGATATATATTAAATAATAAAGATAATAATATTAGAGCTGATAGTACTTCAGGAGGAGCATTTACACCAATAGCAGAATATGTCTTAGACAGAAAAGGGGTTGTTTTTGGAGCAACTTTTGATAAGGATTTTAAAGTTATACATAGGTACATCGAAAATAAAACGGAAATAGGTATATTTAGAGGTTCAAAATATGTACAAAGTTATTTAGGAAATTGTTTTGCACAAGTAGAAAGATTTTTAAAATTAGATAGATATGTTTGCTTTAGTGGAACACCATGTCAGATTGAAGGGTTAAAACGATATTTAAAGAAAGATTATGAAAAACTTATAACAGTAGATGTAATGTGTCACGCGGTACCATCACCATTAGTTTGGAAAAAATATTTTAATTATATAAGAAAAAGCAAGTTGAATAAGGAAAAAGTAGAAAAAGTACTATTTAGAGATAAAAGTAAATATGGGTTTAAGTATTCAACTATGACTTTAAAAAGTAAAAACAATGAATACAGTAGAGGGGTAGAAACAGACCCATATTTGAGAGCATTTTTTGGTGACTTATCTGATAGACCATCCTGTTATGATTGTGCATTTAAGAAACAATATCATGAAAGCGATTTCACCATATGGGATTGCTTTATAGCAGAAGAGTTTGACAAAAAACTTGATGATGATAAGGGAACATCTAGAATGTTAGTAAATACAGAAAAAGGTAAAAATATATTTAAAGAGATAGAGAACAAATTTGATGTAACAGAAATAAAAGTTGAAAAATTAGTAGAAAACGTAAAAGAGATGTTATATAGTGTAAAATTACCTGAGAAAAGAAAAGATTTTTTTTATGATATAAATATATTAGATGAAGAAGAATTTTTTAATAAATATTTTCCTAATAATTTAAAAGTTAAATTAAAGAGAATTGCAAGAATTACATTAATAAAAGCAGGTATATATAAACAGACCAAAAAAGTAGCGAAGAAAATACTAAGAAAATAATTGTAATTAAGGGGTAATAATGGAAAAAGATAAGATATCAGTAATAATGGGAATGTATAATGCTAGATCTAAAGAAGTAATAAAAAAATCTTTAGAGTCAATCTTAAATCAAACATACAAAAATTTCGAGTTAATAATATGTGATGATGGTTCGACAAATGATTGTATAAAATGGGCTAAAGAGATATGTAAAAATGATAATAGAGTAAAATTTATAGAAAATGAAACTAATAAGGGGTTAGCATATACATTAAATCATTGTCTAGAAGTTTCTACAGGAGAATATATTGCAAGAATGGATGATGATGATATATCACATTTAGATAGATTTGAAAAACAAATAAATTTCTTAAAAAACAACAAAGAATATAAATTAACAGGTTCAGTTATGAATTTGTTTGATGATAATGGAATATGGGGATTAAGAAAATATAAAGAATATGTAAAAAAAGAGGATTTTCTCTATAGAGTAGCTGTTCCCCATCCTACAATTTTTGCAAAAAGAGAAGCTTATGATATTGTTAATGGATATAGAGATTTAAAAAAGACTTATAGAGTGGAAGATTATGATTGTTTTATGAGAATGTTTGCAAGAGGAATAAAAATGTATAATTTTCAAGAACCATTATTAGATTATAGAGAAGACTCATTTTGTGCAAAAAAGAAAAAATATAGATATAGATTTAATGAAATGTGGGTCAGGTATCATGGATTTAAAGAGTTGGGTATTTTAAATATAAAAAATTATATATATGTACTAAAACCATTAGTAGCAGGGATACTACCACAAAAAGTAATAAAATTTTTTCAAAGGACGAAAGAAAAATGATTTATGTAATAATTATGATATTAGCATGTTGTGCAGTATATCCAATAAGATTTAAGAATAAAGAAACATATTGTAAAAAAAGTAAATTTATAGAGAAATTATTGTTAATTGTTTCTTTTTTTATAGCTCTTTTTCCAATGGGATTAAGATATGGAATAGGAACAGACTATTTTTATACATATCTTCCACATTTTTATGGAATAGCAAGAGGAACAATGGAATTCTCAGAAATAGGATTTAATATAATAAATAAAATTATATTTGATTTAACAGGAGATTATAGGGTATTATTTTTTGTTACTTCATTTATATTCTTGTATTTTATATATAAAGGAATATATGAAAATTCAAACAATTTGTTTATCAGTATAATGTTAATATTTATTGGACAATCATATTTTTATTCAATGAATATGGTTAGACAAGCAATAGCAATCTCAATAATTTTTTATGCTTTTAAGTATATGAAAGAAAATAAAAGAATTAAGTATATTTTGTGCTGCATTATAGCTAGTTTAATACATGTTTCTGCAATACTAATGATACCATTTATTTTTATATTTAACTTTAAGTTAGACAATAAAAAAAGAATAATACTAGTAATCCTGTTATTAATTTTTCAACCAGTTATAGAAATAGTGATAAAATATATAATACAATTTACTCCATATGCTTGGTATTATACATCTCAATATAATACAGGTACATCTTCAATGGTTTTAATTTTAACAAATATAATTATATTTATGCTTAATATTTTTTATTATAATGAGGAAACAAAAGAAGATAAAGAATTTAAAATATTAACTAATATAAATTTTATAGGAATGTGTATAATTCTTATTTCTTCATCTATACCACTGGTAAATAGATTAGTAAGATATTTTACAATTTTCCAAATTTTATTAATACCTAAGATATTTGAAAAAGAAAAAAATCAAAAATTAAGAATAATACTAAAAGTTGTCATACTAGGGATATTATTTATAGCTATGTACTATCAAATAATGATTTTGGGTGGAGAAGGAGTTTATCCATATAAAAGTATCTTTGATATATAAAGGAGACAAATAATGAAAATAACTATAATTGTTCCAATATACAATGTCGAAAAATATATACACAAATGTATTGATAGTTTAATAAATCAAACTTATAAAAATCTAGAAATGATATTGGTAGATGATGAGTCACCAGATAATTGTAAGTATATATGTGATGATTATGCTAAAAGAGATTCTAGAATAAAAGTAATACATAAAACAAATGGTGGGTTATCAGATGCTAGAAATAAGGGATTAGAAATCTCAACGGGTGATTATATTATGTATCTTGATAGTGATGATTATTTAGAATTAACAGCGTGTGAAGAGTTAAATAATATTATTGAAAAGACTAAAGCAGATATTGTATGTTTTAATCTTAGAAAGGTAAATGAGGAAGGAAAAGAAATAAAATCAAAAGGTGTATATAATCAAGGTAATACAAAAGAAATAAAAGAAATGACATATGAAGATGCAATGATTGATAACCTTTTTAGAAGAAACATACGATATGAAGCAGGGAGCAAAATTTATAAAAGAGAAATTGTAGAAAAAGTTCAATTTCCGAAAGGAATGTTAGCAGAAGATTTTGCTACTTTCTATAAATTTTTGTCTAATGCTGATAAGATAATTTTTTATAATAGATGTTTATATAATTATGTACAAAGAAATGGTAGTATTATGACAAAAAAAAGTGATAAATTATATATTGATATATATCAAACAGAAAAAAAGATATATAATCTTTTAAATAATATTTGCAAGAATAAAAAAGAAAGAAAAGAAAGTGAAAGTAAGCATTTTAGAAATCTATTAAAAATTTACGCAAAACTTTATTATAATGATGGCTATAGAAAAATTATAGAAGATGTGAAAACTCAAATTAATAATATAGATATCAATTTGTTATATGAAAAAGATAAAATATTATACATGATATATAAGAAAAATATACCATTTTTTATATGGGGAATGAAAAAAATATATAAAAAAATATAAGGAGAAAAAATTATGGAGGATAAGATATCTATAATTATACCTGTATATAATGTCGAAAAATATATAAAAAAATGTGTAGACAGTATAATTAATCAAACATATAAAAATTTAGAAATTATATTAGTAGATGATGGGAGTTCTGATAATTCAGGAAAAATTTGTGATGAATATAAAAAAAGAGATTATAGGATAAAAGTAATACATAAAGAAAATGGAGGACTATCAGATGCTAGAAACAAAGGTGTTGAAATTGCTACTGGTAAATATATTGGATTTGTAGATAGTGATGATTATATAGAAGAAAATATGTATAATATTTTATTAAATGAATTGAAAGTAAATAATGCTGATGTTTCTATATGTAGTTATAAAAAAATAAGAGAAGATTACTACAAAGTGGATTGTAAGCAGAGTTGTGAAAAAATAATAAAAATATTAGATAACATTAAAGCAATTGAATTATTGCTTTCAGATACCTACATTGATAATTACGCTTGGAATAAATTATATAAAAAGGAATTATTTAATAACATAAAATATCCATATGGTAAAAAAATGGAAGATTTAGGAACAACATACAAAATATTTAGTAAAGCAAAGAAAATTGTATATACCAATTATATAGGATATTTTTATCTTCAAAGGAATAGTAGTATATTGCATAATATAGATGCTAATTTTATACAAGATATAAAAGAATTAATAAATGAGAGATATTTAGATATTATTAAGGAATATCCAGAAATGAAAACAAAAGCAGATATAAATAGATTAAAATATATAAAAACATATTTTATGCATATTGCTAAAAACAAAAGAAAAGATTTAACAAAAACTAAAGAATATAAAAAAGAATATGAATTTTTTAAAAGCAATTATAAAAAATACAAAAAAGATTTATCACAAAATAGTCTTAAAGAAAGAATATTATATTTAACATTTTATTATAACTTACCATTATTTATAAAAATATATGAATTGAAGGGATAAAAATGATAAAAAAATTTATACCAAGTTTATGGAAAATGAAAATAAAAAGCATATTAAAAAAGGAAAATAAATATCAGTATTTAGATAAAAATAAAAAGAAAATGATAATAGCTCTAGCCGCAGATTATGGTAATTTGGGAGATATTGCAATTACATATGCTCAAAAAAAATTTATAAAAGACAATTTTAAAGAATATGAAGTTGTGGAATATTGTTGTGAAGACATTATAGAAGGAATGAAATCCTTAAAAAATAAAATTACATCTAATGATGTTATAACAATAATTGGTGGGGGAAACATGGGAAATTTATATCAGGGAATCGAGGACCAAAGAAAATTTGTTATAAATAACTTTAAAAATAACATTATAATTTCATTTCCTCAAACAATAGATTTTTCAGATGATATGCAAGGAAGTAAAGCATTAAAACAAACACAAAAAATATATAATAAGCATAAAAAACTTTTAATATTTGCAAGAGAAAATAAAAGTTATAGAAAAATGAAAGAAAAATTTAATAAATGTATTGTTAAAGAAATGCCTGATATTGTATTATATTTAGACAAGAAAAATAATGAAGTAAAAAGAAATAATAACATTATTTTCTGTATGAGAAATGACAAAGAAAAAGCATTAAATAAAGAATATGAAAAAAGGATATATGATTATCTACAACAAAAAGGACTTAACATAGAATATCAAGATACTCACATCGGAAACATCAGTTTAGAAGAAAGAGAAGAAAAGTTAAATGAAATTTGGACGAAATTTAGTAGTTCAAAATGTGTAATAACGGATAGATTGCATGGAATGATTTTTTGTGTGATAACAGGTACACCATGTATTGCTTTTAATAATAGTAATGGAAAAGTTAAAGAAGTGTATAATAGATGGTTAAAAGAAATAAGATATATAAAATTAGTAGATAAAAATAATATTGAAGATTTTATAGAAGAATATAAAGAATTAGAAGCAGATAGTGATAAAAAAATGAATTCTAATCAAATGAAAAAAACATTTAATGAAATGAAACAGATTATAAATGATTTCATAAAAAATAATAAGTAAGAGAGTGAATTACATGAAAAATATATTAAAAGTAGAAAATATAAATATTAAAAATAATAGAAAAATAATAATTGAGTATAAAATAGAAGGCGAATGGAAAAATGTTTTTATTGAAAAAGAAAAATTTTTTATTGAATATGATATTGATATACAAAAAGTTCCTGACTCAGTAAAAATTATTCCGTTTTTATGTAATATATTACCAGTAGCCTTTTTTTATAATGCAACAATCAAAATTGAGAGCATTGATGCGGAATTTTTTTATTGTATTAATAATCTATTAAAAGCATATCAAAATATGTATCCACAAATAAATATGAGTTGTGATATAGATGTAGATAATATCGAAAAAAATTTAACAGAAGGTGTAAAAAAATCAGCAATATTATTTAGTCGGAGGAGCAGATTCATTTTCTACATTGATAGCGCATATTGATGAAACTCCTCAATTAATAACAATGTGTGGTGCAGATATTAAATTGGCAGACTTAAATGGATGGGAAAAAGTAAAAGAACATGCAAATAATGTGGGAAAGAATTTAAAATTAGAAAACAATTACATAAAATCTAACTTAAAAGAATTTATCAATAGCAAAGAACTTGATAAAAAAGCTTTAGAAACTGTGAATGATAATTGGTGGCATGGATTTCAACATGGTATAGGTTTATTAGGACAAGTTTCAGTTTTAGCATATTTAAAAAATATAACAAAATTATATATAGCTTCTAGTTATACAGAAAAAGAAGCAAGGATTGGATGTGCTTCAGATCCTACAATTGATAATCAATTAAGATTTGTTAATTGTATAGTAGAACATGACCAATATAACTTTTCTCGACAAGATAAAATAAAATCCATAATAAAATATTCAGAAACAAAAAATATATATCCTCAGCTAAGAGTTTGTTGGGAAAAGGGTGGAGGAGAAAATTGTAGTAATTGTGAAAAATGTTATAGAACAATATATGAGATAATAACAACTGGTGGAAATCCGAATAATTATGGATTTACATATAATAAGAAAATAAATAAAAAAGCTAAATATGATATATTATATAAAATAAATATAACAGAAAGTCAACTTACGTTTTGGCTTGATATACAAAATGCAATAAAATCTAATCCAGAAATATTAAAGAAATATCCCGAGATCGAATGGATTTGCACGGTTAATTTTGAAAAAATAGAGAACCCATGGAGAAAAATCAGAAAAAAAATTGGCAAATTAAAAAGAAAAATCTTAGAAAGGACAAAAAATGCAAAATAATTCTAGAACATATAATTCGATGAAAAATATATTTTTTGGACTAGGAAGCCAGATAATAATATTAATATGTAATTTTATATCAAGAACAGTATTTATAAAAACTTTAGGCAGTGAGTATCTAGGAGTTAATGGATTATTCTCTAATATATTAACTGTACTTTCTTTGGCAGAACTAGGAATAGGAAATGCCATAATTTATAGTATGTATAAGCCATTAGCAACTAACGATAAAGAAAAAATAACAGCTCTTATGAATTTATATAAAAAATTATATAATATAATGGCTATAGTAATTTTGTTAATAGGATTAACCTTAGTGCCGGTGCTTAAATATTTAGTGAATACGAATATTGATATGAGCGAGATTACATTATATTACATATTATATTTGTTGCATTCTGTAATTTCATATTTATTTGCAAGTAGAACGTCAATTTTGCAGGCTGATCAAAAAATGTATATAATAAAAATGTATACAATGATTTTTACTGTGATACAACAAATAGTCCAAATTATATTATTGTACCTTACTCATAATTTTATGTTATATTTGATAGTACAGATACTATTTACATTTATGATGAATTTATATGGAGCAATGAAATCCTACAAATTATATCCATATTTAAAAGGAAAACAAAAATTAGAAAAGAGAGAAACAAAAGAAATATTTTCAAATATAAAATATGTATTTATATATAGATTGGGAGGGGTAATACTAAATAATACAGACAATATTTTAATTTCAATAATTATAGGAACTATATATGTTGGATATTACTCAAATTACTATATGATAATCAATTCAATAACAGTATTTACAACAATAATATTTAGTGCACTGACTGCTAGTATAGGAAATCTAAATGCCGTTTCCAATGAAAAAAGAAAATATGAAGTTTTTAAAATAATTGACTTTTGCTCAGCAATAATTTTTGGATTTATTTCAGTATGTTTATTAATATTATTTAGTGACTTTATTAAAATATGGGTAGGAGAGGAATTTATTTTAGATGTTTCAATAGTATACACAATAGTATTAAATTTTTATATAGTAGGAAGATTAAATCCAATATCTACATATAGAGATACTTTAGGAATGTTCAAAAAAACAAGATATATTTTCTTGATAACAGCATGTATTAATATAATATTATCAATTGTACTAGGAAAAATTTGGGGAATGTTTGGAATCATCATAGCAACAGCGATTTCACGTATATTAACTAATAGGTGGTATGAACCGTTTATATTATATAAAGATTATTTTAAAGAGAAAATATCAAAATATTGGAAGAATAATACATATTATATTTTTTGTACATTATTAAACTATATTATTACATATTCTATTTGTAAAAATATAAATGTCGAAAATATATGGGGATTTCTAATAAAAGCAATATTATGTGGGCTATTAAATATAATTTTATATTTAATAGAATGTTATAAAAAGAACGAATTTAAAGAATTAATTAATATAATAAAAAAAGAAAAAGTTAAGTAAAAAATTATCGGATTCACATAAAAACACATTAAAAATCTACTCAAAAAAATTAATAAAATTTTTCAAAAAAAGTATTGCATAATAAAAAATGTAATGGTATAATCAAGGTGAAATTTAACAAAGGAAAGGGAGAATGAGAATGAAAAAATTAGTAACAGTATCATTATTAATTGTAATGTTAGTAATAGCATTAGGAACAGGGGTACAAGCTGCAACATCAGCAACATTAGCAGATGAACTATATGCAAAAGGACAAGCATATGGAATGACAGCATCAGACAAAGTAAAAATAGAAAGATACCTATCAGAAAACCCAGTAACAGATGATGAAGCAAATGCCATAATAGCAAAAGCAGATGAAGCAGTAGCTGTAATGACAAATGCAGGAGCAACAAACTATGATGATTTAACAACAGAACAAAAAAATCAATTAAAATCAATAGCAACATCAGCAGCAGACATCATAGATGTTAAATTAGTTTTCAAAACAGGATCAGTAGAAGTATATGACAATACAGGAAAATTAATAGAAACAGTTACAGAAAATAATGGAAAACTAGCATATACAGGAAATAACGTAAATGTTGTTTTAGTTGTTTCTATAGTAGCAATAATTGCCCTAGCTATAACTGTTGTAGCAAAGAGAACAATTGCAAATGCAAAATAAATTAGTAAAAGCATTTAAAGCAACTATTAGTAGTATAATAGTTGCTTTATTAATTACAGGGTTACTAATACTTGTAATAAAACTATTTTTTGGGCAAGAAATAGAGCAAGCATTTTCATTAGTAAACAAAGTATCAATAACAATAGACGAAAATAGAGTAGAAGAGCCAACACAAATAAACGAAGAAAAAAACACACTAGAAAACTATCCTGAATATGGAACAAAATATGGAACAATCGAAATAGAAAAAATCGATTTAGAATTACCAATATATTTTGGAGACACATTAGAAATCCTAAAAAACGGGATAGGACATTCAAGTGGAAGTTATTTTCCAGGAGAAGGTGGCTCAATAATATACATGGGGCATAACTATAAAAAAATGTTAAGAAGATTAGGAGAAGTACAAAAAGGAAACCTAATAAAAATAACAACAACATATGGAGAATACACATATAAAGTATATGATATGCAATTAATAAAAGAAACAGAACTAGACAAATTACCAGTTCAAAGAGAAAAAGAAATATTAATGTTATATACATG
Source organism: uncultured Clostridia bacterium (assembly GCA_944392805.1). Lineage (GTDB taxonomy): Bacteria > Bacillota > Clostridia > TANB77 > CAG-508 > CAG-269. The sequence goes on along the minus strand of CALXXZ010000012.1, from coordinate 18,788 downwards.
TTATCCATTTAATAACATAGGATATGCAACACAAAGATATGTAGTATATGCAGAACTAGAAAAGTAGAAACGAAAGGAAAAAGAAAATGAAAATAATAGCAAAAATAATAAAATTCATATTAATAACAATATTAGTAATATGTATTATAGCAATAGGAATGAGTAAAATAGTTTCTTCTACAATTTTAGACAAAACATATACTATGCAAAAACTAGAAGAAACAAATTTATATTCAGAAACATATGAACTTGTAAAATCAAATTTTGAAAATTACATATATCAATCAGGCTTAGAAGAAACAGTACTAGAAGATATATGTACAGAAGAAAAAGTGAAAAAAGATATAGAACAAATAATATCAAATATTTATGATGGAACAGACATAAAGATAGACACAACAGAAATATCAGACAAATTAAATGCAAACATAGATGAATTAAATATAAAAAACAGTAGAAATGAAAAAGCAATAGAACAATTTGTTAAACATATAACAGATGAATACACAAATACAATATTACATACAAAATATGAAGATGAAATAAATAATGCATATGGAAAAATAACAAATTTAATAGAAAAAGCAAATACTGTAATAATAATTACAATAATTGCTGATGTAATAATAATTATATTATCAAACATAAAAAAAGTATCAAGAAACCTTCAAGACTTAGGAATAGCATTGTTAGGAAGCTCATGTTTTGTGCTAATTGCAAATAATATAGTACAAACAAAAGTAAATATAGCAGGAATAAAAATATTTAATGACTCATTTTCAGAAGTAGTAGTAACAATATTGCAAAATATTGTCGAAAAAATAAATACATTTGGAATGATAACATTAGTAGTAGCAATAATATTGATAGTAATATATATAATAACAATTTTATTGCAAAAAACAAAAGAAGAAACAACAGAGAAATAGGGGGAAACGATGGAAGAACTAGATTTAAAAGAATTATTACAAATTTTTTGGGAAAAAAGATTACAAATAATATTAATAACAGCAATATGTGTAACAATAGGTGCAATATATAGTTTTGGTTTTGTAACACCAAAATACGAATCAATAACAACACTATTATTAGCAACAAATTCATCAGGACAAGTTACAGATGGTACAGAATCATCAATCACAACAACAGATATAACATTAAACTCAAAATTAGTATCAACATATAGAGATTTAGTTAGAAGTGATAAAGTAATAAGAAATGTAATATCAAATTTGGCTATAGATAAAGATCCAGAAGAACTTAAGAAAAATGTTACAGTAAGTGCAAGAGAAGATACTGAAATCATAGAAATAACAGTAAAAGATGAAGATCCAGTATTAGCTGCAAAAATAGCAAATGAAATAGCAAAAGTATTTATAGAAAATGTAAAAGAATATTATGGAATAGAAAATCTTCATGTTGTAGATGAAGCAGAAGTTGAAGAACAACCATATAATATAAATCACATAAAAGATATAGTAATATTTGGCTTTATAGGAATTGTAGTAGCATCAATGTATGTACTGATTGCTAATATGCTAGATACAACAATAAAATCAGCAGAAGATATAGAAAAAATAACTGGAGTAACAGTACTTGCATCAATTCCAGTATATGAAACTTTAGATGAAAAACCAAAATCAAAAAGAAGAAGAAGAAGAGGAGGTGCAAGATAATGAAAAAAGAATTAATAGCACATAAAGATCCGAAATCTCCGGTTTCTGAAATATTTAGAACACTAAGAACAAATATACAATTTATGAGTTCAAATAAAAAATTAAAAACATTGCTTGTAACATCAACATACCCTGGTGAAGGAAAAAGTTGGGTATCATCTAACTTAGCTGTTGCATTCGCACAAGCTGGAAAAAGAGTAATATTAATAGATGCAGACATGAGAAAAGGAAGAATTTATAATATATTTGGTGTGTTACCACGACCAGGACTTTCTAATTACTTATCAGGGGTAACTGAAAACAGTCAAGAAGCAAATAATTTGATAAATTATTTACGTGAAACAGAAGTACCAAATTTATATGTAATGCCAGCAGGAAATATTCCACCAAATCCATCAGAATTATTAATAACCCCACAAATGGTTAATCTTTTAGAAGATTTAAAACAAGAATGTGACTTAATAATAATTGATGGAACACCATCAAAATTGGTAACAGATGCTGTAATCTTATCAAGAATTGTAGATTCAACAATTGTTATAACAGCACATAATCAAACTAAAAAAGATGATTTACAAAAAGTAATAAGAGATATCAAAAATGTTGGTGGAAATATAGCAGGTGTAGTTTATAATAAAATACCAATTTCATCTAAAAAATATAATGAGACATATTATTATGCATCTAAACCTTCAACACAAAAATCAAGAAGTGAAGCAGAACAAGAACAAAAGAGAGAAGCTCTAAGAATGAGAACAGCAGAAATGATGAATAGAAAAAATGAAACTCTTAGCGAAGAAATGGAAGTACCTAGGGCAATGAAAAGAGAAACAGTAGAGCCAGAAATAGAAAAAACACCAGAAGAAAAAACAGCGGAAGTATTAAGGGAATTTAATGAATATCTAAAAAAAGAAAAGAAAATGAAAAATGATAATAGGAGATAAAAATGATAGATTTCCATTCACATATATTACCACAGATAGATGATGGTTCAAAAAGTTTAGAAGAAACAATAAGAATATTAGAAGAAGCTAGAGATGTTGGATTTGAAAAAATAATATCAACATCACATTACATGGAAAAATATTATGAAGTTGATGAAGAACAAAGATTACAGTTAATTAAGCAGATAGACTTCCAAGATATTGAACTTTATCTTGGAAGCGAAATTTACGTAACAAATGAAATTGTACAATTATTAAAAGATAAAAAAGCATCAACAATTAATAATTCTAGATATGTATTATATGAACTTCCGATGCATTCAAAAAATATGAATGATAAAGAAATTATTTATAGACTTGTTGAAAATGGCTATATTCCAATAATAGCACATCCTGAGAGATATAGCTATGTTCAAGAAGACCCAAAGTATGTAGAAGAACTTGCAGAAATGGGAGCATTGTTTCAAGCTAATTATGGTAGTATTATTGGTATGTATGGAGATAAAGCCAAAAAGACGGTGAAAAAGTTATTAAAACAAGATTTAATTCACTTTTTGGGCTCTGATGTACATAGACCAGAACAAATATATCCTAAAATACCTAAAATCTTGAAAAAGTTAAGCAAGATTGTGTCAGAAGAAAAACTAGAAGAATTGACTACTTTAAATGCACAAAAGGTTTTAGATAATGAAGAAATTGAATAATAAAATATAGAAGGCAGGAGCACATCTCCTGCTTTCATATATGTATAAATACATAAATAAAACCAAGAAAAATACTTCTGCCAAGCTAGTACCAAAAAAGTACTAAAAATCTAATATATAGTTAAAACTATTTGTTAGCCATATTGTTTTCAACTTGTTGTATCATTTTTCTAACCATATTTCCACCGATTTTACCAGCATCTTTAGCTGATATATCTCCATTATAACCGTCTTTTAAATTTACACCAACTTCTGAAGCTACTTCATATTTAAATTTATCTAAAGCGCTCATAGCTTCTGGAACTAATTTTTTATTACTGTTGTTTGAGTTTGCCATGTTTTTTCACCTCCTGCTATATATAACATTTCTTAGAAAAAACTATTGCTTTTTCTAAATATATGATGTACAATTTTTGAGAAAATAAACAGGAAAAATTTTGAAAAAATAAAAAAATTAAAAGAAAGAGGTAAAAAAATGTATAAATTAATAGCGATAGACTTAGATGGAACAATGTTAAACTCATATGGAATAGTAACGCAAAACACAAAAGATGTAATAGAAAAAGTTCAAGAAAAAGGGATAGAAGTAATAATAGCATCAGGAAGACCGATAGATTCAATAAAAACAATAGCAAAAGAAATAAAAAGTGAAAAATATTTTATATCAGGAAATGGAGCTATCATATATGATATAAAAAAAGATGAAATAATATACGAAAACACATTAAAAAAATCAAAAATTTTAGACATAGTAAAAATATGTGAGGAAAATAGTATATATTATAACATATATACAGAAAAAGAAATTTTAGCAAAAAGTTTAAATTACAATGTATTATATTATTATAAAGAAAACTTGAATAAGGAAGAAAAAAATAAAACACATATAAAAATAGTAGAAGACTTGTATAAATATTTAGAAGAACGCGATGAAAAAGTAATAAAAGTAACAATATGTGATAATAGCAAATTAATATTTAATTCAATATTAAAAAAAGTAAAAACAATCGAAGAAATTGAAGTTTTAGAAGTATCACATATGTCAAGAAAAATGATAAGACAAGGAACAGAAGAAGTGCCAATAGAATATTATTATACTGAAATTTCGGCGAAAAATGTAGATAAATGGAATGCAATTGAAATATTAGCAGAAAAATTAAATGTAAAAAGAGAAGAAATTGTCGCAATAGGGGATAATATGAATGACGAAAAAATGATAAAAGAGGCAGGATTAGGAATAGCTATGGGACAAAGCTCACCAAAAATAACAAAAATTTCCAATTATATAACAGATAGCAATAATGAAGAAGGGGTAGCAAACGCACTAAAATACATAATTACAAACTAATGTTACAAAAATATTACAATAATATTAAGTTTGTATTACAAAACAAAAACTTTGTTGATTTTACTCAAAAAAAGGTGTAAAATTAATAAAGATAGTATTATAGCGAAAACGCTAAAAGGAGGAATTTGAAGTGGCGGTAAATCCAATGCAAAGAAAAGCAAGAAATTCATTTTTATTAGGAATTATAATAACATTAATAATTACAGGAGTAGTAATAGCACTATTATTTTTGCAATTAAAAAAGGTAAAAGATGAACAAGCAGCAGAAGCAGCAAAATTAGTAAATGTGTATGTACTAAATCAGGAAGTAAAATCAGGTGAAATATTAACAGAAGATATGTTTGAAACAAAACTAGTTAATAAAGAAACAATACCTCAAAATGCAACATCTTTATCTTCAGTGATAGATTCATGGTATTTACAAACAGAAGATGGAAAAACAATAAGTAGAGATGAAGAAGGATTATATATAAATGAATCAGATAATTTACTAGAAGTAGATGAATCAAATTCAAGAAATACATATACTTTTGATGATAATGGAACAACACTTTATTTTACAACAACATCTAATAGTGAAAATGATGGTATAACAAGACTATATGAAGAAATAAATACAGGAAATGTATATAAATATGTACTAGATAATGGAACTATAAGAAGAGAATTTATAAAATTAAATTCTGTTCCACTATTAGCAAAAATTGATTTGAAAGCAAATACAGTAATAACACCAGATTATGTGGTTCAATCAGATGCAGTAGTAACAGATGACGCAAGATTAGAAGAATATAATATGGTAGTGTTACCAGTTGATTTGGAAACAGGAGACTATATAGATATAAGATTAATGCTACCAAGTGGACAGAACTTTGTAGTTGTATCAAAGGCAGAAGTTGAAATACCTGAAAATTCAGATGGTACATATGTTCCAGATACAATTAGAGTACAATTAAATGAAAGCGAAATCATGTTGATGTCAAGTTCAATAGTAGAAGCATATGGGTTAGAAGGTGCATATTTATATGCAAATAAATATGTAGAACCAGGATTACAAAATCCATCAACAACAACATATTATCCAAACAATGCAGTTATTGACCAAATAAATGCAAACCCAAATATTGTTGGAATTGCAAGAAATGAATTAAGTAATAGATTAACAGAAGCAGTAAGAAGATTAAGACAAAATAATTTACAACCAATAATAGATGGAAATGAAGAGTATCCAACAAATGTACAAGATGGATTAACTGAAGGAACAGCAAAATCACAAGAATCAAGAACAAATTATTTAGAGTTATTAACATCAACAGCAGAGTAAAATAGCAAGGGCATAATTTTATGCCCTTACTACAAAGTTTTAAGACTAAAAAGAAAGGAAGACAAACTATATGAAAAAAATAGGGTTTATAGGTGTATATGACAAAACAGACTTAGTACTGGGAATAGCAAAAATCTTAGTAGAAGCACAAAAGAAAGTTTTGGTAATAGATGCAACCGAAATTCAAAAAAGTAGATATGTAGTTCCAGTTATAAACCCAACGAAATCATATATAACTGAATTTGAAGGTATAGATGTAGCAGTTGGTTTTGAAACATTAGAAAATATAAAACAATATCTTGCGATAGAAGGAGAAGAAAAATTAAATTATGACTATATTTTGATAGATACAGATAATTATAATGGAATAGTCGGATTTAATTTATCAGATGCAGAAAAATTATATTATATAACATCATTTGATGTATATTCACTTAAAAAAGGAATAGAAATTTTAGACCAAATAAATATACCATTTCATATGACAAAAATCTTTTTCTCAAAAGAGATGCTAAGAGAAGAAGAAGAATACTTTGAATATCTAGCACTAGGATTAAAAGTAGTATGGAATGAAGAAAAATTATACTTCTTATTAGAAAATGGAGACTACTCAGCAATAACAGAAAACCAGAGAGTTTCGAAAATAAAATTTAGAAATCTAAGTAATGAGTATAGAGAAAATGTAGTATATCTAGTACATGATATAGAAAAAGAACTCGATGAGAGAAAAATACGAGCAATAATGAAAAATCTATAAAGGAGAATAAGGAATGTCAATTGTAACATTTTGGAATGATAGTAGAGAACAAACTGGAAAAACATTAACATCAGTTGCTGTTGCAACAAAGATGGCAATAGAGCGTAACTTCAAAATTTTATTAATATCAACAGCATATAAAGATCCAACAATGAAAAATTGCTTTTGGATAAGTGCAAATAAGAAAAAAAATACATTAGTACCTATGAATAATAATATAGCTGTAGAAAATGGATTTGAAGGACTATCAAAATTAATTAAAAGTAATAAAATACAACCATCAATAATAACAGATTATACAAAAGTTATATTTAAAGGTAGACTAGAAGTTCTTTCTGGATATGTAGGACAAATTGATAAAAATAATGATGAGAATTTACAAGATTATAGAGAATTATCAGAATGCTATGTAGAATTAATAAAGTTAGCAAATCAATATTATGATATGGTATTAGTTGACATAGATAATAAATTGGGAGAACAGGTTAAAAAAGAAATTTTAGATATATCTAATGTAAATGTATTAGTATTAAGTCAAAGAATAGTAAGCTTAGATAATTATAATGAGATGAAAAATAGTAATAAAGAATTAGTTGGTCCAAAATGTATACCAGTAATAGCAAAATACAATAAAAAAACAAAATATAATAAAAAAAATATAATGAAATATTTAGAAGAAAAAAAAGATTTAAATCTTGTACCATTTAATACACTATTTTTTGAAGCAGCAGAAGAAGCTAATGTTACAGAACTTTTCTTGAAATTAAGAGATATAAAAGATACAACAGATACTAATTATTTCTTTATGTCAGAAGTTTTGAAATTAGTTAATACTATAATAAAAAGAATACAAGACTTGCAAATGAGAATGAGGTGAAAGAATGTCTATATTTAATACAATATTAATAATAGTTATCTTTGTAGCAGCAATAATGGGAATACTATATTATATAAATAAAAATAAAAATGCAGAAGTAGAACAAGAAGTTGAAAAAGATGATAAAACATACACATTAGATAAGATGAGAGATTTCGTAAAGAAAAGATTAGATGAAATCACAAAAGTAAATTTATATGATATAGGTCTTTCTGAAGAGGAATTAAAAAGAAGAAAGAATAAAAAATATGCATTAAAAAAGGCTTTAAAAGGATGTACATATGGAGATGTTAATGACAAGAGATATGTAAAAGAGTTAATTGCAGATTTATTGTCAAAAGAATATGGAATAGATGAAACAAATATATCAAGTGCGATTCCATTTGATATTCCATCTTTGTTAACTTCTCAAGATAAATTTGATATATTATTATATGTATATAAAAAAGAATTTGGATATGAGGCATTAACACAATTAATAAAAAGATATAATCTAGCAACATTAAAATACATACAAGGTGAAACAAAACCATGTTATGTAATAACTGATGAAGAAATAGATGAAATATTCGAAAAAGAAAAAATAGTATTATCTTTCCAAGATAAACTAGAAGTTGTAGTACAAAGAATATATCAACATTACAAAGGTTATAGTAGTATCGATGAAATAAGAGATATGAATATAGATGGTGTATCAGGTGGTGTATCAGGTTTACCAGAAAGTTTCTTAAGCCAAGTAGCACAAACTGATGGAGATTATCTAGAACAAGTATCAGAACACAAAGTACCAAGAGCTTGTGATAGTATATGGATATTCTTCCAAGGTAAATCAATACGTCTAGCATTTTTATCATTTGGTACAGAAGCAGAATTAAAAAGAGTATGTCAAAATATTTATAAATACAACAACCCAGGACAATTATCAGATACAAATGGTTACAAAATCAATGAAATGAAAGACGGTTCTCGTGTCGTTGTAGTAAGACCAAGCATGTCAGAAACATGGGCATTCTTCGTAAGAAAATTCGACGTAAAAAGAGCAACATTAGAGCAAATAATCACATTCCCTGGATATGAAGATGCAATCAATTTACTAAAATATTTAGTAAAAGGAGCAAGAATTATATCACTAACAGGTGAGCAAGGTTGTGGTAAAACAACAATGCTTATGGCAATGATAGAAAATATATATGAAACAATGAACTTGCGTATCACAGAAACAGCATTCGAGTTACACTTAAGAAAAATATATCCTACAAGAAACATTTTATCAATGCGTGAAACAGATACAATAGCCGGACAAGAGTGTTTGGACGTTCAGAAAAAAACTGACGGTTCTGTAAACATCATAGGTGAGGTTGCAACTGACCCCGTAGCATCTTGGATGATTCAATCAGCACAGGTTGCATCTAAATTTACATTATTTACTCACCACGCTAAAACATTCCCAGACTTAGTTACAGCATTACGTAACTCAATGTTAAGAGCAGGAGTATTCAAAAACGAAAAAACAGCAGAAGAACAAGTAGTACAAGTATTAAACTTTGATATACATTTAGTAAAAGACTTTAGAGGAAGAAGATATATAGAAAGAGTTACAGAATGTATACCTGTAGAAGATACTACAACATATGATCATGATTATAAAAGTGAAAAAACAATGGATGGAAAAGTTGAAAAATTCTTCCAAAATGCAACAACATATTTCTCTAAATCAACAGAACAAAAATTATATACATATCAAAATATAATGGAATATGTAGATGGAGAATATGTAATGACAAACAAAATTACAGATAAAAACCTACAAGAAATGAGAGCAAATATGGACGAATCAGATGTAGAAGAATTTGACCAATTTGTTGACAGATTATGGGGAAATCAAATTAGACAAGAAAAAGAGATGGCAAGTGTTAGTGTTGGAACTTCAACAGAACCAAAAAGAAGAGGAAGAAAACCAAAAAATGAAATATAAAGAAGTAGACTTTGGAGGTGTTTTATATAGATGAGTACAGAAATGTTGAAGTACATTATGATTGGTACTGGAATATTATTTGCAATTATAATTATAGCATATTTAATATTGTCTAAAAAAATGCAAAAATCAGAGTACAGACAGATGAAGAAATTACAAGAAGGTACAAAAGCAAGTAGTTTCTCAATGGATATAATGTACCAAAAATTATACATCACCTATATGAAAATACCTTTTATAAAAAGATATTTATACAAATTAAGAAGAAGGCTAGAAATATTAAATATAGATGATGAATATACAACAAGAAAAGATACAGCAAGGATTTTATCAAAAGCAATATTAATTTTAATACCAGTTGTATTATTAACTATAATAATTACAAGTTCAAATACATTATTAATGTGTATATTGTTAATATTTGAATTATTCATAGTAGATACTATGGTTGATGGAATGGTAGATAAAATTGATAATAAATTACTTAAAGAACAAATAGATTTCTTTGCAGAAATTAGACATGCATATCATGAATTCAACATGGTAGAAGAAGCAATATATCAAGTATCTTTAGATGATGAAAAAAGTGTATCAAGGCAAGGAGAAAAAATATATGAAATATTAATCTCTGATGATCCTGAAACAGAACTAGAAAAATATTATGATATAGCACCAAATAGCTATTTAAAAGAATTTGCTGGTATATCATATTTAACAAGAGAATTTGGAGATAGAAAAGAAGATAATGGTGCATCTCTGTACTTAAAAAACATAGACAATATAACACAAGAGATGCAAATTGAAATATTAAAAAGAGATAAATTAAACTATGTATTTCAAAGTTTAGCATTTATCTCAATAGCACCAGTATTATTACTAGAGCCATTAAAAAATTGGGCAGTATCAAACTTTACATTTACACAGAGCTTTTATAATGGCAAATTAGGAATGATAGTACAGATATTGATAGTTGTATTAACTGTAGTATCATATATAATGACAAGAAAATTAAAAGATAATGGTGGAGTTCAAGTAGAAATAGCGAAAAATGAACATCCATGGCAAGAAAAAGTATATAAAAACCCAGTATTAAAAAGATTTGTAAATTGTTTTATACCAAAAAAAGGTTCAAAAGATTACAGAAAGATGCAGAAACTTTTAAAAGATTCGGCCTCTAAATCAAAAATGGAATGGGTATACATAAACAGAATATGTTTAGCTGTAATAACGTTTTTTGCAACAATATTATTAGCTGCACAATTACATAGAATTGCAATAAATTATGTATATACAGAGCCCACGACAGATTCTATGGTAATGGGAACTCTGTCAGATGAAAATCAAAGAAAAGCTGATGAACTGACAAAACAAGATAATTACTTTTTGGATAGATTAAAAGGTGATTTAGATATAACACAAGACGAAATTGAAGCTGAAATGTTAAGGTCTAAATATTATGAAGAAGGAGACGAAAACTTAGAAAAGGATGCAGAAAGAATTTTAGGAAAACTAAAAATAATAAATTCAGAAAGCATGCAATGGTTTGAAGAATTACTAGCAATAGTATTTGCATTAGTTGGATATATGGCCCCTGTGTGGATGATGATGTTCCAAAAGAAGATGAGAGAAATGGAAATGGAAAGTGAAGTAATGCAGTTCCAGACAATCATAGTAATGCTTATGAAAATCGAAAGAGTAAATGTTGAAATGATATTAGAATGGTTAGAAAGATATTCAAATATCTTCAAAGAACCAATCGCAAGATGTGTAAACAACTATGAAGCAGGTGCATGGGAAGCATTAGAAGAATTAAAAAATTCAGTTACAAATCAAGATATGATAAGAATAGTAGAAAGCTTACAAGCAGCAGTTGAAAAAATACCAATTAGAGAGGCTTTTGATGAATTAGATGCAGATAGAGATTACCATCAAGAAAAGAGAAAAGATGCAAATAATATATTAATATCAAGAAAAGGATTAATAGGAAAAGGTGTAGGTTTTGCACCAATGATATGTCTATTTGTTGGATATTTAATAATTCCATTGGTAGTAATAGGATTAACAAGTATGACAGATGCTTTCTCACAACTAGGTGCATAAAACTTAAGTTTGGAGGTATAAATGGAAAATGCAACAAAAGCCTTGCTAATTGCAGCAGCAGTAATGATAGCAATTATGGTATTAACATTATTGATGATGGCATATAACCAGGTATCAGAATATTATCAAACTCAGCATATAGATGCAATGGCAAAACAGACAGGAGAATTTAATGAAAATTTTATAAATTATGACAGAAAAAACATAAGAGGTAGTGAATTGCTATCTCTTATGAATAAAGTAATTGACTTTAATGAAAGATATTCATATGCTGAAGGAACAAATTATACAAGAATAGAAGTAACAATGAAGATAGGGGACCAATACTTAAAGGATTTTTTGTATTTTGACTATGATGAAACTAATCCTAATTATAAAGTAATATATGAAATGCCAAATGCAGAAAGCTTAGGTATAATATTACCAGAAATAACAAATACAAAAGGTGGAGGAACTAATAGAGAAAAAGATAGACAATTAATAGCATTAACAGGAGTAGAAACTGAATTAATACGAGATGCTGAAAATGTTGGGATAGCAGGTTTGGATAAAGGAAAATTAGAAACTCTATCAGCTAATATAGCAAATATAATAGTAGATGAAAAAGCACAAGATCAATATGCTGTATCTATTAGAGAAAAAAGAGTAGAGCAACTAAAAGAAATTTTAGGAGCATCTTTTACGGGAAGTTCAGCACAAATAAAAACAGTTAAAGAAATTACATATCAATATTATCAATTTATGCAATTTAAAAGAGCATATTTCAATAGTACTGGGGAATTCAAAATTGATCCAGACACAGGAAGAATATGTGGTATGACATTTGAAGTTACCACAACAGAAGATGGTTCTTCAGTTATATTTAATTAATATGAAAGGAAAACATAAATGGAAAATGCTACAAAAGCTTTATTAATAGCTGCAGGGGTATTAATAGGAATAATGGTATTGGCACTAGGAGTATCATTGTATATAAGTCTTGGAGGATATGTGGATTCTACAAAAGAACAACTAGCGGCAAATGAAGTTTCTAAATTTAATACTCAATTTTTAAGATATAATAATACAATTGTAAATGAAAGTGGAGATGAAGTAGTTACTTTTAGAGTAGGAATACAAGATGTAGTAACAGCTGCAAATATAGCATATGAAAATAATAAAAATCTTGGAGACATTTATGGTGAAGCTAATGAAAATAATTTATATGTAGCAGTAAATGTTAAATATAATGGAGCCCAACAATTAGATAATATTCAACAAAATATAAATAGTCAAGACCCAAATATTTGGAGTTCAAGTAAACTATTAAGTGGAGATAATGGATATCAATATACTTGCTATATAGCAAATGTAAAGATAAGCCCAGTAACAGGAAGAGTATATGAAATAAATTTTGAATAATACTTGAGTATTAAAAAACTAAATGATATAATGAGGATAGAAAAATGAAAAAATTTTTGATATTTTTTGTAATAGTTATAATAATTGTGTCGATAGTAGCTATAAGATATTCGTCATATAAAGTAGAACATGATACTATAATGAAAGAAAATGCTGAATTTGAGCAATATAAAGATAAAGAAATATATGGTTTAGATTTAGCAACAATTATTAATAAAGTAATGGACAAAAATATAAAAAATGAAGTACCTAAAGATGATAAAGGAATGTTCACAGAAAATGATACAAACTCAATAAAGATGGAAGTTTATATGACAGATAATGAACAAACTTATAGAGCAGAAACATTCTACAACAATGGTATAGAGCAATTTATGGAATATTATAGAGATATAAAATTCAAATGTTCAAAAATAGAATATCATGAAAAAACTAACAAAATAAAATATCTATATTTTGAACAAATACCAATAAGTTCATAAAGTTCGGTAAATTAATTTATCGATTCAAATAAACAAAAGTGAAAAAAGGAGGGAGAAAAACTATGGAGAACGCAACAAAGGCATTGTTAATTGCTGCAGCAGTATTAGTAGCAATATTAATTATATCTTTAGGATTAGTAGTATATAATATGGCTGCAGATACTATGGGAAATGTTAACTTGAGCCAACAAGAAGTAACACAACATAATGATAAATGGATAAGATATGAAGGTGAAGCTCAAAGAGGTAGCCAAGTAAATGCTCTTTTAAAAGAAGCAGCAGAACACAATTCTGTTCAAACAGATAATGGTAAAAAAGTTGAAGTAGTAGTTGATGATGAAGTACGTGTATCTACAGAATCAACATCAACATCTAGTCCTAAAAGAGTAGATACTGGACATACATATAAAGTAGAATCAGAAAGAGATACAGTAACAGGACTAATTATAAGAATGAAAGTTACAGATAATTCATAATAATATAAATAATAGATAAAGGAGGTAAACTATGGAGAATGCATCAGAAGCATTGAAAATTGCATTTGGAGTAATGATGTTTGCGTTAGCATTAACTCTTAGTATTACCTCTTTTTCTCAAGCAACACAAGCTGTAGAAGCCATTACTTATATGAGTGATAGAGAAACAACATATACATATGTAAAACCATCATCAAATTCAAATAGAATTGTTGGAGTAGAAACAGTAATACCAACAATGTATAATGCATATAAAGAAAATTATAAAGTATATTTTTATGAATCATATACAGATGAAAATAATAATGAACCATTATATTTGTATAAATATGTAGATCCTAATGTTGCAACACCTGATACATATGTTTATTATGTAGATCTTGAAAAAGAAATTTTTCCAAGTGCGGCAGAGGCGGTTGAACATTTAAACATAATATTAGGAAAAAAAACAACAGACACAAATTCAAAATATCATGAGCAATTTATACACTCAGAAGGTTTATATGAATTTTTATCAGATAAAAAATTCGAAGAAGTATTAGGGGAATATTACCAAGAAGATGAACTTGATCCAGGGAATGACACATTAGAAATTAATAAAACCAAAAAAAGAATTATCACATATATTTTACATAATTAGGAGGGAATATGGAAGAAACAACATTATCCGTAACTGGAATTATATTAGCAGCAATAATAATGTTCATAGTTCCTTTAGTTATGATTGCTGATAGAAATGATGACATATCTCAATTACTTGTAGAAAATTATACAGCAGAATTTGTAGATAAAATTGTAAAAACAGGTAAGATAACCAATGAAGATTATGAGCAATATTTGATAAGTCTAGGAACATCAGGAAACATTTATGAAGTAAATATGGAATTAAAAGTATTAGACGAAAATCCAGCAAGAAGATATACAAATGCAACAGGGACAACTGGAGAAAATTCATATTATTCTTTATTTACAAGTCAAATTGAAGAAGAACTTAATAGAAATGATAAGATAATATTGAAAGAAGGAGACACTATATCAGTAACAACAAATAATAGTAGTAAAACATTATCACAAACATTAAAAAACATTTATTATACAATATCAGGAGAAGATCTTCATATAATATCAGGTACTAGTTCAGGAACTGTTGCAGTAAATGGAGCGATATAAAATGAATATAATTTATTTAATAATAACATTTATAATGATAATATTACACATATTAATATATAAAAAAGAAGAAAAGCAAAATCTATTAAAATGGATTGCAATAACAATAGTAATTAACTTCTGTTATAATATATTTATATGTGTAATATTATCTTTTATTAAAATACCATCAACATTAATAACACTATCAATATTAAATACTATAATAAGTATAATATTAGGAATAAAAATTTATAAAGATAAAAAAATACAAAAATATGAAATAAACAAAATAGATATATTAGCATTAATAATAATGGGGATAATTGTAATAGCAACTGTTATAAAACAATATGGAATACCAATAAATATAAAACATGAAATAACAGATGCAACAGTACATTACTTTGTTGCAGATGAATTTTATCATGAGTCAGAATTATTATTTAATGGAAATTCAGATGTTTTAGGTTTATGGGATGTAGATTTCTTCATGCCAGGAGCATATATAAATACAGGGATATTATTTAAAATATTTTCTGGAGTCATAAGTGAGACATATTTTTGCCAATTGTATTTTATATTTGATATAAGTATATGGTTTTTATCAGGAATATTAATGTATGTATTTTTGTCAAAAAACAAAAAAATAGTGCCATTAATATTTTCCATTATATATATGTTAGGATATCCATTAAATAGTTTGCTTTCAGGATTTTCATATTTATCATTAGCATTAGATATAATAATTGCAATACTTATAGTAAATAGAGAAGATATAAATAAATATTATAAAATAATATTAATGTTTTTACTAAATTTTGGAATGTTTTTCTCATATTATTTTTTCGCACCAGTAGTATATTTGGCAGTATTTTTACAAATAATAATAGAAATTAAAAAGAATAAAGAAAAAATATTTAGTAAAGAAAATATAATAAAAATATTATATATATTAATTTTACCAGGAACTATTGGAATTTTGTATTTTGTAGTATTTCAATTTTTGAAATTTGGAACAAATCCAGTTACAAATTCTGCAGATTTAATTTCAACTTTTGGAATAATATATGCTAATTTTATAGGAAACATATTAATATTTATATTATTATCAATATATCAAATAGTATACTGTATAAAAAATAAAAAAATAAAATTAGAAAACATCATGCTAATTTTAAGCATAATTTTTTTAGTAGTATTATATATAGGAACTGAAACTCGAAAAGTATCATCATATTATTATTATAAGACATATTATTTAATATGGCCATTAGTAATAGGAGCAGGATATTTTGGTATAGAGCATATAATAGATAAAAGAAAGATAATACCATATTTATGTATAGGTGTATATTGTATAGGAATAATAACAACAATTATAACAAAACAAAGCTTTTATGTATTTGATATATTTAGAGAAAATACTAGATTAATACAAACAGAAAATACAATAATATCAACAGATGAGTTAGAATTACTAGATTATTACAATACCAATGTAAATAATATTAAGCCAGATACATATCTTACTGTTACAACACCGCCAAGAGCAATTTGGATATATGTTTTAACAAGAAATCCATATAATTATATAAATTTAATATTTGGAAATAATGTAACAGATATTGAACAATTTTTACAAAATGATAATAAATATTTTATTTTATTAAAAAATGATTATGAAGGAAATTACGAAAACATTGATTTAAAAAATGTAAAAGTATTATTTGAAAATAATGCAGGTATGATACTTGAAAAAAATTAACTTGTATAAAAACAATATTAATACAAATAATAAAATTAAAGGAGTGAAAAAATGAAAACACTCAAGAAAATAATTTTAATATTTGTATTATTTTTTATATATGCATATGTAGTTTCAATTGATAATATACCAGAAACAATATCTATATTTAAAGGAGAGCAGATAAAAATATCAACATTATGGGGAATAGACATAAAAAGAGAAAATTCATCAATAGAAACTTCAAGTAACATAGAAGAAAGTGATTTTCAACAACCCGGTAACGAAACACTTACAGTAAGTTTATTTGATAAAATTGAATTGAAAAAAATTGATGTAAATGTAATGGAAGAAGTAGAAGTAATACCAATTGGAGAAGTTGTAGGGATAAAATTATATACTAATGGAGTACTGGTAGTAGGAGAAACAACAATAGAAAATAAACAAGGAGAGAAATTTAAACCATATGAAAACACAGAAATACAAGAAGGAGATTCAATAGTTGCAGTAAATAATACAATAATCAACAATACAGATGAATTAATAAAACTAATAGAAGATTCAAAAGGAGAAAAGCTAGAAATAACATATGTTTCAAATGAAGAAGAAAAAAAGTGTGAAATAACACCAGTAAAAGATAAAGAAGATAAATATAAAATAGGGTTATGGGTTAGAGATAGTGCTGCAGGAGTTGGAACAGTAACATTTTATAATGAACAAACAGAAAGTTTTGCAGGTTTAGGTCATGCGATAACTGATATAGATACAGGAGATATTATAAATACTTCTTCAGGAGAAATAGTTGATGCTAATATTATATCAATTGTAAAAGGAAGAAAAGAAGAACCTGGCAAAATTCAAGGAAGTATAAAACAAAATAGCACAATAGGAAATATTTATAAAAATACTAAATTTGGAATATATGGAATAATAAAAAATACAAATAATTTATCAATAGATTATTCTAAAAAAATGAAAGTTGCTTCAAGGCAAGAAATTAAGACAGGTGAAGCGACATTTTTATGTGGAATAGATGGAGAAATAAAAGAATATAAATTACAGATAGAAAAAATATTTTTAAATAATAGTTATGATAATAAAAGTATGTTAGTTAAAGTTACAGATGAAGAACTAATAAAAAAGACAGGTGGAATTGTACAAGGAATGAGTGGATCACCAATTATTCAAAATGGAAAATTTATAGGAGCAATTACACATGTTTTTGTAGATAATCCTGAAATGGGATATGCTGTTTTTGGTGATATGATGGTAAAACAGATAAGTGAATAATAATAAAAAGGGTGTCTTTTGCAATAGACATCCTTTAATTAAATATTAATCCTGAATTTGTTAAATTTTCATTTGTATTTTCTTCTAAATTTTGAATTCCTTCATAATTTAAAAATCTTGATACATTTTTTTGTGAAATTCCTGTTTCTGTAGCTACTGTATTAATAGAAGAAAAACCATTTTGTTCAATATAAGTTTTAAAAGTAGATAATTCTAAACTGTCTTTATTAGAGCATTTTGGACAAACATCTCCTCCATTAGTATGAAAAGCACCGCAACGACTACATCTGTTAAGTTCCATAAAAATCACAATCCTTTCTCTAAAGTATTTTCTTGTTGTATTTTATCACATAAAGTAGAAAATATGAAGTATTTTAAAAAAATATTTAAAAAATTTAAAAATTTTTAAAAAGTGCTTGACAAATTTATAATAATACTTTATAATTTATAAATGTCAGGGAAATGCAGGTGTAGTTCAATGGTAGAACCTCAGCCTTCCAAGCTGATGACGTGGGTTCGATTCCCACTACCTGCTCCA
>CALXXZ010000011.1 GCA_944392805.1 uncultured Clostridia bacterium | reverse complement strand
GCTATATTAATGGTGGACAATGTATGAATACTACCAATCTAAAATATGCAAAGAGGTTTAATAATGAATATAAATCAAAACATAAATAAATTATTATATGCCTTAAAACAAAAAAGGACAAATATACAAAATAAATAGTTTTAAATTTTATAATGAAAAGTGAAACAAAACACTTAAAAATAGGGAGATGATAACAATGAAAAACAAACACAAAGGTGGAAGACCACGCAAATATACAAAAGCTGAAGAAATGCAATATAAAATTGACAAATACTTCGAGAGTTGCTTTAAACCAGAAATCAATGAAAAAGGGAAAGTTCAAAGGGATGTCTATGGAAATATAAAAATGAAACAAGTAAAACCATTTACAGTAACAGGATTGGCATTAGCACTAGATATGGATAGAAGAACTTTATTAAATTATAGTGAAAAAGAGGAGTTTTTTCCCACTATAAAAAAGGCTAAATTGAAAATAGAAAATTACCTAGAAGAAAGATTAATAGAAGATACTAGCACGACAGGAATAATATTTAATCTAAAAAATAATTACGGTTGGAAAGATAAAATTGAAAATGTTAACGTTAATACAAATTATGAAGAATACTTGAAAAGAGTTGAGGGAAGTGAGTATTAATACCAGAAAATACATTGAAGAATATATAAAAATCAGAAATAAAAATGAACAAGTTGTTTCATTAAAATTAAACACACCTCAAATAAAATATTACAATATAATAAAAAAAATATATGAACAACATAAACCTATTAGAATTATAATATTAAAAGCAAGACAAATGGGATTTAGTACAGTAACAGAAGCTATGATATTTAAAAATGTTGTAACAAAACATAATTATAATGCGGGAATAGTAGCTCACAAAGAAGATTCTACAGCAAATTTATTTAATATGAGTAAAAGAATGTTAGAATATTTACCAGATGACATTAAGCCAGAGCAAAAGAAATCTAATGCAAAAGAACTAGTATTTAATAATGATAAAGGGACAGGCTTAGATAGCAGAATGAAATGTATGACAGCAGGAGGAAAGGGGATAGGAAGATCAGATACATTTAATGCTTTACATTTATCAGAATTAGCATTTTGGCAAGGTGATAAGAAAGTAACAATGACGGGTTTATTACAAGCAGTACCTAATACTCCAGATAGTATGATAATAATAGAAAGCACAGCTAATGGATTTGAATATTTTAAAGAAATGTGGGATAAGGCTGTTGCAGGTGAAAATGATTTTTATCCACTATTTATAGGGTGGAATGAATTAGAGGAATATCAACTGCCATACACAGGATTTGAACTAACAGAAGATGAAAAAGAGTTACAGAGAGCATATGGATTAACATTAGAGCAATTGACATGGAGAAGATGGTGTATTAAAAACAACTGTGGAGGAGATATTGATACATTTAAACAAGAATATCCAATATGTCCAGAAGAAGCCTTTTTATCTACAGGTAAATGTTATTTTAACAAAGAAAAAATAATAAAAAGAATAAAAAATATACCACAACCTATTACTATAGGTTGTTTTTTATGTGATTATACAGGAATATCAATTAAAAATATTAGATTTCAAGAGGATAATAAAGGTTATATTAAAATATATAAAAAACCAGTTGAAGGGAAACCATATGTAATTGGTGGAGATACAGCAGGAGAAGGTTCTGATTATTTTACATTACATGTTTTAGACAATATAACAGGAGAAGAAGTAGCAGTATTAAAACAAGAGTTTGATGAAACAGAATATGTAAAACAAGCATATTGCTTAGGAAAATATTACAACTGGGCTTTAATAGGATTAGAAACTAATTTTAGTACATATCCTACAAAGAAACTAGAAGAATTAAAATATCCCAATTTATTTATAAGGGAAAAAGAAGATACATATACAGGTAAAATTGAAAAGTCATTTGGATTCAGGACTACACCAATAACAAGACCATTAATATTGGGAGAGCTACAAGAAATTGTGATTGAAGAAACAGATAAAATAAATGATTATGATACATTGCTTGAAATGTTATCATTTATCAAAAATAAACAAGGTAGAGCGGAAGCAGAACAAGGCTATCATGATGATTTAGTAATGGGACTAGCAATAGCACATTACATAAGACCTCAACAAAGTATGAAAATAACCGTTGAACAAACTGCAGAACAAATACAAAAGGATATAGCAGTAGAATTTGGTTTTGAAACAGAAAGAAAAGATGATAGTGATAGTGCAATAGAAGTTTTTTAAAGGTGGGTAAAACATGATTAATTTAATATATACAATTTTATGTATCTTATGCTTATGCATAGGATTTTTTGTTGGGTATAAGATAGCCAAACAAGAAAAATTAAATATTTCAATACCTAATCCAGTGAAGACAATAAAAGAAAAGGTTGAAGATAAAAAAGAAGAAGAAAAGGAAAATGAAATTTTAGAAGAAATAAATGCCATCTATAACAATATTGAGAATTATGATGGTAGTTCAAAAAATCAAAAGGAGGTAAGAGGCATTGAAATCAACTTATGAAAACGATGAAGTTATAACAAGTGTTTGGTACGAATATCAAAAAGGAGTTATGTATAATAGAACAAAAAATATATATACAGATACAGAAAAAAATTACAACTTTTATTATGGACATCAATGGGAAGGGGCTAAATTAGGAGATATTCAACCTTTAGTATTTAATATCATAAAACCTATTGTAAAATATAAACTTGGAGTAATTTATCAAAATCGTTATGAAATAGTATTTAATCCTAATTTATATTCTACATACGAAGAAGGACAGTTATTAAATCAAATATGTAAAGTCTTAAATAGACATATAGCAAAAGTATGGGAAATTCAACAAATGGATAAAAAAATTAGGGAAGGAGCAAAAGATTCATGTATAAATGATGAAGGAATTGTTCATTTGTATTTTGATGATGAAGCTACAGTAGAAACAATTGATAAAAATAATATTTGTTATGGAAATGAGAATAATCCTGATATTCAAAGCCAACCTTATATAATAATTTCTTATAGACAAACAATAGAAGAAGTTAGGGAAAAAGCTAGAAAAGAAGGATTAAGTGAAGAACAAATAAAACTAATTTTACCTGATTCTGAAACAACAGAACAAGCAGGTTACAAAGGAATTACTGATGAAGTAAATCCTATGTGCTTAGTATTATTAAAATATTACAAAAAGGACGGAAAAGTATTTTATACAAGAGCAACAAGGGTTGTAGAAATAGAAAAAGATGTTCCTACAAATATGAATTTATATCCAGTTGCTCACATGAACTGGGAAGAAAAGAAAGGTTCCGCTAGAGGAATTGGAGCAGTAAATATAATTATTCCTAATCAAATTGAAATAAACAAAATAGATGCAAGAAGGGCTTTAGCTGTTAAAATAGGTGCTTTTCAAAAATTAGTATACAATAAAGATTTAGTCAATAATCCTAAAGCATTAAATACAGTAGGGGGAGCGATATCTATTAAAGGAGGAGCGACTGTAGAAGATGTTAGAAAAGCAATCGGATATATATATCCAAGTAGTATGTCATCAGACGCAGGTAATTTATCAGCAGAAATGAAAGCTAATACAAGAGAATTAGAAGGTGCAGGAGATACTGCAACAGGAAATGTAGATCCAACAGAAGCTTCAGGAAAAGCAATTTTAGCAGTACAACAAGCAAACCAACAACCATTGTCAGAGCAAGTAGAAAATTATAAAACATTCGTAGAAGATATAGCAAGAATAGTTTATGATATGTGGAAAGCTTATGAAGTAAATGGCATGCCAGTATTGTATGAAGAAAAAGATAGTGAAGGAAACATAATAGAACAACCTGGAATTATAGAATACGAAGTTTTAAATAAATTGGAATTAAAAATAAAGGTTGATATTACTCCAAAATCTCCATACGACAGATATGCACAAGAGCAGTCATTAGAAAATTTGTTCATGAATGATAAGATAACATTTGATGAATATGTAGAAGCTTTACCAGAAGGAAGTGTAATGCCTAAAAATGTCTTAGAAAAAATAATACAGACAAGAAAAGAAAATCAGAAAAAATTAACTCAAATGCAAATTCAAGCAGATAGAATTAATAGTGCAATGAATCAAGCAATGACAATGCAACAACAAAATTCAAATGACGTTGAAGATATAGCAATGCAAGGTGAAAGCATTAATACCAATGCTATAAATATGATTGGAGGAAATCAAGATGAAATGTCCCAAATGTAAAATAGTTGAAATGCTAGTAAACAATGTAAAAGGAAATACTATAGAATATATATGCAAAAAATGTGGAAACACAGTAAGTAAAAGTAATTAAAATTGGCGAGTTAAGGTACACTTCTTACTAAAGTATATAAGTTTAGTCGACGAAATTTATATATTTGAGCCTCTAAATGTGATAGAGATGAAAAGTAAGTTAAACCTATATGATTGATTATGCCATACGGCAATTTACAAAGATTAAAAAGAGGTTTTTAAAACCTCTTTTATTATGCCTAAAAACATGTTCTGGGGCTAATCAGATAAGCAAGGTAATTAATAGTCGACGGACTTAAAACGGGAGGTTCTTATGGAAGAAAACGAGTTAATCGTAAATGATGATGTATGTATAACATCAGAAAATGAAGAAAAAGAAAATCTTGAAGATGTTAAAGTTAGTGCTAGCGAAAACGATGAACAGGTTCAAGAAACTACTCAAGAAGTAGAAAGTCCTACTCAAGAAGATATAGAAAAGCAGATAGAAGAAAAAGCAAATAAATTGTTTGAAGAAAAAGTAGAACAAAGACTAAAAAGAGACAGAATCAACAGAGAAAGAGAACAGAGTAAAGAAATTTCTAAGCTTAAACAATTACAAAATGTGATAATGACAGGACTTGGAGTTGAAAATTTAGATGAAGCAATAAGTAAATCATCAGAGTTTTATAAAAATCAAGGGATAAATATTCCTGAATATAAACAAAATCTCTCTTATTCAGAAAGAGATGAACAAATTCTTGCATATGCTGATGCAAAAGAAATAATTGAATGTGGCATGCAAGAAATGGAAAAAGAAGCAAATAGAATAGCTTCTATACCAAGCAATAAAAGGACAACAAGGGAAAATACAATTTTTAATGAATTATGCAAAGAACTTGTAAACAGAAAAGACATTGAAAAATTAAAATCTAAAGGATATGACACAGAAATGTTAAAAGACAAGAATTTTATAGATTTTAGGCAACAATTTACAATTAATACACCAGTAGAAAAAATAGTGGACATATATAAACAAGTTAATAATTCAAAAGTTGAAAAACCTAAAAGTCCAGGAAGTGCTAAAAGCACAACAACAGTAAAACAAATAAAAGATTATTATAGTCCAGAAGATTTTGACAAATTAACTGATGAAGAATTAAACAACCCTAAAATAATGGAAGTAGTTGATAAGTCAAGATTGCAATGGTACAAAAATATGAAAAATTAAAGGAGGAAAAATAAATGTCAGTAGCAGTTTTTAAACAAACTCTATGGAGTAAAAAGATTCAAAATGCCTTAGACACTTTAACAGGTCTAAGAACACATTGCGATTACCAATTTGATGGAGAAATCAAAGCTGGAAATAAATTAAAAATAACAGGTTCAGTAAAACCAACAATTGGCACTTATGTACCTGGAACAGATATTACAATCGAAAACATTGATGGTAATGATCAAGAATTAGTAATAGATCAATTTAAATATTTTGCTAGATATTTTGATAATGTAGATAAAGCTCAATCTATTCCAGGAGTAATGGAGAATGATGCTAAAGAATGTGCTAAAGTTTTACATGAAGAAGGAGACAAATATGTTGCAAAGATTATAAAAGATGCAGCAGAGGAAGAAGAGTCAGTAATAGCACAAGGAAAAGCAATCGAACCTTCTAAAACAACAGTTATTCCTGCTGTAGAAGAAGGATTAGTTGCTTTATATGAAAAAAATGTAAATCCAACATCTGAATTATATGGAGAATTTTCACCAAAAATGTATTCATTCTTAAGACAAGCATTGACAGAAACACTAACAAACAATGTTGAATTAGCTAAAAAAGGAGCTGTAGGAAAATACAATAATGTATTGGTATGCATAGAAAATTTATTACCAGAAAATACAACTAAAAAGGTGAAATATAACATAATCAGAACATCAAAAGCTGTTGCTTTTGCAGGACAAGTAGACACAGTAAAAGCAGTTGAAAAAGAAAAAGGTTTTGGTGATATTGTAAAAGGATTATATGTATTTGGAGCAAAAATAGTAAGACCAGAAGAAATTTATTTAATACTAGAAACAATACCAGCAAGTACTTCATCACCAGGTGTAGGTGGATAGAATTGAGGGATAAAGTCCCTCTTTTTATCATTCTAAAGGAAAACGGGTAGTTCGATTCTACCAAGAATGAAAGGAGTAAAAATAAAATGTCTAAAAACTTAAAACCACAAGAAAAAGTAGAAAGATTCATGATTAAACCACATTACGGTTTATTTATGGGACTAACAGTAAATAAAGATACTGATGTAGAAGATGAAACAGAAGATGGGAAAGTACATCAAACAATTAAAGGAACTACATTTACAACAATAAAAAAGGACTTAATAGAAAAAGATGGAATGAAAATAGAAGAAGAATCAAAGTTAGTTGTTGAAGTTCCAGAGGGAACGAGATTAATATGGATAGATGGACAAGGCTATATAGTACCAGATTTTGAAGTAAAAACAACTAAAGAAGTAATCGAAGATATGAATTGTATAAAAGAACTTTAAAAGGAGGAAATTATGACACTTGGTGAAAATAAAAAAATAACATTAGGATTGATTGAAGAGTATTCTAAAACTAATACAGCTTTAACAGATGATGAAGATATTGCAATGAGACTAAATTTTGCATATGCAACAAATTACCAAGAATTAAGTCAAAATAAAAAAATTATCAAAACGAGGATTTTAAAAGAAATATCAGGAGAAAGTTCTGAAGGATATACAGAATACTCATTACCAAATAATATGTATCAAATAAAAAGAATATTAGCATTAGATGAAAACAACAATGTTATGGAGCCTGATTATTATCTTTTAGGCAAAAAAATATATATAAGCAATCAAAGTGACTATCAATACATATTAGAATATTATCAATATCCAACAATTATAACTGAACAAACACCTGACACTTTTATGTTAGAAATAGATCAAGATGTTCAAATGATATTACCATATGCTGTAGCAAATGATATTTTAAAAGTAGACCCAAGTGCTGACTATTCTGCCTTTTTAGCTGAATATCAAAGAAAAAAAGAAAATTTAGATACAAGAACAGAAATTCCTTCAATTACTGTTGAGGAAGGAGTGTTGTAATATGGCAACAACTGTAAAAAGAGCTTATACAGGATTTAGAGGAGTAGATTTTGCAAATGATGCAAGTTTAGTAAACTTAACAAGAAGTCCTGATGCTTTAAATGTATGGAAAAACTATTCTGATACACAAGGAAGTTGTATAGAAACAAGACCTGGATATGTAAAAATAGGAGATTTCACAAACAATATAAATGGAATATATTTTTACAATGACGATGCTTTCATACATGCAGGAACTAATTTATATCTTTGGAGTAATTTTCCTAATATACCAGAAGAAAAAATATTATTAAAAAATGACATGAATGATACTAGAAGTTCTTTCGTAATATTTGATGAAAAACTTTATATAATAGATGGGGAAAATTATCTTGTATATTACAATAATACGTTAAAAAAAGTATCAGAAGATAATCCAATAATACCAACAACTACAATATCAAGGAGTCCGTCAGGAGGAGGAGAATTATATCAAGATGTCAATGTAATTCAACCCTTAAGAAAAAATACATTTTTGGCTGATGGAACATCTACTGATTTTTATTTAGATGCACAAAATATCGAACAAGTAACAGAGGTTAAAGTAAATGATACAGTAACAACTGATTACACTACAGATACTGAAAATGGAGTTGTTAAATTTACTACAGCACCATCTAAACCTGATTTAGATGGTATAGATAATGTGGAGATAACATTTAAAAAAACAGTAGATGGATATAATGACAGAATCAATAAATGTACTAAAATAGTTGTATTCGATAGAAGGTTGTTTTTTACAGGAAATCCTGATTATCCAAACGCAATTTTTCATTCAGAAATAAATGAGCCATCTTATATAAGCGATTTATCATATTATCAAGATGGAAGTGATGAAAGCGAAATAAAAGCAATAGTAGTAGGAAATAATATATTATGGGTTTTTAAAGAACCTAATCAACAAAACGAAACAATATTTTATCATACATCATCACTTGATGAAACAGGAAAAGTTTATCCTAGCTATCAAGGAAATGTTAGTACAGGTTGTTATTCGGATGCAATAAACTATAAAGATGATATAGTTTTTTTAAGTAGAAATGGTTTAGAAGGAATATCAAGTGATGATATTAATTCTAAACAATTATTGAATCATAGAAGTAGTTTAGTAGACAATAAATTAATAAATGAAAATAACTTTGACAACGCAATGATGGCTGAGTGGGAAGGTTATTTACTGATATTAGTTAACCATAAAATTTATTTAGCAGATATGAGGCAAATGTTTTCAGGAACAGTAGGTTATGAATACGAATGGTATTTATGGGATTTATCAGAAGACAAAATAAGCTATATAAAAGAATATAAAGGTAATTTATATATAGGTTCACAAAATGGGCTTATTTTTTATTTTCATGGTACAAATGATAATGGAAAAGTAATAAATAGTTACTGGACAACACCTATGGATAATTTCGGGTATGGTAATTTAAATAAGACTACAAATAAACGAGGCGGATTAGCAAAAATAAAAACTATTCCAAATGGAATTGTAAAAGTTTCTGAAATAACAAATAAAAAACAAGAAGCGCGAGAAATAACCCAATATAGTGCTACTGGTTTTGATTTTGGAAATATTGATTTTTCAAACTTTTCTTTTGAAACAAACAACAATTCATATATAGTTTATAAAATTAAGGAAAAGAAATTTGTTGAAATTTCCTTAAAGTTTTATAGTGATGAATTAGACAAACCTTTTGGACTTTATAGTGCCATTTTAGAAGCATTTATTGGAGGATATGTAAAGAAATAGGAGGAAAAAATGAGTTTACCAGAATTAGAAAATAATTTAAATATATTACAAAGCTTACCAAATAAACCTACACTTAGTGCAGAAGATTTAAAAGAAGAATTTGACAAAGCACCAAATATTATAAAAGATTATATAAATAATACCTTATTACAAGCAATAGAGAATTTAATTCAAAATTCTATAAATTCTTCTAAAACATCATTAGAAAATAGTTTAACAAGTACGAGTACAACTAAAGGATTAACTGCAGCGATGGGAAAAAAATTAAATGACGAAAAACAAAAAAATATATCATATGGCACAGCTATCCCTACAGAGGGAGTTGATGGAGATATTTATTTACAATATTTTGATGAACAGGAGGAATAATAGTATATGGGAAATATGTCTGGAACTTATGGAAGTCATTATACTTTACGACCTGTTGTATATATACCAACTCAAAGCACTACAACTAATACTAGTGTAATTAAAGTAGAATTATTTATAGATTTTGATGGCTCAAGTTATTGGGCATATATTAATGCTCAAACTAGCGGTTCAATTAATATAAATGGAAATGTAGCTAATTTAACTATTCCATCAATTAATTTTGAAAGTGGAGTTGCTAAAAGCATTTTATTGGGTACACACCAAATAACTGTAAATCACAATGCGGATGGAAGTTGTCCTACAATTCCAATAACTACAAGTTGGAACACTAATACAACTAGAATTGGAAGTGGTACTGTTTCTACTTCTATTACACCTCCTAATTTACCTAGATATGCAACTATTCTATCTTTCAATGTTACAAATATATTAGGAGTTGACGGATTGACCAAAGTTAAATTTGAATGGAGTACTGATTCTGCTTGTGATTATGCATGGTATTCTACAAACAATGGTAATTCATGGGCACCACTTTCTTTAAATGGCATAGTTGCAGGATTAGAACCTAATACAACATATAATTTTAAGTTAAGATTAAGAAGAACAGATAGCCAATTAACTACAGATAGTCAAACTGTCACAAAAACTACATATGATATTGCTAAAATATCAAGCTTAAATGATTTTAAACATGGAGATGCTGTGAGTATAAATATAACAAATCCTGCAGGAATAGATAGTCTAAGTTTGGGGTTAAAAATAGGAGAGAGACAGATTTTAAATAGAACAGTTTCTACAGGAAACAACAACATAGAATTTAGTGACGATGAATTAGATGAATTATACAAAGAATATAAAACACAAAGTAGCCTGACAGCTACTTTTATTTTGGTTGGAGGAGGATATACAAATTCCAAAACTTGTGTAATTACTCTTACAGGAAACCAAAAAACAGCAAGAATCAAAAAGAATGACACATATAAAAGAGTAAAAGTATTTTTAAATATAAATGGAACTTATAAAAAAGCAGTGATTTGGATAAACAAAAATGGTAGTTGGAGGAGGTGTATATAGTGGCTACAGGATATGAAGATATAGATAAATTAACTAATGATCAAAATCAAATGCTAGACGAATCTTTAAAAAAACAAGAAGAAATAATAAATGATAAAACACAAATGCAAATAGATGAATTAGAAAAAAACAAATCAGAAATAGATAAACAAACATCTAAAACCAATCAGGGAATATATGCACAGTATAAAAAGGCAAGTAATCCATACGGAGCTAATGCAGAAGAAATGTTTTCACAGGGATTAGGAAATTCAGGATATTCAGAAACATCTAAAACAAATTTATACAATACATATCAAAAAAATGTGACCGAAACAATAAACAATGCACAAAAATTAAAATCAGATTTCGATTTTCAAATAAATCAAGCAAGGAAAACAGGAGATATTACATTAGCACAAAATGCACTAGAAATTTACAATCAAAAGATGAAATTATTGGCACAAGAGTATGAATTAAGAAATAATAGAGAACAGATCTTATATCAAAAAGAACAAGATGCATTAGCACAATCTAACTGGGAAAAAGAATGGGCATATCAACAACAAAGAGACCAAATAGCAGATAATCAATGGCAACAAACATTTGATTATCAAAAACAAAGAGACCAAGTAGCAGATAGTCAATGGGCTAAAGAATATGCGCTTTCTCAAAGAAAAGCAAGTTCAAGTAGAAGTGGTTCTTCAATTAATGTTTCAAATGGAAATGGTGTAAATACATCAAATAATGGTATAAGCGAATATGCTAATCAATATTTGGAAAGAGTAAAATATTTAAAATCTTTAGGAAATTCATCAAATGAAAATTTAGAAAAAGCTATAGTAAACCAAGTGACAAGCGGAAATATATCAGAAGAAGAGGCAGCATACATATGCAGTGAACTTGGAATATAGGAGGAAACAAATGTCATGGGAAGAAATAAAAAATAAATATAAAAACACAAACACATATTTTAAAAGTT
Source organism: uncultured Clostridia bacterium (assembly GCA_944392805.1). GTDB lineage: Bacteria > Bacillota > Clostridia > TANB77 > CAG-508 > CAG-269. The sequence continues at coordinate 46,066 of CALXXZ010000011.1, read as the reverse complement.
CAGAAGAAATAAATAATTCAATAGATAAAGGAAAAAATTCATGGAATAGAATAAAAAACAAATATCTAAATTCAACTAATAATACATCATCAAACTTAAGGTCAAATTCAAGAAGAAGCGGAGAAGAATTTATAAATAGACTAAAAACAAATGCAACAGCTATACAAAAAAAACAAAATGAGATTCCTACTTATATGAGAGGTAAACAAAGCTTATGGGATTCAATTAAAAATATAGCTACCAACAATGAAATTAAATTTAGAACTACATACAATAAAGATGTCAACAATAATTCAACATATACACCATTTTTACAAAAAAATCAAGGTAATACAAATGAAAAGTTAACTTATAATCTATTATCAAAAAATAAAACACAAACTCATGAGGAATTACTTGAACGATTATCAAATATGAATAATGCACAAAGAGCAAGTGAAATTAGAGCGATAACAAAAAATGAAGATGATTTTAATAAATTAAATTTAGAAGCAATACAATATAAACAGTCAAAAGAAGCATCAAAAAAAGCTGAAAAGGTTAATCAAGATATTGATAATGGTAATTATATTTCAGCTGTTGAACATATACTAGGTGGAGTTCCAACGAAAGCATTAGATTCTATAACAACAACGGTATCTTCTATGCCTAGTATATTACCAGCTAAAAAAATAAATTCTTCTCAAATTGATGGAGATGAACTTTTAAAGGTTAATAAGATACTTAGTAAAAAATATGAAGAAACTACTTCAAATATTGATAGTGATATTGTAAAAACTGCATCTTCAATTTCAGGAACAATAGGCGCTATGACACCATCTATTCTATCAAATTTAATGATACCAGGCTCTAGTAAAATAGTTCAAGCGGTTAATACAAGTGCTGATGCATATCAAGAAACATTAAATGACAATACTAATAATAAAACACAAGCATTGTTAACAGGAATAGCAAAAGGTGGAACAAGTTATGCAATTGAAGGAATAACTGGTGGAAATTTTTTAGGAAAAGGTTCATTAGATGATATTGCTAAAAAAACTATTTCAAATAATTTATCAAGTCCTATTTCTAAAAGAATAGCATCTAAATTATATGAAGTAGGAGGAGAAATTTTTGAAGAAGAAATAGAAAATCAAGCAGGGTATGTTATAGACAAAATAATAAACAATAAAGATATTACTGCTAAAGAATGGTGGAATGATGCAACTGAAACAGCAAAAAATACACTCTTAACAACAGTTGTATTGAATTTATTAGGATTAGGTGGAAATACTTACAATGAAATACTAAAAAATGAAAATGACACACAGCTAAAAAAGATTGCAAAACAAGCAGAAAATATAATCAAGAATGAAAATCTAAAAGTAGATATAAATAATACACAATCACAAGAAAATGTAAATAAAATTAATAGTCAAAATATTGAAAGTCAGCAAGATTCAATTTTGAAACAACAAAATTATTACCAATACAAACAAACTGACAACCCAAAAATAAACAACTTAAGGAAAGATATGTCTAAATATTGGAATAATTCTCAAAAGACCATAGACTTAGCAAATACTATTGAAAAAATTATAACAGATAAAAATTATAATATAAGGTTGGACGATTCCATAACAAATAAAAATGGACAATCAGTAAATGCACAAATAAAAACATTAGAAAATGGGGAAATAGAAATAAAAATAAATCCAAATTCTAAAAATGTTGGAGAATTCTTAATAATGCATGAAACAACTCATGCAATAGGAACACAAGAAATGAAAGACTTAGTTATGGATTATGCTAGCAAGAATAGTGAGTTTAATAATGCATTAGAAAGTTTAAAACAAACTTATGGTGTAGAAGATGTAAGTGATGAAGTATTATCAGATATATCAGCTCAATTGTTTGGAAATCAAGAATTTATTAATAATCTATCAATGAAAAAACCTAGTATTTTTAAAAGAATATATAACAAAATAATAGAGTTGGCTAACAAAATTACAGGAAACTCAAATGAGGCATTATTTATAAAAAATCTAAAAAATAAATGGGAAGAAGCATATAGAACTCAAAATAATAATTTAGATGAAAATACTCATTTTTCCGTAATATATAATAATGACGGAAGTTTTAATAGAGTAAAAATAACAGATAATATATTTGAAAACAATAATAATAAATCCATTACTAGAACAATAAAAGATTATCTAACAGAGCATATAGGAGAATATGCTGACATAATTGAAAGTGGCCAAAGAGTATATTTAGGAGAAGATTTACCTGGAGAATATGCTTTTTCAAAATCAGCGACTAATTTACCTGTATCAAGTAAACTTGCAAAAGGAAGAGCGGCAACAGGAATAAAAGAAATAATAAATAATGCTACAAATAGACAATATGAAGCTAATAGAAAGACAAAACATAATATAGATGCTAAATATGGATTTTATAGATATGACACAAATTTCTCTTTTGATTATAAAGGAAAAGAACAGTTATACTCTGGAACAATATTAATCAGAAATGACTCTAACGGCAAAAAATTTTTGTATGATATAACAGACATAAAAAAAATAGGAAGTAATTTGCTACCCGTAGCTTCCAACTCTCGAAAGAGTTCAGCTATAATTGGTAGTTCAAATTCCTTACCTATTAATAGTATACCATCAACAAAAGATAATGTCAATAGTACTACTAAATATTCTATGCAAGAACCTGAAAATAATTCAGCTTCTTCTTTTTTTGACAAAAATGCTAAAAGATATGAAGATTTATTATTATCTAATGTTATAAATTACAATAAGCGCAACAATGGTACGATAAATATAGAAATATTTAACAATGATGAATTAATAAATCAGTTTACAGTAAATTCAAAAAATGAAATAATAAAACAATTAGGGACTAATATAGGAAATTATATATATGAAAATGCAAACGAAAAAAGCCAAGAATTAAAATTAAATAAAAAAGAGAAAAATAAATATAAAGCTTATAAAGAAAAACAATTAGAAATCATAAATAATACAAATCCTATGTTAGATGATTATCATGTAGGAATAAGGTCTATAGAAGACATAAAAACATTTGAAGAAGTAATAAATGATGATGAAAGTTTTGCTTGGGGAGATTTTTCAAAAGAAGATGCAGAAAAAGCATTAAAAAGCGGTAAAATAACTGTATATAGTTCTTATCCAATAAAACAAGGAACTTTTGTTTCAACCTCAAAAATACAAGCAGAAGAATATGCAGGAGGAATAGGCAGTAAAATTTATCAGAAAACAATTCCTTTAAATCAAGTTGCATGGATAAATGGCGATGAAGGACAATATGCGAAAATAAACGATGCTCAATATTCACTTCCAACAAAAGAATGGTCAGAGCATTTAAAAGATAATTATAAGGCAACAGGAACACGAACAAACTTAGAAAATATAAAATTACCAACAAGAAGATACATTGATGAAATGAGTTTATCTGACTATTTAGATGCAAGAGGTTTGGATTATGAAATAGATGAAGATGGCAATCTTATATCTGTTGAAGATAGACAAGCAGTTAAAGATTATCTTATTGAAAAGCATAGACGAGAAGCGATTCAAAAGCAGAAAAAACAAGAAATAAAAATTGGAGATAACTATAAAACAGACTTAGAAGCTTTCAAAGAAGAAACAAATAAATTAAATTTGCCAACCAATGAAAATATAAATAATACTGTAAATACAGAACTATTAACAGATGAGGATTACAAAGTATTAAATGATATATATGAAAAAGAAGGAAGAACAGAAATACTGACAGAAAAAAAGAAGGCAAATATATTAGAAAAATATGCAAATGATAAATATACTTTCAAAAATAGTTTAGACATATTAGCACAGAAATTTATAAATAAAGGACATTTTGTAGACAAGTTATCAGAGCAAACTAAAAATCCAGAACTAAAATTTTTATATGACAGAAATTTAAATTCTTTTGCAGAAGGCCAATATGTAATAGGAATTGCACAAACTGATAACAATGGTAACAAAATTGGGAAATCAATTAATGATATATGGAAACCTGTTGAAGATTCTAAATTAACAAAAGAATTTAGTGAATATCTATTACACAAATTAAACATAGATAGAGGTGAAAGAAATAAATTTGTCTTTGGTAAAGAGATAGGCCCTACAGAATCAACAAAAATAGCATTAGAATTAGAAAATAAACACCCAGAATTTAAGAGGTATGCACAAGATATTAAGAATTTTAACCATAATAATTTATTAAACCTAAAAGAAGCGGGACTTATAACTCAAGAAACAATAGATTATTTAGAAAAATTGTATCCATATTATGTTCCAATATCAAGAGATAAAGATGGAAAAATATTTGTGGGAGATAATGAAAGAACAGGAACTAATTTGCCAATTAAAAAGGCAACAGGAGGAAGTTCAGATATTCAACCTATAAAAGATACTATGGCACAACAAGCAATAAGAATAAAAAGATTAATTAATCAAAATAAGTTAGGACAAGAATTAGTCAAAACCTTAAAAAATGCAAAAGTAGAACAACAGGCAGATATACAATATACTCCAGATGCACTAATGGAATATGAAACATTAGTAGAGGCAGATAATAAAGGAAATAAATATTATACCTATTTCGAAGATGGTTATATGCAAAAACTAAAGATTAGTGATGAATTATACGAAAGTTTAAAACCTACTAAAATAAGTGAATTAGAAAAAACATTGCCAGTTAAAGCATTACAAAAGATTACTAATATACATAGAAGTTTATTAACATCTAGTAATCCAGTATTTATAGTTTCAAACTTTTTTAAAGATGTTCAAGATGGTATGTTTAATTCAAAATATTCTAGTAAGTTTATTAAAAATTATGGAAAAGCACTACATGAAATAATAACAAAAGGAAAATATTATGAGTCATACATGGCAAACGGAGGAATGACTAATACATATTTTGATTACAATGAAGGAGTAAAGAACAAAAGAAATAAATTTGTAGAAAAAATAAGAAGTACAAATGAAATAGTAGAACAGTTGCCAAGATTATCAGAATTTATATCTACATTAGAAGATGGTAAAAGCTTAAATGAAGCACTATACAATGCAGCAGAAATTACAACAAACTTTAAAAGAGGTGGAGAAATAACAAAGGCTATTAATAGAAATGGAGTAAACTTCTTAAATGCTTCTATTCAAGGTCTAGACAAGCAATTTAGAAATTTTTCTGGTCAAAATGGTGCAAAAGGATATGCAAACTTATTATTAAAAGCAACCATACTTGGTGTGGCACCATCTGTATTAAATCATATCTTATTAGATGATGACGATGATTACGAAGACTTACCAGAAAATACAAAAGATTTATATTATTTATTTAAATATGATGATGGTAAGTTTATTAGAATACCAAAAGGAAGAGTATTAAGTATATTTGGTTCTAGTGCTAGAAGAATTTTAGAAACCATTCAAGGAAAAGAAGATTCTTTTGATGGATTTACAGATACGTTAATAAATCAAATGGCACCGAACAATCCATTAGAAGATAATATACTAGCTCCTATAATACAAGTTAAGAATAATAGAACTTGGTATGGTGGTGAAATAGTATCAAGTTCAACAGAAAAAAATGTATTACCTAAAAATCAATACGATGAAACAACAGATGAATTTAGTAAATGGATTGGAAAACAATTAAATGTTAGCCCTAAGAAAGTAAATTATTTAATAGACCAATATTCTGGTGGTGTGGGTGATGTCATTTTACCAATGATAACTCCACAAGCAAAACAAAATGTATTTAAAGATAAATTCACAACTGATAGTGTAATGAAAAACAAAAATGTAGGTAAGTTCTATGAAACACTTGAAAAACAAACACAAATTTCAGATGATTCTTTTGCAACTGATGAAGATAAGTTACAATCACAATTTTTGAACGAAATATCAGGTGATATGAGTGATTTATATAAAGAAAAAAGAGAAATACAAATGAGTGATATTTCTAATTCAGAAAAAACTGAAAAAGTTAGAAAGATTCAAGAAGAAATAAATAAGCTAGCAGAAAAAGGATTAGAAGATTATTCAAGAGGAACTTATAAGAAAAATTCTGCAAAAATAGGAGATATAGAATATTACAAAGATGGAAAAGGTGAATGGACAAAATTAACAGAAGAAGAAATTTCAAAAAATAAAAATATCTCAACAGAGACATATGCTACATATAAGCAAAAAATATATAAAGAAACTCAAAACAAAAGGAAATCAGGAGAACTTACTGAAAATCAAAATCTAAAGAGTGCAGATAAAATACAAATACTTTTAGATTCAAAATATTCTGAAAAAGAAATTGGAGCGATATATGAAAACTATATAAAAGGTGAAAAAGATATCGAATATAACATAATGAAAAACGCAAGGATAGATACTAAAGAGTATCTAAAATATAAACAACAAGAATTTACTTCTGATAAAAAAGATGATGGAACTTTAGATGGAAAAACAGTAAGCAAAAGCAAACAAAAGAAAGTAGTAGAATACTTAAATACAATGAATATTACAGGAAATCAAAGATTACTGTTATATGCAATGCAAGGATATACTACTACTTCAAGTCAAAAAAATCAACTAGCAAATTATGTGCAAGGATTAAAATTAGATAAAGATACAAAATTAAAGCTTTATGATAAATTTAGTGGATTTAAAGTATACAAAAACGGAAGGGTTACATGGTAACTCTTCTTTTTTTAGGAGGAAAAATGATAGAAAAACCAAAAAGACCACAAAAAATAAATAATCAAGATAAAAAACAGCCTCAAACAATATCAGAATTGATAAGAAGATATGATTTAGACAATATAAAGGTATATGAGTATTTAGATAATTTAGTAGACAAAATTAATGCCGAAATACAGGAATTAAAAAAATAGGAGGAAATTATGATAAAAACAGTTGATTATGAAATAAGGAGAGGAGATACATATCAATTAAAAAAGTTTAGAGTGTTAGATGCAAATGGTAATATAATAAGTTTAACAGATGATGTTCAATTATATTTCACTTTAAAAACAGATTCTAATGCTAGTGATTCTGTTCTTCAGAAGACTATAAATAATGGTATTGAGTTAGGAGAAGATGGATATTATCATATAACAATAGAGCCAGGGGATACAAATAAATTAAATTATCAAGACTATGTGTATGATATACAATTAAAAGCAACAAACCCTAAAGTATATGTAAAAACTTTAATAGAAGGAACTATAACGATAACCTCTGAAGTGACATGGGAGGTGAACGAATAATGGACGAAGGAATAGATGTAATTTTAGAAAATGAAGAATTCGAAGTAGAAGTAGTTCCTGACTTTTTAAAGGGCGAAACTGGACCACAGGGACCACAGGGCGAGCAAGGAATACAAGGACCAAAAGGTGAACAGGGAGAACAAGGTATTCAGGGAGAAACAGGACCACAAGGACCGAAAGGAGAAACAGGAACAAGTATAAGTAATGTTCAACAAACTACTATCTCAAACGAAGATGAAGGAGAAAATATTATAACCATAACATTAAGTGACGGAACAGCATCAACAGTAAAGATTAAAAATGGTTCAAAAGGATTAAAAGGCGAGCAAGGAATACAAGGACAAAAAGGTGAAACAGGGATAAGTATAACTAATATACAACAAACTATTACTTCTGAGGAAGATGAAGGAGAAAACACGATAACAATTAGTTTAGATGATGGAACACAATCAACTTTTAAAGTAAAAAACGGTTCAAGAGGATCAAAAGGAGAAACAGGAACAGGTATAAGTAGTGTAGAACAAACTACTACTTCTAACGAAGATGAAGGAGAAAATATTACAACAATAACACTAACAGATGGAACGCAATCAACTTTTAAAGTAAAAAACGGTTCAAAAGGTTCAAAGGGAGATACTGGAGAACAAGGACCTAAAGGCGATAAACCAGAATCAAGTAAAAACACTTTAGGAAATCCGTTATTACTAGATGAGTGCGGAGAATATCCATTGAAAAAATTTAGATTAAACGGAGGAAGTAAACAAGAAACAAGAAGTAATAATTTATACAATCCAGAAACAAATGTAGCAGGATTCTTAAACCAAGTAGGAGAGGTTGTTTCTAATACTAGTTGGGTTATAACAGATTATATTCCTGTAGTAGAATTATTAAACTATTATATAGCAGGAAATAAGAATTTAACCCCTGGAGATAATGTGTATGGAGCATATTATAATGCAGATAAAGAACTAATAAGCACATTTCCATATAGCACATATAAAACTGAAACATCAACAATTACTACACCAGAAAATTGTGCATATATAAAATTCTCTATATACAAATATCAAGACAACACAAAAACATTTGATTTTTATACAGATGCACCAACTCCAAATTACCAATCTAAGGTAGAAACAGTAGGAAGTAATATAAACTTAATATCAAATAGTTCAGAAGATTGGGAACAAGGAACAATGAGTGAAGATGAACTAACATCTTCAACTACAAGAATAAGAACCAAAAATTATTTTGATATAAAAAATGCCAAGGAAATTACTTGTAATTTAATAAATACAAATTACCAGATATTGAACGTACATTTCTATGGAGAAAATTATGAGTACTTAAATAATTGTTCTGCAATGTATGATTATTCTAATTTTAATTTAAAAACAATGAAATTACCAACTGGTACAAAATACATAAAAGTAGTTGTAAGAAGAAGTAATAATGCAACAATAGATAATTCTGCAATAGAAGAATGTAAATTAAAAATAGAAGAAGGAAACCAAGCTACACCTTGGAGTCCATACAACATGGGAAGTGTAGAGATAGATGCAGAAAATAAAAACCTTGTTAAAATAACTGCTTTAACACAAACTAAAAATGGTGTAACGCTTACTATAAATAAGGATAAAAGTTTTACATTAACAGGAACAATAACAACTAATAATAGCTTTGATATCGAAATTGGAATTATGGAATTTTTACCTTTTTTTGACAAGGAAGTAACTTTTTCTTGTGGATATATTCCAGTAGGAAATATAGGAGCAATTATAACAAGGTTAAAAGATAATTCTGGAATAACTAAAAAGTCAAATGTTATAAATATAGATAGTTCAACCCAAGGTTATAAAACAGGCATTGTATCTTCAAATGATTTTGATAAATCAAACGGAGCAAAAATGCACTTTTATGTATTCTTTGCTGATAATGGTATGGGAAAAGTTGTTAATTTAAAAGGATATTTACAAGGAGAATCAGGAAAAAAAGCAACAAATTATATAGAATATCAATCTCAAACTAAAATAATGCCAATTCAACAAGAAATGTTAGAAGGAGATTATATAGAAGATGTAGAACATCATACTTGGAAAAAAATTGTTTTAAATGGAACAGAAAATATTACTCAAAATTCAAACAAAAATTTATTTGTTTATATGCTTCCAGATAATATTGGTAAATTTGTTGGGGCAGATATAGTGCCAGAGATATTAAGTAATCAATATACTGCAATAAAATTCGATAATGGATATTCTGGGGAAAAAGATTATGGTATTACATTTGGATTAAATTCTGCGGATAGGATTTGTATTAGAAATAAAGATTATAGCACTATAGAAGAATTTAAAACAGCATTAGCAACTAATAATCTAATAGTTTATTACAAACTAGAAACACCACTAGACCTAGAACTAACAGAAGAACAAAAAGAAGCACAGAAAATAAATACATACAAAAATATAACCAATATAGCAGTAGATAATAGTTTGGCTACATTAGATGTAGAGTATTGGACTTACTATAAGGGAGAGAAGCGGAGAAAAAGGCGAACAAGGAGATAAGGGTGAAGCATTTAAGTATTCTGATTTTACTCCAGAACAATTAGAAGGATTAAGGGGACCGCAAGGTGAACAAGGAGAAGCAGGAGTAAGTGTAACTGTTATACAAGCAACAACAGAAGAAGAAGCTATTACTCTGAGTCAACAAAATCCTAATAATATATATTATTGGTAGGAGGAAATATGAACACTATAAAAAACAAAAAAATATTTTTCAAAGTTTATGTAAATGGGAGCGAAGTAAATGGATTAATGAAAAATGGAGTTAAATTTTATGAAAAAACTTCGCCTTATTTTATGTTAGAATATACAGATAATTCTGATATGTTTCACAGTGAAGTAGTCTCTAATGCAAAGACTTTAAAAAATACTATATCAAACATTAAAAATATTTTAAAAAAATGTAGAATTATTTCATACGGAGGAATTGATGCTGAAAATTTGACTGGGTATACACTATTTTCATATTTTACAAATTTAATTGAATTAGATTTAACTAATTTTAATACAAGAAACATAACAGATATGTATTATATGTTTGGTAGTTGTAGCAATCTAACTACATTAGATTTAAGCAATTTTGATACCAGTAAAGTAACAAACATGTATGGAATGTTTGCTGGCTGTAGCAATCTAACTACATTAGATTTAAGCAATTTTGATACCAGTAAAGTAACGAGCATGCATGTAATGTTTGGTAGTTGTAGCAATCTAACTACATTAGATTTAAGCAATTTTAATACTAGTAAAGTAACAAATATGCGCGACATTTTTTCCAATTGTAGCAATCTAACTACATTAGATTTAAGTAATTTTGATACTAGTAAAGTAACAGACATGTATGGAATGTTTAGAAACTGTTTTAATTTAGAAGAATTGGATATTAGTAATTTTAACTTTACTAATGTGACTAATACAACTGCTATGTTTTTAAATATCCCTAAAAATTGTTTAATATATGTAAAAGACCAAACAGCAAAAGATTTTGTATTAAACGTAAGAAATGATTTAACCAATGTAGTTATAAAAACATAGTAGGTAAACCAATGAAGAAGATAATAATTAAATTAATAATAATAATATTGAAAGTAATACTAATAATGGTATTACTTTTTATATTGAATTTATTTATATGAAAGGAAGATTTTTAATGGAAGAAATAATAAAAACATTAACATTTACTAATATAATATGGCAAATTATAACACCATTGATTTTTAGTGGATTAGATATATTAACAGGATTTATACAAGCAGTAATAAACAAAAATGTAGATAGCAAAGTAATGCGAGAGGGGCTTTTACATAAGCTCCTTTTAATTTTAGCACTTATAATGGGATATGTAATACAATATGCTTTTAATTTAAACTTTATAGCACAAGTAATAACAATTTATATTTGTGCAATGGAAGTAGTATCTATCTTAGAAAACTTTAAAAAAGCAGGCCTAGATTTAAAAGCTTTAGGAGATTTTCTAAAGAACAAGGAGGAATAAGAAATGGATAATATTATAGAAGAGACAGTAGAATTTTCTCAAGAATTATATAAAAAAAATGTAGCAGAAAATACATTTAATATAGAATATGAAAAGGGGGAAGATGAAAATGCAAATAACTAATGTAGTATGTCCACAAAATAAATATGCAATAAAATGTCCCTATGAAATGAATCCAGATGGAATAGTAATACATAATACTGCAAATGATGCATCAGCAATGAGTGAAATATCATATATGATAGGAAATAACAATAAAGTATCATTTCACGCTGCTGTAGATAACTATAGAATTGTAACTGGCTTGCCATTTAACCGAAATAGTTGGAATGCAGGAGACGGATCTAATGGAAAAGGAAATAGAAATAAAATATCAATAGAAATATGCTACTCAAAATCAGGAGGAGAAAGATTCAACGAAGCTGAAAATTTAGCAGCATCGTATGTAGCATATTTATTAAAACAATATGATTGGGGAATAGAGAGAGTTTCTAAGCATCAAGATTATTCAGGAAAATATTGTCCACACAGAACATTAGACTTAGGTTGGGAAAGATTTTTAAATAAAGTAAAAGAACATTTAGGAATACAAAATCAACCTATAGAAGATAATAAAATAGAAAGTGGGAGTGATGAACCAGTGAGAAGATATAAAAATGGTAGTACACCAGAACCAGTATATGCAGATACAAATTTAACTAAAAAAATAGGAGAATTAAACCCTAGAGAAGAATGCGATTGTTTCGGAATATTTTATAATAGACCAATGGTAAGATATAAAGTAGATAAAACGAGCAATTACAAAATAGGTTTTTGTGTATGGACAGGTGGAGTTAAATAAAAAAATCAAGCTAGATTAGATATTCTAGTCTAGCTCTTTTTTTGTGCCTAAAACCAGTAAAATAAAGGCATATAAGTATATTAATTAAAAATAAAAAACTTTTATTTTGGATTTTAAAAGGTCGATTTTTTACTGAAATTTCAGTATTTTTAAAGGCTTACAAATTTCGACAAACTATTTAATAAAATTGTGCTATAATATAATAAAATAAATTCCGAGTTCTAAAAAGAGAAGGGGGGTATCTATTTTTAGATACTCTCTTTAAATTTTTAAAAAAATTTACTACATTATGCATTCGATTTTAAAAAAATAACATCTATATTTATAAATACGTTATGTACGCATATTGCATAACTAAAAAATACACAAAAAACAAAGGAGAAATTGGCATGAAAAATGTAGTAGAAAATGAAGTGATAAAGGAACTAAATTTTATTGAAAAAATTATTGTAAAAGTATTTACAAAAACCTTTAATAAAGTATATAATATTGCTAGAATTAATACCATAAATAAAATTATAAAATGATTTCAAAAAAATATACAAATTAAATTGACAAATATAAAAAACATGGTATAATTAGTAAATAAAATTAACACATTTTTAACACTTTGGTTATAGATAACTACTTTTAACTTAAGGCAACTTTTTATTGAAAGTGTTGAAAATACCGTATTAGAATAGAACTATAGATATTGTAAAACAACCAAAAACAAATCATGGGTTCGATTCCCGTACGGGTCACCATTAATATATTATAATTAAAAGGGAGTAGTTTTAAATTGCTAATCAACAAACCGATATAGTATATCTGGTTAGCAAGCTTTATAAATAAAGTAAACAAGACTTTTAAAGAAAAGCTAAAAGTGTTTTTCTTTTGGGTCTTGTTTTTGCGTTATATACTATTAAAAATTGGTTATAATATTAATGGAAAAAATATTCAAGAGAGGAAGATGAAAATGGAAAAAAATTGGTTTAACAAAACAGTAGAAGAAGTAGAATCAGAATTAAAAACAAACCAAAGCAAAGGTTTAACATCACAAGTAGTTGAAGAAAACAGAGCAAAATATGGACTTAATGAACTACAAGAAAAAAAGAAAGATTCACTTTTCAAAAAGTTCATGGCACAATTCAAAGATTTCTCAATAATTGTGCTAATAATTGCTGCAATAGTATCAGGAGTAGTAGGAGTACTAGAAGGAGAAGGTGTAACTGATACAGTAATAATATTAATAGTAGTATTATTAAATGCAATAATAGGAGTTGTGCAAGAAAGTAAAGCAGAAAAATCATTAGAAGCACTAAAAAAATTAAGTGCACATGCGGCAAAAGTAATAAGAGATGGAAAAGAACAAGTAATCCCAGCAAGAGAATTAGTACCTGGAGATTTAGTAATATTAGAAACAGGAGATTATGTATCAGCAGATTTAAGAATAATAGAAGCAATAAATTTAAAATCACAAGAATCATCATTAACAGGAGAATCAGTACCAGTTGAAAAAACAACAGAAGAAATAAAAGAAGAAGAAGTGGGAATTGGTGATAGAAAAAATATGCTATTTTCTTCAAGCTTAATTACATATGGTAGAGGAAAAGCTATAGTAGTTGACACAGGAATGAATACAGAAGTAGGAAAAATAGCAGGAATGATGAACGAAACAGAAAAACAAGAGACACCACTTCAAAGAAGATTAAACAGTTTAGGAAAAACATTAGGAATAGCAGCTTTAACAATATGTGCGATCATCTTTGTAATAGGATTATTACAAGGAAAAGGTGTTATAGATATGTTTATGACAGCTGTATCATTAGCAGTAGCTGTAATACCAGAAGGATTAGTAGCAGTTTCAACAATAGTATTAGCAATAGGGGTACAAAAGATGGTAAAGAAAAATGCTATTGTTAAAAAATTACCTGCAGTAGAAACATTAGGAAGTAGTACAGTAATATGTTCAGATAAAACAGGAACATTAACACAAAATAAAATGACAGTAGAAAAAATATTCTGCAATGATAGCGTAACAGATATAGACAAAGCCGAAAGAACTGATGATTTTGAAAAACTAATATATAATTGTATGTTATGTAATGACTCAAGAGTATTAGAAACAGGTGAGATTGCAGGAGATCCAACAGAAACAGCATTAATAGATTTAGCATTAAAATTAAAATATACAGATTCAATAATAAAAGAAAACAAAAGAGTTGAAGAAGTTCCATTTGATTCAGACAGAAAATTAATGACAACAGTAAATGAGAACAATGGAAAATATATTGTATATACAAAAGGTGGTCTAGATGAATTACTACAAAGATGTGATTCATATATGTATAAAGGAGAAAAAAGAACAAATTTAGCAGAATATGCAGAATATATAAGAAAAAATAATGAAGATATGGCAAAAGAAGCATTAAGAGTATTAGCATTTGCATATAAAGAGATAGACCATATGCCATCAAAAGAAGAAATGAAGACAATAGAAAGTGGTTTAACTTTTGTTGGAATGGTTGGAATGATAGACCCACCAAGAGAAGAAGCTAAAAAAGCGGTTGAAAAATGTAAACATGCTGGAATAAAAACAGTAATGATTACTGGAGACCACAAAATCACAGCAGTTGCAATAGCTAAAAAATTAGGAATATTAGAAAATGATGATGAAGCATTAACAGGTATAGAATTAGATAAAATTTCAGATGAACAATTAGAAAAAGATATAAGAAAATATTCTGTATATGCAAGAGTATCACCAGAACATAAAGTACGTATAGTAAAAGCATGGCAAAAAAACGGAGAAGTTGTTGCAATGACAGGAGATGGAGTAAATGATAGTCCTGCATTAAAAACTTCTGATATTGGATGTGCTATGGGAAAAGTTGGAACAGAAGTTGCAAAAGAAGCAGCAGATGTAATATTAACAGATGATAATTTTGCTACAATAGTTTCAGCTGTAGAAGAAGGTAGACGTATTTATGACAATATATTAAAAGTTATACAATTCTTAATTTCATGTAATGTTGGAGAAGTTGTTGTTTTATTATTAGCAACATTATTTGCACCAGTAATTGCAGGATGGTTTGGAATATCAGATGTAACAATAATACAAGTTTTACTTCCAATTCATATTTTATGGATAAATCTTGTAACAGATACATTCCCTGCATTAGCATTAGCATTTGATCCGGCAAATAAAGACATAATGAATAGAAAACCTATTAAGAGAAATGAAGGAATATTTACAAAAGGTAGAACATTTAGAATTATATATCAAGGGATAATGATTGGATTATTAACACTTGCAGGATTTTTAGTTGGATTAGCAACACCAGAAGACAAATTACCTACTATGATAGAATATAATAATCAAGTTATGTCAGTAGATGAAATTGACAATCTAGATGAAGTTCTTGCTGATGGTGGTAAATATGTATCAAAAGAAGAAGTAAAAGTAGAAATTGGTCAAACAATGGCATTTATGGTATTAGCATTTTCTGAGTTAGTTCATGTATTTAATATACGTGATAATAAAAATTCACTATTTAAAACAGGAATATTAGGAAACAGAGTATTAATTTTAGCAGTTGTAGCATCAGCATTATTGATGGGAATTATACTTGTAGTGCCAGGACTAAGACACATATTTAGTATCCCAGTATTACCAATGGGAAATATGTTAGAAGTTTTAGGTTTAGTATTAGCACCTGTTGTTATAGTTGAAATATTGAAATTATTTAAATTAAATACAGCTAGAGAAGAATAAATTTGCAAAATATGGCATTTTGTGGTAAAATATATACGTTGCTTATAAACCAAGATTCATGCTTAATTTAGCAGAAAGGAAAACAAAATGAAAGAAAATGCAATGCAACGGTTAAACAGAATAGCAAAGGAAAAAGGTCCCTTATTGGCTGGTTTAGACCCCCAGCTCGATGAAATTATACCTCTTTATGATTTCAAGATTGAGGAATTTCAGAATGAGAATGATTTCTATGCTGCATATATGTACACATATTGCAAGGACTATATTACAAGTCTAAGTGAAGAAATAGGGGCAATCAAAATCAACAGCGCCTTTTTCGAGGCAGTTGGTATGGAACAAGTTTATTGGGATATTGCCCGATTTGCTAAGAACAAAGGCTTGTTTGTGATTGGAGATTTAAAGAGAGCCGATATTGGTAATTCTTCTGCACAATACGCACAAGGATTTTTGTCGGCAGATTCTCCATTCGATGCAATCACAATCAATCCATATTTTGGAACTGATTGTGTTAAACCATTCTTGGATTTAGCAAAAGAGAATGGCAAAGGTGTTTTTGTATTAGTAAAAACATCAAATCCGTCATCGAAAGAGATTCAAGATGCCATTTTAATTGATGGCAAACCGGTATATGAGTTGGTTGCAAAGATGGTAAGAGATTGGGGCGATTACACGTCTAACTATGATGAAGATTACAATCTTGTTGGAGCAGTTATTGGAGCAACTCATCCAGTGCAGGCTAAAAGACTAAGACAACTCATGCCACATACATTTTTTCTTGTACCAGGATATGGCGCGCAGGGAGCGACTGCACAGGATATTACTGTGAACTTCGACATGAATGGCGGAGGAGCAATTGTCAATTCCTCTCGTGGCATTATGAATGCATACAAGAATAGCAAATGGAAAAATCTTTTTTCAAAAGAAAAATGGTATGAAGCATCAGTTGCTGAAGCAATAAGAGCAAAAGGTGAACTGAAGGACGCTATTCGTTATTATCTAGAACAATAAGCATTAAATTTTCAGTAAGGGAAGGAACATTATGTTCCTTCCCTTATTCATTTTTTATATCATTTAAACATTCTGGTTTTGGAGTTTCAAAACTCAAATACCAATTCATACCATTATTATTTTCATCTATGTAATTTAGTCTTTGCTGAAGTAGAGGAAAAGTAGTTGGTGGAGATACAATTACAGGTTGACCAGGCATCCAATTCGCGGGTGTAGAAGAATGATTACAGTCTGACATCTGTAAAGCTTGAATAATTCTTAAAATTTCAGGTACAAATCTTCCAACATTTAAAGGATATACTAAAATTACTCTTACAATTCCTTTATCATCTATAATAAAAACATTTCTTACAGTTTCAGTTGTACTTACATCATTTGAAATCATTCCATATTTCCTAGCAATTGAGCCATTTCTATCAGCTATTATAGGAAAAGGTAAGACTATTCCTGTCATACAATAAATGTCATTCATCCATGCTAAATGTGAGGGATTACTATCAATACTTAATCCTAATAAACAAGTATTTAGCCTTTCAAAATATGGATTTGCTTTTGCAAATGCAATCATTTCTGTTGTACATACTGGGGTAAAATCTCCGAGGATGAGAAAATAGTACTAACCATTTCCCTTTATAATCGTCAAGAGAAACTTCGCCATAAGTAGTTTGTGCTGTAAAATCTGGAGCATGCTGTCCAATTTTGACATTTCCGTTCATCATTAATTCATAGTCCATAAAAAACTCCTTTCATTTTGTATATTATATTAAAAGAAGAAATATTAGTTACAAAAATGAAAAAATAGCAAAAAGATTTTAAAAAAATTAAAAAAGATATTGTAAAATTTTAATTAATATGTTAATATAATATAGTAATTGATTTAGGGGTATAGTGTCAATGGTAGCACATCAGTCTCCAAAACTGCCTGTGTGGGTTCGAGTCCTACTACCCCTGCCATAAGAGAAGCTTAAAAAGAGCTTCTCTTTTTTTATGAAAAGGAGTGATAAAAATAAATAAAACGATAATAAGAATAATTGCAATATTAATAATAATATGTGTACTATTTATACCAACAATGGAAAATGGAGTAACTACAACAGAAAAAGGAGAATTAATTTTTTACGGAAATAAAAATTTCGCATGGCCGATACCGGGATATACGAGAATATCATCATATTTCGGAAAAAGAGAAAGACCAACACAAGGAGCATCAACATATCACAAAGGAGTAGATATACCTGCACCAGAAGGAACGAACTTAATAGCAACCTGTGATGGAGAAATAACATTTACTGGATTCTTAGGAGGTGGAGGATATACAATAACATTATCAACAACTGAAGGATTAAAAATCACATATTGTCATGTATCACCAAATTATATGGTATCAAAAGGAGATAAAATAGAGCAAGGACAGCTTATAGGCAAAGTAGGACCAAAATATGTAGATAATGTACCAGGAAACACATATAAAGACGAGTCAGGAAGACCAACAAATGGAGCAACAACAGGATGTCATTTACATATTGGTTTTAGATTAAATGATAAATATGTAAATCCATTAGAATATTTACAATAACCAAAAAATATGTTATCATAAAAAAGCTAAGGAGATGATAAAATGGCATTTGACGGAATAGTAACAAAAGCTATAGTAACAGAACTTCAAAAAGAAATATTAGGAAGTAAAATTGATAAAATATATGAACCAGATAAAAATACTATAATATTAGGATTATATTCACCAGGAAAACATAGTTCATTAAATATATGTATAGATGCACACAATTGTAGGATAAATTTAACAACACATTCAAGAATAAATCCACAAGTTGCACCAAATTTTTGTATGTTATTACGAAAATATTTAATAGGTGGACGAATTTCAAAAATATCAATGTTAGGACTAGAAAGACTTGTACAGATTGAAATAGAAACAATAAATGAATTTAATGAAATTGAAATAAAAACATTAATAGTAGAATTAATGGGAAAACATAGTAATATTATATTACTCAAAAATGATAACACAATAATAGATGCAATGAGACATATAAGTTTGGGAGATAACTCATATAGAGATATAATGCCATCAAGAAACTATACATTACCAACAACTGATAAACTTGATATAACAGCAATAAAAGATTTTGAAGAATTTTATTCAAAATTAGATAAAGGAGATTTAGTAAAATCAATTACAAATACATATACAGGAATAAGCCAAGCATTTGTAAAAAATGCAATAGAAGAAGTTGGAATAAAGACTAGTAGTAAAGAAGAAATTGAAAAATTATATAATTATATAAAACGAATATTAGATAATATAGAGAACTTGAAATTTAAAAAAATACAAGGAAAGAAAGAAGACTATGTTTTAACATTAGATGGTGAAAAAGATTTAAGTTTAAATAGTTATATAGATGATTTTTATTTTGAAAGAGAAACATCAGAAGCATTTAAAAATTCAAGAAATAGTATTTTGAAACTTATTTTAGATATTTTGAAGAAATATCATAATCGTTTAATAAGTATAGATTCTAAACTTGAAGAATGTGATGATATGGAAAAATATAAGATATATGGCGAATTAATAACTGCTAATTTGTATCGTTTATCAGACAAACATTTAGAAATGGTTGAACTAGAAAATTATTATGATAATAATAATTTGATACAGATACCATTAGATATAAAATATACTCCAAACATAAATGCAAAAAGATATTTTAAAAAATATACAAAACTTAAAAATGCATATCAGATTGTAACACAGCAGAAAAAAGAAACAGAAGCGGAGCTAAATTATATTGAAAGTATTGTATATGAATTAGAAAATTGTACTACATTAGAAGAAGTACAAGATATATTTGAAGAAATAAGTGAAAACGTTGTATTTAAAGAAAAATTAAAAAATAAAGAAAAAAAGAAAAAAGTTAGTAAAAAGAAAAAACGCCAAGAATATGCACCAATAATATATGAAATTGATGGAAATAAAGTATATGTAGGAAGAAATAACAAAGAAAATGATTGGCTGACAACTACATTTGCAGATAAAAAAGATATTTGGTTTCATACAAAAGATATACATGGAAGCCATGTTATATTAAAAACTGATAAAATAGTTGATGAAGATTTACTAGTAAAATGTGCACAAATTGCAGCAAAACATAGTAAAGCAAGTATTTCATCAAATGTTCCTGTTGATTATTGCCAAGTACAATTTGTTAAAAAACCTAATGGTGCAAAACCTGGAATGGTGATTTTTACAAATAATAAAACAATTAATGTAAATCCACAAGACTTAAAAGAAAAAGCCATAACTAAATAAGTTATGACTTTTTTTTATTAAACAAATAATAGTTTTACTACTAATACTAGTACAGTCATTGCTGTCATAGCAGTATCCATAAATCCAGTAGATGTTTCTCCCATTTCATCTACTACTGAAATTTCGTAAGATTTCACTTCAGAAATTTTAAAATAAGTTTGAATATCTTTAACTTCATTTTCCTGTAAATTTCCAATCTCTATATATTGTGTACCAAAATTATTACCTGCTGCAGAATATAAATCTATCTTTAAAAATTTTCCACTGTAATTAGCATTGCTAACTTTTAAATGCATTCTTCCATTTACACTTGTAGATTGCATTTGTATAACCTCTATCCCTTCAGGAACAGTTCCTTTTTGAGTCATATTTTTATACATAGAATTTATTCCTACTTCTATAAGGATATCAGAAAGTATCCAAAATAAAACACCTATTATTATATATATTGCAAAAGTTTTTAATCTATCCATTATAAATCCCCTTCCGTATCTCTTCTATTATACTACAAAAAGCTGAGTTTGGCAAGAAATAGTAAAAAATACTTGACAATAAAAAAATAAAAGAATATAATTATAACAATTTAATAAATGCGATGAAAAAGAAGAATTATAAAAATTACTTATAGAGAGCTAGTGAGTGGTGGAAACTAGTAGTAAGAATTATAAGGGGAGCTTTGGAGCATATGAAAATTGAGGTGCTTAAAACATAAGTTTTAAGAATTAGGGTGGAAACGCGGAAATATAACTTTCGTCCCTAGCATAGTGCTAGGAATGAAAGTTTTTTTGATTGTTTTGGGAAATTTGGGGACTGTCCCCAAATTTCCCAAAAGGAAAAAATGGGACTGTCCCCAAATTACCCTAGCATATAAGTATAAAAAGGAGGAATGTAAAATGGTAAAATCGATGGACACAATAGTGAACCTATGTAAAGCAAGGGGATATATATATCCAGGATCAGAAATCTATGGAGGACTAGCAAACACATGGGATTATGGACCATTAGGAGTAGAATTAAAAAACAATATTAAAAAATTGTGGAGAAAAAAATTTATTCAAGAAAGTAAATATAATGTTGGATTAGATGCAGCAATATTAATGAATCCTCAAACTTGGGTAGCATCAGGGCATGTTGGAGGATTTTCAGACCCATTAATAGACTGTAAAGAATGTAAAACAAGACATAGAGCAGATAAATTAATAGAAGAATGGGCACATGAAAATGGAAGAGACATGATAGCAGATGGAATGTCAGATGAAGAAATGGTAAAATTTTTAGATGATAACAATATATGTTGTCCAAACTGCGGAAAACATAATTTTACAGGAATACGTAAATTTAATTTAATGTTTAAGACTTTTCAAGGTGTAACAGAAGATGCAAAATCAGAAATATATTTAAGACCAGAAACAGCACAAGGAATATTTGTAAACTTTAAAAATGTAATTAGAACAACAAGAAAAAAAATACCAATGGGAATAGCACAAATAGGAAAAGCATTTAGAAATGAAATAACACCAGGAAACTTTACATTTAGAACAAGAGAATTTGAACAGATGGAATTAGAATTTTTCTGTAAACCTGGAACGGACTTAGAATGGTATGAATATTGGAAAAATTTCTGCAAAGATTGGTTATTAGGATTAGGCATGAAAGAAGAAAATATACGTTTAAGAGACCATAGTCCAGAAGAATTAGTATTTTACAGTAAAGCAACAACAGATATAGAATTTGCATTTCCATTTGGATGGGGAGAATTATGGGGAATAGCAGATAGAACAGATTATGATTTAAGTAATCATATGAAAGAATCAAAAGAAGACTTCACATATTTAGATCCAGAAACAAATGAAAGATATATACCATATTGTATTGAACCATCATTAGGAGCAGACAGAGTTGCATTAGCATTTTTATGTAATAGCTATGAAGAAGAAGAAATTGCAGAAGGAGATACAAGAGTTGTATTACATTTGCATCCAGCATTAGCGCCATATAAAGTAGCAGTATTACCACTATCTAAAAAATTATCAGAAAAAGCAGAAGAGGTATATACACAATTATCAAAGAAATTCATGTGTGAATATGATGAAACAGGTTCTATAGGAAAAAGATATAGAAGAGAAGATGAAATAGGAACACCATATTGTGTAACAATAGATTTTGATACATTAGAAGATAATACTGTAACAATAAGAGATAGAGACACAATGGAACAAGTAAGAGTAAAAATAGATGAATTAGAAAAATGGATAGAAGAAAAAATAGAATTCTAAAGAAAAAGGAGTAACAAATGGATAACAAAAAAACTATAATAGGAATAATAATATTAGTAATTTTAATAGTAGGATTAATAGTGATATCATATTTTTATAATAATTTTAATAATAAGCAAGTAAATATACTAGCAGAAGAAACAAACAAAATATTACAAGCAGATTTAACAACAGATGAAATAGATTTTAATATAAAAACTGAAAAAGGATTTGCAACAGTAGAAAATGCCATAAAAGAATATATTTCAAAAATAAAAAACATCTATGTAGAAATGGATAGTACTTATACTGGTATAAATCCAGACAATATATTTTCAGCAGAAAATATGCCAGATAAAAATTTAGATGAAATAGATACCATTATAAATGATTACAAAGCCAAAGGGCAAGAACTATTAGATGAATATGATGAACTAGTAAAAGAAGAAAATATAGTAAAATACATAGAAAGTAAAAATATCAAAACAAGAAAAAAATATTTTATAGAATTATATGAATCAGCTATGTTGAGTGATTCAATGAAAGAACAATTTAAAACAATGAGAAATGAAATCTCAGGTAAAAAAGATGACTTATATAGTAAATTAAATCAACTTGAAAATGTAAAAAAATTTTTAAGTGATAATGAAAAAAGCTGGTCAATAAAAAATGGTAAAATTGAATTAAATTCAAGTATAGTAGGTCAATATTATAATTTATTGAACAGAGTGGATGAATATTAAAGAAAAGAGGTATAAAAATGAGAAAGTATTTTGGAACAGATGGTATACGTAGAATAGCAAATACAGAATTATCACCAGAATTAGTATATAGAGTTGCAAAAGCAGGGGCCTATGTATTAGCAAAACATTCAGACAAAGCACCTACTATATTAATAGGAAGAGATACACGTTTATCAGGAACCCTAATAGAAAGTGCAATGGTATCAGGTTTCTTAAGCTATGGAGCAAATGTAAAATTATTAGGAGTAATGCCAACACCAGCTGTAGCATATTTAACAAGAAAATTACAAGCTAATGCAAGTGTAGTAATTTCAGCATCACACAATACATTTGAATTTAATGGAATAAAATATTTTAGTAATAAAGGAATGAAAATTCCAGACGAAATAGAAGAAGAAATAGAAGATGTTATGGACTCAGGAAAACTTGACGAATTATCAGCAGTGCCTGATAAAATAGGAGTTTCAGAAATAAGAACAGATTTATTAAATGAATATGTATATTTCTTTAGAAAAAATTTCGAAGACAACATAGAAAAACATAATAATCCAGAATTTAAAGTAGTAATAGATACTGCAAATGGAGCAACATATGATGTTGCAGATAAAGTATTTACAGCATTAGGAATAAATCATGTAATAATAAACAATAATCCAAATGGAGTAAATATAAATGACAATTGTGGTTCTACACATTTAGAAGGACTAAAAAAATATGTTGTAGAAAATGGCATGAGTTTAGGTATTGCATATGATGGAGATGGAGACAGATGTTTAGCCATTGATGAAAAAGGTGAAGAAATAGATGGTGATAAATTATTAGCAATAATATCACAATATCTAAAAGAACATGACAAACTTCAAAAAGATACAATTGTTGCAACAGTAATGAGTAATCTAGGTCTAAACAAATATGCAGAAAAAAATAAAATGCAATTGCTACAAACAAAAGTTGGAGATAGATATGTATTAGAAGAAATGCTAAAAAACGGATATAATCTTGGTGGAGAGCAATCAGGCCATGTAATTTTACTTGATTATAATCCAACAGGAGATGGAATATTAACATCATTAATGCTAATACAGGCGATATTAGAAAGTAATAAAAAGGCTTCAGAATTAGGAGCATTAGTGCAAAAATATCCTCAAGTATTAATAAATGCTAAAGTATCTTCTGATAAAAAATATGATTACGAGAAAAATGAAGAAATAAAAGTAGCAATAGAAAAACTTGAAAAAGAATTTTCAGGTAATGGAAGAGTGTTAATAAGACCTTCAGGGACTGAACCTCTTGTTAGAGTTATGATTGAAGGAAAAGATGAAAAAGTAATAGAAGAAAAAGCAAAAAAATTAGCAAATTTAATCGAAAAAAATTGTAAATAAGTATTGATTATTAAATAAAATAATGTTAAGATTATATTATACATGAAGAGAAAAACATTTTGGAAAAACAAAGGAGGAATAAAGATGATAGTATTAGACATAACTAATGTTGTTACACTATTATTGTTATTAATGTTAACTGTATTATTAGTATTTTTGGGGCATGAACTTAAAAAAAGTTTCATACTTGCAATTCCACTATTTGGATTTTTAGCATTATTGATAATGCATGTATTCCAATTAATGACATTAACACCTGAATATGCAAATATGAGTAACACATTAACATGGTGTATAGTATTAGACTTTGCTTTTATATTTATAAATTTCCTATCATACTTATGGATAGATGATTTAGATGCTAAAATGCATAATAAGAAAAGCATTGATGATAGTTTAGATTGGTTCTGGAAAGAAGTATAATAAAAGGGGACGGTCCTGTTTGGAAAGGGACGGTCCTCTTTAGTTCATTTTTTAAAATTTTAAATATAATGAAAAGTTTATATATTACTATGAAATAAAGCAAAGACCCCCGACGAAGACCCAGAATATGGTTTTGCTATGGAATAGTAATATATAAACTTTTCATTTATGATAAACATATAAAGTGCACTAAAAAGGACCGTCCCTTTCCAAACAGGACCGTCCCCTTTAGTTGCATTTTTTTTAAAAGAGTGGTAAAATATACAAGAATATTAGAAAAAGATAGGAGAATAGAAAAAATGGGATTTTTTGATAAATTAAAACAAGGGTTAACAAAAACAAAAGAATCAATAAATGAAAAAATAAATGATGTATTTAGTAATTTTAGAAAAGTAGATGAGAAATTTTTAGAAGAATTAGAAGAAGCACTAATAATGTCAGACATAGGAATAGAAACATCTACAAAAATAATAGAAAATTTAAGAGAAAGAATAAAAAAAGAAAAAATAGAAGATGAAGAACAAGTAAAAGAAGCATTAAGAGAAGAAATAAGAAAAATACTAGAAATTTCAGATAATAGTTTAAAATTAGAAACAAAACCATCAGTAATATTAGTAATAGGGGTAAATGGAGTAGGAAAAACAACATCAATAGGAAAAATGGCAGCAAGATTAGCAAGAGATGAAAAAAAAGTAGTAGTAGCAGCAGCAGACACATTTAGAGCGGCAGCAGTAGAACAATTAGAAATATGGTCAAAAAGAGCAGGTGCAGAAATAGTAAAAAGAGAAGAAGGTATAGATCCTGCATCAGTAGTATATGAAGCAATTGCTAAAACAAAAGAAATGGGAGCAGATGTATTAATTTGTGATACAGCTGGAAGGTTGCATAATAAAAAATACTTGATGGATGAATTAAATAAAATTCAAAAAGTTATTAATAAAGAAATGCCAGATGCATCAAAAGAAGTATTATTAGTTATAGATGCAGGAACAGGGCAAAATGCAATATCACAAGTAAAAGCATTTAAAGAACAAGCAGATATAACAGGTATAATTTTAACCAAATTAGATGGAACAGCAAAAGGTGGAGCAGTTGTGGGAATTGTTGAAGAAAATCAAATACCAATAAAATTCATTGGAGTAGGAGAACAGATAGATGATATGGAAATATTTAATTCAACAGATTTTGCAAAGGCCATTATATAATTAGTATTTGGAGGAAAATAATGAAATTTAATAAAAAACTGAGAACAATATTAGTAGTAGCTTTTATAGTGCTATATGTATTAATGACATATATATCATTAAGAGGAGATTACTTAGAATATTTGGAATTAGGCGAACAATATGTAAATGTGTTTTTTACAAATTTAAAATATAAATACTCAATAATGGGAATAAGCTTTATATTACTTAGTATAATAATATATCTTACAAATAGAGGAATAAAAAAAGGATTAAAACCATTTTTTGAGCAAGAGAAAAAAGAGATACCTAAACTACCAAATAAATCATTAACACTTATAATATCAGCAATAGCAAGTGTCATAATTTCAAATACATTATTAGAAAAAATAATATTATTTGCAAGTAATGTATCATTTGAAAAAACAGATATAATTTTTAATTTAGATATATCATATTACATGTTTATAAAGCCATTAATAGTAGAATTATTAATATATTTTATAATATTAGTAATAGGACTAAGTATATATATAACAGCATATTACATAATAGTATTTAATTTATATTTTGATGCAGTTGATAGAAAATTATTAAAAAATAGCAAATTAATAAAAGATTTACTTAGAAATGTATTTATATTGGCAGTAGATATAGGAATATTAACTATTTTAAGTGTACAAGATATAGTACTTGGAAAATTTTTAACATTAAGTAATGGAATGGAATTAACAGGAGCAGGATTTGTAGAATCAACCATTCAGCTATGGGGATATATTGGACTTGCAATAGTTATAGTAGTGGCTGTTGGATTATCAATTAAATTCTTTAAAAAGGATCAAAACAAAAAAATAATGTTCACACTATTAACAATACCAACATATTTAGTAGCACTATTTATAGTGATGGTAGGATTTAATTTGATTTTTGTAAAACCAAATGAATTTGATAAAGAAAGACAATATATACAAAAAAATATAGAATTTACTAAAAATGCTTATAATATAGAAGCAGAAGAAACTACAATTGAATATTCAGGAACAATACAAGAAAAGGAAATTCAAGAAAATCAGAAAGTAATAGACAATATAACAGTTGTAAACCAAAATTTAGTTTTAGAAAGCCTAGAAAATACACAAACAAGAGCAGGATATTATACTTTTAGAAATGCAAATTTAGCCAAGTACAATATAAATGGGAAAGAGCAATTAGTATATGTATCTCCAAGAGAAATAGATAATGGAACATCTTCATATAATAATAAAACTTATGAGTATACTCATGGAATGGGGCAAATTGTAGCATCAGCAACAGAAATAACAGAAGATGGGAATGTTCAATATTTACAAAAAAGTATAGACGGACAAGATAATATTTATAATGTAACAGAACCAAGAATATATTATGGATTAGAAACAAATAGTATAGTAGTTACAAACACAAAAAATAAAACAGAATATGATTATACAGATAGTAATGGAGAAGAACATACATATAACTATTCTGGAGATTCTGGAATTCAAGTAGGATTTTTAGACAGACTAATTTTGGCCTTAAAAAATGGAGATATTAAACTTGCAATGTCAAAAACTGTAGGTAATGAAAGCAAAATATTAACAAATAGAAATATTATTGAAAGAGCAAAAACTGCTTTACCATATTTAATATATGATGAAAATCCTTATACAGTAATAAGTAATGGACAAATATATTGGGTGCTAGATGCATATACAGTATCAGATAAATATCCATATTCAACATATACAGAAGTTACATATGATGGAACAAAAAAAGATATAAACTATATAAGAAATTCTGTAAAAGTATTAATAAATGCATATGATGGAGAAATGACATTTTATATTACAGATAGAACAGATCCAATAATAATGGCATATTTAAAATTATATCCAACAATCTTTTCTGATTATACTGGAAAAGAAATTCCAGAAGATATAAAAAGCCAATTAAAATATCCACAATATCTATATAAAATACAATCAGAAATGTTAAGGGTATATCATAATGTAAAAGAAGATGTTTTATATAGAAATAGTGATATATGGGCATTAGCAACATATGGTACAACATCAAAAACTAAAACGTCAGTATTAGAACCATATTATGCAATGTTTAAAGCACCTGATAGTAATGAAACACAATTTGGGTTAATACAGATGTATACACAAAATGGAAAATCTAATATAAATTCATATCTTGTAGGAACATGTGAAGGAACTACAAACAAATTGAAAATTTACAAATATTCTTCTGACAGTAATATTCTAGGTCCAGTACAATTAGATAATCAAATAGAACAAGATGAAACCATTTCAGCAGAACTTGATGCTATAAATGTTACAGGAAGTAGAATTTCAAAAGAAATGAA
This sequence comes from uncultured Clostridia bacterium, assembly GCA_944392805.1. Lineage (GTDB taxonomy): Bacteria > Bacillota > Clostridia > TANB77 > CAG-508 > CAG-269. Next base: position 17,391 of record CALXXZ010000011.1, on the reverse strand, counting down.
AATAATACCAATAAATAATACTGTTCTTTATGTGGAAACAATATATAGAACTATGGCAAATGAACTAAATACACCAACAACTCTTGAAAAGGTTATTGTAGCATCAGGAACAAAAGTTGCAATTGGAAATACACTAGATGAAGCAATAACAAACTTATTGTCACAGTCAGCTGTAAGTATCGAAATAGATAATACAGAAGATATAGATGGAATGATTCAAGCAATTATAGATGCTAATAATAACTTAAAACAATCAAATGAAAGCAATGATTGGGAAATGATAGGTTCAGATATAAAACAATTACAAAGTTTAATTGATTCATTAGATAAAATGCTTAAAGAACAAGATGATTCTTCTGGAACATCAACAACAGATTTAACACAGAATGATCAACAAAGTATCCTGGAATTTTAAACAGGATACTTTGTGTATTTTATGAGAAACTATTGTTTTTCATTTTCAAATTCTTTTTTAATTTTTTCAAATTGTTCTTTATTTATTTTAGCATATTTCATAATATCTTTTTCTGGAACATTGTAATTTAGCATATTTTTTATGATTTGAGAGATACCTTGAGAGATCCCCTGAGCAATACCTTGAGTCATACCCTTAGAAATTCCCTCAAGTTCTTTATTAATATATTCTTCTCTTAATCTTTCAGCGACAGTACTCATAGTTTCATTTACCTCACTTTCCTCAATTAAATTTATAATATCTTTGATGTTTTTCATATCAGAATATAAATAACTAATAATTCGCTTTAGTTCTTTTATTTCTGATTTTTTATTAGCTAAATTTTTTCTGATTTTATTTAGATTTTCTATAACTTCATCATTATTTTTACATTTTTCTAAAATCATTGTATTTGCTACCATAGTTCTTAATTTTAGTAAATCATTAATTTCAAAATTATTTATATCAATTAATTTAAATTTTGTATCAAGTGAATTAAAGTTAAGTTCAGGATAATTGACTTCGCAATCAGCAAATGAGGTACTAGCGGTCCATTTATTATTTCCAATGTATAAAACAATAGGAATAACTTTAGGAAATTTATAATATTTATTATTTATAATCTTATCTTCAGTAGCTAATCTAATAGTTTCAACACAATAATTCAAAATTCTGTATGACATTGAGTAATCAACACAAGTTTGTTGTTCAATTAAATAATAAATTTCTCTATCCTTTAATTTATATAGAATATCCGCTTGATTATATTTGTAATTTTTAGTTATAAAATTGGGATTTTGTAATTCTAGTTCATTAGAATTAATATTTAATTCTAAGAAATGATTTAAGAAATTTGCCATTTCTTTTTTGCTTTGAAAAATAGTTTTAAAAATTTTATCATGTTTTTTATCACTTTTTCTAATATCATTATCTATTTTATATTCTTCCACTTCTTCACATACTGATAAGGTCTTTTCGGCAAAATCAGTATAAACAATTTGTCCATCTTCAATAGATAATTCATCATATTTTCCAATACATTTTAAATAGTCCCAATAAGTAAATTCATAATTTTCGATAAAAAGCCCTCCTTTAAATTTTTGGTACAATAAATAAAGACATGTTAAATAAAGGTAACCACCTCCTTGCTGACATATTTTTGTTAATATGATTTAAAATTTGATATAAAAATTTAGACATTAAAAAATAATAAAAAAATTAAATTGAAAATCTAATATGAATATATTTTAACATCTTTTACCAGTTTTGGCAAGTATTTTTTTGTAAAAATTGCTCATTCTAATTATAAGAAGTTAGAATGGGAGTTTTTTATGTTTAAATTGAAAAAAGTATTAAATAAAAATATAGAGAATTTGTTAGAAAGTCTTCAAAGAAGTAATATAGAAGAAATTTTATATTTAATGGGTAGTAAAAAAGAAATTGCGAAACGTAATTTTATTGCTGGTATTTTTAGGGGTATCGGTATTGGTATAGGTGTTACGATTATTTCAGCTTTAATAATTTATCTTTTACAGAAAATAGTTAGATGGAATCTTCCTATAATTGGTAAATATATTCATGATATTGTTGAAATTGTAGAAGCAATGAATAAATAAGTATTGATTATTGTCGAAAAATGATGTAGAATATAGTTGTAATAAAGTGATAACACCATTTCCTAATTATGAAATGGATAACTTTTCAATATTAAAAGGAGGCAAAACTATGTTACGGTTTTATTCCAATGTAAAAGTATTACAAGAAGAAGTAACAGGAACTCAGATAGAAATTACTAATTATTTCCCAGAAGAAGATCATGAAGTTAGATTTTTAGTAGACTGTGGATATTTTCAGGAATCAGAATATTTTGAAAAAAATTCAGAGCCTATTGAAGATATAGACAAGATAGACTTTGTCTTGGTAACTCATGCACACATGGACCATATTGGACGGCTTCTGTATTTAGTAAAGCAAGGATACACCAAACCGATTTATGCTACGAGAGTAACTAAAGCTTTATCAAGAATTGCTTTATATGATGCTGTAAAGCTTAATTATTTTAATAGTGGTATGAAACCACAGAATATGTTATATAACTCAAAGAATGTGTTAAATACTTTAAAACAGATGGAAACAGTAGAGTATGGAGAAACATTTAATCCAGTTCCAGAAGTGGAAGTAACATTTTTTCAGAATGGACACTTACCAGGTGCAGCATGCATACAGGTAAAAATTTTTCACCAACTTTCAGAGAAACCTATAGTATTTTTCTTCACAGGTGATTACAAAGATGAAAATATTTTTTGTAAACATCAAAAACTACCAGAGGATGTGTTAAATGAATCAGCAAACATCATCATAGAATCTACGTATGGTTCTACCAATACAAGTGATGTAAAAGATGTATTTGATGAGGAATTATTAGAAGTTTTACACGAAGGGAAAAGTGTAATAATACCAGCAATATCAAATTACAGATTGCAAGAGAGAATGTTTTACTATAAAAAAATGGTAGAAGAACATCCTGAACTTGCCGGTATAGTAACTTATCATGAAGCACAATTATCAAGAAGCTTCAATCAAGTATACAAAAATCCTGGTTATGGATTTTGTCCAGAGGCTATAGACTTTGAACCAACAGGGCTCACTTATATTGATATGAAGACAAGATCTAAAGTATTCAAAGATAAAAAACAAAAAGTTATTTTCACATCAAGTGGTGATGGAACACATGGCCCGGCTGGTGCATATGTATACCATTATTTAGATGATCCTAATACATGTATTTATTTTTCCTCTCATCAATTTGAAGGAAGTGTTGGAGAAAGATGCTTAAAAGCCCAAGAAGGAGAGCTTGTGAATTTGGGGTGTGGAAGAATAGAGTGCAAAAAAGCGGATGTAAGGTTAAATACAGGAATTTCTGGACATGCAAGAGGAGATGAATTATTGGAATTTTTACATTCTTTTAAAAACAAGAATTCAGTAATGATTAACCATGGAGAAAGAAAAGTACAAGAAATTTTTAAACGAAGAGTGGAGAGAGAAGAAAATGTTAAAAGAGTAGAATTAATGACTCCAGAAAAAGTTATAAAAGTTGGCCCTTGGGGAATTATAAAAACTTTTAAACAAAACAATAACTAATATTGAAAAGCCATAGAGGAAATTAACTCTATGGCTTAAACATTTTGAAAGAAAAGTTCAAAAAAATAAAATAAAGCTTGTAAAATTGATTAATTTAGTGTAAAATAATCACAAAAAGTAAATAATAAAATAGGAGGCAAAAATAGATGAGAATTGTAACAGATGAAAAAGGCAAAGAGGAGTACCGAGAATTTCTAGAGAAACATGAGAGGTGCAATTTTCAACAATCACCAGAATGGGCAAAAGTAAAATCAAACTGGATAAATGAAATAGTATTATCAGAAGACGAAAATGGAAAAATAAATGGAGCAGTAAGTATATTAATAAGAAAAATACCAATATTCGGAAATATAATGTATTCATCAAGAGGACCAATATGTGATATACATGATGTACAAGTAATGGGACAACTAACAGATGGAATAAAAGAATTAGCAAAAAAATATAAAGCAATAGTATATAAAGCAGAACCAGATATAGAGAGTAAAGACGAAGAATTCAGAAAAATAGTAACAAATTTAGGATATAGAATAAAAGATGATGCAAAAAATTTTAGAGAAGAAATACAACCAAGATATGTATTCAGACTAGATATAAAAGACAAAACAGAAGAAGAAATATTTGCAGGATTCCATTCAAAAACAAGATATAATGTGCGTTTAGCAACAAAAAAAGGAGTTAAAGTAAAAGAAGGAACTAGAGAAGATTTAAAAGATTTTCATAAAATAATGATAGAAACAGGTGCAAGAGATGGATTTATAATACGTCCATTATCATATTTTGAAAAAATGTATGATGAAATGGCACCAGAACATATGAAATTATTAATGGCATATTATGAGGACAAGCCAATATCAGGAGTAATACCAATAATGTATGGAAATAAAACTTGGTATCTATATGGAGCAAGTAGTAATGAGCATAGAAATCTAATGCCAAACTATTTGTTACAATGGGAAATGATAAAAATGGCAATAGCAAGAAAAGATGATATATATGACTTTAGAGGAGTTTCAGGAGTAGTTGATGAAAATCACCCACAATATGGATTATATAGATTCAAAAAAGGTTTTGGAGCAACATTTACTGAATTTATTGGAGAAATATATATACCATTTAAACCATTAACATATTCATTATATAAATTTTCAGAAAAAACATTTAGAAATTTAAGAGCAATCAAAACTAAGTTCAAGAAATAATTCTTAGTTTTTCTTGAAGAAATATTTATATATTACTATTCCATAGCCAAAACATATTCTGGGTCTTCGTCGGGGGTCTTGGCATTATTCCATAGTAATATATAAATATTTCAAATAAAATAAAAAAAGGAGAAAATATGAAAGCACTAGTAGTTGAAAGAAAAAACATAAAGCACAATTTAAAAATAATCAGAGAAATAATAGACAAGCAAGACAAAGACGATAATGGAAACAAAGTAAAAATAATTGCAGTAGTAAAAGGAAATGGATATGGATTAGGACTAGTAGAATATACAAAATTTTTAATAGATAATGGAATAAATTTTTTCGCAGTAGCAACTGTAGAAGAAGCTTTGAAATTAAGAAAAAGTGGAATAAAAGAAGATATATTAATGCTTTCATCAACTTCAGTAAAAAATGATTTAGAAATGTTAATAAAAAATGAAATAATAGTAACAATAGCTTCAAAAGAAGCGGGAGATGCAGTAGAAGAAATCGCAAAAAAAATGCAAAAAAAAGTAAGAGTTCACATTAAAATAGATACAGGATTTGGAAGATATGGATTTATATATAATAAAAGAGATGAAATGGTAGAAACAATAAAAAAATGGGAAAATATAAAAATTGAAGGAACATTTTCACATTTTTCGATTGCATTTTATGGTGATGGAAAAGAATCAAGAGAGCAATTTTTAAGATTTACACAATGTGTAGAAGTATTAAAAATGAATGATATAGAAACAGGAATGTTACATATGTGTAATTCATCAGCATTTTTGAGATTTAAAGATATGCATTTAAATGCTGTAAGAATAGGTTCAGCAATATTAGGAAGATTATCAATACCAAATGTTTGGGGATTTAAAAAAGTAGGATATTTAAAATCTAATGTAGCAGAAATAAAAATTCTACCAGAGGGGTATAATATAGGATATTCAAATGCATGTACAACAAAAAGAGAAACAAAAGTAGCAATAGTACCATGTGGTTATGCAGATGGATTTAATGTTAAAGTAGATAAAGATATGTTTAGACCAATAGACAAAATTAGATATATAGTTAGAGATATAAAAAATCTATTCAAAAAAGAAGAATTATATGTAAAAATAAATGGGGAAAAGTGTAAAATATTAGGACGATTGGGGATGTACCATGTAACTGTAGATATAACTAATAAAAATATAAAAATAAATGACGAAGTGGAATTTGATGTAAGTCCAATGCTAGTAGATAGTAGTATAGTAAGAGACTACATTTAAAAGAAAGGAAAATTAAAAATGGAAGAAAATAAAACAAAAAATATGAACTTTTTTAAGAAAGTATGGTATTCAATAACTAAATTTGAAAAATACCCAGATATGGCAGCAGAAGGAATAAAAAGTGCAATTAAATATTTAATAATATTAACATTTATACTTTCAATATTTCTTACAATTGGTACAACAATAGAAATGCATAAATCAATAGGTGATTTGGCAAACTATATTAAAGATAATATACCAGAATTCACTTACTCAGATGGAAAAATAAATGCTGAAATTGAGGAACCAATAATCATTACAGAGGTAAATAATTCCTCTATTGATAAAATAGTAATAGATCCAAATGCTGAGACAGATGAAGCAAAAAACAATTCAAAAACTAATAATGAAACTGTTGGAAATACAATATATTTCTTTAAAGACCAAATAGTATTAGTTGCAAGAACTGAAGATGGTCAGACAAATGAACAACCATATACATATGGAGATTTTATAAAAAGCTATACTCAAGAAGATATAAAAGAATTTAACAAACAAGAATTAATAGAATATATGACAAGCTCAAGAATGAGTTCATATTACGTTAGATTTATAGTTGCAATGTTAATAAATTTATTATTCTTAAATATATTAGTAGCACTTTTAGACACATTACAATTAGCAATATTAGGTTGGATAACAACATTGGTAGCAAGAATAAAAATGAAATTTGTTGCAATATATAATATGGCAATATATTCATTTACATTATCAATACTATTAAATATAGTATATATAATTATTAATTACTTTATGGATTTTACGATAAGTTATTTCCAAATAGCTTATACTACAATCGCATACATTTATCTTGCTGCATCAATATTCATTTTAAAAGATGACTTTATGAAAAAACAAGAAGAAGTAGAAAAAATAAAACAAGAACAGATAAAAGTAAGAGAAGAAATACGTAAACAAGAAGAAGAGAAAAAAGGTGATGAAGAACCAAAAGAAGAAAAACCTAAAAAGAAAAAAGAAGAAGAGCCAAAAGGAGAAACACCAGATGGCTCAGAAGCTTAATTAAGCAGGAAGGAAGTTAAAAATGAAAAAAGATGATGATAAAAACAAGAAAAATAAAATGTTAAAAACTCTGTTAAATATAATTACAACATTAATATTGCTTATATTAATAGCAATCACAGTATTCATAATATATAAAACTCAACAAGATAAAAATTCTGAAGAAAATAAATTAACATATACACAACTATTAAATGAAATCCAAAATGGAAATGTAGAAAAAATAGAAATGACAGTAGGAAGTACAAACTTAAAAGTAAAAATAAAAGATGTAGAAAAAGAAAAGACAGCAATAATACCAAGTACACAAGTATTTATGGAATTAGTACAAGCAAAAGTACTAGAAAATAATAATATTCAATTAGAAACAAAAACACCAAGTTTTTGGGCGCAATTACCATCTTATATAATATCATTTTTACCAACAGCAATAATGCTTGCATTAATAATAATGATATTTAAAATGCAAGGACTTGGAGAAAAAGGACAAGTATATGATGACACAGAAAGAAGAACAAAAGTATCATTTGATGATATAGCAGGACTTGATGAAGAAAAAGAAGAATTAATTGAAATAGTAGAATTTTTGAAAAAACCAAAAAAATTCACAGAGATGGGAGCAAAAATTCCTAAAGGAGTTCTATTATATGGAAAACCAGGAACAGGAAAAACTTTAATAGCAAAAGCTATAGCAGGAGAAGCAGATGTGCCATTTATATCAATGAGTGGTTCAGAATTTATAGAAATGTTTGCAGGACTTGGTGCATCAAGAGTAAGAAAATTATTTGAAAAGGCAAGAAAATTAGCACCATGTATAGTATTTATAGATGAGATAGATGCAATAGGTTCTAGAAGATCAGGAAATAGTGGAGCAGAATCAGAAAATAACCAAACATTAAACCAATTGTTAGTAGAAATGGATGGATTTTCATCAGAAGAAACAATAATAGTATTAGCTGCAACAAATAGACCAGAAATGTTAGATAAAGCTTTATTAAGACCAGGTAGATTTGATAGACAAATAACAGTACCACCACCAGATTTACCAGGAAGAGAAGCAATATTAAAGATACATTCAAAAGATAAAAAACTTGCAGAAGATGTATCATTATACAGTATAGCAGAAGATACAGCAGGATTTACAGGAGCTGAGCTTGCAAATATATTAAATGAAGCTGCAATAATAGCAACTAAAAAAGAACATGAAGCAATAACAAATTCAGACTTAGATGAAGCTGTTAAAAAAGTAACAGTGGGATTAGAAAAAACAAGTAGAAAGATATCAGAAAAAGATAAAAAATTAACAGCATATCATGAAGCTGGACATGCAATAGTAAGTCAATTCTTGCCAACACAAACATCAGTAAAAGAAGTATCAATAATACCAAGAGGTATGGCTGGTGGATACACAATGTATAAATCAGATGAAGACAAATACTATATTTCAAAAACAGAAATGGAAGAAAAACTAATTGCATTATTAGGTGGTAGAGCAGCAGAAAAATTAGTATTAAATGATATTTCAACAGGTGCAAGTAATGATATAGAAGTAGCAACTAAAATTGCAAAAGACATGATAACAGTATATGGAATGAGTGATGTAATTGGACCAATATCATTAAAAGACAATGACGGACAACTTGAATATCAAATGTTTGGTGATGATATGCAAGATGCAATAGGAAAAGAAGTAAAAAGATTAATAGATATTGCATATAAAGATGCACAAGAAATACTAAAACAAAATATGGAAACATTACATGCAATAGCATCAGAATTAATAGCAAAAGAAAAAATTAATGAACAAGAATTTAATAAATTCTTTAATAATTAAAAAAGAAAAGAGGAGATAAAATGGGAAGTTTTGCTAACTACATTTTAAATGAAAAAGATTTAATATCAAAAACAGAAATAATTTATTTCTTATCAAAAAAATTAGAAATAAATTTTGATAAATCAATAATATTTAAAACAGAAATAGCAAGAATGTTCTTAAAATACACAAAAGCTAAATTGGATAATAACTTAGTATTAACTGCTAGTTTGTTATGCAATTGCAAAAAAGTAGATGATGCACAAAAAATAGGCAAATTAAAAACATATGCATTAGAAGGTGCAGAATACCTAAAACAATTAGGATTTGATGAGAGATTTTGCAAAATATGTGAAGGTGTAAACAGATATAGTGGAGTAAATCCAAGAGAGCCAGAAAGTGATGTATTAGAATTAGCTGACCAATTTGGAGGAATGTTAATTGACAGACCAGAAAGAGTTGGATTTGCACCTGATGAAGCTTTAGTTTTATTAGAGCATAGAAATTTGAAATCAGAATATAATAGATATCTTGAAATATTTAGAGGATTTGTAGAACAGATGGAAAAAGTTCAAATACAAGGAGCTGTTAATACAACAGTATTTGCAAGATTACAAAAATTAATGAGAGAATCTAAAGATGTTCCAGAATTTGTGAAAAAGATATCAATGGATTACATGGATAATGTAGATCAAAAATTGGACAACTTAGAAAAAGAAAAAAGAGATAAATCAAAAGCGATGTTTAGTAGTGAAACAGAAGAAAAAATCTTAAACCATATTAAAATGAGCAATTAGGGGAGGAAAAAATGTACGAAGTATTTGCAGATTTACATGTACACATAGGAAGAAGTGAAAATGGAAAACCAATAAAAATAACAGCAGCTCGAAGCTTAAATTTTGCTAATATAGCAAAAGAATGTGCTGATAGAAAAGGAATAAATATTGTAGGAATAATAGATTGTGCATCACCATATGTAATTGAAGATATAGAAAACTTTTTAAAAACAGGAGATGCGTACGAATTAGAAGATGGAGGAATAATCTATAAAGATAAAGTATGTATACTACTTGGAAGCGAAGTAGAGACATCAGAAAAAGGTAGAAATGGAAAAAGTGGAAGCGCACATAATGTGTGTTTCTTCCCACATTTAAAAGATATAAAAGGATTTTCACAAGAAATGAGTACACATATAAAAAATATAACATTAAGTACTCAAAGGTCAAATGTATCAGGATACGAGCTAATAGATATTGTTGAAAAATATAATGGAATTTTGATTCCTGCACATATATTTACACCATTTAAAAGCTATTATGGAAACTGTACAGATAGAATAAAAGATATATTTAAAGAAAAATATGATAAAATATTTGCAGTTGAATTAGGTTTAAGTTCTGATACATTTTTGGCAGATATGATATCAGAATTAGAAGATAAAACTTTTGTAACTAATTCAGATGCACATTCTCTTCCTAAAATTGCAAGAGAATATAATAAAATGTTAGTACAAGATATAAGTTTTAAAGAAGTAGTAAAAGCTCTAAAAAATGAGGATGGAAGAAAGATAGTAGCAAATTATGGACTAGACCCAAAACTTGGAAAATATCATAGAACACATTGTGATAATTGTGATAGTACAATTGAAACAAAAGAACCAGTAGAAGTTTGCCCTAAATGTGGAAGTGATAAGGTAACTTTTGGAGTTTTTGATAGAATTGAATTAATAAAAGATAAAGAAACTACTCAAAGTCCAGAAAATAGACCACCATACATATATCAAATTCCTTTAACATTTATTCCAGGTGTTGGAGGAAAAACAATTGAAAAATTGTTAGATACTTTTGAAACTGAAATGAATATTTTACATAAATTATCAGAAGATGATATTGAAGCCATTGTTGGCGAAAAAGTTGCAAAAAACATTGTTAATGCACGTGAAGGAAACATGAAGGTTGAATCAGGTGGTGGAGGAAACTACGGAAAAGTAACTGCATCATAAATAGACTAACTATATGAATGTCAAGAGTTTTTAGAAAAAATTTTTGACATTTTTTTTAATAAATTTTTGCAACACAAATAAGCATTCCAAAAAATGCTTTTAAAAACTATGCAATTATTGATATTAAGCTATTTTATCAGCTTGATATACATTATTTGTTTTTAATAAATAATAAATTACACGAACTAATTTCTTGGCAACATGTCCTAGAGTAACCCTGTAATGTTTGCCTTCAGATAATTTCTTCACTTTAAAATTATTAAAGGTTACATCATTCATACAAACCATTCTAGCAGCATTTATTAAAGCAAAACGTAAGTATTTAGAGCCTCGTTTTACCATGACAGAATGAGTTGAAAAGAATTTTCCAGATTGATACATTGATGGATCAAGTCCTGCAAAAGCCAATAACTTTGCAGGAGAATCAAACCTTGATATATCTCCAATTTCGGCAATAATAGTACCAGCTAATTTATAGGAAATTCCTGGAATAGATAAAATAGGAGAGTTTAATTCTTTTAAAATTTCTTTAATTCTTTTTTCAATATCATCAATTTGTTGTTGTAAGAATTGAATAATGCTAATAGTTTGCTTTAATTCAAATGAAACGGAATTACTATTTAGCCCTATTGATTTTTGGGCTAGTTCTCTAATCTCAATAGCTTTATCTTTATCAAATTTTTTATTAGAGTTTTCAGATAGAAGATGAGTTAAATGCTTAAGATTACATTCAGCTATTTCTTTGGCACTTGGTAGTTCATAAAGTAAAGCTAAACAAGACTTTTGAGCAACAGAAGATACAATTTTCGGAAATTCTGGAAACACAATATCTACAAGCCTTACAAGAGATGTTTTAAACTTTGAATTTTCTTTTACTAAACGAAATCTGTGCCTAGTTAGTGACTTTAATTCAGAAATATGATATGATACTGGTATGTAGGGTTTTAAGTTATCTGAGATAAGCATTGTAGCAATTATGTGAGCATCTAACTTATCTGTTTTAGTCTTTCTAAGGCTTTGACCTTTTACATAAAGATTAGTTTGTAATGGATTAATAAGATAGATATTAAATCCTTTTTCGGTCAGAAAGTTTAGAATATTATTACTGTAATGACCAGTGGCTTCAAGCCCTACTTTAATATTGTCTAATGAATCAGAAAAATTCATTAAAGAATTGTAGAGAGTTTCAAAACCATTTAAATTGTTTGCTATGGTTAATTTTTCGATTAATATTTCGCCCTCAGAATTCATGGCGAAACAATCATGTTTATCTTTTGCAACATCAATTCCAACATAAATCATAGAAAAAACTCCTTTACAAAATATTTAGACAATGTGTTCCACAAAATGCTTGCCGAAAGTAAACTCGTTCAATATTAAACGTCAAGCGTTATCTAACTAATTAACAATTAAACAAACATCTGTGGTTAGAGTCTATTAATGTAATCGTCAAAGCGATAGTAATTTGCACTAATCCACAGTGTCTATGTAGATATTATACAATGGATTTAAGAATAAAAAAATGTATAATGGACTACATGTTCATTATACGAATTAACTATATGGGTAGTAATATAGAAAAAACTTACAAACCTGAAATAATAATTTCAATAGTAAGAGGAGGAATGATTCCTAGTGTCATTTTAGCCCATAAATTAAATGTAAGAAATGTTGAAAATATTAAATCAATAGAAACACTAAACGATGAAATAAATGCCATTAAGCAGGAACCTATAATTGATACAAATATAAATCTCTCAAACATTAAAGGAAAAAAAGTTTTAATCGTTGATGATATATTAGGAAGTGGTGCAACAATTAAAAAAATTAAAGAGGAAGTAAAAAAATGGAAACCTAAAGAAATAAGAACAGCAATTTGCATAGTTAATGAGGAAAACTGGGAAAAAAGTAATAAAAATAACTATAAGGATGAAATAGAATACATAGGAAAAAGTGTAAGAGGTTGGGTTGTATTTCCATGGGAAATGTAAAGGAGGAGAAGAAATGAATGGTAGATTATTAAGTTTAGAAGGAATAAGTGGAACAGGAAAAACTTTTTATAGGGAACAGCTAGAAAAAAGTATTAAAAACAGAGATGATGTCTTATTTGTAAAAGAAATTTTTAATGAAGCTCAAGAAGGACTTAATAAAAAAATTTTTTCAGCACTTTATCATACAAAAGATAGATTTTTTAATATGGGGGTACCATTGACGGAAACAATGCTGCTATTGTCAAGGTCAATGTACAAATATGAAAGTACAATAAAAAAAACATTAGAATCAGGTAAAACAGTAATAGAAGATAGAAGTATAGACACAATAGCTTTATATCAGGCCATATTAATTGCACAGAAAAATGGTGGAAATCCATTAGAAATAGCAGAAAAGATATATTCTTTTGCTGGTAGTTTTAGACGATTACCAGAAAAGACATTTTTATTATATGGAAATCCTGACTTAGCCATTAGTAGAGCAGAAAAGAGAGATGGAATACCATATAAACCAGATGAAGCCAAGTTGTTAAAAGCAGTTGATAAATTTTACTTAATTTATGCAGACATACACCCAGAAAGATTTATAAAATTAGATATTGGCAAAGAGAATTCAGAGCAAATATTGCACAGAATGCAAGATGTTATAGAAGAAAAAAATTTAGATGAAAGGGGATAAAAAATGAATACAATTTTATGGGCTTTAAGCTCTAAATGCAATTTTCATTGTAAGTATTGTTATTTGGACTTTTCAGAAGATAATAATCCTATAAATAATAAAAATACCGCTAATAATGCAGATATTAATGATGAAATAATCTTTAATTTTATAAAAAAGTTAGAAAAATATAATGTAAAAAGAATTTTTGTTGCGGGAGCAGAACCTTTATCAAATTACAAAAAGACTTTAAAAATAATCAAGAAGATTAAAGAATATAATATTCAAGTCATATTATGCACCAACGGCTATTTAATAGATAAGTGCTATAAAGATATAATAGACAGCAAAGTAGATGCGATATCAATTTCTCTAGATTCATATAAAAAAGAATACAATGATACATATAGACAATATCCAGCAAATGATGGTTTTGAAAGAGTTGTAAAAGGAATAAAAATCTTAAAAGCAAATGCAAATGTAAAAATAGGAATTTATACGGTTTTAACAAAATTGAATTTGAAAGATTTAGAACAAACTTATAAATTTGTAACAGATTTAAAGTCTGATTATTTTATTTTTCAACCTATATTTTTAAATGAAGACGAAAAATTATATAAAGAGTTGACTTTAGATGAAAAAGATGCCAGCGAATTAGAAAAAATAATACAGAGAATGTATACTAATGTTTCAAAAACAAAATTACCTAATAAAGATTATGTTAAAAAAATGTTGGAATCAATAAAGCATTATAATAGCTATATTAATAATTGTTTTGCTGGGGATAGTCTATTTTTTATTACACCTGATGGTAGCATACATGCTTGTCCATCTAGTAAAATGATACCTAGAGAAACTACATCAATTAGATTGTCTGATTCAAATTTAGAAGATATATTTATTAATAAAAAGTTAAAAATAAAAGAATGCCATAATTTTTCAGAGGATTGTGTAAATATGTGGCAATTAATGGCTTTTGATGAAATATTGTAAATTAAGGAGGCTATTATGAAAAATATTATTAATATAGAAAATTTAATAAAAAATGAATTTAATCCTTGTAAGCCAGATAGATATATTCCAATTTTTGAAGAAAAAATAAAAGATTTCTTTTCAGTAAAAAATGCTATAGCTGTAGCAAATAGTACAGCTGCAATACATTTATCATTAGTAGCTTTGAATATTAAAGATGGAGATGAAGTACTAGTACCTGCTAATGCTGTTATAATGTCTGTTATTCCTATATTGTACCAAAAGGCTATACCTATATTTGTTGATTGTCAAGAAAATAATATTGATTTTGATTATGATGATTTGAAAAGAAAAGTATCTAATAAAACAAAAGCAGTGATACCTGTTTATTTATGGGGGTGCAGTTATAATTTAGACAAATTACTTGATTTTGTTAAGGAATATAATATAGAAATTATAGAAGATGCTTGTCAAGCTCATGGCTCAAAGTGGAATAATAAATATTTGGGAACTTTTGGAAAATTTGGATGCTTTAGTATGAAAAATGGTAAAATATTAGCAACTGGTGAAGGTGGATTTATATTAACCGATGATGATGAATTAGCTGAAAGATGTAGATTATTGAGAAATCATTGTACTAATATAAGAGACACAAGTAAGTCGTTCTCTGAAATGGGATGGAATTATAGAATAACTGAGATGCAAGCACTATTAGGTATATATAATTTAAGAGATTTAAAAGATAAAATTAATTTTAGAAGAAATCAAACTAAATATATATATGAACAAATTAAAAATATAACAGGAGTAAACATATACAATTATTACGACAATGAGAATTCTAATTATTTTTCACCAATTTTTTTACATGATAAAGGTCTAGATATTGCAAAGAAATTAAATAAAAATAGAGTAATAAACAGTACAGGAACTTTCGGATTAATTCCTGCGAATGAAAGGAAAGTAATACAAGAGTATTGTAAAAATTTAGTTAGTTATGATAGAATGAGAACACCAAATAGTCATAAATTATTTAGCAAGATAGTTGCTTTATCCTTAATGGAAAATATGGATAGAGATAAAATGAACGAAATAATTTCAAAAATAAATCAAATAGTAAAGGAGGAAAATTAATGCTATATACATATAATAAATTAATTAGAGATAAAAATGTAAAAATAATGGAAGATAAAGGTTGCAAAGTAACATATGAAATTTTAGACGATAAAAGATATGGAGAAGAATTAGACAAAAAATTAAAAGAAGAAGTAGAAGAATATTTAGCTGATTATAGCGTTGAAGAAATGGCTGATATAATGGAAGTTATTTATGCAATACTTGAATATAGAGGTACAAGTATGGAAGAAGTAGAACAAGTTAGAATTAAAAAAAGAAATAGAAAGGGAGCATTTAAAAATAAAATCTTTTTAAAAGATGTTGAGGAGGATTAGATTTTATAATGAAATTAATAGATGATACAGAATTTTTAGTAATAGATTTTGAAACGATTACTCCAAAAGGAAGACCACCAGAGCCAATAGAAGTAGGAATATTAAGAATAAAACAAAATAAAATAGATAATAATGCATCAATTGATTGGCTGATTAAGCCACCAGAAGGTTTACACTTAACGCGTTTTGATACTTCACAAACAGGTATAACAGAACAAGATTTAATGCATGGTATAGATGCTAAAAGAGCAATGAGGATAATTGATAAATCTTGTTCAAAAAAAGACTATGTATTTATTGCACAAAATGCTAAATATGAAGCTAATATTTTATCTCATTATACAGATGAATGTAAAGGAATAGCTAAAACACCAATAATAGATACTATTTTATTAGCCAAACATGTTTTACCAAAATTGTCAAATTACAAATTAGATACTTTGGCAAGCACATTGGGATTACGAATCCCAGAAAATAGGCATAGAGCTCTTGCTGATTGCTTTCTAACAGCAGAAGTCTTTTTAAAATTACTTGAACTGCAAAAAGGAAAGCATGAGATAATATATTTGGATGAGTTATTAAATATTGCGAAAATAAAAACAAAATATAGCGAACCTCAACAATTGACATTGGGAGATTTCATGGAATTGTAAAGATAACTTTTATTTAACGAAATGGGGTGCAATAATAATGCAAATTGGAATTGATGTAGATGGAGTATTACTTGATTTTGAAAAAGAATTAAGAACTAGAGCAGAATTATATGATTTGCTAGAGTTAAATGGCAAGGGAATTCTAAATACAAATAAATTTAACCTAGAAGAAAGATACGGATGGAATAAAGATATAAGTGAAAAATTTATAAAAAAATATTTTTTACAAGTATCTAAAATAGTTAACATTATGCCACGGAGCTAAAGAAGTTATTAAATTATTGAAAGAAAATGGACATAAACTTATAATCATTTCATCAAGAGGATATGACAATGTAGAAATGCAAAAAATAGCTGAAGAAAAATTGAAAAAAGAGAATTTGAAGTTTGATAAATATTATTGGAAAGTTTTAGACAAATTACAGATATGCCTAAAAGAAAAAATTGATTTAATGATAGATGATAATTACTTGATATGTAAAAAATTATCGGATAATTTTGTTAATACTTTATATCTAAGAGATGTAAAAAAACAAAAGTTAGAAGAAAATAAGTATTTAAAAGAAGTAAATTCATGGGGAGAAATTTATAGATATGTGTATAATTCTGAAAAAAATAAAAATAATCAAGGACTAAAAAAGTAAATAATCATCCCTACAAATTACATGTATACTTTTAGATGTAAATAATTAAGTTTACATCTAATTTTTTTGGTTGTAAAATTATTTACAAA
>CALXXZ010000010.1 GCA_944392805.1 uncultured Clostridia bacterium | reverse complement strand
ATGCAGGTGTAGTTCAATGGTAGAACCTCAGCCTTCCAAGCTGATGACGTGGGTTCGATTCCCACTACCTGCTCCAAGATAAAACAAACGGGAAATCGTTTGTTTTATTATTTTAATATGTAGAAATTACATACCTTACTCATTAAAAAAGATGAGTTATATATCCAGAAGGAGGTGGAAGATAATGAACAAATACGAAAGTGTAATCATTATTAATCCAAACGTAGATGAAGCAGGTTTAAAAGCTTTAGAAGAAAAATTTACAGGATTAATAAACCAAAACGGTAAAGTAGAAAATGTTACTGATATGGGAAAAAGAAAATTAGCTTATGAAATCAAGAAAAACAAAGAAGCATATTATATGCAATTTGATTTTGAAGCAACACCAGAATCAATAGCAGAACTTGAAAGAATTTACAGAATTACAGACGAAGTACTAAAATTCATCGTAATAAAAAAATAATTAATTATACAATATTAAATTAGAAAAAGTAATTAGGAAACTAGGGGGACCTTAATTAAAGTAGAAAGGGTAAGTGATAAAATATGAACAAAGTAATTTTAATGGGTAGACTAACAAGAGACCCAGAAGTAAGATATACTCAAACAAACAATACAGTAGTTGCATCATTCTCATTAGCTGTAAACAGAAGATTTGTAAGACAAGGAGAAGAAAGACAAGCAGACTTCATAAATATAGTAGCATGGAGTAAATTAGGAGAATTTTGTAGCAAATACTTTAAGAAAGGTCAACAAGTAGGAATAATAGGAAGAATCCAAACAAGAACATGGGATGATGACCAAGGTCAAAAACACTATGTTACAGAAGTTGTTGCTGAAGAAGCATATTTTGCTGATAGCAAAAGAGAAGGAGAAATGGGAGCCAATGCAGCATTTGAAAACACATTTGGAAATTCAATGCCAACAGGTGGTTCAGATTTTGAAGTATCTTCAAGTGACGACCTACCATTTTAACATAACAAGGAGGGGAATTTAAATGGCAGATAAAAACAAAAAAAGAAATAATAGAAACAACAATAACTATGATGAAGATTTCAATCCAAAGTTCAGAAAACAAAGAAAAAAAGTTTGTGCATTATGTAATGACAAAAACTTTGTTTTAGATTACAAAAATCCTGAACAATTAAGAAAATTCATCAATGATAAAGGAAAAATCTTACCAAGAAGAACAACAGGTGCATGTGCTAAACATCAAAGAGACATAACATTAGCAGTAAAAAGAGCTAGACATATTGCAATATTGCCATATGCAGCAAAAGACTAATATTTATTTAAAAAGGGACGGTTCTGTTTTAAAGGGGACGGTCCTTTTTAGTGCGTTTTTTAATAAATATCAAAAAGTTTATATATTACTATTTCATAGCCAAAACATAGCTGGGGCTTTCGTCGGGGGTCTTGGCTTTATTCAATAGTAATATATAAACTTTTTTTATAATAATTTAAATGCACCGCACCAAACAGGACCGTCCCCTTTAGTTATTCATATAAATCCTCAATAAAAACATCTTTTTCTTCAAAATTATCAATAAAGCCAACTTTAGCCATATTATTATCAATACATTGAATCCAAACAGGTCTATCATTATAATAAATATCAATTTTCTCTTTATTATTTAAAATATCCTGAACTCTTTCATATTTCATAAAACCACCTCTAAAAAAAGTATATACATAAAAATAAAAAGTATTCATAGAATAAAAATAAATTGACTTATTAAAAACAATGTTGTAAAATATACGAGGAGGAAGATGCAAATGGAAGAAACAAAAAAAGAAAAAGTAATAATGAAAGCAGAAGAAAACACAAGGATATCAGATTTATTAAAAGAGCAGATAGCAGAAAGTGAATATCCAGTAGTAGGAGCAAAATTTAATAATGAATACAAAAATTTAGACTATCCATTAGAAGAAAGTGGAAAAATTGAATTAATAGATATAAATTCAAAAGAAGGAATGAAAATATACAGAAGAACACTAACATTTATAATGGGAAAAGCATTTTGGAGAACATATCCAAAGGCACATGTAGTTGTAGACTATCAATTATCAAATGCAATGTATTGTACAATAGAAAACATGGAAGTAACAGAAAAAATGCTAGAAAAAGTAAAAGCAAAAATGCAAGAAATAATTGATCAAGACTTAAAAATAGAAAAAAGAACAATGACAAGAGAAGAAGCAGAAAAATTTTATGCAAAAACAAATACACCAAAAGGAAGATTGCAATTTGATTTAGAAGATAATAACGAAATAAATATGTATTATTGTAAAGATTATTATAATTATATATATGAAACAGTTGCAACACATACAGGAGTAACAAAAATATTCGACTTACAAAAATACAGTAAAGGATTTTTATTAAGATATCCAAGTGTTAAAGATGTAAATACATTACTAGAATTCAAAGAAACTAAAAAATTATTATGGGCATTACAAGAATATGAAACAATATATAAAGTATTAAATGTAGGAACAGTATATAGACTAAATACAGCAACAAGAGAAAATAAAATTAAAGAATTAATATTATTATCAGAAGCATTACATGAAAAGAAAATATCACAAATAGCTGATAAAATAGCTTCAAAAAAAGATATAAAAATGGTATTAATAGCAGGACCATCATCATCAGGAAAAACAACATTCGCACAAAGATTAGGAATTCAATTAAGAATAAATGGACTAAAACCTGTAACAATATCAGTAGATAATTATTTTGTTGAAAGAAAAGATACACCTAGAAATGAAAAAGGTGAATATGATTTTGAATGTATAGAAGCAATAGACACAGAATTATTTAACAAACATTTAGTAGCATTATTAAATGGTGAAGAAGTAGAAATGCCAGAATTTGATTTCCATGAAGGAACAAAAAGATATAATGGAAACAAAATTAAATTAGCAAAAGATGAAATATTAGTAATAGAAGGAATTCATTGCTTAAATGATAAATTAACAGAAAAAATATCAAAAGACCAAAAATTCAAAATATATATAAGCGCTCTAACTGTATTAAATATGGATTCATTTAATAGAATATCAACAACAGATACAAGATTAATAAGAAGAATAGTTAGAGATAGTAAATTTAGAGGATATTCAGCAAAAGATACAATAGCTTCATGGGATAATGTAAATAAAGGAGAAGAAAAAAATATTTTCCCATTCCAAGAAGATGCAGATTTCATATTTAATACTTCATTAATATATGAATTAGGTGTATTAAAAGCCGAAGCAGAGCCATTGCTAAAAGAAATAACAAATGAAGAACCAGAATATGCTGAAGCACAAAGATTATTAGAAATATTAAGATATTTTAAACCAATATCAGAAGATTTAGTACCATCAAATTCTTTATTAAAAGAATTTTTAGGAGGAGGAGACTTTAAAGGGTAATTTGGGGACGGTTCTCTTTTTTCCCTTTAGGCAATTTTGGGACAGTCCCCTTTTTACCCAAAAGGAAATTTGGGGACTGTCCCAAAATTGCCCAAAAGGAAAAAAAGGGACAGACTTCTTTATCGAATTTAAGGAGAAAAGAAAAAATGTTAGAAAAAAGCAAATTTACTAAAATAGATGAAGAATTTATATGTGAAAATTGTGGTAAAAAAGTTCCAAAATTAGGATATACATCTAGGAATCATTGTCCATATTGTTTACATTCAAAACATTTAGATATAAATCCAGGAGATAGAGCAGAAACTTGTCATGGAATATTAGAACCAATTGGACTTGAGACTAGTTCTAAAAAAGGATATGTAATTATATTTAAATGTAAAAAATGTGGGGCAATTAGAAAAAATAAAGTTGCAGAAGATGATAATATGGATTTAATAATAAAATTAAGTGCAAAACATATATAGGATAACACTTCAAAATGGAGTGTTATTTTTTATATAGTGTAAATTTAGGTAAATATTGAAAAACGATAAATATTATGATAGAATCAAGGAATAAAATATGATATGAAAGGAGTTAAAGGTTGAAAAATAATTACAATTTTGGCTACGTCAACTTTCATTTAAAACGCGGTTACATACACCACGTATGCGCCCTTGCCTTTTAAATAAAATTTTCCTTGCCAAAATTTAATTCTTTTCCAACCAGATTTGTGCCTTGAGGAAGGAATGAGATTAAAAATGAAGAAAAAAGTTATAGTAATTGTAAGTTTAATAATTATTGCAATATTAATTATAGGAGCAATTTTTGTATATGCAATATATAAGGAAAATGAAATACAAGAAGAACAAGTAATTGGTGTAAAAATAGTAGAGCCAGATAGAATAGTGTATAGAGATAGTCAAGAAAATTATTTTGAATTTGTAAAAGGAGATTCAAATTACAAAGAAATAATCGACTTATTGAAAAAATCGATTGTTTCATATAATGAAAATGGAACAGTTTTAACAGATGAAGAAATAGATCAAATTCACACAAAAAGTTTTATAGAATTTGATTATGAAACAGTAAGTAAAAATTATATAATTCAATTAGATAAAAATAACGAACAAGCTGTTATAAGATTAGCAAATACAGGAGGAGCAGTTGTTTCAGAAAAGATAAAAAATATAGATAAAATAAAAAATACATTATCAGAAATTAGCTTAAATTGTAGACCATATAAATTTGAATATAAAGAAATGATATCAAAAAATCTATTGGATACATTTGAATATAAATACCAACAACAATTTAAACAAATTAATTATAAAATCTTTCAAGCAAAAATAGACAACATGAAAGATTATGAAAAATTCTCATATATTTGTAATTTTGCATTTGAAGATAAAATTACAGAAGAAACATTTGCAGATAATGATTTAATATTAACAGTATCTTCACTGCCTAAAATAGAAGTAAAAGTAAATATAGGAAATATAAAATATACTTATGATAGAGTAGAAAATGCAAATATGAAATATACAGTTCATCTACTAAAAGTAAGTAAAATAGTAAATACAGATTGCATATATAATACTGACTTAACTGAACTAGAAAATCAGATAGATTTAGACAATATGCATGTACAATATGATGAAGCTGTAAACAATTTAGATTCAAAAGTATTTATGATAAATTCAGAAGAATTTTTAGAAGAATATGAAAAAACAGAAACAACAATTTCAGAAGCTCAAGCAACAGAAATTGCAGATAAAGGGTTTAAAGAAGCGGAAAGAATATGTGGAAGTTATCCAAAAAGTACACAAGAAGTAAAAACTGAAACTGTAAAACCAAATAATTTCTTTACAAGAAAATATAATGAATATGATGATGTTTATGATATGAGTATAGAATGTTATGTATTTACAAGAGTTGATGATATGGGATTAAATGGAGTAAAAATATATGTAGATAAAAAAACAGGAAAAATAGTCGGAGGAGGTGCATTTGGTGATTAATGAAGCATTACTAAAAATTATTTTAAAAGAAGGAACATATATATTATTAGTAGTAGTGTTACCTCTAATAGTAATTGGTTTTCTAATATTAAAAAATAGAAAAAAACAGGAAATAATAATAGCAATTATACTTGTTATAGCTTTATATGGTGTTTGTGCAAAAAGTTTAGTAAATTCTGCATCAAATATAATTTCTGCATTTTCAACTTCAACTACAAACATAAATGAACCTGGAACAGATATCACATATCTAAAAAATTATGCAGATAAAATGAGTAGAAATGGATATTTATCAAAATATGATGTTACACAAATTATAAAACTTTCTGATGCAAAATCAAAAGAAATATTTATAAATTATAAAGATGAAAGTTCAGGTATAGACATAAAAATAACCAATAAAGAAGATGATAAAATTCAAGAATTAGAACAATCTCTAAAATATGATTATTATACATTTAATTATAATATAAGTGAAAATAATGAAATAACAATAAATATTGAAAGATATATAATAGAAATAGATACAAAGAAAGAGAAAAATGATTTCACATTAACAGGAACAAAAAATACAGAAATTATAGAAAACACATATAAATATATCGGTGATAATAATTTTACTTTTGAAAATAAGATAAAACTAAATAATCAACCAGAAGAGAAACAATTAGAAGGATTTAAAATGTTATTGACTTATGATAATGAAAATTTCATACCAGTAACAGATAATGTAGAAGAATATAATTTAATAAAATCATATAAAGTATATAGTTCAGGAATAGATATAGTTTTACAAGATGGAGTAGATTTAATAAATGAGGATTATACATTAAGAATAAATAGATATGAGGATAATTTAGAAGTTACAAATGGGTATTATTATTATGAATATGAACCAGTAGTAACACAAGCAACTTATAGTGGAGGAAATATATTATTAGAAATAAAATTTGATAACACTTATACAATAGAAGAACTAAAAAATATAGAAATAATTTTTGGTTCTACCGACTAAACAGTGTAAAAAAATAACTTGACATTGATAGAAAATAAGAATATACTAAAGTCATAAAAATAAAAAAGGAGGCTAAATTTCATGAACGATTTAATTGAAATTAGATGGCACGGAAGAGGTGGCCAAGGTGCAAAAACAGCTTCATTGCTATTAGCAGATGCAGCATTTAACACAGGAAAATACATACAAGGTTTTCCAGAATATGGACCAGAAAGAATGGGGGCTCCATTAACAGCATATAACAGAATAAGTGAAAAACCAATAACAATACACAGTAATATATATGAACCAGATTATGTAGTAGTTGTTGATGACACATTATTAACATCAGTACCAGTAACTGATGGACTAAAAGAAAGTGGAGCAATAGTAATAAATACAACAAAAACTCCAGAAGAATTGAGAAAATTATTAAAAGGATATAATGGAAATATATATACAATAGATGCAAAAAAAGTATCATTAGAAACATTAGGAAAATATTTCCCAAATACACCAATGCTTGCAGCAATAGTAAAAGTAGCAGGAATAATGACTGATGAAGAATTACTTGATGATATGAAAAAATCATTTAAACATAAATTTGCAAAAAAACCTGAAGTAATAGATGGAAATATGAAAGCATTAGAAATGGCATTAAAAGAAGTAAAGAAAATTTAAGGAGGTAAGTAAAATGACAGAAATAAATCCAAAAACACCTATGGAAAAAATGACAGTAGGTGGAGATATATATCAAGCTGGAAATGCAAGAGAGTTTAAAACTGGTGATTGGAGAAGTGTAAAACCAATTTTCTTATCAGAAAAATGTAAACAATGTGGATTATGTTTCCCTGTATGTCCAGAAAATGCAATACCAGTAGGAAAAGATCAAAAGAGACAAGATTTTAATTATGATTATTGTAAAGGATGTGGCGTATGTTCAAAAGTATGTCCATTTGGTGCAATAGAGATGAAAGAAGAATAATTTGATTTTTCAAATTAGATAGAGAGGAGAATAAAAATTATGAGTATAAGAGAAAGATTGAGTGGAAATGAAGCAACAGCAATGGCAATGAAACAAATCAATCCAGATGTAGTTGCAGCATTCCCAATAACACCATCAACAGAAATACCACAATATTTTTCAACATTTGTAGCAAATGGAGATGTAGATACAGAATTCGTAGCAGTAGAAAGTGAACACAGCGCAATGTCAGCAACAATAGGAGCTGAAGCAGCTGGAGCAAGAGCAATGACAGCAACATCAGCAAATGGATTATCATTAATGTGGGAAATGATATATATAGCATCAAGTTTAAGATTACCAATAGTAATGGCATTAGTAAACAGAGCAGTATCAGGACCATTAAATATACATAATGACCATTCAGATGCAATGGGAGTAAGAGATGCAGGATGGATAATGCTATTTTCAGAAAATAACCAAGAAGCATATGACAATATGTTAATGGCACACAGAATAGCAGAACATAAAGATGTATTATTACCAATAATGATATGCCAAGATGGATTTATCACATCACATTCAATAGAAAATATTGAATTAGAAAGTGATGAAGATGTAAAAAAATTCGTAGGAAAATATAAACCAGAACATTATTTATTAAATGATAAAGAACCAATAGCTGTTGGACCATTAGATGTACAGGCATATCTATTCGAACATAAGGCTCAACAAGCAGAAGCTATGAAAAATGCTAAAAAAGTAATAAAAGAAGTATCAGAAGAATTTGAAAAATGGACAGGAAGAAAATATGAATTTTTCGAAAAATATAAATTAGATGATGCAGAAATTGCAATAGTATGTATGAACTCTACAGCTGGAACAACAAAAGCAGTAGTAGATGAATTAAGAAATAAAGGTGTAAAAGCAGGACTACTTAAAGTAAGAATGTTTAGACCATTCCCAGCAGAAGAAATAGCAGAAGCATTAGCAGGACTAAAAGCAGTAGCTGTATTAGATAAAGCAGATTCATTAAATGCAGCAGGTGGAGCATTATTTGAAGATATAACATCAGCAATGTATGTAAATCAAAAAAATGTTCCAATGGTAAACTATGTATATGGTATTGGTGGAAGAGACACAACAGAAAAACAAATAGAATCAGTATATAGTGACTTAGAGAAAATAGTAAAAGAAGGAAAAATCGAAAATCCATATAGATATTTAGGACTTAGAAGGGAGGAAAACTAATATGGCATATAATCTAAAAGATGTAGTGGCAAATAAGCCATCAAGATTTACAGAAGGACATAGAATGTGTGCAGGATGTGGAGCACCAGTTGTAGCAAGAATGATAATGAGAGCATTAAAACCAGAAGACCATGCAGTAGTTGCAGGAGCAACAGGATGTATGGAAGTATCAACATTTATATATCCATATACAGCATGGACAGATTCATTTATTCATACAGCATTTGAATGTGCAGGAGCAACATGTGCAGGAGCAGAAGCTGCATACAAATCATTAAAAAGACAAGGAAAATTACCAGAAGGTAAAGAAACAAAATTCATAGCATTTGGTGGAGATGGAGGAACATATGATATAGGATTACAAAGTTTATCAGGTGCAATGGAAAGAGGTCATGACATGGTATATGTATGTTATGACAATGGTGCATACATGAATACAGGAATCCAACGTTCATCAGCAACACCAAAATTTGCAGATACAACAACATCACCAGCTGGAAAAGTAATTCCAGGAAAAATGCAAGCAAGAAAAGACCTTGCTAAAATAATGGTAGGACATCATATCCCATATGTAGCTCAAACAGCAGCATATATGAATTTTAAAGATTTATATGAAAAATCAGAAAAAGCAATATATACAGAAGGACCAGCATTTTTAAATGTATTAGCTCCATGTCCTAGAGGATGGGGATATCCAACAGAAGATTTAATGAAAATTAATAAATTAGCTGTTGAAACATGTTATTGGCCATTATATGAAGTAGTTGATGGAAAATATAAAATAACATATAAACCAGCTAAAAAACTTCCAATCGAAGAATTCTTAAGACCACAAAAACGTTTTAAACATATGTTTAAAGAAGGAAATGAATGGATGATTGAAGAATTCCAAAAAGAAGTAGATTCAAGATGGCAAGAACTTCTTGATTTAGAAGAAATTACAAACAAAGAATAAAA
Source organism: uncultured Clostridia bacterium (assembly GCA_944392805.1). GTDB lineage: Bacteria > Bacillota > Clostridia > TANB77 > CAG-508 > CAG-269. Next base: position 48,103 of record CALXXZ010000010.1, on the reverse strand, counting down.
ATAGTCTAAAGGGGACGGTCCTGTTTTGAAAGGGACGGTCCTTTTTGGTGCATTCTATTTATTTATAAATAAAATAATCAAAAAGCGTTGACAACAATGGATAAATATGTTAAAATAAATAACTGTAATCCGCTTAGTCAAGGTACAAAATGTTATGAAACAAGTAACTACCTGAATTTAAGGATTAGCGAGTATACAAAAAAGGGAGGTGCATTTTAAATGTACGCAGTAATTGAAAGTTGTGGAAGACAATACAAAGTAGCACAAGGAGATGTAGTATTTTTCGAAAAATTAGATGCTGAAGAAGGAAAAAAAGTTACTTTTGATAAAGTAGTATTAGTATCAGATGACGGAAAAGTACAAGTAGGAAATCCTTATGTTAAAGGTATTAAAGTAGAAGGAAAAGTAGTTTCACATGGTAAAGGTAAAAAAATCATAGTTTTCAAAATGAAAGCTAAGAAAAATGAAAGAACAAAACAAGGACATAGACAACCATATACTAAAGTAGAAATTACAGCAATCAAAACACCTGCTAAAAAAGCAGAAAAAACAGCTGAAAAAGCAGAAAAAGTAGAAGCATAATTCAGCAAAAATTAGATTATAATTGAGAAAATATATAGTGAGCAAATTCACGCAAACTAGATTAGAACCGAAAGGAGTGAGATAGATGGCACATAAAAAAGGTCAAGGTAGTATCAAGAACGGTAGAGACAGTGAATCAAAAAGACTTGGTGTCAAAAGAGCTGACGGACAATTTGTACTAGCTGGAAACATTCTAGTAAGACAAAGAGGAACAAATGTACATCCAGGAAATAATGTTGGTAAAGGTAGTGATGATACATTATTTGCATTAGTAGATGGAATAGTTAAATTTGAAAGAAAAGGTAGAGATAAAAAACAAGTAAGTGTATATCCAGTTACAGAAACTGAAAATGCATAAATAAAAACAAAGACAAGGACAAGACAAATAATATAATATCTAATAGCGAGTATGAAGATAGTGGAAGTCATATAAGTAAAAATTATTTGTTATCACCTATGTAGTTGCAAAGCTGAACAATTTAAAGTAAGCATTGCCGTAATTCTGCGTTAAAGAAGAATGAGATAGTAAGAAATTACTAAAATAGGTGGTACCGTGGAGAGATTCGCCCTAACATGCAGTGCAAGACTGTTTGTTAGGGCGTTTTTGTTAATTTAAATCTTATATTAGTTTTAAATATTTAAAAATATATTATTTAAATAAATAGGAGGTAAAAAATGAGAGAATTAAAAATTAATGGAATTTACAAACATTTCAAGGGAGACTATTATTTAGTAGAAGGAATTGCAAAAGATTCAGAAACAAAAGGAGAAGTCGTAATATATAGACGACTATATGAAGATGGAGGATTATGGGTAAGACCATTAGAAATGTTTTTATCAGAAGTTGACCATGAAAAATACCCAAATATAAAACAAAAATACAGATTTGAATTACAAGAAATAGAAAGCGTAGCTGGAAAATTTCAAAAATAATGCACTAAAGAGGACCGTCCCTTTCAGAACAGGACCGTCCCCTTTGGAGCAAGAGGAGGTAATATTATGTATAAAAAAGTTGAATTAAAAAATGGATTTGTCGGAATGGAAAATGAAGTTGCAGAAATGTGGAAGAAAAAAGACATAATCAAAAAGAATTTTGCAATGAATAAAGGACAAAGATATTTTACATTTTATGATGGACCACCAACAGCAAATGGAAAACCACATGTTGGACATATTGAAACAAGGGTAATGAAAGATATCATACCAAGATACAAAGTAATGAAAGGATATCATGTAGACAGAAAAGCTGGATGGGATACACATGGATTACCTGTTGAATTAGAAATAGAGAAAAAATTAGGAATATCAGGAAAAGCTCAAATAGAAGAATATGGAGTAGAAAAATTCGTAAAACAATGTAAAGAAAGTGTATTTACCTATGTATCAATGTGGGAAGAAATGACAAACAAAGTAGGATTCTGGGTAGATATGGAAAATCCATATGTAACATATCATAATGAATATATAGAATCAGTATGGTGGGCATTAAAACAAATGTGGGAAAAAGGCTTATTATATGAAGGACATAAAGTAATGCCATATTGTCCAAGATGTGGAACAGCCCTATCATCACATGAAGTTGCACAAGGATACAAAGATGTAAAAGATTTAACATGTATAGCAAAATTTAAAGTTATTGGAAAAGAAAATACATATATATTAGCATGGACAACAACACCATGGACATTACCATCAAATTTAGCATTGTGTGTAAATAAAACATTTACATATGTAGAAGTAAAAGCAAATATCGGAACAGATGACGAGCCACAATATGAAAATTATATTTTAGCAAAAGATTTATTAGAAGCAGTATTAAGGGAAACTCCATATGAAATAGTAAAAGAATTTAAAGGAGAAGAATTATTAGGAACAAAATATGAACAATTAATACCATTTGTAGTACCAGAAGGAAAAGCATTTGAAGTAATCCATGGAGATTATGTAACAATAGAAGATGGTACAGGAATAGTTCATATAGCACCAGCATATGGAGAAGATGATAGTCTTGTTGCAAAACAAAATGGAATAACATTTATAAATTTAGTAGATAAAACTGGAAAATTTGTTCCAGAAGTAAAACCTTGGGCAGGAAGATTTGTAAGAGATTGTAATGAAGATATTTGTAAATGGTTAGCTGAAAATGGAAAATTATTTAGCAAAGAAAAACATCTACATTCATATCCTCATTGCTGGAGATGTGACACACCACTTTTATATTATCCAAAAGAAAGTTGGTTTGTTGCAATGACAAAAGTAAGAGACAATTTAGTTGCAAATAATAATACAATAAAATGGTACCCAGATACTATAAGAACAGGTAGATTTGGAAAATTCTTAGAGAATGTAATCGATTGGGGAATTTCAAGAGATAGATATTGGGGAACACCGTTACCTATATGGAAATGCGAATGTGGCCATGAAGAGTGTATAGGAAGTATTGCAGAATTAAAAGAAAAAGCAGTAGACTGTCCAGAAGAAATAGAATTACATAAACCATATATAGATAATGTTCATTTAAAATGTCCTAAATGTGGAAAAGAAATGACAAGATTTAAAGAAGTAATAGATTGCTGGTTTGATTCTGGTTCAATGCCATTTGCACAATTACATTATCCATTTGAGAATAAAGAAGAATTCGAAAAACATTTTCCAGCACAATTCATCTCAGAAGCTATTGACCAAACAAGAGGATGGTTCTATACATTGCTTGCTGTATCAACATGTTTATTTGATAAAGCTTCATATGAAAACTGTATAGTTCTTGGTCATGTACTAGATGAACATGGGCAAAAAATGTCTAAATCAAAAGGAAATGGTGTAGATCCAATGGTTTTATTAAATCAAGTCGGAGCAGATGCTACAAGATGGCATTTCTACACATGTTCAGCACCATGGCTTCCAACAAGACTTGGATTAAAAAATGTACAAGAAACACAAAGAGGATTTTTAAGTACATTATGGAATGTATATTCATTCTACTGTTTATATGCAGAAATAGACCAATTCAATCCTTTAAAATATGCTGATTATAAATCAGACAATATAATGGATAAATGGATATTATCAAAGTTAAATACATTAATAAAAGAAGTTGATGAAAAACTAGAAAAATATAATATAACAGATGCTGCATTAGAAATAGAAAAATTCACAGATGAACTTTCAAATTGGTATGTACGTACAAATAGAGAAAGATTCTGGGGAGAAAAATTAACTGATGATAAAATTGGAGCATATACAACTTTATATAAAGTATTAGTTGATTTATGCAAAGTTTCAGCACCATTTGTACCATTCATAGTAGAAGAAATTTATCAAAATCTAGTTGTTGGATTAGATTCAAAAGCACCAGAAAGTATACATTTATGTTTATGGCCAACAGTAGATGAAAAACAGATAGATAAAAAATTAGAAAATGAAATGGATTTAGCATATTCAATTGTAAAACTTGGAAGAAGTGCAAGAAATACATCAAATATAAAGAACAGACAACCACTTTCAAAAATGTTAATATCAGTTGATACACTTCCAGAATATTATGGCAATATAGTAAAAGAAGAATTAAATATAAAAGAAGTTGTATTAGGTGCTAATATGTCAGAATATGTACATTTTGAAATAAAACCAAATTTACCAGTACTAGGAAAAGAATATGGCAGATTAATTCCAAAAATTAGAGAAGCAATAAACAAAATGAATCAAATGGATTTAGCAAATAAAGTTAAAAATGGTGGAGTTGAATATATTGAAGTAGAAGATACACAAATTGCTTTAAATTCAGAAAATTTATTAGTTACAATGCAAGGAAAAGAAGGATTTGCTTTCGCAGGAGAAGGAGAAATTGGTGTAGTTCTTGATACAACAATAACACCAGAACTTAAAGAAGAAGGATATGTAAGAGAAATTTTATCAAAAGTTCAAAATATGAGAAAAGATAAAAGATTTGAAGTTTTAGATAAAATAAATTTATATGTATCAGAAAATTCTGAATTAGAAAATATAATCAGAAAATTTGAAGATGAAATTAAAAAAGAAACTTTAACTTTAAAAATATTCTATAATGAAAAAAGAGAAGATTATACAGAAGTTAGTATAAATGGTGAAAATTTAAAACTAGATGTTGAAGTTTCTAAATAAATTAAAAGTGAGGCTTATTTATAGCCTCATTTTCATTCTACAAAAGTCGAATATTGTCGATGAAAAGTTGTTGACAAAATACTACATTACATTGTATAATGTATTCATAATTTTTAATAATCTTTTTGGTATATAATCTTAAAAATTTTTAATTCAAAATTTTTTATCTAAAAGAATATCTTTGAATATTCAAATATCAAAAATAAAAATTTAATAATTAGAGGAGGTACTAAATGACAGATGAATTAGCATTGCAATTTATGCAATTTTTTTCTGAATTAAAGAATGAGATTGCAGAATTAAGAAATGAAATTTTTAATATAAAAAAAGATATTGCTAGCATTAAAGAAGACATTGATAGCATGAAAACTGATATAGCACAATTAAGAAGTGAATTTGAAGACTTTAAAAAAGAAACCAGAGAAGAATTTAGAAAAATGAAGGAAGAAAGCGATAGACGTTGGGCTGAAAATGATAAACATTGGGCAGAGAACGCAAAACGTTGGGAAGAAAATAAACAACTTTGGGCAGAAAACGATAAACGTTGGGAAGAAAATAAACAACTTTGGGCAGAGAACGCAAAACGTTGGGAAGAAAATAGAAAGCTTTGGGCTGAAAACAGAATAAATTGGAAAGAAGCTAAAAAGGAACACTTCGAATTAAACACAAGATTAGAGACAATAGAAAAACTTGGGAAAAAGTCAATTATGACAATTTAATAAAATTTTAGTAAATATATACCAAAAATTATCAAAAATGGAAGATAATATTTAATTCTATAAAGTTTTAAATATTATCTTTTTTATTATGAAAAATAAATAAAGATAAGTGTTATAAAATCATGTAAAAAGCTTGAAAAATTGGGCGAAAAATAGTACAATATAGAAGTATAGAAAGAGGGAGAAAAAGTGAAAGTATCAGAATTTAATTACGAATTACCAGAAGAACTAATTGCACAAACACCAATAGAAAAAAGAGATGAATCAAGGCTAATGGTATTAGAAAGAAAAGAGCAGAGTATAGAACATAAAATTTTTAAAGATATAATAGACTATTTAGAACCAGGAGATTGTTTAGTAAGAAACAATACAAAAGTATTACCAGCAAGATTATATGGAAAAAAAGAAACAGGTGCAAAAGTAGAATTTTTATTATTAAATCAAATAGAAGGAGATATATGGGAAAGTATAGTAAGACCTGGAAATAAATTGCATATAGGTACAAAAGTAATATTTGGAGAAGGATTACTAGAAGCTGAAATATTAGAAGTAATGCCAGGAGGGACACGAAAGGTAGAATTTCATTATAAAGGAATATTTAATGAAATACTAGACAAAATTGGATTAATGCCATTACCACCATATATACATGAAGAGCTAAAACAAAATGACAGATATCAAACAGTATATGCAAAATATAATGGTTCAGCAGCAGCACCAACAGCAGGATTACATTTTACAGAAGAACTATTAAAAAAGATAGAAGAAAAAGGTGTAAAAATAGCAAATGTAACACTACATGTTGGGATAGGAACATTTAGACCAGTAAAAGTAGAAAAAATAGAAGAACATGAAATGCATTCAGAACATTACTATATAAAACAAGAAGATGTAGACAAAATAAACGAAACAAAAAAACAAGGAAAAAGAGTAATTGCAGTAGGAACAACATCATGTAGAGTTTTAGAAACGATATCAGATGAAAATGGAATGGTAAAAACTGCAGAAGGAGACACAAAAATATTCATATATCCAGGATATAAATTTAAATGTATAGATGGATTAATAACTAATTTCCATTTACCAGAATCAACATTATTAATGCTTGTATCAGCACTTGCAGGAAAAGAATATATAATGAAAGCCTATAAAGAAGCAGTTGATAAAAAATACAAATTCTTTAGTTTTGGAGATGCAATGTTTATTATATAAAAATTAGGGAGGAACTATGAAACCAGCAATAACATATGAGTTAATACATAAGTGTAAACAAACTGGAGCAAGAAGAGGTGTAATTCATACACCACATGGAGATATACAAACACCAGTATTTATGCCAGTAGGAACACAGGCAACAGTAAAAAGTATGACACCTGACGAATTAAAAAATGAAATAGATGCCAAAATCATTTTATCAAATACATATCATCTATATTTAAGACCAGGAGAAGAAGTTATAAAAGAAGCAGGTGGATTGCATAAATTCATGAATTGGGATAGGGCTATTTTAACAGATAGTGGAGGATTTCAAGTATTTAGTTTAAGTAGTCTTAGAAAAATATCAGAAGAAGGAGTAGAATTTAGGTCACACTTAGATGGAAGAAAAATAATATTCACACCAGAAAGTGTAATGCATACAGAAAACATATTAGGTTCAGACATAATGATGGCATTTGATGAATGTTGTCCATATCCATCTACATATGAGTATACGAAAAACTCAATGGAAAGAACTACAAGATGGGCAGAAAGATGTAAAGCAGCACATGCTAGACCAGAAGAACAAGGCTTATTTGGAATTATTCAAGGAGGATTTTATAAAGACTTAAGAGAAAAATCAGCAAAAGACTTAGCACAATTAGATTTACCTGGTTATGCAATAGGTGGAATAAGTGTAGGAGAACCAAAAGAAGAATTTCTAGAAATCTTAAACTTTACTGCACCACTTATGCCAGAAAATAAGCCAAGATATCTAATGGGAGTAGGAACTCCAGATTACTTAATAGAAGCGGCAATGGCAGGTATAGATATGTGTGATTGTGTATTACCAACAAGAATTGCAAGAAATGGAACAGCAATGACATGGAATGGAAAAGTTGTAATAAGAAATGCAACATATGAAAAAGATTGGGGACCAATAGATAAAGAATGTGATTGTTATGCATGTAGAAACTACACAAGAGCATATATTAGGCACTTAATAAAAGCAAATGAAATATTAGGAGTAAGATTACTTTCAATTCATAATGTATATTTCTTGACTAAACTTATGGAAAGAGTTAGAATGGAAATAGAGAATGACAATTTAGGAACATTTAAAGAAGAATTTTACAAAAAATATGGTTACGAAAGATAGGGGGAAAATTCATGGAATTATATAATGAAGAAGATTTAATCAAAAAGAAATCAAAAACACCTATGATAATAGGAATTTGTATTGCTATATTAATTATGATAACAGCGTTGATAGTTTATTTGATTTTATATTTGAAAGGTACAGTATATACAATTACAATTGATGGTGTAGCAACAAGTGAATTAGAAGAAATTTTAAATATAGAAGAAACAGAAAGTGGAGCACAACTATATATACCAATTAGAAAAATAGCACCATTTTTAAACTATTCTGACTATAGTGGAGATTATAAGAACAAATCAGAAGATAATACAAAATGTTATATAGAAAATGAATATGAAATAGCAGTATTTACACAAGATTCAAATGAAATATTCAAAACTAGAGGAAACTCAGATTATGAAACAATACAACTAGATGAAAAAGTTTTTTCAAAAGATGGAGAATTATATACAACAATTGATGGAATAGAAAAAGCTTATAATGTTGAATTTTCATTTGATCCATCAAGAAGAAAAATAGAAATATACACAATGGGATATTTACTTGATTATTATGCACAATATTTACAATTAGAAGAATATTCGATTAACTTTTCAGATCAAAAAGCTATATTTGAAAATATGATAATAGTTATGCAAAACGGAAAATATGGCGTTGTTGACGCTACAACAGGAAAAGCTATATTAGAAACAAAATATGATTCTATATCATATTTACCAAATGCGAAAGATTTTCTTGTAAGTACTAATGGAAAATATGGAATAGTAGCAAAAGATACAACAATAAAAATTAGGATTGCATATGATGATATACAAATAATGGACAATAAAAACGGATTATATTTAGCAAGATTAAATAATTCTTATGGGGTATTAGATTTAGAAGGTAATACAATAATAGAGCCAATGTATCAACAAATAGGAATAGGCAATATAAGTAACTATTCTCAAAATGGTATAGAAAGTCAATATATAATTTTAGATGAATTAATACCAATAAAAAATAATAATTTGTGGGGATTCTTTAATTTAAAAGGAGAACAAATAACAGATTTTCAATACACACAAATAGGTTCTAAAAAAACAGATGTGACAAATTCATATCAAGTATTAACAATACCAAGTTATAAAATGGTTGTAGTAGAAAAAGATGGTTATTATAATTTAATGCAAACTAATGGAAAAGAAATTATAAAAGGAGCAATAGACTCAATATATATGATGTCAAACACAGCAACTGGGGAAAATACATTTTATATGACATATAATGGAAACACAGACAATATAGAAGAAAGATTAGCAGGATGGGGATTATAAAAATAATTGATAGTAAGAAACAAATAATACGATTCAAGAAAAAATATAGAAAATGGAGGAATAAAAAATGGCTACAAGAGATAAAAATATATGGATTTTATTAATATTTATATGTTGTGGATTAGTAATAGGAGGACTATTAGGGCAGATGGCATCACAAGTGGAATGGCTTAATTGGTTGTCATATGGACAAACATTTGGATTAAGTGAACCACTAGTTTTAAATTTAAATGTAATAAAGATAACATTTGGATTAATGTTAAATATAAATGTTGCAAGTATTATAGGTATGGCGATAGCATTATTACTATATAGAAAAATCTAATTTTTATGAATTATTTTCAATATTAATAAATATAAATAAAAGGGGAAAGAGGAGATAATTATGGAAATGAAAGGGGAACAGATTTTAAAAAAATCTAGAAAGACATTAACTGGAATTAAAATAGCATATGTAATAGTTATACTTGCAATGATAATATCAGCAGGTGTAGCAGTATATAGAGAAGAATATAAAATGCCTGAAGCAATTGATTTTACAACAAATGGAGCTATTGGAATGGCAACAGATCAATATGCATATTTAGATGTAGAAGGTTTAACAGAAGAAATCGCAATATATGGAACAGAAAATGAAAATGATCCTAATAATGACAGATATTATGTTGCAATAAATGGAGGATACTTATATATAGTTGATTTAGATTTCGAAACTATAGACCAGTTAAAAGCTATACAAGAATATACATATTCAACAGACGAAAATGCAGTACCACCAGAGCCAGTAAAAATATATGGTATGACAGAAAATATACCAAATGAATTAAAACAGATGATTTTAGATTATTATAATAATTTAGCAAGTGAAGAAAATAAATTAACACTAGAAGAATTTGATTTATATTTTGGAAGTGCACTATTAAATGTAAGAAGAGATGCAATAGATACAACTATAGAAACTACAATAATAGGAATTGCATTTATAGCTTTAATAGTAATTGTAATATTACATATATCATTAAAAATAGTAACAAGAAGAACAACAAAATATCTTAAGAAAAATGAATATGAAGAAGATTTAGCACATCAATTAGATGACTCTGTTGAAGAAAAATATTATAAAGAAAAAGTAATATTTACAAAAGATTATTTTGTAGATGTTAGAGGAAATCTAGTAGCTTTCAAATATTCAGATGTAAAATGGATATATGCTCATACAGTAAAATATTATGGATTTATAACAATAAACTCAAGTATAATAGTACATTTAAATGATGGAAAAACACATTTACAATGTGTTGAAATAAGAGGTAAACAGACAGAAGAATTTGTTCAAGTATTTAACAAATTATGTGATAAAATACCATCAGATGCATTAAAAGGATATACACCAGAAAATATAAAAGCATTTAAAGAATACAAAAAATCGCACTAAGGAGGGCAATCCTCTTTAGTGCTTTTTTTTGTGTAACAAACTATAAATGTAAATTGTATAAATGGTGTAAAGGGAGGTAATGAAGTGGAAGAAAAAACAGATAAGCAGTTATACAAAGAGTTTTTGTTAGGAAACAATCAAAGTTTTGAAGAAATAGTAATAAGGCACAAAAATTCAATAATATATTTTATACAAAGATATGTAAAAAACTTAGATATAGCAGAAGATTTAGCACAAGATGTATTTGTATATTTACTAGTAAACAAGAAAAATTACAAATTTGAATATTCATTAAAAACTTATCTATATACAATTGCAAAATCAAAATCTTTAAACTATATAAAAAGAGAAAAAAGAATAGTTGAATTAGATGAAAATAAATATGAAGATTCAGAAGAATTAGAAGAAAAAGTATTTAAAAATGAGAAATCAGAAAATCTAAAAAAAGCAATAAAAAAATTAAAAATCGATTATCAAAATGCAATATATTTAGCTGATATAGAAGAATTGAGCTACAAGGAAATAGGTCATATTCTAAAAAAGACAGATTCAAGTGTAAAAGTATTAATTCATAGAGCTAGAAAAGCTTTAGAAAAAGTTATTGTAGAGGAGGCGTATAAATATGAAAACTGACAAACAATTTATTGATGAAATTTATAAAAAATATGAAGAACATTTAAAAGAAAATGCAAAACCTAAGTATATTCAAAAAATTGTAAATGTTGCAGCAGTACTAGTTGTAGTGTTATCAGCTATATTCGTATTTAGTGGAACTTCATTACAAGAAAAGAAAATAAGTGAAAATGGAAAAATTGAAGAAACTAAAATACAATTAAAAACTGTAGGAAGTTTTGAAAATTTTTATAATACAATTAAAGAAAGTTATGGGGCAACTGATTATGAGGCAACAAAAAATACAATACAAGACAGTGTTAGGGAAGAAACTAGTTATCAGACAAATGTGCAGGAAGAAAATGTTGATGAATCAGACATTGTAAAAGTAAATGGAAATTATATTTATTATGTTTCAAATGGTATTGAACAAAGTAAAATAGTTATAATAGAAGCTGAAAATGCAGAAAATTCAAATAAAATTGCAGAAATAGATTATACATCAGAAAAATTTAAACCAAGAGAAATTTATACAACTGAAAATAAATTAATTGTAATTGGAAATGAAACAGAAAATGTTACAGAAATTTGTAGAATAGATGAAGCGATAAATGATATTGCAATGCCACCAGAGAGCAAAAGTGGAATAATTGTATATGATATTTCAAATCCTAAAGAACCAAAAGAGACTAGAAGAGTATTGGTAGATGGAAATTATCTAACTTCAAGAATGATAGATAATAATATATATTTAACTGCTACAAAATATATTTATACATCTAATATAATAGAAAATAATTTAGAAGATTTAAATGAAAATGATTATATGCCAAAATATATTGATACTTCAACTGGTGGAGAAGAAAAATGTATATCATATAATGATATTTATTACTTTGATAAAATGCAAAGTACAAATTATTTAATTTTAATGGGAGTAAATCTTGAAACAGATGAGGAAGCAAATATACAAACATTTTTAGGAGCAGGAGAATATACATATTCTTCAGATAAAAATATGTATATTGCAACTTCAAATTTTGAATTTGATGAAAAATATAGAATAAAAAATTCAACTACACATATACTAAAATTTGCACTAAATGGAGGAAAATTTAGATTTGTAGCAGAAACGGATATACAAGGAATAGTAAATAATCAATTTTCAATGGATGAAAATGGCGAATATTTCAGAATTACTACAACTACAGGCGAAATTTGGAATACAAATAAAGATACTTCAAATAATTTATATATTTTAAATAATAATTTAGAAAAAGTTGGAGAGATAACTGGTTTTGCGCCAGAAGAAAAAATTTATTCAGTAAGATATACAGAGGATAAAGCATATGTTGTAACATTTAAACAGACTGATCCATTATTTGTAATTGATTTATCTAATCCATCAACACCTCAAATTTTAGGAGAACTGAAGATTCCTGGATATAGCACATATTTACATCCATATGATGAAACACATATAATTGGATTTGGATATGATACAGATAAAGATGGCAGAACTACAGGATTAAAGCTGACAATGTTTGATGTGTCAGATTTGAATAATCCAAAAGAAATGTTTACTACTAAAATAGGAAATAGAAATGTGGGATCAAGCTTGACATATAATCATAAGTCACTATTATATATGAAAAATAATAATATAATAGCATTTCCTGTAAATTATTATAATTCAGGAACTACTCGTTCAGCTGTTCCTATATATAAAATAGATTTGAAAAAAGGTTTTGTTCTTCAAGGGGAGATTTCACATATGAGCAATGAGTATGAAGAAGAAATCGAAAGAGTTGTTTATGTTGGAAATAATTATTATACATTGTCTAAAAGAATTGTAAAAGTTGTGGATATGGAAACTTTAGAACAAATTAAAGAGATAGAAATTTAATAAGGATAGTTGTGAAAAATAAAAAAATATGTTAAAATATAAATACTGTTTTTTTAAATTACAGTTCTATATAAGAACAGTAATATTTGTAACTCGTTAACCAGATTATAAGAAAGATAAGAGGAAAAGAAAATGGCAGAAATTTTGTTAAAGTTTGTAGCGGTTATAGGAGCTACTATAGTTTCATATAGCTTAGCGACTAAAGATGATTCTGGAGAGACACACCCGTATGCAGCAGTATTTTTAGAATTGGCAGCTTTATCAATAATTTTTTCCAATTGAAGAGGTCACATTGTGACCTCTAATTTTTTAATTGACAGTATCAGAAGTATAGCATAATTAAATACACATATAAAAAATGAAAATTGACATATATTTTAGATAAGTGCTACATTTTTATTAAAAATAATAAATTGCCTAGAAATGAAATAAATTAAATTGAAATATTCACTTAAATATGTTAATATATTAAAGTAATACATTTTTGAAAATTCCTGTTCTAATTTAAGAGTAGTTTAAATATAGAGTAGCTTGTTAACTTATTTTAGAAAATGTCAATTGACAGGAGGAAAAAATGAAAAACATAGGGATTGAAAATCAAGATGATAATGTATGCGATAATTGTGGAGAATGTTTATGCTTGTCATGTGCATGGAGAGAAAATGTTCGTTGCGATAAGTGTAGCCATTGCTACAATAATGCAACAAAAAGTTGTGAAGAGTTTTTATATGTAGAATGGTAAAGAAGGTCTAGTGACCTTCTTATTATAATTCAATCTTAGGCTGATACATCCCAAGCCACATATTCACTTGGCAAAGATAAGCCATAAGCTAAGGGCAGAGTCATTGGATGTCAGAGATTGACACGAGGTTATATCACTAGAGAGAGTAAGAAAATTCAAAAAGAAATCAAAAGATAATTATAAAGTTATTCGTGCATCTAATAAGAATGGACCAACTTTTCAAGAAGTTATGAAAAAAAATTCTTATTATGAAATTAAATGATTTAGATATAAATAAATATTAGGAAAAATACTTGACAAACACAAACAAAAGTTCTGTAATATACAATACAGTAATATCATAAGTAATATTGCAAGGAAAGTGATAGTTATGGAAGAAGAAAATGACAATGTTATGTTATTAAATAAAGAATCAGATGTAGTAAAATCTGAAACAGAAAATATTAAGAATCTAATTTATACAATTAGAGGAAAACAAGTAATGTTAGATAGTGATGTAGCTATGTTATATCATTATGAAACAAAATATATTAATTTAGCTGTAAGAAGGAATAAAGAAAGATTTTCAGAAAATTTTTGCTTTCAATTAACAGAGAATGAGACTGAAAACTTGAGGTTGCAATTTGCAACCTCAGGTTTGGAAAAAGAAAACTATGGAGGCAGAAGAACATTACCATATGTATTTACAGAACAGGGAATTGCAATGCTTTCAGGATTGCTAAGAAATCAAGTAGCAATACAAGTAAGTATTAGTATTATGAATGCCTTTGTTGAAATGCGAAAATTTATTGCAAGAAATGGACAAGTATTTGAAAGACTAACAAACGTAGAATATAAAATATTGGAACAAAACAAAATGTTGACAGAGCATGAAGAAAAGTTTGAAAAAGTTTTTGATGAACTTCAAAAAAATGAAAAAATAGAATTTAAACAAAGCATATTTTTCGATGGACAAATTTATGATGCATATAGTTTAATTATAGATATTATAAAGAGAGCAAAGCAGAAGATTTTAATTATAGACAATTACATAGATGATAGTATTTTGAAAATGTTATCAAAGAAAAATAAAGATGTAATCGTAATAGATAATAAAGAATTGTATCATATAGGAGCATCATTAAAAGATTTAGGCAAGAAATGTTTTGCAATTTCTAAGATAGAAGATGACGAATATATAGACCAAATAAGCAATTATAGTTGAAAAAACATATGGTATTATGCTAATATATAAATATATTCTTTTGAAAATTCCTGTTCTAATTTAAGAGCAGTTTAAATAAATAGCAACTTGTTAACTTATTTTAGAAAGCTAATTAGCTAGAAGGGAGAATTATGGTAGATATTATTTGCAAGTGTGGAATATGTCGATACTCAGAGGATAACAAATGTAAAAATAAGAAAGTAGAAAAAGAATTTGAAAGTATTTAAATAGTTGACAAAGTTTATATTAATTCATCTAAGTGTTCAGAGTTTTCAGAAGAAAGATGGAACCATGATGTTGAATAATTCTGCTAGAGGTCGTTTTTAACGACCT
Organism: uncultured Clostridia bacterium; assembly: GCA_944392805.1. Taxonomy (GTDB): domain Bacteria; phylum Bacillota; class Clostridia; order TANB77; family CAG-508; genus CAG-269. The sequence goes on along the minus strand of CALXXZ010000010.1, from coordinate 32,755 downwards.
CAAAACATATTACAACTCAATCTTTGGTTCATACTTCTCAAGCCACATGTTTACTTGACAAAGGTATGCCATAAGCTGAGGCCCGAGTCATCAATTGACCAAACCAAGGGCGAGAGAAAGCTTTTCCATCAGTATTTAAAATATCCAAAATATAATCTCTATTTAATAAAGAATTAATTGGAGCATTTGGATTAGCCATAATAGTAGAAAGCATAGATTTAACTTTGGCAAGATAAGTTGGATTATGAGTTTTTGGATAAGGACTCTTTTTCCTATCAACAATTTCTTCTGGAAGAATTTTACGAGAAATATGGCGAAGTAATCCTTTTTCTCTACCATTAAGAGCCTTCATTTCCCAAGGAATATTCCATACATATTGAGCTAACCTATAATCACAGAAAGGAACACGAAGTTCAAAGCCATTATACATAGCCATTCTATCAGAACGATCAAGAAGAGTTTGCATAAACCAATTTAAAGTAAGATGCGAAATCTTTCTTTTTTCAGCAGTTTCTTTAGAATCAGAATCAAGAGTTTCCAATTCAGCCAAACTTTCATTATATCTATAGTCAATATAACTTTGTAAATCCACTTTTTTAGCAATAGCTGGATTCAAAAGAGTTTGACGCTCAGAAATTGCTATAGACCAAGGAAAAGTACCACTATTAAGAGCGTCATCACGGAAAAACCAAGGATATCCACCAAAAATTTCATCAGCACATTCACCTGTAAGAGAAACAGTAGCAGTAGGTTTTACATATTTACAAAATAGAAGAAGAGAAGAATCAATATCAGCCATACCAGGCATGTCACGAGCAATCATAGCATCTTCCAAATAGTCAGCAAGTTCAGGTGTATCAATAACAATAGGATGATGGTCAGTCTTTAATTCATTAACCATTATATTTATATAATGATTGTCAGAATTAGGTTGAAAATCACTTTTTACAAAATTCTTATCATTATCAACATAATCAATTGAATAAGTAGCAAGTGGAGGTAATCCATTTTCTTTACAGTAATCAGCAGTATATTTAGTAATAATACTAGAATCTAAACCTCCTGACAAAAATGTACACAAAGGAACATCAGAAACTAGTTGACGAGTTATTGAGTCTTTTAATAGGAAATTCAAATGATCACAAGTCTCATCAAAATTTTCTGTATGTGGCTCACTTTTTAAATTCCAATACTTTTCGATATGCAAGCCTGATTTATTATAAATTGCAAAATGAGCAGGTTTAAGTTCAAAGATATCCTTAAATACAGTAGTTCCAGGTGTATGAGCAGGACCGATACCAAATAGTTCTGAAATTCCTTGAGAATCTAATATTTTTTCAACACCAGGGAACTCAAAAAGAGCTTTAATTTCAGATGCAAAAATAAATGTATCATTTTGTAATGTATAAAATAAAGGTTTTACACCAAAGTGATCTCTAGCAATAAATAATTCTTCTGTTTTAGAATTCCAAATTGCAAAAGCAAAGGTTCCATTTAAATGATTTACAATGTCTTTACCATAATGAATATAACCTTTTAATAAAACTTCTGTATCAGATCTAGTATTAAAAGTAAATCCATTTTCTTCTAATGTAGATTTTAATTCTTTAGTATTATAAATTTGACCATTATAAACAATACAAAATTCATTATCAGCAAAATGTTGTAACATAGGTTGTTTGCCACCCTCTGGGTCAATAACAATAAGCCTTTTGTGAGCAAAAGCAACATGTTCTCTTATATAACTTCCATCTTCATCAGGACCTCTATTAAAAAGAACATTACTCATTTTGTTTAATACATTTTTAAAATTTGAAATATCTTGTTTATAATTAACAAATCCAACAATTCCACACATAATAAGCCTCCTAAATAAATTATATGCAGAAATTGCTAAAAAGTTGTTGACAAAATGAAAAAATCCTTGTATAATTTTATAGTGACTAAAAATATGGAAAAATAATGAATAGATATATACATATATCTTGCGTGAGGAGGGATTAAGATGGCACAACCAAAAAGAAGATGGTCAAAAGCTAGAACACATTCAAAAAGATCAACATGGAAAGTAGAAAAACCAAATTTTGCTACTTGCCCACACTGTCATGAACCAGTAATGCAACACAGAGTATGCTCAAACTGTGGATACTATAATGGAAAAGAAGTAGTTGCAAAAAAAGTAGAAGAATAGAAGCACTGACGCCATAAAGGCGTTTTTTGCGTGTATTAAATCCAAGTTAATTATAAGAAATATTTTAAAAATACTATTGAATAAAAATGGTTAAATATGTTATAATAATCAATAGTTGTAGAAGTTAAGGGAGGAATAAAAAGTGAAAAATTTAAGAAGAACAAATATTGTAGGAACAATAGGACCAGCAAGTGAAAGTGAAGAAATGTTAACAAAATTAATAAATGCAGGATTAAATGTAACAAGAATCAACTTCTCACATGGAGGATATGAAGAAAATGCTGTAAAAATCGAAACAATCAAAAAAGTGAGAAAAACATTAAACAAACCAATCGGTTTAATGTTAGACACAAAAGGTCCAGAAATCAGAACAGGAAAACTTGAGTCAGGAGATGAAAAAGTATTAATAGAAGAAGGACAAACATTCACATTTTTACATGATGATGTACTTGGAAATAATACAAAAACATCAATAGGATATAAAGATTTATATAAAGATGTATTACCAGGAGCTAGAATATTAGTAGACGATGGAGCACTTGAATTTGAAGTAAAAGAAATAAAAGGACAAGACGTTGTATGTAAAGCACTAAACACAGCAAAATTAGGAAGTAGAAAAACAGTAAATGTACCTGGATTAAAATTAAACTTACCAGCACTATCTCCAAAAGATATAGATGATATAACAAAAGGAGTAAAAGCAGGATTTGATTTTATAGCAGCATCATTTGTAAGAAGAGCATCAGATGTACAAGAAATTAGAAAATTATTAAATGAAAATGGTGGAGAAAGAGTACAAATAATCTCTAAAATAGAAAGTCAAGAAGGAATTGACAACTTCGAAGAAATATTAGCATTATCAGATGGTATAATGGTAGCTCGTGGAGACATGGGAGTAGAAATACCAATGGAACAAGTACCAGTTGTACAAAAACACTTCATCAAGAGATGTAATGCAGTTGGAAAACCAGTTATAACAGCAACACAAATGTTAGAATCAATGATATCAAACCCACGTCCAACAAGAGCAGAAGTAAGTGACGTTGCAAATGCAGTATATGACAGAACAAGTTGTATAATGCTTTCAGGAGAATGTGCAATGGGTAAATATCCAGTAGAATGTGTTGAAACAATGGTTAAAATATCAAATTCAATAGAAAGCTCAGTAAACTACTGGAAGAGATTTATCAAAAAAGGTTCATACTGTGAAAAATCAGAAGACTTAGAAAAAAATATTGCATATTCAACATGTTCAATGGCTGAACATATAGAAGCTAATGCAATAGTAACATATACACATACAGGAAATTCAGTAAGAAAAATAGCTGGAATTGGAGCAGGATGCCCAATAATAGCTATAACAGACGATGAAAAAACATTCCATCAATTATCAGTAGTATGGAACGTATTACCAGTATTAATTGAAGGAGAAGCTACACCAGAAGCAACTCTTGAAAAAGGAATTGAAACATTAAAAGCAAATGGAACATTAGAAGAAGGAGATGTAGTTGTTCTATCAGGAGGAGCTAAAACATTTGTTGACACAAAATGCGAAAAGAAAGTAATAGGTGGAATATTAAGAGTATAATTAATATTAAGAAAAATGTGCAGAAAAAACTGCACATTTTTTTTGCAAACAATCAAAATAAACTTGCAATTTATAGACTAACATAGTAAAATATACTTGTAAAAAGAAAGGAAAGGTAAAATATGTCAAAACCAACAGTAGCAATAATAGGGAAGCCAAATGTAGGAAAATCAACATTTTTCAACTACATAGTAGGAAGTAGAATATCGATAGTAGAAGATACCCCTGGAGTAACAAGAGACAGAATATATGCAGAGACAAACTGGAGAGGAAGAAACTTTACAGTAATAGACACAGCTGGAATAGAACCAGAATCAGATGATATAATAATATCACAGATGAGAGAACAAGCTAAAATCGCAATAGAAATAGCTGACGTAATAGTTTTTCTAACAGATGTAAAACAAGGAGTAACAGCAGCAGATCAAGAAATTGCATTAATGTTGAAAAAATCAAAAAAACCAGTTGTATTAGTATGTAACAAAGCAGACAATATGAGTAAAGACAAAAATGAGATTTATGAATTTTACAATTTAGGAATAGGAGAACCATATCCAGTATCAGTAGCACATGCATTAGGAATAGGTGATGTATTAGATGCAATATATGAAAACTTCCCAGAAAAAGATGCAAGTGAAGATGATGATGACAAAATAAAAGTGGCACTTATAGGAAAGCCAAATGTAGGAAAATCATCATTAATAAACAAAATATTAGGAGAAAATCGAACTATAGTAAGTTCAATTGCAGGAACAACAAGAGATGCGATAGATACAGAATATGAAAATGAACATGGAAAATATGTATTAATAGATACTGCAGGAATTAGAAGAAAAAGCAAAGTAACAGAACCAATTGAAAAATTCAGTATAATGAGAACATTACTAGCAATTGAAAGAGCAGATGTATGTTTAATGATGATAGATGCATTAGAAGGAGTAACTGACCAAGATGCAAAAATAGCAGGAGAAGCACATGAAGCAGGAAAAGGAATAATAATAGTAGTTAACAAATGGGATGAATATGAAAAAGAAACAGGAACATTAGAAAAATACAAAAAACAAATTTATGAAAAATTATCATATTTATCATATGCACCAGTAATATTTATATCAGCAAAAACTGGGCAAAGAGTAGACAAATTATTTGATATGATAAATCATGTTGCAGAACAAAATGCAATGAGAATATCAACATCAGTATTAAATCAAGTAATAAATGAAGCAATTGCAATAGTACAACCACCATCAGACAAAGGAAAAAGACTAAAAATTCTATATGGAACTCAAGCAAGTACAAAACCACCAACATTTGTAATATTCGTAAATGATAAACAATTATTTCATTTCTCATATGAAAGATATTTAGTAAACCAGATAAGAAAAGAATTTGGACTTGAAGGAACACCAGTTAGAATAATAGTAAGAGAAAAATATGAAAAGGAAATTTAAGGTCTGTCCCCAAATTTCCAAAAAGGAAAAAATGGGACTGTCCCCAAATTTCCAAAAAAGAAAGGAATGATAAAAATGGCAGCATATATAATAGTAGGAATTGTAGCATATTTAATAGGAAGTATAAGTTTTTCAATAATAATAAGTAAAAAAATGGCAGGATTTGATGTAAGAGAAAAAGGAAGTGGAAATGCAGGAGCAACAAATATGTTGCGTTCAGTAGGTAAAAAAGCTGCAATATTAACATTATTAGGAGATGCATTAAAAGGAGTAGTTGCAATCTTATTTGCAATATTAGTAGGAGCAATTGTAAAAGACTTAGATAAAGCATTATTAGTACAAATAGCAGGTATTGCAGTAGTAATTGGACATACATTTCCAATATTCTTCGGATTTAAAGGAGGAAAAGGAGTTGCAACATCATTAGGAGTAGTATTAATGACAAACTGGAAAATAGGATTAATATGTTTAGTATTTGCATTAGTATTAATGGCATTAACAAGAATGGTATCAATGGGATCAGTAGGTGCAGCAATTTTATTCCCAATCTTAGTATTATTTATTAAAACAAACTTCACAGTAGATGAAGGAAGTAGTTACTTTATATATAGTATAATTTTAGCTGTAATAGTAGCATTTAATCATAGAAGTAATATAAAAAGAATATTAAATGGAACTGAAAATAAGTTAAGCTTTAAGAAATAGGAGAAGCAAATGAAAAAAATAATAAAAGTAATAATAATAAGTATAATATTAATAACAAGCGTATATATTCCAGTAAAAGCTACTGAAGGAAAAACAACACAATTAAAACTTACAGTAACAGATGCGGATGAAGCATATGATATATATATGTTGTTACCAAAAAATTATATAAAATATGCAATTCAACATGATGGATTAGACATTGAGTATGATGGCGCAAATACATTAATTTATAATACAATACCAAGTATAGTTGTAAATGTACAAAATGTTTTAACAGATACATATATAGATGATGGAGTAGAATATGTACAAATCAAACTAGATGACATAGGTGAAGAAGAATATATATTTGAAATAATATCAGAATATACTGACATGGATATGATGTATAGAATAAAATCAGAATCAAAAGATAATCTAATGTTAATTGACAATTTTACAGTAGAAGATAATATGTGTAAGATGGAATATAATTATAAACAAGATACAATACAGAGCCAAAGTGGAACAGAACTAAAAATAGGGTTTGAATTACATTGGTGGCAGATATTAATAATAGCAGTTTTAATTATATTTTTAATATATTTGCATAAGAGGAGGAGTTATTAATGAAAAAAATAGCTATAATAGGAAGTGGGAGCTGGGGAGTTGCACTTGCAATTCATTTAGCAAAACAAGGACACAAAATAAAAATATGGTCATTTTCTGAAGAAGAAAAAGATTTGATAAATAATGAAAAAAAGTGTAAATTCTTACCAGACGCAAAAATACCAGAAGGAGTTATATGTACAAATTCTTATAAAGAAGCGATAGAAGGAACAGATTTTATAATACATGTAACACCTTCAAAATTTACAAGAAATATAGTAAAAGAATATAAACAATATGTAACAAACCAACCAATAGTAATATGTTCAAAAGGATTTGAAAAAGATAGTTTAATGACATTAGATGAAGTAATACAAGAAGAAATACCAAATGCAAAAATTGCTGTATTATCAGGACCAAGTCATGCAGAAGAGGTATCAGTAGCAATACCAACAGTATTAGTAGTAGCATCAAAATATGATGCAGTATTAAAATTAGTACAAGATACATTTATGTGTGATAAGATGAGAATATATACATCAAAAGATGTTAAAGGAGTAGAACTTGGAGGAGCTTTAAAAAATATAATAGCATTTTGTGCGGGAGTTGCTGCAGGAATAGGATTAGGAGATAATACATTTGCAGCATTAATAACAAGAGGATTAGCAGAACTTTCAAGATTAGGTGTAGCATTAGGAGGACAAAAAGAAACATTATATGGACTTAGTGGGCTTGGAGACTTAATAGTAACATGCTTGAGTGAACATAGCAGAAATAGAAGAGCAGGAAAATTAATAGGACAAGGAAAAAGCCTAGAAGAAACTAAAAAAGAAGTTGGAATGACAATAGAAAGTATAGATAATATTGATGTTGCATATGAATTAGGAAAAATCCATGGAATAGAAATGCCTATAGTAGAAGCAGTATATGGTATTTTATATGAAAATTTAAAACCAGAAGAAGCAGTAAATGCCCTTATGAACAGAAAAAGAAAAAGTGAAGACTAAATATTGTTTTAAATATACATAATTTTTTGAAAATTTAATCATAATATATAGTAATAGGAGGAATAAAGATGGAGTTTTTTAGTAAAATAGGTAAAAAAGCTAGTGAGGCATATGGAGCAACAGCAGAAAAAACAGGAAAAATAGCAAAAGAAGCAAAACTAAAAATGAAAATAAATGAAAACAAATCAGACATCAAAGAACTATATATAGAGATTGGTAAAAAAGTTTATGAAAAACATGTAAGAGAAGAAAATATAGATATAAAAACAGAATTAGAAGAAGAATGTACAAAAATAGATGTACTTTCTGCAGAGATAGAAACATGTTTAAAAACAATATTAGAATTAAAAGATCAAAAACAATGTCCAAAGTGTAATACCAAAATTGATAAAACATGTGCATATTGCCCATATTGTGGAGAAAAACAACCAGAAGCAGAATATAATGAAGAAGCAAAAGAACCTGAAGTTATATTAGAAGAGCTTGAAACAGTAGAGATTAAACCTGAAAATGAAGCAGAAAAAGAGGTAGTAAAAGAAAATGAAGATGATGAAAAGAAGGAAGAAAAATTAAATGAAAATAGTAGTACAGAGAGTTAAATATTCAAATGTAAAAGTAGATGGAAAAATAGTAGGGCAAATTGAAAATGGATTTCTTGTTTTAGTAGGAATAAAACAGGGAGATACAAAAAAAGAAGCAGATTATTTGGTTAGAAAATTATGTAATTTACGAGTATTTACAGATGAAAATGATAAAATGAATTTGAGTTTAAAAGATGTAAATGGTAAATTATTAATAGTTTCACAATTTACTCTATATGCGAATTGCTCTGAAGGAAATAGACCAAGTTTTGTTGAAGCTGCTAAACCGGATGAGGCAATTCCATTATATGAGTATTTTTGCGAAGAATGCCAAAAAACAGGAATAGAAGTGCAAAAAGGAATTTTTGGAGCTGATATGCAAATAGAGTTATTAAATGATGGACCTGTTACAATAATTATAGAAAAATGACCAAGGAGTGTCCCCTTGGTCAATAAGGGTATCTTTCAAATAAATATTTAATAATATCATTAGAATTAGAATTGGAAATTTTTATATAAACATCTTCATCTAAAGAAATCCACATAGAAAGTTCAAAATCGGAAAAATTATCAATAAATGTACCAATAAACTCTGAAATTTCTATAGGATTGGAAAATTGTTTTTGCCAAGACAAAACAGTATCTAAATTTTGTTCTTCAGAATAGAATTTTGTCAAGAATTTATTAATTTCGCCAAATTTATTACTTATTAAAATTATTTTTGCAATCATATGAAAACTCCTTATAAATTATTATGCGAAAAATGTAAAAAAATATACTTTAGAATAAAAACATAAAATCAGTAAATAATAATTAATGATGACTTTTTTGTCAGAAGGAGGTTAATTATGGATAAAAATCAAAAAATAAATTGTACAGTAGAAAGTTGTGTATATCAAGATAGTGAAACTGCTAGATGTACACTACAAGCAATACAAGTACAACCAACACAAGATTGTAAAACAAGAAAAGCTGATGAATCTATGTGTGGAAGTTATGAATGTGAGTAATTAAAAATTATTAATTTCATATTGACAAAAATTAAAAATAGAAATAAAATGAAAGCAATAATATAAGAAGGAGTGATTTTATATGGCATTAGTAACAACAAAGGAAATGTTTGAAAAGTCAATGAAAGAAGGATTTGCAATAGGAGCATTTAATGTAAATAATATGGAATTAATACAAGCAATAGTAGATGCAGCAGCAGAACAAAACTCACCAGTAATTTTACAAGCTTCATCAAGTGCAATAAAATATGCAAGAATAAACTATTTAATGAAAATGGTGGAAGCTGCGGTAGAGGAACACCCAAATGTTCCAATAGCAATACATTTAGACCATGGACCAGATTTCGAAACATGTAAAATGTGTGTGGATGCAGGATTTACTTCAGTAATGTTTGATGGTTCAAAATATGATTTTGAAGAAAACATCAGACTAACAAAAGAAGTAGTAGATTATGCACATGCTCATGGAGTTGTAGTAGAAGCTGAACTTGGAAAATTAGCAGGAATAGAAGATGATGTAAATGTTGCAGCATCAGATGCAATGTATACAGATCCTGCTCAAGCAGAAGAATTTGTAAGAAGAACAGGAGTTGATTCACTTGCAATAGCAATTGGAACAAGTCATGGAGCTTATAAATTTAAAGGAGAAGCAAAATTAAGATTTGATATTTTAAAAGAAATAAAGGAAAGAATACCAAATACACCAATAGTATTACATGGTGCATCAACAGTAATTCCAGAATTAGTAGAAATGTGTAATAAATATGGTGGAAATATACCAGGAGCAAAAGGAGTTCCAGATGAAATATTACATGAAGCAAGTGTATCAGGAGTATCTAAAATAAATGTTGATACAGACTTAAGACTTGCTATGACAGCAGGAATAAGAAAAGTATTTGTAGAAGACCCAAGTGCATTTGACCCAAGAAAATATTTAAAACCAGCAAGAGAATTGATACAAGAAACAGTAGCACATAAAATGAGAGATGTATTTGGTTCAGCAAATAAAGCATAAAATATAAATAAAAAGATGCCGGTTCACTAAGAAACGGCATTTTTTATATCATCTAAATTAAGCATTTGAACATCTTCTTCAGTTACAGTATCAAAAGATACTTCATTTTTAATGTAAGAAGTAACTGTATCGCCATCATAATGTTCTTCTAAGTTACATATACCTGTATCTTTATCTATTGTAAATTTACTATCTTTATCGACTGTTATAATATAAGAATCATCATTTGACTCTATTTTTGTTCTTATCGCTAAATCACAATAATCCCAAAAGCTTTCAGCAGATATTGCAGGACCTAAAAGATTTACAGTATTTTCGTTTGCAGTAACTTCTGAAAAATTAGAAGAATCCATTATAGTAACTTTTTCACTTGTATTATCAACAGTATAACCAGTATTTGAATTATAATCAATATGTACTTCAGCATTAGAATTATTTAAAATCCATTTTAGCTTTCCATTTAAGAAAAATATTTCTTGTACTTCTACATTTCCATCTGAAAACTTTCTTTCTGTTTTTGCATAATAATTATTAACATTCTCATAAGTTTTAGCTTTTTCAATTATATTTTTTAGTTTAAAAGTTTTTACAGTGAGAAAAACAGCTACAATAACAAGAATTGCAAGAATAACAGATAGTACAATAATAAAAATTTTCTTCTTTTTCATAACAACATCTCCTTTCTTATATCTATAATATACATTAAATGTATTTTTTTGTCAATAAAAATAGAAAAAATGTGTTTTATTATTGACAAAATATTACATAAATGGTAAAATAAGTAAGGAAAATTCAATTTGTTCAAATGGCCAGAGCCTTTTGAAAAATCATTAATATGAGGTAAAATTATAAATGGAGGAAAATGTCATGAAAAAAGCAATTAAAACTTTATTGATTACAACTTTATTGGTATTAAGCCTTAACATTTGTGCTTTTGCTGCACCTCAATATGAGGAAGAAAGCGATAATGCGGTTGATGTTATTGAGCAAAATGAAGACTTACGGGAGTTCTACAAAGAATCATTAGATAATTTGCAAAGGACAATACCAAGTGATTATACTATTATTGATTCGAACTTTTATAATTTTTCTAATGGACAGGCTGCCAACATATATGTTAATAATAACAAGAAACAAAACATTTATGCTTATTGTTATGTGTATGATAATGACAGCGATTATTACCTGGCTACACTCTATAAGGGCAATACCGCTCTTGTGACATCATTAGGAGTAACTGGTAATAGTGATGCAGATGTAGCAATGATTTATACGAATGCAGCAGCAGGAACTTACAGAGTCAATTTTTTGCCGGTAAATGCACCATCAGCCGAAGGAACAGCATTAGTAATACTGTGTGCTAAGAAATAAAAATTTTCATACCTCATATTAGTGAAGAAGGTAGTGTTTCATATGGACACTACCTTTGTTATAAAAAAATAAATTAAATTACATTTTTTCTTGTGCTCTCATAGCTTTTCTCATTCTAATTTCAGCATCTCTTTTTGCAATATCTTGACGTTTATCATATAATTTTTTACCTTTGCCAAGTCCAAGTTCTAATTTAACAAAACTACCTTTAAAATATAAGCTAATCGGAACAAGACTATATCCATCTTGTTTTACTTTTCCAAAAAGTTTATTTAATTCTTTTCTATTTAAAAGTAATTTTCTATCGCGTAAAGGGTCTTTATTAAAAATATTTCCATGTTCATATGGACTAATATGCATAGAATATATGTAACATTCGCCTTTATTAAAACCGGCATAACTATCTTTTAAATTAACTTTACCAGCTCTAATAGATTTAATTTCTGTACCTGTTAAAACAATACCAGCCTCAAATTTATCTTCTATATTAAAATTATGATATGCAACTGGATTTTTTGCAATTAATTTAATATTCATAAAAAAACCTCTTTTCTATGGTATTATAACATATTCTATAAGAGGAATTCAATTATAAAATTAAAAAATATGTTACTATTAAGTAAATCAATTTCAGTATAAAAACTTAAATTTGACTTATTTTAATAGTAACATATTTAAACTTATTAATTAGTCATTATCATCATATCTTCTGTTATTTGATATTTGATTTGAATAATACCAAACTAGAGCAACTATAGCAACAGCTGCGACAGCTAATATAAGCCAAGTCCAAGCTGTAGAAGTCATACCTAAAAATGTACCAGTATTAGTAGTAGCTCTTGTTGTAGCAGTTCTATTAGCTGAATATCCAGTATTATTTGTAGTTCTCATATTATTATTGTTATTATTATTAGTTACATTATTCATAGCGTTTTCAGCATTACCAGTCATATTTTTAGCACCATTAGTTACATCCTTAACAGCACCTTCAACAGCATTTTCTGCACCACCAACAGCATCACGAACACCATTTACGGCATTGTTCATCATGTTTTGTCCATTATTACCATCAGTTGCAAAACAGAATGTTACAGAAAAAGAGAAAATTATGGCAACTAATAAGCTAGCTATAAAAATCAATTTCTTACTCATAATAAATCCTCCTTGAAAAATTAGGTTTATAAACAATAAAACCTATTAATAGTATAAATTTTTTAAAACAAAATATACTTGAAAAATCTTGCAAAAAAACGAAAAATCATATAAAATAACGTAGAAAAAGAAAAGAGGAAAAATATGTATAGTATAGAAGAATTTGACAAACAAAAAACAAAAGTATTTAAATATATTATGTACAAAAAAAGGACAGAATATGAAGTAAGAAATAAATTTAAAGGACAGATAGAAGAAGAAATGCTTGATGACATAATAGACTATTTAAAAGAAGCAAAATATTTAGACGATTATGAATTTATCGAAAAACAAGTAAATGAATATATGTTATTAAAAACTTTATCAATAAAAGAAATAAAATACAAATTATATTCAAAAGGACTAGATAGAAAATTAATAGAGGAATACATAGATAAAAATTATGAAAAATTAAAAGAATATGAACAGAAATGTATTGAAAAAATTAAAATAAAAAAATCAGCCACAATGGAAGAACAGGAAATTGAACAATACTTATATAAGAAAGGATACAGATGTGATTAAATATGCAAAATGTATTAGCACTAGAAACCAAAAAATATTCAATAAAAATAGATAATTTTGAAGGACCACTAGATTTATTATGTCATCTAATAGACAAAAATAAAATGGATATTTATGACATAAACATTAGCCAGATAGCAGACCAATATATAGATTATATTAATCAGATGGAAAAAATGAATTTAGATGTAACAAGTGAATTTTTAGTAATGGCATCAACATTATTATATTTAAAATCTAAGCATTTGTTACCAAAAACTCAAGATGATGAAGAAGAAATCAGTGAAGAAGAATTAATAAGAAGAATAATTGAATATAAAAAATATAAAGAGATTACTAAAAAATTAAAAGAAAATTATTTGGAATTTTCAAAAAGATATTTTAAACAACAGGAAGAAATTGAACTGCCAAAGCAAAAAATTGAATCAGAATTTGATAAAAATACAATTCCTGATATTTATAGGAGATTAATAGAAAAAAATAAAGATAAAATAAATGAAAATGCTTCAAATATAGAAAAGATTGCACTTGTAGAAACATATTCAGTAGGAAATACAGTAAAAGAAATGTATAAGGCATTAATAAAATATAAAAAATTTACATTTAATAAATTATTTTCACCTAAAAAAAGAAATAAGAAAGAGGTTGTAACTGCATTTTCAGGTTTGTTAGAAATGTCAAGAAGAAATAAAGTAATTACAGAGCAAGAGGAATTATTTGGAGATATTGAAGTTGAAAAGAATAAAACAAAATAAATTGGAAAAAATAGTATTAAAGCAAAGAGGGCGATAATATTGTTTTTTCTTTTTATTTTTATAATAATTTTATTTTTAATTATAGCAGTTCACACAATAAAATTAGGCATAGAAATTCAAAATTTCAAAATTAATACTGAATGTACAGATAAAATAAATAAAGACCATCAAATTAATATTTATTTATCTATTTTTAATAAAATAAAAATTTTAAATAAAGACATAAAAGAAATTAAAATTAGAAATAAAGATTTAGATATAAGAATTTTAAAGAAAAAGGATTTAAAAATAGATTATAAAGAAGTAATACAAAATATTAATATAGAAAAAATAGATTTAAATATACAAATTGGAACACAAGATGCAGCATTAACAGCTATTATAGTTGGTATTATAGCTTCAGTTTTAGGTGTTTTGATAAGAAAGCCAAGATATGAAGTTATTCCTATTTATACAGGTAAAAATTTTATAAAAATAAGATTAGACAGTATATTTACAGTTAATTTGACACATTATATATATAGTCAAATTTTTAAGAGATGGGGAGGAAAAAAAGATGAGCGAACATCCAATAGAAAGCCTTATGCTAACAGCTATGAGTAGTATTAGAGATATGGTAGATGTAAATACAATTATAGGTGAACCTATAGAAGCGGGAAATAATATAACAATAATACCAATATCAAAAGTGTGCTTTGGTTTTGCAGCAGGCGGAAGTGAATTTAATGGAGAGACTTTAAAAGAATATAATAGAAAAGATAAAAATGAAGAAATTGAATATAAGCTACCTTTTGGTGGTGGTGCTGGTGCAGGTGTTACAATAAATCCAGTTGCATTCTTAGTAGTTCAAAATGATAATGTAAAATTAATGCCTGTTAATCATGATTCTTATATGGATAAACTTTTAGATTATGTTCCAGATTTGTTACAAAGAGTAAATGATATGTTTAATAAAACTGTTCAAGCAACAGAAGAAAGAAATAAAAATATTATAAATGCGATGAAGAACAAAGTTAAAAGCCCAGAAGTTAAAGGTCAAGAACAAAAAGTTGCAGAGAATGAAAAACAAGCAGTAAATGATGAAAAAGAACAATTTGCAGAAGCTGATGGCGAAATTTTTGATGATGAATAAAAAGAAACTCCATTCTATGGAGTTTTTTGCATTTAAAATTTTAATTCTTTCATATTATTAATATCTATTCCCAAAGCTTTATATAATTCATCTACAGTACATGAAACTGCATCTTCAAAAGAATAACCTAAAAGATTCAATATTTTCTCTAAATCACTTCTATCTTTTCCTTCTACTTCAAAATAAGTAGGCAGACCTGGCCAAGTATCAATATCTATTTCATGTTCATCTAAAAGATATTTAACTCTTCTTTTTTCTTGATAGCTTCTATAAGAAAAACCTAAATTTTCAGTAATTCGTTAGTTTCTTCAAAGGAGTTTACAAATATTTCAGTTTCTTTCATTTGTTGAATACCAGAATCATTATTTTTTAGAATATGTTTAATAGTTAAAGTACAGATTTCCTTTAATTCTTTATTTGCATTTTCTTCTACAGTTTTTCTTAATCTAATCCATTTTTTTGAAGTCATTTTAAACTTGTCTAAAAAAGATATTAGAGTTGTACTGTTTAAGATTTGTTCTACATATTTAATTTGTAATTCGAAGATATCGGACAAATTACTTATATTAAACTGTTCTTTCAAAAATTCTATATCATCATTAGTTAACAACTGGTCTATTTCAAAAAACAAATTCTTTATTTTTTGTAAATTTATATTTTTTCTCAATTCAATTGTTTCATGGTTAAACTCATATAAATCAGCAAGATATCTTTGTTTTATATACACTGACATTTCTTATTTTCATTTCTAATTCCATATTACTCATATAAATCATTTCCTATATAATAATAAAACTTTTTATATTATAATATATGTTTTTTATGATTTTCAAGTAAAAAATTTATTATTAAGGTATTGCAAAATAATTCTAATTATGTTAATATAATAATGATTTATATTTCAAACAATTTTTAAATCAAAAATCAAGGCAATTCGGCCTAAAAAATTCATTATTAAAAGTAGCAATTGATAAGGAGAGGTGAAGAATATAGACAAATTATTAAATCCCAAAATAGACTATGTATTTAAAAGAATATTTGGATATATAGGAAATGAAGAAATAACAAAAGAATTAATAAGTTCAATAATACAAAAGGAAATAAGTGATATAAAATTAGATAATAATCCAATATTAGAAAAAGATTTATTAGATGATAAGGTAGGAATACTAGATATAAGAGCAAAAATAGAAGATAATATTAACTGTGATATAGAAATGCAAATTGTGGACAGAAAAAACATAGAAAAAAGAATATTATACTATTGGAGCAAATTATATAGTATGAACCTAAAATCGGGAAAAGATTATGAAGAACTAGAAAAAGTAATTGTAATATTAATAACAGATTATGAAATAGACAGTTTAAGAGAAATAAAAAAATATGAAACAAAATGGAACATAAGAGAAGAAGAATACCAAAAAGTGATAAAATTTATAGAAGAACCAGGGGGAATGGAAATGGGAGAAGACAAAGCAATAGAAAAAGCAAAACAGGTACTTGAAGAAATAAGTAAAGATAAAAGAGAAAGATATTTAGCAGAATTAAGAGAAAAATACATATTAGACCAAAAAGCAATAGAAGATGCTGGATATGATAAAGGACTTAGAGATGGAATAAGCCAAGGAATAAACCAAGGATTAGACCAAGGAAGAACAGAACAGAAGAAGAAAATTGCCAAAAATCTCCTAAAATTAAACATGTCAATAGAACAAATAAAAGAAGTAACAGGATTAACAGAAGAAGAAATAAAAAAATTAAAATAGTTCAATAGAAAGTTTGGAATATAAATTATTAGAATCAACCTTGAATTTTTGATAGGTTGATTTTTATATTAAAAAATTAAGCAAAATATTGAAAAAAACGAAATAATGTAGTAGAATTAGACTGTTAAAATAAAAAGGAAGGGAAAATAGATGGAAAAATTAAAAGAAAAAATCAAAAAAATAACATTAAAGCAATGGCATATTGCACTAATAATATTTGGAATAATATTTGTTGGACTAGGAGCATTCCATAGAAATTTATGGTTTGATGAAGCATATTCAGTAGGAATGGCAAGACAAAGTTTTGCAGATATATGGACTATTGGAGGACATGATGTACACCCAGTATTGTATTATTGGATATTACATATAATATATCTAATAACAGGAGGTTCAATAGTAGCATATAGATTAGCATCAGTAGTACCAATAGCAATAGTAATAATATTAGGATATACACACATAAGAAAAGACTTTGGAGAAAAGGTTGGATTTATATTTACATTTTTAGCAATATTCTTACCAGAAATGGCAACATATGCAATAGAAATAAGAATGTATGGTTGGGCAATGTTAGCAGTAACAGTACTTGCAATATATGCATGGAGACTTGCAAAAGAAGATAATACAAAAAATTGGATAATATTTGGAATATCAAGTATAGCAAGTATATTTTTACACTATTATGGATTAATGGCAGCAGGACTAATAAATGTAGTATTATTAATACACTTAATAAGAAATAAGAGAAAAAAAGGTTTAATATTTATACTATCATTTGGAATAGTACAAGCAATTGCATATTTACCTTGGTTAGTATATCTTACAACACAAATAAGTCATGTATCAGCAGGATATTGGATAGGATTTGAATTTCCAAAAACTTTAATGGAATTAACAAGTGCACAATTAGCAGGATATATAAGAACAACAGAATATACAGAATTATTAGTACCAACAGTATTAGCATTTGAGTTATATGGATATATGATATATAAAACATATAGATTACATAAAGAAAAACAAGATTTAAAACCATTTAAATGGGCAGTAATAATGTATTTTGCTGTAATAGTTGCAGCATTAGTAATTACAATAGTACTAAAACAATCAATTCTATATTATAGATATTTATTTGTAATAATGGGATTATACATATTTGCAATAAGCTTTATATTAGCAAAAGAGAAAAGCAAAGTAGCAGTAGTATCAATACTATCAGTTATAGCAGTATTAGGAATATTCTATAATTCTTGGATGGTAATAGACAATTATAGCAGTTCAAACGAAGAAGTATTGAGATATATAGAAGAAAACATAAAACCAGAAGATACTGTAGTATATAGTGATTGTGGTGTAGGTTCAGTTGTAGCAAATCATTGTTTAGAAAGTCAAGTATATTTCTATAATGCTGATGATTGGGGAGTACAAGAAGCTTATAAAGCATTTGGTCCAAATTACGAAACAGTTATAACAGATGATTTTATGGAAAAACTTGATGGTAGAATTTGGGTTATAGACAATGCTTGGGGTTCAGCTTCAGATGATTTATTTGGAGATGAAACAAAATACAAAAAAGTTAGTGAAGAAAAATTCTATACTGATTACCATGATTATAGTTGGGAAATAACTTTAATAGAAAAATTACCATAGGGAATATCCTTATGGTAATTTTTTATCTATTGAATAAAAACAAAAAAGTGGCTTGATAAAAGCCATTTTTTATTATGCAAGACCATATTTCTTTTTAAATCTATCTGCTCTACCACCTTTAGTATCAAGTCTTAAGTTACCTGTCCAATATGGATGACATTTTGAGCAAACATCTACTTTTAAATCTTTTTTTGTTGAACCAACTTCTAAAACATTTCCACATGCGCATGTGATAGTTGTTTGGTTATATGTTGGATGTATACCTTCTTTCATCTGCAATTCACCTCTTTCTTAATAATAGTAATTTTTGCCATATACTATATTATCATATTTTTAAAAATTTTTCAAGTTATTTATCTAAATTTTTATTTTCTGAATTTTTTTGTTGCTCAACATATGTTGCAGAAGCTTCTAATTCTTCTTTTAAAGACATTTTATTAACTAATCTACTCATTATATTAAAAATGCATGCTATAATTAAAATAAATAAACCAATTTTTTTCCAATACTTAGCTAACATAATAATCTCCTTTAAAAATTTAATACACTATTAATTATACTATATTTTTGAATTTTGTCAATATTATTTGTATTTTTAGGGTAAAAAATGTGTATAAAAAAATATAATTTATAAAAATATTGCATATAGTCAAGAAAATGTGATATAATATACATATATTGATCAAGAAAATGTGATTCAAACTATAAATATTGGTAGAGAAAATGTGGTTTTGATTTATAAATAAAAATAGGAGTTGGTAATATGTATAGAAAGATTATAACAGATTTAAAAGAATGGAAAGATAAAAAAGATAGACTACCACTTATTTTAAAAGGAGCAAGACAAGTTGGTAAGACCTGGATTTTACAAGAATTCGGGAAAGAATATTTTGATAATGTTTTATATATAAATTTTGAGAATGCAGGAAATATAGCAAATTTATTTGATGGTAATATAGAGCCAAATAGAATTATAGAATATTTATCAGCACTTAATCATAAGAGAATAGAGCCAGAAAAAACACTAATAATATTTGATGAAATCCAAGAACTACCAAGAGCACTTACAGCTTTAAAATATTTTGCTGAAGAAACACCAGAATATGCAATATGTTGTGCCGGAAGTTTACTTGGAGTATTTTTACATGACAAAATTTCTTTTCCAGTTGGAAAAGTAGATTTTTTAGAATTGCAACCATTAGATTTTGAAGAATTTCTGATAGCTAATAATGAAAATGAATTAATAAATATTATTAAGAGAAATAAATTAGAACAATTACCAGATTTAATTACAGATAAATTAAAAGATTACTTAAAAAAATATTTTGTTATAGGAGGAATGCCAAGAGCAGTAAAAACATGGATTGAAGAAAAAGATTTTGAACTTGTAGAAAGAGTGCAAAAAGGTATTCTAGAAGCCTACGAAAGAGATTTCTCAAAACATACAGATAGTAGTACTGCAACGAAAATACAATATGTTTGGAATAGTATACCATCACAATTAGCAAAGGAAAATAGAAAATTTATATATGGAGTTGTAAAAGATGGTGCAAGGGCAAGAGAATATGAAAATTCAATTAATTGGTTAAAAGATACAGGATTAATAAGAGTTATAAACAGAGTAAAATGTGGAGATAAGCAACCATTGAAAGCTTATGAAGATTTAAAAGCTTTTAAAATATATTTACTTGATGTGGGATTATTAAGAGTGTTATGTGAATTACCATATGAAACTATAATAGAAAAGGATGCGATATATAATGAATTTAATGGTTTGCTTACAGAGCAATTTGTACTTCAAGAATTAGGAAATGTTAAAAAAATAAATACTATTTATTATTGGTCAAACGAATTTCAAAGTGAGGTGGATTTTGTATTTGCATATAAAAATTTAATAATACCTGTTGAAGCGAAGGCGGGGATTAATGTCAAAGCACAAAGTTTAAAAGTATATATGAAAGAATACAACACTAAAATTGCTATAAGATATTCTTTACAAAACATAAAATTAAATGATAAGATTTTAAATATTCCTTTATATGCTATTTGGAATACTGAAAATTATTTAAATGATAAAAAGTAGAAATAAGTTTTGACTTTTTAATTTAATAATACTGAAAATCATTAATTTTTATCAATATTATTTGTATTTTTGGGGTAAAATAATTAAAAATATGTTTTTTAAATAAAAAATATTTAAAAAGAAAGAGGTCAAAATGAAAAAGGTTATAATAACAATAATAATTATTTTATCAGCTATCGGAATAGGATGTTGGTGGTATTTTTCTAATAAAAATGATAATGAGCCACAACAGAACAATTATCAAGCAGAAAAAAGTAGTACAAATATAAATACAAATAATACTAATACAAACACAAATACAAATACTAATACTAATACAAATTCTGTAGAAACAAAAAAAACTGAAACACCAGAACAACCAAAGCAACCAGAAGAATCAAAACCAAAAGTAGAAACAGAAATTGCAACATTTTCAACTAAAATATATAATAAAGATTCAGAAAGACAAAACAATATAACAATAACTTGTAAAGCGATATCAGGAAAAGAAATACAACCAAATGAAATTTTTTCTTTTTGTAATACAGTAGGAAAATCAACAAGTTCAAAAGGATATCAAGAAGCTGATATATATGTAGATGGAGAGAAAAAGCAAGGATTAGGTGGAGGAAATTGTCAAGTAAGTACAACATTATATAATGCAGTTGCTAAAATTCCAGAATTAGAAATAGTAGAAAGACATCAACATAGTGGACATGTGCCATATATCAAAGATGGACAAGATGCAGCAGTTGCATATGGAAGTTATGATTTTAAATTTAAAAATAATACAGGAAGTGTGATAAAAGTAGTAATGGAAAACACAGCACAAAATATTACAGCTAAAATAATAAAAATAAGTTAAAAAACAATTGACTAAAAGAAAAAAATATGATATAAAGATATGGTAAAAAAAGGCCCGTTGGTCAAGCGGCTAAGACGCCACCCTCTCAAGGTGGAATCATGGGTTCGATTCCCGTACGGGTCACCATATCTGTATAATATTAGAGTATCAATACTTCCAGAGAAAAAGATTGATACTCTATTTTTGTATTTAACACACTTTTAACACTTTAGTTTTTATAAAAGCTTATTTAATTTATTTACAGCTTCTGTTTTTGTTTTAGGCAAAACATGTAAATATATTTGTGTTATGGTTATATCAGAATGGCCCATTAAATCTTGTACGGTTTTTAAATCTATACCTTTAGTTAAAAGCATAGTTGCATAGGTATGTCTTAACGCGTGAAATTTTCTGTATTTAATATTGTTACTATTTAAAACCTTTTTCCAATTTCCAAATAAGGTTTTGGAAGAAATAGGTTGTCCATTTTCGCTAAAAACAAATTTAGATTCTTTTTCCATATTAGACAATATAGATATTAGTTTATCAGGCAAATCAACTTTGCGTACTGAATTTTTTGTTTTAGGAGTAGAATATATTGTTTGTAAAGTTTTGTTTTCATTACTGTCAAAAACATAAATTTTTTTCACACTTTCTTTTACTTCCAAATATTTTTTGTCTAAATGTACATTTTCCCATTTTAAGGCTAAAATTTCTCCCTGTCTTAATCCAGTTCCTAAGGCAAAGAGGATTAAATTTTCAAATTTGTGTCCCTTGAATGCTTTTTTTAATTGTTTTATTTCTTTTTCGTTAAAATATTCAATATCTGATTTTATATTATTAATTTTCTTGTTCGGAATTGTTATATTATTACAGGGATTTTTTAATATAAATCCTTCACGTTCTGCATAAGAGAAAAATTGTTTCAATAGTTTATTTAATTTTTGTATTTGTGAATAAGTTTTATTTTTTCCTAGTTTATTATAATATTCTTGAATATGTAAAGATTTTGTATTATAAACTTTTAAATATGCTATATCAGAATTTTTAATATAGTTTCTGTAAATTCCTTCATATGATAGAAAAGAAGATGGTTTTACTTCATTAATTTTCACTTGAAATAACCATTTATGAATAAGCATATCAATTGTAACTGTTTCAAAATCTAAAGACATTCCACTATTTAATTTATTTATATAATCATCAGCTTTTTTTATTGCATCTTTTTTACCATTTCCATAAAAGGTCTTTCTAATAGGTTTGCCATCTACCATATGTCCTATCGTTTTTGTAATTCTATAATATTTTTTACCATTTATTTCGCAATTGTATTCTATGGCCATAAAAAATACCTCCATTTTTTAATAATTTATTTTTAATAAACTATTGAAAATGAAAGTAAATTCTTGTATAATAAAAATACAATCACTTTCAATAGTGCTTGTGTATGAGAAATATGTACCGTGTCGCAAACTTTGGAACATATTTCTCTTTTATTTTATCTCTTTATTGTTATAGGCATTATCAATATCATAGTAAAACATTCCAAGTCCATATATTACTATAATAAATGTAAATAATCCGTTAAATGAACCAGAAATCCCTATTGACATTAACAAACTACTAATCCCTGTAACACCAAAAATCAATATATAAAAAATAATTATTACATATAAAATTTGACTTATTAATTTTATTATTTTCATTTAAAACTCCCTCTTTAATTGTTTTACTACACCAACAATAGTAACAGGTATAGTTTTCATTTCATCGTAAGTAAATATAAGTGGTTCATAGCTACTATTCAATGGTTGTAATAATATTCCAACTTCACTTTTTTTCCCTTTCTTAATTGTTGCTTCATCACCATTTATGATTGCAACTACTATATCTCCATTTTCGAAATCTTCTTGTTTCTTTATTATAACGATATCATCTTCAATTAGAACGGGGGACATGCTATCACCATGTACTTTTAAAGCAAATAGTTCACCACTTTCTGCAAGTTTTTTATCTATGTCGATAGTTCCAATCCAATTTTCTTCAGCTAAGTAATTATATCCAGCTTTTACTATACCTAAAATTGGAATTGAAACAACTGGATTTCCAAACACATCTGTTCTATTAGTATATATATATTTATGATTGTCTTTCCCTATTATCCAGGAAGAATTAACACCATAGTAGTCAGCTAGTATTTCTAAAGTAGGAATTTTAAATTTTTCTGTTTGTCCATTTTCCCATCTAAGAATAGTACTTTTGTTAACACCAACTTTTTTTCCCGCATCTTCTAAACTAATTCCCTTTTCTTCTCTAGCTTCTTTTAATCTATTGCCAACTAGTTTGTAATCTATTTGTTTCATAACGACCTCCATTAATGATATTATAACATATTTTGCAACTTTTGCAACAAAAATTGTAAAAAATATAAAAAAAGTTGCAAAAATGTATTGACAATTTTTTTTGTTTGTGTATAATAAAGATGAAAGTTGCAAAAATGCAACAAGAAAGGAGGAGCAAAATGGTAAACACTTCGAAATTAAAAGGCAGAATAGTGGAAAAAGGAAAAACGATTCAAGTTATTGCGCCCAAAATACCTTGTTCACCATATATATTAGGGCGAAAAATTGCCAATGAATCTCCAATGAGTTTAGAGGAAGCTTCTATATTGTGTGATGAATTAGATATAGAGGAAAATGAATTTGCAGAATTTTTTTTACAAGAAAAGTTGCAAAAACGCAACACGAAATAAGAGCGACACGGTACAAATAGAAAGGAGATGAAGAATATGGCAATACCTAAATATGTTTCTGCTGAAGAATATAGTAGAAGAAGTGGAATAGGGTCAGAAGAAGTAAAAAGGCTTTGTAAAACAGGACAATTAAAGCACTATATGACAGAAGGAGGATATTACAAAATAGCAGTTGACGATGATTCTGTTCCAAAAGAAGTATATGAAGAAGAAAAACAAAGAAGAATAGAGGCGGAAACAAAAATAGATTTATTAACAAAAATTTTAGTGGGAGGATAAAATGAAAACATTATTATTAGAAATATTATTTTGCATATTAGGACTAGCATTTCTATTTGGAATGATAGCAATAGCAGAATTATTAGCAAACGTAATTAGCATTAATACTATTATAAATACATGTTATGTAGCAATAGTATTAGGATTTATATATTTAGTAAGAAATTAGGAAGGAGGAAATAAAATGGAAGAAAAAAAGCTTTTATTAGATGAAATGAAAAGACTGAACAGAAGAAATGATTTATTAGAAAAAGAAATAAACATAAGTACAGAAGATAAAGTTGAATCAGAAGAAAGAATTATAAGAAATGCATTAGCTATGTGCGAGATAGCTAACACATTAAAAAGATTTTGTTAAGCATCAGGATTTATTACAGCATCATATATTTTCTTATATGCTTCTGTAACATTTTCTGTAGATGTTAACATTTTTGAGTTAATCATAGCAATAACTATGTTTGAAACGATTTCAGAATAATTCAAATTAATCACCTCACTTTCGAGGTAATTATATGACAATTTACAAAATTTTACAAGAAAGGAGTTAAAAAATGCAGGATTTATTAATATTAACATACATAATTATACTAATACTTTTATTTATAGCCATATACAATGCAACTAAAGTGGAAAATGCAAAAAGAGATTTAATAGAAGAACAATTTAAATTAACAGAAATATGTTCTAAATTAAACAAATGCTTAACAGACAAAATAGTACAAATAAATTTAATATTGTATTCAAACAAAAATAGCGAAGAAAAAATAGAATAAATAGAAAAAGTTACCCATTCTAGCGACCAACTACCATAGATAACTTTAAATAAAAATACATAAATATATGATTTTCTAATTAATTTTACCACAAAAATACTAGAAAATCAAGAAAAAGGAATAAAAATGAAATGTATTAATTTTAGAATCAGAACAAAAAAATACGAGAAATATCTTTATTGTATAAAAAAACATAAAGAAATTGAATTTAAAGACTGTAGAAACTGTAAAGATAAAAATTTTAAACCAGTAAAAGAATTAAAGAAGAAATCTAATAAATTAAAAAATTTAGAGGCAAAAAGATTTAGCATAATAACAGATAATTTAAAAGTTTGCTATATATGCCAAAAAAGAAAAAAAGACGATTTAAACGAAGTGTTTGAAGGTAGCAACAGACAAATGAGTATGAAATATGGACTAGTTATACCTATTTGCAGACAATGCCATATAGAATACGATTTAAACAAAGAATTAAGACAGAAATACCAAAGAGAAGCACAAAAGAAATTTGAAGAAAAATATGGACGCGATTTATTTATGCAAGAGTTTAAGAAAAACTATTTATAGAATGGAGGATTTAAAAAATGAGAATGAGTGCAGTAGCAAAACATAAAAACTTTATACCAAAAGAAAATAGTAAAAACCAACAAGAAAAGAGAAAGAAAGCAGATGAAAATTATAGACCAAAAATATGTTGTAATAAATGTAAAAAAGCAAATACAACACTATATAAAGCTAACAATAAATATTATTGTAAAGAATGTATATTAAAGGAGGAAAAATAATGAGAGTAACAAGTATAAAGATAGAAAAATTAGAGGATAAAGGAGCTGTAAAAGCAAGAGCAAGTATAGTACTAGACGATGCAATATGTATACATAATATAAGGATTGTAGAAGGTAGAAAAGGACTATTTATATCTTTTCCATATACAAAAGATAAAAACAATAAAATATTAGATATAGTACATCCAATAAATGCAGAAACAAGAGAAAAAATACAAGAAGCAATAATAACAGAATATAAAGATTTACAACAGGGATAGACAATAGTTTATCCCTTTAAATATACAAAAGGAGGAAATTAGAAAATGAACGATTTGCAAATATTTAAAAATGATGAATTTGGAGAAATAAGAAGTTTAACCATAAATAATGAACCATATTTTGTAGGGAAAGATATAGCAGATATATTAGGATATGGAAGAGCAGATAATGCAATAAGACTACATGTCGAAGAAGAAGATAAGCTGACGCACCAAATTAGTGCATCAGGTCAAGCAAGAAATATGACAATAATAAATGAAAGCGGATTATATAGTTTGATAATGGCAAGCAAATTACCAAATGCAAAAAAATTTAAAAAATGGGTAACAGGAGATGTTTTACCTAGCATAAGAAAAACAGGGGGATATATAGCAGGAGAAGAAAAATTAACAGAAGATGAATTGGTATTAAAAGCCATGACTGTTTTAAAGAGAAAAGTTGAAAACTTAAGACAAAAAAACAATCAATTACAATTAGAAAATACCCAAAATAAACAAATGATAGGAGAATTAAAACCAAAAGCAGACTATACAGACAAGATATTACAAAGTAAAAATACTGTAACAGTAACAGCAATTGCAAAAGATTATGGAATGTCTGCAATAGAATTTAACAAAATCTTGCATGATTTAAAAATACAATTTAAACAAAGTGGACAATGGTTTCTGTATGAGAAATATCAAAGATGTGGTTATACACATAGTAAAACTACAGAATATAAAAGAAGTGATGGAAGTATAGGGAGTAAATTAAATACAGAATGGACGCAAAAAGGCAGATTATTTTTGTATGACAAATTAAAAGAATTAAATATTATACCAGTAATAGAAAAGGAGTAAAAAATGGCACAAAAAAGAATGTTTTCAAAAGCAATTATAAATAGTGATTCTTTTATTGAAATGCCAGACAGTTCACAGGTATTGTATTTTTATTTAGCAATGCAGGCAGATGATGATGGATTTGTAGACAATTGGAAATCTATTATGAGAATGACAGGAAAAAAGGAAGATGATTTAAAAATTTTAATAACCAAGAAATTTATAATTCCATTTGAAAGTGGAATAATTGTTATTAAACATTGGAGAATACATAATTATATTCAAAGTGATAGATATACAGAAACGAAATATAAACAAGAAAAGGCATTACTTACTTTAGATGAAAATAAAGCATATATTTTACAACAAGGTCAATGTATACAAGATGGATACAATATGGACACTCAGAATAAGAATAAGAATCAGATATTAGATATAAATAATATATATGGTCAAATTGAAGGTCAAAAAGAAGAATGGGAAAGTCAATTTGAAAAATTTTATAAAGAATACCCAAAAAAAGTTAAAAAACAAGAAGTAAAAAAATGGTTTAAAAAGAATAAGCCAAGTAGTGAATTGTTTAGTTCTATAATGTCTAGATTGGAACAATTTAGGGGAAGTGTGGATTGGTTGAAAGATAACGGTCAATATATTCCATATCCTAGTACATGGCTTAACCAAAAAAGATGGGAAGATGAGATTATTACTAAAGTACCTTTAAAATCAGCTTTTAACCAAAGAAATTATGACGATTTGAGTTATTTGTACAGTAATAACATAAAGGAGTAAAAATGTTAAATATTGAAGAATTAAAGTGGAGAAAGGAACCAACCAAATACAAAGAAATGCAAATAGAATATTCTAATTGTAATACAGTAAATTCTAAAAAGACAAAAATGTATGATTATTACATTTGCGATTATTGTGGAGACAAAATAAGACTAGATATAAAAAAGGCAGAAAGAAGCGGAGGGATAGCAATTATTCCACATAGTCTTACAAAGTGTGGAGAAATAAAACTAGCATTATGCAACAAATGTTTAAACAAAATAATAAAACAATTTGAAAATAAAATTAATTAAAGGACCATAAGATGAAAGAATTTGATAAGATTTATATTGCTAAATATTATGGAGTAATAGAAGATGGGCAAATTTATAGAGAGTTTAATATAAAGAAAGATGAATTAGAAAATATAATAAAAGAATTAAAACAAAATGAAATTTATGAGGTTTATAAAAATTTAACAGATGATGAATGGGAAACACTAGAGAAAAAATCAGATTTATATGTATTAAGCACATATTTACCACAAACACCTGGATATAATCTAAGAATATTTAATAAAATTGTTGCTAATTTTAAAGAAGAAATAGAGCAGACTTATAAATATGAATTTGAAATATATAAACCTGAAGAAAAAACATTTAATTTCGACTATTTTAAAGAAGAAAATCTTGATGGAGAAGAATGGAAACAAATTGGAAATCTTAACTACGAAATTAGTAATTATGGAAGAATTAAGAACACAAAAACTAAAAAAATAAAAGCATTAAAAAAACAACGATTTGGTATGCAAGTTTTATTATGGCAAAATAGTAAAAGTTATACAGTAACAATATCAAGGCTTGTGGCCAATATGTTTATAAGAAAAGTAGAAAAAGATGAGAGAGTAACACACATAAACGGGGATATAAGAGATAATTATTATAAAAATTTAAAAATAGTAAGTAAATAGATTTACTTGCTGGAAAGGAAATAAAAATGAGTAGTGTAGATGATTTAGAAGAACTAATAGCAACAAGAAGGTTGAATGGATTAGAGGATAATTTGTATAAAAGTGCAGATGAGATGTTTGAAGAATTAGGATATAAAGAAGAAGTAAAATATAGAGAAAAAGTATACGAAAAAGACGACAAAATAATAACATTTAATTTAGAAAAGAAGAACATAATTTGTAATAATTTTTATGATGGATATGAAAGCATTAATATGCAAGAACTACAAGCAATAAATGCAAAAGTAAAGGAGTTAGGTTGGATATGAGTAATATAGAAAACGATATAAAAAGATGTGAAAAATTAACAGAGCCACAAAATGCAAATTGGATAGGAATATCTAACCAAAAGGCAATAGCAGGAGTTTTGGCAAGAATAAAAGAATTAGAAGAAGAAAAATAAACGAAAAGATATGTTTGTTAAAATGGCAAAAGAAGTTATAGAAAATAGCATATTAAAACAAAAACTAAAAGACAAGCTAGAAGAATTAAAAAAAGAATACATAAAAGAACTAGAAAATAACAGTACAAAAGCATTTATATTAAAGTGCCAGATAACTATTGTAGAAGAAATATTGTATGGACGAAAATTAGTCGAAGATGGACGAAAAAAAGCCGAAAAGGAGGACAAGTAATGACAAATAAACAAGAAATAGAACAATTTGAAGATATATTTGGAAATGTGCCTTTTGAAAATATAAAAAAGATACAAAAATATATACAAGAAAATTATGTTAGTAAAGATGAAATAGAAAAAGCATTAGAAAAATGTGAAAAAGTATATGAAAGAGAAATGAAACCATATCAAACTGATTATGGTTTAGATGTTACCTATCTAAGTAAAAAAGAAAAAAATGAACTAATTAATAAAAGAAATTGCCTAATAACACAAATGGAAACTTATAAACAATTATTGGGATTAGGAGGAATAACATGACAGAAAGTGTAACGATAAGTTTAGAACATTATAAAGAATTAGAATTTTATAAAAAGCAACATGAATTTTATCAGGATATAAGAAAAGACTTAGTAAAAATAATTGAAGATAAAACATTTAATATAGATAATCCATTAGAAAAGAAAATATTTGATTTATATGCAAAACTTGTTAGTAAGGAGATGGAACTATGACAAAAGAACAAGAAGCAATAGAAATTTTAAATAAATTTAAGAATAACGAAATGCAAAGAGATAAACTAGAAATAAGCAGATATGGTGGTTGGAAAATAGGAGATATCTATAAACATTTAGAATTAAACCCAGCAATCGAAACAGTCTTATCTATGATAGAGAAAAAAGATAAACAAATAGATTTAATGGCTGAACATATAGCATTTAATCAAAAAGTTAATAGTTATGAAGATATAAAAACATACAAAGAACAAATAAAACAACATTATGAAAATCAAAGCAAACTATTTAAATATAATTACAATAAAAAATCTACATTAGATATTAATAGTAATGCAAAAATATAAAAAGAAAGGAAAATAAAAAATGAGAGATATATTTAAAGTATTAAAACAAATAAAAGAATCTTTGGGAGAAGATAATGAATATAGTGAAATAAAAGCAGGTATAGATGACATAGAATATTCATTAAAATATAAATCTCCAGAAGATGTTTGGAATTATGTATATGATAGATTAATAGTAGAATTTATACCACCACAAACAGAAATAGACTATAAAGTATTGTCAATATGGACAACTAAATCAGTAGCAGAATTAAAAGAATATGGTTCAATAATAGAAAATGGAGGAGAATAAAGATGTCTAAAGAAGAAATGCAAAATATTTATAATTCAATAGAAGAAAAAAGAAAAGAAATGAGAATAACAGAAAAACAAGTACAACAATTAGATAGAGAAATAACATTAGAATTAGAAATATACAGAAATAAAAGTGTTCAAAGAGTTTTAGACTACATAAATAATAAATGTTGGGATAAAGAAACTATAGATATAGATAAATTGCAAACCTTAATGGTACATTGCTTAAATAAACTAAATGGAAATATAGATGGAATAGAATTAAGTTTGGAGGATTAATTTATGAATAAGGAAGAAATAGAATTATTAAAATTAAAAGTTGAAAGAACTATTGTTAATAATAAAGTTGTAAAAGAAACCCAAACTTTGCCAGATACTATAGATATTATAAATAAAATTAATGAAATTATTATGTATTTGAACAATAAATCATACAATGAAGAAATACAAAAGAAAGGTGGTTATATTTAGTGGATAAAAATCAAATAGAAGAACTTAAAAAGTTATTATTTCAAGATAGACTAACACAATCAGGAAAGCAAAAACTAATTGATTATATGGAAAATTTAGAATCTAAACTAAACAAAGTAACAGATAAATTAAAAGAATATATAAAGATAATAAAACAAGACGGTATATATGGATATAACACAGAAATAAGAGAAATATTAAATATTATAGAAGGAGAAAAGAAATAATGAGCAAATACTTTATAGTATATTTCCACAAAGGAAAAACAGGTTTTGGAGTTGGGCAATGTGAAACAACTACACTAAAAGAAATTAATAAGCTTGAAGATATACAGGAAATAGAAGAAAATATAAAAGAAGAAAACAATTTTGAAGAAGTAGTAATACTTAATTATAAAAAGTTAGAAAGTAGGTAGAAAAATGAATTATAGAAAAGAAGATAAAGAATTAATAGAAAGTGTAAATTGTATATATTATGAATTTACAGATGAAATAATAGAGAAGATAGTTACTAAAGAAATAGATGATGTAACAAACGAAGAGTGGAGAACTTTAATACAGATGTTATATCCTAAAAATATGATAGGAAGCGGTTTATTTCAGCCAATTTTAATATTTAAAATAAGCAAAAATGGTAAAAGAGTAGATCCACCAATAGAAGCTTACAATTCATTAGATGATATACAAGATGGTACATGCTTATTTTATAGAATAATAGAATACATAGAAAAGAATAGTAAAATAAAAATCCACGAAAGCTTTTATAAGTTTAAAGAAAAAAGCCAAGAGAAAGAAAGAGAGGAAAAGTAAAATGATAAAGAAAACAATATATCCAAAAACAGAAAGAGTAAAAATAAGTAGTGAAAATATATGTGAAATTACAGAAAAATTAGATGGAAGTAATTTATGCATATTTAAATTAAATGAAAAAATATACATAGCACAAAGAAATAATATTTATGCAATAGATGAAATAGACACAAACGAAGTAAAACAAATTATATATAAAGGATTATATGCATGGTTAGAAGAACATAAAGAGTTTTTAGAAGTGGAATTACAAGACAATAGCTGTTTATGTGGAGAATGGATAGGAATGGGAAAACTAAAATATTCAGTAGACGAATTTGAGCAAAGATTTTATATGTTTGCAAAAGCAAATGTAAATCCACAAATGGAATTGTACAATTTTAGATATTATCACAGTTTATTTATATATCCATTTAAATCACAAGTTATACCTAATTTTATAGGAATTGTACCTGTAGCTTATAAATTAGGAATAGTTCCAGATAAAGAAAAATTAGATAACCTATATGAAGCATATTGTAAAAAAACAAAAAGAAATGTTGAAGGATTTGTAGTTAATTATAACGACAGAATAAGTAAATATGTAAGAATGAAAAACGGAAAATTAACTGAACATTTTGATAGAGGAGAATAACAGAAGCGGAGGAATAAGTATGGAAAATAAAGATTGTTTTGCGTATGTAGTAAAAAATGGACATGCAGGTTGTAAAGCATTAAAAGAACTATATTGCAAAAATGAGAAGTGTAATTTTTATAAACATAGAGCAGACGTAAACATAGAAAAAATAAAAGAAGATATAAGAAATTATATAAGTTATAA
>CALXXZ010000009.1 GCA_944392805.1 uncultured Clostridia bacterium | reverse complement strand
TTCGTTGTTTTTCTTCTTTTTTCGCTGTGACTTTATACTAATTCTTGTGTAATATTTTAAATATTTTCTTCTGTTGTTAGGTCTTTAAATATATTAACACGGTTATACTAAAATGTCAACACTTTTTTTAAAAATTTTTTAGTTTTTTTAGTTTTTATTTTTTTGTGTAAGTTTTTCCATCTTATAATTTAAAAAATAGATATACTATTATCAAATAATGTCGATTTTAGTCAAACTTGTTTCTAACATATTTCGACAATATATGATAATAATATACCTATTTATATATATCTATTTCTTTTTTTCTTTACTTGGTTTATTCCAAGAAATATAATCACAAGTTTTTGGATTATTTTCACATATATAATATCTTCTTTTGTTTTTGGCCTTTCTTACTTGAATCTTTGCACCACATTTTGGACATGGTTCATCAATTGTTTCTACAATCGCTTTTGTGTTTTTACATTCTGGATATCCAGGACATGCTAAAAATTTTCCAAATTTGCCATATTTATATACCATCATTCTTCCACATTTATCACATGGTATATCAGAAACTTCTTCTACCAATTCAACATGCTCTAATTCTTTTTCTACTTTTTCAACAGTCTGTTCAAATGGTCCATAGAAATCTCTTATCATTTTTCTCCAATCTTCTTTTCCTTCTGCTATATTATCAAATTGATTTTCTATATTAGCAGTAAATTCTACATTTATTATATCTGTAAAGTTTTCTGTTAATAATTTGTTTACAATCTTTCCTAATTCAGTCGGAAATAATTGTTTTTGTTCTTTTTCTATATATCTTCTTTCTAATATAGTAGTAATTGTTGGAGAATATGTACTTGGTCTACCTATACCTTTTTCTTCTAAAGCTTTTACTAAACTTGCTTCAGTATAACGTGGTGGTGGCTCTGTAAAGCTTTGTTTTGAATCGATTTTTTGTTTTTTAACTTCTTGTTTCAATTCTAATTGAGGTAGCATTCCTTCTTCTTGTTCTTCTTTATCATCTGTTCCTTCTACATATAATGTCATAAAACCTTTAAATTTTAAATTTTGGCCATTTGCTTTAAATGTATATTTATTTGCATCAATTGTAACTGCCATTGTATCATATACAGCTGATGCCATTTGACTTGCCATAAATCTATTATAAATAAGTTTATATAATTTATATTGGTCTTTTGATAAAGATTCTTTTATTTTGTCAGGCTCTAAATCCGCATATGTTGGTCTTATACCTTCATGCGCATCTTGTGCTTCTTTATTTGTTTTGTAATATCTATTTTCATAATAGTTTTCTCCATATGTTCCTATTATGTGTGCTTTTGCTGAAGCTCTTGCTTCTTCTGAAATTCTTGTAGAGTCTGTTCTCATATATGTTATTAAACCTACTGTTCCCTTCTCAGGGATTTTTACACCTTCATATAATCCTTGTGCAATTGACATTGTTTTCTTTAATGTAAAACCTAATTTTCTTGATGCTTCTTGTTGCATTGTACTTGTTGTAAATGGTGGTGCAGGATTTCTTTTCTTTTCACCTGTTTTGATATCTTCTACAATATATTTCGCATTTTCAATATTTTTTAGTATTTCATCTACTTGTTCTTTATTATGAATTTCTTGTTTTTTGCCTTCTTTTCCGAAAAATTTTGCATCAAATGTTTTTTTAGATTTTTCATCTAATAATTTTACATATATATTCCAATATTCTTCTGGAATAAATTTTTTGATTTCTTCTTCTCTATCAACAATCAATTTTACTGCCACTGATTGAACTCTTCCTGCTGATAGTCCTCTTCTTACTTTTTTCCACAATACTGGACTCATTTTGTAACCAACTATTCTATCCAACACTCTTCTTGCTTGTTGTGCATCAACTAAATTAACATCTATATCTCTTGGTTCTTTTATTGCTTTTTGCACAGCAGTTTTAGTTATTTCATTAAATGTAACCCTAGTTACTTTTTCATTATCTAAGTCTAATATTTTTGAAAGATGCCATGCTATTGCTTCTCCTTCACGGTCAGGGTCAGTTGCTAAATATACTTTTTTTGCTGATTTAGCTTCTTTTTTTAATTCTTTTATTAAATCTCCCTTTCCTCTAATGTTAATATATTCTGGTTCAAAATTTTTTTCTACATCTATTCCTAGTTTTGATTTTGGTAGGTCTCTTACATGCCCCATTGAGGCTAATACTTTTGTACTTCCTCCCAAAAATTTTTTAATTGTGTTTGCTTTTGCTGGTGATTCTACTATTATTAATTTGTCTGCCATTTTTTCTACCTCCTATGTTGTTGTCTTATGTATTGTAGCTTAATTTTTTGTTTTTTGCAAGTCTTTGCATATTTTTTAATTCTATTATGACATCTTCTAAGCCAATTGGAGTTACTTCATTTTCTTTTATTGTGTTTAGATATCTATCTATCTCTTTTTCATCATTTGTAATTTCTTCTATTTTATTTTGTTCTACTCCTATCTTTTCTTTATATTCTGTTTTTATTACTTGTATACCATATATTAATTTATTTTTTTGTTTCATTTCATTTTCATTTATTATTTTATAATATTCTACTTTTATTGGATAATTTATTCCCGCTTCTCTTAAATCGTCTCGGTTTATAAAGATGCTTCCAAAAAAGTTTTTCAATTTTTCCCCTCCTTTCTCTTTAGTAACATTTTTACTATAATACTTTATTCCAAAAATTGCAAGAACTTTTCATCGCAATTTTCCTGTTTTGTTGACAGTTTTCTACATCTCTTAATTAAATTTCCTTATGTTGTTGACATGTTTCTACAATATATTTATAAGTATTGTGATATAATATATTTAACAGTAGAATCCGGAGTTTACTTGTTTCATTAATATTAGTAACTATTTTTGCTTCTATTACTAATATCTTAAAAGACACATCTATTTAATGATGTGTCTTTTATTAATTTTTTGTCTTACATATTCATACATTACAATTCCAGCCGCAACTGATGCATTAAGACTTTCAGTTTTACCTAACATAGGAATTTTGGCTCTTTCATCTGCAATATCTTGAATTTCTTTAGAAACTCCATTAGATTCATTTCCAATTACAATCATCTTTTTATTAAAATCTATATCATATATACTTTTATCAGTTTGAAGAGAAGTTGCTACTAATTTAAAGTGATGTCTTTTAATTAGTTTAATAGTGTCTATTAAATTTTCCGCTTCGATTATTTTTACTCTAAAAATAGCTCCCATTGTTGAACGCACTACTTTAGGGTTAAATGCATCTGCAGTATCTTTTGATACTATAACTTGATTTAATCCAATACTATCAATCGTTCTTAAAATAGTTCCAAGATTTCCTGGATCTTGTACATCATCAAGAATTACAATTAAATCTTGTGTAAAATCTATTTCTTGATCTTCTGGTGATTTTTCAATAATTGCCATGATTCCTTGTGGATTTGTTACTTGTGTAATTGAATTAAATATTTTTTCAGTTACATATATACATTCATATTTAGCAATTTCTAATCTAACATTTGTAGGAATTTCATATGTTTTTGTTGTGTCTTCACAAACAATTATCTTTTTTATTTTTGCTTTTTCTTTTACTGCTTCTTCTATTAATTTAATTCCTTCGATAATATATTCGTTGCTTTCATCTCTGTATTTCTTGTCTTTTAATTTTTTTATATGTTTTATAAATTCATTATCTTTACTTGAAATTACTTGCATACTTCCTCCTTATTTCAATTAAAGTCTGTCCCAATTTTTCCTTTTGGGAAAATTGGGGACTGTCCCCTTTTTTCCCAATTACCTAAAAAAGTCTTTTACTTGTTTTAGAACTTGTTTTTCATTTACGTTTCCTAAATCTAATGTTATTTGTGGTTTAATTCCTTGAGTAAATTTTATTTTATTTTTATATTTTTTAACAAGCTCATTAACATCTATATCAATATCTGGTTGTTCAAAAGTAAATACTACAAAATTTCTTCTACTTTGGACTTTTGATATTTTGAATTTTTTGCATAATATTTTGATTCTTGCAATTTCTATAAGATTTTCTATTTCATCTGGCATATTTCCAAATCTATCTATCATTTCATCTATTACATTTTGTATATCTTCTTCACTTCTACATAATGCAATATCTTGATACATTTCAATTTTTTGACTTGAGTCTGAAATATATTCATCTGGTATATAACTTGTTACATTTAAATCTATTTGTACATCAATTTCTTCTTGTACTGGTAGACCTTTCATTTCTTTTAGTACTTCATCAAGTAAATTACAATATGTATCATATCCTACTTGTTCTAAATGCCCATGTTGAATTTCACCTAGTAAACTTCCAGCTCCTCTAATTTCCAAGTCCCTCATTGCGATTTTGAATCCTGAACCAAATTCTGTGAATTCTTTTATTGCTTTTAATCTTTTATCTGCAATTTCTGATAATAGTTTGTCTCTTTTGTATGTTATATATGCATATCCTTGTCTATCTGATCTTCCTACTCTTCCTCTTATTTGATATAATTGAGCAAGTCCCATTCTATCTGCATTTTCTACAATTATTGTATTTGCATTTGGAATATCTATTCCTGATTCTAGGATTGTT
Source organism: uncultured Clostridia bacterium (assembly GCA_944392805.1). Lineage (GTDB taxonomy): Bacteria > Bacillota > Clostridia > TANB77 > CAG-508 > CAG-269. Next base: position 63,418 of record CALXXZ010000009.1, on the reverse strand, counting down.
GTACATACTAATACATTTGTTTTTCCTTCAATAAATTCTTCCATTATATCTTCAATTTCATTTCCTGTCATTTTTCCATGTGCATATACAACTTTTGCTTCTGGAATTAAATTTGAAATTTCATCTGCCTTTTTCATTATGTTTTCTACATTATTAAATAAATAGAATACTTGACCATCTCTTTCAAGTTCTTTTGTTATTGCTTCTCTTATAACTTCTTGGTCATATTCTAATACATATGTCTGTACAGGTTTTCTATTATATGGTGGTTCATATATTACTGACATATCTCTTACACCAACTATTGACATATGTAATGTTCTTGGAATTGGTGTTGCTGTCATTGTAAGTACATCTATATTTGTTTTATATTGTTTTATTTTTTCTTTTGCTTTTACTCCAAATCTGTGTTCTTCATCTATTATTAATAGTCCTAAATCCTTAAATTCAACATCTTCACTTAATATTCTATGTGTTCCAACTACAATATCTATTTCTCCAAGTTTTAATTTTTTTATAATTTCATTTTGCTCTTTTTTTGTTTTGAATCTATTTAATACTTCAACTTTTACTGCAAAGTTTTTCATTCTATCTCTAAATTCTTTGTATTGTTGTTCAGCAAGTACTGTTGTTGGTGCTAGATATGCTACTTGTTTTCCTCCCATTACTGCTTTAAATGCTGCTCTTATTGCTACCTCTGTTTTTCCATATCCAACATCTCCACATAATAGTCTGTCCATTGGTTTGTCTAATTCCATGTCTTTTTTTACTTCTTCTATACATCTTAATTGGTCATCAGTTTCTTGATACGGAAAACTTTCTTCAAATTGTGTTTGCCATGGTGTATCTGCAGGAAAAGCATATCCTTTAGCTTTTTCTCTTTTTGCATATAATTCAATCAATTCTTGTGCTACTTCTCTTAGATTTTTCTTTACTCTTGCTTTTGTGTTTAACCATTCTTTGCTTCCTAATTTATTTATTTTTAGTCCGCCTTCATCTCCGCCTATATATTTTCTTATACTATCTAGTTGGTTTGTTGGTACATATAAAATATCATCACCATAATATTTTATTTTTATATAGTCTTTTGTTGTTCCATCTGCAGTTATAGTATTTACACCTATGAATACTCCTATACCATAATTTTTGTGCACTACATAATCTCCTATTTTTAAGTCTGCAAATACTACTTTTTCCCCTTCTTTAAATGCCGAATTTTTATATTTTTTCTTTTTTTCTCCTTCAACTAATTCCTGTGCTGATATAACTAATTCATTTATATCAAAACATTCAAATCCTGATGATAATTTTCCTACACTTACAGTTACTAAGCTTTCTGTATTTTTTGCTATTATTGTTTGATTTAGTTTTTCTTCATATTTATTTATTATTTCTTGTTCATCTAATAATGAACATATTTTTTTTGCTTTTTCTTTTGTTTCTGCTAATATATAGATTTTCTTTTTTTGTTCTTGCGCTTTTATTAATTCTTTGAATAATAATTCAATTTCACTTTTATAAAATCTTTTTTCTTTATAAGTCCATCTATATTTTTGTGCTTCAATTTTTATTTCATCATCAAATTTTTCTATATATATTATTTGTCTATTCTTAGTTTTTTCTAGAAATTGTTCATATGTTAATAAACTTTTTAAAACTTCTGGAACTATTTTTTCTTTTTCTAATAATAATTGCATTATATTTTGTGAATCTTTTTCGACATTTTCTAATCTTTGTTTCACTTTATTTATTTCATCAATTGCTATTATATAATTTTGTTTTAAATAGTCTAATACAGTTTCTTGTTTTTCATAAAATGCATTTATATATCTATCTATTTTACTTACATAGTTTCCTGATTTTATTAATTCAATATCTTGTTCAACTTGATTTTGTAAAGAATCTGGATATATTGTGTTTCTTATTTTTTTGACAACTTCTTCTATATCTGTTTCTAATATATATTCATGTGATGGATAAATTGTTATTTTTTCTATGTTTTCAGTAGACCTTTGGCTTATTACATTGAAATATCTTATTGAATCAACTTCATCTCCCCAAAGTTCTATTCTTACTCCTGTTTTATCTGTTATTGAAATATCTACAATTCCACCTCTTACACTGAATTGTCCTCTTCCATCTATTAAGTCATATCTTACATATCCTAAGTCTACTAATTTTTGTTTGATCTCTTCTATTTTGTGTTCTTCTCCGACCTTGAAGTTTAAGATATTTTTATATAATGCTTCTTTACTTATCATTTTTTGCATTACAGCTTCTATTGTTGTTACTAATATCATTGTTTTATGCTCTTGAATCTGATTTAATGCTTCTATTCTTTCATATGGTAAGTCTTTACTTTCAGCAATATAGTCATATGTTACTATTTCCTTTTTAGGAAAAAATATTACTTTGTCTGTAAAATATCTCAAGTCTTCTACTATTTTTTTTGCTTGTATTTCATTATATGTTATTATACATATTGGCTTTTTACTGAATTCTTTTGTTGCAGAAAGCATATGTATCATTCCAACGTCAGTTAAGCCCGATATGGCTATCGGGCTCATTTTGTTTTCTAAATCTTTTATGTATTCGCAAAATTTAGGACTTTTTCCTAATTCTCCTATTATTGTGTTCATTTTTCTTCTCCTAGTTTTTATATACATATTATACTATATTTTTTCTCATTTTTAAAGTATTTTTTCAAAATTTTCCATTTACATTTTTATAACAAGTTTATCAAATTTTGAATTAATATATTTTTCTAGTTTCCCCATAAACTCTTCTGGCTCTATTTCTTTTTTCGCAACCATATCCAATCCTTTTTCCCAACTTGCTGTAAGTTTAGGATTTAACATATCAGGCATTGAATAATTAACAACATCATATATTACTTCACCTTTTTTAGTTGGTGTAATTATTTGAGTTTTTGGATTTATTTCTATATATTTTATTTTTTCTAATTTTTTTATTATTTCTGCTCTTGTTGCACTTGTACCTATTCCTGCTCCTTTAATTTGTTCTCTTAATTCTTCATCTTCTATCAATTTTCCTGCATTCTCCATTGCAAGAATCATTGAACCTGAATTATATCTACTTGGTGGTGAAGTTTCTGCATCTTTTATTTCAAAATTTTTTACTTCTATTTCTTGTCCTTTTTTTAAGTTTTTTAATATTTCTAAATTATTTTCTGTTTCTTCATTAGAATTTGACTTGTTTTCCACAGTTTGTTCCTTTTCTGTGGATTGTTTACTTAGATTTTTTGATTTTAGAACTTCTAAATATCCAAGTTTTGTACATACTTTTCCATTTGCAAAAAATGTTTCATTTTCTATATTTACAGTTAATGAGATTTTATTAAATTCTGCAGGTGGATAAAATATTGCAATAAATCTTTTTACTATTACATTATATATCTTTTTTTGTAAATCTGGTAATTTATCATAATTTTCAAACCCTTGACCTGTTGGTATTATTGCATAGTGGTCTGTTATTTTTCTATCATTTACATATTTTGTTTTTAGTAAATTAGTTGAATATTTCTCATCTATCATTTTCTTTAGAAGTTTTTGCACTTCTCCATCTTGATAATTTTTAACTATTCCATTTAAATTTTTTGAGATTTCTTTCGCAACTGCACTTGATAACACTCTTGCATCTGTTCTAGGATATGTTACTAGTTTCTTTTCATATAAATTTTGTATAATTTCTAAAGTTTCATCTGGTTTTATTTTAAATCTTTTGGTACATTCATTTTGTATTTCTGCTAAATTAAATAGTAATGGTGCATTTTCTTTTTGTTTTGATTTTTTTAGTTCTGTTATGATAGCTTTTTTGCCTTGTAAACTTAGTATGAATTGTTTTGCATCTTCTTCTTTTTTGAATCCATTTTCATTATATAACTTGTTTGATTCATACATCTGGGATTTTTCATTTACTTTCCATTCTGCCTTAAATGAACCTTCTTCTCCACCAAATTCTCCTAATATTTTATAATATTTGGTTTTTACAAAGTTTCGTATTTCTCTTTCTCTTGAAACTACCATACCTAATACACATGTCATTACTCTTCCTACTGATATAGATGCTTTTTCTTCATTTATTTCATTTGCAACTTTTCTTCCATAAATTATTGATAGTAATCTTGAAAGATTTATACCTATTAAATAATCTTCTTTGGCTCTTAAAAATGCTGAATTTGACAAACTATCATATTCACTTAAATCTTTTGCTTCTGTTATTCCTCTTTTAATTTCTTCTTCTGTTTGAGAGTCTATCCATACTCTTTTCATTTTTGCTTTTGGATTCGGTTTTGCCATCATAAATACAAGTCTTTGAATATATTCTCCTTCTCGTCCAGAGTCACCTGCATTATATATTTCTTCTACATCTTCTCTTTGTAATAGTGTCTTTACTATTTCAAATTGTTTTTGTACTGCTGGTATTATTTCATATTTCCATTCTTTTGGTATAAATGGTAATGTATCTAGTCTCCAGAATTTTAATTTTTCATCATAAATTTCTGGATAACTCATGGTGACTAAATGTCCTACACACCATGTTATTATCCAGTTTTCTGATTCTATATATCCATTTTTTCTATTTGTATTTATTTTTAGCACTTTTGCAAATTCCATTGCAACTGATGGCTTTTCTGTTATTATTAATTTTTTGCTCATTTTTAGTCCTTTTTTATTGTATTTTTTGTTCTATATATTTATTTGAAATTTTTCTTATTTCTTCTAAAGATTTTTTTGTATTTTCATCTTTTATATTAAATCTGTTTAACATTCTATTTATATAATTCTCTTTTTTTAATATTTCAAAACTTGGTTTGAAATTCATATCATAAATAAATGCAATTATTGACACTACATTATTAATTGTATTTTGTCCTTTTTCTATATCTTCTCTTTTTATTGTTAAATGTTTTTTAAATTGCTCAATTACTTTATCTAATATAACTGTTTCTTCTACTTGCTTTTCTTTTCCTTTCCAGAACATTTCTACTGCTTCATAAAATATATCTAATTTATCTGCATCTCTGACTATTTTTGAAAATAAATTTTCTTTTTCACTAAGTCCATCTTCTATTTTGAATTTATTATGATTTCTTACTGCCTTTTTTATTATTTCATCATATTCATCTGTTTCGATATATTTTCTCATATCTTTTTCTAATATTTTTTCTCCATAATCACCATGGTCAAAACTTTTTGTGTCATGAAATGTTTCATATTGTTTTCGTTGTTCAAATCTTGCAATATCATGCAATAATCCTATTAGTGTTGCTAATTTTATTTCATCTTTATTCAATTCTAATCCTTCTGCAATCTGTTTTGATATTTCCATCACTCTTAGTGAGTGTCTTTGCTTTTTTAATATATTTTCATCTTGCAAATCATAGTTTTCTGTATATTTTAAAAATTCCTCTTTTGCTTTTTCTAAATCAATTTTCATTTTTCTTCCTCTATTCATATATTAAAAATGTTGGAGTTTCTCCAAATTTTTCAGTTTTTTCTCCTTGTTTGGCTGTTATTTCTTCTGAATCTTCTGTTTTATAATATATATCTTCTATTCCTGTTGCTAATTTTCTGAATTCCCCTGTGCCTTTATTATAGTAGTAAATTATTCCATCTTTTAATCCTATTATATTATTTGATGCTCCTGCCCATCCTCTTGCAACTAGAGTTTTTTCTGCTTTTTCTAATAATTCTTCTCCATTTTTTATTTCAGTGTTTTTACTTTGATTTTCTTCAGGCTCTGTTGTTTTATTTTCTGTTTCTGAATCTGTTTCTGTTGTATTATTATTTACATCATTTGAAATATTATTATCATTTTGAGTCTGATTTTCTTTATTTCTAAAAAACTCTATTCCAACAAATACTAATACACATACAATTATTATTACAATTAAATATTTTAATTTTTTCATACTATCACCTTCACATGTATTTTATATTTATAAACTTAATTTGTCAATTTTTTTATCATATTTTATAAAATCTGTTTTCATCCAATTTATTCTTAAAGTTTTCATTGACTTTTCGCCATTTTGCTAGTATAATCGTACTATTAGAACTAATCGTGAAAGGGGCGTATAATATGTCATATAATTTTAGAGAGATAGAACAAAAATGGCAAAATTATTGGGAAGAACACAAAACTTTTTACACTGATGTATGGGATTTTTCAAAACCAAAATTTTATGCATTAGATATGTTTCCATATCCATCTGGACAAGGACTTCATGTAGGTCATCCCGAAGGATATACAGCAACTGATATAATATCTAGAATGAAAAGAATGCAAGGATATAATGTTTTACATCCAATGGGTTGGGATGCATTTGGATTACCTGCTGAACAATATGCAATAAAAACAGGAAATCATCCAGCTGGATTTACATCAGCAAATATTGAAACATTTAAAAGACAATTAAAAATGCTAGGATTTTCTTTTGATTGGGATAAAGAAGTTTCTACATGTGATCCTAATTATTATAAATGGACTCAATGGATTTTCAAACAATTATATAATGATGGTTTAGCAAAATTAGTTGAAATGCCTGTTAACTGGTGTGAAGAATTAGGTTGTGTATTATCTAATGATGAAGTAATTGATGGAAAAAGTGAAAGAGGTGGATTCCCTGTTGTTCGTAAAAATATGAAGCAATGGGTATTAGATATCCCAAAATATGCTGATATTTTACTTGAAGGGCTAGATGATATTGATTGGCCTGAATCTACAAAAGAAATCCAAAGAAATTGGATTGGTCGTAGTGAAGGTGCAGAAGTTAAATTCAAAGTTGCAAACACTGATTTAGATTTTACTGTATTTACAACTAGACCTGATACACTTTTCGGCGCTACATATTGTGTATTAGCACCTGAACTTGACTTAGTAAATCAAATTACAACTGAAAAGCAAAAAGAAGCTGTTGAGCAATATAAAAAATTAGCTGCTTCAAAATCAGATTTAGAAAGAACAGAATTAAGTAAAGAGAAAACTGGTGTATTTACAGGTTCATATGCAATAAACCCTGTTAATGGAAAAGAAATTCCTATATGGATTTCAGATTATGTTTTAGCAACATATGGAACAGGTTGTATTATGGCAGTTCCTGCACATGACCAAAGAGATTACGAATTTGCTAGTAAATTTGGAATCGAAATTATCCCTGTTTTAGAAGGTGGAGATATTTCAAAAGAAGCCTTTGTTGAAGATGGTCTACACATAAATTCTGATTTCTTAAATGGATTAAACAAAAAAGATGCTATTGATAAAATTAACAATTGGCTTGAAGAAAAAAATATTGGAAAAAGAAAAGTTAATTATAAATTACGTGAATGGATTTTTGCAAGACAACGTTATTGGGGTGAACCTATTCCAATAGTTTTTGTAGATGATGAGATGAAAGCTCTTGCGGATTCTGATTTACCTTTAGTACTTCCAGAATTAGAAGATTATGCTCCATCAAAAACTGGTGCATCACCACTTGATAAAGCTACTGATTGGGTAAATACTTCTTTTGAAGGTAAACCTGCTAAAAGAGAAACAAGTACTATGCCAGGTTCAGCTGGTTCAAGTTGGTATTTCTTAAGATATATTGACCCACATAATGAAAATGAATTTGCTAATAAAAAATTATTAGAGCATTGGTTACCTGTTGATTTATATGTTGGGGGACCTGAACATGCAGTTGGACATTTATTATATTCAAGATTTTGGAATAATTATTTATATAATAAAGGTTATGTTCCTGTTAAAGAACCATTTGCAAAACTTCGTCATCAAGGTATGATTTTAGGTTCAAATGGTGAAAAGATGAGTAAATCTAAGGGAAATGTTATTAATCCTGATGATATGGTTAAACAATATGGTGCTGATTCTTTAAGAATTTATGAAATGTTTATGGGTCCAATAGATGCTGCCAAACCTTGGGATCCAAATGGTATTGATGGTGCTAAAAAATTCTTAGATAGAGTTTGGAGATTATATACTGAATCAGGTAAAATTAAAAATGAATCTAACAAGAACCTAGACAAAGTTTATCATTATACAGTTAAAAAAGTTTCTAATGATTATGAAACTATGAATTTCAATACAGCTATTTCTCAAATGATGATTTTTATAAATACTGTTAATAAAGAAGAAATTTTACCTCTTGAGTATGCAGAAGGATTTTTAAAATTATTGAATCCTGTTGCTCCTCATATTACTGAGGAATTATGGAATAAATTAGGTCATACTAATAGTATTGCTTACGAAAATTGGCCTAAATTTGATGAAGCTAAAACTATCGAAGATACAATTGAAATTCCTGTTCAAGTTAATGGAAAACTTAAAACTACTATATCAATTTCTTTAGATGAAGATGAGTCTTCTGTTAAAGAAAAAGTTCACAATGCTTTAACCGACAAGCTTGATGGAAAATCTATTGTTAAAGAAATTTATGTTAAAAATAAAATTTACAACGTTGTTGTCAAATAATTACTCACAGAGGGGGATTTAACTATTCCCCTCTATTTTAACACTAATGTCAGTAAAATTTAAAATGCTATTCCTAATTGTATTTTTCCTTGTCTAATTTGTTCATCTGTTGCATTTGTATACATTCTAATTTTATTATCAGTTTCTTTATTTTTTAACATTTTTATTACTAGATTTTCTCTTACTTCTTCTTCAACTTCTTTTCTCACTTGTTTTTCTACTGTACCTTTCAATTCTTTTATAGCTTGTTCTCTTGCTTCTTTTCTTATTGCATCATTTTCTCTTTTTAACCTTTCTATTAATGTACTCATTTGATCATTTCCTACCTTTCCACTTATCATTTCTAATAATTCTACTTCTTCACCTTGTAGTATATCTTTTTGTATAAATATAATATAATTTTTTAATTTCATTAACTGTTTTATATCTTTCGTATTTTCTATTATCTTCTTAATGTTAGTTACCATTTCATCTTTATTAGTACTTTTTTCTATAAGCATTATGCTTGCTATATATGTTTGTTTAATCAATAACTCTTCTCTAGATATTTGGCTTATATCTATTAATTTATATTTCATATCTATTTTGTATTCTTCATATTCTTCTTTAGATAATTCTTGCTTATCAGCAAAGTTCTTTGCCACTGACCATTTTCTTTCTCCTGTATATATATGTTCTGCTCCATATATTTTTAGTTTTTTGTCATCAACTTTTATATTCAAAAAATTACTAAGAAAATTTGACATTTCTTCAGGGTCTTCTAAAGCCTTTTTAAATGATTTATCATGTTCTTGCGTCAATAATACATAGTCAGCATATGTGAATTCATATTTTTCGATCATTTATCACCTCCCTTACTAAAAATTTCAATTTTTCTTAAAATTCAAGATATAATTTTTTTCGATCTAATCGCTTGAATTAATTTTCTACAAAATGTAGAATAGATTGATTTAATAAAATTTTGTCATTCCAAAGTTGTAAATAGTTATTGATTATAACAAAATTATATTACCACATTTTTACAAATATTTCAATAGTTTTTACATAATTATAAAAAAACATTATTTACAGCAATATAATTTACTATAAATAATGTTTTTATTTATGCTTCTCTTTTCCAATAAAATAAATACTGTTGAGCAATTCCTGCAAGATTTCCAAATTTTTCTTGTGCTAGTTTTTCAATGTCTTTTTTATTTACTTTTGTTTCATCTTCATTTTTTATATATAATTCATTCATAACTCTTCTAACCCATACATCTATTGGAAATACTTCAAATCTTTTCAATGTTGAAAATAGTAAAATACAATCTGCAACTTTTGGTCCAACTCCTGATAATGTTAAAAGTTGCTCTCTTACTTCCATTGTATTTGGATTTTTTTGCATTTCATCTAAATCTACTTTTTTATCAAGTATCATGTGTACTGTTTCATATAAACGTATATCTCTAAATCCTGCTCCTAATTTTCTATAATCTTCTACAGTTACATCTTTTAATTCTTCTAAGCTTGGAAAAGTATAATATTTTTCTCCTCTAAATTCTATTTCTTTTCCATAGCTTTTTGATATTCTTTCTATTATTCCTTTTATTCTTGGAATATTGTTATTTGCTGAAATTATATATGAAATTATCATTTCCCACAAATCTTGGTTTAGTATTCTTATTCCTTTTCCATACTGAATACTTGTTTTTACATTTTCGTCTATTTTCTCTAATTTTGATTTTATTTCTTCATAATCTCTTTTTAAATCAAAATAGTCTTCTACTATTTCTTGGATGTTTCCATTACATATCCCTTTAAATGTGACTGTATTTCCTTGTTTTTGCACATTCATTACATTTCCTTTAAATACTCCTGTATAACTTCCATCTTCTTGCTTATTCCATCTAAAACATTGTCCACAGTCGAATATATCTGCTAGTTCAAATGATTCTATGTTTTCTATTTTATATTCTTGTTCTTTCATTTTTTATTTCTCACATACTTTCGCATATTTCTTTAATTTTTCATATACTAGATAGTTTATTGTTCCTGCTGGGAATTTTCCATCTTTATCTTTTTTACCTGCTGGAACACCTGTTAAAACTTCAATTCCTTCATCAATTGTAGATATTGCATATATATGGAATTTTTTGTTTTTAACTGCTTCAACAACTTCATCAGAAAGTTGTAAATTGTTAACATTTTGTACTGGTATCATAACTCCATGTGAACCATTAAGTCCACGCATTTTACAAATTTGGAAAAATCCTTCAATTTTTTCATTTACTCCACCAATTGGTTGAATTTGTCCTTTTTGATTTACTGAACCTGTTACAGCTATTGATTGTTTAATTGGAATTTCTGATAAGCTTGAAAGCAATCCATATAATTCTGTACTTGAAGCGCTATCTCCATCTACTCCATTATATAATTGTTCGAAACATATACTTGCTGTTAAACATAATGGTATATCTTGTGCAAATCTTTCACCTAAATATCCAGAAAGTATATATACACCTTTTGAATGAGTAGAACCAGAAAGTTCAACTTCTCTTTCTATATTTACAACTCCTTCTTTTCCTGTATAAGTATTTACTGTGATTTTAGCAGGTTTACCAAATGTATAATCTCCTATTGACATTACAGTTAGTCCATTTAATTCACCTACTAATGCTCCATCTGTATTTATTAGTAGTGTATTATCTCTTATCATTTCTATATATTTTGCATCATATTTTTTGATTCTTTCTACTCTTTCAAATAATGCTTTATTTATGAATTCTTCTGTAACTACTTTTGCTTTTGAAAGTTTTGCCCATGTTCCAGCTTCACCGATTATCTGAGCAATTTCAGTAAAGTTTGTTGAGATTTTTCCATTTTCTCCTGATAGCCTTGATGCATATTCTACAATTCTTGCCATTGCAGTTTTATCTAAATGTGGTAATTGCTCTTGTTCACAAAATGTGTGGACAAATCTTGCTAGTTTATTTACATTTTCTTCATTTACAGTTGCAGTATCTTCAAATTCTGCTTTCATTTTGAATAGCTTTCTAAAATCTGAATCCATTGATAGTAATGTATGATATATGTTTGCACTTCCTATTAAAATTACTTTTAGTTTCAATGGTATTGGCTCTGGCTTTAATGATATTACAGCCATTGATGTTCTTTGCTCTACTGTATTATCTATTGATAATTCTTTTATTCTTAATGCTCTTTTTAATTCTTCATAACATATTCCATTTGCAAGTAAATCTTTTGCTTGGAATATTATATATCCACCATTTGCTTTATGCAATAATCCTGGTTTTAACATCGTAAAATCTGTTTTTAATGCTCCATAATAGTTTTCATATTCCAATTTTCCAAATAGATTATGATATGTGTAGTTTGAATCCATTATTACTGGACAACCTTCTATATTACTATTGTCTATAAATAAGTTTACTCTATAATTTAAACATGGATCTGGTCTTTTTTGTGCAGGTCCTTGTTGTACTTGTCCTGCAGATTGTTTGTCTTCTTCTAAGAAATATGATACATTTTTTAGTACATCTTGTTTTACATCATTTAAAAATTGATTTATCTTTTTATTTCTTTTGTATTTTGATTTTATATAGTTTATATGTGCATTTACTGTTAATAATGCTACATTTGATTGCCATTCTGATACTTTTTTATCTGATTGTCTTTCTATCTGTTTTATTTGACTTATTGCTTCCATTATCTGTTGTTGCACTATTACTGATTTTGCTTCATATTCTTGTTTTACCTTTTCTTCTAGTTGTTCAAATTCTTCTTCTTGAACTACTTTACCATCTATTACTGGCATCATATATATTCCATTTTGCGCTGATTTTACTTGAAATCCATGTTTCATTGAGTCTTCATTTAATTTTGTCATTAGATTTTCTCTTTTTTCTTCAAATTCTTTTTTTATTAATGCTTTTTCTTTTTCAAAATCATCTGCATTAAATGTTTTTTTGATGTCCTTTTTTACTTCTTTTATAAAACCATCCATACTTTCTTTGAATTCTTTTCCTTGTCCTGCTGGTAATGATACTGCAATTGGTTCATTTGGATTTTGGAAGTTGTATATATAACACCAATCATTTGGAACTTTCTTTTTTATTGCTATTTTATCTAAGTAGTTTTTGGCATACATTGTTTTTCCTACTCCACTTGGTCCTTCCAAATATAGATTATTTCCTTTTACATCAACATTTATTGCAAATTCAAATGCTTTTATTCCTCTTTCTTGTCCTATTCCATCATTTATTGGCTCTAACTCCTCTGTTGTTTCGAAATGGAACATTTCTTTATCGCAAACCATTTTTAGGTTTTTATAACTTAATTCATTTTTTTCTTTCATTCTCTTCCTCCGTGCATATTTAAATTTTATCCTATTTTACCTCTTTTATTTTATATTACTTGATCTTTTTTGTAAAGTTTTTTTTGCATTTTTTATTATGAAATTTTTGGAATTTTAAACAACAAATGTTATTACAAAAAGAGGAGGGTAATATGAACTTAACATATCCCCATCCTCTTTAATGACTCTGATTTACTTCACTTTAGCATCATAGCAATATCTGTTTAAAAATCCCCAAATTATACTGTGAAATCTAAGGATTTTAAGAATATATCCATCATCCTCGTTATTCAATTTATAGAAGATGGATGGTATATCTTGCGTATCATTCATATCCTTATTTATTAGGATATAACGCATTTCCGGAATCAAATTTGTTAATTGCTTAGCAATTTCATTGTTGTCCGGAAATTTCTCTACCAAGTATTCCATGTGACTTAAAAATTCATTCCGGTCAATGATTCCATGATAGTTTCTTCTTCCTTCTACATACTCCAGTTTGATTAAATCTTTGTCTTTCATAATATGCCTCCCTAATATAATTTTTTTCGGAGGCATTACTTTTTAGCCTCCGAATTTTTCGAAAGCTATAATAATGCTTTTCTAAAATATTATAACATATATTTGATTTTATTTCTATTTTTTTTATAAAAAAAAGAAAGGTTAACCCCTTCTTTTTAATTATTTAGTTGTTTTTGATTCTTTTTCTACAACTTCAGCTGATTTTTCAGCTGTTTCTGTTGCAACTTCTGCTACTGGTTCTTCTGGTTTTACTTCTTTTGAAACAACTTCAGCTACTTTTTCTTCAGCTGGTTCTTCAGTTAAATCTTCTTTTAAAACAATTTCTTTGTTTTCGATTCTTGCTCCAACTAATTCTTTAGTTTTAGAAGCTTTACCTGTTCTTTCTCTTAAATAGTAAAGTTTAGCTCTTCTTGCTTTACCAACTCTAACTACTTCTACTTTTTCAACTAATGGTGAATGGATTAAGAATGTTTTTTCTACACCTACACCATAAGATATTTTTCTTACAGTAAATGTTTCGTTAAGTCCTCCACCTTGTTTTTTAATTATAATTCCTTCAAATACTTGGATTCTTTCTTTGTTTCCTTCTTTAATTCTAACATGTACTCTAACTGTATTACCAACTTTTAAATCTGGTATTGTATTTTTTAATTGTTCATGTTCTATTGATTTTATGATATCCATTAGTATTTACCTCCTTCTTTCTTTTATGTAAGCGGTGCTTGTTTGCACTTTACATCATTTTTTATTTTTTCTAATATTTTTTTGTCTTGTTCTGACAATTCTACATTTTTTAAAAGCTCTGGTCTTTTTAAATATGTATTTTTTAAAGATTCACATCTTCTCCACTTGTTTATATTTTCGTGGTGACCTGATAATAATATTTCTGGAACCTTTTTATCATTAAAGATTTCTGGTCTTGTATATTGTGGATATTCTAGTAGTCCTTGTGAAAATGATTCTTCATTTCTTGATTCTTCATTTAACACTCCTTCTACATATCTACTTACACTATCTATTAATACCATAGCCGGGATTTCTCCACCTGTTAATACATAGTCTCCTATAGATATTTCTTCATCTACAATTTCATCTATTACTCTTTGGTCTATCCCTTCATAATGTCCACATAGTAAGATTAAATGTTCTTCTTTACTTAATTTTTCTACTTTTTCTTGGTTTAGTGTTTTCCCCTGTGGAGTTAGATATATTACTTTTGCATTTTTATCTTTTATTGATTTATATGCATCATATACTACATCTGGTTGCATTACCATTCCTGCTCCTCCACCATATGGAGTATCATCGACTTTTTTGTGTTTATTTTTTGAAAAATCTCTAATATTTATTAATTCAATTTGTATTAGATTTTTTTCTTCCGCTTTTCCTATTATGCTTTTTTTCAATGGTTCAAACATTTCTGGGAAAAGTGTTAATACATCAAATTTCATTTTACACCAACCCTTGTATCAAATGAACTATGATTTTTTCATCTAATTTTACTTCTTTTATTACTTCTTTTATTGCTGGTAATAAAATTTGTTTTCCTAGTTCATCTTTTACTACATATATGTCATTACTTCCTGTGTTATAGATGTCATCTACTTTTCCAAGCAATTTTCCTTCATCAGTATAAACTTCTAATCCGATTAAATCTGCTATGAAGTATGTTCCTTCTTCAAGAGGAATTGCATCTTCTCTATCTATTTCTAAAAATAGATTTCTTAGCATTTCTGCATCTTCAATTCGATTTATACCTTCTAGTTTTAATAGCACCATATTTTTATGGTATTTTACATTTTCTATTTTATATTGCTTTATTCCTGTTTTAGTTTTGACATATACTTTTTTTAATTCGTCAAATCTATTAATATCATCTGTAAAAGGTTTTACTTTTACTTCTCCTTTTATTCCAAATGTATTTACTATTTGACCTATTTCTAATCTTTTTTGCATATTTTTCTCCATTATCCAATAAATTCTACTATTACTTTTTTAGATTTATTATTTGCAATAGATCTCATTATTGTTCTGATAGATTGTGCAATCTTTCCTTGTCTCCCAATGATTTTTCCCATATCTTCTTCAGCAACTTTTACTTCGAATCTTATGTTTTTATCACCTTCGACTTCTTTTATTTCAACTGCTTCTTGGTTGTCTACTAGATTTTTTACTATTGTTTCTAATATTTCCTTCATCTTTGCCTCCAATTAAGCATTTTTTATAAGTGCTTTTACAGTATCTGTTGGTTGTGCACCATTTTTTATCCATTGTTCTAATTTTTCTTTGTTTAATACAACTTTTGATGGATTTGACATTGGATCATATGTTCCAATTTGTTCTATTATTTTTCCATCTCTTGGAGATTTTGAATCAGCTACTACTATATGATAGAATGGAGCTTTTTTCTTTCCTTCTCTTTGTAATCTTATTTTTACCATGGTAATTCACCTCTTTCTGCTATTTATATATTTTTAATATTAATAACTACATTTTAAAATTTTTCAAGTCATCCATATTCATGTTTTTCATCATATTTTTCATGCCACCTTTATTTGATTTCATCTGTTTCATCATTTTTTGTGTCATTTCAAATGATTTTATGAATTTATTGATGTCTTGTACTGTTGTTCCACTACCTTTTGCTATACGTATTCTTCTACTTGCATTTAGTAGTTTTACATTTCTTTTTTCTTGTTTTGTCATTGAACATATCATTGCTTCAATTTTGTCAAATTCTTTATCATCTATGTTTATGTCTTTGAATTTATTCA
Source organism: uncultured Clostridia bacterium (assembly GCA_944392805.1). GTDB lineage: Bacteria > Bacillota > Clostridia > TANB77 > CAG-508 > CAG-269. The sequence goes on along the minus strand of CALXXZ010000009.1, from coordinate 47,272 downwards.
TTCCAGGTATCATTTTTAATATTGATGAAAATGACCCCATCTTTTTTACTTGTCTTATTTGTGCTAAATAATCGTCTAAGTCTAATTCATTTTTTCGAAGTTGCTTTTCTAGTTTCTCTGCTTCTTCTTCAGTTATAGCTTCTTCTGCTTTTTCAATTATTGATAGCACATCTCCCATTCCAAGTATTCTTGATGTCATTCTTTCTGGGTTGAATATTTCTATATCACTTAGCTTTTCTCCTGTTGCAGCAAATTTGATTGGCTTTCCTGTAACTTTTTTTACTGAAAGTGCCGCTCCTCCACGTGTATCTCCATCTAGTTTTGTTAACACAATTCCATCTATTCCTACAGCTTCATTAAAGCTTTGTGCTACATTTACTGCATCTTGACCTGTCATTGAGTCTACTACTAATAGAATTTCATGTGGTTTTACATTTGCTTTTACATTTTTTAGTTCTTGCATTAACTCATCATCTATATGCAATCTACCAGCTGTATCTAGTATTACTACATCATTTAATTTTGAGATTGCTACACTTATCGCTTGTTTTGCAATATGTACAACATCTTTTGATGTTTCATTACTATATACTGGTATATTTAATTGGGCTCCTACTACTTGCAATTGTTTTATAGCAGCTGGTCTATATATATCACATGCTACTAATAATGGTTTTTTGCCTTGTTTACGCAAAAGGTTTGCAAGTTTTCCTGCTGTTGTTGTTTTTCCTGAACCTTGAAGTCCAACTAGCATTATTATTGTTGGTGGGTTTGGCGTAAAGTTTATTTTGCTTTCTGTTCCTCCTAGTAGTTCTACTATCTCATCTTTTACAATTTTTATAACTTGTTGCCCAGGTGTTAATGATTTCATTACATCTTGACCTAATGCTTTTTCTTGTATTTTGGCAGTGAATTCTTTTACTATTTTATAGTTTACATCTGCTTCTAATAATGCAAGTTTTACTTCTCTTAGCATTTCTTTTAGGTCTGATTCTGATATTCTTGCTTTTCCTCTAAGCTTTCTAGTTATTTCTTGTAATCTTGATGATAATCCTTCAAATGCCATTCTTTCCTCCTATTCTTTTGTTTATACTAAACAATTTAATTCTTTTTTTACTTGTTCCAATATGCTCGTTATTTGTTTATCTGGTGTGTCTTTTTCAATCTTGTTTAAATTGATTAAAATGTGTTGTATCTGTTTTTCTTGATTCATTGTCTTTCTCATAAACAATAGCTTTTCTTCATATTCGAAAAGTTTTCTTTCCCCCTTTTTGATGATATCTCTTACTGCTTGTCTCGTGATATTTTCGTTTTCTGCAATTTCTGATAAAGATAAATCATTATTATAGTAGTAGTCTATGAATTGTTTTTGCTTTTCTGTTAATAACTCTCCATATATTTGCCATAACATACTTATCTCTACGTTTTTTTCCATTTCTACTACCTCTTTCATTTTCGCATTTTCCTTTTTAATAATAAAATAAAAGGTGTAATGCTTATATACTTTACACCTTTTTTGTTAATTTGTCAAGTGTTTTGAGGAATTTTCTTATTAAATTGTGAATTTTTTATATATTTTATTTGAAATTTCAGGATTATCCTCAATAATTCTTTCAACTATATTATCTTGCATTTCAAATGGAACAACATAACCTTCTAACATTTCTGCTTTTTCTTTTAATAAATGATTTTCTCCATTTACATATATTTTAGATTTACCTTTTCCGTTTTTAGCTTCTTGAACTAAATTTGAAACAGGAGAATTTCCATCAAATGCAATTACTATTGCTTTTCTTCTTTCAAATATTTCATAATTGAAGCTTTTATAAATTCCTAATTCTTCTGACTCTGTAGAAACACGTATTCCATCTATATTTTCATCTAATAATCTGTTTTTTACTTTTTCAGTAACCATTTTAGGAACAATTGCATCTATTTCGAATTTTTTATTTAATTCTTTAGAAATGTCTATTATTGCTTTCTCATATCCTTGCATTTTATGTCCAATTACAAAATAAACATTATTATTATCTACATTTTTCATGAATTCTTTTAATACTTTTATTCCTTCTTCTGATGCAAAAGTTTCTCTACCTTTTGTATTAAAGCTTCCTCCAGCAATTATTACTGGTACTTTATCAGTTGGAAGTTCTTTTATTTTTTGTTTTAATTCTTTTTCAGTTTCTAAATTAGTTGCAATTCTTAGTTCTCCTTGTCCTTCAGTCTCTTTCATGTTTTTTTCTTCTAATTCTAATATTGCTTCTCTCATTGTTTTATTTCCTAAAAATTCTTTGAATTTTTTACTTTTTTCTTCAAAATATCTTTCAGCTTTTTCTATAACTTTATCTTCAACTTTTCTCATTTTCTCAAAATCTGTATCTTCTAAGCCTAATAGATTTTGAAGTGCTAGTTGTTCATCAAATGTATCTGAACCATACATACCACATCCGTCAGTTCCTTGTACACATTTTACACCATTTTCTAAGAATTTTTTAATTGGATGATTGCTTAAGTCTCCAATATTATTTAATCTTACATTTGATGTTAATTGGAATTCTATAATAATACCTGTTTCGTTCATTAATTCCATTAATTCTTGTCCTGCTTGTGTGTTTAGATTTTCTGAATATAACCCATGTCCTATTCTAATTTGTGGCATTTGTTGTCCTTTTTCTACTGCTTCTTTTACACATAATATTGATTTTCTTACATTATCTCTTAAGCTATCATTTTCTCCTGCATGTATTCTTATTGTGAAATCTTTGTCTTCTTCATTAACATATTTTACAATTTCTTTTATTGTAGGTTGTAATTCTTCAATATCATTTATTTCTTCTCCTATGAAGTCACTTCCTACAACATATGGGCTTTTCGCTACTGCTTTTAATACATTTATATTCTCTCTTAAATATTTATTACTTGTTTTTTGGTCTTTTATTATTGTTAACGGTATTCTTCTTATTGCAAATAAGTATCTGATTTTTACTCCAGTTTCTTTTTCTATTTGTGGAAATATTTCATGAACTTCTTCTAATAATTTTATAGCAGGTTCTCCCATTTTTGCTAATTCTGTATCTGCTATTTCTACATATTTTATGCCTTGTTTTTGATATTGTCTTGCAGTCCATAAAAGTTTATCTTGTCTTAATGTATTGTTTTTATATGGGCTATTTTCTTTTTTATCTTCTAACATCTGAAATACTACTTCTTGTATGTCATTGTCTGGTATTTTTTCTATTAATTCTTTTTTTAGTTCAATTTTTTCTTCTGATGATTTTCCTTTTGCAAATACATATCTGTAAATATAACATTTCTCTAAGTTTGTGAATACTGCTTGTCCATCTTTTATTATTACTAAACTTGTTCTTATTTTTTCTATATTATATAGGGCATTTTCTAAATTGTTTAATATTAAATCCGCGAAATTTATAAATGTGTTGTCATCTATTTTTCTTGTTAAATATTTTCCTTGTAATGGAGAATCTTTGAATTGTTTTTCTACTTCTTCTCTTTGTTTGTATATTTTTTCTTCTTGTTTTTTAGTTAATTTTAAATTTATTTTTTTGATATAATATAAAGGATATTTGACTTGATGAACTATTCCTAATGCTATTAAACAGTCTGGTGTTAAATTTGCATTTGCATGTGTATGCAAATCTGTTCTGAATTTTGATTTTTTTAATATATATGTTTTTACAATCGTTTTTTCTATTGGTAATTTATAGTTTTTTGTTTGTGACATTAGTGTTTTTGTTATTGCTGGTATTTTTGCTTTTATTTCTATCCTGTTTTCATATATGTTTGCTATTTTTATTCCACCTAATCTAAATATATATACTTCTTCATTATCACTATTTATGCTTGCAGGTATCTTTCCTGTTATTATTTTCATATCTTTTTCATTTTTTACAGTTTCTAAGCCACATATTTTTGCTAAGTTTGTTATTAAGTTTCCTGTGTTATGATTTGGAGTTTCTAAAATGTATGTAATTTCATCTTCTTCATTTTTATATAAATTTACTATTATGTCTTTTTCTTTGTCTAAATAAAATCTGTTAAAATATTTTAATTCTTCCATTTTTTCCTCCTCTTTTATTTTAAAAAAATATTAAACAATATTATATCATATTTTTTCTTTTTATGCAAGCTTTATGTAAATCTTTTACATATAAGTTTTTATTCACAAATTAATATCAATATGTGGTTTTGTTAGGGCCTATGTTTTGCAACTATTAAATATTTTTTAACGAGAATAGAGAGGAAAGCAATCGCTTTTCCTCTCTACTCTCTTCATAACGTCACTATTACACTTCTTACATTAGAGCTTTGCTCTGGACGATGTACCACAAACCATTATCATAGTATGTGGTCACGCCACTCATATGTCCGTACCAAATCCGGATGTGGTCATATGCATCGCTCTTTTTGTCAAATCCTCTGTTGTCGAGTAGAATGTACTGTCTGGTATTAATCATAATAGTTTACCTCCAATTTTGTTATTCAAAATTTGTTGTTTCTAAATTTACTATATTAGCAAATCTATTATAATTATACCACTTTTAACTTATTTTTTCAATGTTACTTATTTTCTAATCTCTGAATTATGCAAATCTTTTTTTTGCATAAAAAGGCTCCACTACAGTGGAGCCGTCTTTTAGAAAGGTTATTAATTTCTTATGTCGTCATAAATCTTTTCTGGTTCTAATAGTTTACGACCAGCGTTATCTATCATATATGCAATCATGACTTCTGGTCCAACCAGTTGAAGAATTGAACCATATTCTCTTTCGAACCTTCTCCAAGACATTTTAAAATGTCTTTCTGTCTCTTCTATGGACTTTATGATAGCCCACATTTCTGCGACCTGTTCAGGTTCAATATTCCGCCATGCATCAGCCACTTTATTGACCTTTTCTTTTGGAACATTGTACTCGATTTCATCTAATTCGACTACAAAAAATTTTCCTTTCTCTTCTACCCATAATTCTTCCAATGCCTAAATCCTCCTGTTAATTAGGTTTTAAAAAATATTCTCATATATTATAACATGTTTTTTATTTTTTAGCAAATATAATATTACTATTTTCTAATCTCTGCATTACATTTTTTACAAACTGTATCTATAATTTTTTCTAATAAAGCATTAATCTCTTCATCAGTTAAAGTTTTCTTAATGTCTTCAAAAGTCAATGCATATGCAATAGATTTTTTATTTTCATCTAAATTAGAACCTGTATAAACATCAAATACTTCTATATCTGTAAGTAGGCTTCCACCTGCGCTCTTAATTACTTTTTCAATCTCTTTTGAAGTTAATTTTTTATCAACTACAAATGCAACATCTTTTTTTACATTTGGAAATTTTGAAATTTCTTTATATTTCATTTTTCCAACTTTCTTTTGGAATAATTCATCTAAATTAATTTCTAGTACAAATATATCTTCTTTTGTTATATTTGGATGAATTTTTCCTATAATTCCTACATCTGTTCCATTTACATTGATATATGCACTTTGACCTGGATGTAATTCTTTAGGCATTTCTTTTTTCATAAAACTATATCTGTTTGCATATCCAAGATATTCAAGTATTTCTTCTGCAACACCTTTAATTACATAAAAGTCCACATTTTGATTTGTTAGCCCTAATGAATATTTTCCACTCATTAATACACATAGTTTTGTATCTTCTCCGTATTTTTCTCCTTTTTTATAAAATCCTTTTCCTATTTCAAATATTGATACATCTTTTTGATTTCTCGCATTATTATATTCATAAATTTTATATAATGAAGGAATCATACTATATCTTAATGTGTTCCTATCTTCTGTAATAGGGTCTAATAAACGTAATTCTTCGAATTCATCTAGAGTATAACCTTTTACTTCTTTATCATTTATTAAAATATATGATAAAGTTTCACTTAATCCTAATGAAATCATTTTATTTCTTATTTCTCTTGTAGTTTTGTCATAACTTCCTTGTTTCATTGGAACTACTGGCAGTTTTCCTTCAATATTATCTACCCCATAAATACGACTTACTTCTTCTATTAAGTCTTCTTTTATTGAAATATCTAGTCTTCTTGATGGTACTTTTACAATTGCTTTTTTGTCATCTGATGTATATGTAAATCCTAATTTTCTAAATACATTTAAGATTTCTTCATTTGGAATTACTGTTCCTAGTACATCATTTATATTTTTGAAAGTTATTTCTATTTCTTTATCTTTTACATCTGTTTTGTCATATACAACTGTTCCAGTAACTACTTTTCCATCTGCATATTTTTCTAGTAATTTACAAGCACTTTCTATTGCCATATATGTTCTTTTAGGATCTAGACCTTTTTCAAATCTGTTACTTGCTTCACTTCTTAAGATTTTTTTAGATGTTAGTCTTATTTTTACAGAGTCAAATATTGCTGATTCTATTATTACATTTTTTGTATCATCTTCTACTTCTGTTTCTAGTCCTCCCATTACTCCTGCTAAACCTACTCCATGTGTGTTATCAGCTATTACTATATCATCTTTACTTAATGTTCTTTCTATATTATCTAGTGTTGTTAGTTTTTCTCCTTCTTCTGCCATTCTTACTACTAGTTTATTTCCTAATCTATCTGCATCATAGAAATGTAATGGTTGACCTAATTCTAACATTACATAGTTACTAATATCTACTACATTGTTTATTGGTCTTATTCCTGATGCTATTAATCTATTTTTTATGAAGTCTGGACTTTCTTTTATTTTTACTCCTTCTACTTTTTTTACTAATAGTAATTTACAGTTTTCTGTTTTTACTTCAGTTTTAAATGTTTTATTTATATCTTCTCCACTTTCTTTATGGCTCAAATCTACTTCTTTTACTGGCTTATCATATATTGCTCCTATTTCATATGCCATTCCTAATATACTTAATAAATCTCCTCTATTTGCTGTTAGTTCAAAATCTATTACTTCATCATCTAATCCTAGATATTTTATTGGGTCTTCTCCAACAACTGCATCTTCTCCTAATTCTGCTATTCCTTCTTTATCTTCTGGTTTTAAGAATTTACTTTCTAATCCTAGTTCCTCAATAGAACATAACATTCCATTTGATTCTTGACCTCTTATCATTCCTTTTTTTATTGTTTTTCCTGGAAGTATTGCTCCGTCTTGTGCTACTATTACTTTTATTCCTTTTCTTGCATTTGGAGCTCCACATACTATATCTAGTACTTCTGTTCCAATATTTACTTTACATAGATGTAAATGGTCTGAGTCCGGGTGGTCTTTACATTCTATGATTTCACCTATTACTAATTTTGTAGCATTTATTAGTTTTTCTGCTGAATCATATTCATTTCCTACACTTGTCATATCTTCAGCAAGTGTTTTTAAGTCTACATCTATATCTACATAGTCTTTTACAAAATTTTTACTTAATTTCATTATTCCTCATCCTTTCTGTCAAATTGTTTTAAGAAACGTATATCATTTGCATACAAATATCTCATATCTGGTATTCCATATTTGAACATTGCTAGTCTTTCTAATCCTGTTCCAAATGCAAATCCTCCGTATTCTTCTGGGTCATATCCATTCATTTTTAATACATTTGGATGTACCATTCCGCTTCCTAATACTTCTATCCATCCAGTTTGTTTACACAAATTACATCCTTTTCCACCACATTTGAAACAACTTACATCTACTTCATATGATGGTTCTGTGAATGGGAAATAACTTGGTCTGAAACGTAATTCACAGTTTTTTCCTATTAGTTTTTTAACAAATACTTCTAATGTACCTTTTAAGTCTGCTAATGATACATTTCTGTCTTTTTTGTCTATTACTAATCCTTCTACTTGACCGAATTGATGTGAATGTGTTGCATCATCTTCTCTTCTATATGTTTTTCCTGCACATATCATTCTTATTGGTGTTTTTTCTTCATTTGCAAGCATTGTTCTTGCTTGTACTGATGATGTTTGTGTTCTTAATAAATATTCATTTGTTATATAGAAACTATCTTGCATATCTCTTGCTGGATGTCCTTTTGGTAAGTTTAATCTTTCAAAACAGAATTCATCAGTTTCTAGTTCTGGTCCTGCGACTACATCATATCCCATTGATACAAATAAGTCCTCTATTTCTTCTATTACTCTATTTACTGGATGTTTACTTCCTCTTATTATTTTTGTTGATGGCAATGTGATATCTATTGTTTCTTTTTCTAATTTTTTTTGCAATTCTTTCTCTGCAAATTTTTTCTCTTTTTCTTCTATCTCTTTTTCTATTTCGTTTCTTACTTCATTTACTATACTTCCAATCTTAGGTCTTTCTTCTGGTGCTAAGGCTCCCATTCCTCTTAGCACTTGTGTTAATTCTCCTTTTTTTCCTAGGTATTTGACTCTTACTTCATTTAAGCTTTTAGAGTCTTCTACTTTTTTGATTTCTTCTAATGCATTTTCTTTGATTTTTGCTATCTGTTCTTGCATTTTTCTTTCCTCCTTTTCTTCCTTGGGTACTTTATATAAAAAAACAACCCTAACAAACTTTTTGTCTGTTAGGGCGAATATATCCACGGTACCACCTAATTTTATTAATTTTTATAATTAACCTCATTGTAGTTTTAACGGTACAACCGCTTACTTCTACTTAGTTTCAAAGTAAGACCTCAAAAGTGAAATTTCAATATATTTAGTATAAATAGCTCTCAGCTATGCTATTTTCTCTGTGATACTTTTTAATATATCTACTTTGCTTTTTCATAGGCTTTTATCTTTAACTTTTCATATTTTATCATATTTTATGTTACTTGTAAAGCTTTTTATATAATTTTTCCTCCACCAACTACTATGTCTTCATCATAAAACACTACTGATTGCCCTGGTGTTATAGCTCTTTGTGGTTCATCAAATATAACTTTTACTTGCTCATTTTCTATTGGATATACTGTACATTCCGCTTCTTTAGCTCTATATCTGACTTTTGCTTTTAATTTTAATGGTTCTTTTAATTCATCTATTGCAAGCCAATTTGTTTCATTTGCAATTAGTTCTTTTGAATATAAGTCTTGTTCTGTTCCTACTATTACTTGATTTTTTTGTGTATCTAACTTTATTACATATAATGGTTCTTTATATGATATTCCTAATCCTTTTCTTTGTCCTATTGTATAATTTATTAGTCCTTTATGCTTTCCTAATATTGTGCCATCTTTTAAGACTATATTTCCTTCTTTTGGTTTTTGTGAAGAGTATTTTTGTAAAAATTTTTGATAATCATTATCTGGTATAAAACATATTTCTTGACTGTCTTTCTTATGAGCTACTTCTAATCCATTTTTTTCGGCAATTTTTCTTGTTTCTTCTTTACTTGCTCTATTTTGTAACGGAAAAATTATATATTCAATTTCTTCTTTTGGTATGTAATATAAGAAATATGTTTGGTCTTTTTTCTCTTCATCTGATTTTTTTAGAACATATCTTTTATATTTTTCTGAATATTCTGTTTTAGCATAATGTCCTGTTGCAACATATTCACATCCTAATTCTTTTGCTTTTTCATAAAATGCTCCAAACTTTAAGTATCTATTACATTCTACACATGGATTTGGTGTTTTGGCATTTTCGTATTCTGATATGAATTTATTTATTACATGACATCTGAATTTTTCTGTACAGTCTATTACATGATGTTCTATTCCTAATCTGTTACATACTTTTTTTGCGTCTTCTATAGCTTTTTCGGTATCTTCCCACATCTTCATTGTTGCGCCTATTACTTCATATCCTTGTTCTTGTAATAGTACTGCTGATACACTACTGTCTACTCCTCCACTCATTCCTAATAATATTTTTTTCTTCATTTTTTTCTCCTAATTTTATCAATAACTGTCTCTTAGCAAGATTATTTAATATTAGGTTTGTCATCCTTTAAAATTTGAATATGTACATCATCTAGTTGTTGTTTAGTTACAACTGATGGTGCTCCCATTAATAAGTCTCTTGCTTTTTTATTTTTAGGGAATGCTATTACTTCTCTTATATTTGTAGAATCTGCTATTAACATTACCATTCTGTCTAATCCAGGTGCAGCTCCTGCATGTGGTGGTGTTCCATATTGAAATGCATTATATAATGCTCCAAATCTATTTTTTACATCTTCTTCTGTGTATCCTGCTATTTCAAATGCTTTTATCATTATTTCTGGATTATGATTTCTTACTGCTCCTGATGCCATTTCATATCCATTACATACTAAGTCAAATTGATATGCTACTATGTCTAATGGTTCTTTGTTATTTAAGGCTTCTAATCCTCCTTGTGGCATTGAGAATGGATTATGTGAAAAGTCTATTTTTCCTTCATCTGATAGTTCATACATTGGGAAATCTACTATAAAACAGAATCTGTATACATCTTTTTCTATTAGGTCTAATCGTTTTCCTAGTTCTATTCTTACAAGTCCTGCTATTTTTTGTGCAGTTTGTAATTCGTCTGCTATAAAGAATATGCTGTCTCCTGATTTTACTCCGTATTCATTTTGAAGTTTTGCTTTTGCATCTTCTGTTATGAATTTTGCAATTCCTCCTGCTATTGTTCCATCTGTTTCAAATTTTGTCCATGCTAATCCTTTTGCACTACATTCTTCTACTGCAAATTCTGTCATTTTGTCAAAGAATTTTCTTCCTTGTTCTGCCCCATTTGGAACTACTATTGCTTTTATTGTTTTATCTTTAAATGCATTAAATTCTGTTCCTTCAAATACTTTTGTTACATCTTGAATTATTAATGGATTTCTTAAATCTGGTTTGTCTATTCCGTATTTTTCCATTGCTTCTTTATATGGAATTCTTATGAATGGTCCTTCATCTACTTTCCAGTTTGTGAATTTTTTGAATGTGTATGGAATTACTTCTTCCATTACTTTGAATACGTCTTCTTGTGTTGCAAAACTCATTTCAAAGTCTAGTTGATAAAATTCTCCTGGTGCTCTGTCTGCTCTTGGGTCTTCATCTCTAAAGCATGGTGCTATTTGAAAGTATTTGTCAAATCCACTTACCATTAATAATTGTTTGAATTGTTGAGGTGCTTGTGGTAATGCATAAAATTCTCCTGCATGAAGTCTACTTGGTACTAAATAGTCTCTTGCACCTTCTGGTGATGAGTTTGCTAATATTGGTGTTTGTATTTCATAAAATCCTAATTCATCCATTTTGTCTCTTAATGTTTTTAGTATTTTTGAACGTAATAATATGTTGTTATGCAATTTTTCGTTTCTTAAGTCTAAAAATCTGTATTCTAGTCTTAAGTCTTCTCTTACTTCTTGGTCTGTATTTATTTCAAATGGTAATACATTTTTACATTTTCCTAATACTTCTATTTTGTTTGCTACTACTTCTATTTCTCCTGTCGCCATTTTAGGATTTTTGCTACTTCTTTCCACAACTTTACCACATATGTGTATACAACTTTCTGTTGTTAGTTCTTTTGCTTGTTCTTGTAGTTCTTCATCATTTATTACTATTTGTGTTACTCCGAATTGGTCTCTTAGGTCTATAAATATCATTCCTCCTAAGTTACGGATTTTTTGTATCCACCCTGCTAATTCTACTTCTTCTCCTACATTTTTTATTTTTAATTCTCCTAAATTGTGTGTTCTATACATCGCTATTCCCCCATCCGATTTTTTCATTTCTATATTTTACTACAAATTAAAGAAAATAGCAAGGTTTCTTGCTATTCTTCTCTAATCTTTTATATTTCAGTCAGTTCACATTTCAGGATTTTATGAATTTACACAGTTAACTTGACAAACTCAGATTTCACATTACTTTACTACTAAACACGCACGAAAACTGCAGTTGTCGGGGCCATCCCCATGGGTGTAGCTGAAATAGAAAGAACCTGGACCGATATGTTCTTTGTATTCCTCCACTGCGCTCGAAAAATGGAAAATTGGCACCGGAAACGCCTATAAAAAAAGAAGACGATGACGATGCATACCATGCTTGAGTACCTGTTCCATTTGTTGATGTCTCAATTGTTCCATCTCCAAATACTCTATTTTCATTTTCGAAATAATTATCTCTATTATCATTTGAACTTGACATTTTATACACGGTTGCATATTTTGTACTATCAGTCTTGTTGTTTGTTGTATTATCTGTTGATGCAAATGAATTTCCATTACCATGACTCGAATCAGCTACATAGCCTGTAACATATTCATCTGCTCCTCCTACTGTATCATATATTCCATATTCATTTCCTGTTGTACTTTGTAATGGATTTGTTAATGCTGTTGCTCCTATTGTTCCTCCTGTATAATAACCATTATTTGAATTTAGACTAACTGCAGTTCCATTTCTTCCATATTTACTATCAGTTAAATATGCTACTGCTCCCCATTCGCTATTTTTCATCATATGACTTTCTTTTTCTCTATCATAATTATATCCTTTTGTATATGCATCTCCTATCTCTATATTTCTATAACTTTGTACTCCTGGTATAGATTTTATTGTTGTTCCTCTTTGGCATACCTCATATTTTGCTACCCATATTCCCTCTAATTTACTATCCCATTCTCCTTGTGTAAATCCTGTTGAAGTTCCATCTTCGGATGCTGGGTGTGGTCTTAATTTATTTTCTCCTACTCCTATACTTGTTACTGGTTCTCCCATATACTTTGGTGTTTTTCCATCTTTATCTACTAGTCCTCTTGCATCGCTATATCCTATTATTCCTTCTGTTTGTGTATTATCTGCTCTATATGCATCTCTATGTGTTATCTTATCAAAATATACTATCCTATATGCATATCTTGGTATCCATACCCAATAACTTCCATCACTTGTTTTTGCATTTGCCCATTTGCTTGTTCCTCCTGATGTTGTTGCTCCTGTTTGAGCTATATAGTTATACCATTTGCTTTTATCGAAATCTGCTGACTCTCCTTCTACTTTTTCTACTCCATTTTCCCAATATACTGCTTTCATATCATCTGTCATATTAGGTTCGTTTGGCGTTGTAGTTGTATCATAACTTGTACTATCTAAAAATTCTATTTCTATTACTCCCCATTGTCTTGAAAATGTTGCCCCTCCTGTTTCTGGTTTATCTACTGGCTTATCGTCTGGTTCTTCATCTGGTTCATCAGATTCTTCGGGTTTATCAACTTTATCCTGTAAAGTTATTTCATCATCTGAATCTGCTGTATAATAAAGTACACCATCCATTTCTATACCTCTTGCATAATAAATGTGATGGCTTTGTTCATTTATTATATAGAGATTATCATAATTTAAAGTATCTTGTTCTGAAGTAATATTTTCAAAATCAGAACCATAATTTAATGAAATACCATCTAGTGCATGTAAATCTATAACATAATACTTATCATTATCATTTGGTTCAGGCGAAAAATATCTAATTCCCCAATATTCAATTTCTGCTGGTAAAGCACCATATTTGGCATTATAAGCTTCAACTTTGTCTGACAATAGTTCAATATCATTATACATCATCTTTAGATTTCTCATTTTTATTCCATTTTTGGCATTATAAACTAAGAGTGACGATATTACTATTAATATACATACTGCTATTGTTAAAGTTATTAATGTAATTCCTGTTTCTCTACTTTTTTTCATTTGTCTCCTTCTTTCATTAATTTATATAATTAATGAAAGAATAATCTTTTGAAACTATAACGATATCAAGTTTCTGGTTATAGAATTATTATTTATAATTTAAAATTTATTTTTATGAATGTGTTGATTTTTTCCATTGTAAATGATATATATATGTTATATAATATCTTTAATTATATAATTTAACGATAAAAAAAATCTATTTTACAAAAGATTATATATTAGAATTTTTTGAGGTATAACATATGAATAAATTGAAAAGAAAAAACAAAGGAATAACTCTTATTACTTTAGTAATAGCTGTTACCATATTAATTATTATATCATCATTATTAGTTTATAATGCCAAAAATGGAATAAAAATGAGAAATCTAAAGATGATGTATAATGATATTGAATTACTGTCCGATAAAGTTGAAGCTTATAATGCAAAATATGGTGCTTTACCAGCAGAAATTGAATATTGGGGAACTAGATATTTTTCACCTGAACCAAATGACAATGATAAATATTATGTTATAGATTTACATGCACTAGATGGTATTTCATTAAATTATGGTTCTGATTTTGAAAATATTACTTCAGAACAAGATACTTTAAATTATGATAATCTCTATATAATAAATGAACAAAGCCATCACATTTATTATGCAAGAGGTATAGAAATGGATGGTGTACTTTATTATACTGCTGATTCAGATGATGAAATAACTTTACAGGATAAAGTTGATAAACCAGAAGAACCTGAGCCTATTTTATCAGTAAATTTAACATTAACTTATAACAATATAAAATTAGATCCAAATGATTTACCGAATGTAAAAGAAGTAACAAATGAAAATGTGCCAATTCCACAAGGTTTTTATTATGTGAGAGGAACTAAAGACGAAGGAGTGGTAATATCCGATGTTTCTGGAGATGATTTAAATAACTCTAAAAAAGGAAATCAGTTTGTATGGGTACCAGTAAATCAAAATCAAAAATTAATGTTGGAAGTAGAAAGTAGTGAAGAAATAAAAGAAATAATAGTAACAAATGCAGAAGGAGAACAATCATCAATAGAAGCGAATGGAAAAACATATAATGATGAAATACCAATGACCAAAAATGGTATATATAAAGTAGATGTAAAAACAGAAACAATGTCAGAAACGGCAACAAAACGAGTATCAAGTTTATATGCACAAGATATGATTTTTATAGAAAAATCTTTTAGTAATCCTTCTTTTTTAGAAGACCGTAACCAAAATCTAGAAAGTGTAAATAAATATGGTGGCTTTTATATAGGAAGATATGAAGCAGGCGATGGAGTAACAACATCCCCAAGGACTTCCTCAACATCAGATACAAATACTTTAGTAAGTAAAAAAGGAGCCTATGTTTATAATTATATATCAGTTTATTTGGCAAATAGCTTATCAAGAAAAATGTATAGCACTAATTTAGCAGTATCAGGTCAATTAATAACAGGGGCTGGATGGGATAGAACATTAAATTGGATAATAGAAACAGAAGAAAAAACAGAAGAAGAAGTATTAATAGATAGTAGTGGTTGGGGAAACTATTACAATTCATCAGGAAATGCATCCATAGATTCAGGACCTACAAATATGAATTATACAACAGGAAGAAGTGAGTATTGGAAAGCAAATAATATATATGATTTAGCTGGTAATACAATGGAATGGACACAAGAAACATATCAAAACACAAGCAATGGTGTCCCTCGAGGTGGCGACTATCACTTCGTAGGTAACAGCAATCCGGCTGGTGATCGTGATTTTTATACTTCAGGAAATCAAAGCATGTACTATTCGTTCCGTACCCAGCTTTATATAAATGTATAACATAAAAAAGTTCTATTATAAAATAGAACTTTTTTTATATCAAAATATTCTAGCTATATCATTATAAGTCACGAAGAATGTTAAAGCCAACAAAATTGAAAATCCAATTAGTTGAATTTTAGCCTCTGTTTCAAGTTTCATAGGTTTTCTTCTAATCAATTCAATTAGCAAAATAACTAATTTTCCTCCGTCAAGTGCTGGAATTGGTAGTAAATTTGTAACACCTAGAGAAACTGAAATAACAGCCAATAAATATATATAATTTGCGATTCCACTAGTTTGAACAACAACTTCTGAGATTCCAACAATTCCAACCATTTGGTCTACTGCAAACCCTCCTGTAAACAACATTTTTATGCTTTCAAAAATAGTTAAGATAAATTCGCCTGTACCTTTAGCTCCATAATACATTCTATTTAAAAATGTATCTTTAGCAGGGTCAGCAAATTGAAGCCCAACTGTCGAAATTAATATAAAAAATACTAATATACCAAAAATTATATTAACAGTAGCTCCTGCAACAACAATTGCCATCCTCTTTCCTACACTTGCTTTTGCAAAAGACCTTTCATCATCTGACTCCTCATCTTCGCCTTCCATACTAACAAATCCACCAAGTGGAATTAATCTAATAGCATATTTTGTTTCTTTTCCTTGTTTTTGCCATATTGTTTTTCCAAATCCTATAGCAAATTCTTTTACTTTTACATTACAAAGTTTTGCTACTAAAAAATGTCCTCCTTCATGGATAAGTATTAAAAATCCTAATAAAAATATTATTTTGATTGCATTAATTATAAAACTAAACAAGTTTTCCTCCTATCGTTCTGTTCCAGCATCATCGTGAGTTACATCTGTTTTCTTATTTATTTTCTTTTTTTTTAATAGTTCTTCATATTCGTTTAATAAATTTAAAACAGTTTGTGTTTCTTCTTCTGATGCATTTCTTGATTTCATTGCATATAATACTTTTTTTATTCTTTCTCCTAATGTCGGAATTACAATATCATATTCTTCTTCTCTATTTTTTAATATTGCATCTCTTCCGTTTTCATATCCATATTTTCTTGAAAATTTTGAAACACATCTTTTTCCTTCTAAAGCTTTTTGTATTTTTTCTTCTTGTTTTTCATTATGTTTTGAATAAATTATAGTTGGTTCATATGGTACTTCACCTCTCGCGAATATTTCTAGCACATCATATTTATCTTTTTCTTCTATATACCCTATCGTATTTGGCATACCATTATATGTCTGGTTATGATGTTCTGTTACTACTAATCTTCCCCATCCTTTAACTGCTACTTGTGCTTCATATCTTTCTAATATAGAAATTCTACTTTCTAAATCACATACTGATAATCCTCTTACAATTACAGTATATCCTAGTTCTTGCAACTCACTTATAGATTCGTCAGCTATTCTATTATTCTTCATTGTTCCTTCAAAAATAATATTATATTTATTTCTTCTCAACTCTTCAAATAAATTACTGGTCCAAGTATTACTTTCTTGATCTGTTATTTTTGTATATAATTCTGGATATAATTTAGCTATTTCCTCGCTCTTAGGGTGAAATGGTTTTATTTCATCACTATTAATTATTACAACATTTTCATCTTCAAACATTCTTGTTGAATATCCTATTATCCCGCTTTTGCCTGCACCTGTTTGCCCACCTATTATTACTGATATTGGATTTTCAACTGGTGTTTTTCCACTTGTATATATTCTTTTTATTATTTCATAATAATTTTTATGTTCTTCTTCAGTTAATTTATACTTTTTTAATATATCTTGTTCATTCTCTTTCACTTTAACTGCTCCTCTAATTATTATTTTTTTAACTCTTTTCCATATACATTTATTATTTTATCAAGCGTTTCTTGATTTCCTTGATACATTTTAATCTTTTCTTTTAACAATTGTTGCATTTCTTTATCTTCTGGTTTTTTTCCCTCTTGTGCTGTTTTTGCAATTTTTGCCGCCATTACTTCAACTGCTATTTCTAATTTTGTATTTTCATTCATTATTATTTTCACTCCAATCCTATATCATGTGGAAAAATATATATGCAAATGGTGCTATAAACATTAAGCTATCAATTCTATCTAACATTCCTCCATGTCCTGGTATTAAATTACTTGCATCTTTTACCTTCACATATCTTTTTATACTTGACTCTGTAAAGTCTCCTACTTGACCAATTATACTTAGTATTGTTGTTATTAATATTACAAATAAATATGAATATTCTAGTTTAAAAATAGAATTTATTGCTATTGTATATATTACAGCAATCACAACTGCTCCAATTATACCTGCAATACAACCCTCAATTGATTTTTTAGGACTTACTTCACTAAATTTATGTTTTCCCCATTTTCTTCCTACTAAATATGCAAATGTATCTGTTCCCCAAGCTGCAATTATTGCGTACCAAACTATAATAATTCCATTTTCTAATCCTCTTGTTAATGCTATAAATGATATACTTGTTATTACATATAAAATTCCAAATAAAGTGTATACTACATCTTTAAAATTCGTTTTCATATTTGTAATTATTACTTGTAAAAAACTTATTAACATCAAAATTGGTACTATGAGTATTAATATGCTATTTGTTATATTTTGTGGTATATGCTCTGGTACAATATGAATTAATGCAATAAATAAACATGATAAATATCCAAGCCATTTGATTGGCTTGCATTCGTGTTTTATCACATTAAAATACTCATGCATAGAAAGTAATGCAATTACTGCTAAACATATATCTACTAAATATTTACTCCCTAGCGTTAAAATTATTACAACTAGTGGAAATCCTAATAATGCTGAAGTTACTCTTTTTATATCCATTTTTTCTCCTTTTCTTATGCTATTTTAATTTGCTCCAAACTTTCTTGTTCTTTTTTGATATTCTAATATTGCATTATCTAAATCTTCTTCTGTAAAGTCTGGCCAATTTTTATCAACAAATAAAAATTCTGAATATACCAATTGCCATGGTAAAAAGTTACTTAACCTCATTTCTCCACTTGTTCTTATTAATAAATCTGGATCAGGTTGACCTTTTGTATATAAATTATTTGATATTACTTCTTCATTTATTTCATCAATTTTAATATTTCCATTTTGTACTTCTTTTACTATATTTTGTACTGATTTTACAATTTCATCTCTTCCACCATAGTTTAATGCAATATTAAATGTAACTCCTGTATTGTTTTTTGTTCTTTCCATACAATTTATTATACTTTTTTGCATTCCTTGTGAAAGTGCTGTGATATCTCCAAGAATTTTTACTCTTATATTTTCAGAATCTGCTCTTTTACTATAATCATCTAAATAACTTTGTAATAATGCCATTAATGCTTTTACTTCTTCTTCTGCCCTTTTCCAATTCTCTGTTGAAAATGCATATACGGTTATATATTTTAATCCTATTTTATTAGCATATCTGACAATTTTTTCTAATGTTTTAGCTCCTTCTTTATGTCCAAAACTTGCTGATTTGCCTTGTTTTTTTGCCCATCTTCTATTTCCATCCATTATAATTGCAATATGTTTTGGCATATTTTCTATATCAAATTTCATAAAGTTCTCCTTATTTATTTCTATTTTGTATGTATAATGCTAATTGTTTTAAAAATTCAGCTTTTTCTCCATACATTTCTAGCTGTTCTATTGCTTCTTCTGTTATTTTATTTAGTTTTTCTTTTGCACCTTCTAAACCATATTGTGAAACATATGTACATTTGCCTAATGCACTATCATTTCCTACAGGCTTTCCTAATATTTCTTCATTTCCTTCTTCTGATAAAATATCATCTTTTATTTGAAATGCTAAGCCTATTTTTTCTGCATATATTGTTAATTTTTCTAATTCATTGTCATTGCATCCTGCTAATATTGCTCCCATTCTTACACATAATTTTAGTAGAGCTCCTGTTTTATTTGTATGTATATATTCAAGATATTCTGGTAATATCTCCTTTCCTTCATATTCTGTATCTACATATTCTCCTGCAATCATTCTGTCTACTGCTTTTGTGAATTCATTAAATACTTTTATTTTTGTTGACAACTCATTGTCCTTTGCTTTTTTTAAATCTTCACTTATTAATATATATGCATTATTTAATAAACCATCACCAGCAAGTATTGCTGTGGCTTCATCAAATTGTTTATGATTTGTTGGTTTACCATGTCTAAAATCATCATTGTCAATTCCAGGTAAGTCATCATGGATTAAAGAAAAATTGTGTACCATTTCTATTGCTACTGCATATGGTAAACATTTTTTTATATCTTTTTTGAATAATTCATATGTTGCTATTACTAATATTGGTCTTAAACGTTTTCCTCCTGCCATCAAACTATATTCCATAGATTCATTTAATATTTTTTCTGGGCAGTCTTGTTTTCTATTATATTTTTCTAATTCATTATTTATCCCTTTTTGATATAATTTTAATTTTTCTTTAAATTCCATGTTTTTCCCCTCTATTATACACTCATTATTTCTGTTTCTTTGTTTGCTAATATTTTATCTACTTCTTCTACATATTTGTCTGTGATTTTTTGTATTTCTGTTTCTGCTGATTTTAATTCATCTTCTGTTATTTCACTATTTTTTTGTTTTGTTTTTGCTTCATCTATTCCGTCTCTTCTTATTGATCTTATTGCTACTTTTGCTTCTTCTGCTATTTTTTTAATTTCTTTTACTAATTCTTTTCTTCTCTCTTCATTTAATTCAGGGAAAGCTAGTCTTATGACTTTTCCATCATTATTTGGATTTAATCCTATGTCTGATGCTAATATTGCTTTTTCTATTTCTTTTAATACACTTACATCCCATGGTTGTATAACTATTAATCTAGCTTCTGGTACTGATATTCCAGCTACTTGATTTATTGGTGTTGGTGTTCCATAATAATCTATTTTTACTTTATTTAATATTGCTGGATTTGCTCTTCCAGCTCTTATTTCTGCTAATTTTTCTGTATATGCTCCTATTGATTTTTCCATTCTTTCTTTTAAATTTGTATAATCCATAATTTTCTCTCCTTTTTTTATTTTTATATAAAAGTTAATATATAACTATGATACTATTGTACCTATTTTTTCTCCTTTAACTGCTCTTACTATATTTTCTGGATCTGCAATTCCAAATACTAATAATGGAATATTATTATCTCTACACATTGCAGTTGCTGTAGAATCCATTACTTTCAAATCTTTATTTAATACATCTAAATATGATATTTCTTCAAACCTAATTGCATCTGGTTGTATTTTTGGATCTGCGGAATATACTGCATCTATTGCTTTTCCCAATAATATAATATCTGCTTTTATTTCTGTTGCTCTTAACACTGCTGCGGTATCTGTTGTGAAATATGGGTGTCCAGTTCCACATGCAAATATTACTACTCTTCCTCTTCCTAAGTGTTTTTCTGCTTTTCTTTGTATAAATGGTTCTGCTATTTCTCTCATTTCTATTGCTGTTTGTACTCTTGAGTGTATTCCTCTCACTTCTAATGCATCTTGAAGTGCTAATCCATTCATTGCTGTTGCTAACATTCCCATATAGTCTGCTGTTGTTCTTTCCATTTGATGTCCTTGTCTTCCTCTCCAGAAGTTTCCTCCTCCTACTACTATTGCTACTTCTACTCCCATTTCTACTATTTCTTTGATTTTGTCGCATATATTTCCTACTACTTCTGAGTTTACTCCTGTTTTTTGATCTCCTGCTAATGCTTCTCCACTAAGTTTTAGTAGTACTCTTTTATACTTTGCTTCTGACATTTTTACACACTCCTATTCATTTTTAGGTTATTCTATCATACTTTTTCTAAAATTTGTAGACTTTTATTAAAATTTTATTAAAAAACGTTGTACTTTATAATTTGTACAACGTTTTTTGTAAGTCGAAACATTAAATACCTATTATTTTTTTAGCTCTATCCACATCTTCTTGAGTTGCATCTCTAACATCTTCTAATTCATATTTTAGTCCTAATTTTTCCCATTTATATTTTCCCATACTGTGATATGGTAAAATCTGTACTTTTTCAACAGTTTTTAAACTATTTATGAATTCTTTTAATTTTAATAAATCTTTTTCATCATCTGTATATCCTGGTATAAGTACTTGCCTTATCCAAATCTTTATATTATTATCACTTAAATACTTTGCAAACTCTAATTCTTTCTTGTTAGATATTCCTACTAACTGTTTACACTTTTCATCATCTATATGTTTTATATCTAATAATACTAAATCTGTTAGTCGTAATAATTCTTTTATTTCGTCTGTAATCTCAACCATTCCAGAAGTATCTATGCAAGTAGAAATTCCTTCTGATTTTAACCTTTTAAAAAATTCTATCAAAAATTTAACTTGTAAAAGAGGTTCTCCACCAGTTACTGTAACACCTCCTGATGGCATGATGTAATTTTTATATCTTTTTACTTTTTCAAAAATTTCATCAACTGATTTATATTCTCCACCATTTATATCCCATGTATCTCTATTATGGCAGTATTTACACTTTAGATGGCATCCTTGTAGAAATATTACGTATCTTATACCAGGACCATCTACTGCTCCAAAGCTCTCAACTGAATGTATTTTTGCATAATATTTCAAATCTTTCTCCATAATCTCCTCCTGTTTAATCTCTGTCCCTTTTTTTCCTTTTTGGCAATTTGGGGACGGTTCTCTTTTTTCCCTTTGGACAAAAAGAGAACCGTCCCCAATTTTCCCTATATTTTTTCATGAATTGTTCTATTTATTACATCTAATTGTTGTTCTCTTGTTAATTTTGTAAAGTGAACTGCATATCCTGATACTCTTATAGTAAGTTGAGGATATTTTTCAGGATGTTCCATAGCATCTTCTAATAATGCTCTATCAAAAACATTTACATTTATATGATGTCCTGTTTGTGCAAAAAATCCATCTAACATATTTACTAAGTTATTAACTTTTGTTTCTTCATCTTGTCCTAATGTTCCAGGTGTAATTGAAAATGTATATGATATACCATCTTCTGCATCTTCAAATGGTAATTTAGCAATTGAATTCATTACTGCTAATGCTCCATTTGTATCTCTACCATGTAGAGGGTTTGCTCCTGGTCCAAATGGTTCTCCTGCTTTTCTTCCATCAGGTGTATTTCCTGTTGCTTTACCATATACAACATTTGATGTGATTGTTAATATTGATAATGTGTGTTTTGCATCTCTATATGTTGGATATCTTTTTAATTTATTTAAAAATTGTCCAGCTATTTTTTGTGCTATTTCATCTACTCTTTCATCATCATTTCCAAATTTAGGATAATCTCCTTCTATTTTATAGTCTACTGCTAATCCATCTTCATTTCTTATTACTTTTACTTTTGCATATTTTATTGCTGATAATGAGTCTGCTACTACTGATAAACCTGCAATACCACATGCCATTGTTCTTATTATATCTTTATCATGTAATGCCATTTCTATTGCTTCATATGAATATTTGTCATGCATATAATGTATTGCATTTAGTGCTTTTATATATGTTTTTGCAACATAATCCATCATTTGGTCAAATTTAAGCATTACTTCATCATAGTCTAGATATTCTGTTGTTATTGGTTCAAATCTTGGTGTTACTTGTTTTCCTGATATTTCGTCTCTTCCACCATTTATTGCATATAATAATGTTTTTGCTAAGTTAGCTCTTGCTCCAAAGAATTGCATCTGTTTTCCAATTTTCATTGGTGATACACAACATGCTATTCCGTAATCATCTCCTAAAGTTACTCTCATTACATCATCATTTTCATATTGTATTGATGATGTTTTTATTGATAAATTTGCTGTATATTTTTTGAAGCCTTCTGGCAATCTTGTTGACCATAATACTGTTAAATTTGGTTCTGGTGCTGGTCCTAAGTTCTCTAATGTGTGTAATACTCTAAATGAGTTTTTAGTTACTAATGTTCTACCATCAATTCCCATTCCACCAATACTTTCAGTTACCCATACAGGGTCACCACTAAATAATTCATTATATTCTGGTGTTCTTAAAAATCTTACAAGTCTTAGTTTCATTACAAAATGATCCATTATTTCTTGTGCTTGTTCTTCTGTTAATATTCCATTTTTCATGTCTCTTTCAAAATATATATCTAAGAATGTTGATGTTCTTCCTATACTCATTGCAGCTCCATTTTGATCTTTTACTGCTCCTAAGTATCCAAAATATAACCATTGTACTGCTTCTTTTGCATTTTTAGCTGGTTTTGAAATATCAAATCCATATTTGCCTGCCATTACTTTTAATGCTTTTAATGCTTTTATTTGTTCAAATATTTCTTCTCTTTCTCTAATTACTTTTTCTGTGAAATCATCTACATTTAAAACATCTAATTCTTGTTGTTTTTCTTCGATTAATGCATCAACACCATATAAAGCTACTCTTCTATAATCTCCTATTATTCTTCCTCTTCCATATCCATCTGGTAATCCTGTTATTAAATGTGAACTTCTTGCAGCTCTTATATCTGGTGTATATACACTAAATACACCATCATTATGTGTTTTTCTTACATTATTAAATATATAGTCTACTTCTGGATCTACTTTTCTACCATATGCTTCACAAGATTTTTCTACTATTTTTATTCCTCCATATGGCATTATCGCTCTTTTTAATGGTTTATCTGTTTGTAAACCAACTACTTCTTCTAGGTCTTTATCTATATATCCAGCTTCATGGCTTGATACTGTTGATATTGTTTTTGTATCTATGTCTAATACTCCACCTTGTGCTTCATGTTCTTTTTTATACAATTCTAATACTTCATCCCATAATTTTTTTGTTTTTTCTGTTGTTCCTTTTAAAAAGCTTGCATCTCCTTCATATGGTGTGTAATTTCTTTGTATAAAGTCTCTAACATTTATTTCTCTTTGCCAGTCTCCCGCTTTAAAGTCTTTCCACTCTTCAAATTTCATATCATTACCTCCATTTATTTTATTATTTCCATTTTTACTATTTTTTATAATTTATTTTTTTGCCATTTGACATTATACCTATAATGTAGAATTTTGTCAATACTAAAAAGGGACGGTCCTGTTTTGAAGGGGACGGTCCTCTTTGGTGTATTATGTATTTTTAAAATTCTATGTAAATTTTCTTGCATTTCCTAAAAAATACATATATAATCTCAAAAGAGGGCCTATCCCATTTTGAATAAAATACACCAAAGAGGACCGTCCCCTTCAAAACAGGACCGTCCCCTTTGGAGCAAATAGAAAGGACAAAAATATGGAAAAAATTATTAACAAAATTGCAGAAGAATTAAATGTAAAACCTACGCAAGTAGAAAATGCTGTAAAGCTAATTGATGAAGGAAACACTATTCCATTTATTGCACGTTACAGAAAAGAAGTAACTGGTGGATTAAGTGATGAAATTTTAAGAGATTTAGGAGAAAGATTAACTTATTTAAGAAATTTAGAAACTCGTAAAGCAGAAGTAATAAAATCAATTGATGAACAAGGAAAATTAACTGATGAATTAACTATAGCAATTGCTACTGCTGAGACTCTTGCTGATGTAGAAGATTTATATAGACCATATAAACAGAAAAAGAAAACAAGAGCAACTGTTGCAAAGGCAAAGGGCTTAGAACCTTTAGCTCAAATAATACTAGAGCAAGAAGAAAAAACACCTATAGAAGATATTGCAAAACAATATGTTAATATTGATAAATTATCTGATGAAGATAAGAAAAATAAAGATAAAGTTGTAGCAAATGCCCAAGAAGCAATTCAAGGTGCTTTAGATATTATTGCCGAAAATATTTCTGATAATCCAAAATTCAGAAAATATATTAAAAGAGTTTGTTATAAAGAAGGAACAATTGTTACAAAAGCTTCAAAGCCTGATGAAAAATCTAATTATGAAATGTACTATGATTTTTCAGAATTAGTTTGCAAACTTCCAAGTCATAGAATTTTAGCAATTAATAGAAGTGAAACTGAAGAATTCTTAAAAGTTTCTATAACTAAACCTGAAGATAAAATTTTATCTTATATGGAAAAAGATATTCTAAAAGGAAAAAATCAATTTACTGAAATGCTTCAAGCAACTATTTTAGATGCTTTTAAAAGATTAATTGAACCTTCTATTGATAGAGAAATTCGTTCTGATTTAACTGAAAAAGCTGAAGATAAAGCTATAAAAGTTTTTGGTCAAAATGCAAAACAATTATTATTAGGAGCTCCTATAAAAGGTAAAACTGTTATGGGATTTGACCCAGCTTATAGAACAGGTTGTAAAATAGCTGTTATAGATGAAACAGGAAAAGTTTTAGATACTGCAACTGTATATCCTACAGCTCCTCAAAATGATGTAGATGGTGCAAAGAAAACTCTTTTAGATTTAATTAACAAGAATCATGTTGATATGATTGCAATTGGTAATGGTACTGCTTCAAGAGAGTCAGAAATGTTTGTCGCTGAGATGATTAAAGAAGTTAAACATGATATTTGTTATGTTATTGTCAGTGAGGCTGGCGCATCTGTATATTCTGCATCTAAACTTGCAACTGAAGAATATCCTGATATAAATGTTTCAATTAGAGGTGCAATTTCAATTGCACGTAGACTTCAAGATCCTCTTGCTGAACTTGTAAAAATTGACCCAAAAGCTATTGGTGTTGGCCAATATCAACATGATGTTAATCAGAAAAAATTATCAGAAAGTTTAACAGGTGTTGTTGAAGATAGTGTTAATAAAGTTGGTGTTGATGTTAATACTGCTACTCCTTCACTTTTATCTTATGTTTCTGGTATTAATAGTACAATTGCTAAAAATATTGTTAAATATAGAGATGAAAATGGTAAGTTAAAAGAAAGAAAAGAACTTCTAAAAGTTCCTAAATTAGGAAAAGTGGCTTATGAACAATGTGCCGGTTTTATCAGAATTCCTGACGGAATTAACCCATTAGAAAATACTGCTGTTCACCCAGAAAGTTATGAACAAACTGAAAAACTTTTATCTAAATTAGGTTTTGATAAAAATGATTTAAAAAATAAAGATAGATTAAATGATTTAAAATATCAATTAAGTACTTTAGATGTTAATTCTCTTTCTAAAGAGCTTGATATTGGTGAAATGACTTTGACTGATATTATTTCAGAATTATCTAAACCTGGTCGTGACCCAAGAGATAGTAT
Source organism: uncultured Clostridia bacterium (assembly GCA_944392805.1). GTDB lineage: Bacteria > Bacillota > Clostridia > TANB77 > CAG-508 > CAG-269. Next base: position 20,530 of record CALXXZ010000009.1, on the reverse strand, counting down.
GCCAAAACCTGTACTTCGTAGTGATGTTCTAAAATTTGAAGATTTAACTGAAGGTATGGTTCTTACTGGTACTGTTCGTAATGTTATAGATTTTGGGGCTTTTGTTGATATTGGGGTAAAATATGATGGACTTGTTCATATCTCTGAAATGAGCAATTCTTATATTAAATCTCCTTCTGAAGTTGTTTCAGTTGGTGATATTGTAAAAGTTAAAGTTATAAAATTAGATCAAGAAAGAAAAAAAGTTGGTCTTTCTATGAAAATATAGAGGGCGCATCCTTATGCCCTCTTATCTTTTGTTTATTATAATTTTTCCATAAATTTTTTCTTTGAATTATAAGATGAATGTACATATCTGTTTAATGTTATATTAACATCTGCATGTCCTAAAACTTCACTTAAAGATTTTATATCCCTGCCTACTCTTATACATCTTGTTGCAAAAGTATGTCTTAAACAATGAAAATTTCTGTATTTAACTTCACATGTTTCAAGTGTTTTTTTATATACATATTGAAAACTTCTTGGTTCTATATACTTATCTTCTAACCCTGTTATTACATACGCTTGTTTTGAGTAATTAATGCTTCTTGTCTTTAATTCATCATATAACATTTGTGGTATAGGAATTTTTCTTTCTGATGTCTTTGTCTTTGGTGGTGTTATTATTACTTTTGTTTTATTTTTTTCTACATATACTCTTTGCAATGTTTGTTTAACATTGATTAATTTTTTGTTTAAATCAATGTGTTCCCATTTTAATGCACATATTTCACCAATTCTCATTCCTGTGTATATTGCTATTAATATTCCTATATTTCTTATGTCTTCTGATTTTATACATACTTTTTCTATTTTTTTTATTTCTTTTTCATTAAATACTTGTAATTCTGTTTTTTCTGATGTTGGCATTGTTATTAAATCTAATTTAAAATTTGTGTTGTATTTTCTTTCCGCATATTTTAATATTGATTTTAATACTATATCTCTTACAGTTTTATTTGATAAATTATTTTCTAGATTATCTATAAATTCATTCATATCATAATCTAGAAAATAACTTAATCTCTTTTTTTCGAATTTTTTGTTTAGATATGTATTTATAATATAATTATAATTCAAATATGTTGATTCTTTTATTTTATGTTTTTTATATAATAACCAATTGTCCGTGAGTCGCCTAAACCTCACCCACCAAAGGGTTAGATTATTTCCCTTTTTAAAAATGTTCACTTATACCACCTCTTTCAGGTAATATTATACTGTTTTTCTATTATTTTTTCATTCAATTAGTTATTCTTTTTGCATATTTTTCATTTTCTCTTTTTGCTAATATTAAATGTATGCAAAAAGAGACTATGTAAAAATAGTCTCTTTTTTCTAATATTTCTCTTGTATTTCTTTAATCTTATCAAATTCATTATTTAAGATATTTATAAATACCTCAGCTATTTGCGGGTCAAATTGTGTTCCCTTACACCTTTCAAATTCATCTTTTACATATTGTAAATCTAATGCATCTCTATAGCTTCTCCTACTTGTCATAGCATCAAAAGTATCAGCTACTGCTGCAATTCTTGCTAAATATGGTATATTTTCTCCTGCTAGACCTGAAGGATATCCTCTACCATCATATCTTTCATGATGATGCTTTACTATTGGTATTATATCTTTAAATATTGTAGCTGCTCCTAATATATGTGCACCTATTGATGGATGGTTCTTTATTTCTGAATATTCGTCATCAGTTAGTTTTGCATTTTTTTGTAATATACTATCTGGTATTCCTATTTTACCAATATCATGGAAAAGTCCGCCTATTCTTAATATTTTTAATTGCTCTTCTGGTAATCCTAACTTTCTTCCTATTAATACTGAATATTCTGATACTCTATCTGAATGACCCCTTGTATATGTATCTTTTGCTTCTACTGTATATCTTAATGTTTGTACACTTTCTAAATATGCTTGTTCTAATTTTTCATTTGTTTCTTCTAATTCTTCATTTATTCTTTTTATTTCTTGCATTTGTTTTATTGACTTTATTCCAGACTCTATTAATAAAAGTAATTGATCGAATTTATCACTTTTTTCGCAATAACCTTGTATATCTAATCTTTTAATTGTTTCTAATGGTGGGGCTAAATCTTTATGCCCTGTTAATAATAATATATATAATTCTTTATTGAATTTTCTAATTTCTTCTACAACTTCGTCTCCATGTAATGGTGTCATCATGAAGTCTAATAACATTAAATCAAAATGTTCTCTTTTTATTGTTTCTATTGCTTCTACGGGATCTGTAATTCCCACAAATTCATAATCAGTCCTTTTTAAAAAAACTGATAATGATTCAATTATTCCAATTTCATCATCTACAGCTATTATTCTGTATCTTTCTTTTTCTGCTCCGTTTATCTGATTTTGAAGCGCTTTTCTCATCTTTCTCCTCCTCTTATCATCCCATATATCGATATTATAGTAATTTATTCGACAAAAATCAATATTTTTTGTTAATTTTTTTAATTTATTAGGCCAAAATATTACATTAATATTACGAATATATTACTTTTTTATGACATTTTATCATTTTATTTGATTTTTATAATCTGGCTTGATATACTAAAATTGTATAATTATATGGAGGAATTATGGAGAATTTGGTAGAAGAAAATATAAAACTAGAAAACTCTGAAAATGCAGAACAAGTGGAAAATTCAGAAAAAACAGAAGAATTAGAAAAAATAGAAGAATCTTCTTCAACTGCTATAATAGAATATCGTGAAATAGAAGAACCTTGTGTTGCATTAACCATTATTGGTGAAAACAGGCTTTCTAATACTGCAGTTTTTGTAAAAAGAGGTATTAAATATTCTATAAAAGCTTTTTTCTCTACATTAGTTCTTACTATTATGAATATGTTTATATAATAAAATTAAGCCAGCTAAGCTGGCTTTTATTGTTTTTTAGTTGGTATTATAATATTAAAAGTTGTACCTTTTCCATCTTCTGTTTCAAAAGTAATATAACCACCGAAATGCGCTTTAATATTTGAATAAGATATGTATAATCCAAGACCTGTACCATTTTTTCCTTTTGTTGTAACCATTTCATTAAATAATTTATCTTGTACTTCTTTTGGTATTCCTCCTGCAAAATCTCTCACAGAGAAAATCACTTTATCTTCTTTTTTATTAACTTCAAGTTCAATAATTTTATCTCTATCTCCATTATAGGCCTGTATTGAATTTGAAACCATATTATTTATAACTTGAACCAAACTATTTACATCTCCTGATAATGTTAAATTTTCATCTGTTTTCATTAATACATTAAGATATATATATGCATTTTTCAACTCGTGTTTCATTAATATATTAACTCTCTTTACTAGTTCTCCTACTGTAAAGAATATATCTTCTTGATTTGATAATGCTACAGCTTGTCCTTTTACAGTTGTAATAATGTCTGACATATATTCTATATGTGTCTTTATTTTTGGTATCCAGCTTTGCATATCTTTTGCAATGTCATGATGATCTTGAGAATTTACTAATGGATCATCTATTGATTCATCATATTCTTTAATTAAATTTTCTAATCCTTCAACAGCTCCTGATATAGACATAATTGGTGTTTTTAAATTATGTGCAATTCCACCAATCAATTGTCCTAGTGATGCTAAACGTTCTCTTTCCATTAATATATCTTGGTTATTTTTTATTGTTTCCATATCTTCTTTGTGTTGTGTAATATCTTTTAATAATATTAATGTTCCTAATGATGATTTGTCCACATTAATTTCTGTTACTTCTATTGTAAAATATTTATTTATTTCGTTAAATTTCTGCTCATATGATATTGTATTATTTGAATGTTTTGTTTTCTCTAGTACTTTTTTTAATTTTAATATGTTTGCTTTATATTTTTTATTTTCTTCTAAAAAATCGATTATATTTTTACTTCTTATATTCTCTTCTTTTATTTTAAATGTATCTAGAAATGTTTTATTAAAATCTGTTACTACCTCATTTTCATCTAATACAATATAACTATCTGATATCCTATCTACTATTGTTCTTAGTGCAATTGGTGTAATATTCAAAAAGTTAAATCTCATTATTGCAAATGTATAAAACATTACAGCTATTGAAAAACTAATTGGTGTTAAACAAACATTCATATTGAATATTTTGAATGTCCCTATAATATTTATTACTATTGGAAACATTGTTCCTATTATTATTAATAATGTTTGTTTCGAAAATACACCTGAATTTTTTAATGATGCATTTATCATTATAGTTATACTTACTATTAATAATCCATATGTATATATTGTATGTACATAAAAATAATTTCCAAAAACCATTTCATTTAAATTTGAAGAATATGACTTATAAAATAAATTGTGATATTTGTTTGTATATAATACTAATAATGTTAGTATTGGTACTATAAATAATAAAAGATACCTTTTCTTAAATTTAATTTTTGTATTTTTAAAGATTATTGCTGTAAAAAATAATGCAACAGGTAACATGCATGTACCTATATATATATAATTCTCAAAATACAATGGATTTACACCCCAAAAAGTACTACATATCAGTTGCGCTATAACTCCTATACAAATAATAAGGACACATAACAATACAGAGGAAAAAGCCTTATGCAATTGCTTTAAAGGCTTTTTTCTCATAATATTACCTATCAATAATGTTATAGAAAGTGCTGAAATTAATAATAATATGAATTCTACATTTATTAGTTGCATTTTTTTACTCCTTTAATAATTTATAAATTTTATTCTCTTGAAATAGTCCATATATTTTAATATATATTCTTTATCTATATTTTTCCAAGAAAATCCTATTTTCTCCAAATATTTTTTTGTAAATTCAGATTCTATTCTTACATTAGAAGTATATACTAATTTTTTATTTGAGTCAATATCATTTATTATTCCAGATAATATTTCTTTTCTATCATCATTTTCTAAAATTTCTGTTATTGTTTTTGCCATCATTTCATCATTTATACCTTGTAATTTTATTCCTAATTCATTTAAAGTGGTTATTAATAATTTAATTTCTAACAAATTTGAATTATATAAATGGAATACATTACATTTACTATTATATTCTAGTATTTTTACTACTGCTTCTGCACATAAATCTACTGGTCCTAGCTCTATCGCATGTTGTAGTAAATATTCTGGAAATACTCCTATTTCTATAAATGATTTTAATCTTTTTGCAAAAGCATTTTCTTCAACATTTTGTTGGAACACACCATCTGAGAATCTGTTTGTGATGTTTCCCATACGTAGTATTTGGGCATCTAAACCATTTGAAATTGCATTAAGCACTATCATTTCTGCTTTATATTTTGTGGTTGTATAAATTCCAAAAATATTTTGTTCTATATATAAAGTATTTTCTTTGAATATTTTTTTATTGTTTATGTTTTCTTCTGTTTCTTCAATATTTTCTTCTTTTTCTCCATTTCCTGATACACTAATTGTAGATATATGTATTAATCTTTTTTCTTCTCGTTTGCAATAATTTACAATGTTTTGTGTTCCAGTTACATTTATTTCATTAAATAATTTTGGTGTTCCAAAGTGTTTAACTATTGCACCTGCATTTATAACTGTTGTTATTGTATTTTTTAGTAATTCATTATCTTCTCTTGAAAGTCCAAGATTTCTTTTGACTATATCTCCTTCAATTACTTGTATTCTGTCCTGATATTTTTCAAAATAATCATTGCCGAAATAAAATGCTATCTTTTGTTGTAATCTTACTATAGGATCTTTATTATCTTTTCTTCTTACTAGACAATAGATTTTACCTTTTTCTTTTTGTAAAAATTCATTTAATATATGTACACCTAAATATCCTGTACCTCCTATTAAAAGAATATTTTTTACTTGGTATTTTTTTATCGTCTTTAAATTTTCTATTTGGTTCATTTCTAATACTTTATTGATTTTTGAATAGTCATATTCTGATATATTTTCTTTTACTTCTGTTTTTCTTTTTCCAGCTAATTCTTTTATTGTTGGATATTTAAATATGTCTGCATATTCAAAATCAAAACCGTATTTTAATGCTTCTATTTGCATTTTTATAGCAGATATTGAATCTCCGCCTATATCAAAGAAATTATCATCTAATGATATATTTTTTATATGTAATATGTTTTTCCATATTTGTAACAATTTTAGTTCAGCTTTGTCAAATTTACTTGGATCTTTTTCCTTGAATTTTTCCTCACTTAAATTAGGTAGTGGTAATGCCTTTCTATCTATTTTTCTATTTATTGTATATGGCATTTTTTCTAAATGTACAATATAGTTTGGTACCATATATTGTGGCAAATATTTTCTTAGATAACTTTTTACTTCTGCTTCTTCAACTTTCGCTTGTTCTTCTGTTACATAATATCCACATAGGCTTTCTTTATCTTCTATATTAACTTTATTTACTACTGCCGCTGATATACCTGGATATTGTTCCATTTTACTTTCTATTTCTCCTAATTCAATTCTTAATCCTCTAAGTTTTATCTGATTGTCTATTCTTCCTAAGCATTGAACTTTTCCTTCAAATGTCCATCTTCCTATATCTCCTGATTTATACATTTTTCCTTTTCCAAATTTGTTTGGCAAGAATTTTTCATTTGTTAATTCTGGTTTTCCTAAATATCCTTTTCCTACTTGTATTCCAGATATATATATTTCCCCTACAACTCCTATTGGAACTCGATTTAAATTTTTATCTAATATATGAATTTGTGTATTCATTATAGGTGGTCCTGTTGTAATTTCTGTTTCACCATTTAAATTTTGTACATTTGATAATATTGTTATTTCACTTGGTCCATATATATTGAATACTGTTATATCATCTGCAAGTGCTTTTAAATCCTTTACAAATTTTTCTGGTAATGGTTCTCCTCCAAATACCATGTTTTTTACTAGTCCTAATGATGTTTCTTTTTCTCTATTATCATATATAATTTTCATTAAACTTGGTGTTACTGTCATTACATCTGTGTTATATTTTTTTATTAATTTCTCTAGTAATTTTGGATTTCTGTGTTCTGCATTATTTGCCATTACTATTCTTTGTCCATGTGTTAATGACACTATTATTTCATAAACAAATATATCAAATGGTGTTGAAGTTACTGATAATAATGTATGTACTTTACCATCATGTAAATAATCTAATGCCTTTGTCATTGCTTTTGCCATATTAGTTAATCCTACTTGTTCTAGCATTACACCTTTTGGAACACCTGTTGAACCTGATGTGTATATTAAATATGATAAGTCATCCATTTTTATATCTATTTGTGGTTTTTCAAAGTTCGAATCATATATTGGATTATTTTTTAAATCTATTTCTATACAATTTGGTATTTCTTTTACAGTTTCTTTTAACTCTCTTTGTACTAATACATATTGTGATTTACTGCTTTTTATATAATATTTTGTTCTATCAATTGGATATGTTGGATCTATATTTAAAAATGCTCCTCCTGCTTTTAATATAGCATACATTGCTACAATTGTTTCTATTGACCTATTTGTCATTATACATACTATGTCATTATTTTTTATTCCTTTTTTTATTAAATGATTTGCTAAACTATTTGCTTTTTTGTCTAATTCTCCATATGTTATTGATTTATCTTCACATATTACTGCTATATTATCAGGATTTTTCTTTACCTGTTGTTCTATTAGAAATGCTGTTGTGTCATTATTTATTTCTCCTTCTGTACTGTTGAACTTGTCTAACATTTTTCTTTCATCTTCTGTAATCATGTCTATATCATTAATTTTAATATTAATGTTATTTATTATTTGATCTAAAATGTATATATAATGTTCAAATATATTTTTTATTGTTTTTTCTTTAAATAAATCTGTACTATATTCAATATTAATTGAATGTGTTTTAGGCTTTATTTCTAGTGATAAATTGAATTTTGCAATATTGTTGTTTATTTCTATTATTTGTACTTCTTTTTCGTGTAGTTTTACAATATTTTCTTCTTTATTTTGATATGTGAACATTATATCAAACAACGGATTTCTTGAGTTATCTCCTGTAACTCCAAGTTTTTTTACTAGGCTATCAAAAGGATATGGTTGATTAGATAGGTCATCTAATACCTGTTCTTTTATTTCATTTAGAAATTCTTGAAATGTTTCATCTGATTTTATATTTCCTTTTACTACAATATTATTTACAAACATTCCTATCATTCTTTTTGTTTCATTTATATTTCTATTTACAAAAGGACTTCCTAATATAATTTCTTCTTGTCCAGTATATCTATATAGCAATACGAAAAATGCAGATATAAATAATATATATGGAGATACTCCTATTTTCTTAGCATATCTTTCTATTTTTTTGAATTTATGTTCATCTATCACATTTATTACTTTATTTCCATTATAGCTCCTATTTGCTGACATTTTATAATCATATGGTAAGTTTAATTGTGAAAATTCTGAATCTTTAAATTTATTTACCCAATATTGCTCATATTTTTTTACATTTTCACTTTCGTTATATTTATTTTCCCATACTGCATAATCTTTATATTGTATTGGAATTCTCTTTAAATTTTCACCATTATATATTCTATTAAACTCTATTATTAGATTATTTAATGCTATTCCGTCCATTATAATGTGATGTGACTCTAATAGCATTAATGTTTTTTTATTGTCAATATAATGTAATTCCACCCTTAGTAATGGCGCTTTTTCTAAATTAAATGGCTTAGAAAAATTTTGTATTAATTCTTGTTGTTCTTCTTGACTGTTTTGATATGTTGATATATCAAACTCTATTTTTTCTTCAATTTTTTGCATTACATTATCATCTTTTATTATAAATGATGTTCTAAGTATTTCATGTCTGTCTATTATTTTTTCAAATATATTTTTTACTGTTTCTTTATCTAATATATCATCAACTAATATAGCTCCAGGTAAATTATATACAATATTTTCTTCACCTATCATTTTAGAATTATAATAAATTCTTTTTTGTGCAGTAGATAGTGGATAAAAACCTTGTTTTGGAGCTTTTTCTATTTTTATTTTTGCACTATTCTTTGATTGATTATCTTTTATAAAATCTGATATGTCTTTTATTGTATAATTTGATAATATATCTTTTATATTAACTTGTACATTAAATTTAGATAATATTTTAGTTGATAATGTAATAGCTGTTAAAGAATCTCCTCCTAAATCAAGTAAAGTATCTGACAAACTAATTTGGTCTACATATAACATCTTTTTTATAATTTTTATTAGTTCTTCATCTATACTATTTCTTACTTTTACTATCTCTTTGTCAAGTTCTTGTAAATTAGGTTCAGGCAATAGCTTTTTATCTATTTTTCCATTTGGTGTATGTGGCATTTTCTCTATTCTTATAAAATATTGTGGTAACATATATTGTGGCAATTTACTTTTTAGTACTGCTTTTATTGCTGTTTCTTCAACTGGTCCTTTTTGAGTATAATATGCACATAAAATATCTCTATTATTTATACATTTTTTTATCACAACACAATCTAATATATTATATATTGATAATATTTGTTTTTCTATTTCAGAAAGTTCTATTCTTAGACCATTTATTTTTACTTGATTATCTATTCTTCCATAACAAGTAATTTCTCCTTTTGAGTCAAATGAACCTAAATCTCCTGCTTTATACATTATTGAATTTTCTTTAAAAGGATTTTTTAAATAAGATTTTTCAGTCTGTTCTTTTTTGTTCATATATCCTCTTCCAACACTGTCTCCAGCTATATATATTTCTCCAATTGTTCCTTTTGGCACTAATTTTTTATTTTTATTTAATATATATATTTGTGTATTTGCTATTGGTCTACCTATTGTTACTTTTTCTAAGTTTGTTACATCTGTTATTGTAGAAAATATAGTTGTTTCTGATGGTCCATATCCATTATATATTGTTACACCTGGTATTGATTGTTTTAATCTTTCTACAAGTGTTTTTGGAAGTTGTTCTCCTGCAAGTATTACATATTTTAAACTTGATAAATCTTTTATGTCTTCTATGTTATCTAAATGAAATTTCATTACTGATGGTGTTGTTTGAATTATTTCTATCTCATTTTCTTTTATCAGTTTTTCTAATTTTGAAGTTATTTTTTGCTCATTTTCATTAGTCATGTATAATGTTAATCCTCTTGTTAATGACATTAGTGTTTCAAACCCAAATATATCAAAAGATAGAGTTGTTATTGAAATTATTTTATGTTGTTTTCCATCTTTTAGATATTTTATTGATGATTTCATGGCATTATAAAAATTACTTAAATTTTGTTGTTTTAACATTACACCTTTTGGGATTCCTGTTGAACCTGATGTGTATATTAAATAAGATAAATCTTCTGGTTTTGATATATTTTCTATATTTTCTTTATTTTTGCTATATATTTCTTCATTTGATAAATCGATATTAATTGCTTTTTGTCCTTCTTTTATTCTTGATATCTGTTCTTTTCCAACTAATACAACTTTTGCATTACTGTCTTTTAGCATATATTCTATTCTGTCATCTGGATAGTCTGGTGCTATTGGTATATAACTTCCTCCTACTTTTAAAACTGCTAATATTGCTATTATTATTTCAAATGAACGCTCTTTCATAATTCCTACAATTGAGTCATTTGTTATTCCTTCTTCTCTTAATTTATATGCCAAACTGTTTGCTTTTTCATTTAATTCTTTATATGTTAATTTTTTATTTTCAAATACCATTGCAATTTCATTAGGTGTTTTTTCAACTTGTTCTTCAAAATATTTTATTATTGGTTTTGTTTTATCATATTCTAATTCTGTTTTATTAAATTCTGTAACTAGTTGTTCTTTTTCTTCTGGTGTTACTATTTCTATATCTTTTATTTCTATATTTTCTTGTGAAATTACTTGTCCTATTATATTAATTATTCTATTATGTAATTGTTCTATATCTTTTTCATCATAAATACTTGTCCTATAATCATATGCTATATCAAGACTTTCTGTATCATTCAAGTCATAAATATGTATTTGCATATTATCAGGGCAATAACCATTAAATGTCCATTCTGACCTATATTTTATATTTTCTTCTTTTAATGTTGTATCTGTTATCTGATATGACAATAATATATTATATAGGTTTGGAATGCTTTTGTTTTTCTCTCTAAGTCCTTCTAATATTGTTTGATATGCATATTTTTGGTGTTTTAACATATTAAGTGAATCTATAGCAATATTTTTTACAAATGTTTTAAAATCTTCTACACCTTCTAAATTAATTTTTAATGGAGCCGTATTTATAAACATTCCCATTGCACTTTTTTCTTTATAGTTTGTCCTATTTAATATTGGAGTTCCTATTACAAATTCATCTAAATTCGAAATCTCAGAAATATATATTCCAAAAATTGCCATAAAAAAATTAAATAATGATATATTATTTTCTTTACAATATTTTTTTGCTTTTTCTATTATCTTCTTATCTATTGTGAATTGTTTTCTATTTCCTTTTATGTCATTTTCTATACCATTTTTACTTCCTGGTATTATTGCTACTTCTGGAATTTTTTCGAATTTTTCTTCCCAATATTTTTTGTCTTTTTGGAATTTATCGCTTTTCATGTATTCTTTTTCAGAATTAACATATTCCATATATGAATATTTAGCTTTTGTTTCTATTTCTTGATTTTGTTTAAGATTTGAATATATTTGAATTACTTCTTTACACACAATGGCTAATGTCCACGCATCAGAAATTATATGGTGAATATTTAGTGCAAAAGCACCTTTACCATTATCAAATTTAAAGATATAAAATTGAAATAATTTTGAGTTTTCTATTTTGAAAGGTTTTTTTATTATTTTTTCTCTCTCTTTTTCTAATTCTTGTAAGTTTGCGACATTAATAATATCTATCTTGAAATCCATTTTTTCAGATAGTTCTTGTTTTACTTCTCCATTTACAGTTTTTATGCGCAACTTAAAATTGTCATATTTATGACATAAAATTTTTATAGCTTTTTCTAATTTTTCGAAATCAACTTTTTCTTCAATTATCGCAGTACCACATATAGTATTTACACTAGTTCCTTGATAATACTTTTCTGTAAGCCAGATGCTTTTCTGTGCTTGCGTTAATTCTTCTAACATCCTCATCACCTTTTTATTTTTTTAATATACTTAGAAGTATAACATTTTCTTACATATTTTGCAATTTTTTTTTTGAAATTTATGATTATTTTTTTTATTTTTTCACACACTTACAAAAATAGTATTATATTTTATTAATTGGAGTTGAGTTTATGTATAAAAAAAGTCATAAAGTTAGAAATTTTATTTTTAGTATTATTGCTGTTGTTTTGTTAGTTGTAATTGGATATTTTTTATATGATACATATATTAATATTGATGTTACACCTGAATATGAAATTAAACGTACTGGTTCCACAATTAATTCAGAAACTGTGGATAATGCTATTCAAAATAGCAATTCTGTAGCAGATATGTTAGAAAAAGTTTCACAAAGTGTTGTTGGTATTTCTAAAATTAAATCTCGTTCAAATTTTATTTTTTCTAATAATTCTATTGACGAACTTGGTCTTGGAACAGGAATCATTGTTTCTAGTAATGGTTATATTTTAAGTAATTGCCATGTTACTGGAGAAGAACTTAGTACTTGTTATATCACTTTAGAAAATGGATATACATACGAAGGTTCAGTTGTTTGGTGTGATTCTGATTTAGATTTATCAATTACAAAAATTGATGCTACTAATCTTCCTTATGCAACTATTGGTGACTCTTCTTTAGCAAAATCAGGAGAAACTGTTTATGCTATTGGAAATCCAATTGGTTACGAATTTAGACGTACTATTACTTCAGGTATTATCAGTGCTACTAATAGAACTATTAAAATTGAAGAAGATAATAATGTTTCTTATATGACTGATTTAATTCAAACTGATGCTTCAATTAATCCTGGTAATAGTGGCGGTCCTCTAATTTTACCTAATGGAGAAGTAATTGGTGTAAATACTGTAAAAATCACTTCTGCTGAAGGTATTGGTTTCGCTGTTCCTATTAATGTTGTTAAACCTGTTATAGAAAAATTTGTTAATAATAATAAATTTGATGAACCTTTCCTTGGTATTTATGCCTACGATAAAGAAGTTATCCCTTATATTACTACTACCCCTAATTTTTCTTCTGGTATTTATGTTGTTCATATTGATAATAATAGTCCGGCTATTTCTAGTGGTATTCAAACAGGTGATATTATTACTTCTATTGATGGAAAGAATATTAATAATATGATTGAACTTAAAGAGTTTATATATAGTAAGTCCCCTGGTGATACTATTTCAATTAATATCAGCAGAGGATATGTTACTAGAACTTTTGATATTGTATTAACTAAAAAATAGATTATTTTTAATCCATATGATATAATTGTATTGATTGGAGGTTCATATGGATAGATTAGAAAAATTTGAACGAGCTCTTCAAGATATTCTTCATGAATACGATAGATTGGGAAAAGAACTTGAAGAATTAAGAAATTTAGGAAAGTCAAAAACTACTAAATTTAGAGAGTTACTAGGAAAAAAGTTGGTTTATAGTATGATAATCAATATATTTAAAAGATATGATTTAATTGATAAATAATTATTTTAGATAATAGGAGAAAATATGAATAATAAGGTTTATGAATTTGATAGTATAATTTTACAAAATGGTAATATGGATGCAGGTTATATTGAAGTACCAATAGATATAAAAAAGGAATTTGGAAAAGGTAGGTTGCTAGTACATGCTACTTTTGATGGTATTAAATATGATGGTCAAATAGTAAAAATGAAAACACCTTTTTATATAATTGGTATTACAAAAAATATACGAAAACAATTGAATAAAAGTTTTGGTGATAGAGTTCATGTAACTATAAAAGAAAGATTGTCTTAAGATGCAAATCAACGAACTCTCTCTATTATATTGACACAAAAAAAGATTTAATATATTATGATTGTATAAATTATAATAAAGGGGGTATTTTTCATGAACAAGAAAAAAATACTAATTAGTATACTAATCATAATTATTGCAATCTTTGCTGTTATAGCAATATTTTTTACTGTAAAAGCATTCAAACTTAAAAGTATAATCGAAAAAGCTGAAACTTACAAAAATCTTGACAACTATTATGCAAAAATAGAAAAAAGTTCTTCTGATGTAACTTCTCAAGTACAAGAAATTTTCTTCTATAATGGAAAATTGAGATGGATTTTTAATAATTCTGATAGTGAAATGCGTGTTGATTATAATTCAAACACAGGATATACAATTGATAACACAACTGAAGTAGTTACTTTAATAAATCCATCTGAATTTCCTGGAGATAATGCAAATGAAAATACTGTAAGTCTTTTAGGTCCATCTATAGATGCTGAAAGTATTTGGGATTATTATACTCTTGCAATGAAAACAAAAATTGAAGAAAATGATACTTCTTATATATTAAGAGTTGGCAAAGATGCTATATTTACAGTAGATAAAGATTCTGGTATATGTACTTTGGAAGAACATTTTGATGGTGACATTGTTACTTCTTCTATCAAAAATGAAGTAACTTTTGACACTGTTACTGAAGAAGATGTTAAAATGCTTGATTTAACTGATAATAATGCATAAAATTGAAAACAACACATTCTTAAAGGTGTGTTGTTTTTGTTCTGTTTGTGATATTCTAAATAAATTTGCTATTAGTTCATAAGATAGCAAGCATATCTTGTTAACTTATAATCTTTTTGATTTCTTTTTGCTCCAGAACCTATTTCTACCATTTTGTTGTTAACAACGAAATGGTCAACATCAGCTATTCCAGAATTTTGACAAGCTATTTTTGCTTTTTCAATTACTGCATCAAAATATCTCCAATCTTTATAGCTTAAAACTTTCATTAGTTCCCTTGCATACCAGTATTCAATTCCATCTTCATCAATATGTTTAATATCTTCAAAAGTTTGATTATCATAGTTATCACTTTTCTCCATTTTTTTCATATACATATCATCTCCTCACTAATATTTTGCAATATATTGCAAAGTCAAATAAGTCGCAATGCAATTTTATCTTTAGTGAAATTTTTATAATCCAATTTTTCTAATATATACAATGGAAATATATTTGAAAATAAAATTTTGAGTAAATTTTTTAATAAATAAAATATAAATAATGATAAAAATGTAATATGGTGTGCCCGGAGGGATTCGAACCCCCGATCTCAAAGTTCGTAGCCTTGCATTCTATCCAGCTAAACTACGGGCACACATTACCTATTTATTATACTGTGATTTTTCAATTTTTGCAAGTATTTTAGCAAAAAAATCAGGTTATTCGTAAAAATAACCTGATTTTTATTAATTCATTTCAACTTTTCCAATTATTTCGTTAATATCTTGAATATTATACTTTTTCATATAATCTTCAATTTGAGAAATTGTCTCAATGCTTGTTGTAGGTTTTATAAAATTACCTGCACCAATAGAAATAGCCTTTGCGCCTGCAAGCATAAATTCTATGGCATCTTCTCCATTTACAATTCCACCCATTCCTAGAATTGGAATGTTAACAGCCTGTGCAACTTGATAAACCATACGAACTGCAACTGGTTTAATTGCTGGTCCTGAAAGTCCACCTGTGTTATTAGCAAGTACTGGTTTTCTTTTATGAATATCGATTTTCATTCCAAGTAATGTATTAATTAAAGAAACTCCATCTGCACCTGCATCTTCAACTGCTTTTGCGATTTCTGCTATATTTGTTACATTTGGTGTTAATTTTACTATAAGTGGTTTATCTAATACTTTTCTAACTTGGCTTGTAACTTCTTTTACACCCTCATATGTATTTCCAAATGCCATGCAACCTGCTTTAACATTAGGACAAGAAAGATTTAATTCAACACCATCTATATCTAATGTATTTAATACTTTACATAGCTCTACATATTCATCTATACTACTTCCACATGCATTAACAATAATTGCTGTATCAAATTTTCTTAAAAATGGAAGGTCATTTTGCGCAAAATATTCTACACCTGGATTTTGAAGTCCTATACTATTTAACATCCCACTTGCTGTTTCACATACTCTTGGTGGTTTATTTCCGCTTCTAGGTTTTAAAGAAGTACCTTTTGTTATTATTCCTCCTAATTTGCTTAAATCAAAGAAATCACTATATTCTCTACCATATCCAAATGTTCCTGAAGCAACTGTAACTGGATTTTTCATTTCAATTCCTGCAAAATTAATTTTTGTATTCATTATTTTTCCTCCTATATTTCTACATCTTTTGCTTGAAATACTGGACCTGCTTTACATACATGCCAATATTCTGGATTTTCTTTTGAGCTTTTAGCTGTTTTTACTGCACATCCTAAACATACTCCTAATCCACAAGCCATCTTTTCTTCTAATGAAATTTGACAAGGTATATTGTTTTCAATTGCATATTCTCTTACTGCTTTTAACATTGGTAATGGCCCACATGCAAATATACAATCTACTTTCTTTTCTTCAATATCTTTTTTCATAAAATCTATTGCAAATCCTTTTTCAGCATAACTTCCATCATCTGTTGTTATAACTAATTTATCTGATACTCCTTTGAATTCTTCTTCTAATACAACTAAATCTTTATTTCTAAATCCTAAATATATATTTACATTTTTATTTTCTTTTTTTGCATTTTTAGATAATTCATATAATGGAAATACTCCTATTCCTCCACCTATTACTGCAATATTTTCATAATTAGAATATTTGAAAGGTCCATATCCCAATGGTCCAACTATATCTATTTCTTCTCCTTCTCTTCTTTCTGATAATATTTTTGTTCCTTTACCTTTTACTTGGAATATAAATTCTAATATTCCTTCTTCTTTTTTCATATTATAAATGCTTATTGGTCTTCTTAAAAATGGTTCAATATCATTATTTACTCTTATTTCGATAAATTGTCCTGGTTTTGCAATACTTGTAATTCCATCAGCTTTTACACTATATTTGAATATATCTGGTTTTAATTGCTCTTTACTTATTAATTTTGCTTTTATATTAACTGGCATTTTATTATCCTCCTATTAATAATTTCTATTTATTAATTGCACGATTTAATTCGTCTCTCATTCTTATAGCTTCTGCTCTAGTTGCTTTTGCATAATCTTTTTCTTCAAACTTATCTTTCCACATTTCTGATTTATATGCGCACATTAAACTTCTTGAAGCATTTACTATTCCACCTAATCCGTTTTCATCAAATCCTAATGCAATGTCTTCTGCTTTTCCTCCTTGTGCTCCATATCCTGGAATTAGGAAATAAGTATGTGGTGCAATATTTCTTATCTCTTTTAATTGTTGTGGATAAGTTGCTCCAACAACTGCTGATATACTACTATAATTGTACTCTCCTCTCAAATTTTCTCCCCAGTTTTCCACAAGTTTTGCAACTCTTGTGTAAACTTCTTCTCCATTTTCAAGTTTTTGGTCTTGTAATTCTCCTGATGATGGATTTGATGTCTTTACTAAAACAAATAATCCCTTATTATATTTTTTGCAGTCTTCTACAAATGGTTTTACACAATCTGTTCCCATATATGGATTTACTGTAACAAAATCTATATCATATAGTGATTCTTCTTTTTCTCCTATTTTTGTTTTTCCTAAGTATGCATTTGAATAACCTTGTGCTGTTGAGCCTATGTCTCCTCTTTTAATATCTGCAATTACTACCATTCCTTTTTGCTTTGCATATTTACAAGTTTCCGCAAATGCTTCCATTCCTGGAATTCCATACATTTCATAAAATGCTATTTGTGGTTTTATTGCAGGTACTATGTCACATATTTCATCTATTATGTTTTTATTATATTCTATTATTGCTTTTCCCACACCTTCTAAACTTTGAGAATATTTATCTGTTACTATTTTAGGTAACATTTCATATCTTGGGTCTAATCCTATTACTGTTGGATTTTTTGTTTCTTTTATTTTTTCTATTAATATGTCAATTGCATTTTTCATTTTTCTTACTTCTCCTATCATTTTAATCTTGATATACTACTTTTCCACTTACTAATGTATATTTTACTTTTCCTTTTAGTTTTTTATCTATAAATGGACTATTTTTTGATTTTGATACTATCATTTCTTTTGTATATACATATTCTTCATTTGGGTCAAATATTGTGATATCTGCGACTTTACCAACTTCTATTGTCCCTCTATCTATTTTTATTAATTGAGCAGGATTATATGAAGTCAATCTTACTAAATCTAAATAAGTTATATCTCCTGTATCAACTAAATTCATTATTTCTGCTGGTAATGCTGTTTCAAATCCTATTATTCCATTTGGAGCTTTTGAAAGTTCTTGCATTTTTTCTTCTTCTGAATGTGGTGCATGGTCCGTGATTATGCAATCTATTGTTCCTTCTTTTAATCCTTCTATTATTGCTAATCTGTCTTTTTCTTCTCTTAAAGGAGGATTCATTTTTGCATTTGTTCCTGATTTTTTTACTTCATCTACTGTGAATGCAAAATAATGTGGGCATGTTTCACATGTTATTTTTACTCCTCTTTTTTTAGCATCTCTTACCATATTTTTTGTAGTTTTTGTACTTATATGGCATATATGTGCTCTAACATTGTTTGTTTCTGATATTACAATTTCTCTTGCTGCCATTATTTCTTCTGCCTCAGGCAATACTCCTTCTACTCCAAGTTCATCAGCAACTTTTCCTGCATTTATTGCTCCTTTAGCTACTGATTTTTCTTCACAATGTGATGCTACAAATGTTCCTAATTTATCTGCTTCAATAATTGCATCTCTCATCATTTTGCTACTTACTACTGGCATTCCATCATCTGAAAATGCTATTGCTCCGGCTTTTTTTAGTTCTTCAAAATCTACTAGTTCTTCTCCTTTTTCACCTTTGCTTACTGATGCATATGGCAATATGTTACATAGGTTTACTCTTTTTGCTTCATCTATAATTTTTTGCAAAATAATAGCACTATCTGGGGTTGGTTTAGTATTTGGCATAGGGCAAATTGTTGTAAATCCTCCACAAACAGCACTTTTTGCACCTGTTTCGATTGTTTCTTTATATTCAAATCCAGGTTCTCTTAGATGACAATGAATATCAATCATTCCAGGTATAATATTTAAATTTGTACAGTCAATTATTTTGTCTGCATCTTCTTTTATGTTTTTTTCAATTTTTTCGATTTTTTCATCTTGAATTAAAATATCGTATTTTTCAAATGTATTTGTTTTGTAGTCAATTAGTGTTCCATTTTTTAATAATGTTTTCATTTACCTTCTCCTTTCCTTTTGCCACATTTTATCATGTTTTCTACTTGTTTTCAATACTTTTCTTGACTTTTTGAAGTTTTGCATTTAAAATAATTGTAGATTATTTTAAGGAGGAATTTAATATGTCTAATGTAATGTCATATTTATTTGAAACAAATGCAATTAGATTTTGCGATGAAAATAAACCATTTTGGTATACTTCAGGAAAAATAGGTCCATATTTTATTAATACTCATTTTGTTTATGGAAGTGAAAAAGATGCAACTGAGTTGTTATCTTTTATTGATGATTCTTTATCTGATAAATTAACTTTACCAAAAAAAGTTTTTGATAAAACTTTTGCTCAATACAATAGCAATGAAATTTATAAAAATATTATTGATACTATGAAATCTTTCATAGATGAAAATATTAATGTTGATGAGATTGATTATGTTTCAGGAGGAGAAAGAAGAGATTGGTTCTTTTCTAATATGATTGCTCATCTTTTAGGAAAACCTCATATCACTATTTACAAAGATTTATCTACAGTTGTTAGTGATAGTAATTTTGAAAATACAAAATCAGTTACTTCTTTAGATGGCAAAAAAGTTTTACATATTGCTGATTTAATTACTGTTGCATCAAGCTATATCCGTGCATGGATTCCTGCAATCAATGCTTTAGGTGCAAAAATCTGTTGGTCTTGTGTTGTTGTAGATAGAATGCAAGGTGGTAAAGATAAAATTGAAGCTGAAGGTGTAAAATCTTTCTCACTAGTTCAAGTTGACACGGCTTTATTTAAAAAAGCTCTTGATTTAAAAATTATTAATGATGCTCAATTTGATATGTTAAAAGGATTTTTTGAAAATCCTGATGAAACAATGAGACAGTTTTTAATTGAACATCCTGAATTTTTAGAAAACTCTTTAAATTCTGATGAAAAAACTAAAAAAAGAGCTCAACTTTTGATTGATGGAAATTTATATAATTTAAATTAATAATTATCCCCCAGTATAACTGGGGGATTTTCATATCGGCCTATAAGGCCTTTATACTAGCTGACACTTAAGTGTC
>CALXXZ010000008.1 GCA_944392805.1 uncultured Clostridia bacterium | reverse complement strand
TTCGTTGTTTTTCTTCTTTTTTCGCTGTGACTTTATACTAATTCTTGTGTAATATTTTAAATATTTTCTTCTGTTGTCAGGTCTTTAAATATATTAACACGGTTATACTAAAATGTCAACACTTTTTTTAAAAATTTTTTAGTTTTTTTGTTTTTTATTTTTTTATGTAAGTTTTTCCATTATATTGTTCTATCTAATTCAACAAGTATTAAATCCTCTCCTATACATTTTATTTTATTCCATGGAATCACTATATCATTACTTGATGAGAATAAACTCATTAGTTTATTAGTCCCACCTGGTACTATTATAGAAGTTATTCTTCCAGTTTCTAAATCGGCACATACATCTTGAACAAATCCTAGTCTTTTTCCATCACATATATTTATAACTTCTTTATGTTTGAAATCTAACCCTTTATCTCCCATACAAAACCTCCTATATTATAATATGTAATTTGTTTAAATTGTTTACAAAAAAACTCAGTAAATTAAACTGAGTTTTTTCTACTTATAATATTTCTTTATATTTTCTAATGCATTTTTCTCTAACCTTGAAACTTGTGCTTGAGATATTCCTATTTCTTCTGCAACTTCCATTTGAGTTCTGCCATCAAAATATCTTTTCATTATAATTCTTTTTTCTTTTTCTCCTAATCTTTTTAGTGCTTCTGCAATAGTCATATTTTCGGCCCAACTTTCATCACTGTTTTTTGAATCTTTTACTTGGTCCATAACAAAAATACTTTCAGAGCCATCATTATAAACTGGTTCTTGTAAAGAAATTGGATCTTGAATTGCATCAAAACTAAATGCAATTTCTTCTTTAGTTACTCCTAATTCTTTTGCAATTTCTTCTATAGTTGGCTCTCTTCCTTTTTCTTTATTAAATCTTTCTTTAAATTGTAACGATTTATAAGCTAAATCTTTAATTGATCTACTTACTCTTATACTGTTATTATCTCTTAAATATCTCCTAATTTCTCCAATAATCATTGGCACTGCATATGTTGAAAATTGTACACCTTGATTTAAATCAAAATTATCTATTGATTTTATTAAACCTATACATCCTATTTGAAATAAATCGTCAGCATTTTCTCCTCTTCCATAAAATCTTTGTATTACACTTAAAACTAATCTTAAATTTCCATTAATAAATGTATTTCTAGCTTCTTCATCACCTTGTTTTATCTTAATAAATAGCTCATCTTTTTCTTTATTTGTTAGTACAGGTAGTTTGGCAGTGTTTACTCCACAGATTTCCACCTTATTAATCAAATAAAAAACCTCCCTTTAGAAATAATTCTTTACTATTATTTCCAAGTGAAGGTTTGTTTATTCATTTATTTATTTTTGTGAGAATTTTTTCAATTCTTTTTCTACTTCTTCTGCTGATGATAACATCAAAATTCGTTCTGCTAATTTTTCACATTCTGATTTTTCTAAATTACTTATTATTTTTCTTGCTTTTAATATACTGTTTGAATTCATTGAGAATTCATCTAGTCCTAATCCTATTAATAATGGAATATATAGGTCATCTCCAGCCGCTTCTCCACACATTCCACAGAATATCCCTCCATCATGTGCTCCATTAATAGCTTCTTTTACTAATTTTATAACACCTGGATGAAATTTTGTATATAGTTTTGCAATTTTTTCATTTCCTCTTTCTACTGCAACTGTATATTGAATTAAATCATTTGTACCTATGCTGAAAAAGTCACATTCTCTAGCTAATCCATAAGATATTAATGCTGCTGATGGTATTTCTATCATTATTCCTGTTTTTATATCTTTTTTATAAGGAATATTTTCATTATCTAATTCTGTTTTACATTCTTCTAATATCTTTTTTGCTTCTCTTAATTCTTCTATTGAAGATATCATTGGAAACATTATTGATAAATTTCCATAATGACTAGCTCTTAATATTGCTCTTAGTTGTGTTTTAAATATATTTAAATTATCTAAACATAGACGTATAGCTCTATATCCCAAAAATGGATTTGCTTCTTTTTCTAATTTTAAATATTTTAATTCTTTGTCTCCACCTACATCTAATGTTCTAATTATTACACTTTTTCCTTGCATTTTTTCTGCGACTTCTTTATATGCATTATATTGTTCTTCTTCTGTTGGCATGTTTTCGCTATCCATATATAAGAATTCGCTTCTAAGTAGACCTACTCCTTCTGCTGTATTTTTTAATACTATTTCCACATCAGCTGGTGTTCCTATGTTTGCAACCAATTCAACTTTATATCCATCTTTTGTTTTAGTTTCTAATCCTTTAAATTTTTCAAGTTCTTGATTCTCTTTTTGCATTTTTTCTTTTAATTTCAATAGTTTTTGTTTTTCTTCTTCTGAAGGATTTAAATAAATTTCTCCTAATGAACCATCTATTGCAACATAATCTCCATTTCTAAATATCTTTGTTGCTTCTTCTACTTTTGTGATTGCCGGAATTGCATGTGTTCTTGCCATTATAGATGTATGTGAATTTGTTCCTCCTAATTCTGTTATTATTCCAGAAACGTTTTTAAAGTCTAATTTTGCAGTATCTGATGTTGTTAGTTCTTTTGCAACTATTATTGTATTTTCTTCTAATTTACTTATATTTATTGTTTCCTCATTAAATAATTTTGATAATACTCTATTTTTGATATCTGCAATATCTCTTGACCTTGCTGCCATATATTCATCATCCATATTTTCAAAAATTTGTATTACACTGTTAAATCCAACTTCTACTGCATATTCTGCACTATATTTTAAATTTGTTATTGCATTTTCTGTTTCTGATATTAAACTTGGGTCTTGCATAATCATTAAATATGCTTGCATTATATCTAATTCTGTTCCACTTAATTTTTCTACCATTTCCTCAGTTTCTTTTACAACTTGATTAAATGCTTGTTTGAATTTTTGCATCTCGGCTTCTGGATTTTCTACTGTTTTCTTTTCAATTATTTTTTCTTCATTTTTTAAGATTACAATTTTTCCAAATCCAATCCCTGTTGATACACCTTTTCCTTTTAACATTATTTTTCCTCCAATCATTGCAATACTTATTAAAAAGTTGATATATAACTATTAAGAATTTTAGTAATATATCAACTTTTTTATTGTCTAAATAATTATTCTCCAAAATTGTTGTTAAATGCTTCAATAATTTCTTCCATAGCTGTTTGTTCATCTTCACCGTCACAAATTATTTCTATTTCAGTATTAGCTTTTATTCCTAATGACATTATTCCTAATATTGACTTTGCACTAGCTTTTTTGTCTCCTACTGCTATTTCAATATTACTTTTAAATTTATTTGATAACTTAACTAATTCTGATGCTGGTCTTGCATGTAATCCTGTTTCGTTTTTTAAAGTAACATTTTGTTTTATCATCTTTCTTCTCCTTTATGCTTTATCATACTCTTTTAAATTTTTCTTTAGTTTTGCCATAATAAGAGCTGCAACTATTGCTCCTACTGCTATTGCAATTACATATCTTAGAGGATGTCCAATTGTTGGTAAAACAAATATTCCTCCATGTGGTGCTCTTAATGTACAATTAAATGCCATTGATAATGCTCCTGTTACTGCTGAACCAACAATAAATGCTGGTATTGTTCTTAATGGGTCAGCTGATGCAAATGGTATTGCACCTTCTGATATAAATGATAATCCCATTATATAATTTACATATGCTGCTTGTTTATCTTTTTTAGGTATTTTTCTTGGGAATGCTGTTGCTAAAAATGCTATTGCTAATGGTGGTACCATTCCTCCTGCCATAACTGCTGCCATTATTTCAAAGTTTCCTGATGCTAACATTCCTGTTCCAAATGTATATGCTGCTTTATTTACTGGTCCTCCTAAGTCAACAGCCATCATTCCACCTAGAAGTGCTCCTAATATTATTTTATTTGCTGTTTGCATTGATGCTAAATAATCATTTATTGCTGTGTTTATTGCTCCTACATATGGGTTTATTAATAACATGAATAATCCCATAAGTAATATTCCAAATACAGGATATAGAAGTATTGTTTTTATACCTTCTATACTCTTTGGTAGATAACTACATATTTTCTTTAATAGTAATACTAAATATCCACCAACAAAACCTGCTATTAATGCTCCTAAGAATCCTGAGCTTACTAATGTAACTGAACTATCTGTTAATGAAGCAAATGTCGTTCCTTTTACTGCAAGGATTCCTCCTACGAATCCAACTGCTAGTCCTGGTCTATCTGCTATACTCATTGCTATATATCCTGCTAATATATATAGCATAACATCAAATGCTGCGCCTCCGACTGTTTTAAAGAATGCTGCTAATGGTGTATTCATACCAAAGTTAGATGGGTCTATTTCATAATTATCAAATAAGAATGCTAATGCTATTAATATACCTCCACCTACTACAAATGGTAACATATGTGTTACACCATTCATTAAATGTTTATATATTTGTGTTCCTATTCCTTCTTTTACATCATCATCTTCTTGTTTTGAACCTCCAGAACTATGATATACTTTTGCATCTGGTGATAATACATGTTCTATCAATTCTTTAGGTTTGTTTATTCCATCTGCTACTTTTGCTTTTACAAGTTTTTTACCATCAAATCTTGATAAATCTACTTTTGTATCTGCTGCAATTATTACAGCTTTTGCATTTTTTATTTCCTCTTTTGTGAATTTATTTTTTACACCTGATTGTCCATGTGTTTCTACTTTTACTTTATGTCCTAACTCTTCTCCCATTTTTTCTAAAGCTTCTGCTGCCATATATGTATGTGCTATTCCTGTTGGACATGCTGTTATTGCTAATATTTCATATCCTTCACTGCTTTTTTTGTTTTCATTTAATTTTACATTTTCTGCTCTGTCTATGCATGTTAAAAATTCTTTTGGTGTTTTTGCATTTAATAATGCTTTTCTAAATTCAGTATCCATTAATAATGTTGATAATCTACTTAATACATCTAAGTGTATATTGTCTTTTGTGTTTGGTGCTGCTATTAAAAATAATAGTTTTACTGGTTTACCATCTAGTGAATTAAATTCTACTCCATCTGGTACTACCATAGCAGAAAGTCCTGGTTTTGATACTGAGTCTGCTTTTCCATGTGGTATTGCTATACCTTCTCCAATTCCTGTTGTTCCTTCTCCTTCTCTTTGCATTACTACATTTTTGTAGTTTTCTTTGTCTGTAATGTTTCCATTGTTCATCATCAAATCTACCATTTTACTGATGACTTCTTCTTTGCTACTTGCTACTCCATTTAATTGGATAGCATTTTCATTAAGCAAATCTGTGATTTTCATATTTTTCCTCCTTCGTTTATTTTATATTCTTTAAGAGTATTTCTACTTCTTCTTTTGTTGCTAAATTCATTGAAAATGTACTTGCACTTCCAGTAGCTATACCCATTTTTAAAGCTTGTTCATAGTCTCCACTTTCTAAATAGCCTGCTATAAATCCTGCTACCATGGAGTCGCCTGCACCTACTGTGTTTACAGCTTGTCCTTTTGGTGCTTGCTTATAATATTGTTTTCCTTCTTTTGTTATTAAAATTGCTCCTTCTCCACCTAATGATATTAATACATTTTGAGCTCCCATCTCTTGTAGTTTTTTTGCATATTCTACAATTTCCTCATTTGTATCAATTTTTACATTAAAGGTTTCTTGCAATTCTTCTTTATTTGGTTTTATTAAAAATGGTTTATATTTTAATACATTTATTAATAATTCTCTTGTTGAATCAACAATAAATGTGACACCATTTTTTTCTAGTTTTAAGCATATTATTTCATAAATATTATTTTTTATGCACTTTGGTACATTTCCTGCTAATATTACAATATCCCCTTTTTTTATCTTATCGATTTTCTCTAATAACTGTTGTAATTCTTCTTCTGATATTTCAGGACCATTTCCATTTAATGCAGTTTCTTCATTTGAACTTATTTTTACATTTATTCTTGTTATTCCATTTTTTACTTTTACAAAGTCTGTTTCTATTCCATGTTCTTCAATTTTTCTTTTTAGTTCTTCTCCTGTAAAACCAGCAATGAATCCTAATGCTGTACTTCCTAGTCCTAAATTTTTTAGGACTGTTGATACATTTAAGCCTTTTCCTCCTGGTAATATTTTTTCTGCTTTAGTTCTATTTATTTTGCCTATCTCAAAGTTTTCTACTTGTGATATGTAATCTAGTGCAGGATTGAATGTTATTGTATATATCATTTCAACCTCCTTACTTGGTAACATATTATCATATTTATTTTTATTTTACAATACTTATTTTTATTTTTAAAAAGAAAAAAGAACTATAATTTTACATTTTTATTATAGTTCTTTAAATATTCGATTTTTTATACATTATTTGACTCTGTATTTCCTTCAAATGGTATAAATTTGTTTACTATACTTTCTGTTGATACTCCTAAATTTGTTTCTGTCTTGAACATTGCAAATGATGTGTTTATTTTATTTTCTACTAATTCTTCTACTTCATCTTGTGTTGCATGTTCTGCTAATACTAACTCGCTTACTAGTATTTGTTTTGCATTATGTAACATTTTCTTTTCTCCTGTTGATAATCCTTTTTCTTTTTGTTTGAAGCTTAAGTTTCTTACCACATCTGCAATTTCATATATGTTACCACTTTTCATTTTGTCCATATTTTCTCTATATCTTTTGTTCCAGTTTTTTTCCATTTCTGTTTCATCTTGTTCTAGTATATTAAATACTTTTTCTGCTTCTGTTTTATCAATTATATTTCTAATTCCATGTTGTTCCGCTGTTTGTGTTGGTACCATTACCTTAACTTCACCTGGCATTTTCAATATATAATATGATTGCTTTTCTCCCAATACTTCTTTTTCTTCTATTGAATCTATTATCCCTGCGCCATGCATTGGATATACTACTTTGTCCCCTACATTATACATGTAAGTCAACTCCTTTCAGCCATATTATTTTGGTTGTTATAGATATTTCTCATATTTTACCAACCTCTTTTATTATACTACAAAAAATGGCAAAAGTCAAAGCTTTTACCATTTTTTTAATTATTTTTTCCTCTTATTTTTTACTTGTAGAGCCGAAACCGCCTGTCCTTTCTCCGTTTGCTTTATCTCCATCTGCTAATAAATATGGCATAAAAATTGCTTGTCCTATGCAGTCACCTTTTTTGATTTCAATGTCTTCATCTTTTGTATTATAAAATGCAAACATAAAGTGTCCATCATTATCTGGATTTCCATAGTAATCTTTATCTATTATTCCTACACTATTAGCTAATACTAATCCTTTTTTTCCTGGATTAGAACTTCTATTTACTAACATTAGATATTCATTATCTTGCATATATGCTTTTATTCCTGTTTTTACTAAAGTTGGTTTCATTCCTTTTTTGAAACTTGGTATTATTACATCTTCTGCACATTCTACATCATATCCTGCTGAATATTTAGTTTTTCTTTCTGGTAAGTTTATATTTTTATCTTCAAATCCTTTTGCAATTTCAAATCCTCTTATTTTTTCCATTTAATATACTTCCTTTCTTGTTTTTCTTTTCGTATTTTTTCATATTATAAAAAAAAAGTCAAGTGTTTTATTCATTTATAAAAAAAAAGAATATATAACTATTGAGTAAAGTCAAGACCCCCGACGAAGACCATAGCTATGTTTTGACTATGAAATAGTTATATATTCTTTTTATATTTAAATTAACATTTTAATTTCCGTTTGCATTTACCATTCCTGAACTATTGGCTGAAATTACATGTTCTCCAGCATTAGAGAAACTTAAGAATGAACTTTTCAATGTTTGTGCTGCTGTACTATTTTGATTTGTTACACCTACATATATAAAGTCACCCTCTTTTAATGAAATATCTCCTACTTTTAATTTGTCATAAATTTGAGTTGTATATTCTGAATAATATACATTTTCTCCTATTTTCTTGTAATTAGCTTGAGTTGTTTTCTTTCCAGGGTTTTCGTCTAATATTTGTAATTCCATTTCTATATTATATGTATTTCCTGTAGCTGCTAACCTATTTTCAAAGTTTTGTACTTTTGCATTTGTTAATTTTCCTGTATTTTTAATATCAGTAACAAATTCTTCTACTATTAATTTAACATTTTCTTGTACTACATTATCATTTCTTTCTGTTAATGTTACTAGTGGAACTACAAATAAGAATATTGCTGCTACTACTAATGCAATTATTGTTGAAGTAGAGCTTTGCATATTTACCACATCCTTTCTTCTTTTTATTCTTCATCTTTTTTTACTATAATATTATTTGTTTTATATTTATCTATAATATAACCTAAATCTTTTGCAAATTCTTTTAGCATTACAACTTTTATAGATATTTCTTTTCCTATTGTATATTCATCAATTATTTCTTTTAGTTGTTCTATGTTTGGCATTTCTGACTCAATTTCTTTTGTATATGTGTTTGCTCTATTTATTAGTTTTTCTTTTATTATTACTATATCTTCATTACTTGCACATGATATTCGTTGGAACATCTGACGTGGTTCTTGATATTTGAATATTGGTATATTCATACATTCTTTATCAAATCTATCATAGAATTTTTCCATTTTCATTGGTATACATCTGAATATTTCATCTGCTTTTTCTTTGTACATTTTATCTTTTAGTTGTTCATTTAGCTTATAAAATCTATTTAGTATATCTTCCATATCTTCTTGCACTTCTTCTATTGCTATTTTTGATAATTCTTTTTCTACATCTTCACAATATTTAGAATGTATTGATGCTGTATTCATTCCCATTATAAATAGACTTTTTAATGTTGGTATATTATATAAAATTAGTTTTTTTCTTGAGAAGTAGCTAAAATATGCATATAGTTTTACTAAGTCTACTAATTCTATTTCTCCTTTTTTGATGTTTTCTATTATTTCATTTATAACATCTGAGAATTCATCATCTGATATTTTCCAATATTCTTCTGTTAATAATCTTTTATATGCTGGCATCTTTCCTAGTCCTGCTGTATTTAAGATTACTTCCATATTTTCTTTGAATATTTTCATATCAAATATTCTTGTCCTAACATAATATTCTATAAATTTGAAGAATCTATATTCTGATTTGAAGTTATAATAATAATTGTTATCAAATTCTTTTATATAGAATTGTCTGTTATCCATTAATACTCTTGATGATACTAATATTGATTTATATTCATCATTATTCTTAATGTCTACAAACTTATCTTTTGTTATTTTTCCTGCTTTTATTTCAAATGATATTGCGATTGTGAATATTAACATTGTTTGCATTACTCTATTACTTACATTTGGATAATTTTTACTTACCATTTCAAATATTTTTTGGAAATCATTTAATGCATGTTTTAATATTCTTAAATTTCTTGTTCCACTTTTATTAAATGTTGATATTATTAATCCTGTATTTTCTCTTAAAAATCTTATTAAGTCTGGATCTGTTTCATATCTCATTAATAATCCATTTATTATGTAGTCAAATTTTGGAGCATATTCAAATGTTTCTCCTATTAGCTTTTCTTTTATTCTTTCATATTCATTTGCTTTATCAAATACATATTCTATTTTGTCTCTTATTTTTTCTACCATTGGTTTTTCTGTATTTGATAATTCTCCTTGTTTGTCTAACATATATGTTGCTATAAATGTTTTCATCTCTAAGTTACTGCTTTTTAGTTTTGTTGATAATTCTTTTTCATTACATATTATTATTGTTTTTATATGGTCATGTTCTACAAAGTTATTTATATATCCTAATATGTCTATTACATCTACATTTGCTCTTTCTAGATCGTCAAAACATAATACTTTATCATCTGTTGAGAAAAATTCTCCATAATTTACTTTGTCTTCATTTTGTGCTATTCCAAATAAGTTTGCCATATCTATTCCTGTTTTAGCATATTCAGGTATTGTTGTTTGACCATTTGCATCCATATATCTTCTTAGATTTCTATCCATTAATTGGGTGGTTTCTATAAATATTTTCTTGCTTATATCTTCTAAGTTTGAAATACCATATAATGACATATATATTGTTGTATATTGTTTTCCATTTAATTGCATTGAGTCTATTTTTTTTCTTATTTTATTATTCCAAAAATATGTTTTTCCTGAACCCCATTCTCCATTTATCATTATAGCATAATCTGTATAGTCTGCTCTTACATAATCTAATATGCTTTCTACTAGGTCTTCCATTTTTCCTCCTTCTAATCTTTTGCTATTGTTAATATTCCTATATTATTCCTGTCTATTCCCGCTTCTATTAGAGTTTTTGCACATTCATTTACTGTATTTCCTGTTGTATATATATCATCAAATATTAGTATTTTCTTGTTTTTTATTTTTTCTATGTTTTTTGCTTTATATACTTGTTTTACGTTTTCTTCTCTTTGTTGTTTATTTAAAGAACTTTGTGGTGCTGTATTTTTTATTTTATATAATATATTTTTTTCTATTTTTAATGATATTATTTTAGCAATTTCTTTTGCTATTAGTCCACTTTGATTATATCCTCTTTGTTTTTGTCTTTTTCGACTTATCGGTACTATTATTATTATATCATATTTTTTTAGATTTTCAAAATTTTTTTGCTTATTTTCTAAAAAAGATGAAATTGTTTTGTATATATATGGTTTTTCTTGAAATTTATAAGATAATAATTGGTTTCTTATTAGATCTTTGTATTTAAAAAAATAATGATGTTCTATGAAATTTTTTTCTGAATTTTCTGAATAATCATCTGTTTTGTATTCAAATTCTTTTTCTAATTTATTTTTACACTTGTTACATAATGATTTTGTATTGAGTTTTCCACAAATACTGCAAACTTGTGGATATATTAAATTAATTATTTTTTCTAAAATTATTATCACTTCTTTCTTTTGAAATGCTTTAACAAAATGTATTATATGATATTTTATCATCCTTATAAATTTATGTCAACTTTATTTTAAAAAAATTATAAACCGAAACAAAAAATGTTGACAAAATTCGACAAATATAGTAAATTAAATTCGAAGACATTGTTGTTATTATAAATATCTTTAATTAAAGTAAAAGGAGGATTGTTATGACTATTATAACTCGTGACAGCAAAATTTTAGTTACTATGTCTCATACACGGGAAATAGCAATTAATGATGTATTACAAATCAATTTGAAATTACCAAAAGATATTGGTACCATACAAGTAGTTAAAGTGATTTTTAATAGACAATTTGAAAATCCCTGTATTATAAAGGAAATGTCAAAAACAAAAGAAGAAAATGATTTTATAGAATACGAAGGAATGGTGAGTTTCGCTCCATTTCACAGGTTTGAAAATTATTTCTTCTTTTTTTCGTTAACTGTTGATGGAAGAGAACTTTTCATTAAAATCAACAGAGATACGAAAAAACCCTTTATAACAACAGGAGAATCTCCTTATTGGAGAATACTTGTTATTCAAAATGATTTCACTGTACCGAACTGGTCAAAAAATGCAGTATTTTATCAACTATTTTTGGATCGGTTCTACAAAAGTCCAAATAGAAAATGTGCTAATATTGAAGGAAGGAACTATCGTAAGTGGGGAGAAATGCCGGATTGGCAAAGAAACTCAAATGGCGATTTTCACAACAATGATTTTTTTGGAGGGAATTTAAAAGGCGTTGAAGAAAAGCTTGATTATTTAAAAGATTTAGGTGTAGACGTTATATATTTTTCTCCAATAAATTTCAGTAAACTTCGATATGAACGTTATGCAGCAACTGACCATATGCAAATTGATCCAGATGCTGGTAGTTTTGAAGATTTGGAAAGTTTGCATAAAAAAGCAAATGAGAAAGGAATGTATGTAATTCTCGATATTGCTTTTAATCACTGTAATAGTGATAATCCAATTTTTCAAGATGCTCTAAATAATCCTAACTCAATATACAGAGACTGGTTTTACATCCATGATGATGGAAGTTATGAATATTGGTATCGTCAATTTAAAGATATGCCTTTATTTAATCAATCTTCTCCTGGATATCAAAACTATGTATATGGAGTTGGTGGTGTAATTGAAAAATTTGGACCATATGTAGATGGTTTTAGGTTAGATCTAGCATCAGAATTACAACCATTTTTCTTGAAGGGAATACGACGCAAGGCAAGAGCAATTGGAAACAAACTTATTTTAGGTGAGTACTGGCTTAAAGCAGATTGCAAAATATTGGGAAAAGGTTTAGATTGTGTTACAAATTATCTATTCACAAATGCTGTTTTTAAATATGTAGCTTTTGGTGAGGCGGACACTTTAAAAAATAAAGTTTATGAAATTATTGAAAGTTATCCGCAAAATACCTTAGATACTATGCTAAATTCTTTGGATACACATGATATGATGAGAGCTATAACAATTCTCAGTTTAAAATGTGTCCGGAGAGGATATTGTGATATTTGGGATATAGATAAACCATTTTCACAATGGCATATTCAAACACCACATGGATTAGATTTTTTGACGGATGAGTTCAGAAATTTTGAATTTCAAAATGATAAACTTTCACCCCAAGAATATGAACTTTCTGTTCAGAGATTAAAAATTGCATTTATGCTTATGGGAACATTACCCGGAAATCTGTGTGTCTTTTATGGTACTGAAAAAGGATTACATGGATTTAAAGATCCTTTCAATAGAAAATGTATGGATTGGGAAAATGGAGATGCTAATCTAGAAGAATTCTTCACTAACTATTTGCATTTTTGGAAGATTTACAAAGGTTCAAAAGTAGATATAGACTTTCTTTATTTGGATAGTAAAATAGCTATGATAGAAGTAAAAAATTCTGATTATTCGATGCTTACAGTAGTAAATAATACTGATTGTGATATCAAAATAGATATTCCTCAAAAATATATTAAAGCATCTAATAAAACTGTATTTACTGAAAAAGTAACTGAAAATGCAACTGAAAATGCAACTGAAAATGCAACTGAAAAAATATTGCATGGATTTGGTGGTATTTCAATTATTCTAAATTAAATTTTTAATTGTTTGTAATCAGAAAAGAGAAACTAGGTATATAGTTTCTCTTTTCAATTTATAAGTTGCAAAATTTATATTCCTAGTGTATATGCAGTTCCAGCTGTCTTTCCATCTCCTCCCGTTATTTTGACTTCAGGTTTCAAAGTAAATATTGGTCTAAAACCAAATGATGGTGGATTTGCAACCGTATTACCATTTTTAAGTACATCACATAAATTATAATGCACTAAAGTTCCATTTGAATCTACTACTCGTATTGTAAAATATGTTGTGTTTGGCTCTGAAATTATGTGTCTTGAAGCCATCCAATAATATTGTCCTGTACCTTGAATATTAAGTTCTTTCATTTTATTATAATCTGTAGCATAATTGCTATCTTCATTCTTGAATGTTCCATTATACCCTCCCATGTAGCCATACTCACTTGTGAACATTCCTGCAGCATCATAATTTGGATTATTTGGTACACTTCCTACACTTCTTGCACTACTTGCATATGTTGTATTTAAATATTTATTTGCTTCATTGTTTAATGTAGTTATTGCATTATTATATGATGCTCTACTTGCATTAAAATCAGTACTTCCCATATTCACATTTCCAACTATACTAGATGTTATTATTTGCACACCATATTTTGAATCTGTATACAATACTCTACATTTTCTTGTTGTTCCATTTTTGTCCACATAATCTACATAGTCGCCTTCTTTTAGAGTATTTCCTACTGTAATTTCACTAGTCTTTGCACTAATGCTAGCCTATGAGTTATGACGTATCATCATAACTCATTAGCTCTACGAGACAAATTTACTAGTTTGACACCTACTGAAAGGAATTTTTTGCAAAAAAATATCATCCATTTCTGAATGATATTTATATATGTCTGTTCTATTAGTTCGAACAGAAACGTCCTTGGTGCAGATGGCCGGAATCGAACCGGCACGGTTTATTCAACCGCAGGATTTTAAGTCCTGTGCGTCTGCCAGTTCCGCCACATCTGCATATTATAACTGGCATTTGTCTTACGACAATGAATATTATAATATGTTTAAATCTTTTTGTCAATAGGAAATGTAAAAAAAAATTATAAAATTTCAAGAAAAATATATGATTATTCTTGTAAAATAACAAATCATAATAAATAACCTTTTATTTCACTTTTTCTAAAGATATTTTACCAATTTTTCCACTTCTAAAATCATCTAAAATAATCTTAGCAGTTTTCTCATCATCAATTATTCCACCTGACATAAGAGCTCCTCTTTTTCTTCCTATAAGTTGCATTATTTCATAAATATTTTCATTTTCAGGTTGGTCCTGATTTAAAATTCTTGTGACAGTATCCTTATCAATAGAATATCTATCTAGCAACTTTTCTTGATAGTTTTCCAATAAAAATTTAACTAAATGATATGCAATCTCTGTAACTTCAAGTATATCATCTTTTATAGTTCCTGTAAAAGCCAAATTCAAAGCCACTTCTTCACTTTCAAATTTAGGCCATAAAACACCTGGTGTATCTAATAACTCAATATGTTCATTCAAGCGTATCCATTGTTTACTCTTTGTAACTCCTGGTTTATTTCCAACTTCAGCATTACTTTTCTTAGCTATTCTATTTATAAATGATGATTTTCCTACATTAGGTATCCCTACAATCATAACTCTAATTTTTCTTCCTGTACGACCTTTTTCAGCCAGTTTTTTCAAATCATCTTCCATTATTTTTTGAATTTGTCTAGTGACTTCTTCAATTCCTTTTCCTGTATTAGAGTCAACTAATATTGCAATATTATTATTTTTGATAAAATATTCTACCCATGCTTTATTACAAATATCGTCTGATAAATCACATTTGTTTAAAACTATTATTTTCTTTTTATCTTTTAAAATTTGTTTAATCTCTGGATTTTGACTTGAAATTGGTATTCTAGCATCTAATAATTCTACTACTACATCTACTAATTTTAAATCTTCTGTGATCTGTTTTCTAGTTTTTGCCATATGCCCTGGAAACCAATTTATATTCATATGCCCTCCTAATAAAATTTATATTCATTTTTATCTTCTCTACTATCTCTTTTCTTAAGTTCTTCATCATATTTTTCATTTTTAAAATACCAATCCGTTTTTCTGTCTATAGGATTTGCTTTTCTTCCTTTATCAATTAACATATCTATAACAACGAAAAGTGCTAATAAAATTGCTAAAAAATCAGAAAATAAATTCATACTCATATCAACAGTTAATGTTGTTGTTTTTTGCAATATTGGAACAATATTTGTGAAAAGATGTTGTCCAAAATATACTCCATATATTATTGCATATATAAATGCTCCTATCATCTTTCTTTTTATTACTAATACTATACAAATTATTATAAGAAATGATATTATGATTTCTACCTTTAAGTCATATGCTACAATTCCTATCAAATCAATCGAAAATTGTGTACATAGTGCTACTATTGCTCTAAATAGCCAAAACATTACCATAAATATTGCAAGTAACCATGTTGAAAAATTTGCCATCTTTCTTCCCCCTTTTTTAATTCTATAAAATTAAAAATAGTGTTGGTTTGTAGAAATATCATTTCCACCCCCAACACCTTTTTTAGTCTTCATCTACAAAATTAAATTCATCTTTATATTTTTCTTTGAATATTGCAAATACTTTGTTTAATATTTCTTCATCTTCTACACCAACATATGATTCTTCTTCAGAATCTTCATCAGTATCTTCTAATTTTAGTATTACAACTTCTCCCTCATCTTCTTCTCCTTCTTCAGAAACTGGTAGTAATACTACATATTCTTCTTCATCAAGTTCAACTAAATCTAAGAATTCAAATTTTACTTCATTTCCTTCTTCATCGTTTAAAATTATTATATTATCTAATTCTTCGTTTTCCATTATTTACTCCTTTCAATTTTTATTTTTTATCTTTAATATAATACACTATTTTTATTCTTTTTGCAACTAATTTTTTATTTTATTTAAATATGTTTCCAAAATATATACTGCAGATATAGTATCTACTATATTTTTCTTTTTATTCTTATTTATGTCTAAGAAATTCATGGTTTTATATGCTGCAACAGTTGTAAGTCGTTCATCTATTGTTTCAATTTTTAGTTTGTTATATTTACATTTTAATTTGTGTATAAATTTTTCGGTTTGTTCTGTTCTTTCTGATTCTGTTCCATTCATATTTATTGGTCTTCCTATTACTATTGTGTCTATTTCATATTTTTCTAATATTTCATCTATCTTCCTCAATAGAATTTTATCAGAACCATTATTGTATATTGTTTCTAACCCTTGTGCTGTTATATTTAATGCATCAGTTATTGCTATTCCTGTTCTTGCATCTCCATAATCTATTCCTAATTTTCGCATTTTTACCTCTATTCTTCTAAACCAATGTAATATCTAACCATTTTTTCTAATAATTCGTCTCTTTCTATTTGTCTTATTTTATTTCTAGCATTATTATGACTTGTTATATATGTTGGGTCTCCTGATAATATATATCCTACTATTTGATTTATAGGATTATATCCTTTTTCTACTAATGCTTCATATACCTCTTTTAATATTTCTTTTGTTCTAGCATTTTTTTCTCTTTCAAAATTGAAACTCATTGTTTTATCAAAATCCATACTTACCTCCTTTTCTTGTTAAATACAAGTTATATCATTTTCAGTTTTGTCAGCACTATCTATATATTGTTCTAATTTTTTTAATACTTCTTCCATTCCTGTTCCTTTGTAATATGTGGTTAAAACAAAATTTAGTTTTGGACTTACTTCTTGTTTTAATTTTTCCTTTTTCATTTTGTCTTTTACTTTTACTTCTCCTAAATCTCTTTCTTCTATATTTTCTGTTTTTAATGATATTTTTAATTTTTCCATTTCATTTTTTATATCTGTTATAAATTCTACTACTGAGTCTGTATCTATTCCAGAAAATACTATTACAAATTTAGGTCCCATATATCTTATAAATAAATATTCTTTTGAAATGTTGTTTTTTACATAATTACTTGTTTCTATTATTACTTGATTTCCTAATTTTCTTGAATAATTATCATTGATTTCTTCTATATTTGTTATCCTAAACATACATACTGCTGATTGTGTATATTTGTCTATTATTTTCTTTCCTTCTGTATATAAATATTCTTCTGAATATAGTCCTGTAAATAAGTCTTTTCTTACAATTGCCTCAAGTGTTTTTTGGTGTACTACTGTTCTTAATACTGATACTATGTTTTCTTTTACTACTTCAAATATTGTTGTATCTATGTTGTCAAAATCATGTGGCACTCCACTTTCTATTATCCAGTATCCAATATATACATTTTCTATATATATTGGGAAAAATATCGCTGATTTTGCTCTTCCAAATTCTGATTCTTGATAGTCTAATCTTTCATTTTCATTGTTTACTGTTACATATTTAGGTGTTGCAGTTGCTACACTGTCTTTAAATATTGGTACTTCTTGTAGTCTTTTTAATGTGTCCCAATGTTTTTTATCAACATTTGATGCTTTTACCTGGTATTCTGCTCCATCAAATACGACTATTGTAGAGTATTTTATTTCGTATTTTTCTATTAATATGTCATTTATTTTTGTTATTTTTTCATCTACACTTGAACATTCTCCTACTGTACTTAGAAAATCTTGTAATACTCGCAAATTATTAGCTTGTCTACTTAAGTTATTAAATTGCTGTATTTTCTTGTGTATTACTATATTATAAATTAGTAACATTATTATTATTGCGACTAATATTCCGATTATAATAATCATTCGTTTTTCCCTCCAGTACTAATAAGTTCTCTTCATTCTGTCTAATGTATTGTTCATATTTGATGAAAATCCATTATTGTTGTTTTTTACAGATGGTGGCATATATTTGCCTTTTGAGCCACTTTCTCCTCCATATATCATACTTGCTAATTTTTTTAGACTTTGCATGAATTCTTTCGAATATCCTTTTAATGATACATCACATACAACTAATCCATCTAAATATCTTAAATATGTTTTTAGTTCAAATGGAATTGTTATATATTTTACTGTCCTTCTATTAAATAGTTCTTTTCTTACAGTCATTCCTGCATCATTATATATTGATATTCCTCCTATAAGTAATTCTTCATTTATTTCTCTTGTTCTCATAAATTTGTTTAATATTACTCTTACTTTTGATTCTTCTAACATTCCTTTATCACTTAGTTGTTTTAAATATAATGTTAGTGGTTGTATTGTTAATATATCCATTGATTGTACTAAATATATTTCTTGTGCATATTTGAAGTATCTCATTGGTGTTGTAAAATCACAGTCCATTAATATTACTGTATGATTTTTTACAAGTGTTTCTATTATTGGTTCAACATTTTCTATTTCTTCACTGTTTTCATATGGTGATGTATATATAGTTAAGTTTCTATGTTCTGGTAATCCTGTTGCTCTTCCATTTATTAAGTTTTCCATTATATAATTTGATTGCTCTCTTAATGCATCTTCATTTTTTGTATATATAAAATATGCATTTCTGTTATGTGTTAAATCCAATATCGCTGTATTTATTCCATTTGCTGATAATAGTTCAGCTACATTGTTTATTAAAAATGATGTTCCATTTTTGCTTGTTCCTACAAATGCTATAACTTTTTGATTTTGAGATAATAAACTTTCCATATCTAGTTCTGGATATTGTTTTTCTTCTCTTCTTCCTAGGTTATCATTTCTATTTATTTCTTCTTTTTCATTTTCTATTTTTAGATTTTGTAAGACTTTATTATATTCATCATCAATCTCATTGTTTTCTTCTGCTCTTGTTTCTATTCCTGGTAATGTCATTTCTTCTTCTGGCTCTTGTTCCATTCCTGGTAATGTTATTTCTTCTTCTGGCTCTTGCTCCATTCCTGGTAATATCATTTCTTCTTCTGGCTCTTGTTCCATTCCTGGCAATGTTATTTCTTCTTCTATTGGCTCAACAACTTTTCTTGGTCTTCCTCTTTTTCTTTTTGGTGCTTGTACTACTGGTTCTTCTACTATTTTTCTTGGTCTTCCTCTTTTTCTTTTTACTGGTTGTTCTTGCATTGGTTCTTCTTGTTTCTGTGTTTCCTGAATTTGTTCTTCTTGAATTGATTGTTCTGTTCCTTCTATTGGTTGAAGCTCAAATAAATCCTCCATATTATATGTATCTTCAGGTTCTAATATGTCTTGTATTTCTTCTTGTATTTGATTTATGATTTCTTCTTTAGGTTGACTTGGTCTTGTTAGTATTTTTCTTTTTTTAGTTGTATCGATTGCTGATGGAACTACTACTGGTTCATTTAATTTTTTACCTGAAGGTGTCTTTAAAAATATTTCACTTGTTCCTTTTGGAAGGTCTTGTTTTTTGCCACTTACTCTAACTTTATCAGAAATTTTATTATTATATGAATTTATTTCTTGATATTTTGGTGATCTTTCTTCTAATACAGCTCTTACATTTAATGGTAAGAATTTACTTATTATTTTTAGTTGTACATCATTATATTGACTTGCTATACTATCGAAACTTTCTACATATTTTTCTTCATTATTTCCAAGTCTTTTATAATGTGCTAATATGTTCTGTATTTCTAATTCACTAACATCATCTTCATTATCTTTTTCATATGTTACATCTTCTGAATCTATTTTATAGTATATTTTAGCTTCCTTTTTAGAACGAGGTCTATTTATTAATCTACATACTTCATTTACACTTCTATCATTTCCTATTATTGCATTATAAATTCCTATGCCAAATAATTTTACTAATATTGGTTCTGATTTAGCTCTTCTTTCTGAACATATTAGTAAAATTGGTATGTCTTCTCCATTCATGTTTGAAGCCTCATCACTAATACTATCTAGTTTTTCAAACAAAAATTTATCCATTTTTTGATAATCTAAATTAGCAAATTGTTCTAAGTCTTCACTTATTACTATTCTATCATATCCTTTATCTCTTTGTAATTCTTTTAATATTGCATTAAAGTAATAAACATTTTTATATGAGATTATTTGTTTATATTCTTTTTGATATTGTTTTACTATTGATTCTGACATTTTCTCATTACTTACTGCAAATAAAACTTTCATTGGTTACCCCCTTCCAAATTTTACAACAACAGCAAAAGCAAGTGGTAAAATCTGGCATATTACTAATATTGTTACAAATGATACCATCATTACTAGCCCTTTTTCTTGATTGTCTAGTTTTCTTATTCCTATTACATATTGATATATCGCACTTATTGCTATTCCTAAAAAACAAAATGGTATACTATATATTCTTATTATATTTAATATAAATGCTGTTAGTCCATATGCATCTGATCCATATTTTTGTTTGTATTCATCTAATGTTTTTGCACTATTTTCTTTTATTTTTATTAATTGACTATCACTATTATTGGTCTCTGTTGCAGTTGTTTCTGCATACACAAAATTACTTCCAAACAACATTATCGCTATTAACACTATTATCATTACTGCAGTTATCTTTTTCATACCTGTTCCCCTTTCTAATTGACTCGTATAATTTCTACCTCTATATCATACACTACAATTTAAAAAATAGCAAGTTTATTCTTGCTATTTTTTATAAATTTATTAAAATTTTATTTATTATAATTTAGAATATAAGTATTCCATATAACTATATACTTTGTTAGCCCAATTTTTATCTGTAGCATATTTTTTATTAACTGCTGATACTGTATTTCCGTTATAATATTTTCCTGTTGCTGTTTCACTTCCATATGTTGCTGTTCCTTTTGGATTTAGATAATGTTTTACTAATACACGTGCAATTAAGTCTATTCCTTCTGAATATGTTGAGAAACTATATGAACTATTATATGGACTTGAATCATAAGCACCATATCCAAATAAATTTTTCTTATTTAATGATATTCTAGAAGTTCCCCATGCACTTTCATGTATGCCTATTGCTGCAACAAATATTCCATTTATGTTATATTGCTGTTCTATGTAATAAAAATATTCTGCATTTTGACTAAATACATTATTTTTGTCTTTAGAATCACTAAGTACTTTTTTAAATTGTTCTAATGATAGTCCACTTGGTTTATTAAGCGCCATATTAAAATCGCATTTTGCAATTGTTGTACTTTCTTTTCCATTGTCAGTTGATGGATTTGGGTTCACACTTGTTACATTTTCTGATTTTATCCATCCAACTTGTCCATTTATTGAAATCTTATACCAATTATCACTTACTTCTAATACTGTCATTTCAGTATTTTTTGATATTGTTGTTATTTTTCCACTTTCTAAATTATTTTCTCTCATTATTTCTGCTCTATCTGATATTACATATATTTTGCTTCCTTTAGAGATTTTATATGTGCTTTTACTTTTGGATGTTCCTATTTCAACAATTTTGTTTACAGGTGCTTTTATTATTATTGAGTTAATCTGTTCTTCATGCATTTGCCCATTTTCATCATATGTTATTTTTTTGGTTACTTGTTGTATTCCAGTTCTTCCTTCTTGTACAACTTGAATTGTCTCTTTTGATAATTCATTATTACTCTTATATTCTGTAATATATTCTAATTCTATTTCTTCTGTTATTATCTGCTCAACATCTTTTTTTTGATTTTGAGCTATTATTTGCTCTATATCTACTTTTTCTGCACTTGATATTTCTACCCCTTGATTAGATATTTCATCATTACTTGCATATGATACATTTTTATTAGAATATACTAGTATAGAAATATAAATTATTGCAAGAATTAATATTAAAATTATTCCTAATATTATTTTTTCTTTAGATTTCATGTTATCACCTAATATTATTTTAATATTTTGGTCGATTTTTGTCAATTTAAATTTCTGGAATTTTTTATATTCTCTTGCCTTAATTATTTTTTTATATTATATTATTATACAAGGAGGTTTTTATGAAATTTAATATTAAAAAAATATGTTTCTTTGTTGTTTTTACTATTTTAGTTTTTATTTTAATATTTCTTTGCAATATCGTATATACCTCTTTTATTAGTAAACTTTTTTTTGAAAATTATATAGATAGTATATCAAATAAAGAAGCTAATAAAATTTTTACAATTGATAAAATTGTACTTTTTAGTAGTTGCAATGCTGATTCTACTATAAATTCTAATAGTACTACTACTATTAACAATTTGACTCAATATACTGATATAGCTGTTTTTATAAATAATTCTACTGATGACTTTTCTGCAGAAAATACATTAAAATCTGTTGCAATTAAAGATTTTTCTTTTAATACTACTCCTTCATCAGGTACCCCAAATCTGTATTATAAGAATTTGCATAATTTTGCAACTCCAAATATTGTAGAAGAAAATCTTATTTCTTCTGATTTAGATTTTTCTGTTTCTTCTAAAGATGAAATAGATTATAACACACCTACATTATTTAATAATTGTGCTAATCCAATTACATTAAGTTATGTGAATTCTGGTATAACAAATAATTATACTATTGAAAATACTGATAATGCTATTGTATATGACGGTTCTC
This sequence comes from uncultured Clostridia bacterium, assembly GCA_944392805.1. Lineage (GTDB taxonomy): Bacteria > Bacillota > Clostridia > TANB77 > CAG-508 > CAG-269. The sequence continues at coordinate 49,655 of CALXXZ010000008.1, read as the reverse complement.
TTTTGAAAAAATGTAATATATTATTAAATGATTTAAAATGTAATTTTAGTTTTACAGTTTATATTGAAAATAATTTGGGGCAAAAGTTTAAATGTCCTGTTTATATTAGTATTCCATTAGAAAACGATTCATCTTCTATTTATGATGGGAATTATACTTATACATATAATCCAAATTATAGTTTTCTTATGTATGAATAGAGTATTTATAATGCTCTATTCTTTTTATTAATTAATAGCTTTCTATTTCTTCTATAATTTCTTTTCCTGTCATTTCACAAGGAATATTTATTCTTTTAATGAAATTTTTATCCAAGTTTTTAAAGTTATTTATTCCTATATCATATATTTGAAAGTCTATACCATTATTTTGTAAAGTTCTAACAGTTTCTTTTGTATATGCACCATAAGGATAAGCAAATACTTTCAAGTCTTGTTTTCCTAAATGTTTTTCTATCATTTCATAAGATTCTAATACATCATCACGAAATTCTCTTACAGGAAATCTATCATAAAAAACATGTTTTTTACTGTGACTACATATTTCTACAAGACCACTATTTTGCATTTCTAAACATTCTTCCCATCCTAAATATTTTATTCCATCAATCTCTTTTCCAATTTTATCAGTTACTATGAAGATAGATGCTTTTGCATTATATTTTTTTAAAATTGGATAGATATACTCATAATTACTATAATATCCGTCATCAAAAGTTATAATAATTGGTTTATCAGGAAGTTCCATTTTTCCTGCATCACAATCATTTAATTCTTTCATTGATATTATTGTATATCCATTTTCTATAAGAGTTTTTATATTTTCTTCAAAACTTTCTGGTGTATTTATATAATTAAAGTTATCAGGGTCACTTTCAGGAACTGTTGTTACAAAATTATGATACAGCAATATAGGAATCTTAGTATCAGCTCTTTTGCTATATTTATATTGTTTAAAAATACATATTCCAACAATTACAATAATTATTAAAAATATTATCACAATCAACCTTTTTATTTTCAATTTTTATTCACCTCTTTTTATTATATTCTAATGAAACATTTTTCGACACTTATCACCATTTTTATCCATTTTCATACGATATTATGAGGTGATGAAAATGTTTTTAATATCAATTATGATTGCATTACTATGTCTTATTTGCTCAATTTTTATAAATATTTATTGGATTACTGATATAGCATGTTATTTTGGATATTTCTTTGCAATTTATCTTGTGACATTTATTGCTTTAATCCCAGGCTTTTGTTATGTTTTTAATTTTATTAGCTTACTTTTTAATAAAGATGACAAAAAGACCTGTAATAAAAAAGATGAAGATGTTACTGTTTTGATTCCTGTGTATAATGCTGAAAAAACAATTAAACAGACTATAGAATCAATAGAACATCAAAAATATTGTGGAAATATTTATATAAATATTATAGATGATGGTTCAACAGATGGTACTTTGGAATTATTAAGATCAATGGATTTTAATTGCAATGTAACTCTTATACAAGCTGACCATAAAGGAAAAACCGAAGCTCTTAACAAAGGATTACAAGAAGTAAGAACTGATTATACTATTACTGTAGATGCTGATACTGTTTTAGATCCTTTGGCAATAAAAAATATTATGAATAAATTAACAAATTCTGATAAAAAAACTGCTGCTACTGCAGGATGCTTATTTGTTAAAAATGCTAAAAAAAGTTTTATTACAAAATTACAAGAATGGGATTATACTTTAGGTATTTTTGGTGTTAAATTTGTTCAAAACAATTATAATTCAACTTTAGTTGCTCAAGGTGCTTTTAGTGCTTATAAAACAGAGATGTTAAGAGAAATCGGTGGATGGGAAAACTGTGTGGGTGAAGATATTGTTTTGACTTGGCAATTATTAAGCAAGGGTTATGAGACTAATTTTGCAAAAAAAGCAGTTGCATATACTGAGGTTCCCGAAACTCTTCGTGATTTAGGTAAACAAAGAAAAAGATGGGCTAGAGGTATGATTGAGGCTTTTAAAAAAGTAAAAGTGTTCAGTTCAAAAAGTATGAGTAAAAAATCTAAGTTCTTGATGAGCTTAAATTTATTTTTCCCTTTTATCGATTTAGCTCTTCTTATTTTTGTACCACTTGGATTAATTTTATTAACTTTAGGAAATCCTTTATTAATTAGTTGGATTTCTTTACTTGTAATTCCTTTGGGATTGTTACTATGTTTGTTGATTGAAATTAGACGAAAAAATATGCAAAAAGAAATTAATTGTAAATTAGAAAGAAGAAGTATATTCGCATTTATTGTTTATGTTTTATTATATGCATTTATTCTAGCTCCTTATTGTTTAATTGGATATATTTCAGAATTAATCAATTGCAAAAAAGAATGGTAATTAATTTTATTAAGAGAAAGATAATATGATTTTATCTTTCTCTAGATTTCTTATTTTATTTAAACATTTTTTAACATCTCACATTTTTTCTTTTGAAACCAATTCTTTGCTTTTCTATTGCTTTTTGTATATATTCTGTAGCAATAGGTGTTTTACAACTTGTATCTCCCATATCTACATATACTTTTCCTATTTTATTTGCTACTTCCAAAGCTTCTTCGTGTAATGCTTTATATGAAATTCCAACTGTTATTACAAAATTGTTCATTGCATAACGAACTCTATTAGGACTAGAATGTATATTTTTTTCTACTTCTTTTAAGTATCTATATATTTTTTCTTTATCAAAAAGACTATCATTTTGATAACCTAGGAGCCAACAGTAACAGGACCAACCGGCAGATGCATATAATTCTTTATCACTTTTTATCCATTGGTCAGCAATATCTTGTGCTAATGGTGATTTTGCTAATGTTACAGAAACAACATAATCAGCTATACCATGGCAATAGGCTTTTTTTATCCAATTGTCAAAATCTAATTTAGACATTTTTTCAGGTTCTGCTATCATTCCTGCTAAATACATTGCATCATAGTTTCCTGTTTCATATAATTCCATAGACAGTTTGTAGTCTTTTTTTATTTTTTTAGCAATTGGTTTCAGCTTTCCTGTTGTTACACCATATAATGGTTCTCTTGCTCCGTGCTTTATATAGGTTTTCTTTGTTTGTTCACTACCTAATTTTTCTAGTTCTTTCATTATTTCATTAATCATCTTATTATCCTTTTTTTAATTTTTCTGTTTGTATTATTATGTCTAGTTTTTTTGTAATTATTAATTTTCACACACATTCTAATTTTTTAGTTACTTATTCCAAGTCATAGTATATTCTATTTCTCCAGTATTTTCATCTATCTTTTCACTTGTAATTGTAAAATCATTCTTTTTATAAAAGTTGATAGCATTTGTATTTTTCTTATATACATTTAATGTTAAATTATTTCTATTTTCTTTTACTTTATTTAATAAAGATGTTCCTATCCCTTTATATTGATTATTTGTATCAACAAAAATTCCTTGAATATAATTTTTATCTAATCCTACAAATCCTACAATTTTTTCTTTAACAATATAAACATATATTTCTGCATTTGGCAAGACTTCTTTTACATAGTTATAATTATTTTTCCAATATTCTTCTGGAATAAATTTATGAGCTTTTACATTTTCGTTTTTCCATATTTGCATTACATCATTTATATCTTTCTTTTTGAATTTTCTTATCATTTCTTTCTCCTATGAATTTATATTCTTAATATATCTAAATCAATATCATACTTTTCTTTTAAATCATAATAAAAGCACCAGAAATTAACCTGATGCTATATAAAAAACAAAACGTCTACATTCTCTATTTTTATTTTTTAATCTTTTAAATTATCTATTGCATATTGGGCCTCTTCTGCAGTAAATTTTTCCCCATATTCTGATGTTAACTGGTCATATATTCTCTGTTTTGACATATTCATTGTTTCCTGATAAGATTTAGCTTTTTCTAATGCATTAGCTTTATAGTCTACTTGTAAATTATCTATCGCGTATTGTGCAGCATCTGCAGGAAATTTCTCTCCATATTCTGATGTTAACTGATCATATATTTTTTGTTTAGACATATGCATTATCTCAGAATATGATTCTGCTTTTTTTAGTGCGTTTTTGTATTCTGTTGGTACATTGTCTTCTTCTTTTTTTGTACCAGTTGTATCAGTTATGTTAGTTGTATTGTCTGTAGATGTAGAAGTTTGAGTATTAGTATTTCCTCCTTGAGAACCTACAATAATAATTACAACTAATATAATAATTGCCCAAAACCACCATCTTTTTAAAATTGATTTCTTTTCATTTTTTTCCATCTCTATTTCCCCCTTTTATTTATTATAAAAAAAGTATATACCAATTTTTTACATTTTGCAACATATTTTATAAAAAAAAACAAAAAAGAAAACCTTGAAATATGTTGAAATCAAGGTTCTTCTTGTGGTGCCTCGAACTGGAATCGAACCAGTGACACAAGGATTTTCAGTCCTTTGCTCTACCAACTGAGCTATCGAGGCAAATATGTAATTACATAAAAAAAATGGCGACCTGGAACGGGCTCGAACCGTCGACCTCTAGCGTGACAGGCTAGCGTTCTAACCAACTGAACTACCAGGCCGTAAAGATGGTGGTCGCTATAGGGCTCGAACCTATGACCCTCTGCTTGTAAGGCAGATGCTCTCCCAGCTGAGCTAAGCGACCATGTCTTTCGACAATGACTAGTATACAATGTTTTTTGAATATTGTCAATAGTTTTTTTAATTTTTTTTATTTTTTTATATAATTTCTTCAAATTCTATTAGTTCAATCTTATTTGACACACTATTTTCTTCAATTATATTGTCTTTTGCTAAATCAGTTGACAAATATTTTTTTAAATCATCCGGAAATATTGTAACAACATTTTTATTTAAATTTTCTTGAATTTGGACTGCAGCTAAAAAATTTGCACCACTAGATATCCCAACTCCAATTCCTAATTCTTTAGCAATTTTTTTACTCATATTAATAGCATCATTATCATTTATCAATATTACATCAGTTAAAATTTTCGAATCAACAATCTCTGGTATAAATTCATCTCCAATTCCTTCAATTTTATGTGATCCTACTTTATTTCCTTTTATTAATGTCATGTTTTCAGGTTCTAGCCCATAAATCAAAGCATTTGGATTTTGTTCTTTTATTCTTTTTGCTACTCCCATCAATGTTCCTCCTGTTCCAATTCCTGAAACAAATGCATCAACTTTTATTTTATCAGTTATTTCTTTTCCTGTTGTTAAATAATGTGCTATTATATTTTGTTCATTTGAAAATTGATTAGGAGAAAATGCACCATTTTCCACTTCTTTTTTTACTAATTCGATTGCTTTTTTAAAACCTCCTTCTTCTCTTGAAACTAATTTTATTTCTGCCCCATATAGTTTTATTATTTTCTGTCTCTCTTCACTAACAAAATCAGGCATGTATATACGAACTTTAAGCCCATATTTTGCACCTATTGCTGATAGTGCAATTCCTGTGTTTCCACTTGTTGCTTCTACTAATGTCATTCCTTTTTTCAATTTTCCATTTTTCATATTTTCTTTTAAAATATAATCTATTACTCTATCTTTTATACTACCTGTCAAATTATAAAATTCTAATTTTGTATATATACTATTTATTTTCCCATTATAACTATATTTTATTTTAATTAAGGGTGTATTTCCTATTAAATTTTTCATAAACATTCCTTTCTAATCTATTGTTGTACTTGTTCTACCGCTTCCAACAACATTTTCTTGTAATGATCTCCATGTATTACAGCCTATTATTCCATCTGAACTTAATCCTCTAGAAGTTTGATATCTCCTTACTGCATTTTCAGTTTGTTCTCCAAATACTCCATCTAATCCTCCAGTTTTAAATCCTAATGTATTTAAATCATCTTGCGCTATACATACATAATTTCCTCTTGAACCTCTCCTTATTATAGGATATCCTCCTGTACTACATGCAGGTGTTCCAAACCTTCTATCAAAGTGTACCCATGTTGGAGAAATTGATACAGGTTCTACATATCCCCACAATCCTGAACTACGTGCACTATTTCTTAAAACTGCTCTTTGCGCATTTGTTAAGTTTTGCCCTACGTCAAATGCAGTACCTGCATAGTGTTGACTTTGATTTCCATGCCCACCCTCATATGGCCTTTTAAAAGCAAAACCAACATATATAGGTGCGCCATAAATATATCTTTGACTATTCCAAGCTTGCATAGTTCTTTTATCCGTCCATAAAGTATTACTTCTACTTGAACCTCTAAATTCTCTTACTTTTAATGTTCTATTTGTATTATAAGGCATTGAATCATTTTCATTTCTATAATATGTTTCCATTCTATTTGTATCTTGATTATAAACTAATATTTTTGCCATGATAACCTCCTCAAAATGTTTTTAATATAGTATATGTTATATTAAAATGAATGTTACTTCGAAAAATCTTTACATTTTTCTACTTTTTATATATAATTGCTATAATAAAATTTTTATTAAAAGGGGAAAAAAATGAGAAAACGTACAATTATATTAATTACAATTATATTTGTAATAGTTTTTATAAATGATAATTTATATTTGTTTGAAGAAATGAATTTAAATCCATTCGATTATGCTAGAATAACAGATGTTGATTATACGGCTGTACTAGTTGATGAACCAGGTAGTAATGGTAAAGTCGTTGTTACAGAAAGATTAACTTTTGATATTCATGCTGCATCAAAAAATAATCTTTTTTGGGAATTGTGGAGAGACCTCCCAGAAAGTTATATTGATGGAGTAAAAGTGGATTATCAAGTAAATTCTGTAAAACAAATACTTGATGATGGTTCAGAAATAATTTACGAAGAAAGTCCAAAATTATATTGGAATGATTCTGATTATACTAACACTGCTAGACGGATATGGTCCAGGAAAATGGTATCATAGTGATGGACCTTATAATGAATCAGCAAGAAATTATGAATGTGTATTTTTCTATGTTGATGGTTTATACCGCGAAAAAGTCACATTTGAAATTGAATATGAAATGAATAATGCAGCTTTACGTTATGGTGATTGCTCTGAATTATATCTATCTCTTTATTCTGAAGAAACAATAAAACATTTGGAATCTTATAAAGCTCAAATATTAATTCCAAATGAAGATATGCCAAGTTCAGGAAATTATGATGCATATACTTATGGAACAAATTCAAATAGATTTCCTTTTACAGAATCTGATACAGTAAATCCTGGTTATCATACTTTTTCATTTGATTTAGATGAATCAGAATTAAAATTTAGACCATATAATGAATATATTGAGTTTTCATTAATTTCATATGGAGCTGATAGCCATACATTTACTGATTATGCTTCTTATAATTATTATTACAATGATGATGTACTAGATGAACTTAGACAGGAACAAGCAGAATTTGATGCTACTCCTGAAAATTATAAAAAAGCTAAAGTTATTATACTATTGATATGTTCAGCAGGTGCTGTTCTGATAATATTGTATGACATCAAAAAAGATAAAAAAATGAGAAAAGAACATATCTTTTATGAGCCTACAATGCAAATAAAATATTTTAGAGATATTCCTAGTAATCTTGACCCTGTTTTTGCCTCTAACTTAGTTTTTTGCAAAAACAAATCACGAAAAAATGATTCTGATGGATATTCATCTATAATGCTAAGTTTAGTTAGAAAAGGTTATATTGAATTAGATAGAATAGATAATTTAAAAGATTGGACTTCTAATAATGTTAAAATCATTGTAAAATATCGACCAACACCAGTAATGAACGACTTATTAGAACCTCAACCAATTGAAAATGAAGAAATTGAAACACTTACTCCAACTGAAGAATACTACTTTAATTTAATTATTAGACATTCACATGGAAATGACATATCAATGAAAGATTTCCAATTAAAAGTTTCTATGGATTATGAAAATACAAATACTTTTGTTAAAAATATTGAAAATTCAGTTGTTAATATTGGTGTATCACAAGGATATTTTCAAAAAGCTGATTATGAACAACCAAAACGTCAAACAAAATCATTATCTACTTTACATGGAATATTAGGAGTTTTACTTATAACTTTAGTAAACTTAATATCATATCAAACTTGTTTAGATTTAGCTTTTGGTGCATTCTTTATCTTAGGTATTGCATTTATATTCAGCTCACTTTATCTTAGAAAATTGGCTAAAAAATATGTGTTACTTACACAATTTGGTGAAGATGAATATGCTAAATGGAAAGGATTATATGATTTCTTGAATAGTGAAACTCTTATGAAAGAACGTACAGTAATAGAGTTACCAATTTGGGAACAATATTTAGTATATGCAACTGCATTTGGAATTTCAGAAAAAGTAATTACTGCATTAAAAATTAGATGTCCTGATATGGAAATGAGTCCAATGCTTAGCAATCCTTATTACAGGTCAAGTAGCTTCCATTACAGTAGTCGTTCGTTTAGATCTGTAACACGTAGTGCTTCTCATATTGCTAGAAGTGGCGGGTATGGAGGCCATGGTGGATACGGCGGCGGAGGCCGTGGTGGCGGAGGTGGCCGGAGGCGGTCATTAATCCTCAAACTAAAAGGGATGTTTTCTACAACATCCCTTTTAGTTAACAAAAAAATCTTTAGCTTGCAAATTTGAAAAATCAATTTTCAATTCTTTTTTTAGAGTTTCTCTATCAAATGTTTTATATATTGTTTTTGAAATATATTTTTCAGCAATATTTAAAATATATTTATAATCATTTATATCATCAGGAAAATAAATACCACCTTTTTCTTTATTTTTTATCATCCAACAAACTCCTGCTAATGCTGACATTGCAACTGGTGTAATTGTTGGTGTTTGCCAATATGAGTCTTTTCTATTTTTATACAAAAATGAAAGTTCTATCCTATTTCCTACCCATACAGGTTCAAATTTCTCACCCATAAGCAATACTCCGACATATTCTGTCCCTGATGCGATTTTTTCTTTATAAACAATTTCTGCATATTTAGGATATATATATCCTCTAGTAATTGTTACTCCATTTTCATTTTCACAATCTAATGGTTTGCTTAAGTCAGGTTCTGGATATTCATTTACTTTTGCATTACTAAAATATTTTCTTGCAAAGTCACAAGGAGAATATAAAAACATTACTGATGGACGATATATAACTTGTCCATCTTTTTCAACCTCTAAACTTTTAGCTATTGTAATTGTTTCTTCATGTGGTACTAAAAATCCTTCAAATTCTCCATTTGGATAATATGTACGTCCCTTTTTTCCTACTGCAAGTTTTTTTAATTCTAGAAATCCATCTTCATAATTTATAAGTTTGCATTCATCTTGAAAATCAATTTTCTCATGTGTTCCTATATTTAACGTTGCTTCACTTAGCATTTCGAAAAAGAAAGAATCAATACACCATGTATTAAATAAAGTATCATCTTTATATGTATCATTAATTTCTTGTAAATCAATATCATTTACATGGATTTCTTTTAGTCCTAATTCATATGCCACTTCATTAAATTTATTGTTTTTTATAAGTTCTTTAAGATGTTTATCTTTTTTAAATTGTGTATTTACTATATATTCAATTCCTGCTTTTACAAAGTGTGAAACCAGTCCTGGATTATTACCATGTTGTAAAACAATAGGATATTTATTAGTTTCTCTGTTATTTTTATGTTTTTCTTTTATTTCATGTTTTATTTTATTTTCATTTAATATACTATACCAATTTTCAGGCCAATCTGCTTCACCTGTATTAATATACATGATATTCTTCTCTGCACACCAATTACATATATCTTTTGTTCCTACTGTATCAGCAAAATCTATTAATAGATCTCCGCTATCCAAATATTGAGCAAATATTTCTCGAAAATTTTCTTTCGTTATATCAGCTACAATAAAATTTGCAACCATTCCACCAAGATTTATGTATGCAGTAAATTCTTCTTTATCTCTAGTTATGACAAAATATTTATTTTCATTAAATTTAATTTCTTTAGCAACTTTTTCATAAAAACTTTTTCCTACTGCTCCAAATCCAAATTGAACAATTTTACCATCAAATTTTATCATTTTTTACACTCCTTCGGGCTAGTCATCTTTTTCTAAAGTCTTCTTAATTTTAACTTCTTTAGGTTCTTCATATCCATTTGTATAAAGAATTTTTATTCCCTTTTTCTGAAATTTGTATAGAATTTTTTTTAAATCTTTTTGTATTTTTTCTCCTCTAACTATAATTTTATTAATACCATTTTTTAAAAAATATTCTGCACTTGGAATGTCTTGAGCATATATATCCCAACTGTTATCAAAAACAGAAACATTCATTTTAAATCTGTTCATACGGTTACTATCTAGCAAAAAAGTGGGAGGCGCATCATTACTTATTTCCATTTTTTGAAGTTCTCTTGCTCCTTTTATTAAACCAATTTTAATAGAATGATTGTCAACAGTTGCCATTGCTCCTTTTTGTTCATCTGTTCCATTATAAATTGGTATTGGTCTAAATCCAAGTTTGGCAGTAGCAAGTCCCTCTTTTATACTCTCATTTCCTGGAAGGTCAACTATTATGGCTGTATCTTTTTTTGATTCTTTTATATAACTTATATTTGGGATTGTAAAGTCGATGACTTCATATACTTCAAATCCATTATCAATACTAACAAATGGAACTGGTCTTACCCAATCAACCCATCTGGCTTCTGTTGGAGCCCATATTTTGAATATATCTATACCTGTCATTATTCACAGCCCCTTTCTATTAAAACTGGGATATCTGCTGCATTTGAATCTATACGCGGTAATTTACTTATTCTAGCATAATAACCACTATGTTTTCCATCAACACTATATGACCCCAAACACACATGAAAACTTTCACCATCTTCACTTATTACTGGTTTGCTATTAAATCTTTTTTGCGCTAAATATTTTTTAGGATGTTTTTTTACATCTGCAATAATTTTTTCATATTCATCATCTTTACACGCTTCTTTTATAGATATCTTTTCCCCAACTCGTCCACATGCTGGTTTATATATATAACTTTCTTTATTTTTGGCATCTTTAACTTCTAATGTCTCTGGTAGTAGCTCTCTCCATGTTGATAAGTCAACACCTTGCTTTTCAAGAAAATCCCATACAAGTGGAAATCTTTTCGTCTGTGCAAATATTGCTATAGGATGATTACAAGATGGTGTTATTGTATCAAAATATCCTTGCCAATGCTTTGGTTTAATGTCAATTAACCATTCTAATGGTGTAAATCTAAATATTCCATCAACTTTTCCTTCATTTCCATCAAGAATGCTGATTGCTTCATTGTTTTTAAATCGTAGATGGTCAGCAGCACCATATATAATGTTAAATCCCATATTTTTTAATTTATCACCTAGAAATTGCATAACTTGCCTATCATCACTATATGAAGTGCAATGAACAAGCATAATAGTTCCTTTGGGTTTCACTTTTTTAACAATTGCATTTGTTAGAATATCTCCAAAATTTTTATACCAATATTTGTCTTCTTTTAAAACATCAATAGCAATTTGTGGCATTATTGAAGCTTCTGCAAATCCACCTGGAACGTCACTATTTACTTCACTTACTACCCAATTTTTATCTATAGTTGGATGAAAATCATATCTCATAAGACGAATATGTTTTTCTGGTTGATAATTTTTCATATTTTTTAGTTCTTTATATATTTTTTTAGGTAATGCTAAAGGCTTTGTAAATTCTAAATTTTTATTTAATATTTCTTCAGCTTGTCTTGTTTCTTTATCTAGTTTTTCTGTTAATTTTTCTAATTCTTTATGTTCTTGTTCTGTAATTACTAATGCATATTTTGCTACAGTATTATTATCTAAAAATTGAGGATCCCATTTGTATGCATTAAAAATAAGATTAAGTCTATAATCATTATATTTATCTTTAGGTATAGAAACTAATTTCATAAAATTCTCCTTTTGATTATTATATTTTTAATACAAAAAATCCCCTTTCATAATCTCTCTATTTATTATGTTTTTAGGGGATTTTGGGGTTATATTTTTTCTCTACATTTTACAATAACTCTTCTTTTTGAGTCATTAGTACAAGTTACTAATGTAACTTCTTTTTTTCCATTTGTTTTTTGAGTTGTATCATCTCTGTTATTTGGATCTACTTCATGTATATCATAAACTTCATATTGTACTGTTTTTTTGCTTAAATCTTGTATTTCTACAATATCTCCAACTTGAAGTGTTAGCACTTTACTAAAAAATTTTTCATTTCTATAATTATGTCCAACTATACATAAATTTCCTACTTCATTTGGATTTCCACCATGGAATCTACAAACAGAAACTTTTAATAATTCTGCTGTATATTCTGAAAATATTGGATAATCTACACCAATTTTAGGTATATTTATTCTTCCTATTATATCATAAGTTTTTCCATCTGAAGCAGTATATTTTGAAGTTACTATTCCTGTTTTTGGTAATTCTTCAGAAACTTGTTCTGCATTAGCAGCCGCTTCTTGTGTTATAGAAACTATTAATGCATTATCATATGAACTTACTAGTGTATCATCATCTTGTTCTATAAGTGATAATATATCTTGAGATATACTTTCTTTTTCATTTCTGTCATATTCAGCATATATATATACTGAAAATAAAGATATAATAGTAAATATGGAAAGTATAAATAATATTTTATACATCTTTTTCTTACGTTTCAATTCTGGTGTAACATAAATTTTTTCTGTCACTAATATCTGGTTCATATGACCTCCTTCCTAATTACTCCGCTTCTGTTATAGTTATATAATCTATTAATCCATTTTCTTGTTTATATGCAATTTCTACATTATATTTTGTTTTATCATCTATTTTTTCCAAAACTTGATTTATTAATTCTTGATTTTCTTTATCTTTTTCTATAATTAATTTGATATTTTCTTTTATATCTTCTTCATTCGTTTCTTCTGTTACTTCTCCAATTGGAGTAATTTCAACATTTCCTAAATTGTTTTTTACTACATCTAACAATGCCTTTACATTTTCGGCACTAACTGATTTACCTGTATAAAATTCAAATTTTGCATTAAATCTATTTATTTCTACTTGTGACATTTCTCCTGGTTCTGTAGGTTGCTCACCATCTTCAGGTTGTTTAAATCCTAATAATTCACTTAATAAACTTATTCTATGGTCAATTACTTGAGGTACATTTTCTTTTAATAGATTTATTACACTTTCTCTTGATGTTTCATCTAAATCAGTTAAAATAACATTATTGCTTTCATCTAATTCAACTTTATTTTCTAAATTGTCAACTAAATTTATTGTATTTATGACTGTTATTGCAGTTGTTTCTATTCCTTGTGTATATTTTAATTCTGTATTTATTGTAACATTTTGCCCATTTAAAGTTAATTGGTTTGTAAAGTTTATTGTTTTAGTGTCTTCTCCATCTATCAATTCTACATTGATATTATAAGTTTCTTCACTGTCTGTAGCTGTTTTTGTAATTTCTAAGTTTTGTTGTACAACTTTATCAAAATTAGGACATGTTCTTTGTAATTTTATTTTTGGTAATCCATTTTCTATTGAATTTTCCATTGTTATTATATTACCTGCATATTCTACAACTGTTCTTACAACCACATCATTTTGCTCATATACTGTTATCTTCATTTCATAGATATTTTCATAGTCTGATAAATCTTCTATTAATTTATCTATCTCTTCTACTATATTATCTTTTCCGAACATTTCAGCTTTTTGCAAAATTATTTCATCTGTTTTTAAATTTTCTAATGTTGTTAGGATTATATTTCCTACTTGATCTTGTGATAATGTAACTGTATATGCATCTGTCTCAATTGTGTTATTGTTATAAGTTATCATTACATTTTTAGTCTTATTATATGTAGCATTTTCTAATTCTTGTTTTATAATGTTTAAATATTTGTCTTTTAGAGTTGTTATTTCATCTTCTGAAACTATATCTTCAACACTTGTAGGAATTGTTCCTGATTCATCTCCATCTCTTACTGTTACAAATTGTTTTACTACATCAGAAAATCTTATACCAGAAATATCTTGATTTTTAATCAATTCAGCTTCTAAATATTGTTCACCTTTAAATAAAACTTGTGCATCTGTATATGAATATTGATTTGCATTATCTTTTTTGACATCAATTGTCATTGATAAGTCATTTAAAGGACTAGATATTTCTCCACCTCTTGAGTTACTTACCTTTATTTCTGTATTTGATTCATATGTTTCTTCATTTCGTATTTGCTTATATGTCCCTGCACTTTTCATATTGTTAACCATTTGTATGTTTTGAGAAAAATATTCAAAAAACATTTCTTTGTCACTTCTAAATAAGTCTGTTGCTAAAAACAAATATGTAAAAATTCCACCTATCATGCATAATATTACTATTAAAACTATTACAATTATTAATATTTTCTTATTTCTCATATTTTTTACCTCACAAAAAATTATATTATTTTATTCTTTGCTTTACTGCTTCATATATAACTATTCCTGTTGATACTGCTGCATTTAATGATGTTACTTTTCCCTTCATAGGAATTTTTACTAAAAAGTCACAATTTTTTCTTACCTTTTCTCCTATTCCTTTTCCTTCATTTCCAATTACTATTCCTAGCGGTCCTGTTAAATCTTGATTATAATAATATTTATTTGTATTTATGTCTGTTCCACATATCCAAAGTCCTGCTTGTTTTAACTTTTCGATTGCATCTGTAATGTTCGTTACTCTTGCAATATTCATATGTTCTACTGCTCCAGCTGATGTTTTATTTACTGTACTATTTACTGATGCTGCTCTCCTTTTTGGGATTATTATTCCATGTACTCCTGCTGTTTCTGCTGTTCTAATTATAGAACCTAAATTATGTGGGTCTTCTATTCCATCTAGTATTAATACAAATGGATCTTCTTGTCTTTCTTTTGCAGTGTTTAAAATATCTTCTATTTCTACATATTCAAATGGTGGTACTATTGCTATTACTCCTTGATAATTTTCTTCTTGTGCCATCTCGTCCATCTGCTTTTTATCTTTTTCTACTATTATTATTTTTCTTTGCTTTGCTATTGCTAGAATTTTATTTATTGACCCATGTTTTTCTCCTCTTGTTACATATATCTTGTTTATGTCTTTTCCACTTTCTAATAATTCTAATACTGAATTTCTTCCTTCTACTTGGTCATCAAATTTTTGTTCTTTCATTTTCTCACCTTTCTTATTTTGAAGATTTGGGAAATTTGGGGACAGTCCCTAAATTTCCTTTTGGGTAATTATGGGACTGTCCCCAAATTTCCCTTTACTCGTCATCTAGCTTTAGTACTGATAAAAATGCTTCTTGTGGCATTTCTACATTACCAATCTGTCTCATTCTTTTTTTACCTTTTTTCTGCTTTTCTAATAATTTTTTCTTTCTTGTTATATCTCCACCATAACATTTTGCTAATACATCTTTTCTCATTGCTGATATTGTTTCTCTTGCTATTATTGTTCCACCAATTACTGCTTGTAATGGTATTTGGAATAATTGTCTTGGTATAACTGTTTTTAATTTTTCTACCATTTTCTTTCCTCTTGCATATGCATTGTCTTTAAATACTATAAATGATAATGCATCTACTGGTTGTCCATTTACATGAATATCTAATTTTACAAGTTTTGATTCTCTATATTCTTTAAATTCATAATCAAATGATGCATATCCTTTTGTTCTTGATTTTAAACTGTCAAAAAAGTCATATATTATTTCATTTAATGGCATATCATATATTAATGTTACTCTGTTTTCATCAAGATATTTCATGTCTATAAATGTTCCTCTACGATTTTGACATATATCCATTATATTTCCTACAAATTCTTTTGGTGTCATTATATTTGCAGTTACTATTGGTTCTTCCATATATGCAATTTCTGTTGTTGGTGGTAAGTCTGCTGGATTATATATGTCTAATGTTTCTCCTGTTGTTTTATGTACTTTATATATTACTGATGGTGCTGTTGTTATTAATCCTAAATCAAATTCTCTATCTAGTCTTTCTTCTATAATTTCTAAATGTAATAATCCTAAAAATCCACATCTAAATCCAAATCCTAATGCTGCTGATGTTTCTGGTTCATATTCTAATGCTGCATCATTTAGTTTTAGTTTTTCTAATGCCACTTTTAGATTTTCATATTCACTACCATCTATTGGATATAATCCACAATATACCATTGGTGTTACTTTTTTATATCCTGGTAATGGTTCATCTGCAGGATTATCTTTTAATGTTATTGTATCTCCTACTTGTATGTCTGTTAAACTTTTTATACTTGCTGCAATATATCCTACTTCTCCTGCTTTTATTTCTTCTGTTGGCATATATGTTCCAGGTTCGAAATATCCTACTTCTACTACAGTAAATGTTTTTCCTGTTGCCATTAGTTTTATTTCGTCTCCTACTTTTACTTTTCCGTCTACTACTCTTACATATGCAACTGCACCTTTATAATTGTCATAATATGAATCAAATATTAAACATTTTGTTTTTGCATTTTCATCTCCTTTTGGAGGTGGTAATTCTGTTACTATTTTTTCTAGCACTTCTTCTACATTTAATCCTGATTTTGCTGATATGCATGGTGCATCCATTGCAGGTATTCCTATTATATCTTCTATTTCTTTTTTTACTTCTTCTGGTCTTGCATTTGGTAAATCTATTTTGTTTATTACAGGTAATATTTCTAAGTCATTTTCTATTGCTAAATATACATTTGCAAGTGTTTGTGCTTCTACTCCTTGGCTTGCATCTACTACTAATATTGCACCATCACATGCTGCTAAACTTCTTGATACTTCATAGTTAAAGTCTACATGTCCTGGTGTGTCTATTAAATTAAATATGTATTCTTGTCCATCTTTAGCTTTATATTTCATTCTTACTGCTTGTGATTTTATTGTTATTCCTCTTTCTTTTTCTATTTCCATGTTGTCTAATACTTGTTCTTCCATTTCTCTTTGTGTTAATACACCTGTTTTTTCTATTAATCTATCTGCTAGTGTGGATTTTCCATGGTCTATATGTGCTATTATACTAAAGTTTCTTATTTTTTCTTGACTCATATTTCCTCCTGTTTTTTTCTCATATTTCTCGACTATTTTATTATATCATGTTTCTTAATATTTTTCATCATTTTTTTAAGATTTTTATAATTTTTTCACTCCAAAGCAAAGCTCAAAAGGGGACGGTCCTGTTTGGTGCATTTTTAAATGTATAATTATAACAAAAAGTTTATATATTACTATGAAATAAGGCAAAGACCCCCGACGAAGACCCAGAATATGGTTTTGCCATGGAATAGTAATATATAAACTTTTGAGTTATATTTAATATAGATAATGCACCAAACAGGACCGTCCCCTTTTGAGCTTTGCGTAAAAAAAAAGTGAATTGAAAATATTTCTTCAATTCACTTTTTTCTTATTCAACTACTTGTACTGGTAAGTATTTTACTCCCCATGCTAATGCTTCAGCATGTGTATTCATAAAAATATCTATTTTATTTCCAGTTATAGCTCCTCCTCTATCTTCAACTGTATATTCTTTACCATTTATTATTAATTTTGTTCCAAATGCAAATTGAGATGAAGCTGCTACTGTACGACCTGCTGTCGCTTTTGTTCCTGATGATGTATAACCTGATGCATATTTTCCACAACATTTAGAACATGGGCAATATGCTGTTATTTTAAATATTTTTGTTGTTCCTGATGTATTAGTACTTCCTCTTGATATTGATCCTCTTGATGTTGTTACATTTTTTTGTACTTGAACAATTTTATCTACTGGTTCTTTTACTATTCTCTCTGAAAGTTTTGTTCTTTCTATTTCTTCGTCGTTTTGATATTTTATTTTATATGTTACTTCTCTTATTCCGTCTTCTCCTTGTTGTATTACTTTATTTTTTGTGTCTGATACTCCTTCTGATGCGTCTTTTGTAATTGTTTCATATGGTATAGCTTCTTGTTCTACTACTATTTTTTCAATTATTGGTGTGTAACTTTTTAATATTTCATCTAATGTTGTTTCTATTCCACTTTCTGATATTTTGGCTATTTGTACCTCTTGTTCGGATTTATTTGAGATTACTATTTTATTGTTTTCTCCTATTTCTGATTCTAAATCCGGACTTACTCTTTCGTCTTCTTCTATAACTATATTGTTGTCTTCTAAAATTTCTGATACATTTGTTTTACTTGTTACAACTGTCATTTTGTAACCATTTGACATCGTTATTTCAACACTTCTAATATCTATTTCCGTAGCCATTACGCTTACTCCGAAAATTAATATAAATATTAAACTAACACCAATGATTTTCATAATAGAGATAGATGCACTATCTTTTTTATTCATAAAAATCATATAACCTCCTTTTAACGACATTTTTATTATAACCTTTTTTTATTTTTTTGTCAAATTTTTTGTTTTTGTAGTATCAATTTCCGTAAGCCTTGGTAATACTTGGTATAATATATTATATGCAACTTGTACTAAAAAAATTCTTAAAAATTTTTTTTATTTTTTATTTAATTCTATTCATTTGAATAAAAATTATTAATTTTCTTGTAAAATTGGACATAATATGATATATTATTAATATATATTAAATGCGAAGGAGGAAATTATATGTGGATTGCATTAATTATAATAGCTGTACTAATCATTGCAGTTATAGCAATTTATAATGGATTAGTTTCAGCAAAACTAAAAGTTGATAATGCTTGGAGTCAAATTGATGTACAATTACAAAGACGTTTTGATTTAATCCCAAATTTTGTAGAAACTGTAAAAGGTTATATGCAACATGAATCAGAAACATTTGAAAAAATTGCTGCATTAAGAACTTCATGGGCTAATTCTTCTTCAGTTGGAGAAAAAGCAAAATTAGATGGAGAACTTTCTGAAGCTTTAAAAACAATTATGGCTGTTTCAGAAAATTATCCTGATTTAAAAGCAAGTGCTAACTTTGCTCAATTATCAGAAGAATTAAGAAATACAGAAAATAAAATTTCTTTTTCTAGACAATTCTATAATGATAGTGTTACAATGTATAACACAAAATTAGAGCTTTTCCCTTCAAATATAATTGCAAATATGTTTAAATTCAAACCAAGAGAATTATTTGAAACAGAAAGTGAAGAAGCTAGAAAAAATGTAAAAGTTGACTTTAATAAATAAAAAATTTTATTGATGGGGATAGAATTTATTTCTATCCCTTAGCTATAGGAGGAATTATATGTTCGAAGATATTAAGAAAAACAAATTCAAATCATGGATGATAGTTTTTGCATTTTTAATTGTTGTAACTTTAATTATTTATTATATATGTATGGCATTAGATTTAGGACCTATTTCAATTGTCATTGCTTTAATATTTTCAATTTTATCTACATGGGGTTCATACTATTATAGTGATAAAATTGTTTTAAGATTAAATAAAGCAAGACCTGCGACTAAAGAGGAAAATTTACAACTTGTTAATATATTAGATTCTCTAGTTGTTTCTTCAGGGCTACCTTGTACACCAAAATTATATGTTGTTGAAGATATGCAACCAAATGCTTTTGCAACAGGTAGAAATCCACAAAATGCTGTTATATGTGTAACTACTGGACTATTAGATAGACTTGAATATTATGAATTAGAAGCTGTGCTTGCACATGAAATGGCACACATTAAAAATTATGATATAAGACTTTCAGCTGTTGTTTCAGTAATGGTAGGATTTATTGTTATGCTTGCTGACTGGTTTACACGTATTGCCTTCTGGGGTGGTACAAGAGATAGAGATGATGATAGTAAAGGTAATGCAATATTAATGCTTATTGGTTTAATATTTTTAATCCTTTCACCTATCTTTGGAAAACTAATGCAACTTGCAATTTCTAGAAAAAGAGAATATCTAGCTGATGCTACAGCAGTTGAATTTACTAGAAATCCTGATGGTCTAATTTCAGCTTTAGAAAAAATTTCTAGTGACCCTAATGAATTAAAAGTTGCTAATAATGCAACAGAAAATATGTACATCGTAAATCCTTTTAGAGGTAAAAAAACAAAAAAATCTTCAAGTATATGGTCTACACATCCAAGTACTGAAGATAGAATTGAAGCTTTACGTAATTTAAGATAATATAAATAAGACTTCGCATTTGAAGTCTTATTTTAATTTCATTGATAATAATTTTGAAATTCCCTTTTCTTCCATTGTTACACCATATACTGTATCTGCAACTTCCATTGTTCCTTTTCTGTGTGTAATAATTAAAAATTGAGTTTCTTTTGAAAATTTCTTTAAATATTCTGCATATCTATAAACATTTACATCATCAAGAGCTGCTTCAATTTCATCAAGTACGCAAAATGGTGCAGGATTAATTTTTAAAATTGCAAATAATAATGCAATTGCTGTTAATGCTTTTTCTCCACCTGACAATAGTGTCATATTCTGAAGTTTCTTTCCTGGTGGCTGAACAGTTATATCTATGCCACATTCAAGAATATCATTTTCATCTGTTAGACTTACTTCAGCAACTCCTCCTCCAAATAATTCTTTAAACACTTCTCCAAAATTCTTATTTATTATCTGGAATTTTTCTTTGAATTGCTCTCTCATTATTTCTAGCATTTCTTGAATTACATTTCTTAATTTTGACATAGTATCTTCTAAGTCAAGTCTTTGTTCACACATAAAGTCATATCTTTGTTTTACATTTTTATATTCTTCAATTGAGTCGACATTTACACTACCTAATTCTTTAATATCTGTTCTTAATTCATTTACCTTTCTTTGTGTTACTAATACATTTTCTGGTTTTTGATAATTTTCCACATTATTAGGTGTAAGCTCATATTCAACCCATAGTTTATTTATTATTTCTTGTATATCTTCATCAGTTTTATTTTTCTTAACTTCAATTTTTACAACCTGTGCTCTTAGATCTTCTATTGTCTTAAATTGCTGTGATTGTTCTTCTTCTTTTAAGATTAATTTTTCATTTTTTTCTGTTCTTTCTTTTTTTAACTTTTCAATACTTTCTCCACTATTAGAAACTTTATATTTAATAGTTTCTATTTCTTTTTTAGTCTGCTCAATTTCATTAACAAGTTCATTATTTTCATTTTTTGCTTTTTCTATCTGTTCTTTTTTATTTTTTTTATTTTTTGCATTATTTTCAATCTCTTTATTTATCATATCAGTCATTTCTTTTATAGAGCTTTCACTCTCATCAAATGATGATACTGATATTTTCAAGTTTGTTATATCTATATTTAAATTATCAATATATTCTTGACTATCTTTGTTTGTAAGCGCAAATTCATCTATTATTTTTTGGTTTTCTTCATTTTGTTTAGTCATTTCTTGTATTTCTTTTTCATTTTGTTCTTTTTCTTTTTTAATTTGTTCTTTTTCTGCTTCTGATTTTTCATTCTCGTGTTTTAAATGTTCTGTTCTTTTTTGAATTTTTTCAATTTCTTCATCTATTGAAATAACCCTTTGTCTTTCTGTTGCATAAGTTATATCAATTTCTTGTAATTCTTTTCCTAAAGCATCTACTGCTTCTATTGTTTCTTCTGAAGAAGTTATAAATTCTTCTTTTTCTGCTTCAAGTTTTGTTATTTTTTCTTGAATTTTCTTTATTTCTTTTTGTAGACTTTCAATTTCTCTACTTCTTCCTAAAATATTTACAGTTTTTTTAGCAACAGAACCACCTGTTATTGCTCCTGATGGATTTATTAAGTCTCCTTCTATTGTTATTATTCTAAATGAATATCCATTTTCTTTTGCTAAGTTTATAGCATTTTGCATATTGTCTACAATTACTGTTCTTCCTAACAAATTTAATATTATTTGTTCATATTTTTTGCTGTATGTTACTATATCTGATGCAATACCAATAATTCCTACTTTTTTACCTTTTATATTTTCAAGTTTTTTTCCTTTTACTGATGATATTGGTAAAAATGATGCTCTTCCCAAATTGTTTGTACGTAAATGTTCAATTAATTTTTTTGCATCTTCTTCAGTTTCAGTTACTATATTTTGAAGGCTTGCTCCTAAACACATTTCTATTGCTGTTTCATATTCTTTTGGTACTGAAATTATATTTGCAAGTACACCATACATTCCTTTTCCAAGTTCTTTTGTTTTTTCACAATCTAATAATAATTGTTTTACACTTTTTATATATCCTTCTTTTTCTTTTTCAGTTTCAACTAAAAAATCATGTCTAGATTTTTTCATTCTCAAGTCATTTGTATTGTTTACTATCTGAATATCATATTCTTTTATTTTTTTATTTATTTCTTCTTTTTTAGAATTTATTTCTTCTATCTGTTTTAGAATTTTATTTCGATTTGTTTCTATTTTATAAAATTCTTTCGAAATATCTTCTTTTTTCATTCTTGTTCTATCAAGTTCTAATATATTGTTATTTATTTCTTGTTTTAATTGAACTTGTCTTTTTTCTAAGTTCTCATAATTTGCTTTTTGCATACTTACTTCTGATTGAAGTTCATATTTTTTATCAGTATTTTCTTCCACTTGTTTTTTTATTTTTTCGATTTCTAATTCTTTTGAACTTAGTTTTTCTGTTAGTTTTTGTAATTCTTGTTCTTTTTCTTGTAATTCTTTTTCAAATCTTTCTTTATTTTGTTTTAAGTTGTCTTTTTTTGATTCTTTTAATTCAATTTCTTCTTTTAATTGTTTTATTTTATTTTCTATTTCTATTATTTCATTTTCATATCTGCTTATATTTTCTGTATTATTATCTATTTTAGTCTGGGCTACATTTAGTTTAGAATTTAATTGTTCAATTTCTTTTTGGCTCTCAAACCCAATGTTTTGCATATTTTCAATCTGCTCAGTTATTTCATCAATATTATCTTTTAATTCTTCTTTTAATATTTTTATTTTTTCTAGTTTTCCTTCTTCTTGATTTAATGTGTTTTTCATTATTTCTTCATCTGATATTAGTTCTTCTAAAGATTTTTTATATCTTTCAATATTATAAATAAATAACCCTACTTCTATATTTTTTAATTCCTCTTTTAAGTTTAGATATTTTTTTGCCTTGTCTGATTGTTGTTGTAATGGTTCTAAATTACTTTCTATTTCTGTTAAAATATCATTTATTCTTAATAAATTTAGCTTAGTTTGTTCTAGTTTTTTCTCTGTTTCTTCTTTTCTTGCTCTATATTTTACAATCCCTGCTGCTTCTTCAAATATATGTCTTCTATCTTCTGATTTATTACTTAATATTTCATCTATTTTGCCTTGTCCTATTATTGAATATCCATCTCGTCCTATTCCAGTATCCATAAATAATTCTACTACATCTTTTAATCTACATGGTACTTTATTTATATAATATCCTGTTTCTCCGCTTCTATATATTTTTCTTGTTATTGTTACTTCTGAATATTCTATTGGCAATGTTCCATCTGTATTATCAAATATTAATGATGCTTCTGCAAATCCTAATGATTTTCTATTTTCTGTTCCCGCAAATATGATGTCTTGTGTCTTTGCTCCTCTTAGTGATTTCATACTTTGCTCTCCAAGTATCCATCTTATTGCGTCTGATATATTACTTTTACCTGAACCATTTGGACCTATTACACTTGTTATTCCTGGCATAAATTCTAATACTGTTTTATCTGCAAATGATTTAAATCCTTGCATTTCTAATCTTTTTAAATACATTTTTTCTCACCTTTGTCTATCTTGTTTCTTGTTGTATTTTATCGTAAAATGTCAAAAATAGCAAGTATTCTTGCTATTTTATTGTATCTATTTCAAAATAAAATTCTACACCATTTGTTTTATTTTCGACTCCATAATCTGTACCATAATTATTCATGATAGCTCTAACAATAGATAAACCAATTCCGCTTCCACCATCTTCTCTATTGCGTGCCTCATCAGCTTTAAAGAATCTATTCCAAACACGTGATAAATTTTCTTCTGCTATTTTATTACCTGTATTAAATACTGTTACTCTAACTTTTTCTTTTTCTGGAATTACAGTATTTGTTATTCTAATATAATTTTCTCCATCTACGTCTTTTACATGTTTTATTGCATTTGTTAGATAATTTGTTACAATCTGACTTATATAGAAGTCATCTGCATAAACATTAATCTTTTCTTCTGTGTCAAATTCAACTTTTGTATTTTTTTCTTCTATCATTACTTGTGATGATCTTACAATTTCTTTTTCAAGTTCAACAATATTAAATGTTCTATTATTGAATTCTCTTTTTTCATATTCAAGTTTTGTAAGTTCAAGTAATTGTTTTACCATTTTATCCATTTTATTAGATTCATCTAAAATAACTTCTGCATAAAATTTTCTACTTTCTTCATCAGAATTTACATTTTCTAATAAGCCTTCACTATATCCTTGGATTAGTGCTATTGGCGTTTTCAATTCATGTGATACATCTGATATAAAGCTTTTTCTCATTTCATCTATTTTAGATTTTTTCTCTATATCTTTTTCGAGTTCTATATTACTTTTTCGTAATTGATTAATTGTTTTTTCTAATTTTTCTGACATGACATTTATGCTTTCACCAAGTTCATTTATTTCGTCATCATCAGTTACTACATATTTATGACTAAAATCTAAGTTTGCCATTTTTTTAGCAATTGCACTTATTTCTGATATTGGGTCACTAAATTGTTTTGAAATGAATATTATCGCAATTCCACCAACTATTATTACTATACCAGCAATTAAATATAAAAATCTATTAGATATGTTAACACTTTCTTGTATAGATGATATTGGTAGCCTTATATATGTTGAATATCCGTTGTCTAATTTTCCTGTTAATAATATGTAATTCATTCTTGTTTCTGTATCTCTTATATTCATTATTTCTAAATTATCTGATTCTTCTATTACTTTATATTCTTGTTTTCTATTTATTCCCCAAAAATCTATTATTTGCCTTATGTTTGATAGAAAATCTTTATTTGATAAATATACTACAACATCATTACTATCTTTAATTATTATATCAAAATTATTGCTTATCGAAATTTTGTCCAATTCATCTCCAAAATTTTCTATTTGAAGTTCTCCATTATAATATGAATTTATTTCTTCATATACTGATTTTAGTGTATTGCTTTTTATATATTGATAATATGATTCTAGCACAAAACTATTTACTATAATTAAAAATAAAACAATTGACATTACAACTACACATAAAGTTAAAAATAATTTACCTCTAACTGTTTTTAATTGATTTTTTAATTTTTTCATTTTTCACCTATTTTTTTATTTCAAATTTATATCCTATTCCTCTTATTGTTTCTATATATTTACCTTTTTTACCAAGTTTATGTCTTATCTTTTTTATATGACTATCTATTGTTCTTGAGTCTCCATAATAGTCATAATTCCATACATTGTTTAAGATTTTGTCCCTTGAAAGAGCTATATTTTCATTGTCTAATAAATATTTTAAAAGTTCATATTCTCTTAAACTTAAGTCTATTGGTTTTCCATCTACTTTTACAGTTCTTCCTTCTTGGTCTATTACGATTCCATCATAATCTTTTACTTCTTTTGAATCTCCATAAACTCTTTTTAAAATGGCTTCTACTCTTGCTACTAAAATTTTAGGACTAAATGGTTTTGATATGTATTCATCTACTCCTAATTCAAATCCAAACAATTCATCTTGTTCTTCTCCTCTTGCTGTTAACATTATTACAGGCACATTTGATTCTTGCCTAATTTTTCTTAGTACTGACCAACCATCAAGTTTTGGCATCATTACATCTAATAAAATAAGTTTTATTTTATTTTTATTCATTTCAAATACTTCTATTGCTTTTTCTCCATCTTCTGCTTCTAATATTTGATACCCTTTTGCTGATAAAAAGTCTTTTAGAAGTTTTCTCATTCTTGATTCATCATCTACTACTAATATGTTTGAATTTTCCATATTTTTACCTCCACACATGTATTATACATAATATATATGTCTTTTATGTGAATTTTATATAAAAAGTTGATATAATCAATATATCAACTTTTGTAATCTGTTATGGATTTTGCACATATACTGTCTGCGCTCTTTGAGATAATTCTATACCTTCGCTTCTTAGTATTTCCATTATATTATAATTTATCTGTTCTCTGATTTGCATGTATTTAGAATAATTAGATTCATTTATATATGCTATTACTGACATTTTCATTCCATTTGCTGATATGTCTTTAAAATATACTTGTATTGTATCTTTTTTTATTATTTCATATGAATTTAACATATCTTCAATCATATTTTTTACATTTTGTATTTTGTTTATATTTGTGTTTATATCTATTATTAATTCTGTATTTATTCTTCTTGTTTGTATTTCACTGTAATTTATTATTGCTGAAATTGACATTTCTGAATTTGGTACATGTAAAACACAATTATCTGATGTCCTTATATTTGTAGTTCTAAATTTCATTTCTTCGACAGTACCTTCATATTGTCCTACTCTTATATAGTCTCCTACTTTAAATGGCTTGTCTATAAATAGTCCAATTCCTCCAATGAAACTTTTGGCTGTATCTTGTGCAGCTAAAGTTATTACAACTCCGCCAATTCCTAATCCTGTTATAAATCCACTTATATTATATCCTAATTCTGTTATTACCATAAATCCTGCTACTACATATATTGCAACTTTTATAGTTTTCATTAATAGTTTTGTTGTTGTTTCATCAATTTCTTTACCAGTTTTAGTTTGGATTTTATTTAATATTTCGTTTCTTTCATCTAATCCTTGTCCAAATGCTTTTGCTACTAATAAAATCATTAATATTTTTATTATTTTTGTTATTATTCCTATTGTTTCTGGTCTTATTACTAGGGCATCTTTTACAATGTTTAATGCAATATATATTCCTATAAATGTTATTATTACTTTTAGTGGTACATAAAATGGATTTTCTCTTATATCTTTTTTTTCTTTACTTTTTACTCTAAATATTTTTATTATTAATTTAGAAATTGTTGAACTCAAAATTCTAAATACTATTATTACTCCTATTGCTATTAGTATTTGAATAACTTTTTCACTATCTAAATTAGATATAATTTCTGTTATTTTACCCATATTTATCTCCATTTTTTAGTTCATATAATCTCTTAGTTTTTTGCTTCTACTTGGATGTCTTAGTTTTCTTAATGCTTTTGCTTCAATCTGACGTATTCTTTCTCTTGTTACATCAAATTCTTTTCCTACTTCTTCTAATGTTCTTGCTTTTCCATCTTCTAATCCAAATCTTAGTTTTAATACTTTTGCTTCTCTTGGAGTTAAAGTACTCATAACATCTTCTAATTGTTCTCTTAATAGTGTATATGATGCTGCATCATGTGGTGCTGGAGAATCTTCATCTTGTATGAAATCTCCTAGATGGCTATCATCTTCTTCTCCTATTGGAGTTTCTAATGATACTGGATCTTGAGCTATTTTTTGTATTTCCATTACTTTTTCAACTGGAATTTCCATTTCTTCTGCAATTTCTTCTGGTGATGGTTCTCTTCCTAATTGTTGTAATAAATGTCTTGATGTACGTATTAATCTGTTAATTGTTTCTACCATGTGTACTGGAATTCTTATTGTTCTTGCTTGGTCTGCTATTGCTCTTGTTATAGCTTGTCTTATCCACCATGTTGCATAAGTACTAAATTTGAATCCTTTTGTATAATCAAATTTTTCTACTGCTTTTATTAACCCCATATTTCCTTCTTGTATTAAGTCTAAAAATAGCATTCCTCTTCCTACATATTTTTTTGCTATACTTACTACAAGTCTTAGGTTTGCTTCTGCTAATTCTTGTTTTGCTTCTTCATCATTTTCTAATATTCTTTTTGCTAGTTCAAGTTCTTTTTCATATGATAATAGCGGAATCTTACCTATTTCTCTTAAATACATTCTTACTGGGTCATCTACACTTATTCCTTCAAAACTTGTATCTGTTATTTCGTCTAGTTTTAAGTCTTCTACTTCTTTTAAATCTTCTATATCTGGTTCTTCTTCAAAGTCATCATTTAATAAGTTTACTCCCATTTCTTCAAATGCATCAAATACTTTGTCAATTTGTTCTGGATTTGTATCTTCTAATTCTTTTGCAAGTTCACCATATGTCATCTTGCCATTTTCTTTGGCTTTTTTTACTATATTTTTTACTTTTTCTGTTTCTAAATTTTCTTCCCCTATTTTATTTTCTATTTCGATTTGATTTTCATCTTTATTTTTCTCCACGAAATTTCACCCCTACTTAATTTTGGCTAATTCAATTATTATATTGCTTAGCTCTCTACCTAATTCTTTCTTTTTACTTTCATCTTTTTCAGTTTCTAATTGTTTTAATATGTTTTTCTTCTTATTGTCTAATTTTTCTCTTATATATTTTGTTATTATGTCATCAACTGCTTTTTCTGTATTTTCTATCTCATAGTCTGTTGCCATTACACTTGTTATATGATTTTGTACTTTTTCATCAGATTCATCTATTAATTTGTTTATATTGCTTTCTTCTTTTTCTAGTTCTTTATATAATTCTTCTGCAATTATTTTGTTTTGCTCATATTTAAAGTCTTCTGGCTGTATTTTTTCTTTTATTTTTTGGAATGTTTCTTTATTTGCATCTAATAGTAATGCTATTATTGTGTCTTCTCTTCTTTTTAAGTCTTCATCTATTTCTTCTTGATTTTTTTCTTCTGGTTTTATTTTTCGTATTTCTTTATTTTCCAAAACTTTTTCTTCTTTTGACTGAGAATATATCAATTTGTTTACTTCTGCATATATCGCTTCTTTTGATATATTATACCCTTTTGCTATTTTTTCTATGTATATTTCTCTTTCTATTGTGTTTCCTACTTTTGATAATATTTTTGAGATTTCATTTAAGAATTTTATTTTATCTACTGTGTTCTCTAAGTTTAGCCCTTTTTTTAGATTTTTTACTTCAAATTCGACTACTGATATCGCATTTTCTACTGCTAATTTAAATCTTCCTTCTCCAAATTTTACAATGTATTCATCTGGGTCTTTTGCACCTTCTATTTGTAGTACTCTCATATCACACCCCATATTTTGTAATATTTTCATTGACCTTACTACTGCTGTTTGTCCTGCTTCATCTGCATCAAATCCTAGTACTACTTGTTCTGTCGTTTTGCGTAATAACCATCCTTGTTGTTCTGTAAGTGCTGTTCCCAACGCTCCAACAACGTTTTTTATTCCTCTTTGGTGTAATGATATTACATCCATATAGCCTTCTACTATTAGTATTCTTTTTTTAGAGTCTTGTTTTGCTACATTGAGTCCAAAAAGGTGTCTTCCTTTACTATATACAATATTTTCTGGAGAATTTATGTATTTGGGTTTTGAGTCATCTAATACTCTTCCTCCAAATGCTATTACTTTTCCTCTGACATCACAAATTGGAAACATTAGTCTGTTTCTATACCTGTCTATATATGTACCATTATCATTTTTGTTTACTAGTCCTGATTCTAGTATTTCTCTTTCTCCAAAACCTTGTTTCTTTAGTGCCTTATATAACTCATCAAATTTGCCTGAAAACCCTATTTTATATGCTTGTAAAGTTTCATTATTGAACTTTCTTTTTTTTACATATTCTTGTGCCATTTTGGCTGTTGGCTTGTACAAATTTTGATGATAGAATTCTGCTGTGAATTCATTTACTTTATATACTTTTGCTTTTAGTTCTTCTTTAGCATTGTCTGCTCCACTTTCTAGTTTTGGTAATTGTATATTGGCTCTTTCAGCTAAACTTTCTAATGCTTCTTTAAATGTTATTCCTTCAATTTTCATTAAAAATGTATATACATTTCCTCCTACTCCACATCCGAAACAGTGAAATATTTGTCTATCTGGTGATACAGAGAATGATGGGGATTTTTCATTATGAAATGGACATAGTCCAAAGTAATTTCTTCCTTTTCGAGTTAAATGTACATATTGTGAAACTATATCTACTACGTCATTGTTTTGCCTTACTTCTTCTATTATTTCTTCACTATATCGTAACATTTCACCCACTCCCATAAAATAATATACATAATTATATTATTCGACGAATTTTACATAATTCCCTCTTTTTTACGCAAAAAAATACTTTTATTTAGCATAAAAAAATTGAGATTTCTATTGTAAATCTCAATTTTTTCTATTTATTTTCCATAATAACTATCAATTAAAATAGTTTTTAATTCTGAAACTAGTGGCACTCTAGGGTTAGCAGTTGTACATTGATCTTCAAATGCTCTATCTGCCAATACATCAACTTTAGCCATAAATTCATTTTCATCAATTCCTGCTTCTTTAAATGATTTTGGTAAATTCAAATCTTCATTTAATTTTTTAATTGCTTCTATTAATGAATTAATTCCTTCTTCTTTTGTATCAGCTTTTAATCCAACTCTTTTTGCCATTTTAGCATATTTTTCATCTGCTATAAAATATTCATATTTTGGGAATGATACAAATTTTGTAGGTTTACTTGAATTGTATCTTATAACATATGGTAATAAAATTGCATTAATTCTTCCATGTGGTAAATGGAATTCTGCACCTATTTTGTGTGCTAATGAGTGATTTATTCCTAAAAATGCATTTGTAAATGCCATTCCGGCAATTGTACTTGCATTATGCATTTTTTCTCTAGCAATTTTATTATCTCCATGTTCATATGCTTCTCTTAGGTATTCAAATACTAATTCAACTGCTTTCTCAGCCAAACCATCTGTGTAATCAGAAGCCATTACTGAAACATATGCTTCTAATGCATGTGTTAATACATCCATTCCTGTATCTGCTGTAACTGATTTTGGTAAGCTCATTACTAAGTCTGGGTCTATTATAGCAACATCTGGAGTTAATTCATAATCTGCAAGTGGATATTTTTTATTTTTCTCTTTATCAGTAATTACCGCAAATGATGTTACTTCTGAACCTGTACCAGAAGTAGTTGGAATTGCAACCATTTTAGCTTTTGAGCCCATTTTAGGGAATTTATAGGTACGTTTACGTATATCCATAAATTTAAGTTTTAATCCTTCTGGGTCAGCATCTGGATTTTCATAGAATAACCACATTCCTTTTGCTGCATCTATTGGACTTCCACCACCTAATGCAATTATTACATCTGGTTTGAAATTATTCATTAACTCAAGTCCTTTATTTACAGTTTCAAATGATGGGTCTGCTTCTACCTCACTGAATATTTCACAGTGTACATGGTTACGTCTTTTTCTTAAATGATATAATATTCTATCTACATATCCGAATTTTACCATTCCTGGGTCTGTTACAATAAATGCTCTTTCAATATCAGGCATTTTTTCAAGATATGCTATTGAACCTGCTTCAAAATAGATTTTTTCTGGAACTTTAAACCATTGCATATTAACTCTCCTTTTTGCGACTCTTTTAATATTTATTAAGTTTACACTTGATACATTTGCTGTTGTTGAGTTTCCTCCAAATGAACCACATCCAAGTGTTAATGATGGCATATTTGTATTATATATGTCACCAATTGCACCATGTGTTGATGGTGAGTTTACAATGATTCTTCCTGCTTTCATTGTCTTTGAAAATTTTAATATTGTATCTTTATTTTCTGCATGTATTACTGCTGAGTGTCCCATTCCTCCATATTCAATTAATCTTTCTGATTTGTCTATTCCTTCATCTTCATTTTCTACTATATAATATGTTAATACTGGGCTTAATTTTTCTTTTGAAAATGGATATCCTTCTCCTATTCCTTCTTCATATACAACTAATACTTTTGTTTCTTCTGGAACTTCAAATCCCGCTTCTCTTGCTATTTGCGCAGGACTTTGTCCTGGTACATGAGATTTTAATTTATATCCTTTTGTTTCATCAAACATACTATTTTTTAATTTTTCTTTTTCTTCAGGATTTACAAAATAACATCCTGCTTCTCTCATTAGTTCTTCAAATTCTTTATAAACATCTTTGTGTACCAAAACTGCTTGTTCTGATGCACATATCATTCCATTATCAAATGATTTTGACATTACTAAATCATTTACAGAAGTTTTTAGTTTTGCTGTTTTATCAATATAACATGGTACATTTCCTGGTCCAACACCTAATGCTGGTTTTCCACATGAATATGCTGATTTTACCATTCCTGTTCCACCTGTTGCTAATATTAAATTAACATATGGATGGTTCATTAATAGTCTTGTTGCTGTAATTGAAGGTTCTTCTATCCACAAGATACAGTTCTCTGGTGCACCAGCTTTTACTGCAGCATCTCTCATTATTGTTGCAGCAGCTACACTACATTTTTGAGCTGATGGATGGAATCCAAATACTATTACATTTCTTGTTTTTGCTGAAATTATTGATTTAAACATTGTTGTTGATGTTGGATTTGTTACTGGTGTTACTCCTGCAATTATTCCTACAGGTTCTGCAATTTCTGCAAAATCATCTTCATCATTTTCATTTATTACTCCAACTGTTTTTTCATGTTTTATACTATGATATACATATTCTGTTGCAAACATATTTTTAGTTATTTTATCTTCATAGATTCCTCTTCCAGTCTCTTCTACTGCCATTTTAGCTAATTCCATATGATGTTCTAATCCTGCCATTGACATGGCTCTTGTTATATTATCAACTGTTTCTTGATCTAGTTTTAAATATTCTTCTGAAGCTTTTCTCGCTTTTTCCATAAGTTCATTTATCATTTGTTCAACTCTTGCTTCTTCCTCTGGATTTTGATTTTCCATTTTCGTTTCCTCCTATATCTTTAGTTTATCCATTATATTATATATTATGATATCTTTTTGTCAATATCTTCATATGAATTTTATACTAATTCAAAATCAATTTTTCTTAATAGCTTATTAGCATCTGCTACTCTTATTTTTACCTTATCTCCTATTTTGTAAGTAGTATTAGTTTTTTCTCCTATTGCTTGTCTTCTTTCTTCATCATATATAAAATATTCATCACCTAAATTCTCATATCTGATTAATCCTTCTATTGTATTATCAAGTTCTACGAATATTCCAAAATTAGTTACTGATGAAATTATTCCTTCATATTCTTCTCCTATTTTATTTTCCATAAATTCTGCTTTTTTGATATCTTCTGCTTCTCTTTCTACTTTTGTTGCAGTTCTTTCTCTTTCTGAACAATTTTCAGCCCTCTTTTCAGCTCTTTTAGAATATTTTTTTATAAAGAAGTCATTTACCATGTAATCACTTTCTATATATTTTGAAATTATTCTGTGTATAAATAAGTCTGGATATCTACGTATTGGTGAAGTGAAGTGACAGTAATATTTACTTGCAATTCCAAAATGACCTTTATTTTCTGCTTCATATTTTGCAACTCTTAATGTTCTTAATATTATATTTGATACTACTTTTTCTTCATCTTTTCCTTTTACATCTTCTAATATTTTAGAAAATTCTTTTGGATATACTATGTCTTCTTTTGAAACTTTTATTTTATATCCAAAATTGTATAATATTTTATTTAGTTCTTTTATTTTATCTAATCCTGGTGCTTCATGTACTCTATATATAAATGGTGCTTGTAACCAATAAAATCTTTCTGCTACTGTTTCGTTTGCAATAAGCATAAATTGTTCTATTATCTCATTTGCAAAATAAGTTTCATATTTTTGAACATCTATTGCATATCCATTTTCATCTAATGTAATTTTACTTTCTGGTATGTCTAAATTTAGATATCCATTTTCTCTTCTTTTTTCTTTTAAAATTGTTGCAAGTTCTGCCATTAACTCGAAGTCTTTAATATATTTTTCATATTTTTTTAAGACTTCTTCATCTGATTTATCTAATATTTTTTGTACATCAGTATATGTCATTCTTTCTGTCACTCTAATAACTGCTTTATATATGTCAGAAGACACTATTTTCGCTTTTGGGGTAATTTCCATTGAGCAAGATAATGTTAGTCTATCTTCTCCTGCATTTAAGCTACAAATTCCATTTGAAAGTTCTCTAGGAAGCATTGGTATTACTCTTCCTAACATGTATATACTTGTCCCTCTTAAATATGCTTCTTTATCAAGTTCTGTTTTTTCTCTTACATAATGACTTACATCTGCAATGTGCACATCTAATTTATAATTTCCGTTTTTTAATTTTTCTACATGTATTGCATCATCCAAATCTTTTGCATCTGCTCCATCTATTGTAAATATAATATCTTTTCTTAAATCTTTTCTTCCTTCTATGTCTTGTTCTTTTATTTTATTTCCATATGCTTTTGCCTCTTGAACTACTTCATCAGGAAATTTATATGGTAATTCATATTGTTTTATTAATGAAAGCATATCTACTCCTGCTTCATTTACTCCACCAATTACCTCTATTACTTCTCCTTCTGCATTTTTACCTTTTTCAGGATATTTTGTAATCTTTACTAATACTTTATGATTATTTCTTGCTTTTCCCCAATTTGATTTTGATATATATATATCAGTTCCAAAGTTTTTATCATCAGGTACTACAAATCCAAAGTTTCTGTTTTTTTGAAATGTTCCTACAATAGTGTCTTTTTCATGTCTAATTATTTTTTTTATTTTTCCTTCTTCTTTTTTGTTTTCACTTTTTTCTGATAATATTTCAATTTCTACTATATCTCCATTTAAAGCATTTAATGAGTTTTCTTTTGATATATATATTTCATCTTCTTGGTCTTCTACTTTTACAAAACCAAAACCTTTTTGATTTTTTCTATATGTTCCTATTTTTTTTAACATTACTGAACTCCCTTCTTTACCATAAGCAATATTTCTCTGGTAAAAAAGAGCAGTTTGTTTTTAAACCGCTCTTTTGACTATGCTATGTATATTATTGAAAGAGCTATTGTAACTATTACAAATGCTACTCCCAAAATGATTGTCCATCTTTTTTGTTTTCCTTCTTTTGTTCTACCTTTATTTTTTTCAAAGAAGTTGTTTGTAGATGAACCTACTATTGTAGAAGATAACCCTGCATCTTCTTTAGATTGTATCATTGCTAAAATAGTTAAAGCTATACATATTATAAAATCTACTACTATTAATATTATTTTTGCTACTTGCATTTAGTATTCCTCCTAACGGTTTTTTTATTCGTTTTAATACTATGATATTCTACCATATTTATCCTAAAAAATCAATGCTAGAGCATTAAAAAGTATAACTTTTATCATAATATTTACAAATATTTGCTCATTTGTGCCTTTTATGCATCCTTCATTTATCTTTTTGAAACCTTGTACAACTTTTTCTATTTCTTCTTCTGATGAAATTTTTTGTTCAGTCATATATTCTTTTGCAAGATATTCTGCTTTTATCATTGCGTCATTTTCTAAAAATGTTCTTATTACATAATATATAAAACTTAATATTAATAATATACATGTAAAAAACATTTCATTTGGTAATTTCTTTAAAATTAATAGTATTAATGTTATTACAAAATATAATAAATATAAATTTGAATATATAAAGTTAAATATTAACATTTTTCTATCTTGTACTGAATGTAAACATTCATGTGCAATTGTCTGTATTCTTGTAAAACTTTTATGCATATTTCCTATTGATATCTTATTAGAAATTGCAATATATATTGTTGATTCTGATTCCAAATTTTCTTCTATTTGTACTTTTTCGTTTTTTAATTTTTTTAATATAGTTTTACATATTTCTATATTACTTGGATATTTTTCAGCTATTTTATTTAATTCTGAATCTAATGCAATTTTTTCTAGTTCTTTTACATTCATTTTCATCATTAATGATATTGTTACTATAGCCATTATTGATATTACAATTATTATCAATTCCATTTCTTTCTCCTTATAATTAGATTTTGTTTAACTATATTATAAACTCAATTCTTTTTATTTTATTAAATCTTGAATGGCTTGTCCTATTATTTTATTTATGTCTGCAATCATTATATTAAATTTCATTTCAGCATCAAAATATTTACTTGCTTCTTGATTTTGAATTAATTGTCCATATAATTCTTGTACATGTCTTAATTTTGATTCATCATCTTTGCCAGTTTGAAGTGCAATAATTTGTGCTTCATATCTAGCTTTTTCAAATTCGTCTATCTGTTGTTTTAATTCATAATTTAAGTTGATTGCTTCTTTTGCCATTTGATATGTCATATATTCTTCTGATTGTTTTATTTCTTCTGCTAATTTGTTTGCTGTATCATATACCATTTTTTATTCTCCTATCTAAAACAGCTGCATTTTGTGCAGCTGATATTTTTGTTATGCATATGCTTGACGTTTTTTGAAAGATAATAAGTTTGTAATTTCTTTTTCTGTTCCTTTTGCTTTTTTTGTCTTTTTTGCTTTTTCTTGTTCATTTTGTTTTCTTTGTCTTTCTGCCATTGTTTCGCATATTGCTTTTTGATATGTGAAGTGTGTGTCTTGTGCTATTTTTGCCCAATTATATTCATTTTTTACTTTTGCTTTTGCTTTTTTTACTATATTTGCACATAGTTCTGGATTAAATAGTAATTCTAATATTGAGTCTGCAATTGAATTTGGATTTCCACAATAACTCTTCATTCCTGTTTCTCTATGGTCTACTATTTCTCCTAGTCCTCCAGCATCTGATACTACTATTGGTCTTTCTGCTAGCATTCCTTCTAATGCTACTATTCCGAATGGTTCATATGTGCTTGGAAATACTGATATGTCTGCTGCTTTGTACATTTTTTCTACATCTTTTCCATTCATGTATCCTGCAAAATATACTTTATTACTTATTCCTAGTGCATCAGCTTGTGCTCTTAATTCATCTAGCATTCCACCTTTTCCTGCTATTACAAGTTTTGCATCATGATATCCTGCTAGGATTTTTGGCATTGCTGCTATTAGGTTTTGTACACCTTTTTCATATACTAGTCTTCCCATGAATAATATTATTTTTTCATTATCCATTGCATATCTTCTTCTAAATTGATAGTCTCTTTCTACTCCACTAAATTTATTTAAGTTTACTCCATTTGCTACTACATTTATTTTTTCAAATGGTAATCCAAATAGTCTTTGTGTTTCGCCTTTCATGTAATTGCTGTTTACTATTACTTCTGTTGCTTCATATGTAAGCATCCATTCTGTATCATTTATATATCTTTGGGTTTCATCATGTATTCCACTGTTTCTTCCTGATTCTGTGGCATGTATTGTTGCTACTATTGGGATATTGTATGAATTCTTTATTGTTTTGGCAGCATACGCTACTAACCAGTCATGTGCATGTATTACATCGAATTTGCCTTCTTCTGATATTATTTGATTTGCTTTTGCTATCATATTGAAGTTCATTTGCATTATCCAGTCTATAAAATTGTTTGGATTTATCATGTAATTGTCTACTCTGTGTACTTTTACTCCTTTATCATCCTCATAATATGGAGCATCTCCTTCTCTGTATGTTACTACAGTTACTTCATGACCATCTTTTATTAGTCTGTGTGATAGGTCATATACTACTCTCGCTATTCCACCTACTACTCTTGGTGGATATTCCCATGTTAGCATCAATATTTTCATTGATTTACCCCTTTCTTCAGTTCGATTTTCTTTTGTTATTTTTTATTCGAAACTTCCTTTGTATATTGTATACAAATTATTACAAAATGTAAATATTTTTCCGAAAAAAATATATTTTTTTTATTTTTTTGTCAAAAAAATAAAGTGAATATCTAAATTCACTTTATAATCTAATTTTTTATCTTCCTTCATCAGTTCCAGTTCTTTGTTTTGGCTGAATCTCTGGCTTTATTGCTTGTTGATTTTCTTGTATTTTTGGTTTTCTTCCGCTTGTTTTTTCTTCTTCTTGTGCTGCTTCTACTTGCTCTCTTCTAAATTTTTCCTCTCGCGTTTCCTGACCTTGATATCCTTTTTTTAATTCTTCTATATTTTCAATACTTGTTCCTGATTGTTCTGCTATCTTTACTAATTTATCTACTGTTATTTCTTCTTCATCTTGTCCTTCAATTTCTTTTTGTGGAACTGAAAATGCTTTTATTAGTTCTCCTATTCTTGTTAATACTCCCATTTTTTATCTCCTATCTTTCTGTATCTAAAAAGATACATTTATATTATACCACGTTTTAGGCTATAAATCAACTATTTTTCCATTTTTTGTGTATTATGTTTAATTTAATTTTTCATTTAGTTGTTCTATTAGTTTTATATATTTTTCTTTTATTTCAATATAGATTTCTCTTGATTTTTCTTCATCATATAAATGTGATAGGCTATTTCTTGCTAGCATCATGTTTATCCAATTTTCTCCATCTTGTATTATATTGTTTCTAAAAGCTTCTTTTATTACCTCTCTTGGACTTCCTGTTACTTCAATTATACCATTGTATTCCATATAATCTTTTAATGTTTTCCATGCTAACTCAAATGTAAATTCGAATCTATGTAGTGTACAGTCTATTACTATATCATTTTCTTCTTTATTTATGACTTCTTTTAATCTTTGTGTTGCATTTAATAATTCTTGTTTTCTTTCTTCAAACCTTTTCATTAAAACTCAACTCCATCTCTATTTATTGACTCTAATAATTCTTTTTTAGTTTTTTCATCTATAAATACTATATCTACTTTATATATAATATCTAACAAGTCAATTTCGTTCATTATTTTATATTGATCATTTCTTGTTACTTTTTCTTTTACAGCTATATCAATATCTGATGTACTTTTATAATCTCCTCTAGCTCTAGAACCAAATAACAAAAATTTATATTTACTATTATTCTTTATAACTTGTTTTATTTTATTATATACATCTTCTGTTAAACCATATTTCATAAATTACCTCTCATATTATTCATTCTACTATATATTGTTTAATCTATCAAGTATTTTTTAGTTCAAAAATTCTTTTATTATCTCTGCACATCTTTTTGAAGCTTTTTCTAAAAATTTATCAAATGTTATCTCATTTTTTCCATCAGGATTATCTGATATACTCCTTATTATTATAAATGGTATATCATTTAATTTACACACTTGTGCTATTGCTGCACTTTCCATTTCAATTGCATCTGCATTAAATTTTGTTCTTATTTTATCTTTCATTTTTGGTTCAGTGCAAAATATATCTCCTGATGCTATTGTTCCTATTTTTATTCTAAATTCGTTTTGCGATAATTTTGAAATTGTTTTTTCCATTTTACTTATTAATTGTGGATTACTTTCCACATATTGTCCAATATTGCTGATAAATCCTTTTGGATGTCCAAATGCTGTTATGTCAAAATCGTGTTGCACTAGTTTTTTTCCTATTACTATATCTCCTATTTTTAGTTCATTATTTGCACTTCCTGCTGAACCTACATTTATTATTTCTTGTACTTCAAATTTATCTATCATTAATTGCGTCACTCTTGCAGCATTTACTTTTCCTATTCCTGCTTCTACTAGTATGACATTACTGTTATTTATTTTTCCTTTAAAAAATATCAGTTCTTTTTCTTTTATTTCTTCTATTTCTTGCATTATGTTTTTTATTTCTTGCATTTCTTCTTTCATTGCAGCTATTATTCCATATTTATTCATTTTCTTCTCCATATCTTTATTATTCTTTATATGTGTATTTTATATATTTTTTATTGTTTTGTCAATTCATATGATAATTATTTTGTTAATACAAATTCTTTAAACATTTTGTTTATTAGATTGTAGGTATTAGCATGTTTTACATGTCCTTTCCATGAATTTATACATGCTGTTATATATGCTAATTCTATTTTATCTTTTTTATATAGCTTTTGAAATGTTTTCATTTTTCTTTTCATCTTTTTCTTGCTTTGTTCTCTTATTAATTTATGTGTTTTCCATATTCTAAATCCACAAAAATTTATTCCTTGTTGTGCTTTAAAATATGCTGTTTTTGAATTTAATTCTAATTTTAAATTTTCTAATAAAAATTTTTTATTTCTATTAGTATTTCTTTTGCTTTTTGTTTATTTTCTAAATTAAAAAAGAATTTTTTTATATCACATTTTAATACCCACACTTGTTTATACTCTTTTTCTGCTTTTATTAAATATTTTTGTAGTTTATCTACTGCTTTGTGTGTTCCTCGATTTTTTATACATGCATAACTATCTTGTATAAATTGTGGTTCAAAATATGGTTTTAAAAAGTTTTCTACATACCAAGTTTGCACCACTCTATCTCTATATTCAAGTGTTTTTATTTTTCTTTCTTTTGGTTCATATATTGTAAATTCAAAATATTTTGAAAATTGATAATTTCCACTTAGTAGTTCTTTTCCTATTTGTATTATATTACTTTCTAAATTCATTTCAAATTCTATTACTTGTTTTTTAAATCTTTTTCCTTTTTTTGTTTTATTATGTGCTTCTAATATTTTATTAAACGTAATTGCTTTTTTGAATATGTTATTTATTCTTTTAGGCATGATTTTATCCAACCTCCTATTATTTTTCCTATTTCATCTAATCTTTTTGACCATTCATAATAGTTGTTAGAATTAATGTATTTTTTCTTGTATGAAAATCTTACAAAAAATTTTTGTGTACTTATTTCTGCATCTATTTTATTTATTACATTTAATTTATTCATTTTATTTGATATTTTGTTTGCATATAATATTAATCTTATTGTTTCAAACATACTTTTTCTTATTTCACTTGTTAAACCATATTTTTCTACTTTTGGATATTTTATTAATAAATTATATCCATATTCTATTAAATCTACATATTTTTGATATATTAATAACTTACTTTCTACTATTTTTGCCATAGAAAAAAAGCACTCCCTTTCATATTTTATTACTAAGATGTGCTTTTTATTTTACTTATTTACCATTTGATTTCTCTTATGGAGGGAATATACCTTGTATGGTATATATACTCTACATAAGTCCTTAAACTTACATACCTGATAACTTTATACCATATTGCAATACACACGCGAAAACCGTTGTTGTTGTTGTAGTTGCCTCCACGTTTGAAAAACGGATAATTGTTGCTGTTGTTGATACCTACAAAATAAGAGTTCGTTCAGGTATATCCCCGTGCTTTTCGCTCAAGTGTCCTCGAACGAAAAGCAATTTTTGGTTCTAATTTCTTCCCCTTTTCCTTTTTTCTTTCTTTTTCTTATTAGTTCACATTTCAGATTTCACATTACTTTACTGCAATACACACGCGAAAACCGTAGTTGTAGCTGCTGCTGCCATAGTAGGCGCTAACGCAGAAAGAGCCTGGGTAAGCGCTGTTGTAGATGCCTCCACGATGGAAAAACGGAAAATCGTTGCTGCTGAAGATACCTACAAAAGAAGAGAACGCTGAATGCCATGAAGCATTTCCATTGCTTGAAGTTGATGTTTCTATTGTTCCATCTCCAAATATTTTATTTATATTTTCTTTGTAATTTTCTGTATCACTATTTGAAGTTGACATTTTATATACTGTTGCATATTTTGTACTATCTGTCTTGTTATTTGTTGTATTATCTGTTGATGCAAATGAATTTCCATAATTTTGACTAGAATCTGCTATATATCCAGCTACATATTCATATGCTCCTCCTACTGTATCATATATTCCGTATTCATTTCCTGTTGTACTTTGTAATGGGTTTGTTAATACTGTTGCTCCATCTGCTCCTCCTGTATAATTACCATCATGTGAATTTATACTTACTGCTGTTCCATTTCTTCCATATTTACTATCAGTTAAATATGCTACTGCTCCCCATTCGCTATTTTTCATCATATGACTTTCTTTTTCTCTATCATAATCATATCCTTTTGTATACATATTTCCTATCTCTAAATTTCTATAACTTTGTACTCCTGGTATTGATTTTATTGTTGTTCCACTTTGGCTCACCTCATATTTTGCTACCCATATTCCTTCCAATTTACTATCCCATTCTCCTTGTGTAAATCCTGTTAAACTTCCATCTTCAAATGCTGGATGTGGTCTTAATTTATTTGTTCCTACTCCTATACTTGTTACTGGCTCTCCTATATCATTTGGTGTTTTTCCATCTTTATCTACTAGTCCTCTTGCATCACTATATCCTATTATTCCTGTTGTTTGTGTATTATCTGCTCTATATACGTCTCTATGTGCTTCTATATCAAAATATACTATTCTGTATGCATATCTTGGTATCCATACCCAATAACTTCCATCACTTGTTTTTGCATTTGCCCACTTGCTTGTTCCTCCTGATGTTGTTGCCCCTGTTTGAGCTATATAATTATACCATTTACTTTTATCGAAATCAGCTGATTCTCCTTCTACTTTTTCCTCTCCATTTTCCCAATATACTGCTTTCATATCAGCTGTCATATTTGGTTCATTTGGAGTTGTAGTTGTATTATAACCTGTTCCACTTAGAAATTCTATTTCTATTACTCCCCATTCTCTTGAAAATGCTGGGTCTTGTGATACTTCTGGCTTGTCTTCTGGTTCTTTTATTTCTATTTCTGTTACTCTTCCATTTGCGTCTATTTGATAACCTCTTTTGCTATCTGTATATGTTACTATAAAATTTTCTCCATCTTTTACTAATGTATAGTCTTCATTTCTTGGTCCTATCATTTCATTTAATTCTATTTCTAAATTTTCTTCTGTTATTTCTCCATAGTTATTTTTTCCTGCTGCTCCTACTGCTGCTAATTCTACTATTTCTCTTTCTCTCCCTATATCAGTCTTTTCTTTTGCATCTTGGGCTTGTGTTATTATTCCATTTTCTCCTGTTAGCATACTTATGCTTACTCCTGCTAAAATCAATAATACCACTATTGTTACTACTAATGCTATTAAAGTTATACCTTTTTCTTTTCTTATCATTTTTCTTCCTCCTTAGTTTTATCTATTCATATTATATATAAATATATGATATTTGTAAATACCTTTTATATCCTTAATTGTTTTAATTAAGGATATATAGTTGTCTTTAACATAAGTATTTACAAGGTTTTATTTTATAAACTCTTTTCTTGAAAATTTTATAAATATCTTGATTTTATTAGAATTTATTGATATAAATAAATATGATGTATCCTTAATTAAAACAATTAAGGATAACTTTTTGTGCAAAAAAATAGAGTACATAAAAATGTACTCCATTTCTTTATATTATTTATAAATTATTGTAATTCTACAACTGCTCCAACTTCTTCAAGTTTAGCTTTTAATTCTTCAGCTTCAGCTTTAGCAACGTTTTCTTTTAATGTTTTTGGTGCTCCGTCAACTAAATCTTTAGCTTCTTTTAATCCTAATCCTAATGCATTTTTAACAGCTGTGATAACTTTTATTTTTTGATCTCCAGCTTCTTTTAATACTACGTTAAATGCTGATTTTTCTTCAGCTACTGCAGCTCCTGCTCCAGCTGCTGGTGCAGCTGCTGCTACTGCTGATACTCCAAATTCTTCTTCTATAGCTTTTACTAAATCTGCTAATTCTACTACTGTCATTTTTTTGATTTCTTCTATCATTTCTTCTTTACTCATTTTTAAATCCTCCTAAATTTTTATTTTTTATATTTTTGCGATATAAGTTCGCTACTCTATTTTTTTCTTATTATTAAAATTGTATAAAATTGTTATATTGCTAGACAATTTTAAGCATTTTCTTTTTGAGCTTTAACTTGATCAAGTGCAACTGCAAGTTTTGATATATTTCCAAGTAATGCACCAGCAAGCATTGATAATAATGTTTCTCTTGATGGTAATTTTGCTAAAGTGATTATTTCTTCAGCTGTCATTACTTTACCTTCAATTACACCACCTTTGATTTTATAAAAATCATTTTCTTTGCTATAATTGTATATTGCTTTAGCTGTTTCTAAGTAATCTTCATTGTTCATGATAACTGCTGTTGGTCCTTCTAATAATGATGGATCAATTCCTTCAATTCCAGCTTCTGCAAAAGCTCTTCTTGTTATGTTGTTTTTTATAACTTTGTATTCAGAATTTGATTTTCTTAATTCTGCTCTTAATCCTGTTACATCTGATACATTGATTCCTCTGTAATCTGTTAAAAGTATTATTTTAGCTTCTTTCATTTTTTCTGCTAATTTTGATACTTCTTCTTTCTTTTGGTTTATGATTTTTTCACTTGCCATTTATTTCACCTCCTGATTGTATATAAAATTAAATTAAAAACAATCTTTATACCACGAGGCATAAAGATTGCGTCTAAATCTCTTATACCTCGGTGGGACTTATTTTTTGCCCACTGTCTTTGGCTATATATATTTATTTTTGGTTAATATAAAGTCCAGGTCCCATTGTTGTTGATATAGATACACTTCTAATATATTGTCCTTTTGCAGCTGCTGGTTTAGCTTTTATTATAGCTCCCATTATTACATCATAGTTTTCTGCTAATTTATCAGCTCCAAATGAAACTTTTCCAAATCCTAAGTGGATTATATTTGTTTTATCTAATCTATATTCAACTTTTCCTGATTTTATTTCTTTTATGGCTTTTGTTACATCCATTGTAACTGTTCCTGATTTAGGGTTTGGCATTAATCCTTTTGGTCCTAATACTTTACCTAATCTACCTACAACACCCATCATGTCTGGTGTTGCTACTACTACATCATAATCAAACCAGTTTTCATTTTGGATTTTTGGTATTAATTCTTCTGCACCTACATAGTCAGCTCCTGCTTTTTCAGCTTCTTCTGCTTTTGGTCCTTTAGCAA
The DNA here is from genome assembly GCA_944392805.1 of uncultured Clostridia bacterium. GTDB lineage: Bacteria > Bacillota > Clostridia > TANB77 > CAG-508 > CAG-269. The sequence goes on along the minus strand of CALXXZ010000008.1, from coordinate 4,686 downwards.
ATACTAATACTTTTTGTGTTTTACCTGTACCATTTGGAAGTACTACTGTACCTCTTACTTGTTGGTCAGCATGTTTTGAATCTACACCTAATTTTACATGTAATTCAACTGTTTGATCAAATTTTGTTTTTGGCATTTTTTCTATTATTTCTAATGCTTCTTTGATTTCATATTCTTTGTTTGAATCTACTAATTTTGCACTTTCTGCATATCTTTTTGATTTTTTCATTTATATCCTCCTTTGGTTTTAACGAGCTTTGCTCTCCCACTCTTATTATTTTTATTTTTTATGAATTAGTCTACTACAACTACTCCCATGCTTCTTGCTGTTCCTTCTACCATGCTCATTGCTGTTTCTAATGTTGCAGCATTTAAGTTTGGCATTTTTTGTTCAGCTATTGCTTTTACTTGTTCCTTTGTTATTTTAGCAACTTTTTCTTTGTTTGGTTTTCCTGAACCTTTTTCAATTTTTATTGCTTTTTTTATTAATACAGCAACTGGTGGAACTTTTGTGATGAATGTGAATGTTTTGTCTTTGTATACTGTTATTACAACTGGTATTACAAATCCTGCTTGATTTGCTGTTCTATCATTGAATTCTTTTACGAATTGCATGATATTTACACCACTTCCTCCTAATGCTGGTCCAACTGGTGGAGCTGGAGTTGCTTTTCCTGCTTCTATTTGTAATTTTATTATGTTTGAAATTTCTTTTTCTGCCATTTTATATTTTCGCCTCCTTTAATCTACTTTTTGTATTTGTGAAAATTCTAATTCTACTGGAGTTTCTCTTCCAAACATAGATATTAAAACTTTTACTTTGTGTTTTTCTTTATTTATTTCTTGTACAGTACCTATTGAGTCTTTAAATGCTCCATTTAATATTTGTACAGAGTCATTTACGTCATAGTCTACATTTATTGATGTTTCAAATCCCATTGCTCGTATTTCTTCGTCTGTTAATGGTATTGGATCTGTTCCAGAACCAACAAAACCTGTAACTCCTCTTGTATTTCTTACGATATACCAAGTTTCTTCTGTTACTATCATTTTAATTAACACATATCCTGGAAATACTTTTTTTAGATTTGCTTTTCTTTTACCATCTTTTATTTCTATTTGCTCTTCCATAGGTACTACTATATCAAAGAAGTATTCTTCCAATTCTCTATTTTTTACTGTTTTTTCAAGGTCAGTTTTTACTTTATTTTCATAGCCTGAATATGTATGTACTACATACCATCTTGGCTTCATATCATAATCTTTTTGAGACATTTTTTGACCTCCTATTATTCTACACTTGTTTCATTATTATTTGGTGTTTCTGTTCCTTCTCCTGCTGTGTTGTTTCCTTCTGTATTTGTTTCAGTTGTATTATTTTCTCCAGTTTCACCATTATTTTCTTGATTTTCAGTGTTTTCTGTTCCTGTATTATCTGTATTGTTTGTGTTTTCTGTATTATTTGTTTCTTCTTCATTATTAAATTTTTCATTTACAATGCTTTGAAGATTACTTATTCCATATTTATTCATTAAATCAAACACTACATCTAATGCAAATACTATTACAGCTGTTATTAATACTATAGTTATAACTGCAACTGTATTATTAACTAATTGTTTTGGTGTTGGCCAAATTACTTTTTTTAGTTCTGCCTTAAAATCTTTGAAAAAATGCTTTTTTGCTTTGTTTTCGTTTTTGCTTTCTTTGTTAGCCATTTTACATCCTCCTTAAAATAGCTTTAACTATTTAGTTTCTTTATGTGTTGTACGTTTTTTGCAGAATTTACAATATTTAACTATTTCTAGTCTATCTGTATTGTTTCTTTTATTTTTTGATGTTGTGTAATTTCTTTGTTTGCATTCTGTACATTCTAATATAATATTTTCTCTTGGTCCTTTAGCTGCCATTTATATACACCTCCGACTTTTTTAACCTTACTTTTTTTGAAACGATGTGAACATATGCAAATTAACATATGCTTGAATATTTTACCACCTTTTCCTTGATATGTCAATGGATTTTCGCTATTTTTTTCTTCTTTTTTTGTTTTTTTGGACAGAGAATCCAAATCTTCCAATTTTTTTGCCTAAAGAGTAATAATTTCCATTTGAATATGCTATTAAATCACATTTTGAAATATCAAATGCACCTTTTTCATCTATATATTTTTCATCTGCATTTATCCCTAAAACTTCTGCTACAAACATATGATGACTTCCTAATTCTTTTATTTCTTTTACTTTACATTCAACTGATACAGGACTTTCTTTTATCATTGGACATTTTACAAATTTTCCTTTTTCTTTTGTTAAATGCATTTCTTTGAATTTATCTACTTTTTCTCCTGTTTTTACTCCACACCAATCAGTTGCATATGCTAAATCTTTTGTTGTTAGATTTATCACAAATTCTTTTGTATCTTTTATTAAATTATATGAATATCTTGTAGGTCTCACAGAAATATATACCATTGCTGGGTTTGTATTTATTATTCCAGTCCATGCAACTGTTATTATATTTGATTTTTCCATTGTACCACATGATACCATTACTGCTGGTAGTGGATATAAAAATGTTCCCGGTTTCCATGTTGTTTTAGACATATTGCTACAACTCCTCTCTTTTTTCCATGATATTATAACACTTTTTAAACTTCTTGTGAAGTTTTTATTGACTTTTGCAAAAATTTTTATATAATATGTATTAGGTGATTTTACACGTTCATTAGGAGGATTTACAATGCGTTTAGAGGATGTTGAAAATAAGCAAAAAGTCTTACAAGATTTTTTCACATGGCTTTTTGATGATGATAGAATTAATAATAAATCTATATCTCTTACAGGAGAAGTAGACTTATCTTTATGTCATGATTATATGGATCCTAATATTTATTATCCAGATCAAATAAAGGCTTTTTTTGAGAGTGCTCCTATGAAACGTCTTTCAAGAATAAGTCATTTAGGTCTAGTTGCGAATGAAAACCCTAATATGTATCATAATAGATTAGAACATTCTAAAGGAGTTTATTATAGAAAGTTAGAGGAACTTTTTTATAATTTCCAGAATCCAGAATGGGTAAAATATATTGAAGATAACAATTTAAAATTATATTTAATAGGTGATTTAATTAAAATGGCAGGACATGATGTCGGTCATTTACCTTATTCTCATGCTATGGAAGAACAACTTTTAAGAAAAAGAGGTGCACATGAAGAAATTGGAAAAAGAATTATGTTAGAATTTCCAGAAATTCAATCTATTCTTTCATCTATTTCGCCTGAATTGCCTAAAATAATGTCAGAATTATATAATAATAAAGTTTTAAATTTTTCTGAACATGATGAAAGTAATTATGATAATGATAGAATAGATTTTTTAACTAGAGATTCTTTGTATAGTGGCTCTTTTAATTATCTACCTGTACAACCATATGAATCAGTTCGTGTTAATGCTGATGAAAATGGTATTCCAATATCTAATTCTGATTATAGTATTTCAGAAGATATTTCTGGTAATTCTTATATAGATGTTTATGATTTTTCTTCTTTGCAAGAAGTAGAAAAAGCTTTAGAATTGCGTGAAGAACAATATAAAAATATTTATATGGCTCCTAGAGTTCAAGCTTTTGAACATAGCATTCGAAATTTTATAGAAGCATTTTTATCAACTGAATCAAATGTTGGAATAAATTTAAGAAATTATCTTATGATTTTAAAAAATTCAGATATTGAAAATTTGGATTTAAATGTTTTTGTTAATTTTGATGGAATAAATTTATATTCCGAATTATTAGATATAGCAGAATCTCACGAGAATGCCAATGTACGAGATTTAGCAACAATGATTATTCCTCGTTTAGATGCTTTTTTAAATATTATATATTCTCATTTACAAGTATATAATAAATCACATGACTATAGTGATTCTGATAAAACATTTTTACAAAAGGTTAAAAGAGTTATTACTGGTAATAGTCAAACATCCATTAATTTGAGAAATAAAAATTTTCTTGATGATAATATTATATTTTTACCAGATGATAAAAATCTTATTTTGGAAAATCAGCAAGATCTAATCTCATCTTATAATTATTCTTTAAATACCTATAAAATAAGTGAACCTATTTATGTAAGAGATTCTTATGGAAAAATATATGAATTATCAAAACATCCAAATAGAAAGTGTGACTGGGATAAGAAGAAAACCTTGTTACATTCAGATTTTGTATATGTTCCTTTTTTAAGATTTAAAGGTGTTTCTGAAGATATTATCAATAATTTAAAAAGACAAAATAAACCATATCAATACTCAGATGTATCTTTAGAAAATTTAACAGTTAATATGCGACCTCTAAATGTTGGTCATAAAATGGAAGATGTAATCTTGGAGATTTAAGAAAAAAGCATAGTCTAAAATTATATAAGTAATTCTAGACTATGCTTTCTTTTATTTTAAAAATAAAAAAAACTGGCAATAACCTATTTTCCCAACAGGGTAACCCGTAAGTATCTTCGGCACATTGGAGCTTGACTTCTGTGTTCGGTATGGGAACAGGTATTTCCTCCATGTAATCATCACCAGAAAATTATATATGTGTAAAGCACACTCAAAAATACATAGATGAAATATTTATTAGGATTATTTTATTATAGTTAAGCCCTCGATTTATTAGTATTGGTCAGC
>CALXXZ010000007.1 GCA_944392805.1 uncultured Clostridia bacterium | reverse complement strand
TCATTTTTCATGATTGGTGATATATGTGCATATTTTGGTGCTTTAAATCCTAATTCATGGAATAATTGTAAATGTAGTGGTACAGAAGATAACCATTCATCACTTCTTATTACATGTGTTGTTCTCATTAAATGGTCATCAACAGCATGTGCAAAATGATATGTTGGTAATCCATCTGCTTTTATTATTACTATATCTTGGTCATTTTCTGGAAAATCCACATTTCCTTTTATTACATCTTTATGTTTTATTTTTCTATCTTCTCTACCTGGTGATTTAAATCTAATTATATAGTGTTCTCCATTTTTTATTTTTTCTGCCATCTCTTCTACTGTTAAATTTCTACATTTTGCCCATACTCCATAATATCCAGGTCTAATTTTAGCATTCTCTTGTTTTGCTCTTCTTTCTTCATCATCTTCTGGTGTACAGAAACATGGATATGCTTTTCCTTGTTCTAATAAGTATTTTGCATATGCTTGATATATTTCTTTTCTTAATGATTGTTTATATGGTCCATATTTTCCTATTTCTTCTGTATCTGATGTCATTCCTTCATCTGGTGCCATATCAAAATCTTTTAATGAGTTTACAATATCTGTTACTCCATTTTCAATTTCTCTTTTTTGATCTGTATCTTCTACTCTTAAGAAAAATACTCCTCCTGTTTTTCTTGAAGCTTCTATTGCTACTAATGCCTGATATAGACCTCCTATATGTACAAATCCAGTAGGGCTTGGAGCAAATCTTGATACGATTGCTCCTTCTGGTAAGTTTCTCTCTGGATATTTTTCTTCATAATATGATATTTCCTTTGCATCTGGAAATATTAAATCAGCTAATTCTTTATAATTCATATTCTATTCCTCACTATCTTTATATTTTATACTTCCATTATTATTGGTATTATCATTGGGTTTCTCTTTGTTTTTATGAATAAGTAATCTCTTAAATTTTCTTTTACTGATGATTTTATTGTTGCCCAATCACGAACTCCTCTTTCTTCACAAAGTGATATTTCATGTCTTACTACACTTTTTACATCATCCATTAAATTTTCTGATTCTCTAACATATACAAAACCTCTTGATATTACATCAGGTCCTGCTACTACTTCTCCTGTTTGAGAATCCATTGTTAATACAATTATTATTAATCCATCTTGTGCTAAATGTTGTCTATCTCTTAATACAATATTTCCTACATCTCCTACTCCAAGTCCATCTACTAATACTCTTCCACTTGGTACTGTTGATGTGAATTTAGCTTCATATTCATTCATTTCTAGTACTCTTCCATTTGTTAGCATAAATATATTTTCTGGAGCCATTCCCATTGCTTGAGCTGTTTCACTATGTGCTCTTAATTGTCTATATTCACCATGTACTGGTATAAAGTATTTTGGTTTTGCTAATGCTAATATTAATTTTTGGTCTTCTTGGCAAGCATGTCCTGATACATGTATATCAGCTAATGCACTATATACTACTTCTGCTCCTAATTGCATTAAGTCATCTATTACTTTTGATACATATTTTTCATTTCCTGGTATTGGTGTTGCTGATATTATTATTAAGTCATTTGGTGTTATTTTTACTTTTCTATGGTCTCCTGCAGCCATTCTTGTTAAAGCTGACATTGGCTCTCCTTGACTTCCTGTTGTTATTATTACTAATTGCTCATCAGTATAACTTCCAATCATATCTATGTCTATAAATATATTTTCTGGACATTTTATATATCCTAATTCAACTGATGTTTCAATTATGTTTATCATGCTTCTTCCACATACCGCTATTTTTCTTCCATATTTTACTGCTGAATTTACTATTTGTTGAATTCTGTGTACATTTGATGCAAATGTTGCAACTACTATTCTTTTTTTACAATTTAAAAATAGTTTATCAAATACTTCTCCTACAGAACTTTCTGACATTGTAGAACCTTTTCTTTCAGAGTTTGTACTGTCTGACATTAATGCCATTATTCCTTGTTTTCCCAATTCTGCTATTCTTGTAAAATCCATTAGTTGTCCATCTATTGGTGTATAATCTACTTTGAAGTCTCCTGTGTGTAATATTGTTCCTGCTGGTGTTGTTATTGCTAACATTACTGAATCTGGAATACTATGTGAACTTCTTATAAATTCAATTTTAAAGTTATTTCCTAATTGTATTGTTTCTCCTTGGCTTACTATATGCATTTCTGTACTTCTTAATATTTTGTGTTCTTCTAGTTTATTACTTATTAACCCTGCTGCCAATCTTGTTGCATATATTGGTGTATTTACTTGTTTTAAGAAATATGGTATTCCTCCTATATGGTCTTCATGTCCATGTGTTATTACTAATCCTTTTAATTTTTCTTGATTTTTTAGTACATATGTTATGTCTGGTATTACTAAGTCTATTCCTAACATATCATCTTCTGGGAATGATAATCCACAGTCTACTACTATCATCTCATCTTCATATTCAAATACTGTTATGTTTTTTCCTATTTCATGTAATCCTCCTAATGGAATTATTTTTATATTTGATTTTTTGAATATGCTTCCTTGTGATTTTTTTGCTTTTTTTGTCTTTTTAATGTTATTTTCTTCTACTATGCTTCTTGTTTCTTTTTCAGCTGTTTTTTTGTAATTTCTTTTTTTGGCTTGATTTTCTCCTTCTCTTTTATAATTTCTTCTATTTTGTGTTTTTTTCTCTTTTTTAATTTCTTCTTGTTTTTTGTTTTCCTCTGCCATTTCTATTTTTTTCTCCTCTCTCTTTCTTTTTTGTAAAATGTAATATTGCAATAATTTTTTGTAAGGTTAAATAAACATGAACCACCGCTCTTTCATGTTTTTTATTTTTTTATTTCGTTTTCCGCTCTTTTTATTATTAACTTTTTTTCTCTCTTTAATACATTTTTACAAAATCTCATTTTTTGCCCTCTTGGCAATCTGTTAATTATTATACCAATTTTTATTCGATTTGTCAATATTTGCTTATTTATGTGAACTTCATGTTTCTTTATTAGCATTTAAAATATCTAGTTTCATTAAAATTGCATTATAAAAACCGTAGAATTGTTGATCTTTCAACGTTTCTACGGTTTAAAAAATGGTGGACAGGGATGGATTCGAACCATCGTACTCGTATGAGAACAGATTTACAGTCTGCCGCCTTTAGCCACTCGGCCACCTGTCCAAATTTTTTTATTATAAAACTATAATAAAAAAATGGTGCTCCCGCTAGGACTTGAACCTAGGACCCACCGGTTATGAGCCGGTTGCTCTGACCAACTGAGCTACGGGAGCATTTCATTTTTTGTGTTAAGCTTTATTGCCTAACGCAAGACTAAGTATAATCTATTTTTTTATCTTTGTCAATAGTTTTTTTAAAAAAAATTAAAATTTTTTAATAAAATTGTAAATAAAATAAAAAGAGCATATTTACTATGCCCTTAATTTTATAAATTTTCTTTTTTCTTTCCAAAAGTAACTTCTTGGAATAAGAAATCTTTAACTTTAGTCCAAGTAATATCTTGATATAAGAAATCATTTATTTCATCTTCAATTTTTTGTTGATGTGGTGTAAGTTCAACTTTAATTTCGTAGAATAGAACTGATTTTAATTTGTTCCAAAAACCTACTTTAGCAGGTAAATTTGCACTATTATTTACAACATTTGTTGCATTTTCAGTTACTACTCCAACATCTTCTGTTTTTACTCCTCCAAATACTCCTGGAACTTCTTCTATATTTGCCATAATTAATTCCTCCTTTGTAGTGATAATTCTCTTCTACCATATTTATATAATAATCTTCCAAAATTATCAAGTATTTTCTTGAATTTTAATATTAAATTTGTATTACAATAATATTACAATTGTAATATTTAGGCTTGGGCAAAATCAATATCAGCATTAACAATCTCAACTTCACGCATTACATTATCTAAAATTTCATCTGTTTTATATTTCACTAATATATAATTTTGTGTATGACCTTTGTAATAATCTTCATCTTTATCTTCAAATAATACTTCAACTTTTTTACCAATTAAACTCAAATTATATTCTTTTTGATTTTTATTAGATAAATCAATTAATATCTTACTACGTTTTTCTTTGATATTTCCGTCAACTTGATTTTCCATTTCTGCTGCTCTAGTACCTTTTCTTTTTGAATATGGAAAAACATGCATTTTATAAAATTTAATTTCTTTCAAAAATTCAAAAGTTTTATTAAATTCTTCGTCTGTTTCTCCAGGAAATCCGACAATTATATCTGTTGTAAGAATAACATCATCATAGTACTTGCGTAATCTATTAACAATTTCTCTAAATTCTTGAGTAGTATATTTTCTATTCATCCTTTTTAATGTTTCATCACAACCACTTTGTAAAGATAGATGAAAATGATGACACATTTTGTCTAATTTTGTCAATCTTTGTACAAATTCTTCTGTAATAATTTTAGGCTCTAATGAACCTAATCTAATTCTTTGTATTCCATCTATATTATTTATCTTTTCTAAAAGCTCTATTAAGCCATTTGGGTTGTTAAAATCTCTACCATATGATGAGATATGTATTCCTGTTATTACAACCTCTTTAATCCCTTTTTGAGCGATTTTTTCTATTTCTTTTATTACTTCTTCAGGTTTTCTACTTCTTACTCTGCCTCTTGCATATGGAATTATACAATATGAACAAAATTGATTACATCCGTCTTGAACTTTTATTACTGCTCTAGTTTTTTCTGTATAAGTAATTTGTCCCATTTCAGAAAATTCTTTTTGCGCTCCGATATCATCTATTTCTACTATTTTTTCTTTATTGTTTATGAATTCCTCCACATATTTTACTATATCACTTTTTTCAGTATTACCCAGTACAATATCTATTTCTGGCATTTCTTCTAATTCTGTTTTTGATACTTGTGCATAACAACCTGTTGCTACAATTATAGCATCTTTATTTTTGTCTTTTACTTTCCTTAATTCATGTCTTGATTTTCTATCTGATATATTTGTTACTGTACATGTATTTACTACACATATATCTGATACATCATTATTCATATCTACTATTTCATATCCTGCTTCTTTAAATTTTTGTATCATTCCATTTGTTTCATATTGATTTACCTTACAACCTAATGTATAAAAACTTACTTTTTTCATTTATATCCCTTCTTTATAATGTTGCTCCAATTATTCCTGCATCATTTTTAAATTTTGCATGTTTAATAATTATATCATCTCTTTTATTAAATAGCAAGTTTCCTTCTAATAAGGCTTTTTTTAGAGGTGTTTTTAATATATCTTCATATTCTGCAAAACTTCCTCCTATACATATTGCTTCTGGTTCGAATATATTTATTATATTAGAAATTCCTATACTTAAATCTTCTATATAATTATTTATCATATATTTTAATCTTGGTTCTTCACTATTTTCCTTTAAAAAGCTTTTTATAGTATCTCCATCTATTGTTCCTAGATTGAATTCTTTTGCAATTTTTTCTTTAAATCTTTTAAAACTTGCATATGTTTCAAAACAGCCTCTTTTCCCACAATTACATAATGTTCCATTTTTATTTATTATTGTATGACTAAATTCAAATCCAGGTACATTTTCCGCTTCTAATAGTTTTCCATTAAATATGACTGCTCCGCCAATTCCTGTTCCTATACATAAAAATATACTATTTTTATATTCTGCCAATTCTCCATATTTTTGTTCTGCAAGTGCTGCACATTTGGCATCATTTCTCAATCTCATTGGTAATTTAAGAATACCTTCAAGTTTTGACACAATATCATAATTTTCTATTCCTAAATTTACTGCTTTAATTATTTTATTATTAGAAATTGTACCAGGTACTGCCATTCCAATTTCATCTACTTCATTTGTTAATTGCATCTGCATTACTTTTTCTATTACAAATTCTTCTATCTGTTTTTCTATATTAGTTTTTTCTACTATATATTTTTCTTCTTTACATATGATATTTCCTTTTTCATCTACTACACCAATTCCTATATGACTTCCACCTAAGTCAATTCCTATTTTCATTTTTTCCCTCCTAATTTTAAAAGATTTTATATATTACTATGTAATAAGGTCAAGACCCCCGACGAAGACCCAGAATATGTTTTGACCATGGAATAGTAATATATAAAATATTTTAAAAATACTATGCAAAAAGGTATATAACTTTCTTGCAGTCATATACCTTCTTTTTTGCTTTTATTAATTTAGATATGCATCGAATAAGAAATTTCCCATGTATACTTGAATTACTGGTACTAATACTACACATACGAAGAATATCAATACTATACCAACAATCGAGTATGCAATCTCTGGCATTACTTTCATAATTCTTTGAATTGAATTATCTATATCCATATCCATATATTCTAATAATTTTCCTAACATTTCTGTTAAATCTGTCTGCATTCCTATTTTTAACATCTCTGTTGTCATAGGTGAGCATAATCCTGATTTTTCAAATGGGTCAATCCATGAATAACCTGTAAGCATATTATTTATTGAAGTTTCTACTATTGATAGCATAACATAATTATTTACAACATTTTTACTTACTTCAAGAGCATCTTGAATTCTCATACCATTTTCCATATTTAAATGCATTGCTTTCATTAATCTTGAAAAATCTAGTGAAAATATCAATTTTCCAAATATAGGCATTGTATATTTAAAATAATGGAAATTATATTTTCCTTTTGGAGTATTAATATAGAATAATATTCCTCCAACTATTCCAATGATGACTAATGTAGGTATATACCAATATTTCATTGCCAATTTTACAAATTCTTGGAACCATAGTGTAATAGCTGGTAACTGTGTTTCTGTACCTAATTCATCAAATAGATTTTGAATTTGTGGTATTGCAAATAATGTTCCTCCTATTAATAATATAAATATTATTACAAATTGCAAAACATTTGGTATAATAATACCTTTTATTCTTTTAGTTATTTTATCATTATCTTCAAGATATGTTACTGCTTGGCCTAATGCATTTGTTAAAGAACCTGATAATTCTCCTACTTTTATCATATTTATGTATATATATGGAAATATATCAGCATAATATTCCATTGTTGTATACATATATTCTCCGGCTTCAACTCCTGCTAGTATATCTTCTAAAACTCCTTTTAGTGTAATATTTTCAGTGCTTTGTATGATTGTACTTAATGCATGAATATTATTGAAATTTGCCTTTTTTAGTAAATAGAAATTTTCTGTAAATATTATTATATCTCTAACTTTTACTTTCTCGGTTGCTGCTAAATATAAATTAATTTTTTCTATTCCTGATAATTGCTTTACATTCTGTCTTGTATTTACTTGTGTTGTATTTACATTTTTTAATACATCTTGTATATTTGTAATATTTTTCTTCTTTTTTACTTGTCCTTTATATGCAACCTGAATTACTTCTATTGGAGTTATTCCATTATTTTTTAGTTTTTTTACTAGTGTCTGTTTATTAGCTTCTTCTACTTTATTTTTTACAATCAAGCCCTTATCAGTTACTGCTCTATAAACATATACTGGCATTTTTTTCTCCTTTCATTCTGTTTTTTAATTCTTTTGCTCATTTCCCATTTTTATACGTAATTGCATTATTGTTCTATTTAATGTCTCTATATTTTTTTCTTCTACTTGTATTTTTGCTTGTTCAAGTGTTATTTTATTTTCTACAAATAATTTTGCAATTGAATTTATTAAACTTATACTTCCTTTATCTTGTCCACTTTGTATAGCATCTTCAATCTCTGATACACTTATTTTTTCTTTTCTCATAACACCTGCTACTACATTATCAACTACCATTACTTCTGGTACTAATTCTAGCTTTCCTGATGTTCCAACTAATAATCTTTGTGATATTACAAGTTTTAATAATGCTGATAATAAATATTTTATTTGCATTTGGTCTCTTACATCATAGAAGTTTATCATTCTGTCTATTGTTTCTGCACATGATTTTGTATGTAAAGTTCCTATTACTAAATGTCCTGATTCTGCCATTTCGATTGCAGCTTCCATTGTAACTTTGTCTCTAATCTCTCCTATTACTAGTATGTCGCAGTCTTCTCTTAATGCATTTTTTACACCATCATGATATGTCAAACAGTCCATTCCTTCTCCTACTTCTTTTTGTACTATTATTGAGTTATGTGAAGTATGTTTATATTCTATTGGGCTCTCTAATGATAATATTTTTTTGTTTTGTGTTTCATTTATGTGATTTACCAATGCATTTAATGTTGTTGATTTACCAGAGTTTGTTTTTCCTGTAACTAATATTAGTCCTTGTGGTTGATAAGTCATTCTTCTTACTATATCAGGAACACCTAAGTCTTCATATCTTGGTAATTCGTTTTTTATAATTCTCATCGTGCATGTAGGTATTCCCCCTGAACTTGATATATTTACTCTTAAACGAATTCCATTATATTCATAAGAAGTATCTAGTTTTTTAGTTTCTGTAAATACATGGTCTTTATCCACATTTCCTTTTATTATATAGTCATATATTTCATACATATCTTCATCTTTTAATACTGATGAACCTTCTAGCTCTACTAAAGATCTAGTAATCCTAAGCATTGGTTTTAATCCTGATAGTAAATGTATGTCTGATGCTTCTTTTTCTATTGCTTTTTCAATGACTTTATCCATATCAATCATATTTTTCTTCCCCCTTAAAAGCTAAAACATTAATATTTTTCTATTTAATTCTTCTAGATTTGTTATTCCTTCAATAACCTTGTTTATTCCATCTATACACAATGGTTTATATTTTCCTAATAATGCATGTTTCTTTATTTCAATACTTGATGCTCCACTCATTATTAGTTCTTTTATGTCATCATCTATGTCTAATATTTCAAATATTCCTATTCTGTCATAATATCCAGTATTATTGCAATGCTCACATCCTATTGCATCATATGTTTTTACACCTTTTAAATCAAATTCAGTATTATATCTTTTCCCTATTTTTTGTATTATGTCTTTTTCTTCTTGTGTAAACTCTCTTGCTACTCTACATTTTGGACATAATTTTCTTACTAGTCTTTGTGATATACTTGTTGCTAGTGTACTTGCTATATCATAATCTGGTAATCCTATTTTTCTTAATCTTGTTATTACTTCTACTGCATCTATTGTATGTATTGTTGACAATACATAATGTCCTGTTTGTCCTGATTGTATTGCTATTTCTGCTGTTTCCTTATCACGAATTTCTCCTACTAGTATTATGTCAGGGTCTTGTCTTAATACTGTTCTTAATGCATCAGAAAATGTTGTTTTTACATCAACTTCTATCTGGTTTAATCCATCTATACGAAGTTCTACTGGATCTTCTATTGTTGTTATATTTATTTCTGGTCTATTTAGGTAATCTATAAAACTATATAATGTAGTTGTTTTACCTTCTCCAGTTGGTGCAGCTATTACTGTTATACTATTTTTCTTATTAATACTTTTATTTAATTCTGTTTCTGTTCCTGGATATCCTAATTCAAATATATTTCTTATATTTGAATTTTTCTTTAATAATCTTAATACAAATTTTTCTCCATATACATTTTTTTGTGAAGATACACGAATATTATAGTCATCATATAATAATATTCTACCATCTTGTGATTCTTGTTTTTCTTGGTGCATATTTGATATTGCTTTTAATCTTCCTATTATTTGAGGTTGTTTTTCTTTTGGTAATGATGTTGCTGTAAATAATTCACCATCTATTCTATATCTTACTCTTACATCATCTTTTTCTGGCTCAATATGTATATCACTTGCTCTTTTTTCCATAGCTGTTTTTATTACAGAATCTACTATTTGTGTAATATTATCATCTTGTCCAAGTCTTTTCATGTCTTTATCAGCTGTTCCACCAAGATTTCTTAAAGCTACTTCTATTATGTTTCCAAATGTTATATATGGTTCTATGATTAATCCTTTATTTAACATTAATAATCTGATTGTGTCTATATTTCTTGCATTTGTGGTATCTGCAAAACATACTTTTATTTTTCCATTTTCTATATCAAATGGTATAGCTTTATTTTTTCTTGCTATCTCTAATGAAATATAACTAAGTACATCTAGCTTTATTTTTTCTGGTGTTAATATTATTCCTTTTACTCCTATAATTTCTCCAATTGCTTCTATTAATACATTAGAATCACATACATTTAGTTCATTTAATATTTCTCCTAATTTTTTGCTTGAATCTCTTCTTTGTTCTTGTAAAGCCATTTCAATATCTGTTTCTGTAACTATTCCTCTTTTTACTAGTTCAATTCCTATTGGTTGACGCTTTCTTACATCCATTTTAATTCCTCCAATCTTATTTAGCTACAGTAAATGTAGAACTATAATATTTATCTTGTATTTTCATATTAACATATATTTCTTTTGTGTCTTCATTATAATAAAATTCACAACTTTCTATGTCTTTAGCTATTTTTGTTTTTTCTCTATAAATACTTCCATTTTGATAAGTATATTGGTTTTGTGTTTCTGAAAATATTATATAATTATTTTGACATTCTTGTACTTCATTTCCTTCTATATTTATCTCATCTGTAAAATAACTATTAAATTTCAAATATTCTGCATTTGCTGCTGTATTTTCTTCAACTGTATTTATATTTTTATAAAAATAAGTTATTATTCTTCCTATAAGAAGTACTACAACTGTTAATGCTATTACATATATCATTATAGATGTTATAGTTACACCTTTTTCTGATTTCATATTGTTCCTCCACGCTATATATTTTTTACTAGTGTCTCTATTGATACATTTTCATTATTTTTTCCTTGTTTATATGTTATTTCTACTTTTAGTGTTTTTACAACTCCTCCATTTAGATAATCTTCAATTAATATTTTATAAGAATATCCATTTGGAATGCTTATTTCTTTTAATGACAAACTATTTAATTCTTCTATTGTCATCTGGTCATCTTCTGTTGATACTAAATCATTAAAGTTTGTTACTTTTAATGCTTCTATTATTTCTATTGCTAGATTTGTTGCTCTAGTTTTTCTTTCTACATTTGCTGATGTAACTGCTAGATTAGCAAATAATCCTGCTATAAATCCCACAAATACTACTATTATTACTGTTGCTATAGCTACATCTACTCCTGTAAAACCTCTATTATCTTTTATTTTCATATTAGTATCCTTTCTAAAGTGTAAAGTAATATGTTAGGGCTGTTTTTATAAAAAGTATTATGATATTGCTTGCCCCTATATAAAATCCTATTGGTATTTCTGAAATTTTTATTTTCTTATTTCCATTTTTCTTTTGATTTATTTTTCTAATTAATATATATATCAATATTGCAATTACTGCCATTATTATTGTTAATATAAATATTTCTGCTTCTGTAAATACAAATATAATGTTTAAGAACATTAATAAATCTATTATATAACTGTCTTTAGCGTAGTTTCTTAAAAGAATTGTATCTATTGATAATAATGCTACATATATTACTAAATATATAGCATATCTATATATACTAGTTTCTCCTATTGTATATAGATATATCATATATAATATTGATATGATTATTCCATATGCAAGGACTGATTTATTTATTTTTATATATTCTTTATCTATTCCTGATATTAATATTACTGCTGTTACATATAATATTGTTAAAGCAAATAGTATTAAAACTTGTATATTTAAGTTTTCTATATTTATTCTTAATGCTAATGCCAATACTACGAATGTTATTCCTCCTAGTAATTCTAGCACTAAATATCTTATTCTTATTTTTTGTTTACAATTTTTACATTTTCCACCTAAAAATATATAACTTAATACTGGAATCAGTTCAAAAAAACCTAATTTATGATTACAATTAGGGCAATATGAGTGTTTTTTTATTATATCTATATTTCTTGGAATTCTATATACTGCTAATGTATAAAAGCTTCCAAATAATGTTCCAATTATAAATATTATTGCATATAAAAATATGTTCATTTCCTTGCCTTTCTTTAGTTTTGTTTTATATTATTACAGGCATATACTTTATTGTATATGCCTGCTGTAGTTTTATTATTTGTTAACTTGTCTGTTAGGTCCTGTTAATGTAGCTTTATCTGCTGTTAATGTGATTGTACATTCAATTGGCTGGAATTTTCCACTTGTTTTAAATATTGAATCAGAATATGTTATTTTAATTGTTTTTCCTGATGTATCAGGAGTAACTGTATATCCTTTATCTCCATCACTTGCTATTTCTAAATCTTTTTTTATTAAAGCTACAAATGCTGTTATATTTTCTTCTGATGATGCATCATAATTTGTTTCTGTTGCTGATTTTACTCTAACTTCTGTACTAACTGTACTATATGCTAATTGCATTTTATCAATAACTTCTCCTTCTGTATTTGCATAACTTGCTTTTTGTGCATTTGTTATAATTCCATTATCTCCTGTTAACATTGCAATTGATGTTCCTGCTAAGATTAATAAAACTACGATTGTAACAACTAACGCGATTAGTGTTATACCTTTTTGATTTTTCATAATAAAATATCTCCCTTCTTTTTTCTCTGCTTTTGCAGAATATTTTTATTTAAAAATTTTAATAACTAAAAATTTAGTAAGATAAATTATATATTTATCTTGTGTATCTTAAAAAAGTTTCCCCCTTTCTTCTTTTGAATTTCTTTTGTATATATTTAAATTTTAAATATAACCTTATTTACTTGATGGATCTTCAAATATTGAACCTCCTGAACCATTGTTAGTTGATCCTCCATTTGAACTGCCATTACCTGGATTTCCTGTTTCTCCATTATTTCCATTTCCTGTATCACTTGGATCTGATGAAACTATAGAAAATGGATTTGCTTTTCCTGGGTTGTATTCATTTGTTTTTTCAAAATTATCTAAGTCTGATGCTGTTATTTCATATGTCATTAGTATTTCTGAAGAATTATCTTCTACTTCTGAATTTAATTGTGCTTTTATATCTGCACTTGGAGTGTATTCTACAGTTTCTGGCACTACTTTATTAGCTGGAATGTAATTATATAATGCTATACTCAATATTAATAATATCGCTAAACATACTAAAAGTGATATTATTGTTTCTCTAATTATTACTTTTGCCATACTATCATTACTCCTTTCTATCTTGTATTTGTTGTATTTGTGTTAGTTGTATTTGAATTTGTTGTGTTTGAATTCGTTGTATTTGTATTTGTATTTGAATTCGTGTTAGAACTTGAATTATTACCTGAATTTCCTGTTGAAGAATTGCTGCCTGTTATATCTTTTATGTTTATTTTTATGTCTTTACATGTGAATGTTCCAACTAACACGTCTGTTGTTTCTCCAGCTACTAGTTTAAAGTTTTCTATTTTAAATACTAAAGTATCATCTCTTTCAACATCATATAAGAAATCTATTATTTGTATATATCCACCTGTAACTGTAAACTTCAAATCATATGTTCCGCTTATTGAGTTATTTGAAGTAATATCCATTTTTAAGTCTACACCTTGTGCTTTAGCGTGATTTCCCATTGCTACCCATATTTTTTCAATTTCATATTCTTGTATTTTATTTATAGGTTGTCCATTTTCATCTACTCCTAAAGCAAGTATTTGCTCATAATTATCTTTTTCTGCCATTAATTTTTTATATGCACTTTCTAAAACTGTAATTTCTTGAGGATATTGAGTAGTTCTTAATTGTGAAGCTTTTTTAATCTTTGTTTCTAAAACTTCATTTTCTTCTTTAATTGCTAGAATACTATTAATTTTTAGTCCTCCTAATTCAATTCCATATACTGCTATATAAATTGAAAGTGCTAATAACATTACTGCTAATAATCCTAATAATATTTTTCTCATGGTAAATCACCTTCTATCGTAACAATTATCATTCCATCTTGTTTCATACTACTTCCTGAAACAACATTTTGAAGTATATTTTTAGTTTTTAATTTTGCTTTAAAATATCCTAATGCTGGATATTCTGGAGATTGTGCCACTATTACAATATGTTTTCCTGTTGTATTTTCAATTGATGTTATTTGTACATCTTTATCTATTTCATTCATTATTTGATTCAATAAATTTGGAATCAAATTTTTACTAGCATTCATATCACTAATTTTGCTATTTACTTCTTCTAAGTCTGAAATTAATGTAGAATATTCATCTGTTTTATTGTTTAATGTAGTTGTATCTTTTTGTACTCTAGAAATCTGTGCATTTATTTTAGTTATTACATTATTTACTTCTTCTGTTTTAGCTTCAATTTGATTTGTTAATAATATTGAAAATCCACTAAAAACTACTATAAATATAATTAATGATATTATACTTCTTAATATTCCCATTTCACTTTTAGAGAATTTTTCTCCAAAATCATTAAAATTGAAATTTGTATTTAATATTTTCTTGCCTGATTTTCCTTTATCTTTTGAGCTTTTACTTAAAAAACCTTCTCCTATTGAACCTTTTTTGAAGTTTATTCCTTTTATTCCGTCACCTAGCCCTAATAGAGCTAATGATATTGCTGAATTTACTTCAACATATTCTTTAATGTTAACTTCTTTTACTAAATTTTGTACAAAATATGGTTTTAATATCTCACATTTAACTTTTCCTAAATATTCTTGGAAATATAAGTCTATATTATTTACACATGAAAGTGTTCCTGTTATGTATACTTTGTTAATTGTTTCTACACTTTCATTTATTATTTTTTGTACTTGACCTACTATATTGTATAATGTTGGCATTATATCTTCTAGATATCTACTTTGTTCTTCAACGAAGTCCTGTGTATCAGCTGTATATATAGTTGTATTTTGACAAATTTCATATGCTTTTGAATAAGAATTTTCTTTTAAATTTATCTTTTCAAGTATTTCCTTACTTCCTTCATCTAATGTTGTAATATTATATACATTTCCGTCTATAACTGTTGTAATTGTTGTTTTTCCTTCTATATTAACAATCAATGCATTTTCTTTAGGAGGGAAATTTATCAAATTAGGTATAGACATTGATACTGGTGCAATTGTTCCAACTCTATATCCTTCTAGCCTTTGTTGAATCTTATTCAATTCGATTTTATTTTCACTAATATTTATGACTTTTAGTTTTTCTTTATCATCTGCATTGTTTACTATTGCATATCTTGTTTCTAATGAATTTGGATTATATCCTTTTTCATTACAATATGACTCAAATTCCAACTTAATTGCTTTTTCTAGGTCTTTTTTGTTTAGTAATGAAAACATGTTAAAATACTGATAAGCTTCTTCTGTTAAATTAACACTTATAGGTGTTCTATAACTATATGTTTCTTCTACAATCTGCTTTATTGCTTGAGATATATTAGAATAAAATTTAACACCAAAAGAATCAATTTTTATGTTTTCTTTTTCTTTTGAAACTTTTGCGTATTTAATTAAATTGTCTTCTATAAACAATCCTAAATAACTTGGCATTTTGTCCCCCTCGTTCTAAAAAATAATTACACTTACTTTTATTTTATCTTTTTTAGACAAAAAGTCAATAGTTTTGAATAAAATGTAATCTAATTGTATTTTTTGTAATATTTTTGTAATATTTTTGTAATACAAACTGTATATTTATTGATTTTTTGGGAAATACTGTTTGTAATATAAATCTTTAGGAGGTTATTATGAAACCATTAGATTCAAAAAAAGATTATCAAAATTATGTAGACAAAAAATCTCCAAATTCTCCTATTTGGAAGAATTGTCTTAATGCTTTTTGGGTTGGAGGTCTGATTTGTTCTATAGGTCAAATCATAATGAGTATCTGCAAATCTCGAGGTTTATCTACAGAAATTTCAGGAACCATTGTTTCTATAGTTTTGATTGCACTTAGTGCCTTTCTTACTGGACTTAATCTTTTCAATAAAGTTGGAAAATTCGCTGGTGCTGGTTCTCTAATTCCTATAACAGGTTTTGCAAATTCAATTGTTTCCCCTGCCATGGAATACAAATCTGAAGGTTATGTTATGGGTGTTGGAGGAAAGATGTTCACTGTAGCAGGTCCTGTTCTTGTTTTCGGTATTTCTGCTTCGATTATCGTCGGACTTATTTATTTTATATTTATCTAGGGCAATTTTGGGACAGTCCCCTTTTTTCCCTTTTGGCAATTTTGGGACAGTCCCCTTTTTTCCCAAAAGGAAAAATTGGGACAGACATAAAAAATAGAAAGGTAGGTAATTTATGAAAAAGTTAGGAAAACAAACTATTAAATTTGATAATCCTCCATGTATAACTGAAGTTGCTTCTATTGTTGGACCCAAAGAGGCTGATGGTCCTCTTGCAAAATATTTTGACCAATGTTTAGAAGATGAGTTTTGGGGTGAAAAAACATGGGAAAAATCTGAAAGTAAAATTATAAAAGAAACTGTTAATATGGCAATTGCAAAATCTGGAATTTCCTCAACCGACATTGAATATTGTTTTGCAGGTGATTTATTAAATCAATGTATTTCTTCAAGTTTTGGACTAAGAGAACTTAATATGCCATTTTTAGGTATATTTGGTGCATGTTCTACTTTTGTAGAAGGTCTAAGTCTAGGAGCAATTATGATAGAAGCTTGTGCACAAAATGTTTTATGTGCCGCATCTAGCCATTTCTGCAGTGCTGAGAAACAATTTAGATTTCCTCTTGAATTAGGAAATCAACGTCCACAAACATCTCAATGGACTGTTACTGGTGCAGGTAGTGCAGTTTTATCAAAAACTGGTTCAGGGCCATATATAACTCATATTACTAGTGGAAAAATTGTTGATATGGGAATTAAGGATGCTAATAATATGGGAGCTGCCATGGCTCCAGCAGCTTTAGATACTCTTATTTGTCATTTTAAAGATACTGGTCGAAGCCCTAATTATTATGATGCAATTATTACTGGAGATCTTGGTCATGTTGGAAAAGAAATTTTAATTGAACTTGCCCAAGATAAAGGTTATAACATTAAATCTAATTATAATGATTGTGGTGTATTAATTTTTGACAAAGAAAAACAGGATACTCATTCTGGTGGTAGTGGTTGTGGATGCTGTGCTACAGTTTTTTCTGGATATTTCTTTAAACAATTAAAAGATAAAAAAATTAAAAGATTATTATTAATTGCAACTGGTGCATTAACCAATTCTACTTCAACTCAACAGGGTGAATCTATTCCTGGCATTGCACATGCAGTTAGTATTGAAATTTAAATTTTAGGAGGTGTATTTATGGATTGGTTACAAAGTATAGAATGGATGGCTTTATTAAAATGTTTTGTTACAGGTGGTCTAATTTGTGTAATTGGTCAAATTTTGATTGATAAAACAAAACTTACTCCTGCTAGAATTTTAGTTATTTTTGTTACTACTGGTGCTATTTTAGGTGGTCTTGGAATATATCAATACATTGTTGATTTTGCAGGTGCAGGTGCTACAGTTCCTCTTACTGGTTTTGGATATAATCTAGCAAAAGGTGCTATTAAGGCTGTTAAAGAAATTGGTATACTTGGTGCTTTTACTGGTGGTGTTACTGCTGCCGCTGGTGGTATCTCTGCTGCTATTTTCTTTGGTTATATTGCTTCTTTAATTTCAAAGCCAAAAATGAAGAAAGAATAAAGAAAAAAATCTTCTAAAAAAATAATTTATAAAAATAGTAATTAAAAGCTTTACAGTATTTTGGATAAGCTAAACTTTCGAAGAAATTATAAGAAAAAACAATGAGCCTCCTTCAATATAAAATTGAACATTCCTCATCGTTTTTTCTTTAATTTCTAACTTCAAGTTTAGATATACAAAATGCTTTTATTTATTTTAATTATATTTATATAAAATTATAGCAAGTTAAAGAGTGTCCCCTTGGCAACTATTTTAAAATAACATCATGTGCTCCACCTTCTGTGATGCTAACACTTGATACATATGTTAATCTTGCTTTCTCATGTAATTCTGGGATTGTTATTGCACCACAATTACACATTGTAGATTTTATTTTAGCAACTGTTAGTTGTAAGTTATCTCTTAGAGATCCTGCATATGGGATATATGAATCTACACCTTCTTCAAAAGAAAGTTTTTTATCTCCCCCCATATCATATCTTTGCCAGTTTCTTGCTCTATTTGAACCTTCTCCCCAATATTCTTTTACATATGTATTATCTATTTTAACAATTCTTGTAGGACTTTCATCAAATCTAGCAAAATAACGACCCATCATTACAAAATCTGCACCTAATGCTAAAGCAATTGTAATATGGTGGTCATGAACTATTCCTCCATCTGAACATACTGGTATATATATTCCTGTTTCTTTAAAATATTCATCACGTGCTTCAACTACATCTATTAATGCACTTGCTTGTCCTCTACCTATTCCTTTAGTTTCTCTAGTTATACATATAGATCCTCCACCTACACCAACTTTGATGAAGTCTGCTCCTGCTTCTGCTAGATATCTAAATCCTTCTTTATCTACAACATTTCCTGCACCTATTTTTACACTATCACCATATTTTTCTCTAACAAATTGAATTGTGTTTTTTTGCCATACTGAAAATCCATCTGATGAATCTATACATAATATATCAACTCCAGCATCTACTAATGCAGGAATTCTTTGTTCATAATCTCTTGTATTTACACCTGCACCAACTATATAACTTTTATTATCATCTAATAATGAATTTGGATTATGTTTTCTATCTTCGTAATCTTTTCTAAATACTAAATATTTTAAATTTCCTTCTGGAGTCAATATTGGTAAACATTCTTTTTTATGTTCCCATATTATATCATTTGCTTCTGATAAGGTTGTTCCTTCTGGTGCCCATACTATTTTTTCTATTGGTGTCATAAAATTATCTATTGGTGCATTCATATCATCTCTTGATACTCTGTAATCTTTATCAGTTACTAGCCCTAATAATTTTCCATTTGCTGTTCCATCTTCAGTTATCATTACTGTTGAATGTCCTGTTTCTTGTATTAGTTCTCTAACTTCTCTTAATGTAGTTCCACTTTTTACATTTGAGTCACTTATTACAAAACCTGCTTTATGTTTTTTTACATTATGTACCATTTTTGCTTGTGATTCTATTGATTGTGAACCATATATAAATGCAACTCCACCTTCTCTTGCAAGTGCAATTCCCATTTCTTCTCCTGATACTGATTGCATTATTGCTGAAACCATTGGAACATTTGCTGAATATTTTGGTTCTTCTCCTTTTTTATATTTTACTAATGGTGTTTTTAATGATACATTTGATGGTATACATCTTTCATCTGTTAAGTTTGGTAATAACAAGAACTCATTAAATGTTCTTGATAAATCATCTAAAATTTGGGCCATATTTTATTCTCCTTTCATTTTTTTATTTATTATTTCATATATTTGATACCAACCATATGCTGTTATAATATTACTTCCTGAAATATTTTCATTATAACCACAATTAAATTTTATAACAGGAATCTGTGTTGATATGTTTTTTATATTAGTAGGACTATCTTCTATCATTATTTTTACATCATTTTCTATACATTGATTTAATTTTTCTGAATCTGATACAAATATTAATTTGTCATATTCTATATTATTTTCATTTAACCATTTCTTTGTTATTTCTTGTGATTTACCATATTGTTCTTTAGGTAACCCTTCTTCATCTCTTGCTGTTATTATATATATTTTATTTCCTTCTTCTCTTAATTTTTTTATTATTTGTGATGCAAATTCTCTTGGTTGTGATTCTGAAAAATATTTTACTATATATTTGTTCCAAAATTTGTTTTCTTGTTCTTCTGTCCAATTAAATTTTAATGCTTCATAATATTCTTGTACATTTATTTTTATATCTATATTTTCTTCTATACAAAATTTCGTACCATAGTCTAATGCAAATCTTTCTAAATCTAATAATACTCCATCTATATCTATTCCTATGTTCATATATTCCTCCAATTTTATAACGCAAAAAGGTCTTATTTTAATTTTATTAAAATAAAGACCTCCTTTTCTTTTACTATGCATTTTTTGCAACTGTTGCTATTTCTGTAAATGCTTTTGGATCATTTACAGCTATTTCAGCTAACATTTTTCTATTTATTGTTACATTAGCTTTCTTTAATCCTGCTATTAATTTGCTGTATGTTGTTCCATTCATTCTTGCTGCTGCATTTATTCTTGCTATCCATAATTTTCTGAAATTGCTTTTTCTATCTTTTCTTCCAACATATGCATATGATAATGATTTTAATACAGCTTGATTTGCGTTTCTAAATCTATAATGTTTTGCTCCATAATATCCTTTTGCTTGTTTTAATACTTTTTTATGTCTTCTTCTTGTTGTCATTGCTGATTTTACTCTTGCCATTTATTTTCCCTCCTCATTCTACTTTTTAGTTACCATATGGTAATAATTTTTTAATTGTATTTTCACATGATTTATCTGCATATGCTCCTGGGCGTCTGCTTGATAATTTTTGTCTTTTTGTTTTGTTTGCTAATAAGTGTCTTCTATTAGCTGTTGTTCTTTTTACTTTTCCTGTTGCTGTTAATGAATATCTTTTTTTAGCTGCTTTGTTTGTTTTTAGTTTTGGCATAGCTTTTCGCTCCTTTCAATTGTTTAGATTTTATATTATTAAGCTTTTTTAGCTAGTATAATAAACATATTCTTACCTTCTAGTTTTGGCTTTTTCTCAACTACTGATATATCTTCTAGAGTTTTTATAAATTGATTTAATACTTCTTCTCCCATTTTTGTATTATTTAATTCTCTTCCTCTAAATCTTACAGTAATTTTTACTTTATTTCCATCTTCTAGAAATTTTCTTGCATTTTTTGCTTTAAAACCAAAGTCATGTTCTTCAATATTAGGTGTTATTCTTAGTTCTTTTGTTTCTTGAACTTTTTGTTTCTTTTTAGCTTCTTTTTCTTTTTTAGATTGTTCAAATTTGTATTTTCCATAATTCATTATTTTACATACTGGTATTTCTGAATTTGGAGATACTAATACTAAGTCTAATTTTTTGTCACCTGCTAATTCTAATGCTCTTGATAGTGGTACTATTCCCATTTTTTGTCCATCATCACTTATTAATTGAACTTCTTTGGCTCTTATTTGACCATTTATAGGTAATTCTTGTTTTATATAAAACACCTCCTGATTTTTTGCTTCGCTTTTAACGAAAAAAATTGACTTTGTTACAAGTCAATTCCACACAATTATAGATATACATTTATTCATATAAATCTAAAATTTTCTAACCTTTTTCCACATAGATAAGGTGAGAAGTGGATAACTTCTTCTTGTAACAGTAACTATTATACAATTTTTGGTTTATTTTGTCAATACATTTTGGAAAATTTTTTCTAAAAGGGGACGGTCCTGTTTTAAAGGGGACTGTCCCCTTCAAAACAGGACCGTCCCCTTTAAAGTGTTTTTGTTAAATCTAATGCAGCTCTGATAACTTTATCCATATCATAATATTTATAATTTCCAAGTCTGCCACCAAAAATAACATTAGTTTCTTTATCAGCTAATTCTCTATATTTTTCAAATAAAGAATTATTTTTTTCATCATTAACTGGATAATAAGCTTCATCTCCCATTTTCCAGTCCATTGGATATTCTTTAGTAATTATTGTACCTTTACACTTATTAAATTCAAAATGTTTATGTTCAATAATTCTAGTATATTTTTCATCATGGCTTGTATAATTAACAACTGCATTACCTTGATAATCATCAATATCTTCATATACTTCATTTTCAAATTTTAATGAACGCCATTCTAAGTTTCCAAATTTATATCCAAAATATTCATCTATCATACCAGTATATAGAATTTTATCAGCTAGGCTATTATATTTATCCTTTTCTTTTAGATAGTCAACACCAAGTTCTACATCAGCATCTGCTAATAATTTTTCAATTATAACATTATATCCACCTTCTGGAATTCCTTGATATCTATCATTGAAATAGTTATTGTCATATACAAATCTAACTGGTAATCTTTTTATAATAAATGATGGTAGATCTTTACAATCTCTTCCCCATTGTTTTTCTGTATATTCTTTTACTAGTTTCATATAAATATCTTTTCCAACTAGAGAAATTGCTTGTTCTTCTAAGTTTTTAGGTTCTGTGATATTATATTCGGCTTTTTGTTTTTCAATAATTTCTTTTGCCTGTGCTGGTGTTGCAATTCCCCATAATTTTGAAAATGTATTCATATTAAATGGTAAATTGTAGATTTCTCCTTTATAATTTGCAATTGGAGAGTTTATGTAATTATTAAATTCTGCAAATTGATTTACATATTCCCATACTTCTTTATCACTTGTATGGAATATATGTGCTCCATATTTGTGAACATTGATTCCATTTATTTTTTCACAATAGATATTTCCACCTATATGATTTCTTCTATCTATTACAAGACATTTTTTTCCTTTTTTATTCATTTCATGTGCAAATACTGCTCCAAATAAACCTGCACCTACTATTAAATAATCATATTTTTTCATAACTTATACCTCTTTTAATTCAAATATTTTTCTATTTTTATTGTAGAATTCTTCCATTGCTTTTGTTTGTGGTCCATATGAGAAATGTCCTGCAATTGTATTTTCTGAAACCACTATTGCTCTACTTTCTATCATGCAATATTCACATATTTGTGCTTCATCTCTTCCCATATTAGTTCCTTTTTCAACTACAAATCTTCCCATTGCTTCCCATAAGTCTCTTGAGAATAATATTGCTCCTATACTAAATCTTATTGGACATATTGAATATGCAAATTCTTCTTGGTCAAATCTTTTAGATAGTTCATCTAGTTGTCCTATTTCTTTCCACATGAATTTTGCTATTTCTGGATTTTTGATTATTTTTTCTTCTCCTCCACCATCATGATATGCTTTTCCAAATTTCTTTTCAAATTTAGCTATTGTTCTAGTCTTTTTTAATACATTTACATTTGAATATCCATTTATAGGTAATAATGGTGCTACAAATCCAACTCTATAATTACTTTCTTCTTCGACTTTTTTATATGTTTCCATCAATTTAGAGAAAAAGTTTTTTGTTATAAATATGTCTTCATCAATCTTATATATCATTTTAGCTTTTGGATGTAAATTTATTGCAATATTTTGTACTAATGTTACTTTGTTTTGTTTTAAACTTAAGTATGACCATTTATTTTTTTCTGCTATTTTATCTAGTTCTTCATTATATAGCCCTGATGATACTATACATACATCCATATCTTTTGGCATAAATTTTTCAAGTCTACCAAATATATCATCCCATAAGATTTTTTTGTATCCTGCTATTATGATACATAAGTTTTTCTTATCCTTTTTTCTATCAACAAATTTGTATGTTCCTTTTACTCTTCTTTTTGTTTCTTTTTGTTGTTTCTTCTTTTTAAACTTGTTATACTTTTCCATGAATTTTTTGTTTTTTTCTAATTTCACAAATATGTCCATATTTTACCTCTCATATCTTGCAAATTCTTGCATTTATTTTTACATTTTTTATTTCTTTTAGGAAATTTTCCATTTCGTCATCTGTAACTTCTTGAAATTCAGCCATTTCTTTTTTCAAAGTTTCATATTTGTTTTTTGCAAGTCTATGTAACTTGAATATTTCAACTTGTTTAGGCTTGTACTTCTCAAGTAACTCTAATATCTTTGTCTTATTGTGTTCTTGCAAAGTATATTCTTTTGTAACTGGTATTCTAAAAGTGATATTATGTTTTTGCTGAAAAAGTTTTTGAATATTTTTATAATACAATTCAATATCAGCATTTAATACCTTTCTCGCTTCAGTATTATCTAAAATTTTAATATCAACTATAAATTCATCAACATATTTTAAAGCTATTTCCAACAAACTAGTTGGCACAAATAAGGCTGTTTCTATACAAATATTTATATTTTGTTGATTAAGTCCTTGTAGCAATGGTTCTAATCTGTCAAATTGTAATAAAGGTTCTCCACCAGAAAATGTAACTCCTCCTCCTAATTTATAAAATTTTTCGTCTTTTAGAATTTCTTTTTCTAGTTCATCTAACTCTATATCATATCCAAATTGTCCTTGAGTTTCATATTTTATATTTTCAGGATTTGCACACCATGGGCAACAAATACTACAACCTTTTAAAAACACAGTAGTCCTAATCCCAGGACCATCTTGAAGCGAAAATCTTTGAATATTAGTAACTCTTACCTTCATTTTTTAAAGCCCTTTCTATTAACACATTTTTATATTCTTCTGGTAAGTCATTAAAATATGCACTAAATCCCCAAACTCTTACTATTAAATTAGGAAATTCTTCTGGATGTTCTTTTGCTTTTATTAATGTTTCACTACTAACTACATTCATCTGCATCTGGAAAAATCCAATATCTATACTTAATATTAGAAAGTCTGTGAATTTTTCAAAATTATTTTCCATAAAACTTGGTGTTACCATGAAATCTATTACATTTCCATTAAATCTATTTCCACTATAGTCTATTTTTGATGCAAATTGAATTAACTCAGTATATGGGTTTGATGTTATATCTGATGAAATGTGTACAATAAATGCATCTCCTTTTTTTCTTCCATCTAATGAAGCTTCAAAATCTTTTGATTCATCTATATATGATGGTGCACTTAGTCCAAATTTTAACTTTCCACCCATTCTATTTGTCTTGTCTTTTAAAATTTCATCTACCCATTTAGTAATTGTATTTGTTATCTCTAATACATTATCATCATCTTTTCCATATCTGATTCCTTGGTCTTTTAGTTGAATATTTTCATTGTTTTCAAAATTATTTTTTCGCAGTTCATTTAATTCACTTAATGTGTATTTTTTCTCCTGAAATACAAATTTGTTTATATTTATAATTGCATTTACTGTGTTTGCAAGTGATACAGAAGTAGCACCATAATTATTATATATTGCTCCACCTTCTGTAACATCTATTCCTACCTTATTACAATGTGGTATAAATAAAGACATTACTGGATCTGTTTCAAATTTTCTTCCATCTAATTCAGCAAAAAATTCATTTATATATTTTTCTAAATAAGTTTTGTATTTTTCCATTAATTGTTCTTGATTATGAATCTCTTCTAAGTTTTCTTTATTCAGCATTTCAGTAAATGGTTTTAAAAATACTATTGTTTTCATATTGTTTTGGTCAAATGATTTTCCTGTAATTAATGGTTCCCAACATGCTGCTGTAACATAATTATATGTATCTTTTTCATCATATCCGAAATTTATTAATTGTGGAATTACTACTTCGTCATTTGAAAATAGTGGACATCCTATTCCTGTTTTTATACATTTTACTGATGTTTCCATCAATTCTCTTGGCATATTTTTTGCTACTCTTAACAATACTTTTGGGTCAGGCAATTGAAGTTTTTCTATTTCTTCTATAAACATATATGTCAAATCATTGCAAAAGTATTCTCCATTAGGCTCTTTTCCCCCTAATATTATTACTTGCCCAGTATCACCTAATAATGCGTTACTTTTAAACCAAAAGTTTTCATGTAACAATTTCATAAATTCATTTATTAAACTTCGTGCATCTTCTTTTGTAATCTTATTTTCTTTTATATCTTTTTTATAATATTTATCTAAAATTTTGTCAAGTCTTCCTAATCCATTTAAATGATGTCCAGTCTGCCATACAATTTGATTATAAAACAATATTCTTTGCAATGCTTCTTGAAATCCTTCAGCTTTTTTACTTTTAATATTTTCTATATTTTTAGCAACGTCCTCATTTGGAGCTACTTTTTTCTCTTTTTCTATTAATTCTGCTATTCCTAATAATAGTTGTTTTTGGTTTTCTTTATATTCTCCATCTTTCATTTTTTCATTTTCTTTTTGCATATCTTCTAAACTTTTTTCTAGTCCAATTTCATAATCAATTGTTGTATTCTCAATTGCAAAATTTTTAATATTAAGCATTTTTAATGGGTCAATATAATATACAAATTTGTCATTATTTCCTTTTACTTTTAGCTTTTCTAATAATTTTCTTATCTGCATTCCTTTTGATAATTTTGTACTTGGCATATAAAATTTGAATATTCCTTTTAATGCAAATAAAAGAGTTTTTGGCATATTTCTATATTTTCTATTATATTTATAAACTATTACTGTAAAATTTGATAATTTATCACTTTTATTAATTATCTTTTTTATTAGTTCTATAATTTTATTCATTCACAGTTCCCTTTCCTAGTTTATTTTTTACTGTTACAACTATTTGATTAATTATGTCTTTTAAAAATTTGTCTTTTAATATTAATAATATTGCAAAATATATTATAGCTCCTATAGCACCTTCAATCATTGTATTTAATATACTTACTGGCATTAATTTTGTAATATACCATACAATTACAAACATTATTAGTCCACTTATTAAATATTTTATTGATAATTTTAGTACATCCAAAATCTTTATATCTTTTCTCATATATATAAAATGTACACCTAATATTGTGAATTCTGCTATTACTGATGAAATTGCTGCTCCAACTGTTCCTATCAAATTTATTAATATTAAATTAAAAATTACATTTACAATTGCTCCTATTGTTACTGATATAGTATAATTTTTTTGTTGTTTTGTTTGAATTAAATATTGTATTCCTGTTACATTATTTAATCCTATTGCTAATAATATTGGACTTGTCGCAATTAATAATTGTATAACTGGTTCATATCCTTCCCCATAAAACCATGGTACTAATTTACTTGATACAGCCATTGTTCCAAACATTGCAGGAATTCCTAAAAACCATACAATATTAAATGTTTGCATTAAATATTTTTTTACATCTTCTTTTTTATTTTCTGCAAATGCACTTGCTATTCTAGAATTCATTACTGTTCCTAATGCTGTTACTACTAACATTAATGTTTTTACTATTTTTTGGGCTTGTTCATAAAATCCTACTTCTGACATATTATTTGTAATATTTCCAATCATAGTTTTATCTAATACAACATATACTTGTGTTGCAATTTGTGGTACAAATAAAGATAATACAGGTTTTATATGTTTTTTAAATTCTAATGTTTTTAATGATATTTTTTGCAACATTTTTGGTAAATAAAACCACATTGTTGCATTTCCTAAAACATTCGCTAATACATATATCAACATATATTTCCATAAATCTGATTGTGTTTTTACAAATACAAATATACATACTAAACTTAGACTTTTTACTATTAGGTTTCTTACTACAGTTTTTCCAAAATCTTCGATTCCTTGATAATACCAACTTATATCTAATGCATTTGCTAATAATTCTAATAATAAGATTGTATAATATGTTGTATATTCTCCTCCTGTACAAAATGTAATATAAAATGTTAGTGATGCTATTGATAATGTAATAAATCTTATTATCACTATTTCCCAAAAAGTTTTACTTTGTTTTGTTTTATCATTTTGAACATATGCAATTTCTCTTTGTCCATACATTGCAATTCCTAAAGTTCCAAATAAAACAAAATATGTTACTATTGATAATGTATAACCATATATTCCAATATTTTCTGCTCCTAATACTCTTGATAAATATGGAGTTGTTATTAATGGTAATACAATAGTTAACATCTGGTATATTAAGTTGTATATGTAATTTTTAGCTATGCTTTTTTTCACCTTTGTTACATCCTTTCTGATTTATCTGACAAGTATTTTTTGTATTGTTCTAATTGCTATCTGTGGTAATACTTTTTGTTCTGTATTATATACTGGCATTTCTTTTATTTTTAGATGGTTATTTTTTTCAAGCCATACACTTAATAATCTTTCTGATAAAAATCCAAATATTCTTTTATCATAATCTGTATAATTTGAAATATCTACTCTTTTTTCTAATTCGAATAAAATGTCAAATAACCATTTATAATATTCATCAAATATTTTTTTGTGAGAAATAAACATATTATATAAATATAATTTTTTTCCATTTGCAATTTTATCAAATGCTTCTACATATTCTGGATATTTTTCTTGTATTATTTCTCTACATTTTTCAAAATCTTCTATATGATGAAATTTTCCATATGCACTTTTTACAGTATATTGCACAATTCTTTCTTTTTCTGGTAGTATTATATCATATTCTTTTAATATTTCTTCTATTTCTTGCTTATTTAATATGTTTTCTTTACTATTATTATTTTTCTTTTTAAAGAAATATCTTCTATAATGAGTAAGTCCTGTTATATCTGATTTATCATTTTTCCATATCCAATATGCTGCTGTTAGCTCGCAAAAATTAGGATTTTTTTCTGCTATATTGTCCCCTGTGTTATCACGCACTTTTGTGAAACTTTCTTTTTTTCCTACTTGTATTGGTGTATATATTTCTTCTTTTGGGAATTCTGCTTCTTTGTGTGATACCACATAAATTTGGGAATTTGGGAAATTTGGGGACTGTCCCCTTTTTTCCTTTTGGGAAATTTGGGGACTGTCCCCTTTTTTCCCTTTTAATAATTTTTCATATAATTCTACATATTCTTGAAATTTTAATCTTTTATCATATTTTTTTGAAGCTTGTAAGCATTGTTCTGATTTTTTAGGTTTGCCTTTTAAGTCTTGAAGAATTTTTAATACAGATTCTACATCTCCTTGTTCTACAACAAATCCCCATTCTTTATCAACACTTTCTACACTTCCACCAGTTTTATATGTAATTATTGGTGTTCCACATGCTATTGATTCTAAGTTTGTTGTTGGGAAGTTTTCTTCATATGTAGGATTAAAAAATATGTCAGCTGTTGTATAAAGTTCTGCCAATTGCTCTATATTTTCTGTTCTTGAAATTCCTATTATGTTTTTAGGCAATTTTTTTAATTGTCTTTTATTTAACCCAACTAATACAATCTGAAAATCATCACTTAACTTTTCTGATAATCTTATAAATGATTCTAATCCTTTTCTTTTCTCCCAAACACTTGCAACTCCAAGTATTATAAATTTATTTTCAATATTATGTTTTTTTCTGAAATCACCTTTTGTTGGTTTGAAGTTTTGAAGATTTATTCCATTGTTTATTACCACTACTTCTTTTTCTTTTAAATATGATTGTTTTACTAAATCTGCAAGCCATTGTGATGGTGTTACTAATGTTAAATTTTTTATATTATTAAATAATTGTTTTTTCTTTTCATAATTTATTTTTGAATTATCAAATATTAGGCTTGGTGGATATGTTGTTTTTTGTGGACATTTTTCACATCCAGTTTTCCATTTATCACATTTTGCATAATCAAAATATGTACAATGTCCTGTTATTGCCCAACAATTATGCATTGTATATACTACTGGTTTGTTTATTTTGGCTAAATATTCTAATAATACTTTTATATCTATGTAATAACCTAATAGACTATGTAATTGTATAATATCTGGATTATATTCATCTATTTTTTTGATTAGTCTTTTTGTTGCTTGTGTTGATAAAAATGCACTATTATCAAATATCATAGATATTCCTATATGAAATAGATTGTTTATTTTTCCACATATTTTGATTGTTTTTACTCCTTCTGGTGCCCCTCTTCTTCCATATGCTATTATTCCTTCATGTCCATTTTCTTCTAATACATTATATAAATCTACTGCTATTTTTCCTGTACTACAATTTCCACATACTGCATTTATTTGTAAAACTTTCATATCTTCACCTCACATTGTTCTGAATATAAATCTAAATTTGGATTAAAATAAGGATCTCCTTTTTCCAATTCATCTTTCCATTTACTTTCAAACAATTTAATTTCTCCATTAAATCTCTCTAATTTTTCTGGTGTATCTTCATAACCTCTTGATTTAGATTCATAATGAAATAATCTAGCAAAAGGTGTATAAACAATTAATTTTTGAAGCTGACGTATTTTCATACAAAAATCTACATCATTAAATGCTACTTTGAATTTTTCGTCAAGTCCTTCTACTTTTTCATATAAGTCTTTTTTGGTCATAAGACAAGCAGCAGTTACTGCTGAATAATTATTAATTACAGCAACTCTTCCGAAATAACCTGGATTTTTATCAGCAATTAATCTGTTTACATGTCCTGCAATTCCGCCCATTCCAACTACAACACCTGCATGTTGAACTGTTTTATCACTATAAAGTAATTTTGCTCCAACTATTCCAACATCTTCTCTTTGACATATTGATAGCATTTCTTCAAGCCAATCATTTGTTATTACTTTTATATCATTATTAAGTAATAACAAATATTCTCCATTTGCATATTTAACTCCAAAATTATTTATTTTTGAATAATTAAATTCTCCTTCATATTTTATAATTTTAGCAAATGATTTTATTTCATCATAATATTTGAATGTACTTTTTTTAGTACTATTATTTTCTATAATTATAATTTCATAATTTTTATATGTAGATTTTAAAATTGAATTTATTGCTCTTTTTAAGTATTTTACAGAGTCTTTATTTGGTATTATTATTGATACCAAAGGTTCTCCTACTACACTATATTTAGTTCTATATAATCCCAATGGTTCTATGCTTTCTACTTTTTCAATAGGAAGTTCTAGTCTTTTACAATGTTCTTCAATGGCTTTTCTTCCCGCTTCTATTGCATAATTTTTAGTTTCCATATTTTGAGCAGTTGAAGCTGAATGAATTCTCCAATGATATAATATTTCTGGGATGTGTTCTATTTTTTTTGTATTTTCTGTAACCCTTAATATTAAGTCATAATCTTGTGCACCATCAAATTCTTTTCTAAATCCTCCTATTTTTTCAACTAAAGATTTTCTTATTACACTTAAATGACATATATAATTATTACTTCTTAAAAAGTCTGGTGAAAAATCTGGTTTGAAAAATGGATAAAATCTATTTCCAACATCTTCTTCAAATTTATCTTCATCACTATATATAAAATCTGTTTCAGGTTTTTCATTTAATCTTTTTACAACTTCATAAAGTGCATTTGGCGAAATTATATCATCATGGTCAACTAATGCTATAAATTCTCCTGTAGCCATTTGAATTGCTTCATTTGAGTTTTCTGATATTCCTCTATTTTCTTCTAATCTTTTATATTTTATCCTCTCATCTTGTATTTCTTTTATATATTCTAATTGTGAGTCACTTGCATCCACAAGGCAAACCTCCCAATTTTCATAGGTTTGCCTATTCATGCTTTTTATATATTCTAAGAAAAACTCTTTAGGAGTATTATATAATGGTGTTATTATACTTATTAATGGATTATACTCGAATTTTGCATTTTCCTCTATTTTAGATTTCTTAGAAATCCAGTTATTATATCTTTCTTCTTGATATTCTTTACTTTCTGGTACTACTAATTTATAAAATGAATATTTAAACCCATTAAAAAATCCTATTTCTTTTACTTTTTTGCTAAACATTTTTCTATTTTCTTTATTTTTTAACATTCTGTAAATATATTGAATTGATTTTCTTCTAATACTTCCAATTGGTGCTAAAAAATTTATGATAGAATTTTTTATGTTTGTTAATTTCATTTTATCCCTTCTCTCGCTACAAATAAATTATATAAAGAATGTTGCCATCATTGCTAAATATACACCGAAGTTTGCAATTAGTGATACATTTGTTAATTCATGTCCTTCTATATTAATTCGTTTTTTATTTATAAATAACATTGCAAGTAATAGTAATGGTACAAAATACCTTCCTTGTACTCCTATAATTACTCCATTTTTGAAACTTGTATTATATACATACATTGCTGTACTTACTAATACATATGATAATACTATTATTCCAACTGGAATAAATTTTTGCATAAATGTTGTTTTTTCTTTATTTTCATCACTTAATAATGCAATTATTGTAATGATAATATATGCAAGTGGTATTATTGTATATGGTGATACTTGATTATGACATAAGAAATGTCCTGCAAACATATTTGCTACATAATCAAAACATGAATCTATTGTTGTTCTAAATAGTACAAATAGATATCCTATTGGATTTGTATAAATCCATGTATTTGTATTTGTTGCTTCTCCTACATTTACATTGATATTTGCAGTTTTCATCCACCATATTGCTGATATTATACCTAATATTATGAATATTGCAGAAAATCCCCATTTTCTTTTTGTATTATTAAAACATTCTTTAGGTATTAATAGTAATAATCCTATTACTGGTAAATATGCCATTTTTGATATTGCAATTATAAATGTAAGAATTGCAAATATGACATAATCTATTTTTTTAATTTTTTCTTTTGTATATCTATAATGCATTACATAACTTAACATTAAGAATATACATGTAAGTAGTACATTGTCTGCTGAATAACTTGCTGCATATGATATTGCAACTGGTGATAACAATACTATTGTTGCAAATAATTTATGATTTGGTAATTTTTTAATTCCCCAACCTAATAATAATACTGTAATCACTAAACCAGTAAGACGTCCTAACATTGCTGTCAAATATGGTCTTAATTGAAATATCATTCCGATTTTTATTCCAAGTGCTTGTGGTAAATAGCTTGTACCATGATAATTACCAACTGTATCTATTATTGTTGTTTCTTCTGGTTTTAGCTCAATTTGCATCATTTCTTTTACATCATAATATTTTTTATATTCTCTTCTTTTTGTTTCACTATTATATTGCACCATATCTACAAATGATTGTGGTATTTCTGTCGCATATGCATTGTCTATTACTGGAGAAATTATTTCACCTTTTGCTACTTGATATGTTCTATAAAAATGTGCAGGTTCATCACTTTGAGCAAATAGTGGAATTACAAATATGTATATTCCACCAAGTATAAGTGCAAGTATAATATATGCAATATGCATTTCTACTTTTTTATATAATTTTTTTGAAATTATTGTTAGTGCTATTATTACTATTCCAATTAATACTGCAGCTATTAAGAAATATTTTAAATGGTTTCCTCCTAATGCATTTTGACTTTCTAAGTCTACTTTTAGATCAAGATAATATGTTCCCATTAATAGTACTATTGCTGCAGTATAATATAATATTCTACAACTTACTATTTTCTTTAATACTTTTTCCATTTTAATCCTCATTTCTCTTGAATTGATTTAACATTAATTCATATTGTTGTTTGTGTTTTTTTACAATTACATCTAATATTACTCCACATATAAATGATAATATTGCAGCTACCATTATGAAGCCTCCAACTATTAAAGTTGGAAATCTTAATACAAGTCCTGTCTCAAAATATTCGTGAAATACTGGTATTACAAATATAAGTGAAATTATTGCAAGTATTATTGCTACAATATTGAAGAAAAAGAATGGCTTATATTCTTTAAATAATGTCGCTATCATTTTTAATACTTTAAATCCATCTTTATATGTGTTTAATTTTGATACACTTCCTTCTGGTCTGTCACGATATGTTACTGGTATTTCTTGTATTAAAAAGTTTTTGTCTACTGCGTGTATCGTCATTTCTGTTTCTATTTCAAATCCTTTTGATAATACTGGATATGTTTTTACAAATTCATAACTAAATGCTCTATATCCTGTCATTATATCTTTTATTTTGTTCTTAAATAATGTATTTATCAAAAATCTTACTATTCTATTTCCGAAATTATGAAATGGTCTTTTATTTTCAGTAAAATATGTTGAAGATAATCTATCTCCTACTACCATATCTGCTTTTCCTTCTAATACTAAATCACACATTTTTCTTGCATCTTCTGCTGGATATGTGTCATCTCCATCTACCATTAAATAGCAGTCTGCATCTATTTGTCTAAACATACTGCGAATTACATTTCCTTTTCCTTGCCTATATTCATATCTTACTATTGCTCCTGCATTTCTTGCTATTTCATCTGTTCCATCTGTTGAGTTATTGTCATAAACATATATGTCTGCTTCTGGTAATTCTCTTTTGAAATCTTTTACTACTTTTTCTATTGTTTTGCTTTCATTATAACATGGTATTAATACTGCTATTTTTGACATTTTTTCCTCCTTAATAAATCTACTTAAAAATTGTAATGCTATGATTTTGTGTGCTTAGTTTTAACTCTTCTGGTACTAATTTAACTTTTATTGTATCATAATCTATTCCATCTAGTTTTTTCTCATAATTAATTGATTTTCCATCTGATTTTAATTTTAATGTATCAATTATTTGTTCTTGTCCATCTTTAGAAGCTACTATATTAACTGTAATAGTATTTTGTATATCTTTATTTAAATGTCTTCCATTCATTGTAGTTATAAAACTTATTTTTCCATTCTCAGGTGTTAAAATTAATTCATTTTCATCATATGTTAACATATCCAAAGTATTTTGTGCATTTTCATCATATTTTACTTTTACTATATAAATATAATCAGCATTATCTAAAAAGCTAACATTTGTAAGAGTATCTACTACTTCGGTAATTTGGAAATGATATCTATTTAAGTAATCTAATGTATCTTTTAATTTAAATTCATATATTGGCATATAGATTTCATTATTTAGTATTAAATCCCAATACATTTGATAAGTTTTTTCAGTTTTACCCATTTTAGTTCCTGTTTGTAATTCAACTAGTCTATCATCAACATTAAGTAATGATGTTACACCACTGTCATCTGCTAAAACTCCCCAAATTCCATCAATATCATATTTTTCATTTGTTCTATCTTTTAATAATACTGTTTTCTTTACATTTTGTTTCCAGTTTGCTATTGCTGATTGTGAATTATTGAAAAATATTTGTATATAGTTTCCTCCGCTTCTACCATATACTACATATTTATATAATCCTGCAAATGAACTTCCACATATTATTGCTGACATCAATACAGTTATTATTAATTTACTATTTTTAAATGCATTTATTAATATATAAATACATGCTATGCTTGCAAATATTGGTATTATTCCTGCATATCTTGTATAACCTATTATAAATTGTGCCCAAACTAAATACAAATACATTAGTGCAATATAATATGTTAAGAATTTTTTATTAATTTGTTGTTTTTTTATTAGTTTTTTATATACAACTTCATATATTATACCAATTATAGCTATTATATATCCAACTGCAAACATTAAGTCTGTGTTTCCTGTTTCATAAGCATTTCTAGGTCTTTTTATAATATACAATGGCCATAATAAAAATTCTAATATATTTTTTGGTCCATATCTATCATCAACCCAATTTTCTTGCATAAAATATTCTGATTTGAATATTCCATTATAATATGGGAATACTGGACTTCCTGTCTGTATAAATGCATCTAGTACATATGGTAATAATGGTATCACAAATGTTACAACTAATAATAAATAATCATATATTTTGATATTTTTTATATCTTTTATATTTATCACTAGTAAATATACCAATGGTCCTAAAATATATATTGCATTTGTTATTTTGGTACATACAGCCAAACCTACCACATATGCTAAAATATACAATCTAGTTTTTTCTTTGAAAATATCTTTTCCTTCAAAAAATATTACATACATAATTTCAAGTAATAATGCAACAGAAAAATTATCTATATAATATGTTCCCATTTGCTCTAATATTATAAATACACCTAGTGGTAAAATTGATAGTAGTGAAATATATTTTTCATCAATTTTATTTTCTAATATTTTTGTTAAATATTTTTTGATTTGATAATAAATTACAACAATTAGAAAATATCCAGGTAAAGTTCCCAATCTAAATCCTAGTAATGCTCTAAACATATAAAATACTCTATCTGCAATAGGATAAACAAATGATGTTAATGTTCTTCCTGGAAAGAAATCATCATTTATTTTATCTGCAAATGGATTTTCTTGTAAATATAAATGATAACTATATGTATCCCAAAATGTATCTGGATATATTATTGTTAATCCCATTATTACAATTATTATTGCTAAAAATACTAAATCAAATTTATGAAAGTTAGTTTCAACTTTTATTTTTTTCTTTTTTATTAATAGTGTTGTAATTGTTGCATTTATAATTAATGCTATTATGTTTCCTATAATATAATTTGCTTTAAAGAAATATATTAAATTGTCACATATTACTACTTGTGTTAATAATAGTATTAATATTAATAAGCATAAGTTAATCTTTTTCATTCTCTTTTTCTCCTAAGTTCCATACTCTTTTTAAGAATTCATATCTTTTTTGAATTTCTTCCTCATGCCATTCTGTCATTTCAAACATTTTTCTTATTTCTCCGTGAATTCTTACAATTTCATCAAAGTGTTTTTGTTTCTTAGTTACACTTGTTACATTATTTCCATGTAATCTGTAATAATTTAATGGTTTATTACAAAATGCAATATCTCCTTTTGCCATTACACTTACATAGAATAACCAATCTCCTGCTTGTTTATATTCAATTATTTTTTCAAAAATATCGTCATAATTATCTTTTTTGATTATACATGATGATACATTTGCAATTATACAATTTAAAAATGTATAATTTTTGATTTCTTCCATTCCATTATCTACAAAGTCACTATCCCAATGACCAGTTTTTCTTATATCTATTTCTGGTTTTATTGTTGGTAATATTATTTTATCCCACGCATTTATAAATGCTGTATCTGCGTATGATATGTATATATTTTTGTTTTGTTTAATTGGTCTTATTATATTTTCTAATAGAGTCTTGTCACAGCAATCGTCCGCTTCAGCTATCCATACATAATCTCCTTCAGCTAATGCAAATCCTTTTTTCCATTGTTTAAATGCACATCCTGAATTTTCTTCATTATATACTTTTTGAATCTTTATATATGGTGATAGTCTTTCTACTATCTGATCTATTAGATTTCTACTATTATCTTTTGAACAATCATCTAATATTATTAATTCATGTACTTTTTCTGTTTGTGCTAATATACTATATATACGAGGTAACATGAAGTTTTCGTAATTGTAATTTGGTATTACTACTGAAACTTTTATATCTTCTTTTTTCTTAGCTTGTTTTTTAGCTAATTTTTCTAGGTCTTTTATTTCGATATATCTTCTTATTACTGTTCTTTTTGTAATCTTTCTGATAATATCTTTTAGTTTTTCTTTTGTTTTGTCCATTCCATATCTATATTCAATAGTTTCATTTGCAAGTGTTGCATTTGCTCTTTTTAAGCATGATACCATATCTTTATAAAATTTTCTTTCTTGTTTTGGTTGCTCTTTTATAAATTGTTTGATATATGGATTTTTATATAGTTCATATTTTTTTTGTTTTTCCATAAATCTAGTTAATAATTTTTGTCTTTTTTTGTAGTTTTTTTGTTTTGGAATTACTACTAAATACAATAATAATACTTGTTGATATAATATTGCATCTATATATTTTTTGTCATATTCAATTCTTTGAAAACATGTTGCAATAGAATCAAACATTTCTAGCCTTTTTATTGATACTTCTTCATTTTGTACTGAATTTTCTCTTTGCATATAGAAATATTTAATCCCATCTACATATGCTACTTTTTTAGCATTTATTATTGCAGGTAATATTGATGCAACATCTTCATTAATTTTTCCTTCCAAAAACGGATATTTTTTTAGTAACTCTTTTTTAAATATTTTATTACATGGTGAAGCAGCAAGTCCATTATTTACTAAATTGAACTTGTTAACTTCTCCTATACAAGCTTTTGAAAGTATTGCTGGGTGTGCATTTTTTTCATATGTTATCTCTATATCTGTTGCTACTAAATCAGCATCTTCTTCTTGTGCTTTTTGCATAAGTTTTTCATAATAGTCTTCTACAATGTAGTCATCAGAATCTATAAATCCTATAAATTCTCCTTTAGCCTTTCTTATTGCTAAGTTTCTTGCATAAGCTGCACCTTTATTTTTATCATTTTTGAAAACTTTTAGATTAGAATATTTATTTTGTAATTTTTCTAATATTGATACAGTATTATCTTTTGATCCATCATCTACTGCAATTATTTCAATATTTTTATATGTCTGTTTTTCTATTGATTCTATACATCTTTCTATATATTTTTCTATATTGTAACATGGTATTATTACTGTTATTAATTTATCCATTATTCTTTCTCCTTAAAAACTTTGTCCATTTATAAAATCTACTATTTTTTAAAACTTTAATTTCATTTTCTAATCTTTTGTTTTCTTCTAATATTTTTTCTTTTTCATTGTATAATTGCTGGTTTTGCAAATATGCTTGCTCTAATTGTTTTTGATATTTCATTTTTATATCTTCTATACTTGTCATTGCATTCCATTTTTCTGAAT
This sequence comes from uncultured Clostridia bacterium, assembly GCA_944392805.1. Classification (GTDB taxonomy): domain Bacteria; phylum Bacillota; class Clostridia; order TANB77; family CAG-508; genus CAG-269. Next base: position 44,033 of record CALXXZ010000007.1, on the reverse strand, counting down.
AAAATTTCAGTATTTGCGAATCTACAATCTGGTCTTGTAATTTATTTTCTTGTTTTTCAAATCGTTCTATTTTATCTTGTATATTAAATCTTTTATATAACTCATTTACGTCTATCTTATTTTCTAAATAATTATGTTGGAAAAATAAACTTTTTATTGACCTATACATTATCTGTTCAATTGGTGCGTTTTTTTCATACCATTCTTGGTCAAATACAATATATTCACTTCCATCATAAAATACATTTTGAAATACTAAGTCTATAAAACCTTCTTTTAATTGTTTATACCACTTGTCCAATTCTTGTATAAATTCTTCTTTTTTATCTTGTTCTAATAGCTGTGCTAAATATTCGTCCATTGTAGGCTTATTTATATATTGGCTTAATATTTTACCATCTTGAAATTTTTCACATGTAGTATATCCTAATTGTTCTAATTTTTCTATATTTTTTTGAATGTTCTCTATATGTTTTTTTCCATCTTCTCCATATGCTTCTTTAGTTACTTTTTCTGATGTGATTTTTGTTATTATTTTATACTGTTTTTTCCTCATATTACTAAAATTTACATACCAAACATCTGATGTATTAGTTTTTGAAATTTCTATAAGGTAACTATTTGTAAAAAAGTCAAATTTTGAATTTTTTATAGCATATTCCATAAAATCTGTTTCATTAAATAGTATTTCTTCATCTTCTCTATAATATATATTATATCTGCTTCTTTTTGGCAAGTACTCATCAGTATAAATCATGTTTGTCAAATTATAATTTGGTACAGGATAATAAAACTTATATTTTGGAAATTGTTTTAGCATATTCTCTAATTCTGTTTTTCCATACATTTTATAATCTTTTTCAATATAGTTTTTATAATTTGCAAAAGGTACTTCTTTATTATTTCTTGTTGAGCCTGCTAGATATTTTACTCCAAATTTATTGTCTATTGCAACTAACATTTTTCCTTCTTCTGATAATTGCATATATGACCATTCTAACATCTCTTTTAAATTTTTAAATCCTAGCTTTTTTGCATATTCTCCTGTTCCTATTATTATTATATAATCATATTTTTCTGGTAAGTTTAATTGTTTTAAATTTTCACATAAAATTAATTTTATATTTTCTTTTATTCTTTTTTGTATACATTCTATTTTTTCTTTTGTAAATTCTACAGAAGTTACTTCTGGTGTGATTTTTACTAATTCTTGTGTTATTTCTCCATAGTTTGCTCCAATTTCTAATATTTTTTTATTAGGCTCAAAAGGATACCATTTTATAATATTAGTTCTCATTTCTGAAAATATATTTACTATATTTGTTCTGGTGTCTTTTTCAATTATTTTTTCATATTGTTCTGGTTTATATTTTTCTATATAGTTTTTTATGTCTTTTTCATAATCACCATATATATCTTTATTATAATCTATCATTTTCATCCCTTCTATCTTTTTCCTAATAATTTTAATATTAGATGTCTAATTTTAAATGGTATGTTTGTAATTAGTGGTAAGTTTAATATCATAAAATTTTCTATATAATAACTGAATTTTTCAGTTTTATATAATTTATGAAATATTGTCCAACCTTTAAAATTTAAGTATTTTTTAGTCTGTAACATTTCAAAATATTCTAATGCTTTTTTATTTTGTTCTTTTAGTTCATCTGTAAATATTTTGTCATGTTTTACATATGTTTTAAATAGTCCTAATTTTACTTCTATAAATAAATTTCTTACATCTTCTAATTTAGTAAATTTATGTGATATTTTATCAGTTCCTACTTGATTATTCCCATGTTGTCTATATTTTATAGTTTTTTCATCTAAATATTCAACTTTTCCTTTATTTGCCATAACACATGCTATCCATGTATCATGTATTACATATTTCGAATCTGTTGGTAAAGGTAATATATATTCAAAATATTTATTTTTTGCCATTAGTGTACAACCTGTTACACAATTATATAAATATTGTAATCTATAATCATTATACTTTTTTATTTTTCTTGATAGTAACATATAATCATTAAATGATGGGTATATCTGTTCAAGTTTTTCATTTACTACTTCTAAGTCTGTAAATACTAAATCTGCATTAGTTTCTTTTAACTTGTTATATGTATGTTCTACTTTTGTTGGTAACCAATAATCATCTTGGTCTGATAACATATATATTGGATTTTCAACTTTTGATAATAAAAATTCAAAATTTTTTACATATCCTAAATTGTTTTCCTGAAAATATGTTATTATTCTTTTATCATTATATTGTTTTAATATTTCTCTAGTTGCATCTCTTGAACAGTCATCTGATATGATTAGTCTAAAGTTTGTATATGTCTGATTTAATATACTATCAATCTGTTCTTTTAGATATTTTTCGCCATTATATGTTGCAAGTAATATATCTATCTGTTCCATACTTTACCTCTTTATTTTACAGTTATTGTTATGTCTCCATCTTTTGCCACATAGTTTGTTTTTACTCCTAGATTTTCTATCCATTTTCTTGTTTCTAAAGTTTTTAGTGTTCCTGGTTCATTATCCCATAGCCATTGTGGACATGGCCATAAACAAATTTCTGGATTTACTAATTTATATAGTTCTTCATTTGCACCTGATTGTCCATGATGTGACATCTGTACTATATCACTTTTTAAATTTTTTCCATATTTATTTATCAGTTTTTCTGATGCTTCTGTTCCTACATCTCCTAATATTAATATAGATTTATCATTTACATGTATCTTAAATACCATGCTTGAATTATTCATTGCATTTTGTGTGATTTCTGGGCTTGCAGTTTGTAGTATTTCTACATTAATATTTTTGCCTATTTTTATTACATCACCGATTTGTGGTGTTTTTATTACTGATTTGATTCTTTCATTTTGTAAAGTTTTATAAAATTCTTCTGCTTCATTTGCTCTTTTAGGTTCATTTGTATTATACCACTCTTGTGTGTTTGCACTATAATATATATTTTTTATTTCAATATCAGTATTTTCTACTATATCTATAAATGCTCCCACATGGTCTTTATGCGGATGAGTTATAAACCAATAATCTACTTTGTTTCCATATTCTTGAATATATTGTTTTAATGTTTCTACTTCTATCTTTAATCCTCCATCTATTACAATAGTTTTATTGTCACTTGTTCTAATTATATAACTCATCATACTATCATTACTTCTTGCAGAAATTTGTGTTAATTCAATTTGTGTTGTCTTGATTAATAATATTATTACTACTATTATTAATATTGTTAGCAAAGATATCATTATTTTACTTTTCATTTTTTTCCTCTTTTTTTATTGTAATTTTTGTATCTAATTTTGCTAGTCCTACACATTCTTTATTTGATATTATTTCTATTAATAATGCTTCATATTTTCTGTTTAATACTTCTAAATCTCCATTTGCGTTTATATGTGTACAGCTAAATGATAAAGTATATTTATTTGGCGCAAGTGGTAATTTTTGATTAAATTCAACTTCTACTACATCACCTTTTTTGAATTTTCCTGGATATATTTTTTCTATCATTGTATTTGTTCCAGCTACTTCTATTCCATTAAAATCTTTTATTGTCATTGTAAAAATTGGATTATCTACTTCTTCATTAAATTTTATTTTAGATTTTAGTATTACTGGTTTTTCATTATCTATTATGTTTAAGAAATTGTGATTTTCATCAAATATTCCATAATCTATTACTTCTGCTTTTAAGTTTCCATATTCAATTATATTTGGGTTTTCATTAAAATGAGATTTCCATGTATCTTTTTCTTCATTTTTTACAAAGTCTTTTGCTTGTGTTGCTCCTTTTTTTGGTGCATTTCCTGTTATTATTTTTTTGTATAGTTCTACACCTTCTTTTACTTCTCCCTCAAAAGTTTTTGAGCCATTTTCTAGTATTATTACTCTTGTACAATTTTTCAATATATCTGCTACACTATGTGTTACAAATAATATTGTTTTTCCTTTTTCTTTAAATTCTTGGAATTTTTTGAAACATTTTAATTGGAACGCCATATCTCCTACTGATAATACTTCATCTACTATTAAAATATCTGGATCTACATTTATTGCACAAGCAAAAGCTAGTCTTGCAAACATTCCTGATGAATATGTTTTAACTGGTTGATATAAATGGTCCCCTATATCTGCAAAATCTATTACTTGTTGTTTAGTGTTTTCTATTTCTTCTTGTGTTAATCCCATTACTTGCCCATGTTGATATATATTTTCCTCTCCTGTTAATTCTGAATTAAATGCTGCTCCTAATTCTAGTAATGAACTTATTTTTCCTTTTATTTCTAGAGTTCCTGATGTTGGTACTACAACTCCTGTTATCATTTTTAATAATGTTGATTTTCCTGCTCCATTTTTTCCTAATATTCCTAGTACTTCTCCTTTTTTTATTGTTAAATCCAAATGGTCAATTGCAGTAAAATCTTTATGCCTATTTATTTTTGGGAATATAGTTTCTACTAACCTATCTTTTTTTCTGTTATACATTTTATATTTTTTTACTAAGTCTTTAATTTCTACTACATTCTCTTCTTGGTTATTTTTACTCATTATTTTCCTCCATTTTTATAATACATCTGCAAAGTCTTTTTTGGTTCTTTTGAATACAGAGTTTCCCCATACAAACATTAATATTGTTATTACCCAGAATGCTATTGTGAACATTCCATGATTTGCAAATATTATATCTTCTGACATGAATACTTGTCTAAATGATGTTATTAAATATGTAAATGGTGTACATTTCATTACTGTTAATATTGTTTCATGTTCTGCAAGCATGTTTAAATTCCAAATTACTGGTGTGAACCAGAAAAATAGTTGCATTAATATTCCTAATAAGTTTCCAAAGTCAGGTACTACTGTTGTTACTGCTGATGTGAATCTTGTGAATGCTATTATAAAGCAATATGCTGCTATTATTACATATATTAATGTTAATACATTTGGCAAATATCCATATACTAAACATATTATTACTGCTAGTGCTATTAAAAATAGTCCTACAAAACTTGATGCTACTATTGATATTGTTGGTATTATATCTACTGGAAATACTACTTTTTTTACTAGATAACTGTATGTTCTTATTGAATTACTTGCTGTTAATATACTGTCATTCATCCATTGCCACATTGCCATTCCTGGAAAAAACCATACTGCATATGGATATTGTCCACTACTTCCTGTTTTTAATATAAATTGAAATACTATCGCATATGTTATCATAAATACAAATGGTTGCAAAAATCCCCATATTGCTCCTAAGCTTGTATTTGCAAATCTGTTTTTGAAGTCATTTCTTCCTAATTGCCATATTAATTTTTTGTTTTTTATTATTGTTTTTATAAATTCCATTTTTCTCTCCTATTTTTTTGTTTAAAAGTCACATATATTTTATATATTTTTCACTTATTTGTCAATTGTTTTTGGGTTTTTAATTATATAAAAAAATAGCCTTGTTTACTAAACAAAACTATTTCTTATTTTATTTTAAGATTAACTTCAAAACACTATCAAAAATTTCTTCATCAGTTAAAGCTTTTTTATTATTTTCTGTAATAAAAATAATTTTATTATCTTCATATTCAACATATTCATAAATTTGATATTTATCAAACTCTTCAAACGGATTATCTAAAATATTTCCCGAAACAGTATCAACAAGATAGCTAACACCTGAAATTGAAAGTATAAATTGTTTATCGCCATTAATAACTTCTTTTAGTTTTTTATCATTTTGACTTGGTGTATTTTCATTTTTTATTTTTAAATAGCCATCAATTATTTCATATTCTGAACTTAAGTATTTATTAAAAAGATTCACTATCTGTTCTCTACTGTTTTCTTCTACCCATATACCATTTTCTGTAGGGTAATTTGTTTCATAAATTGAATCTATCTCTTTAAAATCTGGAATAGAAGATTTCATTAAACCTGCAAAAGCAACTTTATAATTTATATCAGGTTTTATATTAAGAACTTTTCTTCCATCACCTTCAGTTTGAACTTCATATAATTCATCAGAGCCAGTCATTTTATATTCTTGTTTTAAATCTTCTAAATTTGCATTTTCATCATACATTGTTGAAGATTGTTTCATTTCATTACTATTTTCTTCATTTTCTTTAGTTGGAACCGGTTGTTTCCTTGTAAATAAGAAAACAACCACTCCAACAATTATTAATATTATAATACATATTGATATTAATATTTTTTTGTTCATTTTAAATTCCTCTTAACATCTGTAATGTTCCTTCAATATATTTTTCTATCAATCTCATATTAATTACTTCTGAATAATCTTTTGCTAAAGGTAATTCTACTAAAGATACCTTTGCACCTAAATTTTGTCTTGCCCATGTTATTAAATATTGTGTTCCATATCTTCCATATCCTGTAGTTCTACAACTTGGATATTGTGTTTTGTAATATTTACAAATTTCTTCATCACCAATTAATTGATCTTGCCAACCATGTAAATCTACTAAAACTGTTTGACCATCTTTAGATTTATGTTGTAATAAGAAATCTCTTAAATATTTTGCTTCATATGCTTGGAATCCTTGAGTTCCATTATAGTTTCTGCTATCTGTATATGTTACATATGAACTTCCTGTTTGCCAACTTCTATTTATATCTATTCCTTGTCCAACTTCACTATATAGTGTTGTTCTTCCAGGCCCATCATTTGTATATCCTAATCTTCTACCATCTGGATTTACTTCAGGGAATATATATATTGTCCATTTCTTAGCTAAATCTACATCTTTATCTGCCAATAATCTTTCGTAAAATTGTTTTCCTGCATTTACTAACACTTCTCCATCTGCTCTCCATGAATCTTCAAATCCATGTAAACAAAATGTTGCAAACATTACATTTGGTCCTTCTCCATATTTATAACATATTAATTCTGTTCCACCACTTACACCTCGTAAATATGCTCCTGAATATCCATATGTTATTACTTCTCTTTTGAAGTTATTTACTAAGTCTATATTTAGAACTTCTTGTTTTATTACCTCTCCTGTCGTTTCCGAACATAATTGAACTGTTATTTGATGTTGAATTCCTGTATAATATGATAAATCTATTACTGCTTCAAACCATGGAGTTGGGTTAATTTCTTTTCCTCCATATTCTGGCAATAAACTTTCAAGATCTTCTCTTGTTTTTAATTCTACATTTTGAATTACATCATTATCAAATTTTATAACTAACTTTTTATCTTCTAATTCTGATAACACCCATCCACCAACTGTTAACTGATTACTTGTTATTTGTGTAGTTCTTGGTGACTCTATTACCATTTCTGTTTTATAAATTTTAAATGTTTCAGTTTGTTCTTCTATTACTTTTCCTTCTCTTGATATTACTTTAAGTGTTATTTCATGTTCTCCAGGTTCAATTCCTGTTCTATCTATTACATAGCTTATACCTGGTTTTGAATTTATTGTTTCATCTCCATATCCTTTTATTGCATTTAATACATCTGGTCTTTCTTCTCTTTTTTCTGATATTATATTTGATTCTATTCCATCAATATATATTTTTATTTGTGCTTTAGCATCTGTTGTCATTACCCAACCACTTAGTTCTATCTGATTTGTTAATATCTCTTTTGCAGGATAATCAATATATGCTTTTGCAACATATTTATTCACTATAATTGTTCTAGTATCTTCAGCAAGTATTTGTCCATTTTCTGATATAGTTTGTACTTTTAAAATATGTTCTCCATCTGTAATCTTTTCTACATCTAATTTAAATTCATATCCAGGTGTAGGATTTGTTTTTATGTACCCATATCCTGTTACTGCTGATATTACATCATTTCTTACAGTTCTTTTTATTTCTATTTCTTGTTCTACATCATCAATTAATATTTTTACTTTTGCATTTTTGTCATTTGTCATTACCCAGCCCCACATTCTATTATTAGCTGTTATTACTTCACCATCTTTTGCTGGATTTTCTAAATACATTTTTGCTTTGTAATTTTCATAATTAAATGTTTCTTTTTGTTCTTCTATTACATTTCCTTCTCTTGAAATTACTTGTAATGTTATTGTATGTTCTCCTTCTTCAATTCCAGTACTATCTATTACATATTTAATTCCTGGTTGTGGATTTATTTTTTCATCTCCATATCCATCTATTGCATTTATTACATCTGTTCTATCTTCTCTATTTTCTGATAATTTCTGAACTTCTTTATTATCTATAAATACTTTAGTTGTTGCTTGTTCATCAGTTGTCATTATCCATCCATTCATCTCTATTTTTCCTGCTAATTTTTCTCCTCCTGTTGGATGATCTATATATGCTTTGGCAATATATTTATTTACAACTATTGTTCTAGTATCTTGTGATAGAAGTTCCCCATTATGAGATTTTATCTGTACAGTTAATGTATGTTCACCATCTGAAATATTTTCTACATTTAAACAAAACTCATATCCTGGTTTTGGATTTTCTTGTTCAGTTCCATATTCTGTTATGGCTGATGTTACATCTGTTCTGATATTTCTTTTTATACTTACTTCTTGTTCTACATTATCAACTAATATTTTTATTTCTGCTTTTTCATCATTTGACATGAACCAGCCCCACATTTTATTATTTGCTGTTATTATTTCTCCTTGTGATGCGGGATTTTCTATATATGTTGTTGCTTTATATCCTGCATAATAAAAATGTTGTGAATGTGTCGCTAAAACTTCTCCATCACGTGAATATATTTTTATTTCTACGTCATGTTCTCCTATTTGGATATCATCTTCTATTATGTAACTAAATCCTGGTTTTGAATTTTGTTCAGGAGTTCCACATCCTGTCACACTTTCTAATACATCTTGTCTTTCCTCTCTTTTTTCTAATGTCTTTTTCACTTCTTGTCCATCTATGTATATTCTTACTTCCGCTTCTTCGTCACTTGTCATATACCAACCATTTACTCTCATTTTCCCTTCTACTGTGGTATCTGCAGGAGAGTCTATATAGGTTCTTCCTGTATATGTACTTTCAGCATTTACTGTAATTTGTGATATTATTAATATGAATGCAATTATTGATAATATTAATAATATTGCTTTTGTTTTTTTCATATTTTTCTTCCTTTCTTTTTAAAATCAATATCCAAATATTAGATATTTCTAACATAAATTTTAGTTTCATTTTTTATACATTTTTATTTTAGAAAATGTTACATAACCAATTATAGGAAAATGAAATAATACTATTTCTCTTATACTTTTTTTGAACTGATTTTTTCCTGCTAATATTTTAAAATATTGTTTTATATTAAAGCTTACCTTTTTAGCTGACATTATTTTGTTATAATATTCTTTTGATAAATTTATAAAGTTTTTTTCTTCTTCTGTCTTAGCGTATTGATTGCACATTACAATTCCATCTAAATATGCCCTTTTTATTGCATCTTGTCTATATTTTAAATATGATTCATATCCTTCTCCATTTTTTTCTTTCCATCTTGATATATTATTACTTAAGCTTCTTCCTCCAAAGACATTGTTTGTATGTAATCTGTAATCAAATAATGGTTCTTCTATATATGTCATTCCCTTTCTTTGATTTGCTATAAATGCTGCTAACCAATCATGTGCCATTACTCTTTTTTTGAATGGTATCATAAGATTTCTTACTTCTTTTGTTATCATTTGTGAACATCCAATTCCAACACATCTTGATATTGCTAGATGACTTTTTCCTTTTATTAATGGTACATTTTTATATCTAAAATAATCGTCTTGTAATACAATTCCATTTTCATCTATCTGCCTACAATTACAATATACCATGTCCACATTTTCTTCTTGCATCTTTTTTAAACATTTTTCCACTTTATCTTTATGCCATACATCATCATGGTCAGAAAACATAATATATTTTGCTTTTGATTTTTTTAATAAGAATTCAAAATTTTTGTTATATCCTAAATTTATTGGTTGAATAAATATTTTTACTCTCTCATCTTTCTTCTCGTATTCCCTTAATATTTTTTCTATATTAGGGTTTGTTGACCTATCATCACTTATGTATATTTTTATATTAGTATGTGTCTGTTTTAATATGCTATCTATCTGTTTTTTTAAATATTTTTCTTCTGTGTTGTATGTTGTAACTAATATATCAACTAATTCTTCCATTTATACTCCCTTTCCAAGTCCAAAGGGGACGGTCCTGTTTTGAAGGGGACGGTCCTCTTTAGTGCATTTTTTCTTCAAAATACAACTTTGCTATCAATTTTAATTCATTTAAAGATTCATCTTTTAAATTAAAAGAATATAATTTTTTTGGAGGAGCCATTATTATGTATCTTATTGCATTCGCTGTACTTTCTGACATTGATAAACAGCTTTTATCTTGTCTTCCACAATTTTCACACTTGAAGCCATTATCTTTTAAACTAAAATATTGTAAATTTTCTTTTTGTCTACAGTTTGTACATTCTGTTATTCTTGGGGTAAATCCTAAAATACACAATAATTTCATTTTAAATGTACTAAGTATTAATTCTGGATTTTTATCAGTTTCAGAAAGTGTATATAATGTATTTAAAAATAATTGAAGTATTCTATAGCAGTTTTCATTTTCATCTGTTACATCTCTTATTATTTTAGTCATTTCTACTGCATAATTTAATTTATCTAAGTCTGTCCTTAAATTGTAAAATACTTCTATTGTTTCACATGAGTTTATGTTATATGTATTTGCACCTTTATACATCAGGTATTCTCCAAAGCATAAAAATTGTGTGCCTGCAAGCAAGGCACTTCTCTGTCTTCTAGCACCTTTTGCAACACACGATATTTTGCCTAATCCTGGTGTTAACATTGTTAACATTTTATCATAGTCCCCTAAATTGTTCTCCGATATTATTATTCCACTCATTTTTATTGTTCCCATTTTGTTCCGCCTTTTGTATTTGTTCTTCTATATTTTGTATTTGTTTTAATTCTAAAAATGTGTTTACATCACCTGTATTTTTAAAGGTATCCCATGCAATTTTTTTAATCATAAGCTCACTTCCTTTAATTATATCTTTTGCGATTTCTTTATTTTTATTCAAAAATTTCAAATTTAGTTTTTGACTTTTTATATACTATTTAAGTTCAAATTTTTTAACTATTGAAGAGTCTTCTTGCCAATCTTCTTTAACTTTGACCCAAGTTTTTAAATTTACTTTAACTCCAAAATTTTCTTCCATATCAATTCTAGCAGCTCTACCAATTTTTTTAAGCATTTCTCCATTTTTACCAATTATTATTCCTTTATGAGAATTTCTCAAACAATATATTGTTGCTTCAATATCATACATTTCCTCATTTTTTTGATTTTTTCTAAATTTCATTTTTTCAACTTCAACATATATTCCATGTGGTACTTCATCTTGTAAATATTTTAATGCTTTTTCTCTAATTGTTTCTTCTGCTAATTGTCTCATTGTTTGATCTGTATATTCTTCTACATTATAGTATGCAGGACCTGGTTTTAAGTTCTTTTCTATTTCATCTAATATGACATCTTTATATTTTTCTTTTAGTGATGATACTGGTATTACTGCTTCAAAATTATATTCTTTTTGATATATATCTATCAACTGTAATAATTTTTCTCTTTTTACTAAATCTATTTTGTTTATTATTAGAATAGCTTTTTTATGTGATTCTTTTATTTTTTCAAGAATTTTCATATCTCCTCTGCCAATTTCTTCACTTGTTGCTTCTATCACAAATAATATTATATCTATATCATTTATTACTCCAAATGATGTTTCTATCATTGTTTCATTTAATTTTGTTTTTGGTTTGTGAATACCTGGTGTGTCAATAAATATTATTTGTGAATTTTCTCTATTTACTATTCCTCTTATTGCTGTTCTTGTTGTTTGTACTTTATTTGCTGTTGCAGCAACTTTCTCTCCTACTAATAAATTTAGTAATGTTGATTTTCCTACATTTGTTCTTCCTAGTATTGCTACAAATCCTGATTTAAATTCTTCCATTTTTTCTCCATTCTGGGAAATTTGGGGACAGTCCGCTTTTTTCCTTTTTGGTAATTTGGGGACTGTCCCCTTTTTTCCCTTTTGGCAATTTTGGGACAGACCTCATTTCTCATTTTCTAATTCTTTTACTGTATATTCTAAAACATTTAATGTTTTAATTATAAATTTTGATGTTTCATCATTCTCATCTTCTAACATTCCAACTTTTATTGCTTTTTTACTGTCTAAATGTAAATCTGTATCTAATATTTTTGCAATAATTCTTGTATCTTTATCCATACCAGTTGGTAATGTTTTATTTTGATTATCATAATATACACAATTTGAAAATGCTATTGCTTTTACTCCTTTGCATAAATTCATTTTGTATAAATTGATTTTTGTATTTTCTGTTGTTTTTAATGCTTCTTCTATTTCTTTTTCTGCGCTTAGATTAAATACATTTATTTCTCCTGGCACTATATTTTTTTCTTCTTGAGTCCACATATATGCTGATACATCTTGTTCTAATTTATTTTTATCAATTGCATCATTTATTATTCTTATTGCATTATTTAATGCCACTTTATAATCCACTACTTTTGTTTCTTTTGATATTCTTAATATTGAATATTTATTTTTTGGTTGTTCCCTATGTGATTTATTTGCCAATTTTTTTACTTTTCTTGTATCTTCTGATAATCCTCCGAATATGTCTATGACCTCTTCTTCTGACATATCTTTTTCATTTTTTAAGTCTGTTTTTATCTGTTTTAACCATTTATCTAATTCTTTTGGTTCTAAAGTATTTGTCTTTAATTTATTCATTATTTCTAATTGATTTGTTGTTGCTAAATAAATACTGTCTAGTTCTTCTTTCTTGAAGATTTCTCTTTGTATTTTATCTATTGTTTCGCCGAATTCTTCGAAATCTTCTTCATAATCAAATACTTTTGAATGTGGTTTTACATTTACTGGTTCTTCTTCTCCTTCTTCTAATGCTTGTATTTCATCTTTATTGCTATATTTCCAGAATTCGAATATGCTCTTTTTGTGACTGTCTATTTCGTCTATAAATGCTGTTGCGTTTTCTATTTTTTTAACTAGATTTACATTTTTTAGTTTGATTGCATTTATGTCCATTTTCATGTTTTTTAGTTCTGTTTCTCTTTCATTTGCATTTTTACCTTTTTCTAAAATTTCATCTAGTGTATATTGTCTTTTATTTAATTCTTCAACAACATCTTCTTTGATTTCTTCTTTTTTTATTATTTTTTCTTCTACTACTTTTTCTTGTTTTTTCTTTGTCTTTTTTCCGCTATATTTGAAGAAATATTTAACTTTTCCAAAAAAAGTTTTTTTACATTCTAGAAATGTTGATATCTGTTTTTCTTTGCTTAGATATTCTATTTCTAATTCTTCTGTTTGATTTTTTAATTTGTCTAATTTTTCTCTTAATCCTGAAATTTCTTTTACTGCATTTTTTTCTTTTTCTAGTAATATGTTATATTGCTCATTTACCCAATCACTTAGTTCATCATATTCTAATAATTTGTCTTGGTAATAAAATTCTAAACTTCCTTGTTTATCTATTTGTGTATCAAATTTATAAAATGTTGATAATTCTGATTGTAATATAAATAGGGCTTTTACTAGTTTGAAAAATTTTGTTGCTTCTATTTTGTTTGATAATTTTACTTTATATTCTGATTTTATTTTTCCATATACTTCTGTTTGTCCTACTATTTGTAAACTTACTTTTTCAGTTTTGTCATATACTTCATATATTGATGGCCAGTCTTTTGTGAATAACCATAAATAGTTTTCTAAACTTTGAATTTCTGTTTTGTTTAATAATTCTTTTGTATAGTCTGCGTTGCTTATTGGTACAAAAACTTTTCCTGCTTTTTTCTTTTCAATCTGCTTTTTTAGCACATAGAAAAATGTTGAATAGTCTTTGTCTTCTGTTGGTACTATCATGAAATACTTATCACTTGCTTGTGAATAATATATTTGCCATAAATAATTTCCTGGATATCTTACTTTAAATGGTATTTTTTTGTTTAAATTTTGTTGGTCTTGTTCTATTTTTTCTATATCTTCTACTCTTATTTCTTCTAACATTCTTAGAAAGGTTTCATGTCTTTCTTGGTTTTCTTCACTACTTGAGTCTAGGTAATTTATTAATGGACTTGCTTTTGAATATTTTTCTTTTACATCTTCTAATCTATTAGTTGGAGATAGTAGTATCTCTATTTCTTTTGGTGATACAAATCTGTATTGTCTATATTTTTTTTCGTCAATCCCTACATTTGGTTTGAATTGTAAATTTTCTACTAGCTTTAGTGTTTCTGGTATTTCTTTTAAGTTTAGTCCTATATATTCTAATTTTTTTGCTATTTCTTGTTCTTTGTTTACTTTTTTCAAAATAGTCTCTCCCTTCCCCCACTTTTTCTTAGTATATTTTACTATGCAAATTTAAAAATAGCAAGGCTTTTCCTTGCTATTTTTGAATTTTTTTCCTGTTTTTTATTATTTTATAATCAATACTATTAAATTCATTATATATAAAATTACAAATACTATCCCTTCAGTTCTTGATAATACATTTTTAGGTTTAATAAATGGAAATATTGTTATTAAAATCATTCCGATAAATAATACTACCATTTGATAATTATATGTAATATTATAATTTATTGGTTGTATTATTGCCGATAGTCCTATTATAAGTAACATATTAAATATGTTTGAACCAACAATATTTCCTATTGCAATATCACTTTCGCCTTTTATGGCTGCTGTTACACTTGTTACTAATTCTGGTAAACTTGTTCCTATTGCAACTATTGTAAGTCCTATTATTTTTTCACTTACATTTAACATTCTTGCTATTTCTTGAGCTTTATCTACAACTAATTCTCCACCTATTTTTAATATACATATTCCTAATATTATTAATGATATGTTTTTTATTAAACTTATGTTTTCAGTTTCTTCTATCTCAAGTAATACTGCCTTTTTTTGTGTTCTTATTCCAATTATTATTGTATATATCAAAAATAATATAAAAAGTATTATTAATATTAAACCTTCTGTTCTAGTTATATATCGTCCTGTATTACAAATTATTAAAAATATTATTGTTAATATTATTGACATCGGATTTTCTATTATTTTTGTCTGCTTTTGAAAGGTTACTGGTCTTATTATTGCTGATAGCCCTAATATCAATAATAAGTTACATATATTACTTCCTATTATATTTCCTATTGATATGTCTGAATATCCTTCTATTGCTGATGTTGTACTTACAAATAACTCTGGCATAGATGTTCCAATTGAAACAATTGTTAATCCTATTATTATTTCTGGTATATGTAGCTTTTTTGCAATTGCACTTGACCCATCTACTAATATATCTGCCCCTTTTATCAGTAGTATAAATCCAATTATTATTAATATTGCCTGTGTCAATTTTTTTCACCCATTTAAATATATTAGCCTAATTATTTTTTATTCTAATTTCTTAAGTTGTAAAGTTTTTATAAAAAAATCTGAATAATGCTTGACAAATATGGAAATACCTATTATAATAATTACTGTTCAGAGTTCATGGCGAAGTAGCTCAGTTGGCTAGAGCATTCGGTTCATACCCGACAGGTCGGCGGTTCGAATCCACCCTTCGCTACCAAAACTATTAAAAATATATAAAAAACAAAACCTTATATAAAATTATTATACAAGGTTTTTTATTTATCTTCTTCTTGTTGTTCTTCCACAGCAACCGCATGAAGATGAATTATTATTTCCATTTGAAGATGCCGTATTAATCAAATTATTTTCTACCAACTCTGCAATTAAAGAATTAGAATTGCCACAACCACAACCTCCATTATTATTGTTATTTCGACAAGAAACTGTATTTCCATTTATTCTAGCAACCACTCGCCCATTACTATTAACAATAGCAAGATTATTATCATCATCATTATTACAACAGCAGTCATTATCATTATCATCATATGGATTATGGCAAGTTAAACAATTGCTATTTCTAAAAAATCCTGAACTCTTAAAAACACAATCGAAAAAGGCTGATAGAAAAGCTATTATTCCTAGTATAACTGCTAATACTACCAAAGTCGTACTTCCAATAATTGCTGCAATTAATAATATAACAGAGAAAAATGTAAGTGCGACTAATATTGGGCATCTTACTATTCTGTTTATAAGTATTGCTAAAACTATTGTTGCAAACACTAATGCAAAAAATATAAATAAAGTCATAATTTTATATCTCCTTTTATGTTTTTGATATATTTTATGAATTTATTTATATTTTTGTTACTCATACATTACTTTTAATAAATATAAACCATTTGGTGGAAGAGTCTTTCCTGCATTCTCTCTTTTTCCTTCATTTATAATTTGTGTTATTTCTTCTGGTTCAATTTTTCCCATTCCTACATCAACTAATGTTCCAGCAATAATTCTAACCATATTATATAAAAATCCATTACCTGTTAGTTCAATAAATATTTTCTCATCTTTTTGATATACTTTAGCCTCATAAATTGTTCTTACACTACTTTTACTACTTGTTCCGCTTGCTTTAAATGCCTTAAAATCATGCTCTCCTTCAAAATATTTTACAGCTTGTTCCATTTTAGATACATCTAATTTTTGAGGTATATGTGTCTCTAAATTTCTATAAATCGCACTTCCTTCTTCTGAATTATTTATAATATATCTATATGTTTTTTTCTTACAACTTAATCTACTATGAAATCTTTCATCAACTTCTTCTGCTTTTTTTATCACAATAGATTTTTTTAATCTTGAATTTATTGCGATTGCAAATTTTTCTATTGGAATTTTAGAATCTGTTTTAAAATTAGCAACTTGACCAATAGCATGAACACCTGCATCTGTTCTTCCTGATGCATTTAATTCAACATCTTCTCCTGTTATGCATTTTATTGCTTGTTCTATAGTTCCTTGAATATTTAATTTATTCGGTTGTTTTTGCCATCCATTAAAATCTTTACCATCATATTCAATAGTTAATTTTATATTTCTCATAATTCTCCTTTAATTAATAAGAGTTGCTTTTGCAACTCTTATTTTTCTGTTTCTTCTTTTTTCTTAAAAATATTTTTTATATCTTTAAAACTTTTTATTTTTCTTTCTTTTTTCTCTTTTGCTTCATTCAATCTTTTTGTTACTACATTACTAATTAAGATTTTTTTCAAAACATCTTCTCTTACATCTGCAATTAATGTACCATCTTTTGCAACTGATACTTTTCCTGTTTCTTCTGAAACTATTATTGCAATGCTATCTGATTCTTTTGATATTCCAATTCCTGCTCTATGTCTTGTTCCTAATTCTTTTGCTATATCTCTATCACTTGCTAATGGCAACATACAAGCTGCAGCTGCAATTTTATTATTACTTATTACTACTGCTCCATCATGTAATGGTGTGTTTGGGACAAATATGTTTACTAATAACTGTGGTGATACTTCTGCATCCATAGGAATTCCTGTTGCTATTATATCTTTTATTTGAATATCTCTTTCTATTACTATTAATGCTCCTGTTTTATTTTTAGCTAATTCATAAACTGCAATTACTATTTTATAGATATCTTCTTTAGTTTTCGTAATTATGTCTTTATCAAATCCGAAAAATCTTGAAAATCTATTTGTTCCACCTAATTGTTCTAGTGTTCTCCTTATTTCTGGTTGGAATATTATTATTATAAGTATTACTCCCCAATCCATTATTGCTGATAATATATAATTTAATATATTTAAATTTAATAATCCACTTAATGCTGTTGCTACTATTAATAATGCTATTCCTTTTACTAATTGCCATGCTCTTGAATCTTTTACTATTCTTAATAGTTCATATGCTAAAAATATTACTAATGTTATATCTATTATTAATGTTACTAGTTTAAATGGCTGTTCTTGCCATACTCGTATATATGACAAGATATTATTCTCATAAAAACTATTAAACATGTTTCCTATGTTGTCCATCTAATACATCTCCCCTTTTATCTCATTATATAATATATTAGTGTTGAGCATGCTGCTAATACCATAACTGCTGCTAAAAATCCTGCCATTATTTTTATAGCTAATTGTCTTTTATCTATTTTATTTTTTACTTTTGCTTCTTTTTTCATTATTTTACATCCTTTCTTTTTTAAGTCTACCTTTATATTATAACATATTTATAGATTTTTTCAATATTTTTTAAATAATACCTAGTATTATAGGCTGTTTTTCTACTTCTTTATCTTCTATTTTATAAATTTCTAATATTCTTTTCTCCGCTTCTCTTAATTTATTCTCGTCATCTGCACATATATATGCTAAAAATTCTTGTTCTTCTACTTTATCTCCAACTTTCTTATTTAGAATTATTCCAACATTTTTTAAAATTTCATCTTCTTTACTGATTCTGCCCGCTCCTAAATAACATGATAATTTTCCGATTTCTTCTGCATTAATTTCTTGCACATAACCTGTTTTTTCAGTAACTACTGCTGATATATATTTTGATTTTTCAAATTTAGTTGTATCTTCTAAATATGAAATGTCTCCTCCTTGATTTTGTACCATTTCAACTAACTTTTTATATGCTTGTCCATTTTCTATATTTTGAAGCATTTTTTGTTTATTCTCTTCTAAATTATCTCCTTTTCCTGCTAGCTTTATCATATAAGCACCAAGTTCAAGAACAACTTGTTTTACATCTTCTAACATATCACCTTTAAGAAAATTAATTGCTTCTATCACTTCTAATGAATTTCCTATGGCATATCCTAATGGCTCATCCATAGAAGTTAATACACATTTTACTTCTCTTCCTGCTAGTTTTCCAATTTTTATCATTTGATTTGCAAGTTTTTCTGCATCTTCTTTGTTTTTCATAAATGCTCCTTTTCCTACAGTAACATCTAAAACAATTTTATTTGCTCCACTTGCTATTTTTTTACTCATTATACTTGATGCAATTAGTGGTATATTTTCTACACATGATATTGCATCTCTTAATTCATATATTTTTTTGTCTGCTGGAGCTAAGTTCATAGTTTGACCTATCATACTTATTCCAACTTTTTCTACATTTTGTATAAATTCATTTACATCTACTTTTGTTCTATATCCAGGTATTGTTTCCATTTTGTCAACAGTTCCTCCAGTAAATCCTAATCCTCTACCTGACATTTTTGCGACAGGTATTCCCATTGATGCTATTATTGGAAGTAGTATTATTGAAACTTTATCTCCTACTCCTCCTGTACTGTGTTTATCTACTACGTTTTCTCCAAATCTTGACAAATCTAATACTTCTCCCGAGTGTGCCATTGCTATACTTAAATCTGTTATTTCTCTATCATTCATTCCATTTATATATATTGCCATAACTAGTGCTGAAGCTTGATAATCAGTTATTTCTCCTTTTGTATATCCTTTTACAAAATATTCGATTTCTTCTTTTGTTAATTCTTTTTTATCTCTTTTTTTAGAGATTATTTCTAATATATTCATTTGTATTCTCCTTTTACTTTTTTAAATTATATTTTTTGTAAAGCTTCTTCTATGTATTGGAGATAATCCATATTGTTTTATTGCTTCTATGTGTTTTGCTGTTCCATATCCTTTATGTTGTGCAAAATTATATTCTGGATATACTTTATCCCATTCTCTCATTATTCTGTCCCTTGTTACTTTAGCAATTATTGATGCTGCTGATATTGAGTAACATTTTGCATCTCCTTTTATTATTGATTCATATGGAATTCCCATTGTGTCTATATGTTCTAATGCATCTACTAATATTAAGTCTGGTTTAACTGTTAATTCTTGTAGTGATATTGTTAGTCCTTTTTTTGTTGCATTTAATATATTTATTTCATCAATTTCATCTTGTCCTATTATTGCTACTCCATAACTTATTGCTTCTTCAATTATTTTGTCATATAAAGCTTCTCTCTTTTTTTCTGAAACCTTTTTAGAGTCATTTACTCCTTCTATCATTGAGTCTGCAGGCATTATTACACTTGCAATAACAACAGGACCAGCTAGTGGTCCTCTTCCTGCTTCATCTATTCCACAAATTGTGTTAAATCCTTTTTTTCTTAGTTCATTTTCTTGTTGCTTTAATGCTTTTAATCTTTCTTCTTCTTTTTCTTTCATTATTCTTCTCCTGATAGTTCATTTAATTGTGTTAATGTGTAATTTCCTTGATATCCTTTTGTATTTATTACTTCTACTTTTATTTCATCTATATTATAACCAACAACAAAGTATTCATAATCTTCTACCTTTAATTCCTGTATTCCCATATCAGCTAAATCTTGTTCAGTTAAATAATAATACTCATATCCTTCTTGTATTTGTCCTGTTTTCTGTAAAGCTTCTGAAACTTCTGGATTTTCTTCAACTTTTGTTCCTTTTAAGTTTTCATCTTTTATTGTTTGAATTTCATTTTCATCTTTTACATTTGCTTTTTGGAAGCTAACTTCTTCTACACATTCTTTTCCTTTTGCTTGCATTAATAACATATTTGTCCTTAAATCTTGTAATTTTACTTCTCTTATTAAATCTAATCCTATATTTATTGTAATTCCGGCTATAATCATCATTACAACAATTGTTATAGTTAGTGCAATCAGTGTTATTCCTCTTTGTTTCTTCATTTGATCTCCTCCATATTTATATTATATATTTTGTACTCTTTATTTTCAAGTAAATTCAAAAAAATATTATAGTTTTTTACATCTTTTTCACATTTTCTTCACAAATTTGGTGTATCCTAATTACAGTAAAAAGATAAGTATAAGGAGGCATTCATTATGGACGATAATGAAAATAAATTTGAAGTAATTTCTAGCAAAGTTTCAAATGCAAACTTCAAAAAAAATAATGGAAACGGAAACGGATTTGGTAAAACTATTTTATTACCATTTGTAAGTGGAATTGTAGGATGTTCAGTTGTTATAGGTACTTGTTTTGGTGTTCCTTCTATTAGAGAAAAATTAATAGGAGATACTACTGTTGAAACATCAATAAATACTACTGGTGGTAGTGGTACAACTTCTAATTTAATATCACTTTCAAATTATTCAAATACTGCTGTTTTTGCAGCTAATAAGATTTTACCTTCAATTGTAGGAATTGAAGTTACTTATACAGCTACTTCAAACTCATTTTTTGGGTTTGGTCAACCTATGACTTCGACTGCAACTGCTACAGGTTCAGGAATTATTATAAGTGAGGATGGATATATTTTAACAAATAATCATGTTGTAGATAGTAGTAGTTCTTCATCTTCATATTCTTATTATGAACTTTCTGAGGCAACTTCAGTAAAAGTAAAATTAAATAGTGATGTTTATGGTAGTGATTCAGTTTTTGATGCCAAAATTGTTGGTAAAGATTCTCAAACTGATTTAGCAGTTTTAAAAATCGAAAAATCAGGCTTAACTGCTGCAGAATTTGCTGATTCTGACCAAGCTGTTGTTGGAGAATTTGCTATGGCTGTTGGTAGCCCTCTAGGTCTTGATACTACTGTTACAACAGGTATTATAAGTGCTGTTAATAGAGAAGTAGTATCTGATGGAAATAAATTTGTTTGCATTCAAACTGATGCAGCTATAAATTCTGGTAATAGTGGTGGAGCTCTTGTTAATAGCGAAGGTAAAGTTATTGGTATTAATACTTTAAAATTATCAGGTTCAGGTGTCGAAGGTATTGGATTTGCTATTCCAATCAATTCTACTCTTGACATTATTGATGAATTAATTGAACATAATAAAGTTATTAGACCTTATATCGGTATTACAGGACTAGATTTAGATGAAGAAACTGCTAAAAAGAATAATTTAGTTGTTGGTATTTATGTAAAAGATGTTCAAACATTTTCTCCTGCTGAAAAAGCTGGTATTAAAATTGGTGATGTTATCATAAAAGCTGATGGAAAAGATATTAAAAATATGGATGAATTAAATGAAATTAAAAATTCTCATAAAGTTGGTGATACTATAACAATTACTGTTAATAGAAATGGAGAAGAAAAAGAATTAAGTGTAAAACTTGAAGAAACTCCTTAAAGTTTTCACCTTCAGTTCACAAAATGAACAAATTTGATTGGTAATATATAGGTACAGTCAGTAAAGAAGCTGATTAAACAAACATCCCCTTTTATTTTCAAAAAGAACCTTGAATAAAATCAAGGTTCTTTTTATTATGATTATTAACTTTATTGTTTTACATGACTACTATGTCCATTTCATCTGTAAGATTTTGATTACCATATGCATATATTATATAAAATGCATTATCTTTTCCAATAAAATATTCTGTAACATTATTTATACTATACATATCATCTTCTGGATCTCTTGAATATATATTGTAACCCAATTTTTGTAGTTCTTCTACATTTTTTTGAACTTTTTGTATTTCTTCTTGTATTCTTTGGTTCGCTTCTCTTTTTGTTATTCCTTTTGCTTCTAATATTTCATCAACAGTGTATTCTTTTTGATTTGTTAAGTCATAATTATATGTTTGGATTATATCTCTTTGTGGATTTACTCCTTCTTTTAATGTTGAGCGTATTACTAATGACAATATATTATTTGATATATATGCACAATATTTTACTGTGTATACAACATCTCCTGAAGTACTATTTAATACACTTTTTGCTTTTTTCTCAAATACTTCTACTATTTGCTGATTAAATTCTTCTGTTACACTATTTTTTATATTTATATATGGAATATTTACATCTAATTCATATGCATTTAATTTCTTTTCTTGTATTTGATATCCAGAATATATTATTTCTTGGTCTTCTTTTAATTTTTCTATTTTATAACTATTATTTTCTAAATAGTTAACTTTATTTTCAAACATATCATCAAATTCTTCTTGATATCCACCTATATTTCCTTCATCTATTACTGGTACTTGGCTAATTTCTTTTTGTTCATTACTCTTTTGTATTTGTATAACTATTGCTACTATTATTGCTATTATACATATAGCAATTATTACTATATAAAATATTTTTAATTTTTTGTTCATTACTTCATTATTATCATTCATTAAATCTTTCATTTTTTTACCTCCAACAATTATATTGTAATATTTTTTTTATATAATTTCAAGAGTTTGACGCAAAAATAAAAGTTACACTTATTAATGTAACTTTTTTATTTGTTTAAATATTTTAATTTTGTTGCCATTCCACCTCTTATATGCCTTTCTGCTTTGTTTTCGTCTAGTATCTCTCTTACTTTTCCTGCTAATCTTGGATTTATTTTTTCTAGTCGCTCGGTTATATCTTTATGTACCGTACTTTTGCTAATACAAAATTTTTTTGCAGCTCCCCTAACTGTATCCTTAGAATCTATAATATATTGCGCTAAACTTATAGCACGCTCTTCAATTAATCTATCTTTCATCATGTAAAACCCCCATACGAATACTTTTGTTTAATTGTATTCATATAAGGGTTGTATTAGAACGATATTAAATCATTTTTTCTTTTAGCATTTCCAATGCTTTTTTTCTTGCACTAATTTGATTTTTCTCATTTTGTGTCAACTCTGCAAGTGTTTTTCCATTATCTAATTCAAATATTTCATCAAATCCAAATCCATTTTCTCCTCTAACATTTTCTGAAACATATCCATTTATAGATGCTTCAACTGAAATAGTATTTTTGCCATCAGAAATTGCCATTGCTGTTACAAATTTAATTTTTCTATTTTCTTTTGGTACTCCTTCCATTTTTTTTATAATTGCTAAATTTCTTTCTCTATCTGTTCCTTCATGCCATCTTTTAGTATATACCCCAGGAAATCCATTTAGATATTCTATCTCAATTCCAGAATCATCTGCTAAACATTTTTTTCCTTTTAATTGTTTTGCAATTGTCTCTGCTTTTTTAGTTGCATTTCCTACAAAAGTATCTTGATCTTCTTCAACATCTATTTCTATTCCAAGTTCTTTCATAGGAATTATTTTATATTGATTTAATATTTCCTGTGCTTCTTTTATTTTTCCTTGATTTCCTGAAGCCATTACTATTTCGTTTTTCATCTATTCCTCCTCATCGTTTGACTTTAAACGTAAATATCCTAGTTCTTCCCACATGTTATATGCTAAATTTAGTCTAAATAGAACTTTTGGTTTTGCACCTGCTCTGTTTTTATCTACAACACATGCATAATATCTTACATCTGGATCTTTTGATTTTTCTAAATCATAAAATTTTGTGTCTACTTCTTCTAATGAATATTCATATTTACTATAATCTTCAGCATGTATCTGTTTTATTAAACATAATGTATCTAAAACTTCTTTTACAGTTCTACTTACAGCTAAATCGTTTATATTTAAGTTTATCGGTAATGTATTACTTTCCATTAATTGTAGTGATGATGCTATAAATATATCTAAATTTTGCGCTAAATTTGAAAGTATTGTAGCAGTTTTCTTTAGTTCCTCTCCATTTCCTATATTATCTGTATCAGTTTTTAATGTATCATAAAATACATATTCAATTTTTTCTTTGTAATAATAATTTAATATTACTTTTTCTAGTTCGTCATTTGTATGATTTGTTATATTTACAAATTCTATTGAATTTTTTATTTGCTTTTCTAACCATTTTGTAACTTCAATTGTTTTTCTAAATTCTTCTGATATTTTTGATAATCTTTTTGCAAATTCTCTTTGAGTTTCTTTTTCTTCTTTTAATATAAATCCATCTTCATCTAGTTTTGCTTTTACACCTTTATCTGGTCTAAATTTGAATTCTAATATTTCTCCTTCTGTTTTTTCTATTTTTTGACCATGTAGTTCTTGGATTTTTTTATTATTTAATACTGTTGTTATTAAACATAACCTCATTTTTTCTTCTGACATTTCATTTGAAATTATTAATACTTTTTTCTTGTGTATAAAAGCTATATTAGCAGCTAAATTTATTGTAAATCTACTTTTTCCTGAGTTTGATGGCATTGCATATGCCATTGTCTCTCCTTTACGTATTCCTTTAAATACACTACTTAATATTGGAAATGGTAATTCTAGTCCTGATGTTAAATTATTTTCTCCTAATATTAAGAAATCTGTTACATTATTACTTAATACTCCTCTTTTGAACTTTTGTGTGACAGTTATTTGCTCTATTGCGTCATCTACTTCTTGTATTGTCATTATGTCATATAACTCATATTCCATTATATCCATTATTTTCTCTTGAGTTTCTTTTATTGGGTTTCTTAAATAATGTTTTCTTATTTCGAATAATTTTCTTAGTTCTACATAAACTTTTTCAATTCCTATTGTTAAACTTTTTGCTTCTTCTTTTAACGCTCTTTTAGTTTCATATGTTTCTGGTCCTTCTTTAGCAAAATTATAATTATCTTTTGCTCTTTGTGGCGCAAATGCTTCTCCTTCAGTGAATAATACACTTTTATATAAATTTAAATATTCATCACTTTCAAAAAAACAGTCTTGATTTAAAATGTAATACATTGATATTGCTTTCGGATTTAGTAATAATAAACTTATATATTCTCTTTCTAGTTGTGTATTTGACAGTTTTTCAGGATATACACTTTCGTTTTGCTCATCTTTTTTTTGCTCAAATTCATATACTTCTTCTTCTGGTTCTTCATATTTAATATCCTCACTATCTTCTTCTTGGTTTTCTTCTACATTATTATCTTCTTTCAGTTCTTCTTCTATTTCATCATCATCATCTTCTTCTTCAGGCTCTTCTTCTAATTCTTCCTCATAGTCTTCTTCAGGTTCTTCTTCGTAGTCTTCTTCTGGTTCTTCTTCTAATTCTTCTTCGTAGTCTTCCTCATCATCTTCTTCTATTTCTTCTTCATAGTCTTCCTCTGGCTCTTCTTTCAATTCTTCTTGCTTCTTAATACTCTTTTCCTCTTTACGTCTTTTTTCTTTTTCATTAATCTGTTTAAGAATCTCTAATATCTCAGCATATCTTCCATCTTCGATTAATTCTTTCATTTTTTCGACTTCTTCCCTGTTTTCCCCTGTACTTTCCATTCTTTCAATTAAATTTACTAACTTTTGTATTTTTCCACTTTCCATGTTTTCTCTCCTTTTCTATAACTAATTTCAGTATACACATATTAATTTAAAATTTCAAGACTTATAAAATTTTTTCATAAAATAATTTCATCTAATATATCTTGACTCGAAAGTACAACTTTCGCTCCATCTCTAATTAATAAATTGCAACCTTTACTTTGTTTTTTGGTAATATCTCCTGGAACTGCAAAAATTTCTTTTCCATGTTCTAATCCAAACTCAGCAGTTATTAATGCTCCACTTTTCTCAGCCGATTCTACAATTAAAATTCCTTGTGAAATTGCACTTATTATTCTATTTCTCTGAGGAAAATTTTTCTTATCAGGTTTTGTTCCAATAGGGTATTCAGAAATTATACATCCTCCTGATTTAATAATTCTTCTTGCTAATTCTATATTTTCTTTTGGATAAAGTTGATCTAGCCCGCTTCCTAATACTGCTATTGTTTTTCCTTTATTTTGTTGCAATGTTCCTATATGTGCATATTCATCAATTCCAATTGCTAGACCACTTATTATATTAATTCCTTTTTCGGCTAGTTCTTTAGCTATTTGGGATGATATCTTTTTTCCATATTGTGTAGCATCTCTACTTCCAACAATTGCAATTCCAGTTTGATTTAATATTTCTTTATTTCCTAATACATAAATTGATCTTGGTGAATCATATATTTCTCTTAAATTTTGTGGATATTCATCATCTGTAATTTTTAATTCTTCAATAATCATATTTTCCCTCCATACAAAAAGGACCAACTATGCTTGCCTTTGCAAACATACGGTCCCCCTATTTTTTATTTACTTGCTTTTATTACATTATTCATTAACATAGCTATTGTCATCGGTCCCACTCCCCCTGGAACTGGTGTTATGAAGCTAGCTTTTTGACTAACATTTTCGAAATCAACATCACCTGTTAATTTTCCATCTTCTCCTCTGTTTATTCCAACATCTATAATAATTACATCTTTTTTTACCATATCTTCTGTTACAAATTTTGATTTTCCTATTGCTGAAATTACTACATCAGCTCTTTTAGTATATTCTTCTAAATTTTTTGTTTTTGAATGACATACTGTTACTGTTGCATTTTTATTTAAACAACATTGTATTAATGGTTTTCCAACTATATTACTTCTTCCTAATATTACTACATTTTTGCCTTCTAAGTCAATATTATATGCTTCAAACATTTTCATTATCCCATATGGTGTACATGATACAAATGTATCTTGATTTAAACATAGTTTTCCTACATTTACAGGATTAAATCCATCTACATCTTTTTCTGGTGCAATTGTTCTAAATGCTTCATTTATATCTAATCCTTTTGGAATTGGACTTTGTAATAATATTCCTTTTATACTTGTGTCTTTATTTAATTTTCCTATTAATTCTATTAGTTCATTTTGTTTTATATTTTCATCTAACAAATATTCTTCGAATTCAATTCCAATTTCATTACATGCTTTACTTTTATTGCGTACATATACTTGTGATGCTTTATCATCTCCTACCATTATTACTGCTAATTTTGGTACTATTCCTTTTTGTTTTAATTCTTCACATTCTATTTTCAATTTTGCTCTAATTTCTTGTGCTAATTTTTTTCCATCTATTATTGTAGCCATTTTTTTCTCCTTCTAATAAATTTAGGATAATTTGGGGACTGTCCCCTTTTTTCCCAAAATTTTATTCTTGCTCAAATATTCCTACTTTATATTCTATATCTTCCATGTGTGGGAAGATTTCTTTAACTCTTTTTAATGTTAGCATTGTCATTCTTGGTTGAGGATTTTTAGGGTCATCTGTCAATAATTTTTGTGTATAACAATTTTCTGCTGTTTTAAATAAAACATATCTATTTCGTACATAAGTATAATATATTTGATAACCATTTTTTAAGTCTAACCACATATCTTCAAAAGTATATCCATCCATAATTTTCTCCTTAAAAATTTATTTATTTAATCATATCCATAAATTCTTGTTCTGTCAATATTGTAACCCCTAAATTTTGTGCTTTTGTGAGTTTGCTTCCTGCATCTTCTCCTGCTAACACATAACTTGTCTTTTTTGAAACTGAACTTGATGTTTTTCCTCCAAATTTTTCTATGATGTTTGAGGCTTCTTCTCTTGAAAAATTTTCAAGTCCTCCTGTAAGTACAAAAGTTTTTCCTTCAAATCTATTGTCTACATCTTCATCTTGAATTGCTTCTGTATTTACTCCAGCTTTTTTTAATCTTTTTATTAAATCTTGTGTTTGTTCTTGCTCAAAAAATTCTTTTATACTATTTGCTACTATTGGTCCAACTTCTTCTACTTCACTTAATATTTCTACTGTTGCATTTGAAAGATTATCTATGTTTTTAAATCTTTTTGCTAAAATTTTTGCAGCTTTTACACCTACATGTCTAATTCCAAGTGCGGTAATTAATCTATATAAATCATTTTCTTTACTTGCATTTATACTATCTACTAAGTTTTGAGCAAATTTGTCACCTTTCTTTTTTAGTGAAGCAAAATCCTCAAATTTTAAATCATAGATATCAGCAATATTTGAAATCATTTTCTTTTCAAGTAAAATTCCTATTATGTTTTCTCCTAATCCATCTATATTCATTGCTTCTCTTGATACAAAATGTACTAGGTTTCTATATAATTTTGCTGGACATTCTATCCCTGTACATCTTACAGCAGCTTCTCCTTCTTCTCTAACAGCTTCTGCTCCACATACTGGACAAACATGTGGCATTTCAAATTCTTTTTCTTCTCCGGTTCTTTTTTCAACTACTGCTTCTACTATTTCTGGTATTACATCTCCTGCTTTTTGTATTATTACTCTATCTCCTATTTTTAATCCTTTTTCTTTAATAAAATCTTCATTGTGCAAAGTAGTTTTTGAAATTGTTGAACCAGCAACTTTTACAGGCTCCAATATTGCCATTGGTGTAATTACCCCTGTTCTTCCAACTTGACATATTATATCTTTTAATATTGTTTCTTTTCTTTCTGGTGGATATTTATATGCTATTGCCCACTTTGGAACTTTACTTGTTGTCCCCATTATTTGTCTTAAATTTAAATCATCAACTTTTACTACTGCTCCATCTATTCCAAATGTTAATTTTTCTCTATCTTCTCCTATTTTTTCTATTGCTTTTATTATTTCTTCTTCATTTTTACAATAAATACGTACAGGATTTACATTAAATCCTATTTTACTTAAATATTCTAATTCTTCAAAATGTGAATTAAATTCTTTTCCTTCTATTTTTTGAACATTAAATATATAGATATCTAATGGTCTACTTTTGGTTATTTTGCTATCTAGTTGTCTTAATGAACCTGCTGCTGCATTACGTGCATTTGCAAATAGTTCTTCTTCATTTTCTTCTCTTTCTTGGTTCATTTTTTCAAATTCTGCTTTTGAAATAAATACTTCTCCTCTTACTGTTATATTAATATCTTCTGGAAGTTTTTGTGGAATTGTTTTTATTGTTTTTAAATTTTCTGTTACATCTTCTCCAACTAGTCCATTTCCTCTTGTTGCTCCTCTTACAAATTTTCCGTTTTTATATTCTAGTGCTGCTGATAGTCCATCTATTTTTGTTTCTACAACATATGTTGGATTTTCTATTCCATTTTCTTCAGCTTGTTTTTGAACTTTTTGAATAAATTCTTTTATTTCATCAAAATTAAAAACATCTTGTAAACTTTGCAAAGGAACTTCATGTTCTACTTTTTTGAATCCTTCTTTTACAGTTCCTCCTACTTTTTGTGTTAAAGATGTTTTGGTTATAAATTCTGGATTCTGACTTTCTAATGTTCGTAATTCTAACATTAACATATCATATTCAAAATCTGATATTTCTGGTTTATCATCATCATAATATTTTTTTGCATAATATTCTGTTTTTTCTCTAAGTTCTTCTATTCTTTTTTTTGCTTCTTTTTTATCCATTGTTTTCTCCTCTATATTAATTATCCCCATGATGATTTCTCATTATGGGGATTTTTTCATTTTTAATTAATCTGCTCTTGCCCAAATTATTAATCTTGCTTTTGAGTCATCTGTACATGTTGATAATGATATTTCTACTGCTCCTTGTGTATCTCTTGTCATATAATCTGATTCATTATCTGGTGCTTCATATTTATTATAGATTGTATATGCTTTTCTATTTCCCTCTAAGTCTGTTATGTATATTTTATCTCCTATGTTTAATTTTTTGTTATTTGAAAAGAAATTTCCATTTCTATAATTATGTCCTGCTAATGTTGTATTTCCTACTTGATTTAGTCCTGGTCCATATATTTCTACTATTGCATTTTCTAAAGCTGATTTTGAGTATTCTGCTCTTGCAATAATTGGAGATTTTAAGTTCGTTGCAGGTATTTCTATTGAACCTGCTACTGTATATCCATTAAATTTAGGAGCATCTGGAGTTGAACCTCCTACATTACCTGTATTGTCTCCTCCTTCTACACCTTGAAATTCTCCATCTCCTGTATCTGTATTTGTATTTTCTTCTTCTGAACCTTTATCTGAATCATTTAAAAATGAGTCTACAAAGTCTTCTGAATTATTTTTTAATGTAGAACTTTTATAAAATCTATATCCTAAAAAGCCTATTATTCCTATTATCGCTATTATAATAATTACTAATAATACTGTTAATACATTACTATATTTACTATTCATATTAACTCCCTCCTCATTTGACCATATATCTATATTATACCATATTTTTATAAAAAATGGTATAGTTTTAGACTATTTTTTCTCCAAATTGAGTTCCAGCTAATAAATGAAAATGTAAATGTCCTACTTCTTGTCCTCCATCTTTACCACAATTTACGATTACTCTATATCCTTTTTCTTTGAATCCTTGTTTTTCTGCTATATCATTGATGACTTTATATATCTTTCCTACTATTTTTTCGTCCCCTTCTTCCATATGAGCAAGTGATTCAATGTGTTTTTTTGGTATTACTAATACATGTATTGGTGCTGCTGGATTTATATCATTAAATGCTAATATTTCTTCATCTTCATATACTTTACTTGATGGAATTTCTCCTTTTATAATCTTACAAAAAATACAATCTTCTTTCATGCTTTTCTCCTTTTTCAAATATTGTTTAAATTTATTCAAGAATTGCTTTAATTCTACGAATTCCTGATGAGCTTGATTCTTCTTTCTTTATTTTGAAATGTCCTAATTCTGATGTATTTGTAACATGAGGTCCTCCACATAATTCTAATGATACATCTCCAATTTTATATACAGAAACTATATCTCCATATTTTTCTATAAACATTGCTTCTGCACCTAATCTTATTGCTTCATCTTTTTTCATTTCTAAATGTTCTACTGGAATTGCATCAGATATCCATTTATTTACCAATTCCTCTGTTTTTTGTTTTTCTTCATCAGTCATTTTTGCAGGATGAGAAAAGTCAAATCTCATTCTTTCTGCAGTTATATTACTTCCTCTTTGATGCACATGTGAACCTAGAACTACTTTTAATGCTGCATTTAGTAAGTGTGTTGCTGTATGGTATTTTGTTTCCATTTCTCCTGTTGAAGCAAGTCCACCTTTAAATTTTTGTTCTGCTCCTGCTCTTGATTTTTCTTGGTGTTCTTTAAATAGTCTTTCGAATTCTTTTTTATCTATTTTCATTCCATTTTCTGTTGCTAATTCTTCAGTTACTTCTGGTGGGAACCCATAAGTATCATATAGTCTAAATACCATTTTTCCATCTAACATGTCTTTTCCTTGTTGTTTAACAATTTCCATTTCTTTAAAGAATTCTTTTTCACCTTTTGTTAAAGTTTTTACAAATTTATCTTTTTCTTCTAACATTACTGTTTTTATTGTTTCTTTGTTTGTTTCAAGTGCTGGATACATTTCTTTTAAATTTTCCACATTTATGTCTATTAATGTTGATAATTCGTCTAATGCTATTTGAAGTTTGTTCATATGTCTTATCATTCTACGAATTAATCTTCTTAAAATATATCCTCTGTCTATATTACTTGGTCTGCCTCCATCACATATTATCATCATACTTGAACGTAAATGTTCTGCTATTATTCTTCTACTTACAATACTATCTACTTTTTGTAATTCTACTAATTTGTCCATTACAGGTTTAAAAATTTCTGTGTCAAATGGTGTTTCTTTTCCTTGTAATAACATTGCCATTCTTTCTAGTCCTAATCCTGTATCAACATTATGTTGTGCTAATTTTGTATATTTTCCGTCTTTACCTTTAAAGAATTCCATAAATACATTATTCCATATTTCTACATATTTACCACAACCACATGATGGATTACAGTTTTCTGAACATTTTGGTTTTCCTGTATCATAAAACATTTCTGTATCAGGTCCACATGGTCCTTCTTCTCCTGCTATCCACCAATTGTCATCTTTTCCAAAATAATATATTCTTTCTTCTGGTATTCCTACTTTTTTCCAACATTCAGCTGTTACTTCATCTCTTGGACAATCTTCATCTCCTGCAAAACATGTTACTGATATTTTTTCTACAGGTATATTTAATTCCTGTGTTAAAAAGTCAAAACTCATTTTTATTGATTCTTCTTTAAAATAATCTCCTAATGACCAGTTTCCTAACATTTCAAAATATGTTAAATGTCTATTATCTCCTACTTCTTCTATATCATTTGTTCTTACACATTTTTGATAGTCTGTTAAACGTGTTCCTGCTGGGTGCTTTTCTCCTAATAGATATGGTACTAGTGGTTGCATTCCTGCTGTCGTAAATAATACTGATGGATCATTTTCAGGTATTATTGGTGCTGATGGTATCACAGTATGTCCATGTTTTTTAAAAAAGTTTAGATATCTGTTTCTTATTTCTATTGCTTTCATTTCATTCCTCCCGTTCTAAAGGGGACTTTCTCCCTTTTTTAGCTGTATATGATTATACTTTATTTTCCCTCGAAAATCAAGTATTTTTAGTTTTTTTACATAGAAAAACGCACGTCATTCAACGTGCGTCATCTTTTACATGCCAGATATTGTACAGGAAATTATATTTCCTGTAATATCTCTTCGAATAGTAGCTTTTGCTCCTATTTGAAGATTTTCCCATAATTCTGCAACCGCACAGGTCGCAGTTCTTAGCTTGTTTAACTTCCAACCTGGAAGTTCCCACAGTTCCTTTTGCTCATCTGTCATGTCATTTACCTCCTGTGAAATTTATCATTTGCAAATTTAATTATATCACATTTCCTAATTTTTGTCAAATTTTGTACTATTAGTTATTAGTACATTCCTCCCATTCCGGCATCCATTTCATGGTCGTGTCCACATCCACATGCTTTAGGTTCTGGAGCATCTGTTACTAAGCTTTCTGTTGTTAATATCATTGCTGCAACTGATGCTGCATTTTGTAATGCACTTCTTGTAACTTTTGTTGGGTCTACTATTCCTGCTTTTTTCATATCTACATATTGTTCTTTTTCAGCATCAAATCCAAATCCTTCTGCTGATTTTTTTACATTTTCAAGTATTACTGCTGGTTCTAATCCTGCATTTCTTGCAATTTGTTTAACTGGTTCTTCTAATGCTTTTAATACTATTTCAGCTCCTAGTTTTTCTCCACCTTCTAGGTCTTTTGCAACTTTTTCTACTGCTGGGATTATATTTACATATGCTGTTCCTCCACCTGCTACTATTCCTTCTTCTACTGCTGCTTTTGTTGCTGATAATGCATCTTCTATTCTTAATTTTTTATCTTTCATTTCTACTTCTGTTGCTGCTCCAACTCCAATTACTGCAACTCCTCCAGCAATTTTTGCTAATCTTTCTTGTAAGTTTTCTTTATCAAATTCACTCTTTGTTTCTTCTATTTGAGCTTTTATTTGTTTTACTCTTGATGATATTGCTTCTTTATCTCCTGCACCATCAACTATTATTGTGTTTTCTTTTTGTACTTTTACTTGTTTTGCTCTACCTAATTGTTCTACTTGTGTATCTTTTAATTCCATTCCTAAATCTTGAGATATTACTTCTCCGCCTGTTAATATTGCAATATCTTCTAGCATTGCTTTTCTCTTATCTCCAAATCCTGGTGCTTTTACTGCAACTACATTTAATACTCCTCTTAATTTGTTTAGTATTAATGTTGATAATGCTTCACTTTCTATATCATCACATATTATTACTAATTTTCCTGATGATTGCATTAATGTTTCTAGTAATGGTAATATTTCTTGAATATTGCTTATTTTTCTGTCTGTTATTAATATATATGGATTATCTACAATAGCTTCCATTTTTTCTGTGTCTGTTACCATATATGGTGATACATATCCTTTATCAAATTGCATTCCTTCTACAACATTTAATTCTGTATTAGATGTTTTTGATTCTTCGATTGTTATTACACCATCTTTTGATACTCTTTCCATTGCATCAGCTATTAATTCTCCTATTTCAGAGTTGTTTGCTGATATACTTGCAACTCTTGCTATATCTTCTTTTCCATTTACTGATGATGTTATTTCTTTTAATTCTTTTACTGCTCCATTTACTGCTTTTTCTATTCCTCTTTTTATTGCCATTGGATCAGCACCTGCTGCTACATTTTTTACTCCTTCTTTTACTATTGCTTGAGCTAATACAGTAGCTGTTGTTGTTCCATCTCCTGCTATATCATTTGTTTTTGTTGATACTTCTTTTACTAAACGTGCTCCCATGTTTTCATATTTGTCTTCTAATTCTATTTCTTTTGCTATTGTTACACCATCATTTGTAATTAATGGTGCTCCAAAGCTTTTATCTAATACTACATTTCTTCCTTTTGGTCCTAATGTTACTTTTACTGTGTCTGCTAATTTATTAACACCTTCTAATAATGCTTTTCTAGCATCTTCTCCAAATTTTATTTGTTTTGCCATGATTATCTTCCTCCCTTTCTATTCTACTATGGCTAATATATCTTCTTCTCTTAAGATGATATATTCTTCGCCTTCATATTTTACTTCTGTTCCAGCATATTTGCTTACTACTACTTTGTCTCCTTTTTTTACTGACATTTCTTCTATTTTTCCGTCTACTTTTTTTCCTGGCCCTACTTCTATTACTTCTGCTATTTGTGGCTTTTCTTTTGCTGAACTAGCTAAGATTATTCCACTTTTTGTTGTCTCCTCACTTTCTTTCATTTTTACTAATACTCTGTCTGATAATGGTTTTATCATTTTTATTACCTCCTTTAATTAGCACTCTTCGTGTTTGACTGCTAATAATATATACCCATTTTTTTATATTGTCAATAGTTTTATTTAATTTTCACAAAAAGTTCACAATTCTTTCCAGAATATTATATTCAATATAATTTTAGTTTAGAACTTTATTAATAAAAAAAGAAAAAACACTGAAATTACTCCAGCGTTTTTCTTTTATTAATCAAATTTATTTCATTTCTTTAGCTGCTTTAACTAATCCAACAAATAATGGTGCTGGTCTATTTGGTCTTGATTTTAATTCTGGATGGAATTGACCTGCAATAAAATATGGATGATTTCTATATTCAACAATTTCAACTAATTTACCATCAGGAGAAGTTCCTGAACATATTAATCCTGCTTCTTCTAATCTTTCTTTATATTCATTATTATATTCATATCTATGTCTATGTCTTTCATTTATTTTCTCTTGTCCATACAATTCTTTTGCTAAGCTTCCTTGTTTTAAAATACAAGGATATGAACCTAATCTCATTGTTCCACCTTTTTTATCAATTCCGATTTGTTCTTCCATTATATGAATTACTGGATTTTGTGTTGTTTCACTAAATTCTGCTGAATTTGCATCTTTTATTCCTAAAACATTTCTTGCAAATTCTACAACTGCCATTTGCATTCCTAAACATATTCCTAAAAATGGTATTTTGTTTTCTCTTGCATATCTAATTGTTTCTATTTTACCTTCTATTCCTCTATTTCCGAATCCTCCCGGTACAATAATTCCTTGTAATCCAGCTAATTTTTCTTTTGCTGTTTCAGAATTTATTTCTTCTGAATCTATTAGTTTTATATTAACTTTTACATTATTTACGAAACTTGCATGATGTAAACTTTCTATTACTGATATATATGAGTCTTCTAATTGTATATATTTTCCTACTATTGCTATATTTACAGTCTCATCTCCTATATTTCTTATATCATCAATCATCTTTTGCCATTCTCTATTATCTGGTATATATTTATCTAATCTTAGATGATTACATACTTCTCTTGCAAGTCCTTCTTCTTCTAGCATTAATGGTACAGCATATAAGTTATCTGCAGTTTTATTTTGAATTACACTACTTTTTCTTACATTGCAAAATAATGCTAATTTTTCTCTAATATTTTCTGGAATATCTTGTTCTGTTCTACATACTAATATATCTGGTTTTATTCCTAAACTTTGTAATTCTTTTACAGAGTGTTGTGTTGGCTTTGATTTTATTTCTTTTGAACCAAATATGTATGGAAGTAGTGTTACATGTATATACACTACATCTTCTGGATTTTTTTCAAGCCCTACTTGACGTATTGCTTCTATTATTGATAGTCCTTCGATATCCCCTACTGTTCCACCAACTTCTGTTATTACTATATCTGTGTCCATTTCTTCAAAACTATAAATCTTTTCTTTTATTTCATTTGTTATATGTGGTATTACTTGTACTGTTTTTCCTAAGTAATCTCCTCTTCTTTCTTTTTCAATTACACTTGAATATATTTTTCCCATTGTTACACTTGAATTTTTTGTTAAGTTTTCATCTATAAACCTTTCATAATGTCCTAAATCTAAGTCTGTTTCTGCTCCATCATCTGTTACAAATACTTCTCCATGTTCATATGGACTCATTGTTCCTGGGTCTACATTTATATATGGGTCAAATTTCTGAATTGTTACTTTATATCCTCTATTTTTTAATAATCTTCCTAATGATGCAGCTGTTATTCCTTTTCCTAATCCTGATACTACTCCTCCTGTTACAAATACATATTTTGTGTTCATTTTTTCTCCTCCTACTAAAAAATAAAAAAATAGATTAAATAAAAAACTCCAAAAGCGGTTTTTTTTTAATCTATCTTAACTATATACTACTATATCACGTTTTTCCTATTTTTTCAATACTTATTCTAAATATTTTTTAATTATTGATGTAAACATTATCAAATATGATGTAGATATTAAAATTCCTGCTATTACATCACTTGTATAATGTACTCCTAAATATACTCTACTTGTACCAATTAGTATTATTAATATACTTAATAAACTTATTAGTGTCCATTTTAAATATTTATTTTTTACTTTCTTATAAATTAAATATATTAAAAATCCATAAAATGCCATACTTGCCATTGAATGTCCTGATGGAAAACTATAACCTTTTTCATCTATTATTCTAAATTCTGTTGGTCTTGGTCTTTGTATTATATTTTTTAATACCTGATTTATTATCGTGGATATTGCTAAATTTATCCATATTAAAATTCCTATTTTCTTATTTTTTATTACTATTAACAATATTATTGATAATGTTATTAAAAATATCGCTCCTCCAAATTGCGTTATGACCTTTGCAATTGGTGTTATAGTTTCTGATATTAGATGTTCTGATATTATTTTATATCCTATTGTGTCTAGTTCCATTATTTCTTTTTCCATTACATCTTCTGCTATTAATACTGTTATTAATATACATATAAATAATATTATCCATTTTATGTTTTTTGCTACTATTTCTTTTGTTTTCATTTTTTTCCTCCATTTATGGGCTATATATTATCACATTTGTTTTATTTTTACAATACTTTTATTTTTTACTGGACAAATTTTAATTTTTGTGCTAATATATAAAAGTATTTATGCCGATGTGGCGGAATTGGCAGACGCACATGACTCAAAATCATGCGGGAAACCATGTGGGTTCGAGTCCCACCATCGGTACCAAGCTAAGATTTCTTCAACCTTTTTAAAAATCTTGATATAATTTAATACTTTTGATTAACACAAAAAACGGCATATCAACGATATGCCGTTTTTGTATTGCTCTAGTAGAGTCCTATGGCATTTTCAGCAAATATCCAACCAAGCTCACTTTTTTCTGTGCAAATATGTAGCATTCTACGTTCGCTAGTGTTGATATCTACTTCTGTCTCTCCAAGCTCATTATATGGCTTGTAGTAACTTCCTACTACTGTCCAGTTCTCGTCTAAGTAGGCAACGCCGTTGACTCTAACAATACTATTATCGTTATCTGTTACGACTCCTTGTCTACCAGAACCATCATTATAGCAAGACTCCCAATAAGTTGTCC
Organism: uncultured Clostridia bacterium; assembly: GCA_944392805.1. GTDB lineage: Bacteria > Bacillota > Clostridia > TANB77 > CAG-508 > CAG-269. Next base: position 5,456 of record CALXXZ010000007.1, on the reverse strand, counting down.
CTGGCTTCAAAAAGACTTTTTGACCTATTTTTGTTGGTGTATTCTCCATGTAAAATACATTATCCGATGAGACATATACTTGCAAAATGCTTTCGCTAATTCTAGTCTCCAAGCCAACCTGAATTTCTTTTGATGCATTATAAATATCAATAATAGTTTGATATTTATTCATCAATCTATTATAATCGATTTCATTAAGCTTAATGCCTCCAAAACCGATTTTGATATATTCTGCATCATGATATATCGGTGATACCATTGGTTTGTCAAGACTTCTAATTAGCATTACACAGTAGAAGTCTTCTTTGTTTTGGTAAGTCTCTGCCATCGGAAGAACTGTATTTTTCAATTCCTCCCATGATGACAGCTGAGCAAGAAATTCCATTGTTATCTTGCCATCTTGTACCTGATTTTCAGTAGCAGTAACAACTGCTTCTCCTTGAGGGATGTTTGCAGCCTCTACCTGAGTATTAACACTCAAAAGCAAAAAAGTCATAATAATAAGTATTGCACTAGTTTTTTTCATTTTCGTTCCTCCAAAAAATATTTTGTGTTCATGGTTAACAGTTACTATCTCAACTAGCTTTTAGCTAGATAAAAAAAAGAACAATTTATAATTAAAAGGCCACTTGCCTTATGTTAATAATTATAACATATTTTTTCCAAAAGTGCAATTGACATAATTTCATTATTAAAAAATCTTTAATTTTTCAAAACGTATTTTCTATTGACTAAATGGGAAAATTAATGTATGATATATAATATTACAAAATAGAAAAGAGGAATTTAAATATATGTTATGTTCAGATTGCAAAAAAAATCAAGCTACAGTTTTTATTAATAAAATAGAAAACGGTGTTTCATCAATGGAAGGATTATGTCATGACTGTGCTAAAAAAAGAGGAATTGAAGTTCCAGAAGCACAAAATCATCAAAATATTCCACCACAGATGAATAATATAGATATGGCTAATATGTCAAAACAATTAGAATCCTTATTTAAAGATTTATCAACTAATTTAAAAATTGAAAATCTTGATGAATTAGGAAATATAGATGATGAAGACTTAGATGAAGAAGATTTAGAAAATATGGAAAGTCCAATTGGAATACCAATAGGCTCAATATTTGCAAATTTTATACCACAAAAAGCACAAAAACAAAACAATGACGAACAATCAAATGGTAGACAAAAAGTAAAAGTTGAAAAGAAAAAAACAAATAAAAAGAAAAAATATTTAGATGTATATGGAACAAACTTAACACAAAAAGCCAAAAATAATGAATTGGATATGGTAATTGGCCGTGATAAAGAAATTCAAAGAGTAATCCAAATATTAAACAGAAGAACAAAAAATAATCCATGTTTAATTGGTGAACCTGGAGTTGGAAAAACAGCTATTGCCCAAGGTTTAGCTATAAAAATTGCTAATAATAATGTACCTGCAAAACTTTTAAATAAAGAAGTTTACTTATTAGATATGACTTCAGTTATAGCAGGAACTCAATTTAGAGGTCAATTTGAAGCTAGAATGAAAGGTATAATAGATGAATGCAAAGAATATGGAAATATTATATTAGTCATTGATGAAATTCACAACATTATTGGTGCCGGAGACGGCGAACATTCTATGAATGCCGCAAATATATTAAAGCCTTCCCTATCTAGTGGTGAAATTCAATTGATTGGTACAACTACTTTAAAAGAGTATAGAAAATATATAGAAAAAGATTCTGCCTTAGAAAGAAGATTTCAACAAGTATTAGTTGAAGAACCAAATATTGATGATTCTATTACAATTTTAGAGGGAATCAAAAAATATTATGAAGAATATCATAAAGTAAAAATTTCAAATGATATTATAAAACAAGCTGTTATCATGTCAGAAAAATATATTCATGATAGATTCTTACCTGATAAAGCAATTGATATACTTGATGAAGCATGTTCAAGAATTAATCTTGAAAACAAAGAATTATTTAGACTAGAAATGTTAAAACAAGAACTTGCTAAAGTTCAGGCTGAAAAAGAAGATGCTGCACATGCTGATTCTACAGAAGATTATCAAAAAGCAGCTGATTTAAAAACTAGAGAATGTAGATTGATTGAAGAAATTGATAAATTAAATAGTACAATAAAACTAAAAAATCTAACAGTTCAAGATATTGCCCAAGTAATTGAAAATTGGACTAAAATTCCTGTTAAAAAAATTACTGAAGCTGAAACACAAAAATTATTAAATCTTGAAACAAATCTTCATAAAAGAATTATTGGTCAAAATGAAGCTGTAAGTGCTGTATCTCGTGCTATTAGAAGAAATCGTGCAGGGTTACAAAGTACAAAAAGACCACCATCTTTCATATTTGTAGGACCAACTGGTGTTGGTAAAACAGAACTTGCAAAAAGTTTAGCATATGAAATGTTCGGCTCAGAAGATTCAATAATTCGTATAGATATGTCAGAATATATGGAGAGTCACTCAACATCAAAATTGATAGGTGCACCTCCAGGATATGTTGGTTATGATGATGCAGGTCAACTTACTGAAAAAGTAAAAAGAAAACCATATTCTATAATACTTTTAGACGAAATTGAAAAAGCTCATCCAGACGTATTCAATATTCTTCTACAAGTTTTAGATGATGGAAAACTTACAGACTCACAAGGAAACACTGTAAGCTTCCAAAATACAATTATAATTATGACATCTAATGCAGGTTCAAACTTAAATAATAATTCAATTGGATTTGGAAAACAAACTCTTGATACTAATAAAATTGAAGAAAATTTAAAACAAGTATTTAGACCTGAATTTTTAAATAGAATTGATGAAATTATTGTATTCAATCCTTTAACAAAACCTGAATTAATACAAATCGTTGATTTAATGTTAAAAGATACTAAAAAAGCTTTAGCAGATAAAAATATAACAATTAATGTATTAGATGACGCAAAAAATTTCATACTAGAAAAAGGAACAAATCTAAAATTTGGTGCTAGACCTTTAAGAAGAGCAATTCAAAGATATATAGAAGATGAAATTTCTGAAATGATTTTAAGAGGAGAAATTCTCGAAGGTCAAAATATTGAGATTAGTTTAGAAAACGACACTTTAAAATTTAGTGTGAATTAGTTTAAAAAAGTGAGAGTTTTTAATTCTCACTTTTCGTTAAACTACTTATTTTAAATCGGAGGAAAAAATGAAAAAAGAAAATATACCAAATATACTAACAATAATACGATTTATACTAATACCATTTATATTTATATCAGTCATTACAGGTCACTTTTTAACTGCTCTAATTATTTTTACTATTTCCGCAATTACTGATATTTTAGATGGTTATATTGCTCGTAAATATAATTATATTACTGATATTGGAAAACTTATTGACCCACTAGCTGATAAACTTACTCAAATTGCTTTATTATTAGCTCTTAGCATTTTAAAGATTTTACCATGGTGGATTTTAGCAATCGTTTTCCTAAAAGAATGTGTTATGATTATATCAGCTTCTATTCTTTATAAGAAAAAAGATGTTGTTGTATATAGCAAATGGTATGGAAAACTTGCTACAACCCTATTCTACTTAGCTATTGTATGTTCTTTAATTATAAATCAATTTAATTTACAATTACCTTTTAAAGTTGATTTATATTTATATTACTTAGCTATTCTTGCTACTATATTTTCTTTAATTATGTATGGTATAAAATTTAGATTTAAGAAAAACTAATACACTCCCAAAAGGGACGGTCCTGTTTCGAAGGGGACGGTCCTTTTTGGTGCATTCTTGTATTTTTATTCAAAATCCTCAATTATTTTATTCAATTCTTCTTTTCCGAAAATTTCTAATCCATCTTGCATATTTATTAGATCAGTTTCAGTTAAATATTCACTAGAAATATCTGTTTTCTCATATACACTCTCTGTTCCATCTTGATTTACTAGATATATAACGACTTTTCCTTCTTCTATTCTTAATTTAAAATGTTCTCCGCATACATCATCAAATTCTTTATATAATGTAACTTTATTAGGTTCAAAACCAATTACTTCCCAATCTGGATATTGAAGTTTTACTTCTTCTTCTGTCATATTAACTAACTCTTCAGGTATTTCTACATATTCATTTATTGTATGTTCGCATTTTGCATAATATTTTTTTAATATTAGTTGTGAATTTGTTGCAACTTTTTCTTCTGCTGTTGAAACAGCCGTTGAATTTTGTTGTTCTTCTTTATATTCTTCTGTACATTCATCTTCAACCAATTCTGAAACATATGTGTTATCATTGTTTTCTTCCTCTATTTCTTCATCACTACTAAATATTGCATATACTGAATATATTGTTGCTATTACTAATAAAACTGCAACTATTATCATCATTGTTTTATTATTCATATTCTACCACCTACTCTTTTCTTTTGTTTTATTATTTACCTTTTTTGTTAATTTTATACATAAAAATGCACCAAAGTGGACCGTCCCTTTCAAAACAGGACCGTCCCCTTTTGAGTACTATCTCACCATTTTCATCTGTCCTATATATTTGACATCTAATATCTTTTAACCTCTTCAAAGTACTTTCATTAGGATGTCCAAATTTATTATTTTCTCCAACTCCTATTAAAGCCATTTGTGGTGAAACTGCTTCTAAAAATTCTTTAGAAGATGATGTTTTCGAACCATGATGAGCTACTTTTAAAACATCTGATTTTAATTTATCTTTATATATCTTCAGAACTTCTTTTTCAGCTATCTCCTCAATATCTCCTGTAAATAACATTGAAAATTCCTTATAGATTAATTTACACACTAATGAATTATTATTTAATGGATTTTCTGAGATGTAGTATTTTGAATTTGGCCACAGTACATCAAAATATAGATTATTTTCTATCTGTATTTTATCACCTGCTTCTACAAGAATAATATTAACATTTTCCTCATTTGCAGTTTTAATAAACTCTTTGAAATTATTCGAGTTTTCCACCTGTTTAGTTATAATCGCATTTTTTACTTTCATTTCTTTCATTATATAATTCAATGTTCCGACAATGGTCAAAGTCAAAATGGCTTACCATCAAATAATCTATCTGACTTATTCTTCTATCTAATAAATATGGTAATACTGTATTTTTTCCAACATCATATGTCTGACTTCCTCCCCCATCTATTAGAATTACTTTTTCTTTTGGTGTGACAATTAATGTTGAATCTCCTTGTCCAACATCTATCACGACACCATTCTTAATACAACAAACCTTTTAGAGTGAACACGATATAACTTATATAATAAGAAAAGTTTTGTAAGTGATTAGGATTTAAAGGCACAAAAATAAGAGCCTTTCGGCTCCTATTATCTTTACCCTATAAATTGACTATCTAATTTTTGTCAAGTACTTTTTTATAAATTTATTATATTATTTTTTTGTATGGCAAACAAGCGAA
>CALXXZ010000006.1 GCA_944392805.1 uncultured Clostridia bacterium | reverse complement strand
GACACTTAAGTGTCAGCTAGTATAAAGGCCTTATAGGCCGATATGAAAATCCCCCAGTTATACTGGGGGATAATTATAAAATTCTCACCATATTTTTTTGCTTTCCTAACAAAAGCTGTATAATAAAAAACGCTTATCAAGAAAAAATATATTCTAATAAATGTATATATATATCAATTCATAATATATTTTTTTATTGATTATATTGAATACAAAATATATAGCGCACATAAGATAGGAGAATATTGTGAAGATTACGAAGTTACTATCCCAGAAAATGTTAGAAGAAAAATATAAAAATATTTGATAGTACAGCAAAATTTCTCTATTTTATTGAATTAAGAATAATGTTTTGTTTATAGTTATAGAATTTATATTATGTATAAAAAAAATAGGAAAATAAGTAATTATAATAAATACTTATTTTCCCTTAACCTTTTTTACCAAAGGATTCTGTAATTACAGACAGTCGAAGAATCTAATTCTTCTGCGTGATGCCATATCCAAATTCCGTTATCATCTATATAACTATAAGAATAGTCTATAGGTGTTGGGCGGATACAATAACCTTTAGCAGAAACCCAATCCTTAACTGAAGAAATTAGTGGGAACGGAAGAATAAAATCCGCTATATATTCCCCATTATTTATATGTTTATATAAACTATTGAGAATAAATAATTTTTGAAGATATACTTTATCTTCAAGGGATAGACTTTCAACTGGTAAAGAACTAAGATACTCAAAATCTTTGAGTTCTTCATCAACCAAATAAAGTAATTTCATTTTCTTTCTGTTTTTATATAAATGGTTGACTTCGGAATAATTTCGTGCATGATGAAAGTCTAACAAAGTAACGTTCCGTTCTAACATATTAAATCATCCTTTCTTTAAAATTACTGTTTGTGGTTACATAAATAATTATTACACAAATATATTTGAAAGTCAAGGAAAAATAAACTATTACACAAAAACTTCTATTGTAGTGAAGTGAAAAAGCAATAGTCATAATATATTTTTTATAGAAGTCAATAGGACTATATAAGGATAGAATTGCATAAAAAAATAAAAAAGATATTGACATTTTATGTAAAAATAAGCTAATATATAATTGTAACTTTTTGAATGAGAAATAGTGATTAATTAATAAAATTATATTAATAAAATGCTATTTCAAGAAGTTCAAAAAAACACAGCATAGTCATAGAAAAGGAGGAAAATAATTATGACTAGTAAACAAAAAGAATTGATGAGTAACTTATTACGGAGTAACTTGTTAGTTTCGACAGGTTGCACAGAGCCAATTGCTATAGCCTATGCTACAGCGGTGGCAAGAACTTATTTGAATGAAGAACCTACTAACATTACATTGCGTATTAGTAAAAATATGGCTAAAAATGCAATGGATGCAGGAATTCCAAATTCAAAATATACAGGTGCAGCGTTTGTGGCTTCACTTGGAGCATTATATGCTAACCCAAAAGATGGATTTCAATTACTTGAAAATCTTTCGACTGAGCAGCATGAAAAAGCAAATCGTTTTGCAAAAGAACATGTAAATATCGAAATTGCCAATACAGATAAACCTTTGTATATTGAAGTAGAAATGCAAGGAGTTAAAGTTAAGGCTTCTAGAGATCCCTGTCGATGTTGGAATACTGTCAAGTTGATTGTATCTGATGGACACACTAATGTCAATTCGATTGAAGTAAATGGTAAAAATGTATTTGAGTTTAGTGTGAACGAAAACTCTTCTGAGAGTAAGAATGAAGGAAATGCAAACTTTTCTATGAAAGAAGTATTCGAGTATGCAGAAGAACTTGAAGATTTAAGGATTTTCCAAAAAGCTCTTGATTTAAACAAAAAATTAAGTGAAGTAGGCAAAAGTGATAATTGTGGATTGAACGTTGGAAAAGTAAAACCTTTCGGCGAAGATACCGCTATATCGAGAATTATATCTTCAACAACTTCAGCAATTGATGCAAGAATGGCAGGAGCTCCATATCCTGCTATGGCTTGTACAGGAAGTGGTAATCAGGGAATTTCCACAACCATACCAGTTTATCAAACTGGCATAGAGCTTGGTGTTAGCATGGAGAAAATCTTACGTGCAATAGCAATAAGCGATTTGACAGCCATCTTTGTAAAGAGAAATTTAAATGTTCTCTCTTACTTATGTGGTGCGGTAATTGCGAGTTGTGGAGCTTCAGCAGGAATTACTTATTTGTTAGGGGGAAGCTATGAAGATGCAGAATATGCGGTAAAAAATGTTTTAGCTTCTGTTACTGGAATGTTCTGCGATGGAGCTAAAAGCACTTGTGCTATGAAAGTCTTAGTATGTTGTATAATGGCTGTTTATGCAGCTAATATGGCAATGTCAAGTAATAGTAAGATTATGCAAAAAGTCGGAATTGCTCGAGAAACTCTTATAGATACAATAAAAAATGTATCTATATTGGAAAGTGAAACCTCAAAAACTATGGATGATACAATAATGAAAATTATTGTAAAGTAAGATGCAATGTAAAAACTGAACTTCATAATGGGAGTCCTATTAGGACACCCATTTCAAAATTCTTAAAAAAATTTAAAATGTTATTGACAAAAATGATTAAAAAACATATAATAAAATAAATTAATAAAGAAGGGAAAGATATAAATGATACTAATAAATATAATCTCTAATTGCTGTTGTTGTATGAAGTAATACTCTGTCTATTGTAGACATGAGTATTAAAATTCATGCCTACAGAAAGATTATATTTTATAAAATAAATTATAAGACTATGTGGGCATTTTAATATTACACATAGTTTTTTTGTTGTATATAACATTAAAAGTTTTAAGGAGGAATTCAGAATGTATAAAAAAAATGAAATTATAGGGAATACACCAATGACAAAAATAATTTATAAATATAATGGAAAGATAAAAAAAATATTTGTTAAACTAGAATATTTTAACTTAACAGGAAGTATTAAAGATAGAGTAGCTTTTTATATAATTAATAATGCTAAAAAAAGAGGAATACTGAAAGATGGAATGCCAATAGTTGAGGCAACAAGTGGAAATACAGGTATTGCACTGTCAGCATTAGGAACTTTTTATAAACATCCAGTATATATTTTCATGCCTGATTGGGTAAGCAAAGAAAGGATTAAATTAATGGAAGGGTATGGCGCTAAAGTATTTTTATTTTCAAAAGAAGAAGGTGGATTTATAAGGTGTGTAAATGAAGCAAAAAAATTAGCTAAAGAGTTAAATGGTTTTTGTGCTAATCAATTTGCAAATAAAGATAATTATCTAGCTCATTATGAAACAACGGGAGAAGAAATATTAAATCAAATCCCAGAAAAAATAGGAGGATTTGTATCTGGCATAGGTACAGGAGGAACTTTGATGGGAATAGGAGATAAGTTAAAAGAGAAATATAATGATATATGTATAACTGCTATAGAACCAGCCAAAATGCCAATTCTATCTGGGGGAAAAGTGATAGGACAACACAAAATAGAGGGGATTGGAGATGATTTTATTCCAGAATTAGTGGATAAAAATAAAATTGATAAAATTATACAAATAAATGATGAGGATGCAATTAATATGTCTAGAAAATTATCTAAACAATTAGGAATTGGAGTTGGAATTTCATCGGGAGCAAATTTGATTGGTAGCATATTACTTGCGGATGAAATAGAAGATAATGTAGTTACAGTATTTGCAGATGATAATAAGAAATATTTATCTACAGATTTGTTTAGAGATATCGATAATAATAAAGAATTTATTTCCAATAAAGTTGAATTATTAAGCCATGAAGAATAGCATAAAGTAAATTATTTGATAATTTTGTAATAATGATATAATAATAATAATAAAATTAAAATATAAGAGAATGCATAATATTATGAGTATTTAACTCAAAAACTTGAAAAATAGCAATTATTATGATATAATACTGGTATTCAATCATATAGTAATTGCCTGAAAAATTTTAGGCGATGAATTAAATACATCGTTTAAACTTTCTAAGGTAATGCTATCTGTTTGTAAGAAACTTGAAAAAAGCAAATTTTAAGGAGGTCATTAGCAATGAAAATCACAAACTCTATGAATGGGAAGAAAGAAGAATTTGTACCTTTAAAACAAGGCGAAGTAAAAATGTATGCTTGCGGTATTACTGTATATGACTTGAGTCATATTGGTCATGCTAGGCAAGCAATTGACTATGATATGATTACGGAATATCTCAGATATAGAGGATACCACGTGACATACGTACGTAACTACACTGATGTTGATGACAAGATCATCAATAGAGCTAATGAATTGGGAAAAAATGCTTTGGAATTTTCTAGAGAGCAGATTCTCGAAACTGAAAAAGATATGGCAGCTCTACATGTTAAGAATGCGGATATCATGACCAAGGCATCTGAGTACATTCCACAAATTATAAAATTTGTGGAAGGACTTATCGAAAAAGGCCATGCATATGTTACAAAGAATGGAGATGTTTATTTTTCAGTAAAGACTGACAAAGACTATGGGAAGTTATCTCATAGAAAAGTCGAAGAACTAAGAAACGGCGTTCGCATCGAACTCGATGAAGAAAAAGAAGATCCAGTTGATTTTGCACTTTGGAAAGCCGCAAAGCCTGGAGAGATTTCTTGGAAATCACCTTGGGGAAATGGAAGACCTGGTTGGCACATTGAGTGCTCAGCAATGGCTTTGGATACCCTAGGAGAAACAATTGATATTCATGGTGGTGGAAAAGATTTAGTATTCCCACATCATGAAAATGAGATTGCACAAAGTGAATCTTTAACAGGAAAGACGTTTGCAAATTATTGGACTCATTGTGGTCTCATAAAGATTAATGGACAAAAGATGGGGAAATCGTTAGGCAATTCTCTAACGATAAGGGATGCTTTAGAAAAGTACAACTATGAAGTGATTAAACATACTATACTTTCTAAGCATTATACATCAGACATTGATCTTCATGATAGTGATTTCCAACTTTCAGAAGGGCATATGTATTATTTCTATAGTACAATTAAGGCAATGGAAGAATTTATTTCTAGTAATGGAGGAGACGCTACATCAGAAATTTTGAAAGATGAAATTCCTAATACCATCATTTCCAGATTTATTGAGGTGATGGATGATGATTTTAACTCAGCATTGGCAATAGCCAATTTACATACAATTTTCAAGTATGTGAATAACGTGATGAAATCGGCTAAGAAGGCGAACAAACAGATAGTAGCTAACACTTTGGCAAAGGTTTTGAAAGATCTAAAAAGTGTTTACAAAATTTTAGGATTTTTCGAGCAGGAACCAGAGAAATTCCTTTCAGAAATGAAGGAGAAGTACCTTAAAAAGCTTAACATCGATGTAGAAGATGTTGAAGTCCAGATTTCTAAGAGGGCAGAGGCTAAAAAAAGTAAAGACTTTGAAAAAGCTGATGCAATCAGAAATGAGCTTGAAGAAAAAGGTATTCTTGTAAAGGATACAAGGGAAGGCACTGTCTGGGACTTAAAAGCACTTTATAATTTTAACCAATAAAAGTTATAAAGTAGGTCTATCGATTAGATTTGGGGATATTTTCTCCAGTCTAATCGATATTATAAATATGGCGTTGTAGCCAAGTGGTAAGGCATGAGTCTGCAAAACTCTGATTCGTCGGTTCGAATCCGTCCAACGCCTCCAAAAAAAGTAAAAAATAAAGAATTTGTCAATTCTTTTATTTTTTTGTATATGCGACAAAAAAATTGACAAAAGATAAAAGAAATGGTATAATAATCTCGGATTTTGCAATTTTTTATATAATGTTAGGAGTAATAAAATGATAATTAAGATGATTAATAATACAAAATCATTTAAAAAGAATAAATGTAATAAAATTAACTATTCTATTTTTGTGTCTAAATTTTAAAAATAAAAGTCAAAGGATTTTTTTCTTTGGCTTTTTGTTTTATAAAAAATAAATATTAATGAATATAGGAGGAATATTATGATAAAAGGAATAAAGACTAAAAACATAAAGCCAATAGTCAGAAAAAGAATGGATAAATTGATACAGAAATTAAAAGAATATCCAGAAGTTGAAGGAATAGTCTATTTAAGTGGACTTGCAAACACTGAATACAAAGATTTTATTGATGAATACTCAGATATTGATATTGGAATTTTTCTCAATGTTGACAGAGAACACTTACCTGATTGGTTGCCACCTTTTTCATTTTATATTGTTATAACAGATCCAAATGGTATAGATAAGACAATGGAAGTAAATTTTCATCAAAAAATTTATAATGAAGAGAAAAATTCAAATTGGCATGATTATAAAAAAGAGTTTTATAAATATGCTTGTGAGATTATTTTTGACAGAAACGGAAAAATAGAAAAATTGATTAAAGAAAAAACAGTATTTACAGAAGAATATAGAAAACTATTACTATCTCATCTATTATCAAGAATTTACTGGATGGTAGAAGTTAATCCTTTAAATGCAGTAAAAAGAGGGTTGATTTTTAATGCAATGGATTTATTGAATCAAGGATTAAACTATGTAACTGATCTTCTTTTTGTATATGACAAAAAATTTCCACCTGCTGCAAAATGGAAAATATCTCTATTGGGTACTCTTGACTTCTGTCCTAATAATATAGAGAAAAGAATTGAAAATTGTTTTGTAGTGAATGAAGTTTCAGAAGAAGATGTATTAAGAAGAAGAAAAGAAATGCTTTCAATAACTAAGGAAATAGAAAATAAAGTATTTGAAGAAGGCTTGTTTAAGTCTGCCGAAGAATATATAGAATATGAATATAAAAATTGGAATGTACAACAGAAACAGTTAAAAGATAAAACGGAGTATGACATAATTGTTTCAAAATTTAAAGATATCTCATCAGAAGATAAAAAAATACTAAAAGGTATACTATGTGAATATTTTATTACAAAAATAGAAGACTTAAGAAAAATACCAACTGAAGAATTAAACGAAAAACAAAAAAATATATTACAAAAAATAATTTAAAAATTAATTTATTAAATGAACTAAGAGGGGAAATGAAAAAATGGAAAATAAAAACGAAACGAATAATGAATTTTATTTAGGAAGAAAAGCTATTTTTATCCCAATTGTTTTTTTGATTATTAGTATAATAACTTTAGTTATATTGAAAAGAGCTTCTCTAAAAACTTTTTGGATAATTGGATTTTTTGCTATATTTTTAACTTATTTATTATCAAAAAATAAAAAGGAGTTTGGAAATAAATGTATTGAGAATTTAAAAAGTAATACTTTATTGACATATGTTCTTATCTTTATTTTAGCAGGAATATTATCCAGTATATTAAAAGTAACAGGTGTTTCAAATGCGCTTTTAACGATTTTTATAAATACTGGTGTTGGACCAGAATTTATACCTGCTATAATGTTCATTATATGTTGTCTAATATCAACTTTTATTGGGACAAATACTGGTACATATTCTATAGTGGTACCCATTTTTCTACCAATTGCAGTATCATTAAATTGTAATCCTGCGCTAGCATTAGGAGCCATTATGTGTGGTGGTGGTTTTGGTGATAATTTATCACCTATATCAGATACTACAATAATTTCCGTAAATACAATGAAAGTTAATTTGCTAGATACATTAAAGGAAAGAGTAAAAATATCTTTGGGTTGTGCAGTATTTTCAACAGTTATCTTTATAATTTTAGGTCATTTGTTAATCACAAATCCAACAGATAATATTGAAGTTTATGCAAGTGATTCGTTGATGCCACTATTTATGTTAGTTGTTTTTATATTAATGATGTTCTTATTACTAAAAAAGAATGACTTAATTTCAGTTTTATTAATATGTGATGTGTTTGCAATTATTCTAGCCATGGCATTCGGATTTGTAACTTTTGGAGATATGTTTAGTGCAAATAGTCCTATAATTTCTGGCATAGAAGGTGTTTTTGGAGTTATTGTATTTTGGATTTTCTTATTTATTCTAACAGAATTTATACCTGTAGATATGTTGGAGGAATATATTGATAAAAAAGTAAAAAGTAGTAAAAGTCCAGCTAGAACTAACGGACTAGCTGCATTAACTATAATTTCATCAGTATTGTTAATATCTAATAATACTGCTGCGATGTCTTTAATTAGTAAGTTCATAGACAAATGCTTTAAAAATAAGACACAAATAGAAAAAGCAAATATATTTGATGGACTATCATGTGCTACATCGACTTTAATACCATATAATACAGCTGTTATGCTAATGATTAGTCTTGCATATGGGACAGGTTGTCTACCAGAAAACTTTTCAGCCATTTCAATAGTTATGTTTTCAGTAAATAGTATATTATTGTTAATTACATATGTATTCAAATCTATGTATACTCCTAAAAAAAGATTAAAGGAGGCATAATGAAATCAAAGTATTATAGGAGGATGAAATTATGTTTTTAGAGAAAATAAAAGATTTGGATTTAATTATTTTTGATCTCGATGGAACATTGATAGATTCCAATGGAGTAAATAATGAAATAGATATTGAATTGGTTCGCTTTTTTAAAGAAAAGAAAAATGCAGATGAAATTATACAAGAAAGAGATTACATTTTAAAAACTAAGACAAATGGAGATATATATGTCAATTATTGTCAATATTTAAAAGAAAAATATAATTTAGATTTGTTAGCAGAGGAAATACTTGAAATTCGTAGAAAGATATCAAGAAAATTTTTGAAGAATGTAAAATATAAACCAGGTGCTGATATAATAATAAAATTGATAAAAGAACAAAAAATAAAATTAGCATTAGCTACAGTTTCTAGTAGGCAATCATTAAATATTTATTTTTATGAAAATGAAAACATAAGAAAAAAATGTGATTTACAAAAATATTTTGATTTAATTGTTACTAAAGATGATGTTATTCAAAAAAAACCAAATCCAGAAGTCTACAATAAAATAATTAATAAATTTAATATTAAAGATTTGTCGAAATGTCTAGTAATTGAAGATTCGCTATCGGGAGTTGTTGCAGCCAAAAGAGCAAAACTTAATGTTATAGCAATTTACGACAAATATTCTGATAAAGATAGAGAAAAAATAAACGAAATTGCAGATTATAATGTGAAAGACTTTGAAGAATTATTTACCTTGTTTAAAGATAAAAGAAGAAAGGAGATTTAAAATGGTATCACCATGTGTATTTAAACAAAGGAAAAGTGAGGATTTTTTAACATTTATAGAAATAACGAATTGTTGCAATATGAAATGTAAACATTGTATGAATAAATCTAAGGATAAAGATATTAACAAAGGTTTCTCAAGAGAGGATATATTAAAATTAATAGAAGAACTTCACGAAAATAAAACAGAGAAAATTTATATTTCTGGAGGTGAGCCTTTATTATATCCATATATAGATGAAGTGATTTTGTATGCTAATTCTTTGGGGATGAAAGTGACACTTGCAACTAATGGATTAGAAATTCCAAAACATATAGATGCAATAAAAAAAGGAGTTCAATTGGTTTCTATTAGTCTTGATGGAATTGGAGAAACTCATGATAAATTTAGAGGTGTTCAAGGAGCATATGATAATTGTATAAAAGTTTTTAAGTTATTAAAAGAAAATAATGTAAAAACTAAAATAAGTGCAATGATATGGAAAGAAAATGTAGAAGAATTGGAAGATATGATTATCTTAGCAAAATCTTGTGGAGTTTCAAAAATTAATTTTGCATTCTTAATACCTGAAGGAAGAGCAAAATCAGATGATACAATTAAAGTGTCTGCTAATAGACATGGAGAAATATTTGATAAAATGGAAAAATTAATAAGTAAATATGCAAAAGATGACTTTGAAATAAGATTTAGAAGAACTGATATATTAGATAAAAATAGCTTAGATTGTCCTGGTGGAAAGAATTTAATACATATTGATGTCAATGGAAAAGTATCACCATGTTCTTGGATAGCTAAAATAGATACGAAAAATGAATTTTCATCATATTGGCCTGAAAATAATATTAGTGAATGTATAAAAAAATTTAAAGATTTTGATAATTGTAAAAAAAATAGAAAAGATAAATTTGGCTATTGTGGATGTATTGCATTAGCTAATATATATAATGGTAGCTTCTTATCAGAAGACCCATTAAATGATTTTTTAAGAGAAAGTAGAAGGTAGATTATGGAAAAGTATGCGATAATAACTGGTGTATCTTCTGGAATAGGAGAGTGCATAGCAAAAAATTTTATAAAAGATAATATACATGTTTTTGGAATAGATGAGGAAAAAACAAAAAATAATGAAATAGATTTTTTTCAATGTGATGTTAGAAATGAAGAAAAAATAATAGAGATATTTAACAAAATAAATGAAAAAGCAGGTCATATTGATTGTTTAGTAAATTCAGCGGGAATATTTTGTTATAGTGAAAGAAATTTAATAGAAAATCTTTCAAAAACAGAATGGCAGAACGTTATTGATGTAAATTTAACAGGAACATTTTTGATAACAAAGTATTCAATACCATTATTAAAAAAATCATCAAACGGTAATATTATTAATTTGAGTTCTGAACAAGTTGTTTTACCTCAAATAAAAAGTGCACCATATGCAGTTACTAAAGCTGCTATAGAAATGTTTTCTAAAATTCTAGCACTTGAACTTATGGATTCAAAGGTTAGAGTTAATACTATAGCTTTAGCATCTGTAAAAACTAATTTTTTAAAAAGATACAAAAAAGATGAAAATGTTATAAAAAAAATGATGGAAACCACAGATAAAAATATGCCATTTGGCATTATTAATCCATATGATGTATATAAATTAGTTAAATATCTAATAGAAGAAGATAATAAGATTACAGGCCAAACAATTCTTATGGATAGCGGAGTTGTCTTAGATGTAAATAAAAAGAAAGGAAGGAATTGTAATGAAAAAAGTGGAATATGATTTAGACGGAAAGAATAAACTTTATTTTTTTCCAGAGTATAATAGATTTTCTTTTAATGATTCTAACCCTGAAATAATAGCTGATTATTATAGTGATTCATTAGTAAAATTAAGATTAGAAATCTCTCATTTATGTAACGGAAGATGTAAATATTGTTTAGTATATGGAAATAATGTAGAAAAAGCAGAAATTCTGGATGTTAAAGAATTTTGGAAATATCTTGTCAGTCAAGAGTGGTTTAAGAATATAAAGAAGATTTTTATTATTGGAGGAGAACCTTTACTTCACTTTGATGAAATATCTTACATAATAGATAATTTTAATGGAAAAATTAGTTTTTCAACAAATGGAACATTAATAACAAAAGAAATGGCTAAAAAGTTTTCAGAATCGAATGTTAAAGTATATATTTCGCTGGATGGCCCAGAATTTGAAGATAATGTTAATAGGGTATATACAAATAAAGAATTTATGTATCCAGATATTATAAAAGGAATAAATTTATTGAAAGAATATAATGTTAAATTTGGTATTTTTATGGTTGCCACTCCAGAAACAGTTAATAGAGCAGCAGATATGATTTTTAAATTAGATGAAAAATATTCACCAATAAGAATTGGATATAATCTTCCACATTGGACACCAGGTTATAAAAATAATGGGTTAGCAGAAGAATTTAGAGATGTATTGTTAGACCTTTACAAAAACCGAAAAAGAATAAAAGCAGAAATCCCTCAATTAAAATGGAGATTAAACCCATTGTGTGAAGGAAAAGTTAAAAAATTCTCATGTGGATTACATACCACGCAGACAACAATTTTACCTGATAAATCAATTATAAGATGTTCAAAAATTGATAATGAAAAAGATGATTTAAAATTACGTGTTACCAATGAACTACTTGATAAAAATTCACCAATAGAATTGGCAAAAGACACTAAATCTGATTGTTCAAAATGCATAGCATTAGCATGTTGTGGTGGAGGATGTCCTTTTGATGGAATGAAAAGATTTAATTGTTTAACTGATAAAAGAGAATGTATTATTACACCTCCACTTGTAAAGATGGCTATAAATAATGTGGTTGAGAAATTTAAAAATCAGGAAATCAGCGTTCCAAATGGACTAATAGAACCTGACATAATCAATAAATTATTATGGAGTTGAGAAATATTAAAATGAAAGATAAAATAAATGAAATTAGAAGAATTATGTTGGGACATAATCCTATTAATATAGCTATAATAGTTATTACACCATTGCCATCAACATTTTATAAATTAAGTGAAATTTTAGATATTGAAGAAGAACATGATAATGGTTTTTTTGAAAATTGTATTTTTAAATTACATAAAGAAAATAAAAGAGGAATGTTAATCTTATCTCCACAAGGAATTTCAGCAAAAGATATAATAGAATTATTCACTAATACTGATATTTTATTTTTTGGTTTAGCTGGAAGTTTAAACAATAGATATACAATTGGAAGTTTGGTAGAAGTTGAATTAGCTGAGGATGAGTATGGTGAAATTACAAAGATTAATACGACAGGAAAAAGAGAGAGAGTAAAATGTGGTTATTCTCCATGTTTACTTGGTAAAATTGAAAAGAAATATTGTGAATTTGCAAGAAAAGAAAATTGCGACGTTGTGGATATGGAAACTACTTATTGTGCAAAAACAGCAATAGAAAACAATAATAGATTTGTATCATTATTGTTAATATCAGATATTCCAAAAAAAATTAATTTTTGGGAATTATCAGATACAGATCGTAATAAATTAAAAGAAGGTAGAAAAGATGCAATAAATGAAATAATAAATTATATAAATATCTTAATAAAGGAGTAAAGAATGAGTGAAGAAATAGTTATAAAATATATAGAAACTACAAGTAAATGTAATTATTCTTGTCCAATATGTGTTAAAAGAACAAGAAATTGTCATATGGATATGGAGGAGTTTTATAAAATAGTTGATAGAAATATTGATTTATTTCACAAAAAGCCAATTTGGCTTGATCTTAATGGAGAGCCACTAGTAGATCCTTACTTTTTCGATAGAGTAAAATACATGCATAGTAAAGGACTTAAGACTAGAATCTCAACCAATGGTGCATTACTCAATGAAGAAAATATTGAAAAAATTGTAGATTCAGGTATGAATTATATTGTTGTATCAGTTGGAACTTTAAATCCAACAGTATATAAACAAATAAGAGGAGTAGACAATTTATCTAATGTTTTAAATAATTTGAATAATTTGAAAAAGTATGTTGATAAAACACATGCTAAAACTGAACTTCAAGCTGTTATGATAGATACAGGGGCTAATTTAGATAGAAATGAGTTTATCAAATATTTTCACAATCTTGGTATTAATGTTGCTTTTCATAATTTTACTAATAGAGCACATAGCATTGAGATGGATATAAATCCTAAAAATAGAGACCTTAGTACATATGAAAGAGGAGAGTGTAAAGGATTAAAACGTAATATAATAATTCTTAGTAATTGTGAAGTTGTAACTTGTTGTTGTGATTTTCTAGCCAGAAATTCTTTAGGAAATTTAAGAGATTATGACTATTCTGTAAAAAAACTAGTTGAAAATGGAAAATTAGATCAATTAATTTCTGATTTGCGAAACCATATATATAAAGGAGCATGCAAGGATTGTTCTGATTGGATATATTATCAAGAAAATGCAACTGAAGAATATGTTACAGTATATCCAGTAGATAAATTTTAGAAAGTAGGGAATTAAAAATGGCAGTAAAAATAACATATTTTGTGCATGGAACAACAATAGATAATTTAGAACACAAATCAACAGGATGGTTACCAGGAGAATTATCACAAAAAGGAATTGAACAAAGTATTGCATTAAAAGAGCAAATAAATATAAATGAATTTGATATAGTATTTTGTTCAGATTTAAAAAGAGCGATTGACTCAACTAAAAATATATTTGAAAATAATAAAGAAATAATAAAAGATAGTAGATTACGAGAATGTAATTATGGAGATTTAAATGGACTAGAGTCATCATTAGTAAAATATGAAGAACATATACAAGAAAAATTTCCAAATGGAGAAAGTCTAATCGATGTTGAAAATAGAATTAGAAGTTTCTGTGAATCTTTATTACAAAACTATGATGGAAAACATATTGCAATAGTTGCACACAAAGCTCCTCAATTAGCATTTCAGGTCATAACTGAAAACAAAAGTTGGGAATATGTTATAGAACATGATTGGAGAAAAACAAAATCATGGCAACCAGGATGGGAGTATATTGTAAAATAATATGAATTTATTGTAATAATGTTATACAATATTTAAGAAAAATAATAAATTAAGAGGAAAATTAGAAGTTGGAGATTTAAGAATTATAACAGGATAAAAAATAGTATTCAATGTATTTTTTGCATTGAGTATTATTTTTTATGGCATTTTAATTAGTTTATTTTAATAATTTCTTTATAGCAGATTCTTCTAACAAATGTTTTTCTTATTTTAAAATATTATCTTTAGATGTAATATCACTAGCATAAACTTCGCTAAATTCATGAATCAAACATAATTTTAAATATTTTAAAATATCATAATCTACATCATATTTTTTTATAAATGAAACTTTTTTAATAATATCTATACTCTTATAAGTGTAAGATATGTGCATATTATACGGAGGAAAATATGGAAGAACTAGTCATAAAAGCCCAAAAAGGTGATAAAGAAGCATTTACAGAATTAATATATGAAATAAGACAAGATTTATATAAAATAGCCAGATGCCGTTTATCTTGTGAAGACGACATAGAAGATGCTGTTCAGGAGACAATGATAATTGCATTTAAAAATATAAGAAAACTAAACAAAAGTGAATCCTATAAAAAATGGATTATAAAAATATTAATAAATAAATGCAATCAAATTTTTAATAAAAATAAAAAAAGGAATATTTCTTTTGAAGATACTGAACTAGAGAATATATATTCTCAAAATGAAAATTATGAAGAATTAGATAATGTCGATTTTTATCTAATTTTAAGAGACTTGAATTATGATGAAAGAATAGCAATAACATTATTTTACTTAGAAGATTATTCAATAAAAGAAATATCAAAAATATTAAAAACAAATGAAAACACCATAAAAACAAGATTAAAACGAGGCAAAGATAAAATAAAAAATAAATATTTGAAAGGAAATCAATAATATGGATGTATTAGATAAAATGATAAAAAGTGCGTTATCTAAAGAAATAGAAGAGCCATATACTTATGAAAGAACCATAAAAAAAGCTTTATATATAAATAAAAAGCATAAGTTAAAAAATTATATAAAACAAGCTATTATAGTCATAATATCAACTATAACAACATTAATAGGAACTTTTAGTGTATATGCAGTATCAGGTGGGAAAATTGAGGGCATTCCTGCTATGGATTGGCTAGGTATAAAATTTTCAGATAAATATATAGAATATAAACAACCAGTAGAAAATCAAGTTGTTGCATTTGGAGATACGAGTGTAGAATTAACCTCTACAATGTGTAGTGAAGGAATAACAATTTTAGAATTTAATGTCAA
Source organism: uncultured Clostridia bacterium (assembly GCA_944392805.1). GTDB lineage: Bacteria > Bacillota > Clostridia > TANB77 > CAG-508 > CAG-269. Next base: position 72,256 of record CALXXZ010000006.1, on the reverse strand, counting down.
ACTAAGTCAAGAAGATTATAATAATCTAAGACTTGGAGAAACTGCTTACACAGAAGAATTTTATAACCAAATTCAAGAGGATAAGGAAAAAGCTAAACAAAAAATGATAAAAAGGATTCAATCAGATAAATATGGAAGATATTTCACAAATGAAACTGATGAAGAAATAAATAATATATTAGACCAGATAGAAGTAACAGAAGAAGAAATAAAAAATTCTAAATATTATCAAGAATATTTAGAAAAAATAAAAATGTATGATAAGCAATTAGAAGAAAGGAAAAGCACCGGATTTAGAATAGGTCTAGCACTAAACACAGAGCAAAAAGGTGGAGTATATAATTATGACAAATTTAACCCAAACACTACTTGGTATGCAAGCATATACATAGATGATGAACCATTTTATGTTAGAAATTGGCAAAAAGTCGAAAAAATAAGTGATTACGAATATAAAATTTATAATATGTATTCATTAACAGATGATGAATTAAAAGGTAAAGAAAACTTTAAAATTACATTAAAAAATAATAAATTGATAAATATGCCAGCATGGCAAGGTTTAGGCGATAATTGGTTAAGTGATTGTCAGTGGTTTGCAAGAGAGGATAGTAGCAATATGTATTTACCTGAAAAGTACGTAAAAGATTTACCATTAGATTTTGAAGTAAATGTATCTAAGGATTTAGTTTTAAATGACAGTAAAGTAATAGAAGATCCAGAAATAAAATCAGAATTTAGAAATATAACACAAAAAGTAGAAAAGGTTGTAATTTCACCAATACAGACAATTGTAAAGATAAATCATTCAGCAAGTAAGCAATCATCTAATGCTTTTGCAAATAGATATGCAGACCCTAATGTAGAACATTTGCCAATAACAAGACAATATAAGGTATATGATGCAAATGGTAAAGAATTATCTTGTTTTGGTACAAGTAACAAGAAAACACTAATATATAGTGACGGAACAAGAGAAGATTATGATATACATGATTTGCCTAATAAAAAATATAATAATGCCATATGGGAAACTATAGAATATTTACTTATAGAAAATACTGATACAGATTATATAAAAATAGTACCAATAGAAACAGTTAGAAATCCGATTGAAGGTCAAGAAGATACTGGGGGAGAAATATATTATGAAATGGACCCATTAATTATTAATTTAAAATAAATTAAAAAGAAAGTTTAAATGTAAAAATTTAAGCTTTCTTTTTTTTGAAAAATATGATATAAATGTTACTAAAAGGGGAGATACAAATGGGAAATAAAGAAGAATGGGAAGAAATCGAAAGATATGTAAAAGAAGCAGATGATAAAAGATTAGAAAGATATAAAGGAAGAGATATAACCAAAAATTTAGAAGAACTTAATGAAAAAACAAAAAATGATAAAAAGAAAAAATTAGATTTTGCAGATGTTCTAAATATAATTTTAAAAATAGTTTTAGGAATTTTTACTATATGGTTATTTTATAATTTATATAGATTAATGGTTAATAGTTTTAATTTAATAATAGAAAGATTTAAATAAATATTTACTTAAAAAGAGTTAGCGTTTGAAAATGTTAACTCTTTTAATAATTCTGTCATATAATGTAGTAAAATAAAAAAAGGAGGAACAAAAATGTTAAGACGCAGATACAAAAAATGCTATTGCATGAATAATACACAAAATTCAAATATGAATTTAATTGAAGATAAGTGTGATAATGTATGTCCATGTGCATATGAAGAATGTAATAACGACAAATGTGAATGTGGATTTGACGAAGAATACGAAATGAGTGTATTCCCAGAAAATCCAATGTTAGCACAAAGTTATGTACCAATGCAATATATGGATAAAACATTTAAACCATGTGTTGGATTAAAAATGGGAACGATTTTCCCAGAATTAGTCAGTCCATATGAACCATGTCAATCTATGAGAACTAATGAATTCATAGCGGCAACAAATAAAATAGGAGAGGGGTGTAATAGATAATGAACGAAATGGATAATAGAAATTGCAATTGTATGATGAATAATAATTATTCAATGTATATGACTAATAATCCTATGCCAAATAATGATTGCAATTATGATCAAACTAGAGAAGAAATGATGGAAAGAATAAAATGCTTGAATTTTGCTATTACCGAATTGGCTTTATATCTAGACACTCATCCTGAAGATGAAAAAGCTTTATGCTTGCATAGAAAATATAGTAAAGAATACAGAGAATTAACAGATAAATATCAAAAAGTTTATGGACCATTGACTATTCAATTTCCATGTAATAAATGGAGATGGCTTGAAGAACCATGGGGTTCGTTTTGTTTAGATGTAAAATTTGATATTTTTGAAACTAATAATAACCTATTGGCGGTCTTATAAGTATAAATATGTACATATTAAAAATGGAGGAACTAAAATTGGAAGAATTAGTGAAAAAAGCCAAAGAAGATGATGAAGCATTTGATGAATTAATAAATTCTATAAAAAGTGACTTGTACTGTATAGCAAGGACAAGACTTAATGATATGGATGATATAGCAGATGCAATACAAGATACAATATTAACTTGTTATAAAAATATCCGAAAACTAAAAAATGATAAAGTATTTAAACCATGGTTAATAAAAATACTAATAAGTAAATGCAATAATATTTATAATAAAAAGAAAAAATACAATATTTCAATTGAAGAAAATGAAATGGACAAGTATATTGAAGTAGAAGATAATTTAGAAAAAATAGACTTTGAAATGTTTATAAAAAATTTATCACCTGATGAACAAACAATTTTAACTTTATACTATTATTCAGGATATACAACAAAAGAGATAGGTCATATTATGAGGAAAAATGAAAATACTATCAAAACTAAAATAAGAAGGGCGAAAGATAAATTAAGACAAGAATATGGAGGTGAATTGTATGAAAGAAATTGAAGAAGTATTAAAAGATTTAAGTAAAAAAGACACTATAATACCACAACAGATTGAACATAGGATTGATTATACATTAAAGACAAAGCAAAAGAATGAAATCAATTATAAAATAAGAAAATTATTAACAAGTACTATCACAATAATATTAGTACTTTTAGGGACTTCAGGATTAGTATATGGACTTACAACAGCATATGAATATTTTACGCAAAAAACTGCAGTATCAAATTATAGTTATGATTATAAAGAAGATATGGAATATATGAATAGATTTTATTATAAGAAAATAACTAATTTTAATGATTATTTAAAATATAAAGAAAACATGAGTAATTTAATTGAAATGACAGAAGAAGATTTTAAAGATAACTTTTTGCTAATTATAATATCAACAAGTCCATATATGCCTGGTATTTATGTTTCTAATATAGAAACTGATGACAAAATATTATATGTAGAAATAGATAGAGATAATGAAAATGAGAGCCAAAAAGAAATTTTGTCAGTAAAAATTAGTAATACATTAGATAGAGATGAGATTCATGTTGATAGAGCAAAAAAAATACCTAAATCAGATGGTTATGTACCATTAGAGGAACTTCCAAAAGATTATTCAAAAGAACAAGCCGTTTTAGATAATTGTGTTGTAATTTATAATTCGGAAGTGATTTCTGATAATAAATTTAGAATAGAACAATTTGTAGAAAATACAAAAAATAATAAAGAAGATTTTATTAGAATTGTTAGAGTACAAGATAAAATAGATTATTCAATGAGTATTTTTGATATACAATATATAGAAAATGAATATAGGGTTTATTTAGACCAAACTAGATGTAATAATGAAAAAGTACAAGATTATATTTATAATACATATTCAAATATGGAAATATCATCATATAACATGAATGTAAAACTAAATCAAATAGAATTAAGTAATGAATTTAAAGAAAATTTGTGTGTTGGATTTTATTTTTAAATTTATACAATTATCCATGATTATTAAAGAAGAATATCAATAGTTTTTTCTAACTATTGATATTCTTCTATTTTTTGTACTAGCACTTTATATTATAAATTTTATTCAATATCGTATAAATAACGACTTTAGGTTTTGGCTTAATAACAGTATAAAAATTAAAATAATTTTTTAATCTAGTTTCATCACAATCATAAAACATAGAAGTAGTTGCACAAGTGATACTACACTTAACATTATTGATAGTTTTATTATATTTTTTAGCAATAACAGGATAAATGTTTTTGTTCAAATTTTCACTATAATCATGACTACTATAAATTAGCGCAATACATTCAGATAAGTATTTTGTTCCATTATAGGACATATTGTAACCAATATATTCTAATTCTTTATTTATCTTAGTAAGTAAATCAATTTTATTTATTTTATAAAACTTGTTTTCAACTATTTCACAAGTTTTAATATAAATTTTTGAAATATCTTCAGTATCATCAATAAAACTGTATACAAAATCATTTGAAGTCAATTTGCTAACCTTACTAGACAATACAATCATAGATTTGTTGTATTTTTCAATATATGATTTCGAAATTAGTTTAAAAGCATTAGTAATTTCATCAATTGTACAATTAAGATTTATTATAGTTATGTCTATAATACCAGTATTTAAAAGTTTAATTCCATCTAATAATGTGCTAGTAACATTATATACTTTAATTTCAGCATTTTTTGAAAATTCATTAAGTAATTTCATAGAATGATTAACATCTTTATCAATAATAAGTAAATTTAACATTTTTTCCTTCCATCTCCCAAACATTAGATGCGAAAAAATGATATTCGAATGCAAAATATTAAAAAAATGTCGAAAAAAAGTAAAAAATATTTATCTTTTTTTACCTTTTTTTATTTTTTGTAACTTTTTGTGCTAAAATTACCAAGAAATGTACGAAACTGTACAAAACAAGTAATAACTTGAAATCAATAGTTAAGTTTAAGATAAATTTCAAACTGTAACTTATTGGTTTAGCAGGAAAATGATTTAATTGGGTCTAGAATAAGGAGGAAAATGTATGTTGACCAAAAAAAGAAATCGGATTGTTGCTTTTGTAATGGCTATGTTGATGGGCTTTTCTAATTTTTCTATGGTATCTCTTGCAGCCGAGGCTGACAATGAAAATCCAAATGGAAAAATTGTTTCAGTCGAAAAACTGGATAATGGAAAGACACGGACAACGTACGAAATGGAGTTGACACCGGAAAGTGTCGATGAAAATGGTGTAGGAACCTATTTAATACAGTCATGTTTTACGATGAAAGGAAACTACTACCGTGGTGCTGATAGAAAATATAGTGGCAATTATCTCAATTTTACCCTTGAGGTAATTGGAGCGGATGGAAATTCCTATCCAAATAAACAAGTTTCTGCGGAGCTGTGGGATTACAATAATAATTGTTTAGTTATTGCTACAGCAACAGCGGATGGTACTGCAATAACAGTACCTAATGTAAAGATTGTCCCTAATAGGACATATTATTTCAAGTATTACCTTGTAACTGGTAGCAGTTCTAATTTAAGAGTATGTATGTATTTCGATACATGGGGCTGAAATGCGTCTAAAGATTTAAATGAGAAGCTGTAAATAATTTAATTTGATTGAATCATTTTCTTGTAAAAGAGGCATCTTGGTGATGCCTCTCATTTTAATAATTCTATATCAATACTTTTATCTGTATCTAAATCAATATGTAAAAATAATTTATCAATATTTGTATCATAAATTGTAATTGGATAAAATAATGTAATTGAACTAGTTGAATCAGAGGTATTTTTACTTGACATTTCAGTATAAGAATATACTTTATTATCAACGTCTTTTAAAATAATAGAATTGTACAAATAAATCATATTTTTATTAAAAGGTGTATTTAATTGTAAAGTGATCTTTAAAGAAGTGTCTGTAAGTAAAGTTTCTATATTGTTAATATATTTATTATCACTACAATTATATTTATAACTAGTTCTATATATAAATTTATCAGCTAAATTTATTGAGAAATTCCAATTACCATTAACATTTATAAGTTCATCATTACTATTTAAAGATATATTATTTATTGAAATATACAACATTTCCGATTTTGGAAAATTATTAGAAGCAGCTAATAAAGAACTTCTAATTGTAGTGTTATCTATAATTTGTTGATTGTTTGTGTATTTTGTAATATTACTTACCATATTATCATTTTGATTATCTTTAGAAGACCTATATAAAACATTCTCATTTTCATCCTTAATAGTTAAATCCATATAATTCAACCCAGTAATTTGAGAAACATCATCACCCAAGTATTTATATACAAATGAAATATTAAGATTGTGGTCATCCATAAGCACATAATCAACTTTAACACCCAAATTATTATCTTCAATAAAATCCATATCCACATTTTGCACATAGCCATTTTCAACAGCAGTATCTACGCCTTTATTGCTATTAGTAAAAATCGAAGTAAAGAAATTAATAATATCCTTAGCAAAAACGGTAGAAGCTGTAACGACACTAAGTGAAATTACCAAAACAGCAACTCTTTTTAGTACAAAATTAAAAGATTTTTTATGTTTAACATTTTTCTCAGCAAATAAATTATCAATAGTATTATCAATAATATTCTGAGTAGAAAGAGGAATATCTTTATTTTTTTCATATGCATCAAATAAAAATTTATCTAAGTTATCATTATTTTCTTGATTCATTATCTAATTCCTCCTTTTCCACAAATTTTTTAAGTTTTTCTTTAGCTCTATAAATTATACTTTTAACAGTATTTACATTAATGCCCAAAATATCAGATATTTCATCAGGAATAAATTTACTATTAAAATATAAAGCTAAAATTAATTGTTCTTTTTCGTTTAAATGTTTAAGTAAAATATCAAAATCAATTTTATCTTCCACAATATTAAAAGGATTAGTAACCTCATCAGTAATTTTAGAAATAGATAATTTATTAAAAATTTTAGCTTGCTTATACTTCTTTCTGTAAATAACATTACATTCATTAATCAAAATTTTTATAATCCAAGTTCTAAAATATTTCGATTTCTTTAAAGTATGTAGTTTAGAATAAGCTTTAGTAATTGTTTCTTGAATAGCATCATTTATATCATCAATATTACTAAGTTTAGCTTGTGCAACACGATATAAGTCGCTTTCTACAGAATCAATTAAAACTTCAAAAGAATGCTTATCACCATTCAATGTATTTTTTATTAGTTCTTCCAAAACAATATCTCCTTTAAAAATTTTATTTTTTGGAATTGTATCAATAAAAAACTAAAAATTCAACCTTGAATATTATAGGAAATTTTGGCAGAAAATAACATAAAGATAAAAAAAGGTAAAAAAATAGAGTAGACATAATCAAAAAATTAATATAAAATATATTCATAAATATTATATTCAATTCAAAAAAATAGCTAAGAAACCATTTCTTAACTATTTTTTACTGCCAATGCATATACTGTATTGAGGTGATTACATTGAATGAAAATATAACAGAAACATATACAAAAGATGGGAAGAAATTATTGGACTTAATTCAAAGTTGGATTGATGAAAATAATTATTTTTTTATTTCAAGAACAATAGAAAAGTAGTTATAGACTCAAGATAGGAGGGAAGTATGTATGAGTCAGATAACTATTTAGTAGAAGAAGGTACATGGAAAGTGGCCATATATGTAAGGCTATCAAGAGAAGATGAGAAAGAAGCAAAATATAAAAGTCAATCAGAAAGTATTGAAAATCAGATTAAATTCTTAAAAAATGTCGTATTAAAAATGAAATGGAATTTAATAGACATTTATTCAGACGATGGCTATACTGGAACAAATTTTAATAGACCAGCTTTTCAGAGAATGATAAAAGACATAGAAAATGGAATAATCAATTTAGTTATTACAAAAGACTTATCAAGATTAGGAAGGGATTACATAGAAACAGGACGATTTTTAGAGAAATACTTTCCAGAAAAAAGAGTAAGATATATCGCAGTCAATGATAATATAGATACATTTGATATAAATAATTTTAGTAGCGATATAACACCGTTTAAAGCAGTATTTAATGATATGTATGCAAAAGATATTTCAAATAAAGTAAGAACAGTAATTACTACAAAAGCAAATGCAGGAGAATGTATAAAACCATTTTTACCATATGGCTTGAAAAAAGATATACACAATAAAAATAATATATTAATAGATGAAGAAGTTGCTGATAATGTAAGAAAGATTTTTGATTTATATATGTCAGGAAATTCAAAAACACAAATTGCAAATAAGTTTAATGAGTGGGGAATAAAAACACCATTACAACATAAGCAAGACACAACAAATTATTATAATCCAAATGCAAAACAGAATTGTACATATAAATGGAATTCTACAATTATTAATAAGATATTGAGAGATAGAAGCTATGTGGGAGATTTAATTCAACTGAAATCTAAAAAAATAAATTATAAGATACAAAAAACTGAAAAAGTATCTCCAGATAAACAAGTGATAGTAGAAAATAATTATCCTGCTATAATAAGTAGAGCAGTTTATAATACTGTACAAGAAATGCTAGAAAAACAGACAAATGAATGGAATTATTCTAATAGAAAAAGACATTTATTAACAGGCTTAGTTTATTGTAAATGTGGTAGTAAAATTACATATAATAAAAATCATGGCAGATATTTTAGATGTGTGTGTTCAAATTATAAAAAATATGGAAAAAACTTTTGCGAAGGTGTCCACATAAGAGAAGATGAATTAATAGAAATCGTTAGAAGGTCATTAAAAAATAATATACAAAAATTCTTAAATATTTCAGATTTGCAATTTAAACGGTATCCAAAATAAAGAAAATGATGAAAATGATATTATGAATATTCAAAATAAAAAACGAGAAGTTAATAAATTAATAAGTAACTTATATGAAGATAAAATAGCTAAAATAATCTCACAAGATACTTTTTCAAACCTTATAAAAAAATATGAAAGTCAAAAACAACAATTAGAAATTGAGATAAAAAGATATGAAATAAAGAAAATAGAGAGTGCTAATGTAAGAAAAAATAATAGAGATTTAATAAAAGAAATTTTAGACCTTAATGAATTGAATGATGAAAATGTAAGTTTAGCTTTTAAGTTAATTGATAGAATTGTTATAGATGATAGAAATGTCAATATAAAGTATAAATTTGATATTTCTGCATGAAACAATTATAAAAAATTCCTCCATATTGAACCAAGGGTGGCCTTGGGAAAGGGGGAATTTTTAAATGTGGACTTATAATAAAATGCTACAATATCCGGTTAATATTAAATGCACAGACCCTCGTCTTGCAAAAGTAATAATTTCTCAATATGGAGGTCCTGATGGTGAACTTGCGGCTTCTTTAAGATATTTGTCTCAAAGATTTGGTATGCCTGACCAAAATGCAAAAGCTATATTAAATGATATTGGTACTGAAGAATGGGTATCATGATGTTGTCAATAGCTAGAGACATTAAAACATATTTAGTGAATTTCCAAAATTTTTTCAATTAATTTGTAAATAAATCTTGAAATATTAATAAAAAGTGTGTATAATGAATATAATAGTAGTAGATATTTTATATCTACTATAATTAAAAATGTGAGTCGCAACCCTATTTGCGTCGAATAAATGGATAGGTGAAAAAATGTGAACCGCAACCCTGCTTGCGAGATATAAATGTGCAGGTGAAAAAATGTTAAGTATAGTAAAAATATGGGGTCTATAAAGTTAAGTTAGATCCCATATTTTCATAAAAGGAGATAAAGAATGGTAATAGAAGATGGAAAATTTTATTTTATAAAAGATGAGTTTTTTGATATATTTAAAAAATATAAATTAATGAAAAATAAAGAATCTGGAAATAAAAGACCTTGCTATTTTTGTTTTAGAGATAGAAAAGATAAAGAAATAATATGGTTTGTTCCTATATCAACTAAATATGATAAATACAAAAAAATCTATGATAATAAAAAATTAAAAATTGGAAATCGACCGGTATATAATTTTGTTTTTGGAAATGTGTTAGGAAAAAAAGCTGTATTCTTGATACAAAATATTTTTCCAACTACTGAAAAATACATAGCAGAAAAGTATATAAATTCAAATATAGATGTAGAAATTCCAAAAGTAGTTAAAGATGAGATTATAACTATTGCATTAAGAGTAGTAAGATTAGCAGAAGAAGGAATACATATTCCTTTTTATGATATAGTTGAAATGAGAAATGTTTTATTAAAAGATAAAAATTAAATACTCTTCATTTGGGAGAATATTCAAAAGAATAAATATGCTTAAAAATGCACATATTTATTCTTTCACAATTGTTGTTAAAGTAGTATTTTTATGTGATTAGATTAATATTTTAGGATATAAATGTAATTCAAAATTAGTTGGGTCAGAATCCTTTTTTATAGACTTTTTTGTTTTCAAATATGTAACTTTTGAAAGTAAACACTTTAGAAAAGCATTTTTATCTCCAGCAGTCTCTAGTTTATAATATAAATCCATAACATTTTCTAAACTTGGTATTGTAGTATTTTTTTGATCTTCTAAATTTTGTTGTAATAAAGAATTATATTTATTTAATTTAATTTCTAAACTTTCAATATTATTTTTTATAATTTTTGAACGATTAATAAACTCATCACTATTATACAATCCATTTTCTAAAAACACATAAACTTTATCAAGCTTCAAATTTTCTTTTTTTAGTTCTTTTTGAGTTGAAACAATAGATTTTTCAATTATTTCATTATTGAAACTTGAGTTATTTTTAAAATCATAATTTATTTTAAAATTTTTAAGCCATATTTTTAATGATTCGATAATTTTATTTTCAACAATATAAAGTTTAGAACTTACATTATCACACTTTGGATTAGAACAAATTAAAGTTGCAGGCTTACCATCTTTTGAATAAGGTCGCCTTTGCATTAGCTTGCCACATTTTTCACAAAAAACGAGTCCTACTAATGGATTTTGAATAGTATTGCTATGTTTTATTTTAGGAGTATTTTGTTTTCTTTTTTCCTGAACTATAATCCAAGTTTTATTATCAATAATAGGTTCATGTAATCCATCATAAATTAAAAACTCTGTGTTACGAGGTCTAGTAATGATAATATTTCCATTTTTGGTTTTCTTTTTTTGTTTTCTTCTATTCCATGCAATTTTACCAATATAGGTAGGATTAGAAAGAATATCTTTAACAGAAGAAATTGTCCATTCATTTGCAATTCTAGGTTTCAAATTTAGATCATTTAGCTGTTGTGCAACTGAATTTAAAGTCGCATTTTCAAAAGCATATAATCTAAAAATTTCTTTAACTATAAGTGCTTCATCTTGATTTATAGATAGGGTATATCCTTTTGAATCTTTTAGTTTTAATCTATCATAGCCAAATGGAGCAATATTTCCAACAAATTTACCTTCTTGAACTGAGAGTTCACGTCCTCTTTGTAAACGTCTATTTATAGTTTTATATTCTCTTCTAGACATAAATAGACCAAATTCAAAATATTCTTCATCAAATTCATTGTCAGGGTCATATATTTTCATAGGAGTGATAATTTTTGTATGTGAATATTTGAAGGCTTTTGCAACTATACCTTGATCAGCAGTATCGCCACGAGCAAGTCTTTCTACTTCAACAACTAAAATACCAGTCCATTTCTCATTTTCAACATCTTTTAAAAGTTTTTGCATTTCTTTTCTTTCACTGATTGTTTCGCCACTTACAACTTCTTTATAAATTCTTGAAATGGGTAGATTTCGCTTTTCGGCTAAAGTAGTTAAAATTTTTTCATGTCTTGCTAAAGTTTCGCCTTCACCATATTTTTCAGCTTCAATATCTTCTCTAGATTTTCTTAGATATATTGCATATGTGCCATCTTGCATAATTTCTCCTTTCATGAAAAGGATTTTCTTATCAAATTTATAATAACATTATTTATATATTCTTTTTGAGTATCAATATTCTTAACTATATAATCATCGTAAAATTTTATTTTTGTATTTTCTAGGGTATATTCTTCTAATATCATAAAAATCGCCTCTATAAAATTTATGAGCACGGAATAAAAAAATACCTAATATTGATATCCGAAAATTGATAAAATAGATATGAAAGAATAGGGCAGTCATACAATTATTTTGTAATTGTATGACTGTTATAATTTTTCAATTTTTCTTCCAACCACAGCAAATCTTCCATCTTTGACATGATAAGAACAAGTAGATAAGGTAATTAATTGATCTCCATATTTTGCCGTAGCATCAATATTATATAAAGATGCATTTTTCGCATTTTGTATAAAATCATTATATTCTTGTTCTGTTTCAGCATTCACAAAAAAATAATATCTAAAAACATTTTTTTCTGATTGATAATATACTCTTGATTTAAAAACAGCAATAATTTCATATTCTGAATCATCTTTCACAGTTGTAAAACGAATTTTAGGATGTTGTTCATAAAAAGATTTACTAGAATATTTTAATAATTCTTGAAACATTGTGCCATTATTCAAATTATGACCGTATATTAAAAAATTACTACTTGGAATTTCCCAATTATAATCCTTTGTTAAAAAAATAGAACCATTTTTAGACTTTTGTTTTTTATAATTGTGATTCATATAATATTGATTATCAGAACCTTGTAAAACTGGATAATTAATACTAGTATTGGGTATTTCTAACCAACCTACAATATCAGAATTTTGATTTTTAAGTTCTTTTACCTTAAGCATTCTGTCTGTTTCTTTAGGTGTTGTTTCAACTGGAGATTCTGTAGTATTTGAAATTGTATTTTTTCTTATAACATTACTAACAATTTTATCATCACTAATATTATTCAATAAGTTACTTTCTTCAATAGCTTCTTTTTTTAATAACATAGAATATGTGATGTATATAACTGATAAAAAAATTAATAAAACTAAAACAAAATATATAAAAACATAAAATCTTTTAGTTTTTTCCATGTTAACTCCAAAAATATATTATATAAGGATAGACCTTAAAGACTATCCTTTTATATTTTTCTTGTTAATAGTTACAATTGCTACTATTGAGAATAATATAGTTAATACAGCTATTCCTAAATAATTTTGAGCACCAGTTTTTGGTGTTTCATCTTTTACTCCATTATTTACTTGTGGTGGAGTTTCTGGTACAGTTGGTTCAACTTTTGATATTTTTGCATAGACAGTAGTATCAGTAGTTATAGAAGTATTAAAATCAAAAGCATTAGCAAAATTTGCATCTGTATAGAATCCATCAACAACTTGATTATTTTCTAGTTTAATATGAGATTTTAATAAATCAGCTGTAATTTTTTCACCTGAATTTACTGTGATTTTATAAGTCACATCCTTAGCAAAAATAGTAACAATAAGTTGTTTTACATCTACATTTGGTTTAGCATTACTTGGTATAGTTGTTTCTGAAATAACATTATTTTTTGAGTCAGTTAAAACAACTTTATTTCCTGATAAAACAACTTTGTTTGTAGTAGCAGGTGTATTTGTAATAGTAAAATCTGTTAAATGACCATTTTCAGCTGGACGAATTACATTTTGATTTGAATCAGTTGTTAAAACACCATTCATGACTAAGCTTGGGTTATTAGTAGCGGCAGAACCTTTGTCAATTTCTATACCATTATTTTCGTTAGTACCATTTTTTCCTAAATGTAATCTTTTAACTTCAACATTACCACCATTTGCAAGAACACCACCGAATTTAAATCCTGAAATTGAAACATTATCTAAAATTACAGTTGCACCATCATAAGATTGTACACCATATTTTGGACCATTTTTTAATTGAATATTTCTTAATGTAAGTTTAGCTGCAGAAAATTGAGCTGTAAACATTGTTTGATTTCCTGATGTTGATGTCCAATCATTAGAACCAACTACATTATGACCATTACCATCAATTGTTAATTCTTTAGCAATTACAATTGGTTTTGTTACTGTAATATCATTTTGTAATGTTATTGTTGCTCCTGGATCCGCACTTGAAATTACACTATTTAAAGATTCTTCATCATGAGCTGTTGTTGCAGCATTACTATAATTAGGTAGTATAATTGCAAAAATAGCTGTTATTATAAAAAATAAAATGAATTTTATTGTTTTATTCATTTTTTTCACCTCCATCAAAAATTATTGTCTCCTTTTTAATTTTAAATATTTACAAAAATCATTAAAAATTTTTTCCAAAAATTTTTATTTGATAAAAGGTGAATTTGCATAATTATCCCCCAGTTATACTGGGGGATAATTATTTTTCTTGACAAATAAAAAAATTTATCTTAAAATAATGCTTTGAGACTAATGTTAAAAAGAAAGGAAGGAGAAAAAATGATAAAAAAACTAGCAAGTTATGTTAAAGAGTACAAAAAACAAGCAATACTTACACCTATATTTGTTGTATTAGAAGTTATAATGGAAGTTATTATACCACTTCTTATGGCAAGAATAATAGATGTCGGAATTCAAAACAGTGATATTGACTACATTTTGAAGATGGGAATATTATTAATAATATCAGCAATAATGTCATTAATTTTTGGAATGTTATCAGGAAGATTTGCAGCAATAGCTTCAGCAGGATATGCTAAAAATCTAAGAAAAGAAATGTTTCATAAAGTACAAGATTATGCATTTGAAAATATAGATAAATTCTCAACATCAAGTTTAGTAACAAGAATGACAACAGATGTAACAAATGTACAAATGGCATTTCAAATGATAATACGTATATTAGTAAGAGGACCTATAATGATGATATTTGCACTTTTAATGGTATTATCAATTAGTGGTAAATTATCTTTAATCTTTTTAGTTGCAATTCCATTCTTAGGAGTTATTTTATTTTTAATAGCAACAAAAGCACATCCTATTTTCGAAAAAGTATTCAAAAAATATGACAAATTAAATAGAGTAGTACAAGAAAATCTAAACGCAATAAGAGTTGTAAAAGCATATGTGCGTGAAGACACAGAAGAAGCAAAATTCAAAGAAGTAAATGATGAAGTATATAAAAACTTCATAAAAGCTCAAAAAATAGTAGCATTTAATAGTCCTGTAATGCAATTAACAATTTATACATGTATTTTATTAATATCATGGTTCGGTTCAAAACTAATAGTTGGAGGAAGCATGCAAACAGGGCAACTATCAAGTATAATTACATATGCATGGCAAATATTATCAAGTTTAATGATGCTTTCAATGGTATTTGTAATGATTATCATTTCACAATCATCAGCAGAAAGAATAATGGAAGTAATAGAAGAAGAACCAAGTTTGAAAAATCCAGAAAACCCTGTTAAAGAAGTAAAAAATGGTTCAATAACATTTAAAAATGTTAGTTTCTGTTATAGTGATGAAGAAGATAAAAATAAATTTGCATTAAAAAATATCGATTTAGAAATAAAAGAAGGAGAAACAATAGGAATAATAGGAGGAACAGGAAGTTCAAAATCAACATTAGTACAATTAATACCAAGACTTTATGATGCAACAAAAGGTGAAATTCAAGTAGGAGGAGTTAATGTAAAAGATTATGATATACATGCATTAAGAGATTCAGTAGCAATGGTATTACAGAAAAATGTATTATTTTCTGGAACAATTGCAGAAAATCTACGTTGGGGAAAGAAAAATGCAGACCTAGAAGAACTAGAAAATGCATGTAAATTAGCACAAGCAGATGGATTTATACAAGAATTTCCTTCAAAATATGAAACAGTTTTAGATCAAGGTGGAACAAATGTATCAGGAGGTCAAAAACAAAGAATATGTATTGCAAGAGCAATACTAAAAAAACCAAAAATCCTAATATTAGATGACTCTACAAGTGCAGTAGACACAAAAACAGATAGTTTAATTAGAAAAGCATTTAGAGAAGAAATACCAAACACAACAAAAATAATAATTGCACAAAGAGTAACATCAATAGAAGATGCAGATAGAATTATTGTATTAAATGATGGAGAAATTGATGGAATAGGAACATCAGAAGAATTATTAAAGACAAACGAAATTTATAAAGAAGTATATGAATCTCAAAAGAAAGGAGATGACGAAGAAGATGGAGAATAAAAAGAAAAGAACAAAATGGGCTACAATAAAAAGACTTTTGGGATATGTATTTACAACTTATAAATTACAATTAGCTATTGTTTTAATAAGTATTATTATAAGTTCATTAGTAGGAGTAGCTGGTATTGAATTTATTAAATATTTAATAGATGATTTTATTACTCCACTTCTAGGAAGTCAAAATCCTGATTATACAGCATTATTTAATGTTATAATGACAATGGCATTAATATATTTAGTTGGAGTAATAGCTACATACATTTATAATAGATTAATGATAAACATATCTCAAGGAATATTAAATAAAATACGTAAACAATTATTCAATCATATGCAAAAATTACCTATTATATATTTTGATAGTAGACCACATGGGGAAATAATGAGTATTTATACAAATGATGTAGATAGCTTAAGAGAAATGCTTAGCCAAAGTATACCACAAGTATTTTCAGCAATTGTATCTATGGTAACAATTTTAATATCTATGTTTACTACAAATATATATTTAACATTAGTAGTTGTTGCAATGATGATTATAATGATATTTGTATCTAAATATTTAGGTGGAAACAGTTCAAGATATTTCGTAAAACAACAAGAAGACCTGGGGAAAATGGATGGATATATAGAAGAAATGATGGAAGGTCAAAAAGTTGTTAAAGTATTTAATTATGAAGAACAATCTAAAAATAAATTTGATGAATTAAATGAAAACTTATGTGATAGTAATGCAAAAGCAAATATGTATGCTAATATCTTAATGCCATGTATAATGAATATTGGTAATTTAGGATATGTATTAGTAGCAGTAATAGGAGGAATGCTATCAGTTAATGGAATATTAACAATAGGAAGTATAGCAGCATTTTTACAATTTGTAAAAGCATTTACAAACCCATTAGGTCAAGTGTCACAACAAATGAATTTCATAGTTATGGCATTAGCGGGAGCAGAAAGAATATTTGACTTAATAGACGAAGAAGTAGAAATTGATGAAGGATATGTTACATTAGTAAATGCTAAAATGGAAAATGGAAAAATCGTAGAGTCAAAAGAAAGAACAGGAATATGGGCTTGGAAACATCCACATCAAGATGGAAGAATTACATATACAAGATTGCGTGGTCAAGTTGAATTTGAAAATGTTCAATTTGGCTATGAAGAAAATAAAAGAATATTACATGATATCACTTTATCAGCAAAAGAGGGGCAAAAGGTTTCATTTGTTGGAGCAACAGGGGCAGGTAAGACTACAATTACAAATTTAATAAATCGTTTCTATGATATTCAAGAAGGAAAAATACGTTATGATAGAATCAATATCAGAAAAATCAAAAAAGATGACTTAAGAAGATCTTTAGGAATGGTTTTACAAGATACTAGTTTATTTACAGGAACTATAAAAGATAACATCAGATATGGAAAATTAGATGCAACAGATGAAGAAGTTTATGAAGCAGCAAAACTTTCTAATGCAGATAAATTCATTAAAAACTTACCACAAGGTTATGATACTATGATTACAGGAAATGGGGAAGGCTTATCTCAAGGACAAAGACAGCTATTATCTATTGCAAGAGCAGCACTAAATAATCCACCAGTTTTAATATTAGATGAGGCTACATCAAGTATTGATACAAGAACAGAAAAAATAGTTCAAGAAGGAATGGATAAATTAATGAAAGGAAGAACTGTTTTTGTTATAGCACATAGATTGTCTACTATTAGAAATTCAGATTTAATTATGGTTTTAGACCACGGTAGAATTATTGAAAGAGGAAATCATAATGAATTAATTGCTAAAAAAGGTACTTATTATGGATTATATACTGGTGCTATTGAAATTGATTGATAAGAACATGGTACTAAAGAATTAGCTCACTTAGAAATGATTGGGGCAATAGTTCATCAATTGACAAAAGGAGCATCAATAGAAGAAATAGAAGCAGCAGGATTAGGACCATATTATACAGACCATGGTGTTGATGTATATCCACAATCAGCAGCAGGAATGCCATTTACAGCAGCATATATAGCATGTAAAGGTGATGCAATAGCAAACTTACAAGAAGACTTAGCAGCAGAGCAAAAAGCAAGAGCAACTTATGAAAAATTAATAGATTTGTGTAGAGACAACCCAGATGTAATAGATCCATTAAGATTCTTAAGAGAAAGAGAAATAGTACATTTTCAAAGATTTGGAGAAGCATTAAGAGGAGTACAAGACAAATTAGCAGAAAAGAAATTCTACATGAATGATGGAACATGTATGAACATGGATAGAAAACAATAAATACATTTATATTGAAAAATCCCTTTATTTGTGTTAAAATCTAATAGCAAATGAGGGGATTTTAATGAATTATAAAATAACAAATGGCTCAATTACATTTGGAGCAGAAACAATAATAGAAGAAATAAATTTTGAAATAAAAGAAAAAGATAAAATTGCAATTGTAGGGAGAAATGGAAGCGGAAAAACTACATTATTAAATTCATTAGTAGACAATTCAATGTTAGAAGAAGGAATTGGTGAAGAAAAATTCAATATAATCAAACAAGGAAACATTGAAATTGGATTTTTAAAACAAATAAACTTTGAAAATTCAGACAACACAATGTTAGAAGAAATATTAAAAGTATATGAACCAATAATAAAACTCGAAGAAAAAATTTCAAGATTAGCAGAAAAATTACAAACAGATTCAAGTGAAGAAATTATAAAAGAATATACCAACTCTATGGAAAGATTTGAAATGCTTGATGGATATACATATAAAAAAGAATATGAAATAGCCATCAAAAAATTCGGTTTTTCTGAAAAAGACAAGCATAAAAAAATAAATGAATTCTCTGGAGGCCAAAGAACTAAAATAGCATTTTTAAAACTACTTTTAAGTAAGCCGGAACTTCTTTTATTAGATGAACCAACAAACCATTTAGATATTTCAGCAATAGAATGGTTAGAGACTTATTTAAGAAATTATCCAAAAGCAGTAGTAATAGTATCGCATGATAGAATGTTTTTGGACAGAATAGTAAATAAAGTATATGAAATCGAATATGCAAGATTAACAGAATATTCAGGAAATTATGCAGAATTTGAAAAACAAAAAAAGGCAAACTATGAAAAACAATTAAAAGATTATGAATATCAACAAGCAGAAATAAAAAGATTAAAATCAATTGCAGATAGATTTAGATATAAGCCAACAAAAGCTAAAATGGCATTATCAAAATTAAAGAAAATAGAGCAGATGACAATTATAGAAGAACCAAATAAATATGATTTAAAAACATTTCATGCAAACTTTAAAATTGAAACAGAAAGCGGAAAAACTGTATTATCAGTAAAGAATTTAGAAATAGGTTATAATCAACCAATTCAAAAAATATCATTTGAATTATATAAAGGTCAAAAATTAGGCATAATTGGGGAAAATGGAATAGGAAAATCTACATTATTAAAAACATTGAATGGAGATATTCCAAAATTAGGAGGAGAGCTTGAATATGGATATCATGTAAAAAGAGGATATTTTGACCAACAGATGGAATTTTCAAACCCAGAGAATACTGTGTTTGATGAATTTGCTAGTGAATTTCCTGAGCTTACAACAACACAAGTAAGAACAATTTTAGGAACATTTCTTTTTACAGGAGAAGATGTATTCAAAAAAATAAATGTACTTTCTGGAGGAGAAAAAGGTAGACTTCAATTATGCAAAATATTGAAAAAAACACCTAATTTACTTTTATTAGACGAACCGACAAATCATATGGATATTGTAGGAAAAGAAAGTTTAGAAAATATACTTAAAGAATATGAAGGAACAATAATTTTTGTATCACATGATAGATATTTTGTAAACAAAATAGCAGATTCATTATTAATATTTGAACCTAATCAGGTTACATATTTTAATGGAACTTATGAAGAATATCTTCAAAAAAGAGAAGAAAGTACTTTTGAAGAAATAAACACAGAAAATAAAGTAAAAGATAAAAAAGTTAATAATTCATATTTTATTAATAAAGAAATTAATAAAATGAAAAATAAAGTAAATAAAATTGAAAATGAAATTGAACAAAAAGAAAATGAAATAAAAATGCTTGAGCAAGAAATGTTAAAGGAAGAAAATAGTACAGATTATATAAAATTAAAAGAATTGCAAGATAAAATACAAAATTTAAATAAAGAAATTGAAACACAGATGATCCAATGGGACGAATTAAATAAAAAAATAGAGGAAAGTAGCAATGAATAAATATTTAGATTTTAGAAATGAAACAGATTATTCAAAATTAAAAGAGCCTGCTCAAATAATAAGAAATGGTGGAATTGTGGTGTTTCCAACAGAAACAGTATATGGAATTGGAACAAATGGATTAAATGAAAATTCAATAAAAAGATTGTATGAAGTAAAACAAAGACCATTAAATAAACCAATTAGTTTATTAGTAAATAGTATAGAAATGATAGAACAGATTACTCAAAACATTTCAGAATTAGAATATAAATTAATAAAAAAATTTATGCCAGGTCCATTTACAATTATATTAAAGAAAAAAGACATTATACCTAATATACTTACAGCAAATGGAGATACTGTTGGAATTCGTATGCCTGAGAATAAAACAGCATTAAAATTAATAGAATATGCAGGAGTTCCAATAGCAACACCAAGTGCAAATATTTCTGGAAAACCAAGTGGGACAGATTTAGAAATAATAATGAAAGATTTTAAAGAAAATGTTGATTACTTTATAGATGGAGGAAAGAGTAAAATAGGTGTTGCTTCAACTATTGTACAAGTAATTGATGGAAAACCTCATATTCTAAGAGAAGGTTCAATTCTAAAAGAAGAGTTTGATTTGAAGGGTATGTAAAAATATACTACAAAGGAGGCTACATTGCAGCCTCCTTTTGCTAATCAAAAATAGGTTTAGAAACATCAGAATCGGTAACATTACCAAATTCATAATAATAATTTTCAATATCTTTATTACCAAAATTATCCTGATAAACTTTTTGTAATGGTAGATAAGTATTTTTATCTAAATAAAGTTGGGTAAAATCACGTTTAATAACATAACATTTGGTTCCACTATATATATCTTCATCAATACTAACATCAAATGATAAGAAAAATGTTCTCCAAAAAGTTACAGTTGTATCATAAAAGAATTGATTAGTAAAATTAATAAAAGGATTGTGACCAATAGAAAATTTAAAATCTTCACCACTAAATTTAGAAACAGTATTATCTTTTAAATAGTATGCAAAACCTTCTTTATTATTTAAATCAAAGTAATCAATAAGAGTATCAGTTTTATATAAAATAATACCATCTTTACGCCATCTTTCTGAACTACTAGTATAATTTGAAGATGTTTGAGTTTCTTTATAATAATAATTTTCACAATTATACAACTCATTCATTTTCTTTGAGTAATTAATTAAAATAATAGTTCTTCTGGCAATTACAAATACAAAAACAAGTATAGTTATAATTAATGTAAAAATTAAAATCTTTTTTAAATGAAACTTTTTCCAAAAACTATCTTTTACAGGTTTAGGTTGTTTTAAATTTTCATTTAGCTCTTTTACTTGATGTTTATTATGAAATATAATACCAGCAACAATTGTACTATATATTAATATAAAAGAAACTGATATTATAAGAGCTACACTCATAAAAAGGTCGAATCTATCAAAATATGTATTTCCAACACATTTATTCACAATAACTACAAATTCTGTCCAAATAGTACTATATAATAAATATCCAAATATAAAGAAAAGTATATATTTTACAATGGAAAGTTCTTTAACTGAACGAAATAGACCAATCAAAGTACCAATACATGTAGAAATTATAAATAAATTTATGTAAGTATTTAAAATATAGAATATATTATTATTTAAGGTTGTATGATATTCTTCAGAAGATATAGTATCATTTGAAATATATAAATCAGAGTTTTCTTCAAAAATTTTAATAAGTTCTATTCTATAAGACTTGTACATGAGAGTATAACTTAAAGTCAAAACAAGAAAGATTATAGAAATAGAAACAACAATATTTTTTAAAGTATTTTTCATGTTAATTCCCCCTTTCTCTTAAGAACTTCATAATGCTTGAAATTTTTCTTTTAGAAACATATTCACTAGAGCCATCAACAAATTTAATAATAATATTTCCTATTTTACTTAAGTCAAAACTTTCTATATGATTCACATTAGCAATACAAGAATTAGAAATTCTAATAAAAGATTTTTGAGGCAAACTTTCTTCAAGTTCATACAATTTTTTCTTTATGCGAAACTCGCCATTTTTAGTTTTACAATAATTATTTTGCTCTCGACTATAAAAACATATAATATCTTGAACATTCAAAATAGATAAACTATTATCTTTAGAGCCAACAATTGTATCTATATTATCAGAAATGGATTGAATATTTTGAATTATTTTATTAAGATATTCAGAATTATTAGAAGCATTTATAATAATTTCAATTTCATCATCTTTTAAATTACTATTTATATTGGTATTTATATTAATTTTCATCTGTTACCCCCTTTATATCATTATACAATAAGAATTAGAAAAAAACATGAAAAATTAAATATTTAAAATAAGTGTATTATCTTTTAAAATAAACGTAAAATTAATAAAAATTTCACATAAAGTTCACAAAAATATAATAAAATACAAAAGATTCTTAATTAGGGAGGAAAAAATGTTACAATTAAAAAATATAACGAAAAATTACTTATCAGGAGAAAATGAAGTAAAGGCATTAAAAGGAATAGACTTAGAGTTTAGAGAGAGTGAATTTGTCTCAATACTAGGTCAAAGTGGTTGTGGAAAAACTACATTATTAAATATAATTGGAGGATTAGATAGATATACAACAGGAGATTTAATAATAAATGGAAAATCAACTAAGGAATTTAAAGATAAAGATTGGGATACATATAGAAATCATTCAATAGGTTTTGTATTTCAAAGTTATAATCTAATACCACATCAAACAGTATTGTCAAATGTAGAATTAGCACTAACAATATCAGGAGTAAGTAAAGAAGAAAGAAGAAAAAGAGCAATAGAAGCACTAGAAAAAGTAGGATTAGGAGACCAAATAAATAAAAAGCCTAACCAAATGTCAGGTGGACAGATGCAAAGAGTTGCGATTGCAAGAGCATTAGTAAATGACCCTGATATACTTTTAGCAGATGAGCCAACAGGAGCATTAGATTCATCTACAAGTGTGCAAGTAATGGAAATCTTAAAAGAAATTTCGAAAGATAAATTAATAATAATGGTAACACATAATCCAGAACTTGCAGAAAAATATTCAACAAGAATAATAAAATTATTAGATGGAAAAGTAACTGATGATTCAGATCCATATAAAGCAACTAAAAAGGACTTAGATAGAGCACGTACTAAAAAAGAAAAAGCAGGAAAAGCTTCAATGAAATTCAAAACAGCAATACATTTAAGTCTAAATAATTTAATGACTAAAAAAGGAAGAACATTTTTAACATCATTTGCAGGAAGTATAGGAATAATAGGAATTGCATTAATACTATCATTATCACATGGAATGCAAAGCTATATAAATAGAGTAGAAGAAGATACATTATCATCATATCCAATCACAATTCAAGAATCAACAATAGATATGTCAAGTTTAATGGAATCGATGATGGGAAATGGCGAAGAAATTAATCATGAAGAAGGAAAAATTTACTCTAGAGAAATAGTAAATAATATATTAGAAACTGTATCAACAAAAATACAGACTAATAACTTAGAAGAATTTAAAAAATTCATAGAAAATGATGCAGGAATGCAAGAAAATATCAATTCAATACAATATAGTTATAATTTAGATTTAAACATATATACACAAGATAATGAAGGAAACATACAACAAGTAAATCCAAGTATTGTATTCGATAAATTAGGGTTTGGAGATATGGTTCAAGCTCAACAAGAATCAAGTTCAATGATGTCAGGTGGAATGATGATGACAGAAACTGATGTATGGACAGAAATGTTAGATAATCAACAACTACTTGAATCACAATATGATGTATTAGCAGGTCAATGGCCCCAAAATTATAATGAAGTTGTATTAATTGTAGATGAAAATAATGAGATAAGTGATTACACATTATATTCTTTAGGATTAAAAGATGTAAATGAATTAAGTAATGCAATGGAAAAGATACAAAATGGAGAAGAAGTAAAAACAAGTGAAGGAGAAGAAAGTTTTACTTATGATGAAATTTTAAATCATAAATTTAAAGTTTTATTAAACACAGACTATTATAAAAAAGTAGGTAATACATGGCAAGACATGTCAGATAACAAAGAATATATGAAAGAACTTGTAAAAAATGCAGAAGAAATAAAAATTGTTGGAATAATAAAACCAAATGGAGAAACAGTATCATCTTCAGGAGCAGGACTTGTTGGATATAATAAACAACTAAAAGAATATGTTATAAACAAAATTAATGAAGCAGAAATTGTAAAAGAACAAAAAGCAAACCCAGAAATAAATGTATTTACAGGTACAGCATTTCCAGAAGATACTAATGGCACATTTGATTATTCACAATTAACAGATGAACAAAGAGCATATATGGCTTCTCTTTCAGAAGAAGAATTAGCAGAACTTTTACAAACATATACAGAAAATGCGCAAGCAACATATGATTCAAATTTAACAAAACTAGGTGTAGTTGACTTAAATAAACCAAGTGCAATAAATATCTATCCTAAAGATTTTGATGCAAAAGATAATATTTCAAATATTATAACAGATTATAATAATAGACAAACAGAAGAAGGAAAAGATGAAAATATTATAAGTTATACTGATGTTGTAGGAATTATGATGGATTCGATATCAACAATTATAGATGTAATTAGTTATGTATTAATAGCATTTGTTGGAATTTCTTTAGTAGTATCTTCTATAATGATAGGAATTATAACATATATTTCAGTTCTTGAAAGAACTAAAGAAATAGGAATTCTTCGTAGTATAGGAGCATCTAAAAAAGATGTTTCAAGAGTATTTAATGCAGAAACTTTAATTGTAGGTCTTGTTGCAGGTTTACTTGGAATAGGTGTGACATTATTAATAGATATACCAATTAACCTAGTAATTAATTCAATGTTTGGAATTTCAAATATTGCAAAATTGCCAGTAGTTGGAGCAATAATTTTAGTTGCTATTAGTGTTATTTTGACTATGGTTGCAGGTTTAATTCCAGCAAGATTTGCAGCAAAACGTGACCCGGTTGAAGCTCTAAGAACTGAATAAGAAGATTTACCAGAGGGAACTTATTTCCTTTGGTATTTTTTAGATAAAAAAGGAGTGCCACTCTGGTAAAAAAATTCACACTAAATTCACAAAAGTATTGTATAATAAAAAATGTCGAAAAAAATCGAATGGCATAACTTGAAAAAAAATTGCATATATGATATATTAGCCATTATGAATGAATTTATAATAGGAGAGGTTATATGAATAAGGTAATACATATAGGAATGGATGTGGGTTCAACCACAGTAAAAATAGCAGTAATGAATGAAAAGCTAGAAGAAATATATACATCTTATGAAAGACATTATTCAGATACAAAAAATACAGTTTGTAAAGTATTAGAAGAATTAGTAGAAAAATACAAAAACAATGATTTTACAATAGCACTAACAGGTTCAGGAGCAATGAGTACAGCTCAATTCTTAGACGTACCATTTATCCAAGAAGTAGTAGCATGTAAAAGAGCAGTAGAAAAATATATACCAAAAACAGATGTAGTAATAGAATTAGGTGGAGAAGATGCTAAAATAATTTATTTTGGAAGGTCAATTGAACAACGTATGAATGGAACATGTGCAGGAGGAACAGGAGCATTTCTAGACCAAATGGCATCATTATTAAATACAGATACAGCAGGATTAAATGAATTAGCAAAAGGATATCAAACAATATATCCAATAGCATCACGTTGTGGAGTATTTGCAAAAACAGATGTACAACCATTATTAAATGAAGGTGCAGCAAAAGAAGATATAGCTGTATCTATTTTACAAGCAGTTGTAAATCAAACTATATCAGGATTAGCTTGTGGTAGACCAATTAGAGGAAATGTAGCATTTTTAGGAGGACCATTAACATATTTACCAGAATTAAGAAAAAGATTTGTAGAAACATTGCATTTAACACCTGAACAAACAATAGTACCAGAAGAAGCACACTTGTTAGTTGCAAAAGGAGCATGTCTAGATGCAAAAGATATGGAGCCTATAAGTGTAGAAAAATTAAAAAGTAAAATACAAGTATTAAAAGTTTCAAAAGATATGACTACACAACCATTAAAACCATTATTTACAACAAATGTAGAATATCAAGAATTTAAAGAAAGACATGCAAAAGCACAAGTTCCAAAAAAACCATTAGCTGAACATAAAGGAGATTGTTTCATAGGAATAGACGCTGGTTCAACAACTTCAAAACTTGTAGTAACTGATAGAGATGGAACACTACTTTATTCATCATATAAAAGTAATGAAGGAAAACCATTAGACAGTATAATTGAAATGTTAAAAGAACTATATGCTGTATTACCAAAAGAAGCAATCATAAGATATAGTGGAGTAACAGGATATGGAGAAAAATTAATACAAACAGCATTAAATGTAGACTTAAACGAAATAGAAACAATAGCACATTATACTGCAGCCAAAAAATTTGAACCAAAAGTAACAAGTATAGTTGATATTGGTGGACAAGACATGAAATACATAAAACTAAAAAATAACACAATAGACAATATCATGTTAAATGAAGCATGTTCATCAGGTTGTGGTTCATTTATAGAAACATTTGCAAAAAGCTTAAATTTAAGTATTGAAGAATTTGTAAATGAAGCATTAAGTGCAATAAATCCAGTAGACTTAGGCTCAAGATGTACTGTATTTATGAATTCAAAAATAAAACAAGCACAAAAAGAAGGATATTCAGTAGGTGATATTTCAGCAGGACTATCATATTCAGTAATAAAAAATGCAATACAAAAAGTAATGAAAATAAGAGATGTAAAAAAATTAGGAAGCCACATAGTTGTACAAGGTGGAACATTTTATAATGAAGCAGTATTAAGAGCATTTGAATTAATAGTTGGAAGAAATGTAATAAGACCAGATATTGCAGGATTAATGGGTGCATATGGAATTGCTCTTTTAGCATGTGAACAATATGAAGCAAATATGGATATGGAATATAAATCTACAATATCTACAATAGAACAAATTAATAAATTAGATATAAAAGTAAGTCATACAAGATGTAATGGATGTGAAAATCATTGTCAATTAACAATAAACAAATTCAGTAATGGAAAAAGACATATATCAGGAAATAGGTGTGAAAAAGGAGAAGGAATAATAAGTAATGAAAAAGAACTTCCAAACCTTGTAAAATATAAATATGAAAGAATATTTGGATATACACCATTAGAAGAAAAAGATGCACCAAGAGGAACAATAGGAATACCAAGAGTATTAAATATGTATGAAGATTATCCATTCTGGTTCACATTATTTACAAACTTAGGATTTAGAGTAATAATTTCAGAAAAAAGTACAAGAAAAATATATGAAAAAGGTATGGAATCAATGCCATCAGAATCAGTATGTTATCCAGCAAAACTTTCACATGGACATGTAATGAGTTTATTACAAAAAGGAATAAAAACAATATTTTATCCATGTATGCCATACTCAAGAAAGGAATTTAAGGATAGTAATAACAGATATAATTGTCCAATAGTAATATCATATTCTGAGGTATTAAAAAATAATATAGAAGAGTTAAAAGCAGAAGATGTAAAATTCATAAATCCATTTTTACCATTTGAACAAAAACAATTAATGGAAAGAATGTTAGAATTAGATGAATTTAAGGAATATCACTTTACTAAAAAAGAATTAAAACAAGCTATAGCAAAAGCTGAAGAAGAATATCAAAAATGTAGACAAGATATTCATAATAAAGGAAAAGAAACACTTGAATATATTGAGAAAAATAATTTAAAAGGAATAGTACTAGCAGGTAGACCATATCATGTAGACCCAGAAATAAATCATGGAATAGATACATTAATAACAAGCTTAGGAATGTGTGTACTAACAGAAGATAGTGTTTCAGATAAAACACTTCCAGAAAGACCACTTCGTGTAGTTGACCAATGGGTATTCCATTCAAGACTATATGCAGCTGCAGACTTTGTAGGAAGACATGATAATTTAGAGCTAGTTCAAATAAATTCATTTGGTTGTGGTGTTGATGCAGTAACAACAGACCAAGTAGAAGAAATTTTAACAAGTTTCGGAAAAATGTATACACTAATTAAAATAGATGAAGTAAACAACTTAGGAGCAGTAAGAATACGTTTACGTTCATTACTTGCAAGTATAAATAAACGTTTAAATGCAAAAATAACAGAAAAGCCAAGTGGAGATTATCATTTAAACAGAATAGCATTTACAGAAGAAATGAAAAAAGATTATACAATTTTAATACCACAGATGGCACCAATACATTTTGAATTTATTGAACCTATATTACAAAGTGAAGGATATAAAGCAAAATTATTAAGAGAATGTACACAACATACAATAGAAACAGGATTAAAATATGTAAATAATGATGCATGTTATCCATCAATAATAACAACAGGTCAAATGCTTGAGGCACTTGAGTCAGGAGAATATGATGTAAATAAAACAGCATTAATAATGTCTCAAACAGGTGGAGGATGTAGAGCAACAAATTACATAGGATTTATACGTAAAGCATTAAAAGATGCAGGATTTGAGCAAGTACCAGTAATATCATTTAATGTTGTAGGAATGGAAAAAAATCCAGGATTTAAACTAACATTACCATTAGTAGAAAAACTTTTAAAAGCAATGATATATGGTGATTTATTACAAAAAATGCTATATAAAAATAGACCATATGAAGTAAACAAAGGTGAAACACAGAAATTATTTGATGAATGGATGGAAAAAGCAAAAAAACTTGCAGTAAAAAGCAAATCAAAAGAATTTTCTCAAAGTATTTATCAAATAGTAAAAGATTTCGAAAAAATCAAACTAGATACAAGTAAAGAAAAACCAAAAGTAGGAATAGTAGGAGAAATTTTAATAAAATATCATCCATTTGGAAATAACTTTGTAGCAAACTTACTAGAAAAAGAGGGAGCAGAAGTAATTTTACCAGACTTTATGGGATTTATAAAATTCATAGCAAGTAATAAAGTAATATCAAATCAAATGTTAAAAAATGACAACAAAAAAGCATTTATATTTGATATGGCAATAAAATTAATAGAAGCTTTTGAAAAAGACTCTCGAAAAGCTTTAGCAAAATCAAAAAAAGGATATTTACCACCATCAGACATATGGCATTTAGCTGATAACGTAAAATCAGTATTATCAACAGGAAATCAAACAGGAGAAGGATGGTTCTTAACTGCAGAAATGCTTGAATATATGGAAAATGATATTCCAAATATAGTATGTGTTCAACCATTTGCATGTTTACCAAACCATGTTGTAGGAAAAGGCGTAATAAAAACTATTAGAGATAAATTCCCTGAAGCAAACATTGTACCTGTTGATTATGACCCAGGTGCAAGTGAATCAAATCAAACAAATAGAATTAAACTTCTTATGACTGTTGCAAAGGACAATCTAAAAATGAAACAAAAAGAGAAAAAAGCTTTAGAAAAAGAAAATAAAGAAAAAGAAACTTCACAAGTATAACAGCTTAATGGTAAGGAGAAATTATGATAAGAGATATTGAACAATATATTGCATTATTTTTCATATATTCATTTGCTGGATGGCTAATGGAAGTAATAAGAGTATCAAGTAAAGAAAAGAAATTTGTAGATAGAGGATTTCTTATTGGACCATATTGTCCAATATATGGATGTGGAGTATTGCTAATAACAATACTCCTAAGAAAATATACAGATGATGTAATAATAACATTTTTTATGTCATTAATTATATGTGGAATACTAGAATATTTGACAAGTTATTTGATGGAGAAAATTTTTAAAGCTAGATGGTGGGACTATAGTGATAGAAAGTTTAACATAAATGGCCGTGTGTGTTTAGAAAATTTAATTCCATTTGGAATAGCAGGATGTATAATTGTTTATATAGTAAATCCATTTTTGTTAAATTTAATTAATATGGTTCCAGATATAGTTATGAATATTTTGTTAGGAATTCTTGTAGTATTATTTATTGCAGATATTGCAGTTTCTTTTAAAATCATTTTGAATTTGAAAGTGGTTAAAAAGGAACTAAAAGATAATACTGATGAGATTTCCGAGAAAGTAAAGAAAATTATTTTGAAGAAATCTCGCTTATATAGAAGACTTGTTAATGCCTTCCCTAGAATAAAAGATAATGTTAAATTTTATAGTTGGGAAGAGTTAAAAAAGAAGTTCGAAGAGTCTAAAAATGAATGGAGAGCTAAAATTGATAGCTCAAAAGCTGAAATTAGAGGTATATTAGATAATTCAAAACAAAATTTTCAAAAATTATATAAGAAGAATGATAAATAATGCGCAAAAGGGGACAGTCCCCTTTAGTGCATTTGTTGTTTTAAGATGTCTTTAAGCTCAGAAGAACACTCAACTAAAGGAAGTCTAGGCTTACCAAAATCGAAACCTAACAAATTAATTGCCTCTTTAACAGGAATAGGATTAGTTTCAGCAAATAATGCTTCAATTAAAGGCAGAGCTTCTAACTGATAATGACAAGCTTCTGCGATAGCATTTTTAAAAAATGAATTAGTGATACTGCATGTGAGTTCTGGAGCAACATTAGAAAGAACAGAAATTACACCTTTTCCGCCAAAAGAAAGTATTGGTAAAATTTGGTCATCATTACCAGAATATATAGCAAAATCATCACCACAAAGATGTGCAATTTTAGCAACTTGTGAAATGTTACCACTAGCTTCTTTAATTCCAACAATATTATCAATTTTAGAAAGTTCAAAACATGTTTCTGGAAGAATATTCATACCAGTCCTACTAGGAACATTATATAAAATGATAGGAATTGAAACGGAAGTTGCAATTGCTTTAAAATGCTCGATTAATCCTTTTTGAGTAGTTTTGTTATAATATGGTGTAACAACTAAAAGTCCATCAGCTCCAAGAATTTCTGCGATTTTTGACATTTCAATAGCAGAAGATGTATTATTTGAACCAGTTCCAGCAATTACAGGAATTCTTTTTTTAGTTATGCTTACAGCACATTTAATAGCTTCAATTTTTTCATTTTTAGTCATTGTACTAGATTCTCCAGTAGTACCACAAACAACTAAAGCATCAACACCAGATTCTATTTGAAAATTTATGAACTTTTCAAATTCTGGAATATTAATTCCTTCATCATTAAAAGGAGTAGCAAGTGCAGTTGCGACACCTGTAAATAGACATTTTTTCATATTACACCTCCATTAATTTTTCCATAATTTGAATTGCATTAGTTGCAGCTCCTTTTCTAAGATTGTCAGCTACAACCCACAAATTAAGTCCATTTTTAATACTGTAATCTTTACGTATTCTACCAACACAAACTTCGTCATGTCCATTTGCAATTTCTGATGTTGGATAAACATTATTTTTTATATCATCTTTGACAATAATTCCTGGCGAGTTTTTCAAAGTTGAAATAATTTCTTCAATTTCAAAAGGTTTTTCAAATTCAATATTAATTGATTCTCCATGACAATTTGTAACTGGTACACGAACTGCAGTTGCTGTAATTGGCAGATATGGATGACCTAAAATTTTTCTTGTTTCATTAATTAGTTTCATTTCTTCTTTAGTATATCTATTTATTAGAAAAGAATCAATATGTGGTAGGCAATTATCATAAATAGGATGAGAGAATTTTAAAAGTGGCTTATCTTTAGAAACATTTTTTAAATCTTCTAAACCGAGTTTTCCTGCTCCTGATACTGCTTGATATGTTGAATAAACTATTCTTTTGATTTTAAATTTGTCGTCTAAGGGTTTTAATGCTACAACTGCTTGAATTGTAGAACAATTTGGGTTTGCAATAATTCCTTTATGGTTTAATGCATCTTGAAAATTGACTTCTGGAACTACTAATGGCACATCATTTTCCATTCTAAATGTACTACTATTATCTATTACTATACAACCTTTTGAAACTGCTATTGGTGCAAAGTGTTTTGATGTTTCTCCACCTGCAGAAAATATTGAAAAATCAAAGCCTTCATCAAATGAATCTTCTTTTAATTCTTTTGCTATATATTCTTTGCCTAAAAAGTTTATTTTTTGACCTGCAGATTTTGAGGAACAGAATAATGTATATTCAATGTTTGGGATATTTTTTTCTTCCAATACCTTTAGAGCAGTTCTACCTACTAAACCGGTAGATCCTACAATTGCTAATTTATATTTTTTCATGTGAGCCTCCTTATATTTAAATATATTCAATTATATGAATTTATTTCTTTTTTGGAGATTGTTTTGAATAAAAAATACCAATAAAAGGCAAGAGCTAATATTGGTATTTTTTATAATTATTTAGATTCATTTTCATATTCTTTTTTTATTTTGTCAAACTGTTTTTTGTCCACATGAGTGTATCTAATTATATCTTCTTCAGGAACGTTGTAATTTAACATGTTTTTTATAATTTGCGAAAGACCTTGAGCAATACCCTGAGAAATTCCTTGAGAAATTCCTTGGGAAATTCCAATTAATCTTTCATTTTTATATTCTTCTCTTAATCTTTCAGCAACAGTGCTCATATTTGCATCATCCTCACTTTCTTCAATTAAATTTAAAATTTCTTTAATATTTTTCATGTTTTCATATAAGTAACTAACAATTCGTTTCAATTCTTTCATTTTACTTTTTTGGCTAGTTAAATTTTTTGTGATTTTCTTTAAATTTTCAACAACTTCATCATTATTTTTACTTTTTTCTAAAATCATTGTATTTGCAATCATAGTTTTTAACCTTAGTAAAGCTTCAATTTCAAAATTATTTATATCAATCAATTTAAATTTTGTCTCAAGTGAATTAAAATTAAAATCAGGATATTCTACCTCACAATTGGCAAATGAGGTACTAGCAGTCCATTTTATGTTTCCGATATATATAACAATAGGTATAATTTTAGGAAATTTGTAAAATTTATTATTTATATTTTCGTCTTTAATGGCTAATCTAATAGTTTCTATACAATAATTTAATATTCGGTAAGCCATTGAGTAGTCGACACAAGTTTGTTGCTCAATTAAATAATAAACATTTCTATCCTTTAATTTGTATAAAATATCAGCTTGATTATATTTGTAATTTCTAGTTATAAAATTGGGATTTTGTAATTCTAAGTCATTAGGATTAATATTTAATCCTATAAAATGATTTAAAAACTTTGCCATTTCGTTTTTATCTTGTAGTAATGTTTTAAAAATTTTATCATGTTTTTTATCATTTTTTACAATATCATTATCTACTTGATATTCTTCAATATCTTCATGTACTGATAAAAGAGTTTCCTCAGATTCTTGATATACAAATTCATCATATTTACCAATACATTTTAAATAATCCCAATATGTAAATTCATATTCTTCGATAAAAATTCCTCCTTTAAAAATTTTCTATTAATAAATAAAAGACATATTAAATAAAGGGAACCACCTCCTTGCTGATATATTTTTTCTAATTTGATTTAAAATTTGATATAAAATTTTTGAAAATAAAAAGTAATAAAAAAATTAAATGAAAATCTAATATGTAAATATTTTAACATCTTTTACCAATTTTGACAAGAGATTTCAAAAATAAAAATAAAAAATGGACTAATTTAATAGAAAGTCCATTTTTTAGAAAGTCAAAGTAATTTTACTACCATGTTTTTTAATAAAACCTTCATCAATAAGAAGTTTTAGTTCTCTCATCATAGCACTTCTATCAATGCTCAAAAAATCAGCTAAATCAGTATAAGAAAAAGGCAAAGTAAAAGAACGGCGAATAGAACGTTTAGAAAGTATATCAAAATAAGCAAGTATTTTTTCTCTAATAGTACGCTTTGTAAGAAGTTCTATACGTAAATTCAAATTAATAATTTGGTCTAAAAATAATTCAGTCAGATTACTAGTAAGTTCTTTATGAAAATCACAATTACGCCTACATTTATTAAAAAGAGTATCATAAGTAAAAAATAGGACTTCAGAGTTTTTTCTAGCTATAACAAAAAGTTCATTATTTGTATTAGCTGGGTAGAAAACTTCACCAAAAACATCAGAAACCACAAAATGTCCAATAATAGTCTTATTTCCATTAGAATCATATCTAATTAAATCAACTTCGCCAGACAAGACAATACAAATTTGATTACGTTTCTCAATATAAGTAGTAACAATTTCATTCTTCTTAAAATTTTTAATTTGAATTCTATTACAACTATTTTTAAATTTTTCTATAAAAAGTTCTTTATCAAAATTAGCATCCATAATAACCTCCTGAAGTATAAAAATCTAACTAAAAATATATCACAAAATTGTTGCATATGCAACAGAAAAAAATAAAAATAACTATATAATTAAACTAGATAATTTGGGAGGAAATAAAATAATGAAAGTTATAAAAAGAGATGGTAGAACAATTGAATTTGATAGAGCAAAAATTGAAACTGCAATTCAAAAAGCAAATAGAGAAGTCAAAGAAAAAGAAAAAGCAACCAAAAAAGAGATTAATGAAATAATAGAATATATAGAAGAACTAGGAAAAAAGAGAATTCTAGTAGAAGATATTCAAGATATAATAGAACAAAAGCTAATGGAATATGACAGATATGAACTTGCAAAAAAATATATAGTATATAGATATACAAGAACATTAGTAAGAAAATCGAATACAACAGATGAGTCAATATTAGGATTATTAAGAAATCAAGATAAAGAAGTTGCAGAAGAAAGGACAAAAAGAAATGTTCTTTCTGCAGCAAACCAAAGAGATTATATAGCAGGTGAAGTCTCAAGAGATTTAACAAGAAGAATTTTATTGCCAGAAAAAATATCTAAAGCACAAGAAGAAGGTATATTATATTTTCACAATGCAGATTATTTTATACAACCAATATTCAATAGTAGTATAGTAAATATCGAAGATATGCTAGACAATGGAACAGTAATAAATGGAAAAATGATAGAAAGTCCAAAAAGTTTTCAAGTAGTATGTAGTGTATTGACTAGAATAATTCAAGCAGTAGGAAGCAATCAATATGGAGAAGAAGTAATAGACTTAATTCATTTAGGAAAATATTTAAGAAGAAGTTATAATAAGTATAAAGAAAATTTAACAGAAAAATATGGAGGAAAAATACCAAAAGAAATATTAGAAGAAATAATAAATGATAGGGTAAAAGAAGAATTATCAGCAGGAGTGCAGATGTTGATATATCAAATAAATACACTAACAACAATAAATGGACAACCACCAAAAGTAACATTATTACTTCATTTAGAGACAAAACATGAATATGTTGAAGAAAATGCAAAGATAATTGAAGAATTATTGAAACAGACTATGCAAGGAATAAAAAATGAGGAAGGGATTTATGAAACTTCGACAATTCCAAAACTAGTATATGTTTTAGATGATAATAACAATATTGAAGATGAAAAATATGAATATTTAAAAAAATTAGCTTCTAAATGTTCTGGATTACAATATATACAATCTAGTAAAATAAAAGATGAAGGAAGATTTAATCAAGGTATAGTAAGTATAAATTTATTACAAATAGCAGAACTTACAAAAGAAAATGAAGAAGAGTTTTGGAAATTACTAGATGAGAGACTTGAAATTTGCAAAGAAGCTTTGATGTGTAGGCATTATGCACTATTAGGAACAAAGTCAGATATATCACCAATTCATTGGCAATATGGAGCAATAGCACGTTTAAAGAAAGGTGAAAAAATAGATAAATATTTATATGACGATAATTCTACTTTGACTTTAGGATATATAGGATTAGATGAAACTGTAAAAATGTTGAAGGATGTATCAAATACAGATTCAGAGGCTAATGAGTTTTCATCTAAAATATTGAAGTATTTGAATGAGAGAGTAAAAAAATGGAGAAAAGAAACTAATGTAGGATTTACACTAAAGGGGACGGTTCTATTCTGAAAGGGACGGTCCCCTTTAGTACATTTCTATATTTATTTTTAATGAAAAGTTTATATATTACTATTCAATAGCAAAACCATATTCTGGGTCTTCGTCGGGGGTCTTTGCTTTATTTCATAGTAATATATAAACTTTTTATAATAATTATAAGTAAAAAAATGAACTAAACAGGACTGTTTCTTTTAGAATAAAAAGCTTGAAAAATGTAAATAATATGATAAAATGTAAGCAAGCAAAAGAAAATATTTGCTTGCTAAAATTTGTAAAAAGGAGGTCTTTCTATGGAAAGAAAAGTAAAAGTTGTACAATATGGAGTAGGCAAAATGAGCGTATACACAATGAGATATGTGTATGAAAAAGGCGGAGAAATTGTAGGAGCAGTCGATGTAAATCCAGCAGTAGTGGGAAAAGACATTGGAGAAATATTGGGAACAGAAAATAAAGGGATAGTTGTTACAAGTGTAGAAAATGCAAGAGAAATGTTACAACAAACAAAACCAGATATATGTATAGTAACAACAATGAGTTTATTAAGTGAAACAGCAGATGCATTGTTATTATGTGCAGAATTAGGAATAAATGCAATTACAACATGTGAAGAAGCATTCTTCCCAGCAAATTCTAATCCAGTATTAACAAGTAAAATAGATGAATTGGCTAAAAAGAATAATTGTACAATAACAGGAAGCGGATATCAAGATATATATTGGGGACAATTAATATCATCAATAGCAGGTTCTACACAAAAAATCACAAAAATAACAGGAAGTTCAAGTTACAATGTAGAAGAATATGGTATAGCATTAGCAAAAGCACATGGTGCAGGTCTAACATTAGAAGATTTTGATAAAGAAGTTGCTTCAGTTGATAAAATAAGTGATGAAGAAAGACAAAAAATAATAGATAGTGGAGAATATTTACCTTCATATATGTGGAATGTAAATGGTTGGTTATGCGAAAAACTAGGATTAACAGCAGTTTCTCAAAGACAAAAATGTGTACCACAAACCTATAAAGAAGATTTATTCTCATCAACTCTAAATATGACAGTTAAAGCAGGAGATGCTACAGGAATGAGTGCAGTAGTTACAACAGAAACTAAAGAAGGTATTACAATCGAAAGTGAATGTATAGGAAAAGTTTATTCTAAAGATGATTATGATAAAAATGAATGGACAATTCATGGTGAACCAGATACAACAATAGTTGTAGCAAGACCAGCAACAGTTGAATTAACTTGCGGTTCAGTTGTTAACAGAATTCCTGATGTTATAAATGCAGAACCTGGATATGTTCCAACTGAAAGAATGGGAGAATTAACTTACAAAGTTAAACCTTTAAATGAATATGTAAAATAAAAATTTCGCTCAGTTTTTTTCTGGGCGATTTTTTTATTTATAAAAAACATATAAAAACTATTGAAATATTTGTAAAAATGTGGTAATATAATTTTGTTATAATCAATAACTATTTACAACTTTGGAATGACAAAATTTTATTAAATCAATTTATTCTACATTTTGTAGAAAATTAATTCAAGCAATTAGATCGAAAAAAATTATATCTTGAATTTTAAGAAAAATTGAAATTTTTAGTAAGGGAGGTGATAAATGATCGGAGAATATGAATTCACATATGCTGACTATGTATTATTGACACAAAAAAACTATTTTGGGATAGAAGAAAAATTATTAGAAAATAAGATTATACAAAAACATGATAAATCATTTAAAAAGGCTTTAGAAGACCCTGAAGAAATGTCAAATTTTCTTAGTAATTTTTTGAATATAAAAGTTGATGACAAAAAACTAAAAATATATGGAGCCGAACATATAACAGAACAATATGAGGTAAGACTATCAGATATAGTTTATAAAAAAGAAGGAGAAGAAATATATTATATTGTTGAACATCAATCAACAGTTGATTTGAACATGCCATATAGGATGTTGAGATATTGTATGGAATTAATGAGAAAAATAATAGAAAACAGTAATCAGAAAATATATCCAACAATAGTTCCAATAGTAATATATACAGGAGAAAGAAAATGGTCAGTGGCAAAGAACTTTGCTGATAAGCAAGAATTATCTAAAGAAGAATATGAAGAATACAAAATAGATATGAAATATAAATTAATAGATATAAGCCAAATATCTAGAGAAGAGTTATTGATTAAACAAACATATATAGCAAGCATAATGCTTATAGAAAAAAGTACTAATAAAGATGAAATGGTAACTAACATTAAGAAGATAATAGAAAATACGAAAGATATAAAACAGTTAATGAAATTAAAAAATTATATTATATTTATACAAAAAGATATACTACAAGGTGAAGAAGTAGAATTATTAGAAATGATAAGTGGAAAGGTAGGAAATGATCAAATGAGTACATTAATAGAAAGATTAAAAAGAGAAAATGACGCAATAAGAAAAGAAGCAAGAGAACAAGCCATAAAAGAATTAAGGGGTACAGTAGAAGAAGAAGCAAAAGAACAAGCATGGAAAGAAATGACAGAAATAGTAAGAAAAGAATTACAAGAAGAAATGATAAAAAATGGAGAAACAGAGGAAAAAATAAAAATGTATACAGATGCGCTAATAAGTAAATTGAACATAAAAAATCAATAGAAAAGCTAAAAAGTTACTACAAATTTATGTAGTAACTTTTTAAACGCCAACATCCTGAATATGCACGAACCTAACCCTAGCAAAAGTATAAGCATCAAGTTTTTTACCAAGAACATCATAAGTATGAGTAGCAATAGAAATACCATTAGAAGTATCAATAATAAATAAGCTATGTTCAAACTTTGTACCAGAAAAAGAAAGTTGAGCAATATCTCCAGGTACAACATTTTCTTGAGTAGTAGTAATACCACGAGGACCATAACCTTTATTAGTAGTTAGAAATTTGTATAAAAACTCAACGCCACTCCAAGAAGGAGACTTATCATAGCCATTATTATAATACCAACCATTTTCAAAATTATAATTCATTTTATTACTACCAGCAAATAAACATTGAGAGACAAAGCTAGTACAATCACCGCCAACTGGGTCAAAATTATAATATCTAGGATTTCGAGAAAGTGCCCATTTTTTTGCATAAGCAATTGCAGAATTTCTATTATAAGAAATCGTATTCATAAAAATCACCAATATATTTTATGAATACGATTTTAAAAAAGTTAATTCAATTTTTTTATTTTATTAATAATAGCTCTTTTTCCATTAAAGAAACTACTAACTGACTCTTTTTTATCTAATCTATCAATGATTTGAGCAACCATTTCTGATAGGTCAACAACATTGAACCAATCAAAATCAGAATATTCTTTTGGAATATAAGATAAATTAGTAGTATACAATTCATCAAATAAATTATCATCATGAGCTTTTTTAAACTTATCTATGCCTTCTGTAAATAAAGCAAAAGTACAAGTAACATAAATTTTCTTTGCACCTTTTTGGCGCAATTCTGTTGCTACATCTATAACAGAACCTCCAGAAGCAATCATATCATCAACAATCAAAACATTTTTATCTTTCACGTCAGTACCCATATATACATGAGCAACAACAGGATTTTTACCATTAACAACTTTACTTAAATCACGTCTTTTATAAAAAACACCTACATCACATCCAATTAATTCAGCATGATATCTAGCTCTTTCCATAGCACCCATATCAGGACTAATAACTAAGATATTTTCAAAGATATTAGGAACATCTTCAATCATTTGTTCCAAAACACAATTTGTAGGATAAAAGTTGTCAAAAGACAAATTTGGAATTGCATTACAAACATCAGGATCGTGAGCATCAAAAGTAATAATATTACTAACGCCTAATCGCTCTAATTCTTGAAGTGCAATTGCACAGTCTAAAGATTCTCTTGCTTTTCGTCTGTGTTGTCTTGAATGATATAATAATGGCATAATAACTGAAAGTTTTGAAGTATGTCCACATGTCGCTGAAATAGCTCTTTTGATATCCATAAAATGCTCATCAGGTGATATAAAATGTTTTCTACCATGATATAAATATTCTATATCATAATTTCCTACATCAGAAAGAATAAATAAATTTTTTTCACGAACAGTATCTTCAATAATTAATTTTCCTTCTCCATTTGAAAATCTACTAGCAGTAAAATTGATTAAAAAATTTTCGTCTGTATTTCTGATTTTTGATAAATGTTCTTGCACTTTTTGACCAAAGTCTTTAAAGTTATCAAGAACTAAAATGCCTAAACTATTTTTCGACATTTTTCCACCTCCATTGATATTTTTCAACATGATTATATTTTATTAAATCCTAAAAGTCAATGAAATATTAATAAATTGACTAGACAAATTAAAATATGCTATAATAAGTACATAAAATAAAGAAATAAGAAGGAAGAAAAATGGAAAATAAAGAATATGGTTTAGTTTTAGTGGGTGGAGGAACAAGAGGAGCATATCAAGTAGGAGTATGGAAAGCATTGCAGGAACTAGGAATAAAAATAACAGCAATAGTAGGAACATCAATAGGCGCATTAAATGGAGCAATGTTTTTACAAGACGATTTCTTCACAACAGTAAAGATGTATGAAAATATAAAAATGAAAGACATAATGAATGTAGAGGGAGTAGACACTAAAAAAGATATATTTGATTTGTCAAACATATTAAACTTAGCAACAAATTATACAAAACAAAAAGGGATAGATAATACACCATTAAGAAAAATGATAGAACATTATATAGATGTAGATAAAATCTACAATTCAGAAATAGATTTTGGATTAGTAGCATATTCAGTAAAAAACAAAACACCTTTGCAGAAATTCAAAAATGAAATACCAAAAGAGCAAATGGTAGACTATCTATTAGCAAGCTCATGTTTCCCAATATTCAAACCACAAAAAATAGGAGAAGAAGAATATTATGATGGAGGATTATATGATAATGCACCATCAAATATGTTAATAGAAAAAGGATATAAAAATCTAATAATAGCAGACATTGCAGGAGCAGGATTTAGTAGAAAAACTCTTGATAGAGATGTATATGTAAAAGTAATAACACCAACAGAGGAATTAGGTGGAATATTTGAATTCAATCATGAAAGAATAATAAATAATATGAAATTAGGATATTTAGACACAATGAGAAGTTTTAATAAATTACAAGGACATATGTATTATTTCAAACCAGAAGAATTTGCGAAAATGTTAGAAAACTTCAATTTACAAACAATATATGGATTAGAATATGCAGCACAGATGTATAAAATGTATAAATATAGAGAATATACATTTGAAGAATTTATAAAAGAATTAAATGAGAGACATACAAGTGCAGAAAATATATATAATAAAATGAAAGAAGAAAACCTTATACAGATTGGAAAAAGACTTAATAGATTATTTGATAAAGGATTAGGAATTTGCATTGTAAAAGATATATATTTAGACAGACCAGCATCAAAATTATCACATTATGTATTTAACTTTGTAAAAGATTATATAGTTTCTGCAAAAGCATTGATAGAACTAAAAAATTATCTTGGAGGAAATATATGAATAGAGACATTTTAAATGAATATAGAGACAAAGATGATAAAATTTTGTTAGCACAGATTTTAGATAAAGTAGAAGCAGTAGAAAACAAAAATAAAATAGAACATACTGATTTTTTAGATATGTCACAAATTGAATTGGTACAAAAATTTATAAATAAGATAAAAATTACAAACTATATGGCTTATGGCGGATTTGAAGAAGCAGAAAGAAAAATGTATGTGATATATCCAGAGAAATTCAACACAGAAGTTGTATCAAAGAATTTGAGTAGTATAGTAGATATAGTTAGAATAGAATTACCAGAGGATTTGAAAGGTAAATATTCACATAGAGACTATTTAGGAGCAGTAATAAAATTAGGAGTGAAAAGAGAAAAAGTTGGTGACATCATTGTAGATAAAGATGGAGCAGATATTATAGTTGATAAAGATATTACAAAATTTTTATTAGAAAATTTGAATAGTTTAACTAGATTTTCTAAATCAAAAATTACAGTAGAAAAAATAGAAAACTTAAGAAAGGTAGAAATAAAAAAGGAAGAAATTGATATAATTGTTTCATCATTAAGGTTAGATAATGTTATTTCAGAATTGGCAAGATGTTCAAGAAATAAAGCATTAGAGATTATAAATATGGAAAGAGTTTTTATAAATTTTCAAAATGAAACTAAAAAAACTAAACAGATAAAACCAGGAGATATTGTTACAATTAGAGGAAAAGGAAGATTTTATATAAAAGAATTAGTAGGACAAACTAAAAGTGGAAGAACTATAATAAAAGTAGAAAAATTTGTTTAAAAAGGGGACGGTTCTGTTTGGAAGAGGACCGTCCCCTTCCAAACAGAACCGTCCCTTTTTGCTAAATATCATATTTAGTCATAATAATTGCATCCTGTGAATTATTATAATATTTTTTTCTTATTCCTAAATTTTTAAAACCAAACTTTTCATATAAATTAATTGCAGGAGTATTAGAAACATTAACCTCTAAAGTAAGAGATTTCATATTTAATTTCACA
This sequence comes from uncultured Clostridia bacterium, assembly GCA_944392805.1. Taxonomy (GTDB): domain Bacteria; phylum Bacillota; class Clostridia; order TANB77; family CAG-508; genus CAG-269. The sequence continues at coordinate 29,210 of CALXXZ010000006.1, read as the reverse complement.
CATATTTCTAATAATGATTCTAATAATTCTCCACCAATTCCGCGACCACGACAAGTTTTTTTAACAACTATATTATTAAGAGTGGCTTCATCAAGACAAATAGAAATTCCTGCAAAACCAACAACTTCATTATTTTCTTTTGCTATAATATATGTAGTGTTTTCGTTTTCAAGTTCTTGTTTTAAAACATTATAACTCCAAAAATTATCAAAATCGGAATATAAGGTATTTTTCATTTGCTCTAAATCAGTTAAAGTCATTTCGGTAATTTCCATAATTTTATCCACCTTTCTCTTCTAAGGCTCTCTCCGCTTGTGATTTTCTTAGGTATAGTGGCATAATATCATTTTTTACACCTTTATTGTAATTATAATATCCTGCGCATCCAAGTGAATAACTACTTAAGTCATTTTTTTTACAAAATGTACAATTATTAAAATTGTTTGTTATGAATTCTTTATATGCAACAGCACCATCTCCAACGAATGTAATTGGCTCAGAATATTTATTTAATAAAGGAACAATATCATTAATATTTTTAAAACTAAAGTCGCCAATCTTAGAATAAACTCCATTTTTTAATTCAAACAATCCATAATAAACATTATTGTTTTTAGCATCAATTAGAGAACAGATTAGCCCTTCTGAATTAGTATTATATGATAAAGCTTCAAGTGAGCTAATACCAATACATTCTATGTTTAGACTGTCTCTGAAGGCTAGAACTGTACCTGTCCCAATGCGTATACCAGTAAATGAACCAGGACCTTTATCACATACAATTAAATCGATGTCTTTTAAAGATGTTTGAGTTTCGTTAAAAAGTTGTTCAATTAAGGGCATAATTTTTTCTGAATGATTTCTTGCGTCATTTACAATTAATTCTTTTATACAAGTTTTATTTTCTAATAATGCAACTGTACATATATTACTTGCTGTATCTATACTAAGTATTTTCATATATCCTCCATGTTTAAATTTTTTTCTATTATACTACAATTAATTAGATTTTACAACAGAAATATTAAGTTTAGGAAATGAGAATATGAAATAAAAGAAAAATAAAGAGGAGTTTTAATAGCTCCTCTTTACTAATTATAAAATAATACAAATCAATCCGCCACTACCTTCATTAACAATACGTTCAAGAGTTTCTTGAAGTTTCATTTGAGCTTCTTCAGGCATTTTAGCAAGTTTAGTTTGTAAACCTTCATTAACCAATTCATTCAAACTCTTTCCAAAGATATTAGAACTCCAAATACTTGTAGGGTCATTTTCAAAACCAGAAAGAAGATAATTAACAAGTTCTTCTGATTGTTTTTCAGAGCCAACGATAGGAGAAACCTCAGTTTCGATATTAGCACGAATCAAGTGGATAGAAGGGGCAGTTGCACGAAGTTTAACGCCAAAGCGAGAGCCCTGTTTAACCATTTCAGGTTCTTCTAAAACAAGTTCGTCAATAGAAGGAGTAACAATACCATAGCCTTTAGTTTTAACTTCTTCAAGTGCATACGCAATTTTATCATATTTTTTCTTAGTACTTGCTAAATCACTCATAATAGAGAACAATTCTCCTTCATTTGTAATATTCATTCCAGTCATTTGTGTTAAAACTTCATAAAATAGTTCATCTTTCAAATTAACAGAAATACAAACTTTTCCATTACCAAGCATGATATTATTTACAAAAGTTTTAGAGATAATATCAGTACTATCAATTGAAGATACACAATTTGAAACATCTTTTAAAGCAGAAATATTAGTAAAAGCATTTTTAATTTGGTCAAATAATTTAGCTTTTAATGGATGAGTAAAATCTAATCCATCAATCCATTTAGGAAAACTAATTTTAATTTCTTCAACAGGGAACTCATAAAGCAAATTAGAAAACATTGTATTAATATCTTCTGCTGAAAGTTCTTCACAATTAATAGGCATAACATTTGTATTATATTTTTCTGACAATTGTGTTGCTAAATCTCTTGTTTCAGGAGAAGATGGATTAGCTGAATTTAGTAATATAATAAATGGTTTATTTAATGCTCTAAGTTCGCTAACAACTCTTTCTTCTGCTTTAATATAGTCATCACGTGGGATATCAGTAACAGTACCATCAGTTGTAATTAAAATTCCAATAGTAGAATGTTCTTCAATTACCTTTTTAGTTCCGATTTCTGCAGCTGTTTCAAAAGGAATTTCTTCTTCTGACCATGGAGTTTTAACCATCCTAGGCATATCATCTTCCAAATACCCAATTGCATTATCGACTAAATATCCAACACAATCAACTAAACGTGTCTTTAATTTTAAATTTTTATCTATTGTAATTTCAACAGCCTCATTAGGAACAAACTTAGGTTCTGTTGTCATAATTGTACGTCCTCCAGCACTTTGTGGAAGTTCATCTTTAGCCCTTTCTTTTTTGTACTCATTATCTATATTAGGAATAACAAGTAAATCCATGAACTTCTTTATAAAAGTAGATTTACCAGTTCTTACAGGGCCGACAACTCCAATATAAATATCACCATCAGTTCGTTTGGCTATATCTTGATATAAGCCTACATTTTCCATCTATACTACCTCCTTGAATTTTCTAGTTAAGACAAACTTTTATTAATATATATTGTTTAAATATTAAGAATATAACCACGATTTTAAAAAAACTTGAAAAATAAAAATAAATATGATAGAATTGTAATTCGAAAGAACATATAATATAGTGAAACTGAGCAAAAGGAGAAGGATAAAATGGATAAAATGCAAGATACAATAGACATTTTAAAATTATACAATCAAGAACATATTATAAAATTGCTAAAAAAACTAGACGACAATAAAAGAGAGGAATTAATCAAACAAATAGAAAGTATTGACTTACATCAGATTGCAGAATTATATGAAAATACGAAAAAAGAAATAGAATTTAAAGAAAGTAAAATAGAACCAATAAAATATTTGGACAAAGAGACTTTAACAGAAAAACAAAGAAAGAGATTTGACGAATTAGGAGAAAAAATAATAAGAAATGGAAAATATGCAGTAGTAACAATGGCTGGAGGTCAAGGAACAAGATTAGGTCATCCTGGACCAAAAGGAACATTTAAACTAGATGTATATGGAAAAGGAAAATATTTATTTGAAATATTAACAGAAAACCTAAAATCAGCAAATCAAAAATACGAAACAACAATACCATGGTATATAATGACAAGTAGAGAAAACAATGAAGAAACAGTGAAATTCTTAGAAAAGAACAATTATTTTGGATATGATAAAGATTATGTAACAATATTTATGCAAAGTGAATTACCATTAATAGATACAGAAGGCAAACTACTTATAGGAAAAGATTTTAAAATAAAAGAAGCATCAGATGGAAATGGTGGAACATATTCATCATTAAGAGCATCAGGAGCACTTGCTGATATGAAAGAAAGAGGAATACAATGGGTATTTATTGGAGGAGTAGATAATGCATTATTAAAAATGGCTGATGTAACATTACTTGGAATGGCAAAAGAGAAAAAAGTGCAAATAGCATCAAAGTCAGTTGTAAAAGCAAATCCTCATGAAAAAGTAGGGGTATTCTGTAAAATGAATGGACATCCAAAAGTAATAGAATATGCAGAATTACCAGAAAAAATGGCAGAACAAGTTGATAGAAAAGGACAATTAAAATATGGAGAATCACATATAATGTGTAATCTATATACAATAGATGCAATAGAAAAAGTTAGTCAAGAACCATTGATGTATCATTGTGCATTCAAGAAAAATTCATATATAGATGAAAATGGAAAAGAAGTAATACCAGAAGAACCAAATTCTTATAAATTTGAATCATTTATATTTGATGCATTTGAATTTTTTGATGATATTGCAATATTAAGAGGAAAAAGAGAAGATGATTTTGCACCAGTAAAAAATAAAGAAGGTGTTGATAGTCCAAAAACAGCAAAAGAATTATATGAAAAGTTTTGGAATAGACAACAATAGAAAGGAAATTTTATATGGAAGAATGTAAAATAAAAAATCTTTATAATCTAGAAGAAACAATTGCAAAAGAATTATTAGAAAATTATATATATCCATGGGAGGCATTACCAGAAATAAATGAATTTATTTTAAAAATAGGACCTACTTTAAATAAAGAAATTTATGAGCAAAAAGAAGAAAATATATGGATTGCAAAAACAGCGGAAATAACACCAACAGCATATATTAAAGGCCCTGCAATTATAGGAGAAAATGCAGAAATAAGACATTGTGCATTTATTAGAGGAAAGGTAATTGTAGGAAATGGCGCTGTTGTAGGAAATTCAACAGAATTAAAAAATGTTATATTATTTAATAAAGTACAAGTACCACATTATAATTATGTAGGTGATTCAATATTAGGATATAAATCACATATGGGAGCAGGTTCAATAACATCAAATGTGAAATCAGATAAAAAATTAGTTATTGTAAAAAATGAGACAGAATCAATAGAAACAGGATTGAAAAAATTTGGAGCAATGATAGGTGATGGAGTTGAAGTTGGATGTGGTAGTGTTTTGAATCCAGGAACTGTTGTTGGTAAAAATACTAATATATATCCACTATCTTCTGTTAGAGGAGTAGTTCCTGAAAATAGTGTTTATAAAAATAAAAATGAAATAGTAGATAAAATTTAATTTGATAATTTGGGGACGGTCCTGTTTGGTTCGGGACGGTCCTCTTTTGTGCACTTTTTTATTTTAACAAAACCGAAAAGTTGATATATTACTATGAAATAAAGCCAAGACCCCCGACGAAGACCCAGAATATGTTTTGGCTATGGAATAGTAATATATCAACTTTTCGGTTGTAATAAAAAATATAGATATGGATAAAAGAGGACCGTCCCGAACCAAACAGGACCGTCCCCTTTTTTACATTTGTTGATTTCCAGGTATAAAATAATCTACTACACCATATATTAAAGCACCAATTATTGCAGCCATCCAAGAAATTGAATAACCAGCTACAAAGAATTGAGTAGCATATAAAATAATAGCAGCTAGAGCGAATCCAACAAAACCTTTTCCAAATGGACTTGCGTGTAAACCTGTAAATTTAATAATTAAGTAATCCATTATAGTTAAAACAATTGCGGCGATAGCTAAAGCCCAAATATTATTAATAGAAAAACCAGGTGTAAAAAATGCTGTAATTGCTAAAACGATAGCGGCTGCAACTAATCTACCAACAACTTGCCAAACTGTAGAAGTGCCATTAGCACTATTACTTTGAGTATTTGACATATCAAAAACCTCCTTATCAGTTTTTATTAAACGTATTAAACGTCATTTTTTTTCAAGGTTATATCAATATTATTTACAACAAAAAATTAATTATACAAAAATCGTATAAATAACTAAAAAATGTAGAAAATAAATGTAAAAATATTTGAAAAAAGGAGAACTTAAATGTTAATTACATTTTTTAGAGCGATAGTTTTGTACATATTAGTATTAATAGTAATGAGATTAATGGGAAAAAGAGAAATTGGACAATTACAACCATTTGAACTTGCAATATCTATAATGATAGCAGACTTAGCAGCAGTACCAATGGCAGAAACGGGAGTACCGCTAACAAATGGAATAATGCCAATATTAGGATTATTGGTGATGCATTTAGTAATATCAATGATAAATATGAAAAGTTCAAGAGCAAGAGAAATAATATGTGGAAAACCATCAATATTAATATATAGAGGAAAAGTTGATCAAAAAGTATTAAAAAAAGAAAGATTTACAATAAACGAATTAGAAGAAAGACTAAGAGACAATAGTATATTTAATATAGGAGATGTAGAATATGCAATATTAGAGACAAGTGGACAAGTAACAGTAATTCCAAAACCAAATAAAAGAGCTACGACACCTGAAGATTTTAATATTGAGCCTAAATATGAAGGAATTCCATATGATTTAGTTGTTGATGGAAAAGTAATGTATGAAAATTTACAAAAAATTGGTAAGAACTATGCATGGTTAAAAAAACAGACTGAAAAATTTGGAATCAAGCCAGAAGAAGCATTAATAATTACAATAGATGGAGAAGGTAAGTTTTTTTGCCAACCACTAGAAAAGGATGGTGGTAAAAATGTTTAAAGAAACAGTAATTTGTATAATAATTATTATTTCAATAGTTTGTTTAGATTTATTTACACAAAATTATACAAAACAGAGTGTTGAAACAATAACTAAAGAATTATCATCAATAAAAGAAGAGATGACATTAGAAAATAAAGAAAAAACAAAAGAAAAAATAGATGAATTAAATAAAAACTGGAAAGATATGCATGATAAATTAGCATATTATATTGAACATGATGAACTAGAAAAAGTAGATACTGCTATAGTAAATATGAAAAGCTATTTTGAAACAGAAGATTTTTCCTCTGCTTCTGCTGAATTAGAAGAGGGCAAATTCATACTTGAACATATAGAAGACAAAAATTCATTTAATTTACAAAATATATTTTAAAGCAGGAGAAAACTTCTGCTTTTGTCTTGATTTTCCAGTAGAAATATAATATAATACTGTCAGTTAATGCTTCTATAGCTCAGTAGGTAGAGTGCCACCTTGGTAAGGTGGAGGTCACGGGTTCAATTCCCGTTAGAAGCTCCATAAAGAAAAGGAGAGATGAAAAATGCAAGAAAATAATAATAATCAAAATCAAGAAGTAGAATTAGATGAAAATCATTTAATACAAATAAGAAAAGAAAAATTAAAAGAATTACAAGAACAAGGAAAAGATCCATATGAAATAACAAAATTTAATAGAACAAATTCAGCAGGAGAAATAAAAGCAAACTATGAAAAATTTGAACAAAAAGATGTAACAGTAGCAGGAAGAATAATAGCTAAAAGAATAATGGGAAAAGCATCATTTTGTACAATATTAGATAGTGATGAAAAAATCCAAAGTTATGTAAGTATAAATGACTTAGGAGAAGAAGCATATAAAGCATTTAAAACATGGGATATTGGAGACATAATTGGAATAACAGGATTTGTATTTAAAACAAGAACAGAAGAAATCTCTGTACATGCAAAAGAAGTAACATTACTTTCAAAATCATTAAGACCATTACCAGAAAAATTCCATGGATTAAAAGATGTAGACTTAAGATATAGACAAAGATATGTCGACCTAATCATGAATCCAGAAGTAAAAGAAACATTTATAAAAAGAAGTCAAATAATAAATGAAATAAGAAATATATTAAATGAAAAAGGATATTTAGAAGTAGAAACACCGATACTAAACACAATATCAGGAGGAGCAACAGCAAGACCATTTATAACACATCATAACACACTAGATATTGACATGTATTTAAGAATAGCAACTGAATTAAACTTAAAAAGATTAATAGTAGGTGGATATGATAAAGTATATGAAATAGGTAGAATATTTAGAAATGAAGGAATGGATATTAGACACAATCCAGAATTTACATCAATAGAATTTTATGCTGCATATCAAAACTATCATGATATGATGGACATAACAGAGGAAATTTTCCAAAGATGTGCAATAAAAGTATGTGGAACAACTAAAATTACATATCAAGGAACAGAAATTGAATTAGGTGGAAAATGGAAAAGAATTAGTATGATAGATAGTATAAAAGAAGTTACAGGAATTGATTTCAATACAATTGAAACTGACGAAGAAGCAGTAGCTTTAGCAAAAGAAAGAAAAATAGAAATTCCAGTAGGAAAAGAAACTAGAGGAAATATTATAAGCTTATTCTTTGATGAATATGTTGAAGAAACATTAATACAACCAACATTTATATATGATTATCCAATAGAAATTTCACCACTTGCCAAAAAATCTAAAAAGGATCCTAGATTAACAGAGAGATTTGAAGTATTTATTGGTGGAAGAGAATATGGAAATGCATTCTCAGAATTAAATGACCCAATTGATCAATATGAAAGATTTAAAGAAGAAATAAGAGCAAGAGAAAATGGTGATGAAGAAGCTGGAATGATGGATGAAGATTTCATCAATGCGCTTGAATATGGAATGCCACCAACAGGAGGGGAAGGAATAGGAATTGATAGATTAGTAATGTTATTAACAGACTCAGCATCTATAAGAGATGTATTACTATTCCCAACAATGAAGCCATTAATGTAAATAAATACATCAAGAGTTGATATTTAAAGTCAACTCTTTTTGTGCTATTATAATAGAAAATATTTTTTGAAAAATTTTTAAACTTTTTAAAAGCATAAAAAATCTAATAAGTGTAAAGCAAAAAAAGGAGTAAAAAGATGGCAAAATTTGATGGAAGAAAAATAAATTTTAAAAAGTTAACTTTTACAATAATAGTAGTTATAGTAATCACATTATTAATAATATTTGGTTTAACAGAAGTTCTTGCTATAAATAAAGAAGAAAACATAAATAATACAAATGGAATATCAGATAATGTAAAAAATCAAGAAGAAATAGAAGAACCAATTCATGTACCAATCGAAGAGCCAGAACAAGAACCAGAACCAACACCACCACAAGAGCCTGTAGAAGAAGCAGTGCAAGAACAACCACCACAAGAACCAGTTCAAAAACCAAGTGATAAACCAAGCAATAATAACAAAAAATTTGGAAGTAATGTAGCATTTATTGGAGATTCAAGAACACAAGCATTTTTAATGTATACAGGATTAAAAGATGTTACAGACTATACAAATATAGGACTTATGGTAGATACAGCTGTTACAAAAAAGTTTATAACAAATAGTAAAGGTCAAAAAATAACAATATTAGAAGATTTAAAAAACAAAAATATAGATACAGTATATATTATGTTAGGAATAAATGAATTAGGTTGGGTATATAGTAGTGTATTTATCAAAGACTATGAAGAATTAATAGATAAAATAAAAGCAATAAAACCAAATTGTGAAATTATAGTACAATCAATAATCCCTGTAACTAAAACAAAATCAGATAGTGACAAAGTATATAACAACACAAGAATAGCAGAATATAATTCATTAATCAAACAAATGGCAAGTAGAAAAAATATTAAATATATTGATTTAGTTCCAGTTTTAGCTGATAATAATGGTAACTTACCAGAAAATGCAAGTCCAGATGGAGTACATCTTAATAAAGAATACTCATTAAAATGGCTAGAATGTTTAAAAAACAATTAAATTTATAAAGGGAGAAATGATATGAAAAAGAGTATAATAATAATAGCGATAATAGCAATAATTTTAATAATTTTTATAGGAATACAAATGATATTTAAAGATGCAAATAAAAATATTAATATAGATATGCAAAAATTAACTGATGAATTAATTAATGCTCAAATATTTGAAGACGATTTAAGTTCAATAGATAGAGAGAGTATAATAAAAAAATATAGTTTTAATAGTGAAAAAATAAAAAATATTAGTTCAAGTGTAGGAACAGGAGCTACAGCAGAAGAAATTTTAATAATTGAATTAGTCGATAAAAAAGATGTAAAAGATGTAAAAGAATTAAAGGAAATAATAGAAAAGAAAATAGAAGAAAGAAAAGCAGATTTTCAAGACTATTTACCAAAAGAAGTATCAAAATTAGAAAATTATAACTTAGAATGTAAAGGAAATTATATAATTTTATGTATTTCAAATAATTATGATAAAGCAAAAGAAGTAATCAATAAACACATTAATAGTTAAAAGGAGTCAAAACGGTGCAAGATGTAAAGGAAATATTAATAGATTATGTGAAAAACAATCAAGAAAAATTATATAGAGTTGCATTTAGTTACTCAAAGGATGAAGAAGCATCATTAGACATAGTCCAAGAAGCGATAACAAAAGCATTAAAAAACATTGGAAAACTAAAGAATGAAGAATATGTAAAAACATGGTTTTATAGGATTCTGATTAATGAATGTTTACAATATATAAAAAAGAATAAAAGAATAATTACTTGTGAATTACAAGAAATAGAAAATAAAATAGAATGGAATGATAATATAACAGTTGATGGAATTGATATTTATAAACAAGTTCAAAGTCTAAATGAAAAATTAAAAACAGTAATAATATTAAGATTTTTCGAAGATATGAAAATAGAAGAAATAGCTAAAATAACTAATGTAAATATAAATACAGTAAAATCAAGGCTTTACAAAGGATTAGAAGAATTAAAAAGATTAATGAAAATTTAATAGAAAGAAAGGTGAAAATTGTGAAAAAACTTGAAAAAGCCAAAGAAGTTTATAAAGCTATAAAAATACCAGAACAATTAAATTACATTGTAAATAAAACAATCTCAAAAGAAAGAAGAGAAAAAAGGTATGTATTTAAATATGTTAAATATGCTGTATCAACAGTAGCATGTATATTTTTAACATTTGTATTTATGATTAATGTAAATTCTAGCTTTGCCACAAGTGTTTCAGAAATACCAATTATAGGAGATGTAGCAAAAGTATTTACAATAAAAGAAGTTAATGAAGAAGATAAAACAAAATTAATAAATGCTAAAATTCCAGCATTAGAAAACACAGGAAATACGGAATTAGAAAAAAGAATAAATTATGAAATAATGTTAAAAATGAATGAAGTACTGAAAGAAGCTGAAGAAAGAGCAGCTGACTACAAAGAAGCGGTTATAGAAACAGGTGGAGATGAAGAAGATTATCAACCAATAAATATACAAATAGATTACAAAGTAGGATATTCAAGTGACAAAGTAGTATCATTTATGATATCAAAATCAGAAACTTTAGCCAGTGCATATACAGAAAGATACTTTTATAATATTGATATAGAAACTGGAAAAAAATTAAATCTAAGAGATGTACTTGGAAATGACTACAAAGAAATAGTTAATAAAACAATATATAAAGAGATAGAAGAAAGAAGTAAAAATCCAGATAATGTATACTTGACAGCTGATGAAGGAGGATTTGATGGAATTGAAAATGAATATCAAAACTTTTATATTAATTCAGATGGAAAAGTTGTAATTATATTTGAAAAATATGAAATAGCACCAGGCTATATGGGAACACAAGAATTTGTAATAGATAAACAGATATTTTAAAATCTAACTCTTACTATATAAAAAGTAGTAAGAGTTAAGTTTTTTAGGAGGACAAAATGGTATTTAGCAGTATCGTATTTTTATATATATTTTTACCTATAATGCTTTTAATATATTTTATAGTGCCAAACAAATTTAAAAATGCAGTAATGATTGCAGCAAGTTTGATATTTTTTGCTTGGGGAGAAATAAGATATATATTTATAATGTTATTATTAGCAGTAATGGATTATATATGTGGACAAAAAATCAATAAATACTGGGACGATAAAAAGAAAAAGAGAATATTTTTATTTATAGATGTAGGAGTTAATCTATTAATATTATTCTTTTTCAAATATGCTGACTTTATAATAACAAATATTAATAATATTACTCATTTAAATATACCATTATTAAATATTCCGTTACCAATAGGAGTATCTTTTAATACATTTCAAAGTTTATCATATATAATTGATGTATATAGAGGAACAGTAAAATGTGAAAAAAGTTTTTATAATTATTTAGCATATACAATGTTATTCCCACAAATAATCGCAGGACCAATAGTAAGATATGAGACTGTTGATGAAGAACTAGAAAATAAAAATATAAGTATAGACAATTTTACAGAAGGAATGAAAAGATTTATTATTGGACTAGGAAAAAAAGTTTTAATTGCCAATAATATAGGTGCACTATGGCACATAATTGAAATAGGAGATTATGGGGAATTAACATTTGTCTTAGCATGGTTTGGAATATTAGCATTTGCACTTCAAATATATTTTGACTTTAGTGGATATTCAGACATGGCAATAGGACTTGCGAAAATTTTTGGAATGGAATTTGATGAAAACTTCAATTTCCCATATATTTCAAAAAGTATAACCGAATTTTGGAGAAGATGGCATATAACTCTTTCTTCATGGTTTAGAGATTATATATATATTCCATTAGGAGGAAATAGAAAAGGAATTGTAAAACAAATAAGAAATATCCTTATAGTTTGGTTTTTAACTGGAGCATGGCATGGAGCTTCATGGAACTTTATTTTGTGGGGACTATATTTTGGAGTAATACTTATATTAGAAAAAGTATTTATCCTAAAAATGTTAGAAAAAGCAGGAAAAGTATTTAGCCATATATATAGTATAATACTTATATTAATAGGATGGGTAATATTTGCTTTTGAAGATTTAAGTAAGATAGGAATGTATTTACAAGCAATGTTTAATGTAAATAACTTTATAAATAATGAAACACTATATTACTTAAGAAATTATGGATTAATAGCAATAATAGGTATAATATGTTCAACATTAATAGTAAAGAAAATTTCCAATAAATTTAATGAAACTAATAATATAGGATGTAAAATTATAGAAACAATAATGTATATGATGATTTTAATTTTATGTACAGCAAGTTTAGTAAGTGATTCATTTAATCCTTTTTTATATTTTAGATTTTAATGTTTCAGGCTTTTAAAAATATATCAAACAAATCATTGAAATTTTAAAAAAATATGGTATAATAATAAAGTACATTTGGAAGAAATAGGGGAAGATAGGAGTAATTTATGTTTGGATTTAATTTTGATAGAAAAACATTATATATAATAATAGGAATATTAGTATTGCTTTCACTAGCAAGTTATGGAATTGATGGAATATTTGATTTAATATTATCAGTACCAGCAGTATTAGTTGCAATAACAGTACATGAATTTGGGCATGCTATAGCAGCATACAAATTAGGTGATGATACAGCATATAGACAAGGAAGAATAAGCCTAAATCCACTTGACCATATAGACCCATTAGGATTAGCAATGTTATTATTTGCACATATTGGATGGGGAAAACCAGTACAAGTAGATCCAAGAAACTATAATAGAAATATATCAGTAGAAAAAGCAGATGCAATGGTATCATTTGCAGGACCATTAATGAATTTTATAACAGCAATAATATTTGCATTAATATATTGTGCAATAATAAAATTTGCAGGAGTAGCATTTATATTTAGTAATATAGGCTCAATAATAATATCAATAGTGGTTTATGTTATTACAATGAATATAGGACTTGGAGTATTTAACTTAATTCCATTACCACCATTAGATGGTTCAAAAATATTTTTACCAATATTACCATATAATGCAAAGTCATGGTTTATAGAGCATGAGCAAATATTTTATTTTGTATTTTTAATAATATGGATAACAGGAATTGCTGGTCAATTAATATCACCAATAATTGGTAAAATGACACAATGGATATTAGGACTTGCAACAACTATATTTGGATTATAAAGGAAGTAAAATGAAAGATATAATAGTATTAGGAATAGAATCAAGCTGTGATGAAACCTCTGTAGCCGTTGTAAAAAATGGTAGAGAGGTTTTGTCAAATATAATAGACACACAAATAAAAATTCATGAGCAATTTGGAGGAGTAGTGCCAGAAATTGCTTCAAGGAATCATATAGAAGCAATATCAAGAGTAGCAGTAACTGCATTAAAAGAAGCAAATTTAACATTTGAAGATATTGATGTAATAGCACCAACATATGGACCTGGATTAGTAGGAGCTCTTTTAGTAGGAGTATCATATGCAAGGGGACTTGCATATGCATTAAATAAGCCACTAGTAGGAGTAAATCATTTAGAAGGACATATTGCAGCAAATTACATAACACACAAGGATTTAAAACCACCATTTTTATGTATGTTAACATCAGGAGGAAATACACAAATTGTATATGTAAAAGATTATTGTGATATGGAAGTTCTAGGAAGAACACGTGATGATGCAATAGGAGAAGCATTTGATAAAGTTGCAAGAGTAGTTGGCTTAGGATATCCAGGAGGACCAAAAGTAGATAAATTAGCACAACAAGGACAAGCTACAATAAACTTTCCTAAAACACATTTTGAAAATTTAGACTTTAGTTTTAGTGGAATAAAAACAGCAGTTATAAACTTACACCATAAAAATCCAGATGTCAAAAAAGAAGATTTGTGTATGAGTTTCGAAAAAGCTGTAACAGAAGTATTAATTGAAAATATTACAAAAGCAGTAGAAGAAACAGGAGTAAAAAAGATTGTATTAGCAGGTGGAGTTTCAGCAAATACTCATATAAGAAGTGAATTTAAAAAATTAGAGAAACAAGAAATAAAAATATATGAACCGGATTTAAAATTATGTACAGATAATGCAGCAATGATAGGAGCTGCTGGATATTATAGATATCTAAATGGTGATATATCAGAAAATATATTAAATGCAGTACCAAATTTAAAAATAGGAGAATAATATGGCAATATTTGTAATAGCAGACCTACATTTGTCATTTAGTCAAGATAAGCCAATGGACATATTTGGAGAAAATTGGGTAGGTCATGAAAAGAAAATAGAAAAAGATTGGATAAAAAAAGTAAAAGAAAATGATTTGGTAATATTACCAGGAGATTTTTCATGGGAAACATATTTAGAAAGCACAAGATTGGATTTTGAATTTTTAAATAATCTACCAGGAAAAAAACTTTTATTAAAAGGAAACCATGATTATTGGTGGTCTACAATAACAAGTATGAGAAAATTTTTAAATGAAAATAATTTCGAAAGTATAGATTTTTTATACAATAATAGTTATGAATATGAAAATAAAATAATATGTGGTACTAGAGGATGGAGTATTACAGATGCAGAAATGGATAAAAAATTAATAAATAGAGAATTAATTAGATTAGAATTATCATTAAAAGATGGTATAAATAATTTTGGAAATGAAAAAGAAAAAATAGTATTTATGCACTATCCACCAATTACAAAGGCAAAAATTATAACAAATCAAGAAGCAGAGTTTGTTGAACTGATGAAAAAATATAATGTAAAAAGATGTTATTATGGACATCTACATGGAACTTCAATACATGATGCTGTGGAAGGTGAAATTGAAGGAATACAGTTTAAATTAGTTAGTGCAGATGGATTAGATTTTAAATTATTAAGGATAGATTAGAACAAGAATTTTATTACGAATTCTTGTTTTTTTTTATTAAGTATAGTAAAATAAACACATTAGAAAGGGAGATAAATATGTTAGATTTAAATAAAGAAGTTCAATACGTAAAAACAGTAGGACCTAATAGAGTAAAATTATTAAATAAATTAAAAATATATACTTTAAAAGACTTAATAACATATTTTCCAAGAGATTATGAGGATAGAAGTAAGCCTAAAAATTTATATGAATGTGTAGATGGAGAAGAAGTATTAATAGAAGCAATGGCTGTAGGCAGAATAAATCAAATGCATAAAGGAAGAATGACAATCAGTAGATTAACAGTAAGAGACCAAACAGGAACATGTTATATAACATGGTTTAATCAAGGTTATTTGAAAGACAAATTTCAAACAGGAAAGATGTATAGATTTTTTGGTAAGATATCAGTAAAAGGTGGAAGAATTGAAATGAATTCACCTGTATATGATGAAATAGATCAAAGTAAAAACACAGGAAAAATAATACCAATATATCCATTAACATATGAGTTAAAACAAAGTACTTTAAGAAAAATAATAGAAAATGGGTTAGCAGAAGTAAAAGGAAAATTACCAGAAACATTGCCAGAATATATAATAAAAGAAAATAATTTATGGGATATAAACAGTACAATAGAAAGAATACATTTCCCTCTAGAATTTTCGGACTTTAATAAAGCAAGAGAAAGGCTTGTCTTTGAAGAATTACTAACAATGCAATTAGCATTATTAAAACTAAAGAACAATTATGAGCAAGATAAAAATGGAATACAATTTAGTAAAGAAGCAAAAATGTCAGATGTAATAAATTTATTACCATATAAATTAACAAAAGCACAACTAAGAGTATTACAAGAAATAGATACAGATATGGAAAGTACAAAACCAATGAATAGATTATTGCAAGGAGATGTAGGTTCAGGAAAAACAGTTGTAGCAATGATTTCAGCATATAAAGCAGTAAAATCAGGATATCAAGCAGCAATAATGGCACCAACAGCAATACTTGCAAGTCAACATTTAGAAGGATTTAAGGAAATATTAGAACAGCTTGGAGTCAAATGTGAACTATTGATATCAAGCATAACAAAAAAGAAGAAGACAGAAATATTAGAAAAATTACAAAATGGAGAAATTGATATATTAATAGGAACACATGCAATACTTGAAGAAAATGTAGTTTTTAAAAATTTAGGATTAGTTGTAACAGATGAGCAACATAGATTTGGAGTAAAACAACGTAGTACTATAGCTTCAAAGGCTCAAAATCCTGATATAATAGCAATGTCAGCAACACCTATACCTAGAACTCTAGCATTAATATTATATGGAGATTTAGATATTTCAATAATTGATGAGCTTCCACCAAATAGAAAGAAAATTGAAACTTATGCAGTAAGAAAAAATATGGAAGAAAGAGTAAATGCATTTATAAGAAAGCAGATAGATGAAGGAAGACAATCATATATAGTATGTCCTCTAGTTGAAGAAAATGAAGAAATGGGATTAAAATCAGTTATAGAACTTGCAGAAAAATATAAAACAGAAACATTTAGCCAATATAGAGTAGAATATTTACATGGAAAGATGAAAGCAAAAGAAAAAGATGAGATTATGCAAAAATTCAAAGATGGAGAAATTCAGATTTTAATTGCAACTACTGTAATTGAGGTTGGAGTAAATGTTCCTAATGCAAGTATAATGGTTGTAGAAAATGCAGAAAGGTTTGGCCTTGCCCAATTGCATCAATTACGTGGAAGAGTAGGAAGAGGAGAATATCAGTCATATTGTATTCTTAAATATGAAGGTAATGGCGAAAATACAAGACAAAGAATGAAAGTAATGTGTGATACAAATGATGGATTTATAATTTCTGAAAAAGATTTAGAATTAAGAGGCTCTGGGGACTTTTTTGGAACTGAACAACATGGACTTCCTGAATTTAAGATTGCTAATTTGTTTGAAGATATTGGAATTTTAAAGAAAGTACAAAAACTTGCATTAGATATAATGGATGATGACCCCTTACTGGAAAAAGAAAAAAATCGAAAATTAAATGATTTAATTAAAGATAAATTTGGTCAAAGAATAGAAATTTGAAAAATTATGTAAAATGTGTTATAATAATAAGTGATGCAATAGCATTGTTTTAAATAAGCAGGTTGTAACCTGCAAACAAAAGAAAAGGAGAAGAAAAAATGGACAACAAGCTGTATAACAGAATCATTACAATGGTAGGAGAGTTGAAACTCAAGAGTTATCACCAGACACTTCTTGCAACTATGGTTTACCGGAAGGTAAAACATCCGCTTGAAAGAACGGATGAAATACTCCAGAAGGTAACTCAAAAGGTTATCCCTACAATATATGAAGCCAATAGGGGAAAAACCTGGATGAGAGTATCAACTGCAAGAGAATTGGAGTCCTTAGAGGAGGCACTCCATGAATGCAAAAATCTTCCTAATGAAGATTTGACCAGAGGATACATTGTATCCAATATGGTTAAGTACTATGCTAAGAAATTGATGGAAGACTAATTTGCTAGCATTGCCCAGGGATATTATCCTTGGGTTTTTGCGTTAAATTAAAAAAATATATTGACTTTTTTGTCAAAAAAAAGTAAGATATATTTATTAGTAAAAAGGATGTTGATAATATGGTAGAGATAATTTTAAGATTAATAGGTACTTTAATAGCGCTAGCAGGAGTTGTTCTAATATATGATGCACGAATAATCACAAAAAAAATGTTTAATTTTGGAGATCCAAATGAAGCAACTAGTGGATTTAAAATTTTAGGTTTGATAATAAGCTTAATAGGAGCATTAATAATATTTTGGGCGTAAAACTTAATTGTGAAAATTTTAAAAAATGCTTGACAAGAGTTTTACTAATGTGCTACAATATTTATTGTTGATTAGAAGAAATCTATCAATAATAAAAATATTTAATTATAAATGCGGATGTGGCGGAACTGGCAGACGCGCTGGTCTTAGGAACCAGTGCCAACGGCGTGGGGGTTCGAGTCCCTTCATCCGCACCAAAAGATTAATCGTCGAACTATTAAGTTTGGCGATTTTTAACATTATATATTAATTTGGGAGGAGCAATCCAAATTATAAAGAAAACAATAAATAGAGATAATGAATCTAAAAAATATGAAAGAGGAGAAAATGGAGATAAGAAAAAATCAAGAATACGTAGTAGAAATAATAGATAATGGATATGAAGGAGAGGGAATTGCTAAGATAGACAATTTTACAATATTCATACCTGGAGCAATAAAAGGAGAAAAAGTAAAAATAATAATTGTAAAAGTTTTATCATCTCATGCATTTGGTAAAATTATAGAGATTATAGATCCTTCTGAAGATAGGCAAGAGTCAGATTGTAAAACATATAAAAGATGTGGAGGATGCAATCTAAGACATATAAAATATGAAGAAACATTAAAAATGAAGCAAAATGCAGTCCAAAGCTTAGTAAATAAAACATTAGAAAATAAAATACAAGTACAAAAAACTGTTGGAATGGAGAATCCATTTCATTATAGAAATAAAGCACAATATCCTTTAGGGTTAGATAAAGAAGAGCAACCTATAATTGGAGTATTTGCAAACAGGACACATGAAGTAATACAGATGGAAAATTGTTTGATTCAGAATCCTAAATCAGAAGAAATTGCAAAATTTATCCTAAAATTTATTAAAGAAAACAATATAAGCATTTATAATGAAAACACAAGAAAAGGAATTTTTAGACATATAGTTATAAAAGTTGGTGTTAAAACTGGACAAATTATGTGCGTATTGGTTGTTAATAGTAATATTATTCCTAAAGAAAAAGAATTGGTGCAAATTCTAATTAATAAATTTCCTGAGATTAAAACAATTGTAAAAAATGTTAATATGAAAAATACTAATGTTATCATGGGAGAAAAAAATGAAAATATTTATGGAGATGGCTATATAGAAGATATTTTAGGAGATTATAAATTTAAAATTTCTCCATTATCTTTTTATCAAGTTAATCCAATTCAAGCTGAAAGATTATATAATATTGCTATTGAAAAAGCTCAGATTTCAAAAAATGACATAGTTTTTGATTTATATTGTGGCATTGGTACAATTTCTATGTTTATGTCAAAATATGCTAAAAAAGTTTATGGAATTGAAATTGTTGAAGAAGCTGTTGAAATGGCAAAAGATAATGCTAAAATAAATAGTGTGTCAAATATAGAGTTTTTGGCAGGAGATGTTGAGATTGTTTTGGATGAACTTATAAATAAAAATAATGTTAGTGCTGATGTTGTTTTAGTTGATCCTCCAAGAAGAGGTTTAGATATGACTAGTATTAATAATATTTTGAAAATTAAACCTAAAAAGGTTGTCTATATTAGCTGTAATCCTGCTACATTGGCTAGAGATTTAAAAGAGTTTGAAAAGTTATATGATATTAATGAACTTATACCTGTTGATATGTTTCCGTTTACATCACATGTGGAAGTCTGTGCGTTGCTAGAGTTAAAGAATTGCCAGTAATACTTGAATTTATTTAGCTTTCAAGATACGATTATGTTTCATAAAAGAGGTAGATTTGGACTAGAAAAAGTACAAAATTCTGAAATTAATGTTAAAGTTGTTTTAGATATGGAGTGTGGAAACATATAAAGTAAATTTTTAGAATTGATTTAATAGTTGCTGTGAGCGAATTACAGAGATTATATATCTATGCTCAATCACCATATGATATGGTTGTATGTTGATGAACATATGAATTTATAAAATAAAATTTAAAAGTTAAAGAGAATCCTAAGTAAAGTGCCTTGTAAGATAGGCACTTTATTTTTAGAAAAAATAATTTTTTATAATATAAATGTAAATATAAAATTTTTATGAAAAAGAAAAGAAGTAATTTAGATAGAGAAGTTTAAAAATGAACATTCTCTATCTTTTAGAATTTTAGCTAATAAATTATTAAGCATAGTATTTTAATTTTTAATTAGTAAATCAGCTAGACTTTTAAATTTATCTGATTTGTCAATGTATTTTTCTATATAGTTATTATTTTTCCAATATGTTTTTATGCCATAAGATTCTATATTGTAGTTAGAGGCATCTTCAGTTAACAATCTGTATTTATCATCAATGATTTCTATTGCACAGCAATTAGACATACTTAAACCAACTAAATCACTATTTTTTAAAGATTCTTTCATATGTTGTAATCTATTTGTATTTTTATTTGAAACATTACAATGAGGAGTAAAAAAAGCATTGATAAAATTCAAACAATCTACATTAATCATAGGAGCAGAATCATCTTTTAATTGCAATTTTAATGAATCAGAGCTACATGTTTTAAACCAACAATTTGCACCGGCAGAAATACCATACATAACTTTTCCATTAATCCAAGCATCTCTTAGAATTTTGTCAAAACCGGTTTCAAACCAAAGTTCTAACATTCCTTTAGTGTCTCCTCCTCCTTCATATATAATATCAGCCCAATTAATAAGTTCTTGAACTTTATAAATATTGTCTTTTAATTCGTGTTTTTTTATTGTTTGACAGTTACATCCAAAAATACTTCCATATATATTTTGCATAACTTGAAAATAGCTTTCTTCAGAACTAATGTCATTTTGTGAATGACCAAGAAACAAAAAATTAGGAGATTGTTTTCCGGTGATGTTAATTATCTCCATATCAATTTGTTTAGTTTCATATGGAGTATGTATTCCGTTGCTTTTAAGTCTACCGTTTTCACCACCACCAATTGCTATAATTTTTCTGCTCATTTTATATTACCTCAATTCATTAATTTTAATTAATAAAATTATATCATTTAATATGAATATAATCTATATTCCAACAAAATTTCTTCAAAAATTTTGTTTAATAAAAAATATACAAAAAATGACAAATTTTAAATAAGAGCAATTTTATTGAAAAAATCAGGTTTCTATGATATAAATGTAAATATAAAATTATAATAAAGAGGTAATATATGAAGAAAATATTATTAATTTCAGGAAGTAATAGAAATGGAAATACTAATTATTTATTAAACCAAATAAAACGAGCAATAGACAAGACAGAACTTATTTTATTAGGTGAATATAATATCAAATATTGCAAGGGATGTTTAGCTTGCCATAAGATTGATAAATGAGTTATTCAAGATGATATGAATGACATAATAGACAAAATAAAAGAATCGGATTTAATTATTTTTGGCATTCCTAATTATTTTGATAATGTGACAGGATTATTTAAAAATTTTATGGATAGATTACATCCATTATATAAGAGTGAATTAACAAAAAATAAACGTGTTATATTTATTTTTACTGGTGGTGGAGGCGAAAAGGGAACCAAAGAAGAAATGGAAAAAGCAGTACATGGATTAATTAAGTATTTGAAATTAAATGTTTTAAAGAGTTATAGTTATCAAGCATTAAATATACATGATGTAGAAAATCAAAAAGAAAAAATTAATAAGATGTTAGAAGAAATAAAAAATTATGGGAGAAATTTATGAAAGTTATAACTATAAAACAACCTTGGGCAACATTGATAGCAAAAGGATATAAGGAATATGAATTTAGAACTTGGAAAACAAAATATAGAGGAGATATTCTAATTCATGCAGGTAAAGGAATAGACAAAGAAGCAATGACTAGATTTAAAGATTTAAATTTAGAGTATCCTAAAGGTTGTATAATAGCAAAAGCCAAAATAACAGATTGTATTTATGTTGATGACAAATTTAGAAAAAAAGTTATTCCTAAAAATCCTAATGTTTATAAAGGTTTGAATAAAACAGAATGGAAAGGATATGGCTTTAAAATTGAAGAAGTTGAAAAAATTAGACCAATAGAGATAAACGGAAAACTAAGTTTGTGGGAATATGATTATAATGCTAAGGGAGAGTGAAAGGTATGTCAGTTAAAATAATTTATTTTGTGCATGGGACAACTACAGATAATATAGATCATAAATCTACTGGGTGGTTACATGGGAATTTGAGTGAAAAAGGAATAGAACAAAGTATTAAATTACGAGAACAAATAAACTTGAATGAAATAGATTTAGTAATTAGTTCGGATTTGAAAAGAGCAATGGATTCAGCTAAATATACATTCAAAGATTCAAAAGTGATATTACACGATAGAAGGATAAGAGAATGCAATTATGGAGATTTAAATGGAGAAGATACATCTTTGGTAAAATATGAAGAACATATAGATAGTAAATTTCCTAATGGAGAATCTTTAAAAGAAGTTGAAAAAAGACTAAGAAATTTTTGTGAATATCTATTAGAAAGTTATAATGGAAAGACTATTGCCTTAGTCTCACATAAAGCACCGCAATTGGCTTTAGAAGTCATAACAAAAAATATTAGTTGGAAAGATGCAATAGACAACGACTGGAGAAAAACAAAGAATTGGCAACCTGGATGGAGATATGAAATAAGACGAATAGAAAAAGAGACAAAATAAGAAAAATAGGAAGGAAGTAATAAATTGAATAGTCAATTAGATTTGTGGAATAAGTTAAATGAAAAAAATACATTAAAAGAAGTACAGCAATATATAAAAGATGTGATAGAAATAAGGGGTTTTGCAAATCAAGAAATAGAAAAAACAATGTTATTACTATTAGAAGAAGTTGGAGAATTAGCAAAATCTATAAGGAAAAATGCTACAGATATGGGAATTGATAACAATAAAGCTAATCATTATGATACAATAGAAAGTGAAGTGGCAGATGTTTTTATTGTATTATGTAGTGTGTGCAATAAACTAGACATTGACTTATATAAAGCTTTAAAAGAAAAAGAGCAAGAAAATATAAATAGGATTTGGAAAAAAGAAAATAACTAGAAAGGTTAGGTAATATATGATATACCTAAAAACATTTAAATTAAGTGGTAGCAGAATAACAAATAATAATATATATCCATTTAATGTATTACAAAATAAAGAGCCAGATATATTTATATTTGACAATATAACCGTATTATATGGAAATAATGGTTCTGGAAAATCGACCATACTAAATATCATTGCTCATAAATTAAATTTAAAAGGAAAAGAACGAAGTAATCCAAAAATTGTTGGAACATTAGATTATTTTGAGGATTATGCATCATAAAGATTAAATAAAAGAAAGAGGAATAGAGAAAATTAGAGAAGATGCTTGTATAAATGGCACAAAATACAAAAAGGAATTGAACTGGATGAAGAACAAAAAGATTATGTTATAAATGTTATAATGGCATGGATAGACAGAGAAATAAAAAATAGTTAGAAGAAAAATAAAAAGAAAATAGAAATAAAAGAATTGGAGAGATAATGAAAGTATTAAGTTTAACAGAACCATATGCTACATTAATTAAGGAAGAAAAAAAGAAAGTAGAAACAAGAAGTTGGAAAACATAATATAGAGGCGAATTATATATACATGCAAGTAGTACTCATATACCAAAAGAATGGAAAAATAATAAGGAACTTATGGATTTAGTAAAAGATAGTTCATTAAACTTTGGGAATATTATTTGTAAATGTAATTTAGTAGATTGTATTTATATGACTAAAGAATATGTAGAAAATATGAAAAGAAATAATTATCAAGAATATATTTGTGGTGAATATAAAGAAGGAAGATATGCTTGGACTTTAGAAAATATTCAAGTGTTAGATAATCCAATAAAAGCCAAAGGACATTTAAATATTTGGAATTATGAAGATAAGTGTAAAATTTGTGATAGCGAAAATAATGAATGATGGAGGTATAAAATGAGAGAACTTTCAGTAGCAATTCAAAATGAAAACGAAAAAGTGAATATTATAGAGACAATAAATTCTATAAAAAATGCAGGATTCAAAAATGTATTTATTCAATGGTATGATAAAAACTGGGAACACAGCCAAGAGGAACAGATAAAACTGTGTAAAGAACTAGGATTTAATATTATATTTGCACATTTAGGGTATCAAAATATTAATTCAATTTGGGAAGAAGGAATTGAAGGAGATAAGCTAGTAGAAAGATATCAAAGAGATATTAAAGATTGTTATGAAAATGGAATACCAATGGTAATAATGCACTTAACAAGTAAGAAAAAAGCACCTATGTATGGAGAAATTGGATTGAACAGAATTAGAAAAATTGTGGAATATGCAAAAGAATTAGATATGAAAGTCGCATTTGAGAACACAAAAATTAAAGGATATTTAGAATATGTACTAGACAATATAAAAGATGATAATGTGGAAATTTGCTTTGACGCAGGGCATTACCATGTACATTTTGATGATGAATTTAACTTTCAATTTTTCAAAAATAGAATTTTTGCAGTGCATTTACATGATAATGATAAGTCAGATGACTTACACTTATTACCGTTTGATGGTACATTGGATTGGAAATATGTTATAAATAAATTAAAAGAATGTAACTATAATGGACCAGTAACTTTGGAATTATGTTATAGATATGATTACTCAAATATGTCATTAGATGACTTTTATAAAAAAGGATATAATGTAGGAATAAAATTGGCAGAAATATTTGAAGATTAATTTAGAATGAAAGGAAAAGAATTTGCAGATAAAATTATTTATAATATAGATAAAAGCCTTCTTTTAATAGAAGGCTTTTAGTCATCTTAAAAAAAGATAAAATAATCATAGAAGCGGTTATAGAAATCTCAAAAACTGCAAAAGAAACAAGTTAGGTACTTTATTTTTTATTCATAAATCCAATATATTAAGTATGAATTTTAGCGAATTTGTTGAGGAAAATGTAAAACTGCGATATAGTAGAGGCAGAAAGATAGAGGTGTGAGATTATGAAGATAGGAGTAGATATAGACGGAGTAATATTAGACCATGAAAGAGTTCTGAAAACTTATGGGACTTGTATGATTTCATAGAACTAAAAAAAGATGGTATTATTAACAAATACTTTTTAAAATTATCAAGGCAAACACCATTAATACCAGGTGCAAAAGATGTAATCAATATGTTACAAAAAGAAGGAATTTCATTTGATAAATATTATTGGAAGCAAGATGATAAATTAGAAATTGTACAAAAAGAAAATATTGACTTTATGATAGATGATTCTTATGATGTATGTAAAAGCTTATCAGAAAATGGAATAAAATCAATCTACTTTAGAGATAAAGAAATGAAAAAGTTAGAACAAAACGAATACTTAAAAGAAGTTAGTAATTGGGGAGAAATATATAGATATATAAAGAAGATGGAAAATAAATAAAAATTATGGCATTAGCAAAACATATTAATGGAGATAATTGTAGATATAGATAATACAAGGAGTAGAATTATGAAGGTTATAACTATAAAGCAACCTTGGGCGACTTTAATTGCAAAAGGGTATAAAGAATATGAATTTAGAACTTGGAAAACAAAATATGTAAAGGGATAGACAAAAAAGCAATAGCTAGATTTAAAGATTTAAAATTAGAGTATCCTACAGGTTGCATAATAGCAAAAGCAAAAATAACAGATTGTATTTATGTGGATGATAAATTTGTGAAAGAAGTACTACCTAAAAATCCAGAAGTATATAGAGGATTAGTAACCAAAAATAATTGGGATGGATATGGATTTAAAATAGAAGATGTAGAGGAAATAGAACCAATACCGATAAATGGAAAATTAAGCTTATGGGAATATGATTATTAAATAAGTTAAGGGAGTGAGAAAAATATGGGAAAAGTCTTAAAAGTAAGAGAAGTAGGAGAGCCTATTCTTGAAAAAGAATGTGATGATATAGACATAAACAATATAAGTAAAGATATTTTAGATATTATAGATGATTTAAAAACAACACTAGAATTTGGAACAGGATTAGGAATTGCTGCACCTCAAATAGGTGTAGATAAAAGAATTATTGTAGTAGGAGCTAAAAAAGAAAAGATAAAATATAATGATGCAGAAGAAATACCAATAACAGCAATGATTAATCCAACTTGGAAGAAACTATCAGAAGATTCTGATGTGCAATATGAAGGTTGTATGAGTGTTCCTACTATCAGAGGAAAAGTAGAAAGATATAAGAATATAGAATTGACTTATTATAATGAAAATGGAGAGAAAATAGTAAAACAATTAAATGGATTTTTTGCAAGATTAGTGCAACATGAATGTGACCACTTAGATGGAATAGTATTTTTAGAGAAAGTAAAAGGACCTAATGGATTTGCAACTAAAGAAAATGTAGATAAATATAATTTAAGAGAAGAAAAAAGCAGAGAAAGGTTTTATATTAAGTGATGGGAAATTAGGAGTAGAAATGGATTATATAGATATGCTTGATGGACATGAATTTTATCAAAAAGAATCAGAAAGCATACATTTATATTACATATTAGATGGAAGTGGAAAAGCAAATATTGATGGTGAAATATACAAATTAGAAGCAGGAGATACAATAGAGATTCCTATAAATACAGAATTTGCATTCAAAGGAAAAATGAAAATGATAGAGATTATGAATCCACTTTTTAATCCAAATACACATATAGATACTAGAAAAAATGATTTATAAAATTAGATTGGAGAGAATATTAAATGAATAAGCTAATAAGAAAAGCAGTTAGGTGTTATTTAATAAAAGATAATAAAGTAGTAGTGACTAAATATAGAGAAGGTAATAAAAAAGCAGGGTATTATGAAATACCAGGTGGCAAAATTGAAGAAGGAGAAAATCCAGAGCAAGCAGCTATAAGAGAAATGAAAGAGGAAACAGGACTAAAAATTAGAAATTTAAAATATAAGGGAAATATGATTATTGAATACCCAAATAGAATATTTGATTTTGATGTATTTATATGTAATGAATGTGAAGGAAAACCACAAGACTTTGAAGAAAATACATCAGAATGGATAGAAATTAATGAGTTATTGAAAAAAGAAAAAATATTATCTAATATAATGATACTAGATAGATTTTTTATAAAAGGTTTGATTGATGAAAAATACAAATTTAAAATGCAGATACAAGTAGATGAGAAAGAAAATATTTTAGGAGTAAATTATAAATTGGAGGAATGAGAATGAGTGAAATAACAGAAAAAATCAAACAAGAATTATTAATTAGATGTGAAAAGTCAAAAGAAAAAGATGGGTATGACTATTGGAATGAACATATAAAATATGTTGTTGAGAATGGAATAGAATTAGCAAAAAAATATGGAGCAGATGTAGAAATAGTAGAATTAGGGGCTTTATTGCATGATATAGCAATGCCATCAGAGTATGGAAAAAGAGACCAACATCATATTTATGGAGCAGAAATTGCAGAACAATTATTAACAGAATTAAATTATCCAAAAGAAAGAATAGAGCATGTAAAAAATTGTGTATTAAATCATAGAGGTAGTAAAGATAGACCACGAAATACTATTGAAGAACAATGTGTGGCAGATGCAGATGTAATTGCACATTTTGATTGTATACCATCATTATTTTCTTTAGCCTATAAAGAAATGAATTTATCTATATCAGACGGAAAAGAATACGTAAGAAAAAAACTAGAAAGAGATTATAATAAGTTAAGTCAAAAAACTAGAGAATTATTAAAAGACAGATATAAGAACATAGTAGATGTATTATTTCTTAATTAGAACATATAAATAAAAAATTAGAAAATTATAATAATGTTAAAAGAATATATAGTATGGAAATTTAATAAAATCCGTACTATATATTTTTTTACACTATATTAAATAAATTTTTTACAAATTTTGTTAAAAAGATTGAATATATTTAAGAAACATGATACAATACAAATGTTCGCAAGAAACGACTGGAAGTCAGAAGGAGGAAGATATGAATAAATTGCAAGTATTAGAATATGAAATAAATACAAAAGTTATAAATGAAGAAGATTATGTGTCTCTAACAGATATTGCTAAAAAGGTTAATGGAGATGAACCTAGATTTGTTATTCAAAACTGGATGAGAAATAAAGATACAATCGATTATTTAGGATTATGGGAAAAAATATATAATCCAAATTTTAACCGTGTGGGATTCGAGGCGGTTAAAAATGAAGCAGGAAGGAACAGATTCACAATGTCTCCATCAAAATGGATAAAATCTGTTAATGCAATTGGAATAATTTCAAAATCTGGAAAATATGAAGGAGGAACCTATGCACATTTTGATATTGCAATGGAATTTGCTAGTTGGATAAGTCCTGAATTTAAACTATACATAGTAACAGAATTTAAAAGATTGAAAGAAAAAGATCAAAGAGGACAGGGCTGGAATTTAAAGAGAACTTTATCAAAAATAAACTATAATATTCATACAGATGCAATAAAAAATAATTTAATACCAGAAGAAGTAACTCAAAGACAGATTAATATGATTTATGCAGATGAAGCGGATATCATTAATGTTGCATTGTTTGGAATGACTGCAAGAGAATGGAGAGAACAAAATTCTGATAAACAAGGAAATATTAGAGATTATGCAAATGTTGCAGAATTAGTATGTCTAGTTAATCTAGAAAATTTAAATTCTGTTTATATAAATGAAGGTATAAGCCAAAGTGATAGATTGGTAAAATTAAATAGTATAGCGATACACCAGATGACTTTACTGACAGCAGATAATAGAATTAAAAAATTAGAAGATATTACAAAAAATAAGAAACTATATTTAGAAAGTTAAGATGCTAGAACAGGAGAAGATATGATAATAAAAGATATAATAATAAACAATTATAAGTCCATAGGAAATAAAAGAAATAAACTAGAAGTAGATGAACATGTAACAGTATTAATAGGAAAGAATGAATCAGGGAAAAGTAACATTCTAGAAGCAATAGGAGAACAACAAATAGTAAACAAATTAAATCCACAAATATTTAATAATAAAAATAGAATGAACGATGAAGAAATATCAATTGAATTTGTTTTACAATTTACTCAAGAAGAGAGAAAAAAATTAAATTTAAAAGATAACAATGAGACAATTATTCATATGTCTCGAGATAATTTAAGAGAAATAAAAGGAAGCTTAAA
>CALXXZ010000005.1 GCA_944392805.1 uncultured Clostridia bacterium | reverse complement strand
TTTGTAAATAATTTTACAACCAAAAAAATTAGATGTAAACTTAATTATTTACATCTAAAAGTATACATGTAATTTGTCTTTATTTTTGTACTTCAGTAATTATTTTATCTAGACTCGAAAAATCAATAAAATTGACCTTCTTATTATAAGTTTCTATTACTGCTCTATCTTCAGCTGATTGTTTCTCCTCTGGTAGACTCTTAACTGCATTATATAGCAATTTCATCATAGTTTTATGAGCAAAGTTTAATTCTGAATAATCTATTCTACCTCTTAAATGAAATATTTTCGCTTTTTCAAAAACTTCTTTTGTTATTTGATTCTTTATATTATTCCTTATATTATTTTTATTTACTTCATCTGTTGGATCTGAAAGACCAACTGTTGCAATAATAATCTTTTTGTTTGAAATATTATTTAATTTTTTTAGTGTTTTTGACATTCCTAATACTCCACCAGCATACAAACCGCCTAAATAAATAATATTATCATAATCATTTATTTGCTGATTAATCTTCTTAAAAGAAATTACTTTTATATTAGTTCTTTTTGAAAGTTCTTCTGCATATTGTTTTGTTGTTCCATAATGAGAACCATATACTATAATACTATTCATAGAAACTCCTTTTTTTACTTACTTTTTAAATACTAAAATTGCTTTTGCTGTTCCTGTAATTGACATAGTAATTAACTCATACCCTTCTTGTAGCATTTCATTTGCTTTTTCTTCTACTTTTTGTGCCATATTATCTGTCTTTGGCGAATACTCTATAACAACTGTTTTATACATCTTTTCACCTCCAAATTATATCGAAAATTTATTCTTTTTCTTTTTTCTCTTTTGCTACATAAATAATTGATAATATTATTCCTACTAAATTAGTACCTACTGATAATCCTAGTAATAATCCTTTTGTAAATTCTCCAAACGAACTTGTTTCATTACTAGTAAAAAATATATATGATAAATATAATATATTTCCTAATATTATTAAGGAAATTCCAGTTTTAAGTTTGTTCATTTTAAATTTTCCCTTCTACTTTATATTATCTTAAAAATTAATTTCAATTAGCTGCATTGACTAATATAATAGTTCATGCATTATTCTATTTCCTATTAAAGTCATATTAACATCTTTTTGTGGAGATATGTTTGATAAAATCACAACTCCAACTTTCTTTTCTCTGTTAAATCCAATATAACTATTAAAATTTGTAGTAGATCCATTATGCCAAATAATATCATTTTTGTTGTCTATCATCCAAGTTATACCAACATTATCCACATTTACATCAAACATACTATAAATGTCATTTTTTGCATTCACTTCTTTTAATGCTTCTTGTGTTCTTATTACATAATTTTCATCAGATGTAATTAGTGTTTCTAAATATTTTGACATATCTTCAATGTTAGAAATTATTGCCCCTGCTGGAATATATCCATCATTTTCATTCCATTTCCAATATCCACTTAAATTACCTGTTCCTGTTGCAATAGTTGTATTATTCATATCTAGTTGCTTTAAATATTCTTCTAATAATTCATTATAGTTTTTATTATATACTTTTTCCAATACTAATCCTAATGTTGAAACTCCAAAGTTCGAGTAATTAAAATTATAATCTTTATCTTCCAACTTTGTTTTATTTAATTCTTTCAATATTTGTTCTTTTGAAATATTATAGAAATCATTTTCTCCAGCAAAGTAGTTTTTGATTTTCTGAAAGCTTAAATAATATGGTTTAAATCCTGAAGTATGTGTAATTATTCTTTTTATTGTTGGATAATATCTATTTTCAAGTTCTAAATAGTTTGAAATGTTATCATCTAAATTTATTTTTCCTTCTTCTATTGCTTTAGAAACTAACATTGCTGTAAAAGTTTTAGTAATTGAACCTATCTCATAATCATAATTCAAATTATATTCTGCACCATATACATTATAAGTAATACCATTTTCATCATATATAGCTACCGATACAATTGCGTTTTCATTATTATTTAAGGTATAATTTATCATTTGCCTAGAAGTATATTGACTAATCTCTTTCATCTTATTTTTATATATAATTCCACTAATAAAATTATATATAAAATATAAAAAAATTATTATGATTACAATTATCGCAAAAATGTTCAATCTTCTCTTTTTCATCTAATTTTAACTCCCAATATAACTACTTTCATTAAAATTTGTTATTGAATAGTTGAGAAAATAATTAATAAAATTCCAACTATTACAAAAATGCCACCCCATACTCTAAGAACAATTTTCATTTTAGGACTTTTTAACAATCTATCTGGGATTCTAGGGCTTTTAAGCTTCATAAAAAATTGAGGAACTAATAACATAAAAATTGCAACTATTGTAATTAAAATTCCTGTAATTAACATACAATACCTCCTCTACAAATTACTATTTATCTGTAAGCATATTATAACACAAAAAGAGCAAATTTTCACATTTGCCCTAAAAATTTATTAAATAATTTTATCCATTTATTTCTGTTCCATCTTTAAATCTAAATACTATGACATCCTTATCTTTAATTGTCGCACTTTCTAGCAAACTTCCCCAAACCAAACCATCAAATTTTGTCAAAAGCTTTTCTTGTTTCTTTAAAGTATTAATGTAATCTTTTATCATCTGATGCTTAGCTGCTTGTTGAGATAATTTAATTTCTAGTTGTTCAAACTTGCATTTAGTTTCATCATAGTTTTTTATTAAGGCATCATATTCTTTTTTATATTTTTCTTGATTTTGTGCTACTCTAGAATTTATATCGATTAGGTCTTGTATTTTTTCTACTTGTTCCGTTAGGCTATTTTCCAATTTTTCTTTTTCTTCTAGCAATTCTTTTTTGTTACATATCTTATCAAGTACTTTTTCTAAATTTGAAATTATCTCATCTTTACTTTCAATTAATATATTAACTACATTTACAAATCTGCTTTCGATATCTTCAGACCTTATTGCGGGTGTTTTACATTTCTCTTTTCCAGAGTATTTACTATTGCATTGATACATTACCCTTCTATACTTATCATTTGAATGCCATACTTTAGCTCCATAGTTACCACCACATTCTCCACATCTAATCTTCGCTGTCAAAATATCAGTTCCACTATACTTACCCTTAAGCATTAATCGTCTATCAATTTCTAATCTTACCATCTCAAATACATCTGGTTCTATAATCGCTGGATGGTTATTTTCAACATAGTATTGTTGTACCTCTCCATTATTTATTTTTTGCTTTTTAGTTAAGAAATCAACAGTATAATGCTTTTGAAGTAACGCATCTCCTTTATATTTTTCGTTGGTAAGAATACTCCTAACAGTTGTAGCATACCATTTTTGTTTATGTCCTGGAGTCTCTATTCCATCATTTGTTAGTCCCTTTGCAATAGCAACAGATGATGCCCCTGATAAAAATTCACGATATATCCTTTTTACAATCATTGCTTGTTCTTCATCAATAACAAGGTTTCCATCTTCTCCTTTTTTATAGCCTAGGAAATTATTAAATGGCACTGATACTTTACCATCGGCAAATCTTTTCCTGTGTCCCCATTTGACATTCTCTGATATGGATCTACTTTCTTCTTGAGCTAATGAACTCATTATTGTAAGCAACAATTCTCCCTTACCATCAAATGTCCAGATGTTTTCTTTTTCAAAATAACATTCACATCCTATATCTTTTAGTTTTCTTATGGTTGTTAAGCTATCTACAGTATTTCTAGCAAATCTTGAAACAGACTTTGTGATGATTAAATCAATGTTACCATCTAATGCCGATTTAACCATTTTATTAAATCCTTCACGATGTTTGGTTGAAGTTCCACTTATTCCTTCATCAGTATAAACATCTACAAATTCCCAATCATCTCTTGATTTTATATAATTGGTATAATAATCGACCTGTGCCTCATAACTTGTTAATTGTTCTTCTTGGTCTGTTGAAACTCTGGCATATGCAGCAACTCTTCTCTTTTTTACTATTCCAACCTGATTTGTAGATTGCTTATTTAGTAATGCTGGTATCGTTGTTACTTTTTTTGTCATTTTTCTCCCTCCACATCTTTCTAAGCTTTTCTGCTCTCTCTTTTTTCTTTTCTTCAGTCCAATATTCTTTTCTGGCATTATATTCCCATTTTTCACTTACTATTTTTCCATCATTAAAATGAAATTCTAACAGATCATCGCCAACTACAATTACTTTTTCTATTTGTTCATCAAATGCATTTGAGTCAAATTCATCTAATCCTAGAACTTTAGCTGACACTCTCTTTAATGCAATCTCATTTATAGTTTTTCCAGGACAGGCTTTTGATCCACCTATTAATCTTGTACCACAAGTCCATATGTGAGCTTTTATTCCATCAGAATTTTTAGACCTTGAATTTCTCATATAATTCTTACCACATATTGGACATTTTACTCTGCATGAAAAGCAAGTTATATTCTTACCAAAATTGGCTCTCTGACCTTCTGCTTTTCTTCTTTTCCTTTCTTCTTGAACTTGAATAAACATCTCCATAGGAATTATAGCTTCATGATTATTCTCTACATAGTATTTTGGAAGTTCTCCATTGTTTTTTATTTTTCTTCTTACCAATGGGTTTGGTGTATAGGATTTTTGTAATAGTAAATTTCCAGTATAAGTTATATTTAAAAGCATATCTCTAATAGTTCCAATATTAAAATATCCTCCATTAGTTGCAATCACTCCCATCTTTTTAAGTTCTATCTCCATTCGTTCTGCCGATACTTTATTTAAATACATTTGAAATATGAGCTTTACTATTTTTGCTTCTTCAGGTTCTATTACTAAATTATCACCATCCCAACGATACCCATATATCTTATATCTGCATTGAGGTTTCCCACTTTCAAATTTCTTTTTTATAGCCCATTTAATATTGTTACTTGTTGATATAACCTCTTCTTGAGCAAATGAAGCTAGTATTGAAAGCATAAGTTCTCCATCCCCTGTTAAGGAACTGATGCCTTCTTTTTCAAATCTAACTTCAATACCTAATTCTTTTAAGTGCCTTACTACATTTAAAAGGTCAACTGTATTTCTAGCAAATCTTGAAATAGATTTTGTAAGAATAATATCAATCTTACCTTCCTCACAATCTTGTAATAACCTTTTAAAATCATTACGTTTTTCAATTCCAGTACCGCTTATACCTAAATCAGCATAAACTCCTGCAAACTCCCATTCAGGATTTTTTTGTATTAAATCATTGTAGTAACTAACTTGAGCAGAATAAGAATGTAGTGTTCTACCTCTTTCAATTGATACTCTTGCATAAGCAGCCACTCTTTTAAGTTTAGGAAGCTCTATGTTTTTTGTTTCTAATTTTGTTATTTTTCGCATCTTACACCTCCATTTTTATCATTACTATATATCACTCTAAATGATGTATATATCAAGTCTTATTGGGCTATTTCATAGAATAAACTGCTTATTTTTGGTGTATATTTCTCTTTAAATTCAGCCATCATTTGATTGTATTCTTCGATTGAAATAATCTTTTTATCTAGCATATCTTTTAAATAATTCATTGTAATTTGATATGTTATTTCATTTTTAAGATTCATCAGAGCCCACCACCTTACGTTTGCTAATGTAGTAGCATTCTCTGGAACAATACTTTCTATTTCTTGATGGATACTCAAAATACTCATTATTACAAATTGCACAGTTATACTTTTGAGGAACTAATCTGCGTTGTTTATCTTTATGAAGAGTCCAATAAACCTTACAACAACTATCTGAACAAAAAGTTTTATTTTTTCTTCCTGCTATTTGATAGAACTTCTTTCCACATTGTTTGCACACTTGAAGGTTATCTTTTCCCCTTAATTGCTCTCCAGTTTTAATGTATCCTGCTATATTTTCTTTTTTGCAAAAGGATCTTATTGTATTAGGAGAAATCTCTAACAAGGATGATATTCTTAAATATCCATAACCTTGACTTCTTAGCTTTCTAATTTTTTGTCTTTGTATTTCATCCATTGACTATTACCTCCTAAATAACAGTCAAAAATTAGTATGCGATTTTTAACCTATAAACAAAAAAAATAGCTTTTATTATCACTTGACTTTTTACAAAAAAAAGAGTGATATATAAAAGCTAGGAGGATTAATTTTATGTACGATGAAATAAATCAAGATAAATTTGTGCGTGAATGTGAACATTATATTGAAGAAAATGTTGCTGCACCTTATATTGCATTTTATCTGGCAAGAGGTTATTCATTAGATGTTCTTGGCACGTCATCATTGAAACAGCATTTTAATTCGGCAGCAGATGTTTTCAATATCTATTTTGAAAATACTGATAAAGTTATCACTGATATAAAACAAATATTGAAAGAAAAGTATAAATTAGAAATAGTTGAAGAAAATCCATTAAAATTAAAAGAGATATGATTTTGCTTTCATATCTCTTTATTCTTCAAAAAATTTTTCAATACTGACATCTAAAACTATGGATATCTTATATAGGGTTGTTAATGATATATTGTTTCTGTCATTTTCAGATTCAATCCTTTTCAAATGATCAGGAGTTACATCCACAGCTTCAGCTAAATCCATCAGTCTTACATTCTTTTCGTTTCTATACTTTTTAATATTTTGGCATATGACTGACTTGATGTTTTTATTGAAATTATATTCTTTCATATCAATCACCCTAGTAGATATTATTCCATTTTTTTTGCAAAAAATAAGTGACCTTTCGTGCCGAATTTCCATTTTTATGGTATACTATTTATGAATCAAGCAAAAAAGGAAAGGAGTAATTGTATGGACTATGAAAAATTGTCTAAAGAAGAGCTAATCGAAGCACTAAAAGAATCACAAGATTTAAACAAAAAACTTTTAGATTTAATGGAAATACAAAATAATAAATTTACCGAAATTTCCATCAAAGCATTAGAAGAACAAATTAAATCAAGACATAATTTTTTAGCAGAGTTAGAACAAAGTGAACCTCCTAAACTTTTTAAATCTTTACATCGTGATTGGGAAAACAAAGTTCACTACACAAAAAAAGACATTGAAGAATTAGACAAAAAATTATTTGAAGACTATACCGAGTATGGAGAGTTCATTGAAAAAATGAGCAAAAAAAATAAGGACAGCGAATAAGCTGCCCTTTTGTTATGGTATTAATAATTTTTGACCTACGCTTATGATGTTTGGATTTGCTATATTATTAGCTCTTGCTATCTCTGGATATTTGTTTCCATCACCATAATATTTTTTAGCAATAGCCCATAAAGTATCACCCTTTACTACTGTGTGATATTTTGCAGATGGTTTTGGTGTAACTCCTAATCTAGCATTTACTATTGATTGAATTACAGCATAATCATAACCTGCATTAGTAAGTGCATTTTTTCTATCAGCACCATTACCCCAATTTCCATTAATGACTTCTGTGGCAATTTCATCATTGCTCTTTTTTGTTGGCTCGACTTTTGGAGTTTCTGGTATTCCTTTTGAATAACCATTTAATCCAGCTTTTTTAATTATAGTTGGATAATCTTTATATGCATAATCTGTATCAACTCTCATTCCAGAAATATAACCACTTGATGAATTTTGCCACAAACCATAATCACCATATTTAAATGAAGGCTTATTGCTAGTCCATACTGCAAGCCATTTATCATACATAGATAATTTTGCAGTATCTATGAAATTATTAAAGTAATTACTATTAGCATAAATACCTACATAGTATCCTTTATTTTCTAAATATTCACAGAAACCTTTTATTGCATCTGCCATTCTTGATTTTCCTACTTGTTGGTGTCTATCTTCTTCAACATCCATATAAATTGGATATTCAAATTGTTTTCCTTTTAAACAATTATTATATAAGTATTCCGCTTCTGCTTTACCTTTTTCATAAGTATTAGCACAGCTATACCAATATGCACCTACAGGTATTCCTCTCGCTTTTGATTTGCTATAAAAATTTTCAAAGCAACTATCCTTATTTTTATTAGTACCATCTCCACCCCATCCAGTGAATCCAGCTCTTAAAATTAAAAAATCAACTTTTGACTTTATTTCATCAAAATTGATTCCTTTTTGATAAGATGATATATCTAATCCTTTTCTTTCCATGTTATTCTCCTCCATTCTTATCTTTTAATTGTTCTAATGTTCCAATTATTTTTTTAGGTAATGGCAATCCCATAGCCCCCCAATTTTCTAGAATTGATATTCCTTCATTTGCTACGAAAAAATAGATTACAAGAGTTCTAATTGCACCGGTTTCTCCAGTTATAGTATCTAACTGAACTGCCAGAGCAACTATTATCAAGTAACCTATCTTTTTCATTATTCCTTTAGCACCTATTATGCTATTTAGTCTTTTATTCGTTATTGCTTCACATACTCCTGTAATATAATCGAGTAATATGAAAACTAATAATGTCTTTAGTGCCACATCTAAACCTCCTAAAAAGTACACTACCGTTGTAAGTACCGTACCTGTTATAAAATTAAAAATTGACTTCATTTATTTTTCTCCTTTCAAAGTTAAGCAGTTCTTTTCCAACAAAATACTGCTATATAAGGGACGATGTGTGTATGCGAATTCAATGTATGCGTATGTCCTTTACTTCCACCTACATATGAATTTTCTATAAGCCAGTTGTAAGTTGTATTGTTTGCATTCCAACTATATCCGCCTTCCATCATGTCACCTGTTGCTGAACCACTACTCCAATTCCACTTTCCTGCATTTCTCATTTTTAATAAATGGCTGTGGTTTGGTATCTGATCAATAGTTAATGTTGTACTTCCTGTATTTCCACTTGCTGCTCCAGTTGATGTTCCAGTACCGTTTCCAGTTCCTGAACTATTTACGCATCCATATAAAAAGCCACCAGATAATCTTTGCCATGTTCCACCAAATAAGTTTTTAGGATCTGTTGAATTCATAGACATATAGATACTTCCTACTGGATAAATCATGTCAAAAATACTCTTCCCATTAACTTCTAGTGATTCACTTTTTGATGGAAAACAATTCACACCAACTGATAATTTTTTTGTATCTACAAATAAAATAAATTGTCCTTTTGCAAGTGTGACATTATATGTTGTCGTACCAAACTTATCTTTTATTATTATTTGATAATTCCACGCATAATTTTTATCCTTACTCATAGTTACTTTTGTATTATTGCTTATGGTTGTTGCACTTCCATATGAACTATCTGTAGACTTCTTGAATGCATATGTAATCGTTATTGAGTTCTTACTATTTACACTTGAATACGATGCATTAACTGTTAAATAAGTTTCGTTTTCATAGTTATTTTTTCTCTTTAATGAAACTACTGCTGATGGTAATGACCATGCTAAAAAAGTAACCGTTTTAGTAGCAGTTGTTGTATTTCCTCTACTGTCAGTTACTTTTACACTTAATGTTAAATTTTCACTTGAATTTATCACACCATAGTCTATATTTCCTGCTGAAGTAATTGTTTTTGTTACTTCATTTATAGTTGCCTCATATTTACTTATACTAGCACCTTTCTTTGCAGTTGCACTTGTTATTGTTACTAACAACTTTGAAAGATTTTGAACCAGCTGTTGATTATTTCCTGTAACTGCTGTTGTTGTACTATTGTTATCTTTATAACTTATATTACTTGATGAAAAAGTAGGATTTCCATTTACTATTGAAAGAGTTTTTGTAATTGTAGAATAGAATGTATTTCCACCAATGATTGTCCTAACAAAAAAAGTAACACTTCTACTGTTACTTGTTGTACAGGCATTTCTTAATACATTTCTTTCAGCCTCTGTTAAATTAAACGTGTATGACGAGCCAGTTTTTGATATAGCTCTATATCCTACATCATCTTTTGAACCAGTAAGTGAAATACAAGCATCAAGATTATTTGCACTATTACCTGCTGGGTTTGAATAATTAATTGTTGGATTTTGTTCATCATTAAAGTCTGGTGCTGATGTCAAATTAGCTTGTCTTGGAATATTAGTTAATGCCCATGATCCACTTCCACTAACATTTCTAGCATATGTATAAATACCTGCCTCAACACTAGCACTAAAAGATTTAGTACCATCTGAATTATGTCCTATTGTTGCTTGTCCACTTGCTACCGTTGTTCCGTTATACAAACTTATTCTATCGTTTTGTCCTGTTTCATATACAGTACTCCCATTTATAACAACTTTAAAGTTACCTGCTTTATACCATGATGTCGTTGAACCACCAGCACCAACTACTGACCAGTTGATTACTGTTCTATTATTTCCTATATCTTGTGATGCAATACTCCAATTAAATGTTAGATATCTTACATCATATGAACTTGTATTAAATGAACCACTACTTGCCATCAAATCACCTCCTATGTTAATGGAACTATTCCAATTCCTGTATTATCTGTTGTTTGTATTCCTAGCCATCTTGCTAGACCACACAATGTTATTTCTTCTTCTATTACTGATTTCTTCATATGGAATTCATCACCATTCATCCAGAACACTTTAGCTCCTGTATGGTCGTATCCTGTAAATTCTTCTGGATTGATTACAACTCTACTTCCATCTTTTCCATAAATGCATATTCCATTTTCATCAAATGTTCCAATTAGTCTATTTGAAACATCATAAATTTCAATTCTACCAGCCTCATTAATTTTTGCACCAACCTTGAAAGTACCACCTTTTACTTGATTTGCAGTCATATTGATAACATTGATATTTTGCATATCTAATGTTCCATCAATTAACCAAGCTGAATTAAATCTCCCATTTATTCCTGTGTTAGAGAATCCTATTCCTTGAGCATTAATCATCATTACATTTGTTGCTGTTTCTTTTGGAAGTCTATCAACAACCAAAATCCTATCACCTTCATAAATGACATAGCTGTTTCCTAATTTTCCCCATATTTTAGATGTTGCCTCATTCAACTCATTTTCTAATGTTACTCTTACTACTTCATTTGCAGATGTTATTTGTTCTTTTGTATCTACTTTAATTGTTTTAACTAGATCCTTTAATTTGGATTTAAAGTTTCCAAACTCTATCTCTGTGTATTTATCTCGAATACAATCGTATTTTAATGAGATTACATTTGTTGTTATTTTTATACCAAGTTTTTCATGTTCTACTTCGATTACATCACCTAAATCTATTACGCCTTCTATGTGAGCTTTCACTTTATAATTGCATTTGAAGTACTGATTTTCTTCAAGATATTCTATTGCTTGAGTTCTTAAATCAGCTATTAATGCAGCCTTGTACTCATCTTCTTTTAGATTTCCATCTTCATCTTTGTAATCATCTTGATTTATATCCTGGTCAAATTTAATAACTTTTGTATATGGAACTGAATATTGCATTGCAGCCTCAAGATACACTTCTGGTAGTGTTATTCCATCATAACCAACTGGTAATATTTTAGTTACAACATTGTCCCAGTTTTCTTTAACTTCTATATCAGTTGAGTTCTTTCCATACTTGATGGTAATTCCTCTATCTGCACCAATTGTGTCTTTTACTCCAACTATCCAGTTATCTCTATATAGATGACCTCCCCATTTTTCCACTACGATTGATATTGCCTCTTCTAAACTTTTTCTAATTATTCTAGTTGAGTTAATTCTTGTAATATCTGATACTGTTGTAAATGGAGTACCCACATCACAAGCACTATTCAAATGGTCTAGTGCATCATTACAACTTTTATCGACTACATTTGAATTAAGGATTACATACTTTTGTGTGTCCTTCCAAAGATGATATCCTTTAACAGATACCTTTTTATTTTTTCTTTCAGGATTAGTTAATCTGAACCCTTGCTCTCCCCATCTAGTTTTAGCTCTTACAATCATTCCTTCTTGCAAATAAGGTAAGTCCTCAATTGATGATTCAATTGTTATGTAGTAATCACCATTATCTTCAATAAATACTTCAGCCTTTAAAGGGTGTAATATTTTTAATCCATTATGGTCGAATAATCTTTCATTTGCATCATAAACTTTAATCATTACAACCACCTCGATTTCGGTTGAATTTCTATTTTAGTTAAAGTTCCAGTCCAAGAAATAGTATTCTTTCCTACTTCTAACTTTGGAAATTCTCCTAGCATATTTCTATTTTTATAAACTCCTTCTTGATATGCCTCTTCTTCCAAACTATCAATCGTTACTTTCGTTTCATCAC
Organism: uncultured Clostridia bacterium; assembly: GCA_944392805.1. Lineage (GTDB taxonomy): Bacteria > Bacillota > Clostridia > TANB77 > CAG-508 > CAG-269. The sequence goes on along the minus strand of CALXXZ010000005.1, from coordinate 108,872 downwards.
TTGGAAAAGTATATCTAAATATGTTTATCCCATTAACTGCAATTTCAACTACACCAGAACCTTCAAGCACTAAAATAGGCTTAGATATTTCTAAGCCTTGATTAGTAACGTCTATCGATGTTTGAGTTGTAACATTTAAACTTACTTTGTTTTCATCTTTTAGATATTTAAATGGCTGCACGTGAAATTTAACTGTTGCTTTTCTCATTATTAGCAATTTCTCATAATCAATATCATCATATATACTTGCTATATACACTTTATCTGGTTCATCGCTTATGACAAGTTCTCCTTCTCCTGTGAAGTATTTGATTACCTCGTCAATATCAAAGTTTCTAGTTAAACCGATACCTATATTTTTTGTATAACTTTCATAGCCTACTTTTTCAACAATATCACCGTCTCTACCATCAATTTCAATTTTATTTACTTTCATTTTTGGTTTTGAGATTGGCGGTGTTTCAGTAATTATAAGACCTTCTATTTCTTTGCTTGATTTGTTTTTCCATATAATTTCTGCCATTATCCATACACCACCTTTTCAACTTTATCTATTACTAACTCTCCAAATAAATCCTCGGATATTTTTATTGTCATACCACTTAATGCTTGTTGAAAAGCAGTTACTAAATTATCTTTAGAATATGAATTATTGTTAAAATCAAAACTATCTACATTTGCATTCATTCCTACATTAAAGTCAGTTGGAATTGAATCTTCCATCATATTAGAAACATTATTCATCTCTTGTACGAATCCTTCTCCTAAACCTAATGCTAAGTTATTACCAATTTCATCCCTAAAAACTCTTGATGGAGAATGTATACCAAAAAATGACTTAATTCCATTTAATATACTTTCTCCAAATCCTTTTATTTTATTAAGCACCCAATCTTTAGCATTACTGATACCATTCCATAATCCTGTTATAAGATTTTTACCCACATCTACCATTGAACCAATACCACTTTTAAAAGCTTCTACTAATCCAGATATTATTTGTGGTACTGCTTTTACAATTTCTACAATTATTGTTGGCAAATTCTTTATTAATGCAATAAACAACTGGACTCCAGCCATTATGATTTTATCTATATTTCCTATCAGTGCATTTACTATACCAGATATTATTTGTGGTATAGCATTTACAATTGTCGTTATAATTTGAGGCAAAGCTTGAATTAAAGCAATTAGTAAATCAATTCCAGCTTGAATTATCAACGGAATCGAACTAACTAATGCAGTAATTAATCCATCAATTATTTGTGGTATTGCCGCTACTATTGCTGTTATAATTTCTGGCAAAGCAGCAATCAAAGATGTAAGTAATTCTATTCCTGTTTGGATTATTTGTGGAATTGAATTCAACAAAAATGTCACAATTCCATTTATTATTTCAGGAAGTGCCGCAATTAAAATCGGAAGTGCAGTAATTAATCCTTGTGCTAATCCCATTATTAATTGAAGTGCTGCATCAAGTAGCAGTGGTAAGTTTTCAATCAATCCATTAACAATTGTAATTATTGCTTGTACCGCAGATGGAATTAATGTTGGTAATAATTCTCCTATCCCTTCTATTATTGAAGTAAATATAAGAACTATTGCTTCCATTAAAAGTGGTAGGTTTTCCACTAATGTTTCAATTATTGTGGTTAATGCTATAACTACTGTTGGAATAAGTTCTGGAATTAATTCAAGAATTGTCTCAAGTAAACTTGAAAATAATGATGTTACTGCCTCAACAAGTGTTGGTAATAGTTGTGCTACTGCACTTAAAAGCGAATCAACAACTATTGGAAGTGCTGTTATTATTTGCTGTAGAACTGGAATAATATTATCAATTAGAGTCTTTATTGAGTCAGCCATATTTTGGCACAACACTTGCATATCAGCATCTGCATCACCAAAGCCAGTTATTAAATTTTGGAAAGCACCCTTCATTGCATTTGCTGATCCTGATATAGTCTTTTCTGCCTCTTTTGCAGTTGTTCCTGTTATCCCCATTTCTGTTTGAATTACATGGATTGCACTATATACATCATTTAAATTAGAAATGTCATATTTAACACCACTAATTTTTTCAGCATCTTTTAATAATCTCTCCATTTCAGTTTTTGTACCACCATACCCTAGTTTTAAGTTATCCAGCATGGTATAGTTTTGTTTTGCAAAACCTTGATATGCATTTTGAATTAAGGTCATACTTGTTCCCATCTTGTTTGCATTATCTGACATATCAATTATTGCTTGGTTTGACGCTTTTGCTGCCGCCTCTGTGTCTCCATCTAATGAAGCTATTAAGCTCGCACTAAATGATGTAACAGTATTCATATATTCATTTGCGGAAAGTCCTGCTGTTTTATAAGCATTGTTAGCGTCATTAAAAACTTGTTTTTGTGCAGAAAGTAGTGAATTGTATTTCCCTTCTACTTCTCCTACACTTTTACCAACACTTGCTGCATATTCTTCAACCGATGACGTTTCAGTACCAAACAGGGTCTTAACACCACCTTCTAATTGTTCAAATTCTGCATATGAAGATACTACTTTTTTTGCAAGTGTAACAGCGGCAGCACCTGCCGCTACTGCAACAGCTCCCATTGTCACACCAATTCCTTTTAGAACAGAACCTAATTTTTCAAACTTACTATTACTTCCTTCTGCTTTTGCCCCAGCATCATCTATATCTGCTCCCATCTTGTTAGCACTTTTGGATACATCATCCATTTCTGTTCCAGCAGCATCAAGGGCAGTTTGATTATCCTTTAATTCTTTCTCCATAGAATTTAATTCAGCAGTTGCATTATTCAATTTAATTTGCCACTCTTGAGTTCTTCTATCGTTTTCTCCAAAAGACTGCGAAGAGTTGCTTAAGGCATTTTTTAACAATTCAATTTTTGCTTTTTGCGTATCTATTTCTTTATTTAATACTTGGTTTCTAGCTGTTAAAGATTGAATTGATGTATCATTCTTACTAAATTGTGACTCTACTAATTTCATTTCAGAGCCTAACACTCTAAAACTTTGATTAATACTATAAAGAGCACTTTTGAACTCTTTTTCTCCTTCAACACCAATTTTTAAACCAAAGTTATCTGCCATAAAAACTCACCTCCTTAAATTCCATCTGGAATAATATCGTCTATAAAGATTTCTCTTTTTGGTTTTGCTATTCCATTAAATTGTCTATGGCATTCCCATAAATCAAGTAATAATCCAAAGGGCATTAGCCATACTTCTTCATAAGACAAGTTAAGATGAGCTAAACCATAATATAAAAGTCGAGTAAATAATTCTTCATCACTTACTCGACTTCCACGTTTTTTGAATTTTCTTCACTTTCAATATTTCTTTTTGTTCCTTTATACAAGCATTCTGTTATTGCTTGTTTGTAATCTGCTAAATCGAATGGAGTTGTTAATATCTCCAACATTTCTTCAGTTAATAATTCTTTTTGATTATCTTTATTTTTGAAGTTATGAATTAATATCGATTGATTTGCTAAAAGACATATTAACCATACAATTTCTCCTATAGCCATTTCAAAGTTTTCAGCTTTCATCAATTTTTCTCCTAGGTTTTCTAGTCCTCCATAACGACCTGCTATTTCTTTAGTTGCTTTAGTTGTTAAAACTAAATCGTACTCAACATCACCAACTTTGATTTTACTAATTCTTTCAGTTTCCATTGATTACCTCCAAATTTATTTATCTCCTGCTTGAGCAGCAGCTTCTACTCCATAAGTAGGTTCGTATACCGAGTTATACCAATTTGTAATAACTGTTTCTGTAACACCTGTATCTCCTTCAGTTACTTCTGCTTTCCAAGGATGTTTTCCGCTTTCATCTACTTTATTTCTGCACAAAACAGTCCCCTCAATAGACGGTGTAGAGAACGATATTGAATCACCTTTGGTTGCAAGACTTGCTGCTGGTATACCAAACTTAACTCTATATAACCAATAATATTTATATTTACCATTTGATTTTTTTGCTCTAAATCCTATTGCTACAGGACTCCCCGCATCTTGTCCTCTTGATATTAGAACTTTATTGTTATCTATTTGTGCCCCAGTTAAATCTGCTGCTATATCAATACCAATATCATCAACGCCAAGTGTTAAAGTTCCACTTTTAAACTCTTTAACTATTTCAGCTGCTGTATCATCTGCATAAAGTGTTGCTTCAGCAAGTTCTACTGATAATTCAGCAGATACAGCCTTTGCCAATGTTTTTGGTGTTTCATATGTTTCATTTCCAGTTTCATCCTCTGTTATTTTTGCATAATATAGTTTATCTAAACCTATTGTAGCCATATTTATACCTCCTCCATTTCATAATATTTTGCTACGTCTATGTTGTAGTGATGATAACCAGTATCATTTTCATACTCAACATATCGTTTATCTGTAATAGTAAATTTTTTATCTAATAAACCTTTTACTATTTTGTTTTTAAATTTTATATAATTTCCTTTTGTGAAGATTGATAGTCTAACTTCTGATGTTTCATATTTGGGCATATCATCACAAAAAAATGAAAAGTTATCTGATATAGGAACTAGAACAACATATTCATCTAATGCCTTATCACTCAACTTTCCTGTTTCTACCTGTATAGACATATCACTTAAAAGTGTGTTTATTTCGGCTAATATCGTCATGTGTTGTTTACCTCCTTATCAAATGTAGATTTCATTACTTCAATACACTTTGATTTCGATGATGCCTTGGCTGGTTTCATAAATGGTTTAGCCACTTGACCAGATTTACCATATTCAATGATATTTGCTAATTTAGCATTACTACTTCCATCTTTTCTTGATTCAGCAAAACCTATCTTAATATTGTAATTACCATTTTTATCAATTCTAACTTTAGATAAACCTAATGCTCTTTCAAGCTCTCCTGTAGATCTTGATTTATATTTAGTTCCACTACCTATAACAGAACTTAAATTACTTTTTACTCGTGAGAGAACAACTTCGCCACCAGCTTTCAACATTTTTTCACATATCACATCAGTTTTACTTCCAAGCCTTGATATTTTTTCTAGAAAATCATCAGGTAATTTCACATAAGCCTTAGCCATTTTGAATCACCTTCTTTGCTAGAATTTCAATATACATATTTTTACCTTTCACATTTTCAATTGAAGTAATTTCAAATTTTTCATCATCGCAAATAATAATCATATCAGTGTCTAATTTAATACCTGGAATAGTACGAATAACAAAAAGGTCAGTTGCTTCTGTAAAAGTAGTCCTATTTGCCCACTTTTCACTTCCGTGTCTGCCCTCTCTATATCCTCTTACTTTTGCAATTGTTGTATTTTGATTTATTGAAAAACCTTCTTCATCCTTTACATTTTGGATACCTTTTATTTCAATGAACTTGTTCATTTTACCAAAGCTCATATGTTACACCTTCCAATCTCTATCTAATCTCAATAATAAATTTACCGTGTTCCATATTTGACTCGCTGCATTAACATTATCAGCAAAGAAACCGCCCGTTGAACCATCTCTACTTTCATAAAAATGACTTACAAGCATAATTACTGCTTGTTTTGTTGTTTCAGGCATTTTATTTTTTGAATAGTATCCTTCTTCTATATGTTGATAGCTCTCTGCATATGAGATTGCAGCAGTGATGAATTGTTTGAGTAATTCATCATCTACCGAATGCTCTAGTATAAGATTTTGTTTTACATTAATTAATAACTCTTCAATCACCGCTGTTATCCTCCTTTATTATTCTTCTATTGTACTTTCTTCTAGTGAAACTCTTAAAATTTGAACTGCTTCAGGAAGTACTAATTTTCCATCTACTCTTTCTTTTGCAACATAACCAATCATTCCATTACCTGCAAATAACTCTGTTAATTGCTTAAAGGATCTTACTCCTCTATCACCAATGTTGTAATAACTAAAATCACCAAATGCGATAGAGTCTTCTGGTGCATATTGTGATGTGTATACAGGGTATCCAAGTAATCTATCTGGTTCTCCTTGAACTAATGATGGTTGCCACATATATGCTCCGTTTTGATCTTTATAAGTTCTAATAGTCGCTATCATTTTATCGTTCAAAATAAATGATGCATTTTTTCTGTATGCTCTTTTTAAACTATAAACAAGTTCAATAATAGCATCAGCACCTGTTGTTTTAGCAGTAATATATGTTCCTCCGCCAGTAGTTGCAAAAATACCAGTTGGTTGTCCAGTTCCTGTTCCATTTAAAAACGCATTCTCTTCAGCATTTCCGATTGCTTTAGCAAAGCTATCAATCAAGAAATTCTCTAAACCGAATGCGTTATCATATAATAATTCTTCTGTTACTTTAACCGCAACATGTAATTTATGTGCATCTAAAATTTTTTGGTCAAACTTAGCATCTCCAAAAGTTAATGTTCCACCTTCTTCAATCCAAGCTGCTGCAGGTGTTGTACTTGCAATATTGATTTTATGTTCTCCGCTTGTTTTGATTATTGTAGATAAACTACGAACAATATTATTTTCCTCCAATTTTTGTATCAATCTTGTGTCATATTCATCTGGTACTAAATATCCACCATCAGCATCTACACCTTCTTGTAATATATTTGATACTTGCCTAAAATTTGAACGTAATGCTGTTAACATTGCATCTTTATATTCGTTTGATGCCCTTCCTGTTTTTACTTCATTATCTACCTTTGTTGGTCTTGTGACGATTGGAGTATTAACAGGTTTATTTAATTCGTTCTCCATATTTTCCATTGCCTCCATTCTTTCAATTTCCTTGCTATAATTTTTTATTTTTTCTTCCATTATGTTATAAGTTTCAGCATCTTCTTTTGAAAGAAGACCATCCTTATCTCTTTTGCTTTCTACAAAGGCTTTTGCACCTTCCCAAGCTTTATTTCTAGCTTCTCTTAATTCTAAAATAGTCATTTTTATTACCTCCAATTTCTTATTAATTCCAGACGTTCTAATAAACTGTCTGATGCTATTTCATTTTTTGTTTTCTGTGATACTTTGCACTTTTCTGCTACTTTTTTCATCAATGAATTAGTAACAGAAGCACGAGAAAACGTCATGCTTACATTTGGAACTTCAATATCATCTTGTATATTTCTTTGCATAATCTCATCTGCAAATCCTAGCTCTATTGCAGAATTCGCATCCATCCAGGTTTCAGCATCCATTAAATGTGATAGTTTTGCCCTAGATAATCCAGTTTTAATTTCATATGCATTGATGATTGATTCCTTAACTTCCTCCAGCATTGCTATTGCTTTTTGCATTTCATTTGTATCTCCTGCCGCTATTGTTGCAGGATTATGAATCATAATCATTGATACTGGAGATACAATTACTTTATTTCCAGCCATTGCAATAACTGAAGCAGCACTTGCAGCAATTCCATCTATCTTTACGGTTACATTACCTTTGTAATCCATTAGCATATTATAGATTTGTGCTGCTGCAACACAGTCTCCACCTGGAGAATTTATCCATACGGTAACATCTCCTTCGCCACTATTTAATTCTTCTTTAAATAACGTGGGTGTAACATCATCATCAAACCACGACTCTTCAGCTATTGTTCCATTTAGGAACAGTATCCTTTCTTGACTTTGAGTCATTGTTTCCTGATTTGTTATTGTCTTGTTCTTCCAATTCCAAAACTTCTTCATCTTTTTCCTCCTCTCCTTTAGGTCTATAGGCTGCACCTACTTGTGTTATTGGCATCATATTTCCATTTACCATGTATGTATTTCCTCCTTTTTCTTCTGGGATTAAATCCAAGTTTTCGAGTTCTCTTACATCATTTGGTGACATGAAACCATTTTGAATGCCTATGCTATATCCATTCATTCTGCTTTGATAGTCTCCACGAAGTAATCCGTCAACATTAAATTTGATAAAATATTTTTTCTTTTCCTCTTTATTTAATAGCGACCTTACCATTGTTTGCTCCCATCTTGAAACCCAAGGATCAAGCGTATATTTTACAAACTCCAATGATTGTTGCTCTATATTAGAAAAACTCGACTTTTCAAGATCACCAACCATATGTGGTGGTATTCTAAAAATTCGAGCTATTTCATTTATTTGAAATTTGCGAGTTTCTAAAAATTGAGCCTCGTTTGGAGAAATCGAAATAGGAGTATATTTCATCCCTTCTTCTAAAACCGCTACCTTATGAGAGTTATGACTTCCACCAAAAGTTTCTGTCCAACTTTCTCTTACTTTTGTAGGGTCTTTTAATGTTCCAGGATGTTCTAATACCCCACTTGGTGCAGCACCATTTGCATAAAACTTACTTCCAAATTCTTCTGCTGCAATTGCAAGACCTATAGCATTTTTAGCCATAGCAATCGGAGAATATCCAACCAATCCATCAAATCCTAAACCAGGAATATGTAAGACATCGGTTTCACTCAATCTTACTGTTGTTTCTTTATTGATTGGAACATCATCTGTAGTTGTTAAATATTCGTAATAAAGTTTTCCCTTTTCATCTCGATTAACTGTCATCCTATCTGGCATAAGTGGATACAATGCTATGATTTCTCCTTTTCCATTTCTTATGATTTGTGCATAAGCGTTACCCCATAATAAAAGATGAGTCATAAGTGTTTCTCTAAACACAAATGATGTCATCTCTGGATTAGGTTCATCATGTAATAAAAAATATAACGGGTGCTCTATAGCTTTTTTCTTACTACCATTTTCATCATATTTATAAAAATGCAATGGTAAACTTGCTACCGCCTCTGACAAAATTCTCACACAACTATAAACCGCTGTCATTTGCATAGCTGAACGCTCATTTACTCTTTTTCCACTTGTAGTGCCTCCCATAAAGAAACTATAATTACTTCCTACTGTTCTATTTTTAGGTGCATCTCTCGACCTAAATATGCCACTCCAAAATCCCATATTTCATCATCTCCTTTATATAAATAAAATTCCTCGATTATCGTATACGCTTTCACTTAAAGCACTACCACATCTTATCGCTCTATCAAGTGCCATTATTGTTGCAATAACACCATCGATTTTTTCTGTAGATTTTTCTTTATCTGCTTTTATATTTCCAGCAGGGTCTGTTTTAATAAAGACATTGTCCATGTTCCATCTTAAAATTGGATGACCACCATGAATCAGTTTCTTTTCAAGTGTTAGTTTCATCAACTCTTTAGTTGGTGGACTCATGTCTTTAAATCCCTGTCCAAATGGGACAACGGTAAATCCCATGTTCTCTAAATTTTGAACCATCTGCACTGCTCCCCATCTATCAAATGCAATTTCTCTAATATTAAATTTTTTTCCTAACTCTTCTATAAATTTTTCAATATAACCATAATGAACTACATTTCCTTCTGTTGTTTGTAAGTACCCTTGTCTTTGCCACACATCATAAGGAACATGATCCCTTTTTACTCTCAAATCAAGAGTATCTTCTGGTATCCAAAAGTAAGGCAACACAATGTATTCTTCTTCATCATCAATTGGTGGAAACACTAAAGAAAAAGCCGTTATATCTGTTGTGGATGATAAATCTAATCCTCCATAACATACACGACCTTCTAGTTTTTCTTCATTAACTTTTCCGCCACACAAATCCCACTTTTCCATTGGCATCCATCTTATTGATTGCTTTACCCATTGGTTGAGTCTCAATTGCCTGAATGCATTTTCTTCTCCAGGATTTTGCTGTGCTGACTCACAAGCAGCTCTTACTTTATCTTCAGCAACTGTTATTCCAAGTGATGGATTTGCTTTTCTCCATACTTTTGGATCAGTCCAATCTTCACTCTCATCTGCACCATAAATTACAGAATAAAATGTAGGATCTATCTTATTTCCTTTTTCAATATCTTTTGCCTTTTGATGTATTTCATAACAAATTGAGTTAGTATCATTTCCTGCTGTCGTAATCAAAAAATATAGTGGTTGCATTCTTGCATCTCCAGAACCTTGTGTCATTACATCATACAATTTTCTATTTGGTTGTGTGTGTAATTCATCAAAAATAACCCCATGGGTATTGAAACCATGTTTATTAGCTACATCGGCAGATAAAACTTGATATGAACTATTAGTTGGTTTATATATTAGTTTTTTCTGTGATTCTAATATTTTCACTCTTCTTGAAAGTGCAGGACAGAACTTAACCATATCTACTGCAACATCAAATACTATTTTTGCTTGATTTCTATCAGCAGCACATCCATATACTTCTGCTCTTTCTTCTCCATCACCACAAGTTAATAAAAGTGCTACTGCCGCCGCTAGTTCTGATTTACCTTGTTTCTTTGGAATTTCAATATAGGCTGTATTAAATTGTCTATATCCATTTGGTTTAAGAACTCCAAAGATATCTCTGATAATTTGTTCTTGCCAATCTATCAATTCAAAGTTCTTTCCAGCCCAAGTTCCTTTTGTATGACAAAGGCTTTCAATAAAGGCAACTGCAAAATCGGCAGCATCCTTATCATAATAACTTGTCTTTGCCATATACTTGGTTGGCTTATAGTTCTTTAACTTTCTCAATTTTGCACCTCCTCACAACGCAAAAAGCACTCCATAATTGAAGTGCCTTTAAAATATTATTTAGTTTTATTTTTCTTGAGTTCTATGTATTGTTTTAATGATATGTTCTTGTTCTTTAATATCAACACCTATTGACTCAAGTGCCTCCCTTGTTCCACAATCAGGACATATTGGTGTTTTATTATCTCTTCTTGATATTGCTGGATGTCCTTGATATTCTGCTCCGCATTGTGGACATTTTCTTGTCCTATTAATTTCCTTCTTCATAATCTAACCTCCTACTTTTATCTAATGCATCTAATAGGTACAACGGATCAAAATTAAATCTCATGTAACCTTCATAACAAGTTCTTAAATAATGAACACTTGGAATACCTAGTTTTCTATCTTCATGCATTATATAAACATAGGCTTTTCTTACTCTTATCTTTTTTGATTTAATTCCCTTGATTGGAAGATACATTTCAGTTTTGTAATAAAACTGTGGGCATCCTTCATACCTATCAAGTGCAAGTTCATCACTTTCTTTTGTTTCCCAAATTACTACTGGTACTTGCTCACCTTTCTTTTTTTCAATGGTTAAATAAGAACCTGTCTTACTACCTTTAAATAATAATTCATAATCCTTAATAACCGATGTTCCAATAATCCTTGCTGTTGGACATCTGTATTTCATCTGTCTAACATTTAAATTACTACCATAAGCTATATAATATCTTCTCTCCATAAGATATCCTCCTTTCTATTCAAGGGGTTACCCTTCTACCACCTTAAGGGCAGTCAATGCTGCCGATTAAAGTACCAGGAGGCTAACTCCTTGAGCTTACTCTTTTTTGTCTAAATGCTGTGTCACCTTCAAGTCTTTTTGTTAATACATCTCTTGCTGTTTTAAATTCATCTCCAATAAATCCTAATCTTAATAGCCATGTTCTCATTGCATATTTTGGATTTTCATTTTGTTGTCTTTTGGCTGATGCGAATTTCACATCTTTTGCCATTTGACTTAATGCTAGGCAAAATTGAATGTAGCTTTTTAATTGTCCTGCATGAAGTCCATTTTGTTTTCCTTCTGCTGGTGGATCAAATTGAAATAATCTAAATTCAATAGTTCCTTTTGTAAAAGTCGCATGGAAGTTTAGCATATGGTATCTGCTATCATTGTAATGTTGATTTCTGTAATAACTAGCATTTTGTGTTTGATACCAAATGTCTGCAAATTTTGACATTGTCTTAGGTTTCTTTCTATTAAGTACCCTTAAGAACTCTGGATTAACCGTTCTGCAATATCTAGCCATTCTCATTGAATCAAGTTTTAATGCATCTGCTATTAACAATTCATGACTTGCCATAATATTTGCTAGGTTTCTCATTGTTTGAGGTGTGTGTCCATCTGCTCCTATGTGGATGTGAACTCCGCATCCTCTTGTTGCATCGCTCTTTGCTCCCGCTTTTCTTAAAAGCCTTATTAGTTCCTGTAGGGTTTCAATATCGTCATACTTTAATATTGGTGTTACCAATTCGCATTTTTTACTTTCAACTCCAGAAATACTTGTATCTCTTTGAAACTTCCATTCTCTTCCGTCACTTGACCAGGCAGACCATGTTAAGTATCCATTCCTATTATCTGTATATTCATATCTGCCTGTTCCAAATAACTCGGCTGCTATCCTTGCAGCTTTTTCTCTTGTAATGTTATTCATCTCAACTTCTACTCCGATTGTCTGTTCTTTCATCTTTTCAGATTGTCTTATTGCTTTTTCGCTCATCTTATTCACCTTTCTTTATATAAGATTTTCTCTTTTTGTTATGTATATATATCACTCTAAAACGCATATATATCAAGTCATTTCGGCAAAATAAGTGTATTTTTTTTATTATATTTTGATACATTTATCGACATTGTAAATAACATTTAAGGAACTACCATTATCCCAAGCAACCATAATTGATGCAGTATCATCTACACTAATTACAGTTCCTAAAGTTCCAATAGGTGGTGCTTGGAAATCATCCATCTTTACAAGTTTTACTCTTGTTCCTTTTGGATATTCTTTTCTTATTTTTTTAACTATTTCTTGTTTTGGAAACATCATATCGTTTACCTCCTTGCACTACATATATCACTCTAAAACACATATTTATCAAGTCATGTGTGCATAATATTCAATTCCAGATAAAACAAAGTAGACACAAGGAAGTGCTACACCGTTTCCCCATAATTTATATTCAGCTGAATCAGAATGAGGATTTTTTAGCCATTTAATTATTTGATTATCGGTTTTTTCTCTTTTATTTTTCCCTTCTGCTTTTGAGCTTTCATTAAATATTTCTCTCCAATATTCAATATCTTCTTTGGTTGGTTCTTTTGTTTCCAAATTATCACACCACCAATCAGGAAAACCTTGAAGTCTTGCACATTCTTTTGGTGTAAGTCTTCTTACTTTCAACTTATCATTTACTATTGGTGGATCCATATAATCAGTTGCTATTAATGTATTAGCTAAATTTTCACTTGCTCTTGTATGAAATGAACTCTTACTTGTTGAATAAACAATTGCAACTCCACCTTGATTTGAATTAGGAAAATTCCCATTTGTATCAAGGGTTCTTGATGTTTCAGTTTCATAAACATTGTTTCTTGCATTCTTTGTTCCTTCTGATGTTAATCTTATGTCATAGTTTTTTGAATGAACAACAAATGGTTGATTATTACCACCAGTACCATAAGTTGAAAGTATTGTTGGTGCTATATCTAACGGTCCTTTATATCTTAAATCTTGTGAATGGTTTTCAAACAAATCTAACTTGCTTGATTTTCTAACGCTATCCTCAATGTTTCTGGTAGAGTCTTGCCACGACTTAAAGCTCTCTTTAGAATACCCTGACAAGCCCTCTGACTCAAATAATATTTTTGAGGCACTGTTTCCTCCAAAATCTGCGACAAGGTAGATACGATTTCTTCTCTGGGGAACTCCCCAAAACTGAGCATCAAAAACTCTCCATGCGATTGAGAAATCATCTCCCATGATTGCTCCTGCTTGTTCCCACTTTGTAGGTTTAGGAATAGACATTTCTTGATGTTTGACTTTGCAGATTTCATCAAGGACACTTTTGAAGTCATCTCCTTTGTTTGAGGAGAAGGCTCCTGTGACATTTTCCCAAACAATATATCTTGGTTTTTCTCCATTTGTTGCACACCTCATTTCTTTTACAATTCTTATTGCCTCATAAAAAAGATTAGACCTACTTCCGTCTAATCCTGCTCTTTTACCCGCTATCGACATATCCTGGCATGGACTTCCAAATGTAATTATATCTACGGGTTCTACTTCATTTCCTTTTATTTTAGTAATATCACCATAATGCTTTACTTTAGATAATCTTTTAGTAGTTACTCTAATTGCAAATGGATCTACCTCTGAACTCCATACAGGTTTAATACCTGCTAACATTCCACCTAATGGGAAACCACCACTTCCATCAAATAAACTTGCAAGTGTTAGTTCTTTATCCATTATTAACTCCTACCTCTTTAACTAAATCTTTGTACAGTATCTTCTCACCATTTCTAATTACATACACATTTTCACTATCGTTAGTATCTTCAACATATCTTCTTAAAATAACTGATGCATACTTTTCATCAAGTTCCATTGTGTAACAAATTCTATTCATTTGTTCACAAGCCATAAGTGTTGATCCACTACCACCAAATGTATCTATAACAATTGCATTAGCTTGAGTAGAATTGTTTATTGGATAAGCTAATAAATCAAGTGGTTTAGAAGTTGGATGATTTGAGTTCTTTTTAGGTTTATCAAAATTCCAGATAGTTGTTTGCTTTCTATCTGAATACCATGGATGTTTTCCATTTTGCATAAATCCATATAAAATAGGTTCATGTTGCCATTGATAATCAGAACGTCCAAGTACTAGACTATCTTTTACCCATATGCAACAACCTGCTAAATGAAATCCTGCATCAATAAATGCTTTTCTAAAATTCAAGCCTTCTGTATCAGCATGGAATATATAAGCAGCTCCACCATTTTCTAAATGCTCTGCCATATTCTTAAATGATGAAAATAAGAACTTATAAAAATCATTATTTTTCATACTATCATTTTGAATTGTTAATCCATCTGAACTTTTGAAAGCTACATTGTAAGGTGGGTCGGTTAAGATTAAGTTTGCTTTTTTATCTTCCATAAGTTTTGCTACATCTTCACTTGATGTTGCATCACCACACATCAATTTATGCTTTCCTACAAACCACACATCCCCTCTTTCAACAAAACTTGCTTTTTCAAGGGCAGCAGTTAAATCAAAATCATCATCTTTTACTTCTTTATCATCTATTCCAAATAAATCAGCTAGTTCTTTTTCATCAAATCCTGTATAACCTAAGTCATATCCTAGATTTTGTAATTCTTCCATTTCTATTTTTAATAATTCTTCATCCCAACCTGCATCCATAGCCATACGGTTATCTGCTAAAATGTATGCTTTCTTTTGAGCATCGGTTAAGAAGTCAGCAAACACACAAGGTACTTCATTTATTCCTTCTTCTTTTGCTGCCATCAATCTTCCATGACCCGCAATCACATTGAAATCTCTATCAATTATGATTGGATTGACAAAACCAAATTCTCGAAGTGAAGAACGAAGCTTTATAATTTGCTCAGCTGAGTGTGTTCTGGCATTATTCACATAAGGCACTAATTTATCAGTCGATATTAGTTGCATTTCTGTTGTTGTTCTAGACATTTTCTCCACCTCCTAAAAAAGTCCCCATTCAGCAAATTTTTCAAATCCACCGATAGACTCAATATATTCTTTAGCAATATTAACTATTTCTTCATAAGGTCTTCCATCTACTTCTTTATCACCAATAGCACAACATAAACTTACTACTTCTCCTGTTTCTTGTGCTTTCAAAAAAGCATAAATATTTACTGATACATCTGCTTTTGATAAATCTTTTCCATGTAAGCCTCCGCCAGTTACTCCATCTGCCATATCAGAACCTAATTTTCTATTTGTAGCACCTGTATCAACATCAGTGCCTCCAGTCCAATCTCCTAAAGGATTAATTATTGCATCTTGATACAATTCTTTTAATTCTTCAGTCTTGCAATTACTTTGACAGATTATTAATTTTTCTTTATCTAAAATGTATTTGCCATCACTTGAATATTTTTCATAAATAAAACGAGCAATTTCTGATAACTTTTTTTGCTCGTCTGTTAAAGGCACACCCTTAAATATTCCATTGTCACCACATCTTATTTCTTTTTCTTGATTCTTAGATAAATGTGTATCTTGTGGCACTAATACAACATCTTTCTCAATATCTCCTGATATTCTCGAAATAATATTCTCTATATCTTTCTTATCATAATTTACTGAAGTTTCAACAATAACATGGCAAACTCCATGCCCAATTAAAACCTCAACTGCAATTTTAGGATTTGTTTCTAATTTATATCCTAAATCTACTATTGCTCCTGCAATTCTATCCGCTACTTTGTCTGGGTGCTTTGGATTAACTTTTTCTATCATTATTTTCTCTCCTCTCTTGCTCTTAGCAATCTTTCCATCAAATCATTTTGTGGTGCAGCATCTTCATAAGCTGTACTGCAATTTTCTTTTACAATTTGGAATATCTCATTCCATAATCTAACTGCCTGGTTCATATAATTAATACCAATATTTATAAATGGCGATGGTATTGGTTTTTGTGTAGTTGGATGTTTTGATAAAAGTCCGAGCTTATTTGTTAGTTCTTCACATTGTATCCATCTGGCACTACACATTGAATATCTCTCTAAAAGTTGTGGCGAGATTTTTTGAGCACAACCTACTTTTTTAAGCCACTCCCAAGTTTCTTCATATATTTCTTTTGCCTGCAGTTCATTTCCATCTCTCTGTTTCTCTGATAAAAAATCATGTGGTTTAGGCATCTCCGCTCCTTCAATTTCTGGTATATCTAACATTTCTAAAGACCTGCCACCAGGATTACCATTTGCGAATTTCTCTTTTACCGCTGATTTCTTTCTACCAGCACCAATTCTAGCACCACCACGACCACCAATGTTATTGGATTTTGTTGGCATTCTATCTCACCTCCCTTTAATACCCTTTTGAATTTGCCTTTTTTACACATAAGACCCCACGCCCGTTGCACTGCTCTTACTTTTTAGAGATTTGACTCCCCCTACCTATAATATTTTGGTTTAGGTTTCCATCTATCTCCTCGTTCAGCATGAATCGTTGCATGGCATGATTTACAAAGTGAAATCAAATTCTTTCTGTCATGTGTTCCACCTTCTGCAAGAGGTAATCTATGATGTACCTCTTCCATCGCTCTGTACACACCTTGTTCCAAACACTTCTCACACAAAGGGTGCTCTTTTGCATAGCTATCTCTTATTCTTTTCCAAACTCGTCCGTACCTTTTCTTTACTTCTGGACTTCTATCGTATTGTTCATACCTTTTGTTTTCTTGTTTCTCATGTTCTAAACAAAACCTACCGTCTGTTAATCGTGGACATCCTGGGTAAGAACATGGACGCTTTGGTTTCTTCGGCATCTTTCCTTTTCCTTTCTTGCATAATAAAAGCCCTACAGGTTTCCCCATAAGGCTTTCGTCATTCTAATTTCTTCCATTATAATAATATCACAAGACCATAGTCTCATACTATCACATTTACTCTCATCTTAACTTGGAACTACAATTTCTTTCAAAGCTGAACTATGCATACGGTGTATATGCTGTATTGAGTAGTTCATATCAACAGATATTTGTTCCCAAGTGTTGAAACACAAGTACCTCTTTTCAAGAAGTGTTTGGTATTCAATGTTAGGAACTGCTCTTATAACTTCCATTATCTCTTGCTTTAGGTTTATTAACTTTTCTATGTCTTCCTTAAGCTTGTCTTCCAAATCAATTATTTTAATAATGCAATCTTCCATTCTTGATCCACCACGATTAGGACTCTTTGGCATATCAGAAATGGTAGACGTGCATCTTGTTGCTAATTCGTTTAAGGATGCTATCTGTTGTGTCTTTGATGTTATACGTTCATCTAAATAATGAGCCTGTAACAAGTATTCTTTTGCTGTCATATTTTAACCTCCGATTCTTTTTGATTACCCTCGGATTGACTCTGATTTACTAAGATTTACTTTTACTGCACTAATCAATGAATCCTGTACTTTGTGTTTTCCTTCTAATGCTTGTATTATTTGTTCATCAATAGTGCCTTTTGAAACAATATGTTCTATTACTACCGTTTTTGCCTTTTGACCTTGACGCCATAATCTTGCATTTGTTTGTTCGTACAATTCTAAAGACCAAGTAAGTCCAAACCATATAATTGTAGAACCACCATCTTGAAGATTTAAGCCATGTCCTGTTGATGCTGGATGAATAAGTGCAACTGATATTTTTCCATTGTTCCAATCTTCGATACTTTTGTCACTATCAAGTCTTGCAAATTCAATCTTTTTACTTTTTAGGTGTTTTTCAATTCTTTCAAGATCATGTTTGAACCAGTATGCAACAAGTACAGGTTTTCCATTTGCTGATTCAATTAAATCTTCCAAAGCCTCTAATTTTTTACTATGTACATCTACGAACTCTCCATTTTCATCATATATGGCTCCATTTGCCATTTGTATTAATTTGTTTGATAGTACTGCAGCATTACTTGCTGTTATTTCTCCTCCAGGAAGTTCCAGTACTAAATCTTCTTTTAATTCTTGATATTTATTCCATTCCTTTTCATCTAAAGTTACAGAATAGTTGCTTTTTATTAATTCTGGCATTTCTAAATAATCAGTTGATTTCATAGAAATCGTAATATCGGATATTTGCTTATATATTTGTTCTTCTGCATTTGGTAATGGTTTATAACTGAATATTATTTGACCATTTCGCTTATCTGGTTCAAAGTAGTTGTTTCTATATTCTCCAATAAATCTTCCTAGCCTTTTTCCCATATCTAGCACTTTAAATTCAGCAAATAAATCCATTAATCCATTACTTGATGGAGTTCCTGTTAATCCAACCATTCTTTTAACTCTAGGTCGCACTTTCATAAAACTTCTAAATCTTTGTGAGTTATAATTCTTAAAAGATGATAGTTCATCGATTACAACCATATCAAAGTTAAATTTAGAACCCATTTTTTCAACTAGCCACTTAACATTGTCACGATTAATAATATAAATATCGGCATTGTTCCTCAAAGCAGCTATTCTTTCTTTTTCTGTACCTACTACAATTTCATATTTCAAGTTATGTAGGTGTTCCCATTTTTCTATTTCAGCTTTCCAACTAAATCTTGCAACTCTTAAAGGTGCAATTACTAAAACCTTGTGAACTTCAAAACTATCAAATAATAAATCATTTATTGCAGTAAGTGTTATTGATGTTTTTCCAAGTCCCATATCAAGTAGGACTGCTGACTCGTTGTGAGTTTCAATAAACTCGGTTGCATACTTTTGATAATTATGTGGTTTGTATATCATCGATTACACCTCCTATATCTTCTAAAGTGTCTAACACATATACACTGAATCCCAGTTCTTTTAACTTCTTAATTCTTACAAGCTGGAGTTTTCTTGGTTTTTGTTTTGGTGCTTTCAACTCTACAAAAGCAACCCTACCTTTTGCCATTAGTACCAGCCTATCTGGAATACCATCTAATCCTGTTGATGCAAGTTTCAAACAAATGCCACCACGCTTTTTAACTTCACTAACTAATTTTTGCTCTATATACTTTTCTCTCATTTTTCCTTACTCCCATCAGTCTTTTAAAGTGATGGTGACGGTCGGTGACGTTCATTTCCATAACTTTTCTTATATATTAATTTTTTTAACTCTATAGAAAATTTATAGAAAAGACTGTCACCGAGTGTCACCTTTTTAATTTTCTAGAAATTCTGATTTGAGTTTTAAGCCATAAATTAGCCTTGCTGTTTTTGTTTTTCTTCTTTGAAAACCAGCACTTTCAAGAGCAGTATAAAAATCAGTAGTACTTCTTATGTAGTCACCTACCCTCGAACAGTAGTCCCTATAGGCACTATAAACTTCTCCAGAATTTTCACTAAATGAATTATCAACTTCACAACATTCATCCAGGAATTGTGAAAACCAATCGTTGCTTTCTTTGTACTTATTAATTGCGTTTTCAACTACTGCTGGTTTAGTTAAGTGATACTTATTATCAATTACTCGTTTAGAACCTTCCATTATCCATTTAAGAATTGCACCACCTGCATTTTCATATAAGTAGTCAGCATAATTCTTTATATCTGATGAACCATCAATTACTGCATTAAACGGAATAACTATAAGTCTTCTCCATGTTCCTTCATCAATTGCACCTACCTTTGGTAGATGATTTGTATAAAGTACTAAAGTATGAGTTGGTTCAAACTTAAAAGGTTCTTTATATTTTTTCTCGGCATAGATTTCATCGGTAGAACACAACTGCTTTATATTAGAAGTATTAAACCTCATACCTTCTTCAAGTTCTGCTGCAATTACAAGTCGTTTTCCTTTTATCTCTGCCATCTCTGGTTTAACATTTCTCTTACATCCAACAGTTAGAGTATCAGCTGACATATTGCCACTATAAGTACCTAGTATTTTGGAGATTGTATTCCAGAATGTAGACTTACCATTTCTACCACCACCATAAGCAATAATAAGACCTTCAAGATGCACTTTACCTATTGCAGCAAGTCCTGCTACTTCTTGCACGTATCTTATTAAGTCCTTATCCTCACAGAAGAATGTGTTTAGAGCATCATTCCATATTTCTTCTCCTTCACTAGATGGATCAAGTGTTGTTTGCTTTGTAATGTAATCATCAGCTGAATGTTCATGCTTTTTATCAGTACCAAACCTTAAATCGTATGTTGCTGTTGGTGTGTTTAACAAGAACTCATCACTATCTAATCTATCCTGCTTGATTTCAACCATAGGACTTGCCTCTTTTAATGATGCAAAAATATACTTGGAGTCTCTTCTTTTAATTGCATACTTCCTATAAGCTGTTACGTCTTCATAGTCTTTGAAAACTCTAGCTTGTTCTTCATTAAATAATCCAACTGCTTTTTTAGGGCCGACAGAAGATAAAATATCCCAAGCACCATTTTTAAGCATTACATCAGTTAGTTTTTTTATTCCTACTTCCGCTTCTTCAAGTTGCCTTGTTGTTAGTTCCTGTGATATAGCTTGAGCTTTAGACTTTGACTCCTCCCAGTAACTTCCGTTATAAACAAGAAAGTCTGTCGATGGAGAATACTTTAATTTGTTCTCATACTCTTTTGCTAGTACAGTTGCCTGTCCTACATCTGAATAATCCAATGGTTCTAATAAGAAATCTTGGTTGTATTGTTCTGGGTCAACATAGCCTTCTTGATTGGATAACTTCTTATAAAACTTTTTAGCACTATTCCAAATAGAAACTAATTCTTCATCTCCTAATGGTGGATCACAAAGAGCAGCTTTTTCCATAAACACTGCATATGCTTTTTCGGTGTCTCCATACTTCTTTATAACTCGACCAGCAAAATGAGATAATGTGGAGTTACGACTACCTTCCTTAATTACCAAACTCTCTGGCATTTTATTCATTTCCATGTTTTCAAATTCATTAGAGTTTAAGTATTCGGTTAAGTTTATGCTTCCTTGATAGATTTCAACTTCAGCCTCTTTTGTACCAAAGAAGAACCTTGCAGCATCAAGAGCATTTGTATCGAAGTATGGAAATATAGAATTAACCCTTAATTTGATGTCTTTATATTTAGTTGCATCAGTTTCATAATCAATTGAAAATAAAACATGGAACTTTGGACGAGCACTTTTTCCGTTCTTTTCCTTGTTGTTTGACCTGCTGTAATGAATAGCAAATGAAACATCAGGAAATGCCTCTCTTATAATACTTGGTGTTATCCAATCTTCTGGATTATCAGAGTGGTCATTATCACAATCAACAGGAAGACAATCACTTCCTATGAAATTGTCACCATTACGATAGCTGTTTTTATATTCAGCACATACATAATCATGACTAATAGCCTCTTTTAAGCTACCCTCATCAGTCACCAGTTTCTTATGAGGATAACTGCAGTTACTTGGAACTCCAGTAACATCTGAATAATAAATTGTAAACATAGTTTTAACTCTCCTCCTTTAAATCGTGATTGAAATACCTAATTGGCTTTTTTCTTTTCTTCGCAACAGATATTTCTCGTTTCATTCCTTCTGTAATGACATCACCAAAAACCCACACTTCTTTACAAAGCCCTAAAAGAACATAGTTGATTTTGTGAATCGCAATGTTTCTTTCAAACAGGTCATCGTCATTTATGAATTGCGGGTATAAAAGATGTGGTGTTATTGGTATGTTTTTCTTTTCAAATGTGAACCTACTATACTCTCTAGCCTTTCGAGTATTCTCCTCTATGTTTCCTCTATATGGAGAACATACATACACAAGTGGGTAGAACTCATCAGTTAGATTGAATTTATTTAGTAAATCTTTATAATCAAGAATCTCTCCGTCACTTGCCATTATTCTTGCCTCCTTTCTTTGGTTTTGGAGAAACACCTTCTCCTAAATAACAGTCAAAGAAAAAAGGCTATATTTTAGCCTCTCATTTAATCTTTTTTATAAAATTCACATTCATACCCATCAGCTCTTAAAAGTAAGCCTTTAATCCAAGGAGGAGTTTCTCCCATTTGTTCACATACCTTTTCAAGCGACATCTCTTTACTACATTCAATTATCATTTCATCATGAACGTGTCCTACTATAAAGCAATAAGATAACCTCTGCATTGCATAACACAAGATGTCTCTACTAATTGCTTGTATAATGTTTTCTACAAACTTTGGACCGTAGCTTTCTAATCGCTCCCACTTTTTAGTAGCACCTACACCTTCGTATGTTACACTTTCTGATCCATATTGATTAATTTCAATCTTAGGTTTTACATAGGCTAGTCTTCTACCACTTGGTAATTCAATAAAGAGCATCCCACTTTTATAAATGAACTTTAATCCATGAGTTTCAGTTTTAGTTCTATTTCTAACTGCAGTTTTTATTGCTTTATCTACTTCCCACCACATTTCCACGATGTGTGGATTTGCCTCTCTCCAGGATTTAACAAGAGGTTCTAATTCCTCTTCTTGAAGTCCCATATCAATGGCTCCCATTGCTTTCAAAGCTCCAACAGAGCCACCATAACCACAGGCAAGTTCTGCAATTTTTCCTTTTTGTCTTAGATGTCCATTTACACCATGTTTTTCAACTGGCACTTTAAACATAGCAGATGCTGACTGACAATAGATATCACCATTATTTGCAAATACCTCCATTCTCCATTTTTCGTTTGCTAGGAATGATAGCACTCTAGCCTCAATTGCAGAAAAGTCTGCAACAATAAACTTCATACCTTTTCTTGGAACAAACGCTGTACGGATAAGTTGAGATAAGGTATCTGGAACATCATATAAGGTTTCAAAAGCATTGTAGTCACCATACTTAACTAGTTCTCTTGCATCTTTTAAATCTTCTATATGATTTTGTGGTAGGTTTTGTAATTGTATAATCCTTCCTGCCCATCTTCCAGTTCTATTAGCACCATAGAATTGAAACATACCTCTAGCACGATTACACCAGCACCCTGCATTCTTCATGGCTAGATATTTCTTAACAGATGATTTAGATATTTGTTGCCTTAGCTCTAAAACCTCAGCTATTTCTTTCGGTGCATCTTTTATCATTTCAGCCACTTGCTTTTTCCCAAGCGACTCTGCCTCAACTCCATTATTGTTGAGCCATTCTTTCATTTGCATGACCGAGTTTGGATTTTCTATGTTGGTTAGGTTTTGTAGTTTTTCTGATGTTTCTTGCTTGGCTATTTCATCAAACTTTATAGCATTTTCTACAAGTTCCATATCAAGTCCAATTCCTCTATCATTTATTTCTTGATCCAAGTGATACTCATCCCATAAGAACTCTGGTACAGGATATCTTTGTAACCTTTCCTGGATAGATACTTCAACTTCAACATCTCGCTTATTATACTTTTTGAAAAGCTCCCATTTAGTCATATCATGCTCTGGTAGGTTCCTTGTTCTACCACCATTTGTTTTTGTTGGATTACAAGGAACACAAAAGTACTTGATTAAATCTTTACCCTCTTTTAGTTTTTGTTCTTCTAATCCTAATACAGCACCAACTCCTGCAAGTGACAAAGGAAGTCCTAAATAAGCCGACCATATCATAGAACATCTCCAAGAACTAGGGTCTAAAAACTCATTAACTGTGTCTTCATCAATGCTGTAAGATATAAAGTATTCAGGATAATATCTTGATATATAGCGAGATAAACACACTCTTTCAAAGTTAGCATTATAAGCCCACTTGGTTACTTTATCATCAACAAGTGCTGATATTATTTCTAGTGGTATCTTTTCTCCTAAAGCTAAATCAACAACTTGTACCTCTTCATGATTTATGGAATATGCAAACAGTAGTATTTCAAATTTCTCTGATTCAGAGTATTTGTAGACACCACACTTTGATAGGTCTATATCAGAAAATGTTTCTATATCAATAGAGATTGTTTTAATTTCTCTCATTGCTTTACCTCCTATTAAAATAAAAGCGGTAGCTTTACTACCGCCTTATCTTATTTCATAAATTCTCTCATTCTTGCTTTGTGGTATTCTTCATCTCTTTTTTCTTGTTTAGCTCTTCTTTTTTCTGTGTTTACATCAGATGTTAATGAAAACAAAGAACTTAGAACAAAAAGGAACATTAGAGTAATAAACTCAATACCTACAATTACACAGAATATTGTTGATAAAACGTTAATCATCTTTTTATCCTCCTATTCTAAAAAGTCATCTTCATCGCTAGTTGCGAAGTCGTCTTCAGCCCTTGATTTTCCACCAAGACTTTCTCCGTCTTTTATTTTTTGTAAGTTATTTAATCCGCAGGCAATACCTTTATTACCATTTGAATTAAATGCATATAAGTTAATACTTGCTCGTCCATATACTCCACTATAAACTTCAGAGCGTTCTAAAATAGGTTGAAGAGCTGCATCTACGATGCCCGGTGCTTTTGGAGAATTTGCATTTATAAAGTAACATCCTTTATATGCCTCGTCATCTGGTCTTTCTAAATCTCCATCACGAAGTGGTGTCTTAATTGCTTGTAATGCTGGTACACTTTTTCCTGTTCCTTTTAATTTACTTTCTCCTTCTTTATATGCTACTTCAATCGCCTTTTTAATCTTCTCAACTGTTACTGTGTCAGTTTTTGGAATTATTAATGATACACTGTATTTTGGTGTTCCTCCATTGATAGATTTTGGCTCCCAAACATTGCAGTAGCTCCATCTTGTATTTACTCCTGTTATTACTTTTGTCGAATTAAAACTATTATTCATAATTATTTTCCTCTCTTTCATCTTTAAAATCATTTATTTGCATGGCTGGTCTTTTATCACTCTCCAGTACGAGCGTTGGTTTGCCTTGAGGTTTATAAATTAGATTTCCTAATACCTCATTAAATTTTGTTCTTCCTAGTAGGTTTGTCATTGCTGTGATTCCTAGAACTTTCTTTTCGTAAGGATCATATCCTGCATTTTTAACTGCTGTTGCTACTTCTTCTTCATTTAAGTATTTTCGATTAGAACGTCCTTCAACCAGTTTCAAATTTGGATAATTCTTTCCAAGAAGGGCTTGATTTAAAGCATAATCTTTTACATCAGATACCCAAGATACCAAATCACTTGATTTAATAAGAATTGATGATATCTCTTCATCTGTTAATTCAGCAGGTTCTTCAAAATCATACTTTGCAAGTTCCATATTGTATTCAGCTCTCTTTCTACAAGTTGCTTTTATCTTGCAAAACTGACAGTGGTCTCCTGCTTTGAACTCGCCTTTTCCTTCGTAGGCAAGTTCTGCTATTGGCTTTAGTGTATTTTCTGCCCAACTATATAACTCTGTAACACTCATGTTTGAAACACTGATGTTTTCTATTCTTGGCTGATAAATCACCATGCATACTTCTTCAATGTCATATAAGCTGTTAAATAGTTCTAGAGCTCCAATTGCATAGCACATCATTTGTGAATTATCTTCGCTCTCAACTTCTACACCTTTGCCATATTTAAAATCAATTATATAAAGTTTTTTGTCTGCTATGATTAAGCAATCTCCTGTTCCAAATCCCTCTGGAACAAATCTTGAAAAGTCTAGTCTTTGTTCTATTAAAACAAGTGGGTCTTTACAATAGCTCTTTGCCTCTTCTATAACTTCCATGACATAACTTGCATAATCATTAGCACATCTTTCCATTTCTTCATTATAGTAAGATAAACTATCTGTTGGATCTTGCATTTTAATTCCTAGCATTGACTTAACTTTATACTCACAAAGTGTGTGTGCATCTGTACCTTCTTTAGCATATTCAGATGTTGTATCTTCTACCTCTGCACATAGCTTTGCTGAAGGAGGACAATTGAGCCATCTTTTACTACTAGATGCTGATAATATTGCATGACTGCTCATATTAAATTCCCTCCGTTTCTTTCAACAACTCATCATACTTTGATGCGTCTAATTCAGATAATTTGTTAACTCCAAATTTAGTAAGTAACCCTTTTACTTCTGCTGTTTTACCTGCTCTAGATTTTTCTGCTAAAATTGCTCTTACTTCTTCTAAAGTTACAGACTTTTTATTTTCTTTAGGTTTTTCTGGAGAACTTGAAAAGGCTGATTCAATACTTCCTACAATGTCATTAATCGATGTTATAATGTCGCTTACTGTAGATAATATTTCACTTAACTTATTTGTACTTTTTCTTAGTTCTTCTAGTTCTAAAGATAAATTATTCATCTTTGCCATCGGTACTTCCTCCTTCCTTTATTTCTTTGACATCAACGGATTGTACTGACTGACCAGGGTCTAATAAAAATACTTGTCTATAATCTCCAAATAGAAATTTGATGATTTTCTGTGGCAAAGTTAATTGACCACCTCGCAGTATTTTCACATTGTTGCCATTCTCATCAGTTACGTTGATTGTGACCTTATGCTTTATAGCCATCCTCTTGAGCCTCCCTTCGTATTTGTAAGTCCATTGCCTTACAAGTACTAGGCAAAGAATTTTTTATCTTTTTTAACCTCTCTTGAAATTTTCTTTTATAAACTTCAAAATTTTTTCCTTGTGCTTATGAACACTTGGTATAGAAGTTCCCATAATTGCGGCTACTTCAGTAAGTGAATAACCTTCTAGAAAATGAAGTTCATATACTCTTTGTTGTTTTTCAGTCATCATTGAAACAACTTCTCTTAACCTATCTACTTCATCAGATGTATCTTCTACAGCAGTCGTATTATCTGCAAGATAGATACACTTGTCCTGATTTCCTTCCTCATCAAAGATTGAATCAATAGATAAGTTCCATATCTCTTGATATTTTTCGCCTGGGTGTTTTTCTTCCCAATCCTTAATATCTTGTTTTTCTTTTTCAGATATAGGTCTATGCCAATTCTTATGGTTGTAATAAACCTCTGAATCATCTAAAGAATGTAATTTTTTGATGAACTCCTCTGTTACTCCTTCCTCTCCTGGTTTAATTGTGATTTTAGTTCCATCGTCAAAGATGTAGGTATAAGTACCCCTGTTTTCTTGTTTTGTTTTATGACTTTTCATTTAAAAGTCCTCCCTTCCTTTTGCCTGTTTCGGTGCAGAAGGAAAGGAAAAAAGAGTCCGTGCTTTTTTAGTACACGGACTCCTACTACCTGATTTAGGGTGCAATAAAGAGAGGGTACTAAAAATAGGCATTTTTACCTTTACGGTATTAAATAGCTTTTATTCGTATCCTTCTGCCCTATTGCAAACTCAGGCATCAAAACATTAAATTTATAAAAAGCAAAAAGTTATTCGTTTTTGTATTTTTTTTATGCAATTGCATATTTTTTTTATGCAAAAGCATGGTTTTCTTCATAATTTTCTGATATAATATTTTCATCAATTTAAAAATCATATCGTGCTATCTATGAAGTTATTACTTCTGCTTTTTACACTTAAGATTTTAACAGCTTTGCTATAAAATCTCGGGTAGTCATGGGTAGTCTTCGGGATGTTTCGGTAATACAAGAAATGAGGAGATAATTAATGACTTTTTCAGATTTCGCTAAATTACTAAAACCAATCATTGGTGGTTCAGATAACACAGTTGAATTTACTAGGAAACTCTTTATAGCTATGATTGGAGAAGATAACTCTACAGTAATTGAAAATAAATCAGATGATAGTTTTAAAGCCTATTACAATGGAAGATCAACAATAAATGGAATAGCTAGAGAAATATCTCCTGTTGCTGACCTAGAGAACTTTGTATCTTTCCTTGATAATTTTGAAGACTCAGTTTCAGAGAAACTTTGTGATGCTTTTTCAGGAAGTATTGATGAAATAGACCTACAAAATATTAATTACAAAATAGCTAGTTGCTTTGATGAAATCATAAAAAAAGCAGCAGCTACTCAGAGGAAAAGCTCATCTAATAAAGATGAACCACTTAATATTCCCGTTGAGCAGACTGCTGCTAGTTTCCCTTATACAGAAACTGATAATGAATTGCTTACTGAATTTAATTCAGATTATGAGGAAATCATGCTTACTTTAATTAGAGGAGACTATGCATCCTATTTAGTAGACATGAGTATTCCTAACAAAATTAAAAAGTTATATCAAGAAAAATGGAAGGAAAAATCTAATGATTTTGTAAATCCAATGCTAAAATCAGATGTATTTGGAATTTTAGGTGTTCTTGATGAATTAAGTACAAGTTTCATTTCATGTAACTCAAATACAAGTGTAATCAAAAGTCAAAGAATAAAAATAAGAAATTTATATGTTAAACTTCATCCAGAAAAATATGACAAAAACATCCCATATGATGTTTTGTTAGATGATTGGAATGATAGTGATTTTTAGAAAGGATGATAATAAATGCCAACAATTGATAGTTCTATAAAAAGAATAGATAGTGTTATATGTAGACACTTAGATGAAATCGAAGACTCTTCTCGTGGTGCAATTTCACAAGATATATTAGAACAACTAATAAAATTCATTAATCATGTAATTCTTAAGTTTTATGCCAATGGCAAAGAAATCGACATTAACGAAGAAAATTTAACTAAGGCAATCGAGTATTGCCAAGTAAATAGTGACCTATATACCCTATATAAGTTTCGTAACTATCTACAAGTTGTAACTACGCAATACACTTTAGATGAAGATGGATCAGAACGTTTAATGTTAAAGTATTATCAGTACTTACTAGAAACCAAAAATCTTCTTAGTCAACACTTTGGTATTGAGGTACTGCATAATTTAGATAAATTTCCTTTACATTTAGATGATACCCTACAGGAATACTATAAAAAAATTGCAGAAAAAATAGAACATCATCCTGCAGCATTACACACAGATAGTAAAGATAAATATTATATCCAAAAAATCAAACCTCTATTTGTAGATAGAAAGATATATTATGAAGTTACATTTACTCCAATTGATGACAGGAAGAACAAATCTAAGACAAACAGAGTTATTGCTTTTACAAAACTTCCAGTCAAAAGTAACTATGCATCTAAATTTCACCTTATAAATGAAACTATCGAAATATTAGGCAAAACAATGCCTATCATCGTTATTGATGGTTGGGAAGTTTCAATAAGAGATTGTGAATTTCAAAATTTCATATCAATAATAAATGGAGATAAAATAAAAGTAGGTTATCCAGAACAACGATTAATTTGTGAATTTCTTACTAAAACAAAATACACCTTAAATAATCTAATAGACTTTCCAGATGCTGCATATAATGATATTACTCTCAAATGGAAAAGTAGCCTTAAAAATCCTATATTTATTCCAATATTAGATTATTGCAGAAATTTAATATTAAGTGGCAAGAGTGGAAAAAATATATTAAGATACCTACTTTATAATATGAATAATGTCATAATAAAAAGTCAATATTCGTCAGGATACTATAGTAAATATTATGAAGAATGGGTTAAAGCTCCAAACAGCTATCTATCTAACTTGTATTTAGATATTGGTAGTAAGCAATTTGATGACTTACCATTTAATCGCTCTCCTCTTGGACATAATCCAAAATTATCTGCAATATTTGAGTGCATTCCTTGTAATGGTAATCGTCATGAATTATTTGCAAGATTTATAGAAAATAATACAGAAGGCAAAGGACAATTATTCACTGATATTAGTGAATTGGAAAATTACCCTGATTATCCAGAGCTTATAAAAACATATAATGAAAATCTTTACTCTGGTCATAGACCTGAAGGTGATTTAATGCTAGAACATAATCAAGTATTTATAAATGATTATAAGCTAGATACTTGCACCATAATTAAAAGATTACAAGAATTAGCTGAATCTGGTATAGAAAACTATAGTGCTGATGTTGACTTCTGGCTACTCTTTGATGGTTATGAAATTGATTGTGATGAAAAGAAAGATATTATTAGACAGATATTTTCTGATTCAAAAGTTGGTGTAATATATGGTTCTGCCGGTGTAGGAAAATCCACATTAATAAACCATGTTTCACACTTTCTAAACGATGAGCCTAAACTATATTTAACTCAAACAAATCCAGCAAAAGAAAACTTGATTAGAAAAATTGATGCAGAAAATACTACTTTTTCTACAATCGAAAGTTTTAAGCACCAAACTTCTTCAATTGATTATAAATTATTGGTCATTGATGAATGTAGTACTGTCAGCAATAAAGATATGGTTGAAATACTACAAAAAGCAAATTTTGAAATGCTTTTATTAGTTGGAGATACTTATCAAATTGATGCAATACAATTTGGAAACTGGTTCTCAGTACTAAAGGCGTTCTTACCCGAAACTGCTGTTTTTGAACTAAAAAAACCTCATAGAACTAAAAACAAACATCTGCTAGAGCTTTGGGATAAAGTTAGATGCATGGATGATACAGCTAAGGAAGTAATTGAAAGAGAAAGTTATTCTCTAAAAGTAGATGAAACATTACTTTCTTCACTTGAACCTGGCGAGGCAATTCTATGCCTTAATTATGATGGACTATACGGTATAAATAATATTAATAGGTTCTTGCAAGAAAGTAATCCAAACCCAGCAGTTACTTGGGATGTTCAACAATATAAAGTTGGCGATCCTATACTATTTCTTGATTCAGATAGATTTAGACCAGTCATATATAACAATATGAAAGGAATAATCCGTGACGTAAAAGTCGTTGATGTAGATACCCCTACTGAACGCATCCGATTTGATATTGAAATTCCTAAATTAATATATGAAAGAGATACGTTTGGTACAGGTCTTGACCTTCTTGAAAATAATGAGGAAGAAGAGAAATCTCTTATTAGATTTTATGTACGTAAACTTAAAAGTGCTGATGAAGAAGGAGAAGATTTTGGAACTATAGTTCCATTTCAAGTTGCTTATGCAGTTTCCATACATAAAGCACAAGGATTAGAGTTTGAATCCGTCAAAATAGTAGTAACTGATGAAGTTGAGGAATTAGTAACGCATAATGTTTTCTATACTGCTATAACAAGAGCAAGAGAAAAACTAAAAATCTACTGGACACCAGAAGTAGAAGAAAAAGTTATAAATAGAATTAAACCTAGGGACATAAGTAAAGATGTTGAAATTTTAAAAAACTATATTGATAAAAAATAAGGAGGTTAATTTATGCATATTAGTTATAACAAATTATGGAAATTATTAATTGATAAAGGAATGAATAAGCAGGATTTAGGAAAAATTGCAAACATTAGTCCTGCGTCTATAGCAAAACTCGGAAAAGGTGCAAATGTGACCACAGATGTTCTTCTAAAAATATGTGAAGCATTAGAATGCAATCTTGAAGATATAATAGAAACAGTAAAAGAAAGTAATAATAAAGAGGAGGAATAAAAAATGGAAAATTTATGGCTTCTTACTGAAGAAAGACCAAAACCTTCAGTAGTTAAACAAATTATGGAAATGTATTGTAAAGATTTTAACGACACCTTAACAATAAACGAAGATATAAAAATCCGACCACTTATTGAAAACGGATATTTTAAATTTGTATATATTGTAGAAAATATGAGTGTCCAAAAAGCTAAAAACATTTATATAAAAACAGTAAGTGGTAGTTCTAGTTTCTTAGACTTCCTACTTTTTAAGCAAATAGAAGAACCTAGTGAAGGTAGTTCTTCAGATAATTTAATCATGGCTATAGAAGAAACAAAAACAAGCGATGATGAATCAAGAAATACAGGTGTCTATCAAAGGGGATCTAAATTTGTTTATATTACTCCTTATTACAAGGACGTTAAACTTTATATGTTATACAATGAAGAACTAGCAGCACGTGAAGAAAAAAAACCATCTGATACAAGTATTTTTGGAACAAATATTTTATTAACTTTGGGTGTTACTGTTGTTGGAAAAGATACATCTAAATGGTTTAAGCCCTTTAAAAATATCGATGATTTAATCAATTTCAAATCAAAAATGAGAAAGCCACCCGCTGGAAATGTTCCTATTACTATAACAAAATATGATGAACGAATTGAAATATCAGGTAGACTTGCAAAACCTGCCGATGCTGGCAATATAGGGCATGATCCAAACATTGGTGCTCTATCTATGATTTCCGCCTGTATAAGAAAACTAGGCTGGGATAAAGATATTATTATTACACTACATGGTGTGTCTCAAAAATATGTAGATAGAACAAAAGGAAAAAATAAATTTCTATACATATGTAATATTTTAAATATGAAATTAGACCAAATTCAAATGCCACCACAAGTAGCAATGCCAGAATTATACTGGCATTATGAGCGACACTCTGAAAAAATGGCTGATATTCTTCTTCATATGCAAACAATGTATACAGGTATGAAAGGAATCTATGAAAATCATGCTGGTTGTGAAAGAGGATATTTCTTTTCAAAAACTGGTGCACAAATAACTTTGCCTAAAAAAGATAAAAATGGTATTAATCTTTACCTTCCAGATGTTGTTTTATACGATGAAAAAACGAATTATATAATCCTTGTAGAAGGAAAAATGCTATCAACTATAAACCAAGGAATTGAAGAAATTGAAAACTATGACAGTATTGAAAAAGAATATATCTATCCTAGTTATGGAGATGTAACAATAATGAGATGTTTAAGTATTTTTGGCGGCGATTGTAGAAAACTGCCTCACTCTAAAGTTCTTTTTTATCTTGCTAGTGATGGTCGTATAATAATAAATAATAATGCCCCAGAATGTATAAAATTTGCATTTAATGGTTTAGGTGTAGTGTTTGATTCATAATAAATAAAAGAGAAGCAGAATTTATATTTCTACTTCTCTTTTCTAAATACTAATATATACTGGTGAATTTGGTTTGAAACATAAGAGAACGGATATCCATAAGGAAAAAGTTTTGCTGTTTGGTCTGCCCATATTTTAAGCCCCTTATAATTTAATTCTTGAATATCATTTAATGTTTCAACTATTTTTGCATGTAATAAATTAGTTTCTTTTTTATTTGGTTGTAAATCTTTTATAAAGATAACAACATATCCCTTCTTTTTTACATAAGGTAATATAAGCTGAATTGATTCTTTCAATTTATCATAAAAATTATATATATCTAGATTTCCAAAATCCTTATCACTACTTGTAAATGGCGTAGCAACATTTCCATACACTTTTATATCCGCCCCTGTTTTTTTTCTACTCATCATATTTCCATATGGTGGGTCTATTAAAACAAGACTTATTTTTTCATTTCCAAGAAGCGATTGCATTTTATTGTCATCTGCTAGTATTTCCATACAGTCGCCTTCTACACAATCAAACACAGGAACACCCATTTCAGTAGCCGCTTCTTTATATGCATCAATATATTTTCTTTCTAAGTCAATCCCTACTGCCCTTCTACTACACATCCCCGCTCCTAATAACGTTCCTCCAACTCCCATAAAATAATCAAATATAATCTCATTTTCTTTAGAAAAAAATTCAATTATTTCTTTCATTAATTTTGGTGGTTTAGGAGTTGGATGTATTTTTCTAATATGATGAGCACATGAGTCTTTACCATTAGTAGTGTAGTTAGTATTTATAACAGAATTTATAAAATGATTCCATTCTTTTCCAGATAAATCATTTAATGTATTATTAAGCTGATATCTTCTACCATCTTTAAGTATTACCATTTGTTTAGAATTTCCATATATTCTTGCATCTTCAATATTCTGCTTTACCCAAGAAGGTAACTTTGTAAAATCATAATCAGGATACACATCAAAAAAAGGAATTCCTTCTTTGTATTGTTCATCTTCTTTTGGTTTTGAATTTTTTATTTTGTTGCGTATATATTTATTTACAATTTTTTTAATTTCTTTTATATCTTCTTCTGGGTTTTCAATACCAGCATCACTTAATTTTTTTATTATAACATCATTATTTATAACAGATTTTCTGTTTAGCATTTATCATTTTCCTCACTTTCAAAGTTAGTTATAACAACTTCTACTGTTTTGGCATTTTTTTCTTTGAAATGATAACTACAATTTGCATATGATTTATCAATATAGTGAACCTTATATTTTTTACTCCATTCAATTAATAAATCATTTGATAAGCCTTTATGGTACAGAACATTTGATAAAGCAAATTTTATTCCTCTAGAATTCAACTCATCTAATAATCCAAGTAATTGTTTTTCTTCTACTTCAGTCCAATCTTTAAATCCTCTTTTTCCATCATTATAAGAACCAGTTGATATTAAGTATGGTGGATCACAATACACTAAATCTTTATCGCTTAAATCACTTAAATTAACACTTAAAAAGTCAGTATTATGAAATTCTACATTTTTTTCTTTTAAAGCCTTACAAAACTCTTTTAGATTTTTTTCTATTGAATCATTGTAGCTACTTCTTTCTTTTCCAAAAGGCGTATTAAATTTTTGACTATTGTTAAACCTTATCTGATGATTAAATGCATAAAAAGTAAGAACTAAAAAATCCAATATATCTTTATTCTCATTATACCTCTCTCTTAATTTATTATATCCATCAGCATTTGACTTTGATAGTTGAAACTCATTTATTATTTTATAAATATTATTAATTACCTCTTCTGTATTAGATTTTTCTAAAAATTCATATAATTCAATTAAATAATTAATTTGGTCATTACATATTATTTTATTTGCATTTACATTAATTCCAACATTGAAACCTCCGGCAAACAAATCAACAAATGTGTTAATATTGTTAGGAAAAATATCAAAAAGTGAATTCAACAATTTGTATTTTCCACCTGTATAATTTAATGGACTTTTTATATACTTCATCACGCATCTCCTTTATTTTTCAATATAAACAAGCATTTCTTTTAGTTCTTCTTTATCTCCTTGAGCTCTACTTTTATATCTTCTATATGGTATCCAATATATTTTAAATGTTTCAGCTTTACCATACTTTTTCATAATACTTTCTATGTCTTCAACCTTCATTAATCCATCGGTACTATAGCTTAATATAATATGCTTAAAATTTGCATTTTTTATTAATTCTTCAAATGCTTGAGTTACTTTAGTTTTTAAACAAAAATCTGATTTGTTATTTTCATATGGTCTTTGTGCAGTAACTCCCCTAACTTCAGGATAATCATATTTTGCTGCTGTCTCAAGGACATGATAGTTAGGAAGATATTGTCTTCCATTGTAAGGTGGATCTATATATAAAATATCTCCTTTTATTTTCTTTATTAATTCAACGCCATCTTGATTATAGCATTTATTTTTCTTTCCATTTTGGTATACATCTAATCTATATAATTCGTACTTTTTATAAGACCTTCTCTCCCATTCTTTATGAAAAGCTCCATACGTTCCTGATGTATTTGATACAAAAGGAATTCCCTCAACTATACAAGCCACAAGATAAAAGTATTCATCGTCATCTATTAAGCCTTCATTATGCCAATCTTCAACGGTAATTCTTGCATAATCAATACGAAGTGCATTTTCATCATTTACGTACATTCTCCCACCTGTTGGTGCATAGTTATTTTGAAAAAATCTTTTTTCTTGAGGCAAGTTCTCCATATCTGAATTTGAAAGACTATTAAAATAATCTATTGGATCTTTTATATTCTTTATTTTATTCAATTTTTTAAATGCTGGTAACTTATCGTTTTGAATAGTACCTCTTTGTAGCACGTATGAAAAATATAATAAATCATTAGAGTATACTTGATACCATCTTTTAAAGTATCTGGCAACTGTAGATGTCCCAGAAAATATATCACAGAATGATTCTGCACCTTTTACATTTTCATCTATTACTTGCTTAATATTATCAAGTAATAATGTTTTACAACCTATAAATCTCATTATTTCACCCACCTATTCTAAAGCACTTTTACCACTTTTTACCCATTCATCAAGTTCTGTCTTTTTAAACTTCCACTGTTTTCCAATTTTATGCGCAGGTAAATCATGTTTTAATTTTATCCAAGTTCTTAAAGTAACTACTTTTATGCCTAGATAAACTGCAGCTTCTTCAATACTTATGTAATTATCTTCTAATATATTTTTCATAACAACCTCACTTTTATATTTTCAAATACTCTATAACACATTATAACTTTTATATGTATAAAAAGCAACTAATTTGCTTATATTTGCTTATATTTATTTATATTTGTTTATATGATAGCATACAATAATTTTTTCATTGAACTCCCCAATTAACTGCAACACATAAAAATTTCACTATTAAATAATAATACCTCACTTCTTGCTTTCTTTAAATCCAGGCATAAAAAAAAGAGCCTTCTCTAAATCACTTTAAATTTAGAAAAGGCTATATCTCCTTTGAAATCAAAGGTTTTCTTTCAAATATCCCGATTATTCTTTGTATCATATTTGGAGTTGTTTGGTCAATAAAATATATTTTTAAATCTTTTGGAAACTTGCTCAGTGCAAATAATATAAAAATACAAATAACTATTTGATATTTAATCTTCTTTTTATATGGTTTTATTTTGAATTTAAAAACATGAATTAAATTTTTTATTCTATTTTCAGTTACTGTAAGATTTCTTTTATGAAAAATTTTATATAAATAATTTATAATTATTATAAGCAAATAATAAATTATAATCTGAATTAAATATGGTGTGATAACTTTAATATTTCCAAATGGTATTAGTGTACCTAATTTTGAAATTGGTATCAAAATATATATTGGAATTTGTAAAAAATAAGCAACTATATGTCCTAATTTTAAATTTATAAATGTAATTATAGTTTGTATTAGCCCTCCCATTACAATTATTCCTACTACTAAGTTTAACAATAGATTACAAATCAAAAAGGCTATTCCTATTGTATTAAAATTCCACAGTATGATTGGAGCAATTACAATTTGCGCTGAAATTGATACTGAAATACAATCTATTATTGGCTGACATTTTCTTTGAATTTTTATAAAAATATATTTCCATTTTCTATTTCGTATTTTTATATTTTTTAAAACTTTTTCTATATTGTTTTTAAAAAACAATATTCCTAGAGTTCCTCCATATGTCAATAAAAAACTTAAACTTATTATACTAAATGGATTATTTATCAATATTACTAAAATCGAAATTGCAATATTATTTATTGTATCATTTTTTCTATATAATACAAATGACATACATGAGATTATTCCCATTATACATGCTCTTACCACTGATAAACTAAATCCTGTAATAAACATATACAACAATAAAACTACACTTGATATTATTTTACTGCTTCTTTTTCCAAATATATTTTTAGTACTATTTGTTACTAAAAATATTATATATGATACATGCATTCCTGATACTGATAATACATGTGATATATTACTTTCTG
Source organism: uncultured Clostridia bacterium (assembly GCA_944392805.1). GTDB lineage: Bacteria > Bacillota > Clostridia > TANB77 > CAG-508 > CAG-269. Next base: position 71,278 of record CALXXZ010000005.1, on the reverse strand, counting down.
AAAAATTTTCTTTTACTTCTTCGTCTATATTTTTCGTATATCCTAACAATATTCCTAGCATCAGTCCTTGTGTTTCTTCATTATATGTTTTTGCTATATTTTCTTTTATCTTCAAAAAAATATTATTTGATATTTGTAATATTGGATTATATGCATTTTTTTCTAAAACTTGTACATTTTCTGTTTTTATTGTTCCATATATTTTTAATGTTTTTAAATATTGTTTATAATCAAATCCTTTATAATTTCTTGCTTCTTGTGGCTCTTGATATTTTCCTGTTATATGTACTTTATCTCCATATTGTAATTGGATTTTTGGGTTTGTGTCTAAATAAAAATTTATTCCATTTTCTAATCTGATTTTGTATCTGTTTTTATATTCTTTTTCCTCTTTATTACTTACAATTATGCCTGTTAAATTTACTTCTGTTAATTGATATATTTTTTCATATTTATGTTCTTGATATTTGATTATTGAATTTGATATAAATGATGAAATAATTACTATTAAAATAGTATTGATTTTGAATATTAATTTTAGATATCTAAAATGTCTTTTGATTGATAATATTTTAAATTCTCTTTTTTTATATTTTAAATTGATTATTATATAGACTAATACTAAAAATACATATAAAAGGACTATACTTGTTTGTAAGTATAGCCCCCATAATATACCTATAACATAACCAATTATTACTATTAATATTGGTCTATTCAATTAAATTAATCTCCTTGCTCCTACATATCGTGGGTTATAATAGCTTGACGATAGTGAATCTATTTTTACTCCGCCTTTTGGATTTGATGCATGTATGAAGTTTCCTCCACCTACATATATCCCGACATGACCTATTGTTTTATTTGATGATCCATTAAATACTACAAGATCTCCTGGTTGTAAATTACTTCTAGCTACTGCTACCCCATTTTTTATTTGATCTTTTGATGTTCTATTTATTTTTATTCCAAAATGTTTATATACATATGATGTAAATCCTGAACAGTCAAATCCTGATGGAGATGTTCCCCCTGATACATATCTACATCCTAAAAATTGTTTTGCATATGCTACTATTTCTTCTCCTGTTGTTCCTGTTGTATTTGTTGGTTGTTCATCTGGTGGTGTTGTGGATTCTATTGGTGTTACTGGGTCCATTCTATTAGCACTCGCACCTCTTGATGTTGTTTCATTTGTTTTAGTGTCTGATATATATTTGGATGAAACATATCCTATTTGTCCACCTATTTTTATTTTATACCAACCATCTAATTCTTCAATTATATATACTTCATTATTTAATAATAAACTATCTATTACTTCACTTTCTGTTGTTGCTTCTTTTCTAACTTTTAAACTTTCTGTATTTACATATGCTGTTTTTATTATTGGTGAATCTAATCCTGTTGATGGTTCTTCTGGAACTTGATTTGGTTCATCTGTTGGATTTTCTATTGCTGTTCCATTTCCTGTAACTGAATTTTTTAGTTGATTAATTCTTGCCCATCCAACTTCTGTTTCATTTTCTACTTTACACCAATCGTTCATTATTTCTATTACTTTAATATTTCCACTTATTTTTGCTTTTTCTCTTGATGTTATTAATGGTAATATTCTTATTGCAACTTCTTGTTGTAATGTATATTCTTTTTGCTCTTCTATTTCTGTTGTTGGTACTTCAACTGGTATATCAGTATTTTCTGGTGGTACTTGTTCTTCTGGATTTTCTACAGGTTCTTCTGTTGGTGTTTCTGGATTTTCTGCTGGTGGTGTTTCTGTTTCATTTTCTTGTGGTTTTTCTTCTACATCTAATAATGTTTCACTTATGTATCCTGTAATTGTTTCTCCATCTTCTTCAAATTGTACTTTATACCATCCTTCTGATTGTTCTAATATTTCTACTTTATCATTTTGGTCTAATTGTGTTAAGATTGTTGATTCTGTACTTGGTTCTTTTCTTACTCTTACTGTATCTGAGTTTACCGTTCCTGTTGATGCTTCTACCTTTGTTCTTAGTATTATTACTGCTGTTATCATTAGTATAATTGTTGCTAAGATTTTTATTTTTTTCATTTTTGACCTCATTATATTTTATTCTTTTTACGCATACAAGTATATACTTAATTTTAAAAAAAGTCAATTATTTTTGACTTTTTTTACTATATTTATATATTTTTTTCAATTAAAGGTAATATCTGTTTTTTTCTTGAAACAACTCCTGGCATAATTGCAATATTGTTATTTATTTCATATGTTTTAGAAACTAAATCTGTTCTATCTCCTAATACAATTGCTTCTGAATTGCTATTAACAATATCAGTAATTACAAAAACAAATAAGCTTAACCCTTTTTCATTTATAGTGTTTTTTATTTCTTCTTCAATTTTTTCTTTTCTTTTTAATACATCTGGAATACTTACTGTATTAACTTGTGCAACCATGTATTTTACATCTTGTGATTCCATCATTTTTGCATCTAGATTTATTAATTCTTTTTCTGTATATTTATCTAAGTTTGTTCCAGCTTTAAGCATTTCTAATCCATAAGCTTCTTTGTCTACATTTGCTATTTTTTCTAATTCTTCTAGAGCTTTTTTATCTTTTTCTGTTGTTGTTGGTGATTTTAATAATAATGTATCAGAAATTATTGCACTTAACATTAATCCTGCAATTTTAGGTTCTATCTCTACATTATTTAATTTATATAGTTCAAATAATAATGTTGATGTACATCCAACTGGTTGTGCATAATAAAATAATGGTTCTGATGTTTTAAAGTTATTTATTTTGTGATGATCTATAACTGTATCAATTTTTGCATTTTCTATTCCATCAACTGTTTGTGAAAATTCATTATGGTCTACCATTATTACAGTTTGACCTTCTTCTACTTTTTCTATTAATTTTGGGGCTTCTGCTTTAAAGTAATTTAAAGCATATTGTGTTTCTTCATTTATTTCTCCAAGTCTACAAGCTACAACTTCTTCTCCTCTTACTTTTGTTTGTAAATCTGCCATTACAATACTTGAACATATTGAATCTGTGTCTGGATTTTTGTGTCCGAATACTATTATTTTTTCCATTTTAATCTCTCCTTTAAATTTTATTTAATATTTCTTCTAATTCTTTTTTATCAAAATTATATTTTTTATTACAGAATTGACATACAATTTCTGCTTTTCCATCTTCAGTTATTAATTCTGTTAGTTGTTCTTTTCCTAATGTTATTAAACTTTCTGCAAATTTTTCTTTACTACAACCACATTCATATACAGGTTCAATTGATGCATCTATAACTTGCACTTTTTTATCTCCTGTTATCTTTTCAGCAATTTCTTTTAATGATAATTGCTCGTCTAACATTCTTGACATTGCTCCTGCTTTGAATATTGATTGTTCTACTATTGAAATTTCTTCTAATGTCGCATCAGGCATTGGTGTTATTATATATCCACCACTTGCTCTTACTCCATTTTTATCAACTAAAACTCCTAAAGCAACTGCTGTTTGTTTTTGCTCTGATGTTTGATAATAATTTGCAAAGTCTTCTGCAATTTCTCCTGATGTTAATGGACTTACTCCTATATAAGGTTCTTTTAATCCAATATCTTTTATTACATTTATAAATCCTTCGTTTCCTACTGCTCCACCTACATCTAGTTTTCCAAATTCATTTAGCGGAATATCTACTACTGGATTTGTTACACATGCTTTTACACGTGGGTAATTGTCTGATACTGCTACTATTTTACCTATTGGTCCATTTCCTTTTACTTGAATTGTTAATTTGTCTGTTTTATTTTTCATTTCACATCCCATTAATGCAGTCATTGTTAGTACTCTTCCAAGTACTGCTGTGCTTACTGGGCTTAAATCATGTAATTTACGTGCTTCTTCTACCAATTTTATAGTTGATGCACAGGTTACCGATATTTTTCCATTATGTGCTAAAAATTTTATTATCTGGTCTTTCATTGTTGTTTCCTCTCTATTTATCATCTATTAGTTTTGGTTTCTTCTCTTTTTCTTTTGTAAAATTTCTATATCCTATTGCAACTGATGCAATTATCATTAGTAAAAATGATAGTGCTTTCCATATTCCACTGTCAAATAATATTATAGCAAACATTCCAAGTGATGCACTCATTCCATATAATATTAACACAGCTTGTCTTTGAGTAAATCCTTTTTCTACAAGTTTATGATGTAAATGACCTTTATCTGGTTTGAATACTGCTTTTATTGATTTTCCTTTTGCTAATCTTCTTACAATTGCAAACATTACATCAAATATTGGTAATCCCAATACTATTACTGGTAGTACTATTACTGCTGCTGTATATGTTTTTGCAACTCCTAATATTGATACTACTGCTAGCATAAATCCCAGAAAGTTTGAACCAGTATCTCCTATAAAGGTTTTTGCTGGCGAAAAATTATATGGTAAAAATCCTACTAATGCTCCACTTAGTGCTGTTACTAATACTGTTGCTATCATTGGTGAATTGTTCATTAAGAATATTATTAATAATGATATACATGATATTAATGATATTCCTGATGATAATCCATCTAATCCATCTATAAGATTTATTGCATTTGTTACTCCTATTATCCACAATATTGTAATTATTGTGGAAAAAGCTTCACTAAATCCTATTCTATAAAAAAATGGTATGTCTAAATGTTCTATTTTTGTTCCAAATGCTACTACTATTATTGCTGCCAGAGTTTGTCCTAATAATTGTTGCCACCACTTTAGTGTTTTTATATCATCTATAATTCCTGTTATAGCAATTACTCCTATTCCTAAGAATACTCCTATCAGTTTTTTTCCATATTCTTGCTCATTGAATAAATCTAAACTTCCTTCTATGCTCATTATTATTATTAGGTATATTACTGATACTACAAATCCTAGTATTACTGCTGGTCCTCCAAATTTGGGCATTTTTTTAGTATGCATTCTTCTTTTGTCTTTTGGTATATCTACTGCACCTATTTTATTAGCTATTTTTATGGTATATGGTGTTGCCATAAATGCTACTATAAATGCTAATATAAATGCTATTGCTATATTCCCCCACATTTATTACACCCTCCATTATTTCATATTTTCGTTTTCAATTTCCTTTATTATATTTATTCTTTCTTGATGTCTTCCTCCTTCAAATTTTGTTGCTATCCATGCTCTTACTACACATATTGCTTGATTTGTTGGTATATAATCTGCTCCTAATGCTAAAACATTACTATCATTATGCATTTTTGAGAATTTTGCTTCTTCTTCATTGTCACATTTTGCACATCTTATTCCTTTAAATTTATTTGCTACTATGCTCATTCCTATTCCTGAACGACATATTAGTATTCCTTCTTCACATTCTTTGCTTTGTATTTTTTTAGCAACTTCTTTTGCTATATTAGGATAATCTACACTTTCTTCTGAATATGTTCCACAATCTACATATTTTATTTCTTTTTCTTCTAAATATCTTTTTATTTCTTCTTTTAATTTATAACCTCCATGGTCACTGCCTATTGCTATCATTTTACCACATTCCTTTCTTGTGTATATTTTTTCACTTTCTATAATATACCATATTCTTCTAGGAAGTGCAAGGTTTTGTTGATATTAGATAAAATTTTTTAAGAGGGACCTTTTACAGTCCCTCTTCTGATTCTTCTACTTCTTCCTTGACTGTTACGATATTTTTAATCGTAACTTCATAGGTTAATTTTTGGTATTCTTTATTTATACTTTTGGGATCAATCCGGCTTTTAATTCTTCCGGTTATTTTTAGTCTGTCCCCTACTTTTAAGTTTTTATCTTCCAAGTTCTTCCAGGAAAAGCAATATATTATATCATATGATCCTTCGCCTAGGTTTCTAATGACCTTTACTGCTATTTGGGTGGGTTTAGTTTTTTGCGTTATGACAGGCTTATAAACAAACCCGTCTAAGTATATAAAGTTGATATCATATTCAAATGATCGTTCTTTATATAACTTTATCCCATCAACTTTTAGATATCTTTGTTTAACAGTTCCATCTCTTAAACAACGGAATTGTCCAATAATTTTGACATACGTAAATTCATTTACGTAAATGTCCAGAGCCTTTTTTTCTAAAAGCTCTTTTGAGATTACTATGGGGATAATATCTTCTCCCCCACTTATCCGTCTACACTTTAATATAGTTTTGTAGAAGATTTTCCCATCTTCAACATGACTAAATTTGAATCCTTTTTGTATATAGCCACTTATTGTGACCATATTAAATAAATTTTCAAGTTTCCTCCGACATTCCTGAAAGAGTTCTTGATCCTGTTCATCGAAAAAATTTTTTTTCATTTCTTTCCTCCTGTTTTTTGAATTGTAGAAGAATCTTTGTCTTGCACACATAAAATTACGTATGCGTAATAATAAAGAAATTCTCCCCTTATTATTATTTAATGTGTAACATTATTATTATAACATTAATTTCAATTTTTGTAAAGTTATGTAAATATATTAGAAAATAAATTTTAAAATAACTATTGCCAAAACTAAACTTGTATGATATAATTGTATCCGTTATAGTTTATTTTTACTAAGAGGAGGTGCATCATTCATGCCAAATATTAAATCAGCTAAAAAAAGAGTTAAAATTATTGAGAAAAAAACAATGACAAATAATATGATTAAAACTGGATATAAATCAGCTGTTAAAAAGTTTGAAGAAGCTATTGTTGCTGGTAATTTAGAAGAAGCTAAAACATTATTTTCAGAAGCTACTAAAAAAATTGACCAAGCTTGCACAAAAGGCGTTATCGTTAAAAATACAGCTTCAAGAAAAAAATCTAGCTTATCAAAAAAATTAAATGCTGCTATGGCATAAATAAAAAATCGCTAAAAAAATAGCGATTTTTATTTTTTATATTGTCATATTTTGTATAATATGATATTATTACGTTATACATATGAGGAGGTGTAAATATGGAAGAACAAAATCAAAAAAATAAAAAAGAACACAGAAGAATTACTTTATTAGGTTTCTTTTATGCTTTATGTGTTATTAGTATTATAAGTTTAGTTTGTTTAGTATATGTTTTACATCTTAGAAATACTGAAACAGAAAATAGATTAAATGACTTAGAAAATTCAGTAAAAACTTTACAAAGTTCAAATACTACTAATGAAGATTAAAAAAGTATAGATTTCTCTATACTTTTTTTATTGATATGAATTTAAATTAATTCCATATGTTTTATAAATCCAATCATAGTAATCCCAAACATCAAGTGTTTTTGGTTTTCCATAATCAACTCCATATGTTTCTACTGTAACTTTTGAAATTATTACATCATTTACAGGAATACTTTTCTCTTTTTCTTCAGTTGATTCTTCAGTTGATTCTCCTTCAGTTTCTTCTGCTTTAACTTCAACTTTTTCTATTGCATGTACAACATCCATTCCTTCGATTACTTGTCCAAATGGTGCATAATATCCATTTAAAGAAGCTGTTTCAGCTGTCATAATAAAGAATTGTGAACCTGCAGAATTATAACTTTCTGTTGTTAATGCTGGAGAATATGAAGTATAATCACTTCTAGCCATTGAGATAACCCCTTCTTTATGTTTTAATGTATTATTTGAATCTCCATTTGCTAAAAATTCTCCTGTTATACAATATTCTTTATTTTCTTCATCACTAACATCTAATCCTAAATCTCTTAATGTTGGAGTTCCTGTTCCATCTCCATTTTTGTCTCCACCTTGTATCATGAATCCATCCACTACTCTGTGGAATTTTAATCCATCATAAAATCCATTTTGTGCTAATGCTACAAAGTTTGACACAGTTTCTGGTGCCATAGCTGGGTATAATTCTAATTTAATTGTTCCAAAATCTTGTACTTCCATTGTTACTATTGGATTTTTTACTTCCATTGTCACTTTCTTGTAATATCCATATGATATTGTTCCTATTAAAACAATTATTGCTATTAATGCAATTATTGTTATTATGTTTGATGCTTTTTTCATTTTCTTTCTTTCCTTCCTAAATTAATATATTTTCAAATGCAAATTGTTCTTGCATTTTCTTCAAAGATTGTTTAATAGTTCTAGCTCTTACATCTCCAATTCCTTCAACTTTGTCTAACTCATTTATTTCTGCCATTAATATATGTTGAAATGATTTGAAAGATTTTACTAATTTTTCTACAATACTACTTGGCATTCGTGGTACTTTGCTTAGTATTCTATATCCTTTTGGGTATACTGCTAATTCTTCATAATTTTCGAAGCTTTCATATCCCAATATTTTTGCTATTGATTGCATTTTAATTAATTCTTCTGGTCCTAATTTTGTTAGTTGTTCTTGAATATCTTCTCCTTTTTCATCTTTTACTAAATAGTCTTTTATAAGTTGCAATTCTTCTTTTTCTAGTCCTCCAATTAATTCCTCTAATTGCATACTTACAAGTCTACCGTCTTCACCTAGTTCATATATCTGTTTTTGTATTTCTTCTACTATTCTCATTACCATTTCTGCTCTTTGTATTACTACAAGTACATTATCTAGTGTTACTATATCATTAAATTCATATTCATTTAATATACTTAACTTAGTGTCATATACTTTTCTATATTTTTCTAGTGTTTGTATTGCTTGATTTGCTTTATTTAGCACTACTCCCGTTTCTTCTAATATATATCTGCTATTTTCTTTAAATATTGTTATTATGTTTCTTCTCTGAGATATACTTATTACTAATTCTCCAGTCTGTTTTGCGGTTCTTTCTGCTGTTCTATGTCTTGTTCCAGTTTCTACTGTAGGTATTTCATATGACGGAATTAATTGTGCATTTGCAAATATAATCCTTTTCATATCTCCACTTAGTACTATAGCTCCATCCATTTTAGCGAGTTCATATAATTTTGATGATGTATATTCTTCATTTATATAAAATCCACCATCTACTACTTCATCTATTACTTCTTGCTTATCTGTTATTAATAATAGTGCTCCTGTTTTTGCTCTTAATATATTATCTAGTCCTTCTCTTATTGATGTTCCTGGGGCAATCTTTTTTAATATCTCTGCTAATGGGTCTTCCTTTATTGTCTTCATTTTTCACCTCTTTCTGTTTTAGATTGAATTTTTATTTGATTCCAAGTATTTTTAATGCTTCCCCTATATTTTTCACACCTATTATATCTAATTTGAACTCATCTTTCAAGCCTTTTTTGTTACTTTCTGGAATTATGCATGTTTTAAACCCTAATTTTTCCGCTTCTTTTAGTCTTTTTTCTATTAAATTTATTCTCCTTACTTCTCCTGTTAGCCCTACTTCTCCTATGACTACAACGTCTTTTGCTATTGGTATATTTTTAAATGCTGATGCTACTGTTGCTATTATCCCCAAGTCTACTGCTGGCTCTGTTAATTTCATTCCTCCGGCAATATTCAAATATATGTCTTGTGCACCTAACATTAGTCCTGCTCTTTTTTCTAATACTGCTATTAACACAGCTAGTCTGTTATAGTCAAATCCATTTCCTGTTCTCTTTGGTATTCCAAATACACTTTGAGATGTTAATGCTTGCATTTCTACTAATATTGGTCTTGTTCCTTCTAAACTTGCTACTATACATGATCCTGATGGGTTGTCTTCTCTTTCTGTTATTAATACATCTGATGGATTTGTTACTTCACACATTCCTTCTTGTTTCATTTCAAACATCCCAATTTCATTTGTTGAACCAAATCTATTTTTTACTGCTCTTAGTATTCTATATGTATTGTATCTTTCTCCTTCTAAATACAATACTGTGTCTACCATATGTTCTAATACTCTTGGTCCTGCTATATTTCCTTCTTTTGTTACATGCCCTATTATTATTGTTGTTATTTGTTGTGATTTGCATACTCTCATAATTTGTGAAGTAATTTCTCTTACTTGACTAACACTTCCAGCAGCTGCAGTTATTTCATCTGAATACATTGTTTGTATTGAGTCTATTATTACTAGTTTTGGTTTTGTTTCTGTTATTGCATCTTTTACTATATCTATATCAGTTTCTCCTAAAAACATTAATTCTTCATTTTTTACGTTTAATCTATCTGCTCTTAATTTTATTTGTTCTGCTGATTCTTCTCCTGATACATATAATACTTTTCCTTCTCCTTGTACTTTTTCACATAGTTGTAGGATTAATGTTGATTTTCCTATTCCAGGTTCTCCTCCTAATAATATTAATGAACCTTTTACTAGTCCTCCTCCTAATACTCTGTCTAATTCTGAATATCCTGTTGATGTTCTATTTGCCTCTTGTCCTACATAACTGTTTAGTGGTTTTGGAGTATTATTTATCTTTTTTTCTATTTTATTTGTTTCTGTATATTTTTCTATTTTTTGCTCGTAAAATGTGTTCCAACTATTACACGCCGGACATTTTCCTAACCATTTTGGTGATTCGTTTCCACATTCACTACATACAAATACTGTTTTTGCTTTTGCCATTTTATTTTCCCTTCCTTGCTTTTGTTTCGCATTATATAATATTTTTTCATAAAAATCAATACTCCTAACAAAATAGTGTTTGCTTTTTATTGTCATATATTTCCTTTGATTTTCTTCTTGTATCATGTTATTATTAATTATGAGGTGAATGCTATGCAAAAGATAATCACAGGTTTAAAAAATTTAGATAAAGATACATATAAAATTATGAAATATGGTTTATTGTTTTCTGGATTTGTTTGTTTAGCTGCAATTGGAGTTCTATTATCTTACATACTTTTGGGATCTGTATTTTTTTATCATTTGGGTATGATATTAATGAAGTCTAGTTTCACTTTTGCAGTTGAATTTATTATTTGTGGAATTGTTGTTGATTTTATAAGAAAACAAGGATTATAAAATTATAGTAATAAAAAGAAATATATAACTTTCTCATAGCCGAAACATATCTATGGCTTTATTCAAAAGTTATATATTTCTTTTTTATTGATTATTTTTTTAATTCTTCTGCAAACATTTTATTAAGCATTTGTGGATTTGCTTTACCCTTAGTTTCTTTCATAGCTTGTCCTACTAAGAAACCAATAGCTCTATCTTTACCTGCTTTAAAATCGGCAACTGATTGAGGATTTGCTTCAATAATTTTTAAAACTAATTGTTTAATTTCTCCTTCATCAGAAATCTGTATCCACCCTTTTTCTTTAATAATATCTTCTGGATCTCTTGGATTTTCAAAAAGTTCTTCTAAGACTTTTTTTCCAATACTTGAACTTATAGTTCCTTTATCAATTAAAATTACAAGTTTTCCTAATTGATTAGCATCAAAAGGTATTTCAATTGGGTCCATCTCTGTTTCATTCAATATTCTTGAAATATCAGAAATTATCCAGTTATTAACAGCTTTATAATTTCCACAAACTTCTGAAGCTTTTTCAAATAAATCTGATAAATATTTTGAAGATGTTAATATTCCTGCGTCTTTTTCAGAAAGTTTATATTCTTCTAAATACCTTTGTTTTCTGCTTTCAGGCATTTCTGGTAAATCTTTTTTGATTCTTTCAATATATTCTTCTGATAGATTTATTGCTACTAAATCTGGTTCAGGAAAATATCTATAATCTTGAGCATCTTCTTTATCTCTCATTGAAAATGTTTTTCCTGAAACTTCATCCCATCTAAGTGTTTCTTGTTCAATTATTCCTCCATTTTCAACTACATCGATTTGTCTATTAATTTCATATTCAAGAGCTCTTGTAATGCTTCTAAAAGAGTTCATGTTTTTCATTTCTGTACGAGTACCTAATTTTGTTTCTCCTTTTTTACGAATTGAAACATTTACATCTGCCCTATATGAACCTTCTTGCATTTTACAATCTGATACCTCAATATATTCTAATATTGATTTTAATTTTTTCAAATATGTATCAACTTCTTCTACTGTGCGAAAGTCTGGTTCTGATACAATTTCTATAAGTGGTACACCAGCTCTATTTAAATCTACTAAACTTCCTCCACCTAATTCATCGTGATTTAATTTTCCTGCGTCTTCTTCTATATGGATACGAGTGATTCCTATTTTCTTTTTCCCTTGACTTGTTTCAATTTCTATATAACCTTTTTTACATAATGGTTTATCATATTGTGATATTTGATATGCTTTTGGTAAGTCTGGGTAAAAATAATTTTTTCTATCATTTTTACTGTTTCTCTCTATTTCACAATTTGTTGCTAATCCTGCTTTTACCGCATATTCTACTACTTTTTCATTTAAAACTGGTAATGTTCCTGGCATTGCCATACAAATTGGGCATACTTGTGTATTTGGTGCTGCTCCAAATGCTGTTGGACATGAACAGAATATTTTTGTTTTTGTTGATAATTCTGCATGAACTTCTAGTCCCATTACTATTTCATAATCTTCTCTTGACATTTATTTGCCTCCTTATTATTTTTTGAATTGTGGTTTATATTTTTCTCTAAAGTTTGTTTCTTGTTCAAATGCATATGCTACTTTTAGAATTTTCTCTTCTTCAAATTTATTTCCTATTATTTGCATTCCTATTGGTAAACCTTGACTATCTACCCCACATGGAATTGATATTCCTGGTAATCCTGCTATATTTACTGATACTGTACATATATCTGCTAAATACATTTCCATAGGATTACTTGATTTCTCTCCTATTTTAAATGCTACTGTTGGAGATGTTGGAGTTATAATTACATCATATTTTTCAAATGCTTTGTTAAATTCATTCATTACTAATGTACGTACTTGTTGTGCTTTTTTGTAATATGCATCATAATATCCTGATGAAAGTACATAAGTTCCAAGTATAATTCTTCTTTTTACTTCTGCTCCAAATCCTTCACTTCTTGATTTTTTATAAATTTCTTTTAAATTTTTTGCTTCTGGTGCTCTATATGTGTATCTAATCCCATCAAATCTTCCTAAGTTTGAACTAGCTTCTGCACAGGCAATTATATAATATGTTGCTAATGAATAATTTGCAATGTCTAATGAGAATTCTTCTATTTCTGCTCCCATTTCTTTATATTTTTCTATTGCTTGTTCTAAAGATTTTTTAACTTCAGGATTTATTCCTTCTCCATAGAATTCCTTTGGAACTCCTATTTTTAATCCTTTTACATCTTTTTGTAGTGCTTTTGTATAATCTTTTTCTCCTACATCTACTGATGTTGAATCTTTTTCATCTTTACCTGCTATTACATTTAAAAGTATTGCACAATCTTCAACATCTTTTGTAAATGTTCCAACTTGGTCAAGTGATGATGCAAATGCTACTACTCCATATCTTGAAACTAGTCCATATGTTGGTTTTAAGCCTACTACTCCACATAAACTTGCAGGTTGTCTTATACTTCCTCCTGTATCTGTTCCAAGTGCCCATGGTACCATGTTTGCTGCAACTGCTGCTGCTGAGCCTCCTGATGAACCTCCTGGTACTCTATTTAAATCCCATGGATTTTTTGTTTTCTTAAAATATGAATATTCTGTTGAACCTCCCATTGCAAATTCATCCATATTTAGTTTTCCTAATGTTATCATTCCTTTAGAATTTATTTTTTCCATTACTGTTGCATCATATGGTGATACAAAGTTTTCTAACATTTTTGAACTACATGTTGTTTTTATTCCTTTTGTACATATATTATCTTTTATTCCTATTGGTATTCCTGCTAATTCTCCTGAATTTTCTGGAACTTGTTTTGCTTGCTCTAATGCTTGTTCTGTAAGTACTGTTACAAAAGCATCTACATCTTTTTCTTTTTCTTCTATTCTTTTTGCATATGCTTCATTTATTTCTTTTATTGTTAATTCTTTAGTTTTTAATTTTTCTAACAATTCATGTACAGTTAATTCTGTAATATCCATTCTTTTTCCTCCTTACTCATTTTGCATTACCTATTTTTAGTACACTTTTCTTCTATTTCTTTCCATGAAAAGACTCTTTCTATTTTTTGATTTTTTACATTTACATTTTTATTAAGTCTTGTATTCATCATTAGTACTTTTATATTCATATCGGCAATTAATTCACATGTTTTTAAATTATCATCTATAAATATATCAATATTATTTTCTTGCACTATTTTTCTTTTATCTTCATAACCTAAAAATATTTTGTTATACTTAATTTCATTTTCATCTAACCATTTTTTTGTTATCTGTTCAATTATATTATTTTCTTTGTCCCATCTTGCTGTTATTATTGCTATTGTATTATTTTTATACAATTTATTTATAACTTCTACTGCATTTTCCTTAGGTCGTACATTTTTCATTATTTTTTCATAATATAATTCCCAAAATTTCTTATCTTCTTCTACTGTCCAATTATACACTTTTTGAGCCCACATTGCTTCAATTACTCTATTTTCATTTATTTCAAATTCTCTTTTCAGAATTTTTTCTGTATATTCTTTTGCATAAAAATCCATTTCTTCTGATGTTTTTGCAATTGTATCATCTATATCGATTCCTATATTCATTTTTTCTCCTAACTTATTTTGCATACATTAGTTTATTACTTTTGGTATTTTGAACATATGTTGCTCTTGTGTTGGTGCATTTTCTAACAATCCTTCTATATTTTCAAATATTTTTACTTCATCTTTTCTAAATACATTTTTAGCTTCATTTGCTCCTATTGTTATATCTAAACCTTCAACAGGTGCATTGTTTACAATATTCGCAAAATTTAATATTTCTTGTAAATTTGTTTGATATTTTTCAATCTCTTCTTCTTTTAATTCTAATTGTGCTAAATTTGCAATATGCAATATTTCTTCTCTACTTACTTGCATAGTTACCTCCTTATTTTTTTCTTTGCTTATTATATCGCGTTTACGCTAAAATTACAAGTTTTTATGATAATTTCTTCATTCAAAAGGGGACGGTCCTCTTTAGTGCATTTTTCAAATTTATAAATATAATGAAAAATTTATATATTACTATGAAATAAAGCAAAGACCCCCGACGAAGACCCAGAATATGTTTTTGCTATGGAATAGTAATATATAAATTTTTCGTTTATGATAAGCATAGAAAACACACTAAAGAGGACCGTCCCCTTCCAAACAGAACCGTCCCCTTTTTACTTTTTATTATTTTATTATTGGTTTTATTTCTTTTTCTATATTTTCTTTCATAATCTCACAACTATGATTAAATTTATCTTGATCTTGTTTATTCAATTTTAATTGTAAAATTTCTTTTACTCCATTTCTATTTATGATTGCTGGAACTCCTATATACATTCCTTCTTGGCCATATTCATTATTTTGATATGTTGAAACTGTTAATATTGAATTTTCGTCATTTAATATAGCTTTTACTAATCTGTTTAAAGCCATTCCTATTCCATAATATGTTGCTTTTTTCTTTTCTATTATTTCATATGCTGCTTGCCATACACCATCATGAATCTTTTTCAAATCTTCCATTGGATGATTATTATCTTTCATTATATCTATTATTTTTTTACATCCAACATAACAATGTTCCCATGGAACTAATGAAGAATCTCCATGTTCTCCTAATATATATGCATGTACATTTTTACTAGATACTTCTAAGTAATCAGCAATTAAGTATCTTAGTCTTGCTGTATCTAATACTGTTCCTGAACCTATAACTCTAGATTTTGGCATTCCTGATACTTCTGCTACTACATATGTCATTAAATCCACTGGATTACTTGCTACTACAAATATTCCTTTAAATCCATTTTTCATTACATTTTCAGTTATTTCTTTCATTATTTTTGCATTTGCTACTGCTAGGTCTAGTCTTGATTGTCCTGGTTTTTGTGCTAATCCTGCTGTAATTACTACTATGTTTGCATCTTTACATTCATCATAGTCTCCTGCTTTTATCTTCATTTTTTGTGGTGCATATGGTAATCCATGTGATAAATCCATTTCTTCACCAATTGTCTTTTCTTTATTAACATCTATTAGGACTAATTCATCGACTCCACCTTGATTAAGTAATGAATATGCCATACTCATTCCTACAAATCCGGCTCCTACTAATACAACTTTCTTATTCGTAACCATATAAATTCCTCCCTATTTTTTATATTTATTTTTTGACCTTAATATTATATCACTAATTTTACCATTTGTATACTTTTTATGTATATTTTTTTAGATATTTTATAATTAAAATAATAATATTATTGCTAATAAATGAATAGGATAAAACCAATATAATAAATATTTAACCTTTTTACCTTGTTTTCCATTATATAAATCTATAAAAAGAATTGCAGGTAAAGTTGATATAAACATAAGTATGTATAAATAATTAAAATTGCTTAGAACTAATGGTTTTATATATCTTAGTAGTACTAGTATAAAAAATGAAGCTATCTTTAAAATTCTATTATTCTTAAATAAATAAAAAGTAAAAATAAGAATAACTCCCCATGCACCATAGTCAATATGGAATAATTCAGCACCTAAAGCAATTAAAATTACTGTAATTAATCCAAAGATTATACCTACATATTTCAAATTATTATTTTGAATTGATTTACCGTTACTAGTGAATTTATCCGAATTATTTTTATTGCATAATTTGTTTATATTAACATATGAATAAATAGATAAAAGCCCTAATAACAATGTAAAAAATATATTTAATGTAAGTGGATCTGAAATACCAAATTTATTTAAAAATAAGCTAAAAGGTATTTGAGATAAAATCGCAAAAATACCTAATCTTAAAAAATATTTTTCTACATTTTTCGTATGAGTAAAACCTTCGCTAATTTGAAATGCAAATATAGGAAATGAGATTCTACCTATAAAATTTAAAATACTAAAATGACCAAAAATAGCATAACTTAGGTGGTCACAAAGCATTGAAATAATGGCAACTATTTTTAAAGCAAAACTTGTCATATCAATCCTTTCAAAAATCAAATTTCTTTATAAAGTATACTTATATTTTTAACATATAAATTGTAAAAAGTAAAGTAATAAAGTAAGTTTTTATTCTATAAAAAACAGAAACGAGACCAGTATTTTCACACTTTTCTCGTTTCCACCTTGTCCACATCATTAAAATAGACTTATCATTCCATACAGTATCAGTATAATTATACCGACTGCACAGAAGTCTCTTAGGAATTCAATTAAACAGCCATAGCCACCATTATCTTTTTTTGCAACAGTATTAGGAGTATTTGTATTTATATATATGCCCTCGATTTTTTCACTTTGATAGACTTTTTGACCATTATTTATATATTCAATTTTAATAATGCTTGCATCATCCTTTATTTTATTTTTCATACGGATGATAAATTGTCCATCTTTGGATTTGACCTCAGTTATCTTCCAACCATCTTCATCGTAGGTTTTCGATTCATACTTCTCTTCTAATTCTTGCATTTTACGTTTTGCTACTTTACTCAGTAATTGAGTTTGTTGCATAAACTCCTCTGCATCTTTTTCAAACTTCCTTTGAGATTCTTTCCAATCTAAATCTGTTTGAAAAGTCGGAAATGGTGTTAGCGTTTCATATCTCGTTTGGTCTAGCTTTGACCGTTTCATGAGTTATATCCTCCTTCAAAAAAATTTTCTACGTTTCATTATAGCATCTTCTTTATTTTTTTGCAATATACAAAAATGCACAAAAGGGGACTGTCCCTTTTTGTGCATTATTCGATTACAACATTTGCATCTATTGGGCAAATATTTACAAAAGTATTTCCATCATTTACATTAATTTCATTTCCTTGTAAATCTTTATATACTGTTTGAGTATTTCTAGCTGATTTTGTACATTTTATTGGAATAGCTTTTCCATTTGTTATATAATATCCATCAAATGTACCTATATTTTTTAGCCCTTGTCTACCTTTATTCTCACTATCTGTTAAAGTATAATTATCGCAGAAAGTTATAATTATATTTTTAGTTGTCATTGCTTCTCCTGTAGCATTATCTTTTTGTAATTTTCCTCTAGCATATCTTGTATAAGTTTTAGTTTCTGGATTATATTCATACTTAACTGTTTGAAGTTTTGAATGTGGTATTGTTACGCTATTAGCTACAACTGCATCTTCTGCGGTTAAATCAAATTCATCTGCTACATAATTTAATACGCTTTCTTGAGTAGATGTTGTAGCATACCCTTTTCTTTCTGCTATTTGTAATATTTTTTCTGTGTTTGTTACTAAATTATGTGGTGCTGATTTTCCTTTAATTCTCCAAAAACTCTTTGAGCTTTCTGTAATTCCATTTATATTATCTACACCTAATTTTGATATATCACTTTGTGCTTGAGGGCTCCAGCCATGATGTACATATATTGCATCATTTTCTAAGGCATAGTCTAAGAAGTAATGTCTTGAACTTCTTACAGGTCCTATCTGTTCTAGATTTTTTCCTTTGAATAATGCCATTAATCTTGTTTCTCCACCTTCAACTATTATTTCATATACCATATATGCTTGATTTAAGTTGATTTGTGGCCATGCTCCAGAGTGATTATCTATCATTACTGCTATTGGTCTATCAGTTCCATTAAAAATTTGTATTGGTTTTTGTGTAACTACTAATTCTTCTTCATTTTCTGCTTGTGCCTCAGTTGGAATTTCTTGTTCATTATTTGCTTCATTTTTTTGTTTTATATACTTGTATGCCAACACTCCACCTGCAGTAAGTATAAGTATTATCAATATTGTTATTAATATTATTACTTCTTTATTTTTCTTCTTCATCGTTTTCATCCCTCTTAATTTGTAATTTATTAAGTACTGTTTCTTCTTTTTGTCTCATTTCTTTTTTGTCTTTTTCTTCAATATGGTCATATCCCATTAAGTGATAAAATCCATGTACTAGCATATATGCAAATTCTCTTTCAAAACTATGTCCATATTCTATAGCCTGTCTTTTTACTTTTTCTATTGATATTACTATATCCCCTAATACATCTTCATGTTCAAAATTATTATTTTTTACTTTTTCATCTATTTCATTTTTCTCGAACATAGGAAATGATAATACATCTGTTTCTCTATCTACATTTCTATATTCTTTGTTTATTTTATGTATGTTTTCTGGGTTTGTTAGTGTTATGCTTACATATAGTTTTGAATTTTCTAATTTTTCTTGTTTAAAGCATTGCTCTAGTACTTTTTTTATTGTTTCTTCATATTTTTGATTTTCTTCTATATCTAAATATTCTAATTCATACATCTTTATTTCCTCAATCTTTTAACATGCATTTGCCATTTCTTTTATTCCAATTTCTTGTTTTTGTCTTTTGTAATTTTGATTTTGTTTTTTTATTCCTTTTAGTTCTTTCATTACACCATAATCTACTAATTTTCTTTTATAGTATTTTACTAATCTACTATAATCTGTTTTTTCTTCTTCTATTTTTCTCATATCTTCTCTAACAAATAATATTTCTTTTTGTTTTACATATTCTATAAAATCTGTTTCTTTTAGTTTTTCTATTATTTTGAATTTGTCAAAAAAGCTTTTGAATTCTTCTCTATCTTTTGAGTTTTCCCAATATACTTTTGTTGATAATAAACGTACATTGTAATCTTCTATTAATGTTAATAACATTGTATATGCTTTTTCTCTTTTTGCTGCTATTTTTGTGTCTTGCACAAGACATCTTGCATCTTTTAATAATTTCATATAGCATTGTTCTGCAACAACTAATGGTAAACTATGTGTGAATAAGTTTCTACTTATTCCTAATAATATCATATTTTTTTCTATATTGTCTCTTGCATCTAGTTTTCCTACTGAGAATTTTTCATATTTTTCGTAGTCTTTTACTATTTTCTCTAGTTTTTGGTCTTGCATTTTTAATGGTAATATATTTTTTATATATTCTTCTAATGTGTCAAATATTTTTATATATATCCATTCTTTTGTTGAATCATATACATTAGTGTTGTCAGCTAATTTTATAGAATAATTTTTTAGTATTCCTTTATATAATGCATCTTGTTTTGTTATGTAAAATGCTTGATATTTTTCTATTACTTTTTCTTTTCCTGAATTCATTACTGTTTCTTTGTCTAATTCTAATAGATATTTTTGTTTTCTATATTTATATTCTACATATTCGTTTTTCTTTAATTGAACTATTCCATAATATTGTGATAATGCCATACTTTCTAATTTAGTTGCTGTTTCGTTTTTTACTTTTTTATAAATTGTATCTAAAACGTATTTATCTAATGCTTCTAAATATGCTGTATATGCATCTTCATATTTTTTCTCTACTATTTCTTTTTTGTTTGGCTCAACATCTTCTTCTGTTGCTTCATATGCCTTTATTAAAGCACTTCTTTTCATACTTATTTTTATTCCATTTATACCAATTTGTGTTGGTATTAAAAATTTTGTTAATGTATTTGTTAACTTATTAAAAAATGTTTTATCTGTTCCTACTACTCTTAAACTTCTCTCTTCCATTTTTTCCATCCTTTCTAAAAGTCTGGTAGGCAGGTGTCTTATTGTTTTTCTTCTGTCTGATCATATGTTTCTTCTATTTTTTCCTGCATTCCTATATTTTCAATTACCTCATATGTAACACTTACTTCAACATATTCTGGCGTTTCATTTACATTTGCATTTTTCCCAAGTATGCTTTCTTTGTTTTGAATTTCAGCTTCTATTTCTTGTTCTAGTTTTTGTGTTCCTATTTCTGTTGCTTCTTCTACTGTATAATTTTTTGAATTTTCTTCCAATTCATAGTTAGTAACTTTACATACGGAAATAGGTAAATATAAGTTTGAAAATATCTTAAACTTTTTTTCCTCTTCTATTGTATCATAAATTTTAAATTTTGAAAGGGTTTTATAAAAATTTATTTGAAAATTATTTATTTTTATCTGATATTTCTCTTCTTTGTTTCCAGTTTTGACATTTTCTTCTTTTTTTAATGGTATTTTTTCTGTTTTTTCATATTTTACTATTGCTTCTACCTCTCCTAAACTATGTACATATCTTGTACCTGTATATTTTCCTTCCATGGTTCCTTGTATTAATACTTGCCCTTCTTGCACTTCATCTCCTGGTTTTACTAGGGCTGTACCGTTTTGTGCAATTATTCTGGTTATTGTTCCTGATTTTTGGGCTACTATATTACAATAATCTTTTTCATCTATAATCTCTGGTGCTTCTTTTGCTTTTACTACTTTAACTATTGCATTTGTTCCTTTTAGGTCTATTCCTATCCATGATATATCATCTCTACTTAATCTTATTCTATTTGTTATTTCTTCTATATTTATTTTATCTTTTTTTAATCCTGTTTTAAGTCCTGCATTTTTTACATCTTCTAATATGTTTTCTAATTGCATATTGTCTTCTACTCGAATTTCTATATTCCATATATAATTTGAACTTGTATATAATGCAATAAGTATTACAAATAATGCTATTACAAATATTTTTCTTTTTCTATATCTATTTAATAAAAATGGTAATCCTCTCTTTTTTTCTATTTTGACTTTGCATTTTAATTTTTTTGCAATTTTTATAGCTCTATAATAATCTTGTATTCCTATATTTAAATGAAGTTTTATTCCTTTTTCTCTTTTTAAATTCCATATTAGGATTTTGCTAGTTGTACATATATTTATGAATCTTTCTATATAGTATCCTTCTACTGTTATTTTAACATATCCTAATATATATTTTAGCAATACCCTAATAGACATTTATACCTCCTCTATTCTATCTATCTCTACACTTTCTATTTTTCCTGTTATTTTTATATCATCATTTGTCATCTTCTCTAAATTTAAATTGTATCCATTTATGTTTATTACTCCAATATATGTACTTATACTTGCAAAAAATTCTTCATATTCTATTATTCCTTTGTAATTTTCTAGTATTAACTCATTAAATCCTGTTATTGTTACCTTTGGAACATTTGAATATACTTCTTCAGGTATTTCTAACATTCTTTCAATTTTATTTTTCTTTTTCATATCTATACCTCTTTTTATTTAAATTCATCTAAAGTTTTAAATTCATATCCTTGATTTCTTATTTCTTTTATCATGTCTCCTAATATTTCTGAATTTGTTTTTGAATTTGAATGTAATAACATTATTTCTCCATTATGTAAGTTTTCTAATATTTTATTTTTTCCTTCTTCATGACTTGGTTGCTTCTTTTCATCCCAATCACAATATGCAAAACTCCACATTACCGTTTTATATCCTAATTGCTCACATTTTTTTAATGTTCTTTGGTTGAATTCTCCTTTTGGTGGTCTTATGTATTTCATTTCATATCCAAATTTTTCGTATACTGCTTGATGTAGTGTCATTACTTCTTTTTCTATTTCTTCATCACTTATACTTGGCATACTTTTATGATTCACTGTATGATTTCCTACTATATGTCCTTCATTAATCATTCTCTCTACATATTCAGAAGCAGTATTTAAATAATGTGATGTTATAAAAAATGTTGCTTTTACATTGTTTTCTTTTAATGTATCTAAAATAGTTCCCATATTTCCCGCTTCATATCCTGAATCAAATGTTAAATAAATACTTTTATCCATGTCATTTCCCAAGCATATCCCATTATTTTCTTCTAATATTTGTTTATTAGAAGTTCCTACATCTGGTTGCTCATGTTTGTTATTTCTTTTTATGCCCCAAGCTATTGTTTTGTCACTTACATTACTACTTACTGGTGACAAAATTTGTTCATTAGCAGATATTACACTTATTGTAAATATTGCAATTACTGCCATTATAGTTATTTTAATTTTGTTTTCTATTTTCATTTCACATTCTCCTTTTCTTAATCTTATGTGTAATGTATTGAATTATTACATTTATACTTCCAAGAAAAAACGTTCCATATTCACACCGTTTTTTGACATTTTTTGTATTTTTGTTTTTCCTATAATTACCATTGGTATTTTTTATTTTCTTTACTCTCACTAGCAATTCGTAAATTTTGATGTATTCGACTAGCCTATTGACAAGTTGACTTTTTTGTTTTATATTTAAAGAAAAATTAGACATTATGTCTGATTTTGTTTTAATTTTATGGAATATTAAAAGGATGGATTTTTATGCTTAATTTTGTAATTTGTGATGATAGTTCACATATGGTTGATAGACTTTCTTTTTTATTTGAGTCCGCTTTCTCAAAAGGAGATTTTGATGCAACTATTTCTTTAAAAACTACTGATTACCAAACTTTAATTGATTATATCTCTAATAATAGCGTAGACGTAGTAGTTCTTGATATTCAATTTAATAATACTGAATTAACCGGATTAGATATTGCAAAGATTATTAGAAACATCAATAAAAAATGTTATATAATTTTTACTACTAGTCATATGGAATATGTTATGCAAGCATATAAATTAAAAACTTTTGATTATCTTATAAAAAATACCATTACTGTTGATTTATTAGTCGAGACTTTAACAAGATTATTTGATGATATTTCAAGTTTTTCTAATAATTTTGTTAAAATTGATTCTAAAGGTACTTTTATTGATATTAATGATGTTATGTATATTGAAAAAGATGGCATGAAACTCGCTTATCATACTTCTTTTGATGTATATGAAACTTATAGCTCTTTTTCAAAAATCAAAGACAAACTTCCTCGTAGTTTTGTGCGCTGTCATAAGTCTTTTATTGTTAATGTTAATAATATTTCTAGGGTTGATTTTTCATGCAATAAAATTCTGTTTAAAAATAATTCTGTTTGTTTTATCGGTCCAAAATATAAAAAATCTTTTATGGAGGTATTTGAAAATGACACAATTCTTGAATAATATATGGGTAGCTTTATCAACTAATAATCTAAGTTTAGTAAATATACTAACAATTCCATTATATCCTGTTGAAATCTTTTTATTAATGGATTTATTTTTAATCGTTTTAAATGTTTCTGCAAGTATTAAACAAAAGATAACTTACATCACTATCGTTACAACAATTAGTATATTAAGTTTAAATTTTATACCCGAACCGTTTTACATTATTATAAACTATGTATCTGTTCTAGTTTGTATAAAATTAATATTCAAATTAAATATTTTAAAAAGTTTTATCGCATTTGTACTTTCCACATTTATCTTTGCTTTACTAAATGTATTATTTCAAAATCCGTATTTAACTATTTTGAATATTACGCTTGATACTTTTATGAATGTAGCTATTTATAGAATTCCATACTTACTATTTTTATATTTTATTTTGTTTATATTTTGTACTATATTAAAAAAAGCTAAAAATATAAAAATAACTTTAGATTTATTAGATAACCTAGATAAGAAAACATTAGTTATACTATATATAAATCTTATTGTAGGTTTCATAACTTTGTGTATTCAACTTATTATTACTACATTTTATATTGATATAGTTCCATTAATTATAACTCTTTTGAGTTTTTTATTATTAATTTCATTTTTATTACTAAGCATTTATAGTTTTACCCGTATAGTAAAATTATCATTAACAACTAAAAATTTAGAAAATGCGGAAGAATATAATAAGTCTTTAGAAATCTTATACGACCAAGTCAAAGGTTTTAAACATGATTTTAATAATATAATGTCAACACTTGGTGGATATATTGATAACAATGATATGGATGGTCTTAAAACTTACTTTTCAGAAGTAAAAAAAGATTGTAAAATAACTAATGATGTGGCATTATTAAATCCTAGAATTATAAATAATCCAGGCATATATAGCTTATTAAACAATAAATATTTTAAAGCAACTAAATTAGGTATAACTATGAATATAGAATATTTCTTAGATTTGAATGATTTAAATGTTAATGTATACAAGTTTTCGAGAATACTTGGAATATTATTAGATAATGCAATTGAAGCAGCTTCTTTATGTGATGAAAAAATTATTAGAGTTATTTTTAGAAGAGAAAACAATAATAGGAGAAATGTTATAATTGTAAAAAATACTTATTCAAATAAAGATGTTGATACTGATGAAATATTTAAAAAAGGTGTTTCTGGTAAAGAAAATCATTCAGGAATTGGATTATGGGAGGTTAGAAATTATATTAAAAAGAGTAGAAATCTAAATTTATTCACAAGTAAAAATAGTAAATATTTTTCACAACAATTAGAAATTTATGATGAATTAAGAAGTGTAATATAAACACTTCTTTTATTATTAAAAAAAGAGAGCTTCATTTTTGAAGTCTCTTATTTTGAATTGAATTTATAATATTTAAGTAAACAATTTATTTTGATTACTTTTATTTAGGAATTAGTCTTTTTTTATTAAAGATGCTGGCATTTTAGGTTGATGTCCTATCCAGAATACTAAACATGCAGTATTTGTTGCTTTTGCATATTTTTCTGCCACCTTTGCTAAAAATTTAATCATCATAATTCCCCCTTCTTTAGTAAAATTATATAACATAAGAATTTCACCGGTACAAATTCTTACATTAACTATTATGCATTTGCATATACTTCATATCCATATTTATTTTTTGTAATGTTATATGCAAATCTTGTTATTGTAAATGTCTGTATTAAACTTCCGAATATTATAATACTTGTTATAATAGAATTATTTATTACTAATGCTATTACAAATTCTACACTTAGAATTATATATGAAAATATCTGTTTTTGTAATCTCTCCTTTTTTCTAAGTATTGGCACATTCTCTGTATCAGCTGGAGCATATAGTTTTATCATTACCATACAAAATGTCCATATTATAAATGCTGTTACATATTTTATTGTTCCTGTTAACACAACATATTTTCCTATTAATGCTGTACCACTATATAGAATAAGTGTATAAATTATGCATCCTAGATGTGTCTTCATGTGTACACCACCTGAAACACATCTATATGGTGCTATAAATAAAATTGCCAATAATGTTAATTTAAATAATCCTAATAAATATGCTATGAGTAAAATGATAATACCTTTAGGTAATTCTCCAATTATATTTTGGAGTCCATACATTATGATTTCTGCCCTTTCGTCATCTACTTCTGGCATTTCTTTTCTAATTTTATTGGTTAGAAATGTACAGAATTTATCTATCATTTTTCTCACCTCATTTCTTATCTTAAGTACTAGTTTAATTTATCACTTTATTTTGCATTTTTGATAAATCTTTTACAAAATGTCTATTTTCTTATACGAAAAAATAGTTTTTTCATTTTCATATAAGAATTTAAACGTTTCGTAAAATTTACATAATCAAAAGTAAAAAATCCAGTTTAAATTGACTGGATTTCTTTTAATATACACCATGTACCATTACTTTCTGGTAAACACTTAAATGTCATTTCTTCCTTTGTAATAGGATGTTGAATTGTAAGCTCATATGCCCATAGAGCAATTTGTTTTCCTTGTCCTCTTGTTCCATATTTTTGGTCTCCAAAAATACTGTGTCCTGCATGTGCCAGTTGTACTCTTATTTGATGATGTCTTCCTGTGTGTAAATTTACTTTTACTAAACTTAAATTTTTTACTTCATTATATGTTAAAACTTCATAATCTAATTTAGCAAGTTTGGCATTTTTCTTATCTTTATTTACTACTTTACTTATATTATTTCTTTCATCTTTATATAAATAATCTTCTAATGTTCCATTTTTTTCTTCAAATTTACCATCTACAACTGCTAGATATTTCTTTTTAAATATCTTTTCTCTTACTTGTTCACTAAGTCTTGATGCAGCTTTTGAAGTTTTAGCAAATATCATAACTCCACCTACTGGTCTATCTAATCTATGCACTAATCCTAGATATACATTTCCAGGTTTTTTATATTTTTCTTTTATATATTCTTTCACCATTGTTAGCATATCCATATCTTCAGTTTTATCTGATTGTGATGGAATATTAGGCTGTTTTTTCACTACAATTATATGATTATCTTCAAATATTACTTCCATTCTTAGCATTCCCACCTTCCATATATTCCACATGGTAATACTAATTTTGAATTTTCCATAGGAAGTCCAATTTCTCCTGATGTCACTTTTCCTTTATTTTTTATTGTTAAATTTAAAATATTTTCTAATACCTTACTTGATATTCCTGTTGTATATGAATTTATTAAAAAGAATAGTGGTTTACCTGAAAGTACTTTTGTACATAATTCTACTAAATCATATATATTATTTTCAAATTGCCATACTTCTCCATTTGCTCCTCTTCCATATGAAGGTGGGTCCATTATTATCGCATCATATTTGTTACCTCTTCTTATTTCTCTGTTAACAAATTTTACAACATCATCTACAATATATCTTACAGGTCTTTTTTCTAAACCTGATGCTATAATATTTTCTTTTGCCCATGTTACCATTCCTTTTGAACTGTCTACATGACAAACTGATGCACCAGCATAACTACAAGCTACTGTTGCTCCTCCTGTATATGCAAATAAATTCAATACTTTTATTTCTCTTTTTGCATTTTTTATTTTGTCAATCATCCAATCCCAGTTAACTGCTTGCTCTGGAAATAAACCTGTATGTTTAAATCCCATTGGTTTTATATTGAATGTTAATTCCTTGTATTTTATTTGCCATTGTTGTGGCACCTTTTTGTTATATTCCCAAGCTCCTCCACCTGTTTTACTTCTATGATATGTTGCATTTATATTTTTCCATTTTTCTGGATATGTTTTTTCTTTCCATATTATTTGTGGATCTGGTCTTGATAGTATTACATCTCCCCATTTTTCCAATTTTTGTCCGTCTGCCATGTCTAATATTTTATAATCTTTCCAATTATTTGCTATATTCATATATTCCTCTCTTTCTATCTTAGCTATTATACATTATTTTTTATATTTTTTCAACTGTTTAAAATGCACTAAAGAGGACCGTCCCTTTTTGAAAGGGACGGTCCTCTTTAGTGCATTTGTTTCTTAGTCTGCTCATATCCTAATTGATACAATTCATTCATTTTAGAAGAATCTAATAAAGATACTTTTTTCATATTAATAGTAATTAATTTATCAATTCCTGATTTTTCATATGCTGATAATTCTCTGCCTTGTAATTCCATTGCTCTTTCTGCAACATCAATAAGATTTTGACAACAATCTTTCTTCTCAAAAATTGTATTAAAAGAGATACCAAAAACTTCATCTGCTCCTATCTTTTTTAATCCTTTCCATGGTAAATTTTCTCTAGTTCCTCCATCTATTAATTGTAAATCTTGATATTCACAAGGTGAAAAAACTACCGGAAAACTACAACTTGCTCTAACTGCTGTACCTATTGGTACATCGGTTATAAATTCAGTATTATCTAAAAGCTGTACTCTTGTTTCTTTTGATGAAGCAATATAAACTGTTCCTGTTTGTGAATCAACCATTGATATTAATAATGGCATTTTTATTTGATTCATATTATATATTTTTTGTTCTGAACAAATATTACTTATTATTTTTTCTATTACTTTTCCACTATTTAGTCCATCAATAACTATTTGATGTTTAAAAATTAACCCTAATATAAGTTTAAAAATATTTCTCCATTGATAATATTTGATTTTAGGTGCTAATTTCTGAAACATTCTCCACATTTCATCACTACTATAGCCAAGTGCATACATTGTCGCTATTATACTTCCTGACGATGCTCCTGATACACAATCAAATTTAATATTTTCTTCTTCAAATGCTTTTAATGCTCCTATGTGTGCAGCAGCTTTTATTCCTCCTCCTGATAAACATAATCCTCTCATATCTCTTACCCCCTGTTGTATTATATGCTTACCAGGGAAAATTGGGGACTGTCCCAATTTTTCCAAAATGGAAAAATCGGGACAGTCCCCAAATTACCCTAAATTAACATAACTTTTAATAATTCATATATCATATAAAAGTTTACCCCTGTTAAAACTACAAAAGAAAAAATAGCAAAAGAAAGCATTTTATGCTTTTTAAAAAATTTCATATAACAAACCTCCCTTATAACTTGTCCTTATTATATATATGATTGATTTTTAATAATATTCATAAAAATACTTTCTTTTCATCGCAATAACCAACAAATTACTGCTTATTATTTCTTATTTAGTTCTTGTAAAATATTTTTTGCTAAATTACTATTAATTCCACTTAATTTTGTTAAATCTTCTTCTTTTGCTTCTCTGATTTTTTCAACACTTCCAAATTCTTTTAGAAGTAATAATTTTTTAGCTTTTCCAATTCCTTTTATATCATCTAATTCTGATTTTGTAATAGCTTCATCTCTAAGTTTTCTATGATATGAAATTGCAGTATCATGAACTTCATCTTGAAATTTTGTTATTAGATTTTTTAGATTTTCTGATATTTCTAGTTCTTTTCTATTTTCATCCATTAATGCTCTAGTTTGATGTTTATCATTTTTTACCATTCCAAAAACAGGTATATCTAATTCATATTTTTGTATTGCTGTTTTAGTTGCTCTTATCTGTGTAATTCCACCATCTGCAAATATTACATCTGGAAGTCTTCCAAATCCACTTGATGTACTATCTATAGAATGTTTCAATCTTCTTGTTATAACTTCTTCCATACATCTTGGGTCATCTTGTCCATATACTGTTTTTATTTTAAATCTTCTTGACATATTTCTTTTAATTGTTCCATCTATCATTACACACATTCCTGCAACTATATATTCTCCTGATATATTTGAAATGTCATATGTTTCAATTTTTCTTGGTAATTTATCTAGTCCTAATACTTCTTTTAATTCTACTAATATTTCACTTCTATCTCTTTCTTTATTTTCTAAAGTGATTTTTGCATTATTATCTGCCATTTCTACAAAACGTAGTTTTTCTCCTTTTTTAGGTGATTTTATTTCTACTTTTCTTCCTGCTTCTTTTGTTAGCCATTCTTCTATTGCATTTTTATCTTCTAGTTCTTCTCTTACCATTATTTTGTTTGGAAGATTTTGATTATCCATATAATATTGTTTTATAAATCCTGATATTATTTCTTTATCTTCCATTTCTTTTAGGTCTGGAAAGAAGTAATGTTCTCTTCCTACCATTTTGCTTCCTCGTACAAAAAATATTTCTACACATGCTTCTATTTCTGATTTTGCTATTCCTATTACATCTATATTGTTTTCTGTTATATTTGATACTTTTTGTTTTTCATTTACTCTTTGAATTGCTATCATTCTATCTCTTATATATGCTGCTTTTTCAAAGTCTAATTTTCCTGCCGATTCTAGCATTTGCTTTTCTAAATCTTTTAATACTTTATCTACTTTTCCTTCTAATATATCTATTATTTCATTTATTTGCTCTCTATAGTCTTTTTTAGATATATATCCCATACATGGCCCTAAACATCTATTTATATGATAATTTAGACATGCTCTTGTTTCTGAGCGAAAGTTTTTACATTGACGTATTTTATATTTTTGTTTTATGAAGTCTAGCATTTCTTTAGCTGCTCCTGGATTTGCATATGGTCCAAAATATTTTGAGCCATCATTTACTATTTTTCTTGTTATTACTACATTTGGATAATCTGATTTTACATCTATTTTTATGTAAGGATATGTTTTATCATCTTTTAATAATACATTAAATTTAGGTCTATTTTTCTTTATTAAGTTACATTCTAATATTAATGCTTCTGCTTCATTATCTACAACTATATATTCAAAATGGTCTATTAGTGATACCATTCTTTTGATTCTTTCAGTTTTGTCTGTTTTTCTAAAATATGACCTTACTCTATTTTTTAAATTTATTGCTTTTCCTACGTATATTATTTTGTTATCAATATTGTACATAATATACACACCTGGTTTATCTGGTAACATCTTTAACTGTTCTTCTATATTAAACATTTTTCATCCCTCCTTACATTTTGTCTTACTCTATTATGATACACTATTCTTATGCAATTTGCAACAACTTTTATTTTATTAATTGTTAATTTTTTGTGAATTCTATTGCCAAATTTTCACTCTTTGTAATATAATACATTAGATTTGAAATATACAAATTTTTTACGAAAGGAGTTATTAAATTAAAGCGCCTGGACACTAATGTGTTGACGAGGACTAGAGTTATCGAAAATTTCGGCGGATGCTCTAGTGGTTTAGCTTAAACCAGAGTATTAATTAAAAAACAATAGGAATATTGTAACAAAGATTAATACATAAGCTTTTTTAAGTATGTTTCAATTCCACAAAATAATTTTTTAGGAGGTTCACTATGTGTGGAATTATTGGATATATAGGAACAAAAAAAGCAAGTCCTATACTTATTAATGGTCTTTTAAGACTAGAATACAGAGGTTATGATTCAGCAGGAATTTCAACTGTTGAAAAAAATGGTTTATCTATTATGAAAGATAAAGGAAGAGTAAAAAATTTATATAATTTAAATGGTATTGATGATTTAAATGGTACAATTGGTATTGCTCATACTAGATGGGCAACACACGGAAAACCATCTAAAGAAAATTCACATCCTCATATGGATAATAGCAAATCTTTTTCTGTTGTTCATAATGGAATTATTGAAAATTATAATGATTTAAGAAATTTTTTGACAGAAAAAGGATATACTTTCTATTCTCAAACTGATACAGAAATTGTCCCTAATCTAATTCATTATTATTATTCAAAAGATAATAATGATGATAAATATAGAGTTTTGCGTGCAGTTCAATCTGCTTGCAAAGATTTTAAAGGTAGTTATGCATTAGAGATTATTTCAAAATATATGCCTGATAATATGATTGTCGTTAGAAAAGACAGCCCACTTGTTATAGGAAAAGGTTTTGAAGAAAATTATATTTCTTCTGATATACCTGCAATTTTATCATTTACAAAAGACTTTTATTTATTAAATGATAATGAATTTGCACTTCTTTCAAAAGATAATATTGAATTTTTTGATATTAATTTAAATAAAATTAGCAAAAAAGTTGATAGTATTGAATGGAATGCAAGTGCTGCTGATAAAAATGGTTTTGAAGATTATATGCTAAAAGAAATATATGAACAACCAAATGCAATTAGAGAAACTATCGGTTCTCGCTTACCAGAAAATGAGCCTTGCAATTTTGAAGATTTAAATTTTTCTAAAGAGTTTTTATCTTCTATAAACAAAATGTATATAATTGCCTGTGGTACAGCAATGCATGCAGGTCTTACAGGAAAAAATACAATTGAACATTTATGTAATATTCCAGTTACTGTTGATATTGCTTCAGAGTTTAGATACAGAAATCCTATTATTGATAAAAATACTTTATGTATTTTCATTTCTCAATCAGGAGAAACTGCTGATACTATTGCAGCATTAAAATTATCAAAATCAAAAGGTGCTACAACTCTAGCAATTTCTAATGTTATTGGAAGTTCAATTACAAGAGAAGCAGATTTCTCAATTTATACACATGCAGGTCCTGAAATTGCAGTTGCATCAACTAAAGCATATACTTCACAAGTTACATTATTAAATATTTTAGCAATTTATTTTGCAGAAATATTAGAAACTGCTTCAAAAGATGTTATTGCTAAATTGAAAAAAGATATTTTAGAATTACCTGCAAAAGTTGAAGAAGCATTAAAATGCGCTGAAGATATTAAAGATTTTGCAAAGAAAATATATCAAGAAAAAGATGTTTTCTTCTTAGGTAGAGGTGTAGATTATAATACTGCACTAGAAGCTTCTTTGAAATTAAAAGAAATTTCATATATACATTCTGAAGCATATGCTGCAGGTGAGTTAAAGCATGGTCCTATTGCTTTAGTTGAAAATGATATTACTGTTATTAGTGTTACTACTGATGAAAATTTAGTTGAGAAAACTATTAGTAATATTCAAGAGGTTATTTCTCGTGGTGCTAAAACTCTAGTTATTTCATCACTAGAATTACCAAGTAATAATATTGATTTTGTTATCAATATTCCTCATACTAATGTGTTTTTATCTCCTATAATTTCAATTGTTCCTTTTCAATTACTTTCTTACTTTATTTCAAAAGAAAAGGGATTAGATGTTGATAAACCTAGAAATTTAGCTAAATCAGTAACAGTTGAATAAAGTAAAACTACTGGATTTCTCCAGTAGTTTTTTAATTTCTAGTTATAAAGATATTTTTGTGGGTTTATTGTCTGCCCATTTACTCTTATTTCTAAATGTAAGTGTGGTCCAGTTGAATTTCCTGTTGAACCTACTGCTGCAATTACATCTCCTGCTTCTACTGTTTGACCTACTTTAGCATACAACTTGTCACAGTGTGCATACCATGTTTCTACACCATTTCCGTGGTCTACTTTTATTAAATTACCATATGAACCATCTCTTTGAGCAAATGTTACTGTTCCTGATGAAACAACATGTATATCAGTTCCTTTTGAACATGCTATATCTGTTCCTGTATGTGCTCCTGATCTTATACTACTTACTGATCCATATCTTGATGTAATTTTTCCTTGTACTGGTGTTACTGCTAGTAATACTCCATTGATTTTTGGCATTTTACTTTTTTCATCTTCTTCTATAAGTGCTGATACTTTTTGCTCAACTTGTGCTTGTGCAACTTGTACAGTTTCTATTCCTATTTCTTCTATATTTTCTGTATAATTTTCTGTTATTTGTAAATCTAATTGTATTGAATCTCCTGCATGTGCTGTTTTTATTTGATTTACTGCTTGTTCAGCTTCTTCTATATTGTCTACAAATGCCTGTGTTTCATTATTTAATATTACTGCATAATATTTATACATTATTGTCGCTTTTTCTTCTAAAGCCACCATTATTTCTTCTTCATTAGTTTCTTGTGTTCTACTTACTAATTTTAATTCATAATTTGGCATTTCATCTAGTGAAACGAAATCTATATTTTTTCCTTCTTTTTCAATTATTTCTGATTGAATTCTTTCTTCGATTTCTGATTCACTTTCTACATAACCTATCTTTTGGCCTGATATGGTTACTTCATAAACTGGTCTATATTTTATTAAAATAATCGCTATTATTAACCCAAATGCTATTGCCATTATGCTAAAAATTTTGCAACTTTCTTTCGTATAGTATTTTAGCTTATTTTTTAAAATAATATACACTCTCCTTTTTTACGCGACCAATATCTATTATACCACAATTTTACTCTTCTTGCAAATTCTGTATCCCTGATTATCCTTTTTTATCCTTTTTTGACCATTTTCAGTTTATCTTAATATTAGTCTATATGTATTTTTCTCTTTTTTTCGCCTTTTTATTCATTTTTTCTCTTTTTTTCTACATTTTGTATTTTGTCACTTTTTATGTTATATTATCTATTATATGGAGAAGTGATTAAATTTATGAAAAAATTAATTGTTACAAAAAAATATGATAATAAGAAACTTTCTAAGTTTGTAATGGATTCTTTTCCTCATCTTTCTATAAATACATTATATAAAGCTTTTAGACAAAAAGATGTTAAGGTAAATAATTCTAGAATTAACAAAGATTGCATAATTTATTCTGGTGATGAAATTATGCTTTTTATTGCTGATAATTTACTTTTTCCATCTATAGATTTAAAAATTGTTTATGAAGATGAAAATATTTTAATTATAGATAAACCTTCTAACTTAGAAGTTACAGGAGAAAATAGTTTAACTAGTCTCGTTCATAGTAAATATCCTGATATTCTTCCTATGCCTTGTCACAGGCTCGATAGAAATACTACAGGTTTAGTTTTGTTTGCTAAGAATCAAGCTTCTTTAGATATTTTGTTAGATAAATTTAAAAATCATGAAATTAAAAAATATTATAAGGCTTTAGTTTATGGAATCCCTAAAGTAAAAAATGCTAGACTTGAGGCTTTTTTATTTAAAGATACAAAAAAATCTATTGTTTATATTTCTGATTCTTTTAAAAATGGATATCAAAAAATTATTACATCATATTCTGTTTTAAAAGAATATGATAATAATTCTTGTTTATTAGAGGTTCAGATTGAGACTGGCAAAACGCATCAAATTAGAGCTCATTTGGCTCATATCGGCTTTCCTATTATTGGTGATGGTAAATATGGTATAAATTCTGTTAATAAACAATTTGGGTTCAAATACCAACAATTACAAGCTTATAAATTATTATTTGATTTTAAAACTGATAGTGGGATTTTGAATTATTTGAATAATTTTTATGTAAGTTTATAAATTTTTTATGTATATACAAGAAGTCCGTCGGTAATACCAACGGACTTTTATGTTTCTTGCATCCTCTTTATTAGATTTTCATATTTTCAAATATTAATTATTTTATATGAAATAACTTTTTTAACCAATTTATCAATCTAGTGAAGTTCGATTCTTTATATTCCACAAGTTGTACTTCATCTTTTGTAGTATTAGAAGCATTATATTCTCTCTTATTTTTTTGAAATATATTATCTGGATTATACTTTTCTCTTAATTCAATTTGATATGCTTTTTCATTTTGATTCAAGATTTTATCATATTCTATTTTTTCTTTTTCTGAGCAAATATAATTTCTATATATCATCGCAAGCAATACTTTTGTTTTATTACTTAATTTAAGTTTATCTAATCCTTGAGAGAAATCAAAATTTGGATTATAATCAGGTATTGACTGTTCATCCAAGAATTTTAAAAAATCAGTTGGAATATTTGATTTCATTTTTTCTGGAAAATAATCTAATATATATAGAACTTCAGTTGTAGCCACTCTATATTCACTCATTTCAATATTACTTTTCATTCTCTCCTTTTTCTCCTTCTTCTCTAGTTTCTCTATTATTAGAATCTAAAAGTACGCTTTTAGTTTCTTCTGTTATGCTATTAAAATCGGATAATTTCACATCATCTATTATATTGAGCAACTCATCTTTTTTTCTCAACTCCGCACTTTGATTAATTAATGGATACCCTTCATCTGATAAAAGATCTAAGAAATCTTGATAATTTTCAAATCCCATAATATACTTTTTGTCCTTTAAATTGAAAACCTGTTCCAACACATTTTCAATTTTATCTAATGGTGTCATTTTAGATATATCTGGAAAATAAACATTTTCATATTTTTTTAAGAAATTCTGTACATCATCTTCTTCTATTCTAGATATAAGCTGTCTTTTTCTATCATAATTTCTTGGACTATCACTTGATGATAAAATATCTTTCTCTCTATTTTCCCAATACTTTGTTCTTCCCATTAAATCGTTAATTTTTGCTTTACTTTCTGAGCTTCCATATAATCTCCAGTTTTCGAAATCATCTTTATTTAATTTTTGTAACGTATATTGCATAACCCCTGATATATATCCTTGATAGTTGTTCCTTTTTAGTATGGGCCCGTATTTTTGTTGCATTTCTTCTAATGGTATACCCATATAGTCTGCCATTGCTTGTTCTTCTCTTACAGTATTTATAGCTTCTTCTATCATTAAACCTGTAACTTTTTCACCTTTCTGCACATATTTATTATCCTCTCCTTTTGAAAAAGAATAAATAAATTCTGCTGTTCCAATTCTATCTTTTAAAGTTTTATCGTCTAGCATTGTATATTCATCTTTTTCAGCATGCCAGGCATGTCCAAGTTCATGAATTAAATGTGGTACATTAATATCAGTTCCTAAAAAATCTTTTATTCTTTCATCAACTTTTTGCATATATATGAAAGATTTTTTTCCCTTAAGTTGCATGTTTTCATCTATTATTGGTTTTGATTCATATGCTCCATCAGCGATACCCTTTCCATATTCTCCTAATTCTACCTCTTCTTCTATTATATGAGGATTAATATCACCAATATATTGCTCTTTAAGCTTTTGATAGCTTTCCATTGTAAGTTTCTCAGTTATAACAATCGGTGTATGTCTTAACATCTGATAAAATAAATTTCTATCTTCTTGATTTGCATCTTTGAGCATTGCAGTAGTAGCTCTTAGTAACACGGTTTTTAAACTATCATTATTTTCTTTATCCTCACTATCATAACCATACTTTTTACATACTTCTTCTATAACATCATTTATTTCTTCTATCATAAAATACCTCACTTTTTTTCTTTTGAAAACGATTAAAATACAAATTACGAACTTTGTTCTTTTTTCAAAAATATTATATATGAATTGTAATTAAATTTCAATGGGAGTATAAAAATTATTAATTCCAAAACATTTTTTTCCTAAATCTTTTATTGAAGCTCCTAGATGATACATCTCTTTGTTATCTATAATAATAAATCTATCATGAAACTTATTCGTTTTAGCAACTTTTAATATAGGATATTTCTTTTTAGCTATCATTTTCAAATAAATTTTTATTAGTATTTATGAATTTTCTCATTTATATAAATGCTCGCATAATATTTATACTTACTTCTATTGTGATATCGTTTTTTTATACTCCTGATAGCATTGCTATTCCTTGCTCAGTAAATACGTAAGGCAAATATTTTTCACTTCTATATTTATTATTTTCTCCCTTTGATGTGGTTCCATTTTGGAACCACATTTTATCCATTTCATCTTTAGTAAGCTGAAAACAAAAATCTTATGGAAATCTATCAATATTTCTTTTTACTGCTTGATTTACATTTTTAGTCTATATAAAAAAACAACCTACCAACCTTATAGTTCGTAAGTTGTTATAATTTGGAGCAGGTAGAGGGAATCGAACCCTCGTCACCAGGTCGGAAGCATGGGATTCTACCACTAAACTATACCTGCATATATTTATATTATACAGTATATCATCATAAAAGTCTAGTAAAATTTTAACTTTTAAGGAGGACATAAGAGTCCCCCCTATTTTAAAATCCAATTTTTCTTTTATTATAAGTATTAGCCAATAATTTTTCAGGTTCAATATCATCTTTAGTAATAGTATATAATTTTTCATCATCTTTATTAGTTGAATCTGTATTTTTAGCATGACTAACCAATATTTTTTGGAACATATTATTAATATATCTAGCATTTCCAAAATTCTCAATCTGTTTAGCATCTTCAACAATCAGTCTTGCTTCTTTTAATGCTTCTTCTGTAATTTTTAAATTATTTCTTTCTAATAATTGTCCAAAAATCTCAAGTAATTCATCAATAGTATAATCAGGGAAGTTTATTGTATAACCTATTCTTGAATTAAGTCCAACATTTGATGAGGCGAATTTTTGCATTTCATCTTTATATCCTGCAAAAATAATGATTAATTTATCTTTGTAGTCTTCCATCATTTTTAAAATAGTTGAAATACATTCATCACCAAACTTCATGCCCTCACCAGTAATAGCATAAGCTTCATCTATAAATAAAACTCCACCGATTGCACTTTTTATTACATTATAAGTTTTACCAGCTGTCTGCCCTACATATTCAGCAATTAAATCCTTTGAAGAAACTTCTACTAATTTATTTTGAGTAATATAACCTAAATTATATAGAATATCACTTATCATTCTTGCAACTGTTGTTTTTCCTGTTCCTGGATTTCCTGTAAAAATCATATGTAAATTAAATTTTGAAATATCGATATTTGCTTTTTGATTGAATTTCAATAAATATACTAAGTCATTTATTTGCTCTTTTATGTCATTTAATCCAACCATTTCATTTAGTTCTTTTAATATGTCTGGTAAATCTCTTACATTATATGCATCTGGTATGTCTTCTGGTAAAATAGAATTTCTTTCGCCTGCATTAAATCTTTTATTTTGATTTAATATTATTAAATTGAACAATTTATTTACATATTCCATATTTTTATTTTCACTTTGATAATATGTTGATTTTATATAATTCATCAATTTAGTTTGGGCTTCTTCTTCTATTTCTTCTGTCATTTTTAATTTATTAACTAATATTTCATATACTTTTTCTATATTTAGTTCATCAGTTTCTAATTCTAAATTTATTAAGAATTTTCCTAATTTAGGATATTTACTTAATATCTGTGTTAAACCATCTTTACTTCCATATATAATTGTACATACATTGTAATTATTTCTTTCCATTTCATCAGTTAAAATGTTTAATATTAAATTTTGGTTTACTGAATCAGTATATAAAATATTTTCAAAATTATTTATTAATAAAATTCCTCTTTTTGCTTCTACTCGGTCATTTATCTGTATTTTATATAATCTGTTTATCATATATTTGTCTAATATTATGTTGTTCATAAATTCTGAATAATATTTCATGTCTTCAGGTAGATATCCAAAATACCACATATAGTCACCTATAAGTTTTTGTATGTTTTCTACCCCTTCTTTATCTGTTGAATAAATTACAATATTTATTGGTATATATGGAGTTCCTGGTTTATATCTATAATTTAAAATATAATTAAATATATCTAGTATCTTGTCTTTATTTTTTTGAGAATATGGTAATTCTTTTACTTTTTCTATAGCCATATAGTTATAATAATATGACCTTAATTTTATTCCATTATATTCTCTATCATTTGCAAGCATTTTTCTTAAAGTTTCTATTATATTTATTTTTTCTTCTTCTATCAAGTATTTATAATATGTTGCTATTGTGTATACATATTCATAAAAACTTTTATTTTCTTTTTCAGTTATTTTGTCATTGATGTTTATTTTTATCTGTTTATTTGTTATTCCTTTTTCATAAAAATCTTTTAATATATTTATATAATATGAATCCTTTTTAGTTGTTAATTCTACATATTCCGCTTCTATATCTCCATTTTCTTTATCTATTTTTGTTATTTTAATAAAGTCTGCTTCTAATATTAATTGAACAAACATCAAATATATTGGTTCTATTCCTTCAAAAAGTTTTTCATCTGGTATAGTTTTAAATTCAGGTGGTTTTCTTTCTAATATATAATCTATTACATCTACTGGATTTATTTTTCTTTTTTCTTCTCTATTTATTCTATTTATTTCATATAATAAATTTATTGCTCCCGATTTTATACATTTCTCACATTTACAATCTGTACATAATGAATATTCTTCTCCTATTTTATGAACTCCTCTTATTGAAGCAGTTCTTGTTTCTACTTCTGTTTTCATTTTCAACATATATGATAAATAATCATAATTTAGATCTGAACATGATTTTATCATTTTATATGATATACTATTTTTCTCTGCTTCTTGTTTTGTTTGTTCAAATATTGTTACTAAATTAAAATTCATATAATTTCTTAATATTTGTAAATCTGATTTTTTATAATTTAGATATCTTTTCAATATTTCACTTTTTTCTATTAATTCTTTTATTTCTTCTTCCATATTTATCTCCTAACTATAAATATTTCCTTTTTTTACCCATACTGAAACACTTCCACCATTACAATAAAATATTCCATTTCCTTCACTATCTACATATACACTTTCTTTGACATTACCTGTATAGTCATAAAATACTGTATTTGCTAATCTTTTTCCTACATTGATAGTTTTTCCTCCACCAGGTCCATCACTCATTATTGTTACTAATCCTGAATCTATATGTTCTTCGTCTCCTGTTCTTACCCATGCAATTATATTAAATCCATCTAAATAGTCTATTTGCTCACCATATGCAAAATATTTTCTTGCTTTTATTAATCTTTCTAATCTTTCATTCATTGGAAATACATTTTGTGATGGTATTCCATAATAATCTCCATAGAATATACATGGTAATCCTTGTTTTCTTAATAAAATTATTGAATATGCTAATGGTTTAAACCAATCTTGTACAAATGAATATAATGCTTGTCCTGGTTCTGTGTCATGATTGTCTACAAATGTTACTGCTAAACTTGGCATTTCTTTTACTAATGTATTATCCAATATTTTTGCCATATTATAATTTCCATTTGAAACTGATGCTTGAAATAAGTTATAATGTAATGGTACATCAAATAATGGTATAGTTGAATTTGTCATTGTTATATAATTTTTTAGTGAGTTTAAGTCTTTACTCCAATATTCTCCCACACAGTCTATTTCTTTTTCTTCTCTCATGCATCTTACCCAGTCTGCCATAAATCCTGATTTTATATGTTTTATTGCATCTAGTCTAAATGCATCTACTCCAGTAAAGTTTAAATACCATTTTCCCCACTTTTTTAATTCTTCTACTACTTCAGGATTATTAAAGTCTATATCAGCTCCCATTAGATAGTCATAATTTCCGTTTTCTTTGTCTACATTCTTGTCCCAATGTTTTCCACTAAATCTGAATATTCCGTTTTTTCTTCCACTTTCATCCCAATCTGTTCCGTTAAAATGTTCATAATTCCATTTGAAGTCAGAATATTTATTGTTTCTTCCTGGAAAATTATATATTGTCCATGCTTCTATTTTCTTTGGCAATGTTGTGTCTATATTTCTGTTGTTGTTTTCTTCTTGGCTTGCATATACTGTTTCTGCTTCATCAGCTCCTATTTTGTGATTTAATACTATATCAGCATATACTTTTATATTATTTTTATGTAATTCTTCTATTGCATGTAAATATTCATCTTTGGTTCCATATTTAGTTTCTATACTTCCTTTTTGGTCAAATTCTCCTAGGTCATATAAATCATATACTGCATATCCTGCATCATATTTTCCTCCTGCAGCTTTATATGCTGGTGGTAACCATATATCTGTTATTCCTATTGCGTTTAAATATTTTGCGTTTATTTCTGCCTTTTTCCACAATTTATTTTCTGGCTTTAAATACCATTCAAAGTATTGCATTAATGTTCTATTTTCTTTCATCTTTTTTCTCCATTTCTTGCTTTATAATATCATATTGTATTTTTATTTGCAATTATATCACAAAATATGTAATATTTTAATAATTATACAGTAGAAGAATATAATAAATCTCTAACCTCTTGATATATCTCTTCTATTTTGTGATTTTGTATATTTTTTTCTATAAGAATTTCTAATACTTTATTTATATCATCTAAGTTTTTCATTCCTAATAATTTTCTTTTTTGAATTTCTTTTATTTCAAATATTCTTGGTCTTATTCTATGCCATAATAAATCTACTCCATAATATTTACCATTATCAAAATATAAATACATAACAGTTGACTTTCCATATTGAAAAGTAGAACCAATTTCAAATTCACTTTCATTTTTTTCTATAACTTCATCGATTTTTTCATTATTTTTTTGTTTTGTCACTGATTTTTTATCAAATATTTCTATTATTTCTTTTTCACATGCTATATTAATTATATCTACACTATCATTTCTATTGATCGTTTTTAAATCTTTAAAGTTTGTATAATATATCTTTTTGTTAATTCTAATTTCTTCAAACTTTTGCTTTTCTTTATTCTTTTTTTGTATTTTAAAACCATATACATTAACATTATCTTCTGAATATATATATAATGCTATGCCGTCTTTAACAACAACATCTCCGATTTCTAAATGGATTGGCTCATTAAATCTAATTAAATTACTATTTCCTTTAAATTGGTTGATTGATATCCTCTTTTCTATTTTTTTGATATCTATTTGATCTAATTTGATATATGATGATTGAATATTTTTGATTGTAATCTTTTTTATAGCTGTTAAGTCTATCCAGCTATCTTTTTTGATTTTGTATTTATTGCTATTAATAAAGTATTTTTGATAATTATTTAATTTTTCTCTATTTTTAGACGAACTTTGATAACATAATAAGAAATTATTTCCTTTTTCAACTACTAAATATGGTCTAATTCTATGAGTTTCTCCTATTTTTTTTAATTGTTTTTTGGGTAATGGCATATTACACCATAACATATCTCCTATTTGCGTTTTATAAAATATTTTTCTTTGCTGTCGCTTTTTCATTATTCTTTTTATTATATCTATATATTTTTGTTTTATCTTTTTAAACATAAAATTCCTCCTTCATTAAGCTACTATAATTACTATCATTTATAAGTTTAAAGTCCTTAATAACATATCTTTTCTTTTATTAAATTTTTTAATATGGATTGTTTAGAAATAAAAGATTTTAAATTAAATTTTTATGATTTAATACTTTATATAGTATAACACAATTTTTGAATTTTTTCATTACTTTTTGTAAATTTTTACAAATTAGTAAAATTCACTTAATTATACATATCTATTTAGCAACTTTCTTGACATTTCATATACATTTGAGATATAATATGTATATCAAATTAAAGCATAAAAAGAGGAAAAATCCCTCTTTTATATTTTATGCACTCTTTAATTCAAGGCGTAGCTTGTCAGCTATCATCGCGATGAACTCACTATTAGTTGGCTTTCCTTTTGCAGCTGAAATTGTATATCCAAATATATTTTCTACAACATCTTGTTGACCTCTTCCCCACGCAACTTCTATTGCATGACGAATAGCACGTTCTACACGACTTGGTGTAGTTAAAAATTTATCTGCAATTTTAGGATACAAGCTTTTTGTAATCTGATTAATGACATCAATATCTTTTACTACCATCATGATAGCTTCTCTTAAATATTGATATCCTTTAATATGTGCAGGTACACCTACCTCATGTATTACATTTGTAACCAATGCTTCTAAATTGTCTTCTTCATTTCCTTTATCTGTTGAAATTTCTATATATTGCTGTTTTTGAATTGAATTTTCTCTTGAAATAAAATTATTTGCTTGTGTTGGTCTGTAATTTTTCAACTCCCTAATTCTAGTGATTAACAAGTCGATCTCAAATGGTTTTACGACATAATATTCTGCTCCGAGTTCAATAGCTTTTCTTGTAATTTTGTCTTGTCCTACTGCTGATAACATTATGCAAATTGGCTTTTTGCTCATTTTTATCATATTCATTTTTTCTAAAACACCTATTCCGTCTAAATGTGGCATTATTACATCCAATAGCACTATGTCAGGCATCAAGTTAGGTATCATATCTAATGCTTCATTACCATCTTTAGCTCTTCCAACTACTACCATATCTTCTTGATTTTTTAAATATGTAGCCAATGTCATGCTAAATTCTTGATTGTCATCTGCAATTAAAACTGTGATTTTTTCTTTCATCTTTTTTCCTCCTAATTTTTTCTACTGTAAAATATTTACATTTTGTATTATAATACTTATCGAAAAAATTTGCAAGAGTTTTTTGGAATTTTTTTCCATTTATTTATTTTTTTCAACAGTTTTATTTATAAACTTTTCTCTCAACACTTCTATTTTCTTGATATTCAGAGTTTTTGTTTCTATTTTATTCAAAATAATATTTTTTACATTGTTTTCCATTTCAATTTTTAAAACAACATCTTCTAAATATTCAACATTTACTATTTTAACATTATTATTTCTACAAAAATATTTAAAACTTTCTAAATTAGAATAATCTAAATTTACTTCTGCCTCAATTCCTTTTATTTTGGTAACTAATTTACTTTGTTCTATAGCTTTTTGAGTAGCTTCTGAATATGCTCTAACAAGCCCACCTGTTCCTAAAAGAATACCTCCAAAATATCTTGTTACAATTACTAGTATATTACACAAATTATTTTTTTGAAGTATATTAAGCATTGGAGCCCCAGCTGTACCTGAAGGCTCTCCATCATCACTTGACTTTTCTATTACTTGATTTCCTT
Organism: uncultured Clostridia bacterium; assembly: GCA_944392805.1. GTDB lineage: Bacteria > Bacillota > Clostridia > TANB77 > CAG-508 > CAG-269. The sequence goes on along the minus strand of CALXXZ010000005.1, from coordinate 26,678 downwards.
GAACATATCTATATGCAAGACAATGATGTCTTGCATCATAATATTTCTTTTTTATTTCTATTATCTTTTCTTCTACTTGTTCTGCATTTTCTACATAATATAAATCTGCTATGAATTTTGACTTTTTTTCTGTTATTTCTGCTGTTTCGTTTTGAGTAATTGTTATATATTCTTCCATTATTTTTCATCTCCACAATGCATTCCAGCGGTATATCCTGTTGAATATGCTATTTGCAAATTAAATCCTCCTGTGTATGCATCTACATCTATTATTTCTCCTGCGAAATATAATCCTTTTATTAATTTTGATTCCATTGTTTTAGGATTAATTTCTTTTATATTTATTCCTCCACTTGTTATTATTGCTTCTTCTACTGGTCTAAATCCTTTTATTGTTATTTCAAAATTTTTTAATAATGTTATTAATCTTTTTCTTTCTTCTTTTGTGACTTCATTTACTCTTTTTTCAGGCTCTATTTTAGATAATTCAATTATTACTGGAATCATTTTTTGTGGCAATAGTTTATCTAAACTATGTTTAAATTGTTTATTTTTGAATTCTTTAAAGTCTCTTAGTATTCTATCATCAAGTTGTTCTTCTGTTAATGCTGGTTTTAAGTCTAAAGATAATTTTATGTTTTTATTTTTTAATTTTTCATCTATATTCTTGTATCTTACTAAATGTGCAGAACCACTTAATATTGTTGGTCCTGATATTCCAAAATGTGTGAATATCATTTCTCCAAAGTCTTCATAAATAACTTTTTTATCTTCTTCCATTTTTATTTTTACATTTTTTAAGCTCAATCCTTGTAATTTCTTACATTCTTCTTTTTCATATATTTCTAATGGAACTAATGATGGTCTTATTGGAGTTATTTTATGTCCTAATTCTGATGCTATACGATATCCATCTCCTGTTGAACCTGTTAGTGGATAACTTTTTCCTCCTGTTGCTAATATTATTTTATTTGCTTGTATTATTTCTCGATTAGTCCTTACTCCTAATACTTCATAATTTTTTATAAGGATTTTTTCTACTGTTGTATTAAGCATATGTTTAATATTCAACTCTTTAATTCTTTTCTCAAAGCAGTTTAGTACATCTATAGATTTATCAGTTACTGGAAATATTCTATTTCCTCTTTCTTCTTTTACTTCTAAACCTTGTTTTTTCAAAAATTCTATTATATCAGTGTTTGTATAATTTTGAAATGCACTATATAAAAACATTCCATTTCCTGGTGTGTTTTTTATGAATTCACTCATATATAATGAGCTTGTTATATTACATCTACCTTTTCCTGTTATTAATAGTTTCTTTCCAAATGTTCCATTTTTCTCAATTATTAATACTTCGTTTCCATATTCTGCTGCAGTTATTGCTGCCATCATTCCAGCAGGTCCTCCACCTATTACTATTACCATATGTTTCCTCCTATTTTTCTCATCATAATATTAACAGATTCTAGTAAAAAATGCAAATTTTTTCATATTTATTTATTTTTTTACCTCTCGACAGCTTTCGACAGCTTTTATTTTTTATTTGTGTTATATTATTTTTTAAGTACAAGAGAAAAGAGGTGCGAAATGAGTACAGTTATTAATTTTAATGAAAAAGAAATTAAAAACGTTAATGTTGCTGGTAAAAAGACTGGAGAAGTTACTGTTTCTGTGTTCGAGGGTGATGATAAATCTAATCCATGTTTCATTATTTCATCCAGTTGTAGTAATGTTTTGCCAGTTTCTTACGTTATTGAAGATACATTATATGCTTATTAATGTTTAAAAAGATATATCGCTTTAGTTAAACTTAGAGATGGTAGGTTATTTTATAGTTTAACTTGGCAATATATCTTTTCTTCTGAGAATAGCACTATGGGATGATTTTATATAGTTGCTCTAATTTTATGTTTAAAGCTTGTGCTATTCTTATTGACATACTTAATGATGGTTCTTTTTCATTGTTTTCTATATAATTTAAATGTGATGTGGATATTCCTGTTAGTTTTGATAACTTTTCTAGGCTATATCCGCTTTTCCTTTCTTATCTTTTTTAATAATATTTCTATTCTCATTTTCCACCCTGATAATTAGTATGTCTTATTTTTTATATAACATACTTATTGTCCACTATGGTGGAAAAAATAAATTTTTTACAAATATATATAAAAAAAACGAGATTTTAACATCTCGTTTTGGTTGGGCTGAACAAAAATACAGTATTTACCATTATTTGTCGTTATTTTTCTTTTATTTTTACAATATATTTTACTCAAAATTTGCTATCTTTTTTTGAGAATATTTCTCCTATTGCATTATTTATTGCATTACTTTTTACTTATTATTAAATCCATAAGTAATTCCAATTTTATATACTTTAATAAATGTTTTGTAAAACATTTTTACAATAATCCTTTCTACAAAATTTAATTCTTTAACTACTACATTTTTTACTACATCTTCTACTCCATTTTCCATACCAATTTCTCCTTCGTTTCTTGTATATTTTTTAGTTATGCTGTACGCATAAGTAACGTATTTATAAATATAGATGTTATTTTTTTAAAATCGAATGCATAATGTAGTAAATTTTTTTAAAAATTTTTTTCTTGACAAATATAGTCTAGTTTGATATATTATTTATACGTGATTAATGCGAATAAGAACTTTTGGTTCTTGTTCTTTTTTATATAGAAAAAGAACTAGTTGGCTAGTTCTCATTTTTATCTTTATCTATTAATAGTTTATTTACATTAATTACTGGAAGTATTAATGGCATTATATTTGCTTCAGCTGTATATGTGGAAACTATTGACCTTATGTATGGATATAAAATTGCAATTGCATTTGGCTCAAAATTAATATTTTCATCATTATTTTCCACAGTAAAAAATCCTCTAATTGAAACTGACATATAAAAAGGATATTTATCGTTCTTTTCAAATATATCAACTTTCAAATCTATAATCATTTCTTTATTAATGTAATTAATATCTTTGTTAATATCAAATACAATTTCAACTGGTTTTTCTTTAAAGTTTTCATTATATTCGAATTTTATTTCTTTTACTATATATTTATTAAATATTAGCTTGCTTTTATACTTGTCCATAAGTCTTCCTCCATATCATAATCATTATAACATTCATAATTATTGTATTTATTCTTTATACTTACTCTATATTTATTATCTTTGTAAATTTGGTTTGATACTTGATTTGTTATTTCATTAAATTGACAATTTTTATTTATCATTATAGTACTTTCTTCTATATTAGATTTCTTATATTCGTCATATGCATTTAATTGTTTTTCTATTTCACTTTCTGTTATAATATACTCGTCCCTTGCAAATTTTTTCAATATTTTTTTAAAAAATCTCATACCGCTACCTCCTTTACTTTTTGATTTCTTCTATTATCTTTTATAATTTTATATAATTCTTTTATTTCTTTTTTATCATTATAAATTGAAACACTTTCAATTAAATCGTTACTTTTTACACAAATCTGAGTTTGCTCATATTTTATAAAATCTGTTGTTTTATTATTATTCTCTTTTTTTATAATTTTATTATAATTAGCAATTATTATGTTATATTTATTAAATAATCCTTTTTGGCTCATAAAATTTACCCAAAAAATATCATCATTTATTTCTCTTAATCTTTCTTTTTGTTCAGTATTAGCACTATTTATTACATTTTCTTTGAATCTTTCAAACATAATTGTTCCTTTGGGAGAGCTTAAATTTATTACTTTGTCTTTTTCAGTTTTTATAATAGCTTCTAATATTGTATATTTATTAAATATATTTTTTTGTGTTAAAATACCATTCTTTTCTAAATCGATTATATTCCATTCAACAGCATAATAAGTATCTTTCCAAAAATATATTCCATTTCCTAGCCAATGATGAAAGCTATTTGAGTTTGATATTTTAAAACCATTTTTTAATATATTTTTTTCATTTTTCTTTTTTGTTGCATGATAACCTATTAGTGTTTCTTCATTCATTTCTGCTCCTAATATATTCTAATTTTTAACTTTTAGAACAATATAATACTTATATTATATCACAAAATTTACATAATATCAAATTTTACATTATTCACACACTTTATACCACTTTTTTCCACCTTCTGTCAATAGCTTTTTTAAAACTCGCATTATAATCAATTTTAAGCCTTTTAATTTTTTTAGGCATATAAGTATATACCTTGATTTTACTGCTTTTAGGCACAAAAAAAGAGCTAGACTAGAATAATCTAATCTAGCTTGAAATTTTATTTATAATTTTTATTAATCATATATCCTTCTTTTCCATTTACTCTAATACGAACTTTATCCCAGGTATATCCATCAGCTTGCGCAACTCCTTCTTGTAATACATAAAGAGTTGTATTTGCTAAATATAATACTGCACTTGCTTTGGTTGTTGGTTCACTTCTTAGATTTGTATTTCTAGATAATGTTTTCATTTCTCCTGTACTAGAATTGTTTGAATTAGAATTTCCTATTTGATAATTAGCACTATTATATTCTCCAATTTTATTTGGTATTCCCATATATTCTGCTGGATTACTATTATCTGCATATTTATTACTTTCATTTCTAATTTCAAAATGTAGATGTTTTCCTGTACTATTTCCTGTACTTCCCATAATTCCTATTACACTTGTTCTTGATACTCTTTGACCTTTTGAAACATTTATTTTTGATAAATGACAGAACCAATGATATTTTCCATCTGTATCATTTTTTACTACTATAAAATTTCCGTATGAATCATCCCAACCTGTTCTTGTTACTTCTCCATCACAACTAGAATATATTTTGTCATTGTCGCACGCCATGTCTATTCCTGTGTGCCAACCACATGCCCAGTTTCCTTTTTTCTTAAATTCACATGTTACTCTAAAAACTCCTGTTAATGGTATATTTGTCGCCATATTTATTCCTCCTTCTTATCTTTTAGGATATCTCCTAATTTTCCTAAATCTAAACCTGCTTTTTTAAAATTCTCTAGTATAGACATAAATTCCATTGCACATATATAAACTGTTATTATTTGTGCTATAAAATTTAAATTAAATGCATATTGTATTACATATCCAATTACAATTGCTAATATTAAAAGGAGCTTATGCAAAAGCCCCTCTCGCATTATTTTACTATCTACATTTTTATTTATTACTGCTTGTATAAATCCTGTTGCTATATCTAATCCACTAAATATTAATGGCGTTATTATTTGCCATATTATATTACTAAATGTTAATGTTTTTATTATTTCTTCCATTATTCTTGTACCTCACTTTCTTCAGTTTCCTCTACAACTTCTTCCCATCCTGCTGGATAAACATCAGGAGCCCATACACAACCATTTATTTTACATACATATTTTTTGCCATTATATGTAACCTTATCTCCTACATTATAAGCATTATGTGCTCCTGTAGGTTGTACATAGTCTAGATATTCTTCCTTTGGCTCTGTTGGTTCTTCTTTTCCTTCTAATATATCTATTCTATTTTTTATTCTGTCTATTTCTGTATAGATACTGTCTATTTGTTCTTGTAGTGGTGCATAGCTATTCTCTGGATTTGCTTTTTCTCTTGCTAGTTCTATTAATTCGTTTCTCTGCTCTTCTGTTATTTTGTTTTCTATCCACAATGTATCTATTTTTTCTATAGTTGCTTTTAATTCAAAATCTGTATTATTAATAGCATTCTTTATAACTTCGTACATATTTTTCCCTCCTAACTTAAAATGGCAGCTTCTAGTGCTGCTATTCTATCTTCATAACTTTTATTTAATGTTTCTTGGTCTTTTTTATACCCTACATCTAACGTAGCTAAACTATTATCTGCTACTATATTTGTTACATTATTGTATGTATTTATTTTTTGTGCTTCTTTTTGCTCTTCTGTTAGTTCTAGGTCTAGTGGGGTAGCTCTTTTGTAATAGAATATATAATTATTTTCTTTTAAATATGCTCTTAATAAGCTATTTTTTACATCATATGTTCCATCAGTATTCCAGTTAGGTATAAGAGATTTATTTATCCTAACTCTTAAACTGTTTCCTTGTAATGCAAATCCTTCATCGTCATTATTCCATAGTGTATTTGCTGTATAAATTGTAGATAATCTATTACACATAGCTTCTGCAATTTGAGTAGCAGTTACTCCAGAATCGACTTGCCCTTCTAAAACAAAATAAATTGTATTCTCTTTTTCTTGGTAAAAATTATAATTCCAATTATCTTGTCCCAATAAGCTAACCTTATTCCACCCATGATGCTCTACATCTTCTATATAATCTCCTTCTAGCATTTCTTGTTGTATTGGCATTATTTTTGGTTGTTGCTCATGTTTGACTATATCTGTAGCTGTGTTTCCTTCTTCTATTTGTACTATTAAACCATCTATAGTTTCTTCTCCAACTAAATCACATCTTACTCTTAAATATGCAATATCTCCATTTGTTATAGTGTAAGTTTTTTGGCTTGTAAAAGAAGCATAACCTATATAGTTTTTATCTATATCATATAATCTTATATTTAAAGGATTAGTTAATGTCTTGTTTATACTCCATACATAAGTTGCTCCATTTTTTACTCTAATATAATTGCTTCTAAAAACTTTTGTTGCAGCATTCTCTTTTCCTGTAGTAGGATTTATATCTCCTAGTTCTATTTCTGCTAAATTCTTATTTATTACATCTATCTCTACACTTCCCATTCCATATGGACTGTATGCTGTTGCTTTGTTGCCTTCTTCTATTTTTATTTTTTCTACTATTTCATTTTCTACATCTGAAGCATTAGTTTTATAATAGCATACCAAATAATTAGCATTACTAGAAGCTGTTATAGTAATTATTTCATTGTTGTTAAAGTCTACATCTATTATATTGCTTCCTATAATTGGTGTTTCTGCTGTTGTTCCTACTACGAAATTACTTGCAATTTTTTCTCTACTTATTGTGTAAGTTTTATTTGGACTAATCTTTAAATAAAAACATTTTCTATTTACATTTGTTTCTATTTTTTTAGTAGAACTGTTTATAAATGCTCCTTCTATTACGTCCATATCGTCTTTATTAAATAAGTTTATATTACTTCCTACTGTTTCTACCTTAGATTGGTAATTTGGAGTTGGTGCATTTGTATAAAAATCAAATGTTTTTGTGTTGTCTTGGTATTTGTATATAGAGAATTTTATATATGCACAATTCTCTGGTGTAGTTATTGTTGTTGTTTCTGTTTTATATGTGCTATATGGAAATGTACTTATTAGTTCTTTATCCGCATTATAATATGCTCCATATACACCATCTCCATCTGTAAGATTTTTATTTCCTGCGATATAATAATCTAATGCTTCTAACACAGGGATATAATCTGTTATTACCCAATTATTGTTGGAAATAATTTCTCCTGCTTGATTTAGATAACCTGCTACATTTGTTTCTGGATTGTATAAATTATTACTTCTTGTCTCTTGCTTGCTTCCTCCGTTTAATCTAAGCTTAGCTTCTAAATTAGTACTGTCTGCTATATGGATTGGATTTCCTGTAGCTTGTCCGTTAGGGATCTGGTCTTTTAATTGTGTATTTTCTTCTTGTAAATTTGTTATTTGTTCTTGCAATTTTTCTATTTCTTGTTCTTGTAAATTGTTCTTTTGTGCTTGTTCATTTAATTTATTTATTAATTCTGTATCGTCATAATTTTCTAATCCATCTAACTTATTTTTATATTCATTTGTGAAGTCATTTGTAGATGGTCCTTTGCCTGGTACTTTATCTTCTTTTCCAAATAATTCTTTATCTAGTATATCCATGTTTTTATTGGTTACATCTTCTATATCATAGTTTTCTGTTTTGTTAGGTTTTATTAAATTATAATTTTTTGTATAATTAGGCACTATATACACCTCCTCCAACTACCATTTTTATTTATCCAAATAACAGCCTTTTTATATGTTCCATTTATATTTATAAATATTTTTCCTCTTTTGTATGTATTGTTATTCTTAATTTTTACTGTTTTTTGGTTTCCTGTTAAAGTAACTATACAAGTTTTAGAATTAGTATAATCTCCACTATGTAAAATAAAATTAGCTTTTATTTCGTTTTCTGTTCCATACTTTTTATATAGCTTATCTAATTCATCATCAGTAAATTTGATTGTCGTTTCTAATTGATTTAATATTCTAGTTAATATTTGTTCATTATTTACTTTCATTTCTAAATTTAAATTTGCAATTTGAGCTGAGTTTGAAATATTGATTTGAGCATCATCTCCATGTTCAAAATTATCTAAATTTAATATCCTAGCTATATCTAAAGTCGATTTTGTAACAGTTTGGCTATCCGTCGTTAATTGGCTATCTGTTCTTCTTAATCTTAATTTAAAATTATATGTTGTATTAGGTTCTAATCCTGAAACAATACCATTTAAAGAAAAAGGTATCCATGAGTTTCCGTTATCTGTAGAATACCACATCATATCACAGGCTGCATCGGCGCTCCACTTAAATCTTACTTTCGTCAAACCTTCTTCTCCCACCATATTTTCAACTTCAAAAGATAAAATTGTTACATATCTAGGTATATTAGGAGGTGTAACAGAAGTAGAAACAGTACCACTTCCTATTCTTGTTGTATCTGTGTTCCAACTTCCAGTTACAGGTATTGCAGGGCAACTTCCATCTGGATTGTGCGCAACTGTTATCTGGTGTGAACCTAGTAAAATACTTTTAGGTACTCCACTCTCGAAGTTGATTGATGGTACAGTTAAATTAGCCACATTTCCATTAATGCTGATTGAACCACTTGTACCATTATTAGTATATGCATAATAGCTCGAACCATCAAAATCTATGAACAAATCCACTTTTATTAAACTTGTATTATCTGCCGTGCTTTGGCTTAGTACATATGTAACGGGTCGTAAAGTATAATGTTCTCCATAGCTTCCTGACATGTTTCCCATATACTATTCCTCCTATTCATTAAAATATTGGATATATATATCCCCATTATTTCCACCTATTGGTATATCAGTTCCACTTTTTATTAAATTTTGCTTTTCATCATTTAATTTTTTACCCATTGCTGCACTTAATGCTTCTGTTGTACTATTACTTGTTAATGTATTATTTATTGTTGTTTTATTAGCTCCATTTGATATACCATCTAGTTTACTTTTATATTCATCAGTAAAATTGTTTTCACTAGTACCGCCAATTTTATCTTTAAATACTCCAGAAATAGTTACATTTTCTTCATCTTTTCTAACTAAATTATTTGTTACAGAATCTATATAATCTTGAAACTTTTGATACAATTCTTCTCCATCTACTGTTATTAGAGAATTAACTATTCCACACAATGTGTTATTAAGTCTTTTATCAACTACATCATCAGCAGTTATATTAGTCGTACTTTTTACAGTAACTTCTGCTAAACATATTTCATAAATATTTTCATCTCTTTGCAATTCTGATGGTGTTGTTCCTGTTCCTTGTTTAATATATAGTTGTGTTGCTCTTGTAGCCAATGTTGTATCAAATTTTACTACTACTCTATCTACTCTATTTCCACTTACTGGTCTTTCTAATGTAAAAAGTTTATCACTTTCATTCTCAAAATCTGCACCTTCTATTAAACCTGCACCTTTTGCTACTTTTATATTTAATCCACCGTCAGCAGTTACTTTCATGCTATTTTCGCCATAATTTTTATATGTTCCAAAATAAACACCATTGCTCAAAAATTTTTTGAAATATTCCCTAAATATCTTTGCTTCGTAAAGCCTATCTGGCTCCATTTGACTAGACTCAGAATTTAATACATCCATACTGTCAAATGGAAAACTTTTTAATGTTATTTCTCCCGCCATTTTAATTCCTTTCTATAAAAACAAGACCTACAAAATAGGTCTTGTAATTATTCTTTTTATTTCTTCTCCTAAACTTGGTACTTTGTCTCCAAAACCAAGTTCTACTGTTATATTATTTCTTTCGTATATTTCTTTTGCCTGAATAATTCGCTTATCTTCATATATTCCATCACTTTCAATTGTTACTAAATCTCCTAAAAAGAAATCTTTTTCATATTCCATATTAGGTATTTGATAAACTTTACCCTCAACACTTTTTATTGTTTTATAAGTATCAAGCTTTTTCTGTCCTTCTTGTTTTAGTTCTTCTGGGTCTTCTATATTGTTTAAATCTATGTATACTTCCCTTCTGTCAAATCCTGTAGCTGTACCTATAACTGTTATAAGTCTATCTTCATTTTCTCCTTTTCCTGCTGCATACCCTACATTTTTATAGTTTGTGTCATCATCTGTTGTTTTTCCTTCAAGTAAATTTTTCTTTTTTTCAGAAAATATAATAAATGGATGTTTTACAGTTCCTTGTAATTCTTCATGTGTATATCCTTCTAATTCTTTATGTGTGTATTTACTTAAAAAATCATGAGTATTAGGATTCTCTGTTTGATTTATTGTTCTATCTGTTCCTCTAATACTGTCAAAATAAATACATTTTTCATTTCTGTCTATATATCCATACCACCCTAATCCTGTATCTTCACTAATATGCTTTAATTCATCATGCAAGTTTGTTAACCTCGCTTGCCAAACAGTTTTTATTCCTCTGTTTTGTGTTGGTGCTATTTTTACCCAACTAATATCTCTTTCTGGAGTTCTAATATCATCAAAATAACTTTCTACCATATGTTTTTTTATGTAATGCTTTATTATATTTTCTGCTTGTGTTTCCGTTACTCTATCATATCCATTTGTTGCTATTATTCTCCTTTTAGTTAAACCTTTTATACAAGTTCCTGTTATTTTTAATGTTTTACTATTTTTATTAGTTGAAGTTACTCTTTTATCTATTAAAAGAATTTTATCATCTCTTTTATTAACTATTATCATGTTACCTTTTTGCAATTTATTCGTATTTGCTTTATTTTTATTAATTGTCAATTCAAATGTTCCACATTCATAATAGTTCCATACACATATAAGACTTTCATAATTAGTAATAATACCTAGAAGTTCAAAATTAGTGTTAATTATCTCAATACAATTCATAATTTATACCCCCACATACTTGTTGCTATAATCTATAATTTTTACACTATCCTTTGCATTTTCCGCATCAGAACTATATTCTATTAAATTTTTTCCTACTATCAATTTAAAAAATTTACTATTTAGGTCTATTTTATTGTATACATCTTTAACTTCATGTGGTGTTATTAAATTAACTGTTTCTTTTCCTTCTCTGGTATCTATTATTAGCTTTTCTTTTTCTCCTATGTCCATGTTAACTTGTATATATTCACCTGTTGTTTTGTTAGTAATTCTTGGATTAGATGCAGGTCCTATATATTCAATTTGAACTGGTACTTCTACATCTCCTACATTTTCTATTTCTTTATAAAAACTTACCGTGGCAAATGTACTTGGAAGTTTTAACGCAAATTTGAGTCCACCTCTTACGGATTTAATGTCTATATCTATTCCTTTTTCATCTAACCAATATGGATCTATACATAAAAAAGATATTGTAGCTTTATCATGGTTCATAAATCTTTTGTTAAAGTCTACACTATCTTCTACTCTTGCATATATTCTATATTTTTTATAGTCATTTGTGTAATATAATAGTAATTCTCCTCTTTTTCCAGTAGAACTGTTATATGTCTTAGGATTAATTATTCTATACACTTTTCTTTTTAATTCGTATAACTTCTCTCTCGACTTAGTTCTTATTGTTATATCTACTTTTATATTTCTTGGATCTAGCAATGCATCTTCTGCATTTTCTCCATCTTGTGCAACACCTTGACTTTTTTGAGATGTTGCACCTGGATGTCCTAAACCTTCGATATGAGATAACAAGATGTCTTCTGTATCTCCACCTACATTATTTAAAATAAGATTTTCATTTAATCCTAAATTTATTATTTCTAACTTTTGCATCTCACACCTCCTATATTCCTGCTAATTGTGCTGCTAACTGTTCATCTATATTTCTTAATTTTCTATATGTTTCACTTGGTAATTCTGGATTTTGCTCAATATTATTCGTTTGGTATACGTTAATAGTCTTATTTGCTACTTGTGGTTTATTTGCAGTTGCATTATACATATATCCACTAGAAGTCCATTCTTTTATTTTATTTTCTATTCCTGCATCTATTACATCTTGGATTTTCTGAATTACATTTTGGATGTTATTTGCAACACCATCATTAATTCCTTGTGCTAATTTTTCTCCCAATGTTTGTCCTGTTATTTCGTAAGCATCTCCATATTTTTGTAACAATTCTAATATTTTTTCTTGGTTTTGATTTACATTTAAAAGCATTTGTTCTGCTGTTTTTTGTGCCATATCTATTTGTTCGTCATAATATTTTTCTAATTCTTCTAATTGTTTTTCATATGCTTCTTTTTGTTTTTCTGCTTCATCTTCTATTGCCTGTACTTTATTATCTTGTTCTTCTTGCAATTTTTCTTTTTCTTCTTGCAAAGCATCTTTTTTGTCTTGCAAAGCTCTTTCATCTAATGTTTTTTGGTAATCTGCTATTAATTCATCTAATTCTTTTTGATAATTCGCTTTATTAGTTGCATCATGCTCAAATGCAATTAAATCTTCTAATCTTTTCTTTTTTCTTTCATATTCTGCATCTTCTTCATCTCTTGTTTTTTGTTCTTCTGCTTTATTCAATGCTTCTAATTCTTTGTCTATTGCTTCAATTCTAGCATCGTATTCTTCATTAATTGCATCAATTCGTGCATTTTTCCAATTTTCTACTTCTTCTAAATTCTTATCTATCATTTCTTTGTCTTTTTCTTGCATTTCTTCTAATTGTTTTGTTATGGCATCTGCTAATTGTGATACTGTATTGTCTATTGCTTCTACTCTTATATCACGTTTTTGTTGTTCATAATCTCTTATAGTCTGTAATTCTTCTTTATAAAGTTCTTTTCTTTCATCTAAAGATAATCTCTCATCTTGCATTATTTGATTTAAATAATTTCTATGCATTTGTATTATTTGGTCATAGTCTCTAGTTCTATCTTGAATATCATATTCTGCACCTCTATTATTAATTTGGTCCTGAATATAATTTTCATAATCTTCTGTTTGTTGGTCCAATAATTCTTTTTCTTTTTGTGCTAATTCTTTATTTAGGTCATATATCTTCTCTCTTATTTCATTTTTTTCATCTGCAGTTTTAGCATATTTTCTTAGTGCGTATTCATACATTTCTATTTCTTGTTGTATACTTAATTGGTCTAATGCCTTTTTATGTTCTATTTGTTTTTTATAATTATCTAATGCTTTGTTTTGGTATGAACTGCTAGAGCTTTTGTTCGTTTTAGGTACATAAGATGTTGTTACGCTTCCTTTAAAATCATCTGGTGTCAGTTTTGCTAAACCACTTAATATATTCATTTGATTTTGTAATGAGGCTGTAACTTGCTCTACTGATTGTTTCGTAGTATTAGCAATAATTTGTATCTGTTCACTGTTTGACATCATAGCATTTAATTCTAGTATACTTGCTTGTATTGCTATCTGTGCATTTGCCCACTCAGCATCAGCTGCTGCATTTTCCGCATCTATTGCAGCTTGTGTACTCGCAATTGTATTTTCATTTACTTTTGCTAGTTCAGGGTATACTTTTACTAATTGGCTTTTTGCATTAGCATATTCTTCTGTTGTAGTTTTTCCTTTTTTTAATATATTTAATAATTGTTGTTTTCCTTGAATGTCAGCTTTTGTTTGTGCTATGTTTATTAATGTTTCTCTGTGTGCCTTTTGATTTGTTAATCTTGCATAATCTTGTTTAGTTGCATTTATTTCTAAAAGCTTATTAAGATTTTTTACATCTCTACTATAATTTTCTATTCCACGTTCTTTCATGGTTTCCTCTTCAAAATCTGCTAAACTTTTTTTAGCATTCTCAAGGTCCGTATTTAAAGAACTTAAAGATGATTTATATTGAAATTCTAAAATTTCTCTATTATTATATTTTTGAATTAATTCTGCTTTTTGAGCTTCCAATTCTGCTATTTTCTGATTTTTTTGATTATATATATCAATTATTTGTTGTGCTTCATTTCTTGCATTTTCTATTGTCTTTGTATCACTATCAGAAAATGTTTCATTTGGAGGAGTATTATTTAACACATCTGTTAGAGTTTGCGTTTTTTCTATTTGTTCATTTGTTTTGTCTATTGACTCTTGCAATTTTGTATTCCAAGCACTTAAACCTGCTATAGCTCCCGATATAATTATACCACCCCAAAATAATGGATTAGACATTAAAGATGCTGTAAATGCTTTAGTTGTTGCATTTGCTATTTTAGTAGCAGCTGTATATGAAGTAATTGCTTTTCTTACAGCAATTACTGCTACAGTTGTTGCTAATGCTGCGGTTGTAAAAGTTATAATTCCATTCGTAGCACTTTGATTATTTTTAACAAATTCTACTAAATTCTTTGATATAGATAATTGCAAAGAACTTAACTGTGTCATAGTAGGAATCATGCTTTCTCCAATTGTTCTACTTAATTCTAAATTTGTCGCATTCAATTGTGCTTGTTGACCTTGATAGCCATTAGCCATTTCAGCAGCAGCACCTGTAAACATGCTAGCCTCTGCCATTATTCCATTGTAAACTGCTTGAGCTTTTTCTGCTTGTGTCAAAGCATCACTACTCTTTCCAATACTAGCTGCATATTCTTCATACATTTTAGAAATATTTTTTTGTATACCTGCAGCATCAGAAAGAACTGAATTTTCCATTCTAATTCCGTTCTGTTGTTACTCTAACTGCTTCTGACAAAGAATAATTAGCTTGCCTATTTCCAACCGCTGCATCTTGTAATACTTTTAGAATATCTGTTGCTTGTTCTGCAGTATATCCATACAATAGAAGATTTTTTATTGATGCATTTAAATCTGATTCATCCATTAATTTTAAACTGTTTACATTTTCAATTGTATCTTCTATATCTGACATTGAATTATTAGTTGCTTCAGCTGTTTTTTGAAGTGCATTCATACTATTTACATATGTATTATATTTATTTACACCATCTTGTACTGCTGATGTTATTTTTACTAGCGAAGCTACTATACTTGCTGACATTGCTACAAAGCTAGCATCAAGCTGATTGTTACTACTTTGTACTTGCTCGTTTTGTCTTTCTAATTCTTCTAGTTTCTTTTTGGCTGTCTCTACCCCTTTTTCAATACCTTCTGCTTTTATTTTTAAATTAATTAATAATTCTCCTATTTGTGTCTGATTCACTTTCACACCTCTTTTCAGGCAAATAATTATCCCCCAGTATAACTGGGGGTTTTCTTTAAAGTTAATAAAAACACTTACTTTTTGTAAGTGTTTTAGAAATTAATTATCTGTTAATATTATTTTTTCTATTTCATATGTTATAATATCTTCTTTAACAACTTTTTTTAATATTATAGTTATTTGTTGCAAACAATAATATTGATTTGTTCTCCCTAAATTTTTATTTTGCTCTACTACATTCCAATAAATTCTATACGTTTCCTTATCTTCTAAATCATTTCCTCTTTTTTCAATATCATAGCTTGATGACAAATATTGCAAATCACTAAATAACTTATCGATTGTTTTACTTTCATAATTATTTTTTCCGAAATAACTAAAGTTGTCTGATAAATATTCATTAATTCTAGTCACATCTCTATTTTTTAGCAACTCTGCTACTTCTTCAACAATTTCGCTTGCATTTTTTATTTTCCCCTGACTTATCAGTTCGTTTTCGTGATTAATTTTGTCTTGTTCTTTAGATGTATTTGAAATCATTCCTATTGCAATAATTATAAATATGATAATTAATATAATAAAAAATGCTATTAAACATCCTGTATAATTACTTTTCTGGCTTTCTTGCTTCTCTTTTTCCATACCATCCCCTCCTGTAAATATCTTACAATATTTTACAAAATATTACAATAGGGAATTTAAAAATTTTCTGCACTTACTTCTTCCTCATTATTGTTTTGTACTTTATTCAATTCTGCATATTCTTGCATAATTATTGGTATTTCATCTGGGTAATAATCTTCCAAAAAAGCTTTTTTACTAATTCCTATTTTGATGCATATGGCAATTGTTCTTTGAAGCCAATTAGGGTTGTAATCTTCTCTATTATTGGCTTCATTTGGTCGAAAAAACTTTCTAGATTGTTAATCTCCCAGAATTTCTTACATATTTCTATTAATTCAGTTGGAGATAATTCATCTCTTATTACTGATTCATCTACATCTAATAATTTACTTAAAAAGCTAAATAAAAACTTAGGTGCTATTAACATTAATTTAGTTATTAAATCTATTAAATTTTCTAAATTAAACATTTCTGATAATTTAAAATCTTGCTCATTGTCAGAAAGCTCTTTTATGAAGTCTTCTGGCAAATTTTTTAAAGTTTGTAGAGCTTCAAAATACTTGCCACAAGGCATCTTTTTTATCTCTACACCGTACATTTTTACTGATTTATTTAAACTTAATTCATCATTACTTTTTGACATTTTAATTTCTCCTTTTATAAATTATTTGAGGGCATTTAGCCCTCGTTTTTTATAGTTCATCAGCAGGAACTTTATCTATAGTATCTAGCCATGTTAAATCTGCATTTCCAGCTTCTGTGTCTTTTATATCATAGAATTTACCATCACAAGCTCTTTCTAAGAATTTACCTGTAATTTCTACACCACTCTTGCTGTTTCCTTTTGTTTCAAGGTCCATTTTTACTTTAGAAACTTTAAATCTATAATGTTTAAACATTCTGTATGTACCATCAGCTAATAGCCCTCTATAAGAACAAGCTAGTTCTGGTGCTACATCTCCTTTAGCAAAAGAATATGTTTTACTTTCTTCATCGTAAGTTCCACCACGTAGTTTAGCTCTTAATTCGTTAGATAATTCTGCTAATGTAATTGTTACTTCTTCTCCTGTTACATCAGAATCTGTGTCCCATATTCCATCGTCTGCTAAAATATCTTCGGATTCTGATTGTTCCTCTTTACTTAATTTTTGAGCTGCAGGAACTTTTACCATTTCTCCTACAATATACTCTTCTTCTGTGTTTGTTGTTATTGGGAATATTCTTAATCCGCTAAAACCTTTTAAATATTTTCTAGCCATGTTAATTTCTCCTTTCTATATAAAAAAATAAAGAGAAGTTTCACTCCTCTTTTTCAAAACGCATTGTTTTATGCTTTTGTTTACTATTTAAATCGTTTACATCTAAATATAGTGTTCTTCTATATTCAAGTTCTTTCATCTTTTTTGCAACTTGCATTGCTATTTTTGATACTTCACTAGATGTTTTACCCCATACATCAGCTTTAATCGCTAATGAACTAAAGTATTCTTCATCATCAGCAGCATCTAATTCTGAATTATCCAATTCCATATATGTAACACAAGGAAGTTTTGACCAATCTTGACTACCTTCTTCACATACTTGTTTTACTACTTTTTCAGTTTCTAACTCTGATAATTTTTTATAAACTATCGGCTTTTGATTTATCATTTTTTAACACCTAGCTTTCTTATATCTGATTGTATTGATTTTATTACTTCTTGTTCTACTTCTCCTGTATTTTTAGCATGTAAATATGTAGGAGTAAGATATGGTTGTGCTGATTGTCCTGCATAATCTGCTCTGTAAAAAACTCCTGAAGGTCTTTCTATATTACTTTCTCTACCTCGTTCTCCTGTTCCAAATTCAACATATGGTGCATATTCAAGGTTTGTATATACTTGTGCTTCTGCTCCATCTGGTGTTGTTTGAGATTTTGTTTTAATAGAATTTCTTAAATGTCCTGTTTCTACAGGTACTAACAGTTTAGCATTCTTTTGTATTTTCTTTGCTCCTCTTTCAAGACCTTTTTTAGCACTTTCTTTAACATTTCCACCTAAACCTGATAAAGTTGCAAGTAATTCATCTAATCCATCTATACTAGCCATTGTCATCACCTTCTACTAGAATAGTAATATGGCTATCGGATGGAACTAGGCTTTTAATTGTATATTCTTTATCGTTATAAACAAGAATATTGCCAATTTGAGCTACTGTTTTATCACAAGTAACTATTGCATTGGCTTCTATTTCTTTACCATACTCTTGTTGGATGTATTCTCTAGTAGAAAACTGAAAATTTCCTTTAAAACTATCAATTTTCTCTAGTTTACCATTTTCCACTATTGAGCCTTCATCATCTTTTATAGTTCCTGATGTCCATATTTCAATATCTTTATCATAAAAGGTATCAGCTATTGCTTGTTTAAATGTTTCTGGTATGTTCATATTACCACCCTATCTTTCTGTATTTGACTAATGTAGTCATATTTCTATCAAGAAATTCATCTACATTTTTTGACATTGAACTTGCTCCACCTATAGTTTGAAAGTTCACTTGTTGTTCCTTGTCTTTTACACTAGTTGCTTCTTGTTTTCCATCTCCAATACCTTTTTTATTAAGATTATACTGTTCCATTAAAAACTCTTGTATAAGAGAATTTAATCGTTCTGGTATATTTTCTATGTGACATCTATCTAATATTTTGTCTGTTATATTTTTTTCGCAGAACTCTAAGTAACTATCTAATTTATTATCAGTTATATTTAATATTTGTTTTATTTTATTTACATTGTCTGACATAATTAATACCTCAAAAGAGGCTAATTAATATAGCCCCTTCTTTCTTATTCAGCTTTTACAGTTAAAACTGCTATTCCTGCTTTTTTAGCTTTATTACTTGCATCTACTTCAACTACTACAATTTTTTGCCCTGCTGTAGCTGTTATTTCGTCTGTTCCATTCCAATCAGTATATCCGCTAGTACAAGTATTTCCATATTTAGGCATTGTTGGATTAGCTGCTATTTTATATTTATAACTGTTTCCTTCTATTATTGTTGGTTGAACAGTAATCTTTGTTTTTCCTACTGCTGTACCTTCTGCTGATTCTACTGTTAATTCTCCTAAGCTTCCTTCTGGTACTACAGCACAGAAAGCTTCATCTTTAATTACTAAATATGCAATTCTCATAGTAGCTTTTATTGCTATCATGTCTTGTTCTGCTAAAGATAGTGGTTTTCCATCTGTCCATAATGTTTCTTGTAATGTTGCTTCTTTTAAAACTTCATATTCAAGTTCTGCTCTAATACCAACTAAAGATTTATCCCAGTCAGCACCAATTATTTCTGCTCTTGTTTTATCCCAAGCACCATTTCTACTAAATTCAATTGGCAATGAATATAATTCTTTACCGTTTACACCTTCAGCATACAATTGATTTCCATTTGCATCTCTTAATTTTCTTAATGAATTTTTTATTCCGACTTTTGCTGCAAATCCATTTACATCATATCCAGCTTCTTCTACTTTAGACATTGCATCTGAAACATCTAAATCTAATTTTCCACTTCCATTTGTTCCTAATTCAATTTTATGTCCACATTTTTCAATTGATTTCATAATGTTGCTTGTAAATGGTGAATTTGTTCCAAAGAAACCTGCTGCATCTATTGCTTGATAGAATGCTTCTCCTATTGGTTCTTTTAATTCTTCAAATACGTTAATTGTAGTATCATTTAGCTTTTCTTTTGTAGTAGGAACTATAACTGCTAATTTTTTAGCTTTTAATTCTGGATAAATCCATCCTGCTTTAGATGTTTTTATTCTTTCTCCTTCTCCTACCCAGTATGCTCCTGGTCCTTCTACCATTACTGGTATTTTTTTAGTTTCACTTTCCATATTAGTTACTTTAGAAAGTCTTAATATGCTTGAACCTCTTGCTACATCTTTCATTATTTCAGTAGCTTGTTCTACAGGTACAAAACCTTGTAATTCATCTTTTAAGTATGCCATCTTACATTCCTCCTTCTTTTTTTTGGCAAAATAAAAAGACATATTACTATGTCTTAAACTTTTCTTACTTGGTTTTCTTTAATTATTCCAAGAAAATCTGTTGCACCTTTATCATTGTTTGGATTTCCTCCGCTTGGAGTATAATGATAAGGTGTTTTATTGTTATTTGATTCTTGCTCTCCAAATGAATCATTATAAGTTTCCTTAATTGTTTTCATTTGGTCTTCAATTCCAGAAACTACTTTTTCTCCTTTTTCATCTAATAAAATTTTAGATAAATCAAATCTTGTAAGTAATAATTCTGGATGTTTAGCTTTTTCATTATATAATGCATCTTTTATAGCACTTTCCTTTATTAACTTTTCAGTTGTTTCTTTGTGTTTTGTTTCAAGGTTAGCTTTTTCTTTTTCATAATCAGCTATTTTCTGTTGTAATTGTGCATTATCTCCATTATTTTTCTTTAAATCTGTAATTGTTGTATTTGCAGTATCTAAAGATGTTTTTGTATTGTCTAAGTCTGTTTTTAATTGATCATATTTAGCTTTCGCTACAAATTCTCCATTATTAACATTAACAATACTTACTTTTTTGTCCTTATCGGCTTTCTCGTTATAAGAACTTACTTTTGTTTTAACTTGTTCATACAAGTCTTCTCCTAAAATTTCTTTTAAGAACTCCATTGGTATTTCTCCTTTCATTTGTTGCTATTTCTGCAACTATATAATATTTGCTTTTTCAAGCATAAAAAATAAGCCGTGTTTCTACGACTTTATTTGGTATAGGCTGTGTACTCTGCATCTACCATTTAACTGAACCAACAGAACAGCACCTATAATTTATAATTATAAAATTTAAATAACTATTTTATTTTATTTATTATATATGGTATTACTGTTTCAATCCAATAATTTGTATATATCTCGCCTGATGATAATCCATGTCCTACATCTAATTCTTTTACATAGTATAACTTGTCTTTTATTAATTCTTTTCCTGTTATTTCTTTAAATACATTAGAAAAATCGTTAATAAAAGTATCTTTATTATATATATATTTATTTTTATTGTAATATTCTGCGAATTTTTTCCATAAAGTATTATCTCCTCTTGCCCTTTTGCTTTCTATTACTGGCTCTTCAAAAATTCTCTGTAAATTATATTCCATTTCCAATTACCTCCATAACAATTCTTAATGTATTATCTGTATCTTTGAATACTTCTTGTATTTTAAATTTTGTTTCTCTTTGTAATAAAAATTCGTATTCTATATCCTTATAACTTGTACTTAATTCATTAATGTACAAGCCTTTTGTGCCTTTTGGTATATAAATATCATATACAACTTCTCTTAATTCATCTTTAAAATCTCTAATTGATGTACTTATAAATGCTTTGTCAGTACACTCTTTACCTTTAAGCATATTATTTAATTCTTCTATACTACTATCTTTTAACTGATATACCTTAAGTCCTGTAAATTTACTTGCCCCATCAAATTCAACGTGTCTATGTACTATCATATCTTCAATAGTAGCAGAATTATTTAATACATCTGTTATATTATCTATGCTTTTGCTTAGTCTTTCGCTTACTTTTCGTTCTGTTCTTAAACTTCTATTTATGTCCTCATAGTCTATACCTGTATAGGCTGCAATACTTTCTTTTTGATTTATACTTAATTTATCCAATCTATTTTTATATAAATTAGTTAAATTATCTGATTGTTCTGTTGTATACTGTTTAGCACTATTGTATTTTTCTTTAAAGGTGATATCAAAATAATTGCTTTTTCTGTTTTTTATATTTTCTAATTCTATTATTTTAGCATTACTCTTTCTAGCTAACTCAAGATACTCATCTCCCATATCCATTTTGTACATCCTATAGTTAATAACTAGGCTTCTTTGTTCTGGGGTCAATTCAGCTATATCTATATCTTTATATTTGTTAAAGTTACTTAATAACGTATCTTTTGTTTGTACCTTAAACGTTTTAGCAGTTTTTATTACTTTCTTTGGTTGTTCTTTTATTATACCACCATTACTATTATTTGTCATATATTTTTCTTTCCATTTTACATAATCCATATCTTGAGGTATTAATATAGACTTTCCGTTTTCATCTCTTGCTCTTCTTTGTAATCCATCTATTACATCTTTATCAAATTCTGCTACTGTTGTACATCTGTCATTGCTATGTATTGGAGGACAATTCTTACCAGGTTTTCTATCTTTTACTTTAAATACTTTGTTGTCTAATTCTGCACAATGTTCGCAAGTTCTATTATCTAATGTGGCTATATATTTATATTTTTCAATGTCTAATTCTTCATAACTTAACATTTCTGCTTCATTTGCAAAATGATTTACTTCTGTTCTTACAAGTCTTGTTGCATTATATAAACCTACATTCATGGATTCTGATAATTTTTGTGCTATCTTCTGAATTGATTTTCCTGACATAGAATCAGCTGTTAATTGTGTTCTTAAATATTCTCCTAATTTCTCACTATTATTCCATATTCTTTGTGAAAAATTCGCATTATCTATCCAATTTTCATTTAAAAGCAAGTTTATTGTTCTATTGTCTATTTGTGCAAAACTAAAACCTAAGCCTGTACCTTTTTGAATATCGAATATGTTATGATAATAGCCTTCTTTTATTGTATCAACATACCTTATTTCTGTTATCTGTTGCTCTATATTTGCTAATTTCTTTAATTCTATATCTATATTTTGCTGCAATGCTTCATATCTACTGATTCTATATGCATATGCAGGAGCATTATATTTAGCAAGTAATTTCTTTTTCAATCTTTCATCTGTAATATTATTATTTATTACTTCTAATAGATTCTTATAATGTGTTTCTGATTCTTTTTTATTTAATAATTGTATTAATGTTTTTTTACTTAATCCACTGTCTTTAGCGTAGTTTTTAAATATTCTTGATATTTCTTTGTTTATATCTTTTGTTGCTTGCTTATATGCTTTTATCAAACTATCTATTGTTTTTTCTGTTCCTTTTTCAATCCTTTTCATTAACTCTGTTTGTCTTTTTTCCCAATAATCAACTGGTTTTCTAGCCATTTATAACACCTTCTTTAAATTCAGGTATTATAATAAGCCAAAATTTCCTATTTCTAAATGAGTTTATATTGTTTTTTACTGTTATTCTTTGTATACTTCCAACTCGTAATGTCCACCAAAACAATATTAATCTTGTCTGAAATTTATATTTATAACTTGATTCATACTTAATTGGTATTTTGCTTACAATTACTTTCTTTAATTTCATAAAAAATAACACCTCTATTCTTTATTGGTGTCTGCTTCATTTTTATCTGTGCTATCATTATCTTCTTCATCTTGGAATCCGCCAGCATTTTTGAATATATCTTGTTGTCTTTTCTGTGCTTCTTCTTTTTGTTTTTTTACTTTTTCGTATTCATCTTCTGGATCTTCTACCCAAGGATGATTTTTTATTATTGTCTCATCTGATATTACGTCTTTACTTTCAACTGCTATTTGTGCATTCTCTAAATCATTACTTATCATATTCCTTGTCCATGTTTGATTTATTGTTTTATAGTCAGTAATTCCTAAATACTGCAATATTGCTCTTATAAGTTGATTGAAACCTCTTTCAAACTCTATTTGTAATAGCCCTGCTTTTAATTCTAGTTTTCTATAGAAGAATTTTAATGCTACTCCGCTTGAGTTTCCGAAATTACTATTATCCATATCAAGAGATTGTGCTGCTTTATATATTCTTTTTTCTAATATTTCTAATATTGTTTTTCTTGCCTCAACGGGTATTTCTATCTGTAATGTTTTTAGTCCTCCATTTGTTCTTCCATCTGCTCCAGTTTCTGTTTTAACAGTTTTATATCTTTTTAAATCTCCAAGAAATTCTTTTAAGTCTTCTCCTCCATAGTTCTCAAGAATATAAATAAGTTGTTGTATATCTTCTAAGTCATTCGCAAACCCTGATAAAACTTTATCATATATATCTAATAAATCTTTATATTTTTTTAAATCATCAGTTTGCTTTTTATTATTTCTAAATTCTATAAATGGGACTGTCCCAAAATTATGCTCAAAGCTTTCATCAAATTCTGGCAAATGTGTTAATCCTGTTCCGTCTAGTTTTCCTCTAAATTTATATTTTTCACAATGTGTTTCATCCCAATACTCATACCATACATAATATTTTATTTTTCCATAAACATCTTCTTCCCAGTCTTGATAATATCTATGTATTGCTCCTAATTTTCTTTTCAATCCTTTTTTAAATTGAGGGATTATTTCTTCTGTTTCTACTGTTGCATATTGGAAAGGCATTTTTTCATCATTATCTATCCAATAATGTAACCATGCTACTTTGCAATTTGTTGCATTTATACATAAATTATTAGATTCATATTTGAAATCATCTCCAAGAACTTCTTTTATCTTATTATTTAGTTCTTTATCTCCTAAATCAAATAATACTGGATTTGTAAAGATATATGCACTTTTTTCGTCAGTAAAATCTTCATGGAAATTATCACTTATCCTATTATCTGCATTTCTCAATGGGTCCGTACTATCTGGTAAGATTCCTTTTAACTTAATATCATTGTCATTATTGTAATATCTTTTAGCAATTATAATTTCTTGTCTTCTCTTATAGTCATTTTGTATTATTTTTTTTATTTTGTTTATTGTCATTACTTGTTCCATCGTAACACCTCTATTTTAAAATAGTCATTCCTTTCATCTCTTTTCTTTGTCCTTCAATGCCATACCTTAATGCTGCCATTGCATCATCAAATATCTCTACTGGAATGTCTAAATACTGATTTGTTTTTTCATCTTTTTGCCATTTCCATTGTTGTACTTCTTTTATTGTCCATGTACAGCTTGGATGTATATATATTCTTCTTTGCTTTAACCAATCTATTTGTGCATTTACGCACCCTTTTTCTTTTACTACTGCTTCCGCTTTATAATTTGCTTTTCTCCACATATTAATTCTGTCTGGTTCTGCACTATCACAATACATTTTTTTATTTTTTGGAATTAATAATTTATTTGCTATCGGTATAATCTCGGAAGTATCTTTTTCATAAACATAAATTTCTTTTAATATATATACATTTCCATCTTTAAATCCTAATAATAATATTGCATTAGCATGGTTAAAACCAAAGTCTTGACCAATTGCTATACTGTCGTAATATTCTAGTTCTTGCGGTATTTCTTTTACTTCCCAATTATGAAGAATAAGTCCTCCAATTTCTCCCCATTCTCCCTCTCCATATATTCGATAACCTTCTGGATCTACTAATTTTCTTCTATTCATACGTTGTCTGTATGCTTCATCTACAAATCTGTTATCTAAATATGTGCTATGATGGGTTAATACATTTGGATCCGATATATCAAAAAAGACTTTTTTTACCCAATGTTGTGCATTTACTGGATTAAAAGTCCCTTTTATTTGATAAAATAGTCCGTTTGGAAGTTCTCCTCTTAAACGGTCATCTACTATTTCAAAATCGTTTTGCGTAAATTCTGTTAGTTCTTCAAACCATACATCTGTCAATTTTCCATTTTCAAAAGTTATGGATTTTAATTTTTCTCTTTGTCTTTCATCATTCATACCTCGAAAGATAATTTTATCACCATTAATACATTTTAAACTTAGCGGATTCAATGTAGCTTTCCAATATGCTGCAACTCCCATTCTATTAATCGCACTAATCAATTCTGCAAATGTACTATCACGATTGGTAACTTCTGATTTTCTTAAGCACAATAAATTTCTTCCCTTATCTTTCATTAGTCGTAAAATATATTGCTGAGCTGTATCGACTGATTTTCCACTTCCTGCAGAACCTTTCATGATAATATATCTACATTTAGATTGATGAACTGATTTGAATATTTTATTGCTTTGTACTATTATATTCATCCCTCATCATCGCCATAGTCAACCTTTATCGTCAACTCCATATCTGTTTTTTCTTCTTTTTTATCTACAAATGTTCCATATCTTTTGCCTAATAATTCAGCGCATTTTGTTCTATCTTGTAAAGAGGCATCTAATCCGAATTGGTCTTTTTCTTCTCCTCTCATTACTTTTGTTAAGTATTCAAGAACTTCATCTTGTGCGGCTATTCTTTTACTTTCTTTTTCTTCTAGTTTTACTTTTATAAATTTGTCTAGTTTTGACAAGTTTTGAGAACCTAACCTATTTAGATTTTTCCCTTTATATCCTGCCATCTCACAAGCTTTTGTTGCATTCGCTGTTTCTATATAAAAATCTATAAATCTTTTTTGCATTTCTGTTAGCTTTTCATATTCTTGTTTTAAGTTCTCATCTTCCATCTGCCTCACTTCCTTTTCTGTATTCTTCTGCTAGATATTTCATTAAATCTATTTTACTATAACAGTCATAATCTTGTTTATATTTTTCTTGCATTTCAAATTCGTCTGTTTCTTCGTTATATACTTCTACTAGATTTCTTTTTAAAACTTGATACTTTGTACTATATTTATCATTCTTTTCACTATAAAATTTAAAACTATTTATTTTGTATATTTGTCCTTTTTGTTTTAAGGCATATAATAATTTATTTATGTTCTGATTTATATTCATTATTAAACCTCTTTGCATATTTTAGATTGGTAGTATTCATACATTGTCCACCATTAATATAGC
>CALXXZ010000004.1 GCA_944392805.1 uncultured Clostridia bacterium | reverse complement strand
TAATAAAAGCAGATGGATTACCAACATATCATTTTGCACATGCAATAGATGATCATTTAATGAGAACTACACATGTAATTCGTGGTGATGAATGGTTATCTTCTGTACCATTACATTTACAATTATTCCATGAATTAGGATTTAAAGCACCAAAATATGCACATATATCACCAATCATGAAAAATGATAATGGAAATAAACGTAAATTAAGTAAAAGAAAAGATCCAGAAGCGGCAGTATCTTATTATAAAGAAGAAGGAATACCAGTAGATGCTGTAAAAGAATATTTATTAAATATAGCTAATTCAACATTTGAAAATTGGAGAAGAGCAAATCCAGATAAGCCAATTGAAGACTTTGACTTCCAATTAAATAAAATGAGTGTAAGTGGAGCATTATTTGATATGGTAAAATTACTTGATATAGGAAAAACAGTAATATCAAAAATGACTGCAGAAGAAGTATATGAAAAATCTCTAGAATGGGCAAAACAATATGATTCAGAATTAGTAAACATGTTAGAAGATAAAGAATATTCATTAAAAGTATTTGGAATTGAAAGAGAAAATAAAAAACCTAGAAAAGATATTTCAAAATGGTCAGAAGTAAAAGTAAATATAAAATATATGTATGATGATAATTTTGAAGAATATCCATACCAAGTGATCTCAGATAAAGAAAGTATAGAAAAAATATTAAATCTATATATAGATAAATATTATGATGAAAATGATGATAAACAAGCTTGGTTTGACAAAATAAAAGAACTTGCTGGAGAAATGGGATATGCAAAAGAAGTAAAAGAATTTAAAGCAAATCCAGGTATGTATAAAGCACATGTTGGAGATGTGAGTACAGTTCTTAGAGTTGCATTAACAGGAAGAACAAATACACCAGATATGTATGAAATTATGAAAGTTTTAGGAAAGGAAAATGTAATTAACAGATTTCAAAAAGCCATAAAAGAAATGGGGAAATAATATGGATTATCAAATAGGAGATATAGTTAAAACAAAAAAATCTCATCCTTGTGGAAGCAATTTATGGGAAATAACTAGAATAGGTGTTGATTTTAAATTAAAATGTCAAGGTTGTGGACATATTGTTGTTCTTGAAAGACCTAAAGCTTTGAAAATAATTACAAAGAAATTAGATAAGGCTTAGTGATAAATATATAAAAGCCATTACAACATTTTGGATAAGCTAAGATTTTCGAAGAAATTATAAATAAAAACGATGAGCCTCCTTCAATGTAAAATTGAACATTCCTCATCGTTTTTAATTAATAATTTCTATCTCAAACCTTAGATATACAAAATGTTTTCATTTATTTTATATATTTATTACTAAGCTCATATAATATGCTTTTCGATTATTTTCCAGACCTCATCACTGTAAACTTTTCTTTCAGATGAGAATGGAAGAGTAGTTATATCACCAATTGGATTAAGTTGTTTTTGAATATTTTTAACATAATCATCTACTTTAGTTTTTGCAATTTTATCAGCTTTATTTGCCAAAATCATGCAAGGTAGACCACTTCTAATAACATAATCATACATCAAGAAATCATTTGAAGTAGGGTCATGTCTAATATCAACTAAAAAGATAATTAAGCAGATTTCTTGTCTATTTTTTAAATAATGTTCTATAAAATTTCCAACCTTAAGTTGTTCTTGTTTAGACATTTTGCTATAACCATAACCAGGTAAATCTACAAAATAAAATAAGTTATCAATATTATAAAAGTTAAGTTGACGAGTTTTACCAGGTTCACTACTTGTTCGTGCTAATTTTTTTCTATTAATCATTGTATTTATAAAACTTGATTTACCAACATTAGATTTTCCAACTAAAACTATTTCAGGTAAACCATTTTTAGGATATTGATTTTCTCTAACTGCTGAAACTTCAAAATTTGGATTTTTTACTATCATAAATTTCTCCTTTATATAATTTATGTTAATATTATACTATAAAAAAATAAAATTATCAATACAAAGTGGAAAGCTATTTCTTATAAAGATAGAAAAGCTTTCCACATGTAACTTGTAAGTTTATGATGGTAACAACTATTAATATCAAATCAGATGTCTCTTATAATGAGGTCATCATTTGCGGGTCCGGTTCCTAAGAACTTTACCGGGATGTGAGAGTGTTTTTCAACAATCTCAATAAATTTTTTGGCTAATTCGGGAAGTTCATCATATGATTTACAAGATGAATCAATTACCCAGCCGCCTGATAGAATCTCATAGTTAGGAGT
The DNA here is from genome assembly GCA_944392805.1 of uncultured Clostridia bacterium. Classification (GTDB taxonomy): domain Bacteria; phylum Bacillota; class Clostridia; order TANB77; family CAG-508; genus CAG-269. Next base: position 165,539 of record CALXXZ010000004.1, on the reverse strand, counting down.
TGGAATTTCACCGGTAAGAGTTATGTCATCAGGATAATAATCGATTACTCTTCCTTGATAATTGTAGGAAGTACAAATTTTAATATATCCTAAATTCTTTCCGATTAATCCAAGAGTGTCGAGATGATTGATACACATGTAGTTAACTCCTAAGATGTGTTTAGCAGAATTGCTAATACAGCAATCAAACCAGCCACAGTTACGAGGCCTTTTTGTTGTTGTACCATATTCATGTCCAAATTCCCTGATAACATCTCCAGGAAATTGCTGGTAAGATGAACTAGAAATACCCATATCAATCGAAGACTTTTCCTTTGTTGGAAAAGGCCCGTTTCCAACTCTGCTATTGTAAGCTTTGTCAATACCAATCACTTCGATTGAAGCATTTGGAGGTAAAGCTCCGCCACAAAGAGAACCAGCAGTTACACAGTTTGAACTTGTACACATTGGATAATCTCCGTGATCCAAATCCAATCTAAATGCCTGAGCACCTTCGATAACAATTTTATCATCATTGTCAAGTGCATTGGCAACGATTGGGTTGATGTCAGTTACGTACTGCCTTAACTGTTCACCATATAAGTGATACTGATGTGCTAATTGGACAGGATCTACAACGCAGTGAGCCATGCCATTATTAGCAAAATTCTGGTTGTGAAGAATTGTGGCTTCTTCAATTTTTTCACGAAGTTGAGATTCTTCTAGCAACAGGTCATATATTCTGATTCCGATTCTGTTATCTTTATCAGAATATGTGGGACCAATACCGCGCTTGGTTGTACCAACTGGATGTTTTTTCAAGTTTTCATGTAATTCGTCCAAATCTTTGTGATATGGAAAAATTACATGAGCTCTTCCGCTAATTTTGAGTCTATTATCAAAGTTAGGGATATTGTACTCCTTAAGCATTTGAATTTCCTCAAGTAAAACGGCAGGGTCGATTACTGTCCCAGGACCAATAATACAGATGGTCTGTGGATAAGTAATTCCACCAGGGATTAAATGTAATGGTAATGCTTTACCATTATATATCACAGTATGACCAGCATTGTTTCCTCCAGTAGTCCGCATGACGATTTTGGCGTCTTTGGCGTAATATGCAGCGACTTTTCCTTTTCCTTCGTCGCCCCATTTACAGCCGACAATAGCTGTTATACTCATAAAAGCTCCTTTCCAGGGAATAAAACCCTAAAAAAACAAGTTACCATAAAAACTTACGCCAAAATTATAACATGAAAATGCTTTAAAATCAATAAAAAGTCCTAAAAAAGGACTTTTATCATAAACTATTTTGTAGGTATTAATTTTTCTTTTCCACCCATATAAGGTCTTAAAACTTCTGGAACAGTAATACTTCCATCTTCATTATAATTATTTTCAATAACTGCAATTAATCCTCTAGGAGTAGCAACAACAGTATTATTTAAAGTGTGTAAGAAGTAATTACCTTTTTCTCCTTTAACACGAATACCTAAACGTCTTGCTTGAGCATCACCTAGAGTAGAACAGCTACAAACTTCAAAATATTTCTTCTGTCTAGGACTCCAAGCTTCTATATCACAAGATTTAACCTTTAAATCAGCCAAATCTCCAGAACAACAATCTAATTGTCTAACAGGAACGTTGAATTTTCTAAATAAATTAATACTTAAATCTTTCATTTTATTATACCAATTCATAGAATCTTCTGGTTCACAAAGAACAATCATTTCTTGTTTTTCAAATTGATGAACACGATATAAACCTCTTTCTTCTAATCCATGTGAACCGATTTCCTTTCTAAAACATGGAGAATAAGAAGTCATACAAATAGGTAATTCATCTTTTTTTATAATTTGGTCTTTGAATTTTCCAATCATAGAATGTTCAGAAGTACCAATCAAGAATAAATCTTCTCCTTCGATTTTATACATCATTGCATCCATTTCTTCAAAACTCATTACACCTGTAACAACATCAGAACGAATCATAAATGGTGGGATACAATAAGTAAATCCATTATCTATCATATAATCTCTAGCATATGCAAGCATTGCTTCATGTAATCTAGCAATATCACCGATTAAATAGTAGAAGCCTACACCACTTGTTCTACCAGCACTTTCTTTATCTAATCCATTAAAAGTAGCTAAAATATCAGCGTGATATGGGATTTCATAATCTGGAACAACTGGGTCACCATATCTTTTAACTTCAACATTTTCACTATCATCTTTTCCAATAGGAACAAATGGATCCATAATGTTTGGGATTTTCATCATTCTTGCTTTAATTTCTTCAGAATATTTTTCTTCTAATTCTTCATTTTCTTCAAGTGCATCATTAATTTTTTTTACTTCTTGTCTAATTTTTTCTGCTTCTTCTTTTTTTCCTGACTTCATAAGTTGTCCAATTTGTTCACTTAGTCTTTTTCTGTCAGCTCTAAGATTATCACCATTTAATTTTGCTTCTCTATTTTTTTTGTCTAGTTCTAAAACTTCATCAACTAATACTAATTTGTGATCCTGAAATTTTTTCTTAATATTTTCTTTTACTAATTCAGGATTTTCTCTAATCAATCTAATATCTATCATATTGTCCTCCTTGATATAACTAAAATAATAATGATATTATACAATAAATATATATAAATATCAATAAAAATTCAAGATTTTGTAAATAATCTATTCATGTCTAATATTTTAAATTATATATAATTCAATCGATTGGAATAGTAATTTTTACTATATTTTATGGATAAAATTAGAATAACTTGCATAAAATAATAACAAAAGATGTAAAAAGGAGATCTATATGCAAGAAGAATATTTGTTAGAAAAGATGTTAAAAGGGAAGACAGAAGAAGAAAAGAGAATAGAGCTTATACAGTCTATTATTGATACAAAAGAGAAATTGAAAGTTGCGAGATGTAATTTTGAATATGCAGAAGATGATTTGATTGATTATTATACGTATCAAATTAAAGCTAATCAAGCTAAATTAGATTATCTAATAAAAATTGCTAAAAGAAATGGTTTAGCTTTAAATAGAATAAATGAATTTAAATTTAGATTATTTACTAAAAATGATATGGCAGTTTAGAATATTTGTCCAAATACCAACATAAAAATAGTAGTAAAATTTACTACTTTTTTTGTGGGGTGATAATATGAATACAAATATTCTAATATTTATATCTTGTATATGTTTATTTTTTATTATAGGAAAAATTTTTATTGTACCTATAAAATGGATACTAAAATTAATTTTTAATTCTATTTTAGGTGGGATATTAATTTATGTAATTAATTTAATAGGTTCAAGTTGGGGATTTCATATAGGACTTAATTTTTATACTTCTGTTTTAATTGGAATCTTAGGAATACCTGGTGCAGTAGTCTTAATTTTGATTAAATTATTGGTATAAAAAGAACAAGGGGCTAACAACATAAGTTGTAGCCCCTGAAACCGAAGGATCGTTATGAATCGATTCTATTGAACTCGATGAGTGAATCGATTCTTTTTTTGGCATCTTCAGTTATGATGATATCTGGTTTATCATCATACTGATTTACTGCAGATGTGAAACGACTGATAAAACCAAGGTCGTACTTGAAGCAGGTTCCGAAGAATTCAATTACCGGAATACTAGCTTCTTTTTGTGTGCAAAGGTCCTTAACAATGAACTCCTGCTTTGTAGAGTCATAGGTTACAAATACTGCATTTCGTACTGCAATCATAAAAAAATCCTCCTTTAATTTTTTGATACTTATATTATACTCCAAAAAGTACTAAAAGTCAATTTATGACTAAATTAGACATCCCTATTAAAGTTTCCATTAGTATAAATTTTACCTTCTAATTTTTCTCCTGATTTAACAATTTTAATAATATCATTAATTTCTGAAATATTTTCATCTAAAATATCTATCCTAACTGAATTTACATTAATATCTTTATGAGGAATAGATGTAATTTTACTATTGTAAATAGTAGTAACAGTTTCATGATTATCAGGAATAATCCTAAACAAAAATCCAAGTCTATCTTTTAAGAAATACTTATTAGATGAATTACAAAGTTTTTTACATTCCGGATAACACTTATTAGATTTTCCTAATAAACAATAATTAGAATTCATTATAGGAGTATTTCCATAAACAATAAGTTCAGTATTATGTGCAGAAATATTTTGTAAATCTGGTTTATTAAGTTCAGGAGAAAGTGTTACAGTATCAACATTTAATTCATTTATGGTCAAATCATTATAAACATTAAAAGTATAATTGTAAATAAATTTATATGCATTTGAATAGTTTTTTAGTAATTCAAAGTTTCCAATATTAGAAAGCACAAATCCTTTAATATCATAATTCTGAATAATATTTTCAATATTTAGATTATTTCTAATAATAGTTGGCATATATATGTAAGTGGCAAAATTTTCTGTAATAATTTTTAAAATATCATAATATTTTTTAGATATAAAATATTTTAAAGGAATATATATTCTGTCGATACCATTCAAATTAGAATAATCAAAATCAGTATTCAAAATATTTAGTAATAAACTAATTTTTTTATCAGTAAATACCTGTGTTTCAGATTTTTCTGAATAATCAGGAATATTATCAATATTTCTTTTAAAAGAAGAAATAAGTTTTTCTTGATATTTAGAAATTGCTTGTCTTCGTAATTCATTTAAAGCGCTAATACTTTGGATAAATAAACCATCATCTAAATCAATTTCAAAATTTGATATTTCAAAAGGAGTATTATTAGTCTTAGAAAATTGATTTATTAATCTTTCTTTTGTAATAGGATTATTTATTGCTTTAATAGGTATAATATCAGAGACGATAGTTGCTTCTATATTATTACCAAATAAACTAATGGATATTGGAATATTATTTTTTACAACTAATTTGCAATTTATAGATGTTTTTCGTAATTCTTTATTAAGAGTGTCAAGGGCAGAGGAGGTTAGGCTTTTGTCCGAAATTTTATATATTTTATCATTAACAGAAATAGAGCCTTTCATTCTACCGATTTTAATATTATCACCTGGTTTAGCTTCTTTAATATTGTTATCTTTAATCATAAGTTCTGAAATTGTATATAAAGAAGTTTCGTGTTTTTTATTTTCAATTGAAATTGTATCTCCAACGTGTAAATAATCTTCGGTTGTAAAAGAAATATGACCTTTATTATTATTAAAATTAGATACTTTACCAAGGTAAATACCCATATTATTAGGTTTATCTTTATAAATTAAATTTTTATTAGGTTTATTATCTAGATGACCATTAGAAAAACCACCACGATTAAATACTTGTAATAAATCTTTTTTATCTTGTTCATCAATTGCGAAAGATTGTCCAGAAATAGCTAAATCTAAGTATTTTCTATAAATTCTAGTAACAGTTGCAACATATTCAGGAGTTTTCATTCTACCTTCAATTTTTAAACAAGAAACACCTGCATTAACAAGTTGAGGTAAAAATTCTAATCCACATAAATCTCTAGGACTTAGTAAATAACCATTATCTATAATTTTATCATTTTCTAATAGCAGATAAGGTAATCTACAAGGTTGTGCACATTTTCCACGATTTCCAGAACGTCCACCTACAATGCTTGAAAATAGGCATTGACCAGAATAAGAAATACATAATGCGCCATGTACAAAAACTTCAATTTCTATATCAGAATTTTTACAGATATTTTCAATCTCTTTAATGTTTAGTTCTCGAGAAAGCACAACTCTCGAAAAGCCTAGTTTTTCCAATTGTTGCACACCATTTAAGTTATGTACAGACATTTGTGTACTTCCATGTACATGTAATCCAGGAAAGTTTTTAATTAAATAACGTGCAAGTCCTAAATCTTGCACAATTATAGCATCAATTCCATATTTATATGCTTTTTTTGCAAGATTGATTGCATCAGACATTTCATTATTTTTAATTAAAGTATTTAATGTTAAATTAGTTTTTACTCCACGAATTTTGGCATAATTTATTGCTTCTTCTAAAATATTATCATCAAAATTTGAGGCAAATGCTCTTGCACTAAATAAATTTGCTCCAAAATATACTGCATCGGCTCCATTTTGCACTGCAGCTTTTAAACATTCAAAATCACCAACAGGTGAAAGTAATTCTATCATATTATCTATCCTTTCGGGAAATTTGGGAAATTTGGGGATAGTCCCCATTTTACCCAAAAGGAAAAAAGGGGACAGACCTTTAAATTTTGACAATATTATATCACATATTTATAGATAATCCAACAATATGTTACAAATGATACAATTGTAATACAAATGTAATAAAAAAATTGCTGTCTAATGTTGACTTAAAAAGGCAAAAAATGATATACTAATGTCGAAGAAGCATGAGAAAATTTGGAAGAAACAAAAGAGGTGTTAATATGGAGAAAAATATAAGAAAAATATTAGTAATTTTTGTACTAATCGTAGCATATATATTAATAAATTTTATTTGGAGTGGAAAAGCTTTTGCCATAAGCCAATCATCTACTACAGATATTAATTCAATCGATTCAAATCAATATCCACAAATAAAAGAAATTTTACAACAACTAAAAAATCAACATCCAAACTGGAATTTTAAAATATTATATACTGACATTGAATGGTCAGATGCTATTGCAAATGAATATGTTGGACATGGAGGTTCACCAAGAAACTTAGTGCCTGCGAACAACAGCAAGTATGCTGGACAATGGAAATGCCCAGGATGTGGAGAGAAAACTTATGATAATGGAAATTGGCACTGTGCATCAGAAGCTGCAATTGCATATATGATGGATCCAAGAAATTCAACTAATTATTCTGATATATTTCAATTTATGGAATTAACATATTATGATTGTGATATTAATACAATAAGAACAATGGTTGCAGATACATTTTTGAATAATGAATCATACATAAATGCAATAATATCAGCAGGACAAAAATATAACGTAAATCCATATTACATAGTAGCAAGAATATTACAAGAACAAGGAAAAAGTGGTTCAGTACTATCTTCTGGAGCAGGATATAATGGACAATATGTAGGGTATTATAATGTGTTTAATATAGGTGCAAGTGGAAATGGAAAAGAAACAGTTATATTAAATGGATTGAAAAAAGCTGCTGCAAATGGATGGGATACATTAGAAAAATCAATTGATGGAGGAGTTTCAATAATTTCTTCAAGCTATATAGCAAAAGGTCAAAATACACTATATTTTCAAAAATTCGATGTGGAAAATTCAGATGGAAATTTATATTGGCATCAATATATGCAAAATATTTTAGCAGCACAAAATGAAGGTTCTACATTAAGAAGAACATTCGAAAGTGTTGGTTCAGTAGATGCAGGCTATACTTTTATAATTCCAGTATTTAAAAATATGCCAGCTAGTGCAAGTCCAAGACCTTCAACATCAGATGAAGAATTACCAACAAATACTGAATTAGTAAGAGTAAATGTTACAAATTCATTAAGATTGAGAAATGCACCAAATGGTCCAACAACAGTTGGTTGGATATATAAAGACGAGATTGTTACAAGGTTGGCTAAAGGAACAGAAAAAATCGGTGGCACATATTGGGATTGGGTAATGAAGGCCGATGGAACTAAAGGATATTGTGCTAGAGAAACATATGATTATGAGAGTACATATAAGTTGTATTTAGTTCCTATTGAAGAAGAAAAACCAGCAGAGCCAGAAGTTCCTGAAGTTCCTGCAGAATCAGAGGAAAAAATAAGAATAGATAATATGACAAATGAAGCAACAGCAGTACCTAATGCTACTGTAGATGATGTTAAAAAAATAATGGGAGATAATATAGTAGTTAAAAATGCAAATGGAGAGGTCTTAAGTGCTGATGCTAAGATAGGTACAGGATATACAGTAAATGATACAATTGTAATCTCTGTTTTAGGGGATGTGAATGGAGATGGAAATATAACAGCAGGAGATTATGTGAATATAAAAAATAATATTATGGGAACAACTGATATAACAGGTGTTTATAGAAAAGGAGCAGATGTAAATCAAGATGGAAATATAACAGCAGGAGACTATGTTAATGTAAAAAATTATATAATGGGAACAGGTACAATAGGAATATAAAGGAGAATTGCTAATGAAATCAAATAAAACAAAATTTATATTAATATGCTTAATATTATTAAATATGATACTTTTTTCGACTAACGTAGAAGCAGCATCATTTTCAGTATCATCATCTAAAACTTCTGTAACAGTGGGAGAGACATTTAATGTGATAATAAATGGAACAGGACTAACAGGACAGTATAGTATAACAGGTAGTTCTAATATTGATGTAGGAGAAGAAAAGGTTTGGATTGAGAATACTAGTGTTACTATTACTTGTACTGCAAAAGGAGAAGGCAATGCTACAGTAACAGTAACACCGATAACTGTTGCAGATGCTATAACAGGAGAAGATATAACAAATTTAAATCCGCAATCAGTAAACATAAAAATAAATGCCAATAATACAGGTGGAACAACTCCGCCATCAACATCAACAAAATCATCAGAAGCAAGACTTAAGAATTTAGGAATAAATCCAAATGACTTTAAAGGATTTAGAAGAGATAAAACAGAATATGATGTAGAAGTTCCAAACAATGTAAGTTCAGTAAAAGTATATGCTACTCCAGTAGACTCAAATGCAAAAGTTAGTGGAACAGGAAATGTAGAATTAAAAGAAGGATTAAACAAAGTAAGTGTAACAGTAACAGCAGAAGATGGAGTTACTAAAAAAACTTATACAATGAATATAACAAGATTATCAGCAGAGGAAGACAATCCTGATGATGAATCAGAAGCAAGACTAAAAAATTTAGGAATACGTCCAACAGAATATGACTTTTCAGGATTTAAAAGAGACAACACATCATATAGTGTGGAAGTGCCAAACAATGTAGAAGAAGTAGAAGTATATGCAGAAGCAGTAAATTCAAAAGCTAAAATAACAGGAACAGGAAAAATATCATTAAAAGAAGGAGAAAACACAGTAAATGTAGAAGTAACTGCACCAGATGGAAAAACCAAAAAAACTTATACATTAGTAATAACGAGAGTTGCATCAACTACTACAGTTGAAGAACCTACAGATGATGAAAAAACATTTGGATTATCACAATTATTAGTAAAAGGTCAAAGCTTAAGCCCAAAATTTAGTGAAGATGTATATGAATATACAATAGGACTAACAGATGATTTAAGTTCATTAGAAATAGAAGCATTAGCAAATGATGATAATGCGACAGTTGAAATAGTAGGAAATGAAAACTTACAAAATGGAGAAAATGTAATAACAATACTTGTAAGTAATGCAGAAACTGGTGAAAATGCGACATATCAAATTATAGTAAATAAAAATGTACAAGATCAAACAGCTGTAGGAAAAGTTGAATGGTTAAAACCTTCAACTTGGGGAACAAGAGAAAAAATAATTGTAGGTGTAGCAATTGCTTTAGTAATGATAATAATAGTTGCAATTGTAATAAAAATTAGATTAGCAAGAAGAGTTGACGAAGATATGGATTTACCAGGTGGAGAAGAATTAGATAGAGCTTTATCAGAACATCAGGAAATAGAAGATGAAGTCTCTGGAGCTGAAGAAGATATTAAATCAGATGCTGAAATAGCACAAGAATATTTTGAAACATATTCAAAAAGAAAAGGAAAACATTTTTAAAAAATAAGGGAATCTTTTAAGATTCCCTTAAATTAGTTTGGTTATTATCATTGCAATTATTGCAATTGAATTCCAAGCACAATGTAGAAAAATATTACTTACTATATTTCTAGTTTTCACATAATTTAAAGAAAAAGCAAAACCTAATATAGAGTAAGGAATTATAAATAACAATTGTGAAAAACTATCAGCTAAAGTAACATGCAAGCCACCAAATATCAATGAACTTAGTAATATGAATAATATATCATTTTTAATAAATTTTTTCATAAATCCTCTAAACATTAATTCTTCTGTTAGAGGTGCAATTATAATTGCTATAAATGCAGAAATATATATAGGCCATTGATATATAATTTCTTGGTTTGTTGAAATATTTGCTACAAAATAAACTATTAAAAAATTAGAAATTGCATAAACTATTAAAATAATTCCAAACCTAGGTAACATATTTGAAATGTATGTTTTAAAATTATTTTTAAAAGCAATAAAATCTCTTTTTAACTCTGCAATCATAGGAATTACTAGACTAACTATTTGTATTATATATAGCAAAGATACAGTTATTATTGTTGCTATTTTTGTGTTAGGTATTGGTAATAAGTTAATCGCAGGTGTGTAACAAATTATAAGAATGAATACAAATATTATAAAATATAATAATTTATTATGTTGTTTTACTTCTTCTAAAATTGGTAATTCATTTTTTTCTTTTTTTGATTCTTCTATATCTTTTGTTTTTGTTGATATTAGAGTTATATTAATTATTCCTGATATTATATTAAATAAATTACCTAAAAATAATTGTATTAGATTTAATGTTATTATCGTTTTTTTATGTTCTAACATATTTTTCCTTATAAATGGAATAGAGATTAGATTTATTATTACACATGTTGCTAAAAATAAAGCTTGTGAATTGTTTGTGATTAGAGCATTTTCAGAGGTTTCTAGGTTGACAATTCCTGTAAAGATGCATATTGCATATGCTAAGTCTATAGTTGATACTATAATTGTTAATAATAGAATTAATATTTTTTTATTCTTTAAATTCATATTTTTCTCCTTTCGTTATTTTTGTATTATACTATGAATATATGTATATTTCAAGATAAAATGTGTGAAGAATTTATTATATTAATTTTACTTAAATACTTGAATTTTTAGAATAAATTTTGTATTATATTTATATGTGCCACTATAGCTCAGTTGGTAGAGCGATGGATTCGTAACCCATAGGCCAGCAGTTCGATTCTGCTTAGTGGCTCCATAAATTACTCCCATGAAATTCTAAAATTACTTAAAATAAATAGTTTTAGAATTTTATGGGAGTATAATTTATTTTGATGAGTCAATTCAAGAAGGATTATCCCAAGAATATATTAGCTTGCTATCTTTTTTTATTTAAGAAAAAAGAGTGGTTGCCATGAACCACTCATAAAGTCTTCTATTCTGCAGGTACTAATATCTAAGATATCGCACTGCTGAGTTCTAACTTTATTATAATATATAATATGCATATTTGTCAAATATTATACCAATTATTTTATAAAAAGTTCCTTAATTTTTGAGTCAATTAAGTCTAAAGTATTATCTGAAACTCTTAAGTTTGCCAAAATATCAGAAGATGTTTTTGGGTCATATATTCTTTGCTTACTAATCGTTGTAATTTGAGATACTAGAGCAATACTGCCTTTTTTCATCTTTGAAATTTCTTTTTCTACCTTTTTTATATACTTAAAATCAGTATTAAATTGTTCTACTTTTTCAGCAGGTAATTTCCATATATCTTCATATTCTTCAGATAATTTTTTAGACATATTATCACATATTTTCTTTAGATTAATATATATTTCACTTCCTAAATTAAGTGTGGAATTATTATACTTTTTATTTTCTTTTATGGAAGTTAATGGAATTACAGTTAGAGTTCCTGATGATAGTGCATTACTTTTATCTAAAACAATGCAGTAATGTAGACCACCTTCCTCGTTTCCAATATTAAATCCTAAATTAGCTTTTATTATACTTCCATGCTTATATTTTTTCAAAAGTTTAGGATTAAAATTCTCTTCTGCTAGATTATATTTAGCAAAATCTTCAAACCAATAAGATAATAAATTAGCTTTTTTAAAATTATTATTTTCTATGTGATAAGTTAGCAATGAATCTAATCGGTTTAGGGCTAATTGCTTATGAGCAATAATATTTATATATTCAGTTTTATTTTCTATAATTTCTTTTTCTTCCAACAATATCACTCCTTAAACAATACATCATATTAAAACATTTGTTTGATTGCATAATATTTATACTAAAATGTCAATTGATTTACTGAAAATATATTAAAAATAATTGAAAAATTTAATTTTTATGTTAAAATAAATATACAGTCGATTAATCAAATTATTTTTTTGAGCAAAATGTGAGAGGAAAATTTTGAGAATTAAGCAATTTTTTCGCAAATGACATCCCTAAATGCTCCAATTTAAAACAACTTACGAACTATAAAGTTTGTAAGTTGTTTTTGATATAGAAATTATAAAAAAGATTATTAATCTGTAAATGCTAAAAGACAATAATCTAAATTTTATTTATTAAGAAAAAAACTTTTTATTTTATTTAAAATTTTAGAAAATATATTTTTTTTATAAACAACTAATTCATTTTGTGGGATATGCAATCTATCTTCTATAGCATTTTGCTTAGCATTAAATAAATAATGTAAGTTATATTGTTTTTTCTTTTCTTCCTCTAGTTTATTTTCATTAAATTGATGTATCTGTTGCATCAATTGTTTTTGTTCTTCATTTAATAAATATTCCATGTTTAGATACGATAAAAAAGCAATAGTATCACGATTCAATTTTTGATCTTTTAATTCTTTTGTCTCGTCAAATCTCCAAACATAATCTTTGGCTTTATTGGATTTTATTAGTTGTCTTATCTCTTCTGGAATTTTCAATAAATCCTCTATCGAAAGATAACTTAATATCTCATCAACTTCTACTAATCTTTTGTTAAACTCTATCATTATTTTTCACCTTTTCCCTTGAATTTATCTAATAGTCTATTAAAAAAATCTTTTTTTCTTTCAATATCACTTGTTGATAAAGCTTCTTCTTTATCAGCTTTGGCAATATCATTTGAATTAATTGTTATTTTTTTAATGCTTGAACTCTTTTCAATTATTTTTAATTTGCTCCAAGGGAAATTATATTCTATATCTGTGGAATCAATAGCTCCTAATTCACTAGGATTAAAAGTAATTTTTTTATCCACATTATTAATATCAAAATCAAAAATAAAAGGTACTCTTTTTCCTGTACTGTTAGTGCTAAAAAAATTAGGATCATAAATTTTATATTTTCCATTTTCATTTATTAGGCAATATGCATGTCCTGCTGTAGTATTTTCAAATGTCGCTTCTGATAAGATTAATGAACAGTCAATTCCCATAAAATTAGATAATCCATTAAGTCCACCAGATTTTTCAATGCATCTTGCAACATTTTTTCCCTTTAAAATTTCTACACTTAATGTTTCTCCAATTGAATTTAAATTTCCATAACCAAAAATTTCTTTTCTTAAAGTGTCATTGCACGTTTCACCAAAATAGCTAGATAAATACAAATTAATCCGCTGCATTAATCTATCAGAATTAAATTTTGATTTGACAACATTTATATCGAAGTTTTTAAATGTTTGTTTTATATTTTTGCAAAAGTCAATGTAAAACTGTTTTGTTAGCTTAAATCCTTTAGATCTATTTCCAGATGGCCAATAAGAAACATTTGTATTTATCCAGCCTTGGTAAATTTCTCCATCTGTTAATGATACTTCCTCAACGTTATTATGTAAAGAATTTAAAACGGATATTCTATTTTCAACATATTGTTCTATATCATAATCATTTATGTTTAATATTTTTATTAATTCTTCCATTATTCCTCCATAAATTTATTATATTTTTTTGATTATATCTTAATTATTATAATTCCATACCTCCAATATCTATTGGTGGTCGCTGTTGTGGAACTTGTTGTTGCATAGGTTGGACAATATTTTTCTCATTTTGATATTTTTCCTCTGGGTCTAATTCCCAAGATTTTTTTTCCTTTGGTTTTTCTTCATTTACATCGCTTTTATGTTGTTGGATATTATCTTTTTTTCTATTAAATGAATTTCTTCTTTGTGTGTGTTTATTTGAATTTTGTCTAGCAAATCTTGAAAGCATTTTACTAAAAAATTTTGAAAATCTATTTTGTTTTACAGGTAAATTGGATTCTTCACTTTGGTCTTGAAAAGTATCTTGATATTGTTCTTGACCAAAGTGAATTTCCTCAATTCCTTTATAGCATTCTCTTTCTTTACTTAGTAATAATCCTTTTAAAACTGTCTTTGTTCTTCCGTTTTTGTCAATAATATCTTTTTGAGCATCTACAATATAAATATCATTAGAATTTAATAGAATTTCTTGCTCTACACTATCATAATCAGAAAGTTGTGTTATATAAGAGCCTTGTGTTCCTTTTGGGGCATATATTTCCATAACAGTATCATACTCATCATATTTGGCAAATGATGAGTCGTACAAAGGAGATGTACTTGTATAGCCTTTATTATTCATACTTTTTCCAACATAACTTTCTGGATTTATATCTCTTTTTGTTTTTATTGCTCTATAAAGTTTCATTGATTGTGGTAGTCTAGCTTTTGACAACCCATCATCTAAACTTGCTAATGTGCTATCAATATGTTCTAAAGAATCCATAGCTTTGACTGCTGTATAAATGGATGGATAACAATTACGAGGAATATTCATTTCTTGCATATATTGATTTATCATTTCATAATTTTCATATACTGGCTTACTAAAATCTAATCTTCCAATATAATCTTCTAAAATTGAAATTTGTTCTTGAGAAAGTCCTCTAGTTTGTAATTTACTCATCATATCAGTTCTTATTCCATTTTGAATTGCACTTTTATCTGCTGTTCCTCTTTTTATAGATAAAATCATATTGCTTCCATTACTGTATTGATTGATTGCTTTTGCATTTTCTACTGTTAAATTACATTTAGCTAATGTCTGCATAAAATCTTTTATTTCTCTTGAACTAACTCCATGCTGTTGTAATTCTTCAATAGAATAACCGTCAGCTAATCCTCTTAATACATTCTGATGATTTCCATCAGAACTAAATATAGCTGATAAATCAATATTAGTTTGAACTGTTGTATATTCTCCATTTAATATTTCATTTATTTCAGTAAGTGTCAAACCCTGTGTCTGTAACATATTAGATATTTGTTGCGCTTGTTCATCCGAGATTTTTATTTGTTCTGTTTTCATATATTTTTATTCCTTTATTTCTTTTGTTATTTTAAATCTAGTTTTATTTTATACTATTTTTATATTTTTTACAACAATTCCGTGAAATTTTGCATATACAGGAAACAATTATGAAGGCAGTGAAAGTCATTAATCGTAGCATTAAGTTTTATAAGAAAAAGCTTATATATCAGCTTGAACTGAGAACAGAGGCAGAGTTTAATAATGGCAATCTCGGAGTTGCTAATTTTGGTGATTATGAAAGTAATATTACAAAAGAGGAGGGGATAGAAATGTATATTTCAATAAAGTAAACAAACAGATAAAAAACAAGAAAATAATTTATAAAAAAATAGAGCAAAGTAATAAATAAAACTTTGCTCAAATTTTTTACTTATTGTACAAGCATTGGTCCAATTTTAGTAACAGTACCAGCGCCTAGAGTCAAAACAATATCATTTTCTTTTACATTTTCTTTTAAATAAGTTACACAATCATCAAGAGAAGAAATATATTTAGCAGGTTTGCCCAATTTTATAATTTCATTTACTAAATCCTCAGAAGAAATATTATAAGTATTAGTTTCTCTTGCTGCATAAATATCAGTAACAATAATATTATCAAAAGAAAGTAGGGCATTAGCAAAATCATTTAATAAATTAAAAGTTCTGCTATAAGTATGTGGTTGAAAAACAACCCAAGATTTATTAAAATTCTTATTTTTTAAAGCTTTTGCAGTTGCCATAACTTCTGTTGGATGATGACCATAATCATCATAAACTTCAGCTCCATTAACCATTCCTTTATATTCAAATCTTCTATCAGCACCTGTAAATTTTTTTAATGCAACCTTAATATCTTTTTTAGAAATTCCATATGCATCACATAAAGCAATACAAGCTAAAGCATTCAAAATATTATGTCTTCCTGGAATAGAAAGTTCAATATGTTCGTAAAATTCATTATATTTGTAAACATCAAATTCAGGAAAACCATTCTCATTAAATTTGATATTTTTTGCAAGAAAATCAACATCATCATTTTCAATACCATATTTAATACAAGGTGCTTTTGAAAAATTCGGTAAATCTAAACAATTATTATCATCAGCATTTATAACTAGATGACCATCTTCAGGCAATAATTGAACATATTTAATAAAAGCTTTTTTTACATTTTCGATATTTTTATAATAATCTAAATGGTCATTATCAATATTTAAAATGATTTCTGACTTTGGACTAAACTTTAAAAAGCTTTCAACATATTCACATGCTTCAATTATAAAATTTTCACTATTTCCAACTCTATAATTTCCATCAAGATCTTTAATTATTGCACCAACTTGAATACTTGGATCTTTCATAGCTTCAATAAAACATAAAGAAACAAGAGAAGTAGTTGTTGTTTTTCCATGTGTTCCTGAAACAGCTATTGTGTTTTCATAACATCTAGTAAGTTCACCAAGAAAATCAGACCTTTCTATAGTAGGAATACCAAGTTCTTTGGCATGAACTAATTCAGGATTATCTTTATTTATTGCAGCTGTATAAACTACGCAATCAGCTCCAACTACATTTTCAGCATTATGTCCTATAAAAATTTTTATTCCCGCATTCTTTAAAGTATGTAAAATTTCTGAATCAACATTGTTACTACCAGAAACTGAAAATCCCCAATTTAATAGAATTTCAGCAATTCCACTCATACTAACTCCGCCGATTCCAATCATATGTACTTTTTTATATTTTTTTATATTATCAATATTTGGCATTATAAACACTCCCTGTAATTTTATGTTTAGATTATATACTTATATAATGCAAATTTCAAGTTTTTTGTTCCAATTTATTAATTTTATTTTAGTTAGTTAATATTTTCAAATTTAATATATTACTATTTCGTAGTCGAAACATAGCTATGGTTTTCGTACCGGGGTCGACTTACTTAATAGTAATATATCAAATTTGAAAATAAAAATAATAAATAAAAAAATGTAAAAAAAAGAGGGAAAAAAAATTTATGTGTAGAATAATATAATAGTACATAAGAATCAAAATACATATATGTACAAATTTTAATAAAACAGTGGAGGTGCACACGATGCAAATAACAGACGTACGTTTAAGAAAAGTAAATTCAGAGAACAGAATGAAAGCTGTTGCTTCTGTAACATTCGATAATGAATTTGTTATCCATGATATCAAAGTTATCGAAAGTCAAAACGGATTATTCATTGCTATGCCAAGCAGAAAAACTCCAAACGGAGAATTCAAAGACATAGCTCATCCAATCAATGCTGAAACAAGAGAGAAAATTCAAAAAGCTATATTAGAAGCTTATGATGCTCCTGAAACAGAAGAATCAGCAGAATAATAAATTTGCCCCGAAAGGGGCATTTTTTGTTGTATAATCTTTTTTAGTGTAAATACTTGAAAAAATAAGAAAAACAAGGTAAAATAATTAGGAATAAAAAAATAAGAAAGAGGAATAAAATGTATTTAATAATAGGATTGGGAAATCCAGAAGCAGAATATAGCAAAACAAGACATAATATGGGTTTTAACGCAATAAATAAAATCGCTGAAAAATATGAAATAGAAATGAAAAAAACAAAATTCAATGGAATATATGGAAGTGGAAATATAGAAGGAGAAAAAGTGATACTAGTAAAACCACAAACATATATGAACTTAAGTGGAAAATGCGCAAAAGAATTTTTTGAATTTTATAAAATAGAAAAAGAAAAAATGATAATAATATATGATGACATGGATGTAGAACCAGGAAAAATCAAAATAAGAAAACAAGGTAGTGCAGGAAGTCATAATGGAATGAAATCAATAATATCAGAAATACAAACACAAGAATTTCCAAGGATCCGAATTGGAATAGGAAGACCAACACATGAACATGACCAAATAAACTATGTAATAGGACATGTTCCAGAAGAAGAATTAAGAAAACTAGAAGAAGGAGTAGAAAAAGCAAAAGAAGCAGTAATAGACATCTTGCAAAAAGGGATGGACCATGCAATGAACAAATTTAATTAGAAAGGCAAAAAGATGATAGAATTAATAGTAAATAAAAAAGATAATATAAAGACAATCTGTGTAGTAGAAAATGGAAAACTAGTAGAATTTTATGAAGAAAGTGAAGACAGTATAAAAGCAAGAAATGAAGGAAATATATATTCAGGAATTGTAAAAGATATAGTGCCAGGAATGCAAGCAGCATTTGTAGACATAGGATTAGAAAAAAGTAGTTTTATACATGTAAAAGACTTAGTAATACAAGTTGATGAAAAAGTAGAAAAAAGAAAAGATGAAAAAATAAAAGATGTAGTAAAAACAGGCGAAAAAATACTGGTACAAGTACAAAAAGATAGTAATGACAAAAAAGGAGCAAGAATATCAAAACATATTAAATTAACAGGAAAATATGTAATATTGATGCCTAATACAAAAATAGTAACAATTTCACAAAAAATAGAAAATGAAGAAGAAAGAGAAAGATTAATTAAAATTATAAAAAATAATTTACCAGAAAATACAGGAGCGATTATTAGAACAGCAGGAGAAGGTAAACAAGAACAAGAAATTCTAAAAGATTTAGAAAAACTAAACAAAAAGTGGGTACAAATATTAGAAAAATTTAATAAAACAAATAATGAGCCACAATTAATTTATAGTAGCCCAAGTATAATAGAAAAAATCATAATAGATATGTCAGAAAAGCAATTAGAAAAAATAGAAGTAAATGATTTAGAAGATTATGAGTCAATAAAAAAATTAGGCGAAAAAGACTTAAAAATAGAAATATCAAAAGAAGATTTAATAGAAAAATATGATTTACAAAAACAAATAGATAAAATAAAACAAAGAAAAATTTGGCTAAATTGTGGAGGATTTATAACAATAGATGCAACAGAAGCGTTAGTTGCAATAGATGTAAATTCAGGGAAATATACAGGAAAAAGTACATTAGAAGAAACAATATATAAAGTAAATTATGACGCAACAATAGAAATTGCAAAACAATTACGATTGAGAGATATAGGTGGAATAATTGTTATAGATTATATAGATATGAAAAAAGAAGAAAACAAAGAGAAAATAGAAAAATTGTTAAAAGAAGTATTAAAACAAGATAGAGCTAAAACACAAGTAGAAGGATTTACAAAGCTTAATTTGATGGAAATGACAAGAAAACACATTTGCAGTCATAATAGTTAGGAGAAAAAGGGAAAAAAGGGGACTGTCCCCAAATTTCCCAAATTTCCCAGAAAGGAAGAATATGAAAGTAGGATTTGTATCACTAGGATGTAGTAAAAATTTAATAGACACAGAAATAACAATAGGACATTTCAAAAAAAATAATTATAAAATAGTAAACGACCCAGAAGAAGCAGAAATTATAGTAATCAACACATGTGGGTTTATAGAAAGTGCAAAAGAAGAAGCAATAAACACAATATTAGAAATGGCAGAATATAAAAAAGATAATTGCAAATACTTGATAGTAATGGGATGTCTAGTACAAAGATATTATGAAGAATTAATAAGAGAATTACCAGAAGTAGATTTATTCATAAAAATAGATGAATATGACAAATTATGGCGCAAAATTGAAAAATTAATAAAAGAAGACTCAATAGAAATAAGTACAACAGATCCAATTACAAAAATATCAGAAATGAGAGCACTGCCAATGTTAACATCAGAAGAATATAATAGAAGAGAAATAACAACAGGGCAGAATTATGCATATCTAAAAATTGGAGAAGGATGTAGTAACAGGTGTACATATTGTGCAATTCCATATATAAGAGGAACATTTGTAAGTAGAAAAATGGAAGATATTTTAGAAGAAGCTAAAATATTAGCACAAAAAGGAATAAAAGAAATAATAGTAATAGCACAAGATACAACCAAATATGGTACAGATATATATGGAGAATCAAAATTAGCAGAGCTATTGCATGAAATATCTAAAATACCAGAAATTAAATGGATTAGATTTTTATATACTTATCCTGAAGGAATTACAGATGAATTAATTAAAGAAGTTAAACAAAATGAAAAAATATGTAAATATTTTGATATTCCAATACAACATATTTCAGATACAGTATTAAAAAGAATGAATAGAAAAACAAATAAAAAGCAGATAGAAGAATTGATTGAAAAATTAAGAAAAGAAATTCCAGATGTTACATTAAGAACAAGTTTAATTGTAGGATTTCCAGGTGAAACGGAAGCTGATTTTGATGAATTATATGAATTTATTAAAAAAGCCAGATTTGATAAATTAGGAACATTTATGTATTCAAAAGAAGATGGAACCCCAGCTGCAAAATTGCCTAATCAAATAAATAAAAACACAAAGAAATCAAGATATAACAAAATAATGAAAGAACAACAACAAATATCAAAAGAAAATCTTGAAACAAAAATTGGCAAAGAATATGAAGTTTTAATTGAAGGAAAAACATTTGATGATAAATATTTAATTGGAAGAACAAAGCAAGATGTACCAGAAATTGATGGAATAATATATATAGAAAACGAATCTAGTAAAAATTTACAAAATCAGTTTATAAAGGCGAAAATAAAAGAAGTAGAAAATTATGATTTAATAGGAAAAATAATTTAAAGGAGATAAAAATATGGAAGAAAAAACACTTTTAATTTTGTCTACATTTGAGAAAGAATTAAATAAAAAATTACAAGAAACTAACGGTCAGTTAGAACAAGTAAAATATTATGAAAAATTTAAAATAAATGGAATTAAAGATATTGAATTTTTAGGAGTTTTTGTAACAACAGAGGTTGATGCAGAAGGAAATAGAAGTATTAATTTATATGATGGAGATCCTTCACATCAAGTTTTATCAGTAGATGAACAAAATAATATAATGATAACACCGGAACTAGAAATGTTTTTTGAAGAAATCGATTTTTCAGAAGCTATAAAACAAAATGATGAACAAGAAGGAAGACTAAAAGGTATTTCAGAAAAAGCCGAACCAGAAGAAATTGAAGAAAAATTACAAAAACAACCAGAGCAAGAAACAAAACCAGGCTTAGAAGATTTGGGAATAACAGGTTTTAGAGAAATAAAAGATAAAAATTTAGAAACAGAATTACCAGGAGTATTTTCACCAAATGCAGACACAAAGGGAACTGGATATTCAAAAAAATTAAATGCATTTGTAATAGTAGAAGAAGTAGATGGTAAATTACAACAAGTAGAAGAAATAGAACCAGCAATTCCAACGATAGAAACAATAATAAGTATTAATGAAGATGGAAAAGAAATTGAGAAAAAAGTACCACATGCATTAATGCAATTAAAAAATAATGATGATAAAGAAATTTCTATAACAATTGGAGAACATGGATATATAGAAACTGGAATAGTAGATGTACTACCATGTAATGAAAGAGTAGAAATGCAATTAAGAGAAGATGGGGAAGATTTAAGTGCACAAAGAACTAAACAATTAGAAGATTTAAAAGCTAGATATGGACAAGAAGAAATACATGGATTAATACATAAATATAATGAAGAATTAGATGAAAAAAATAAAGAAGTGAATAATATAAATGACTTACAGGATGATCAAAGAATTTACACATCAGAAGAAGAGGAAATAATCAAAGAAGAAGCTCAAAAAGCTGGTACCACAGTAGAGAAATTCAAAGATGAATTGGAAAAAATCCCAAATGACCGTACATTGGAAGAAAAAATACAGATCGTTCATGAAGAATTAGAAAAAAAACGAGAAGAAGATAGTGAACGAGAACGTTAAAATTAACAAGGAGAAAAAATTATGGAAAAAAATAATGAAAAAGATATTTTGGAGATATTAGGTTCATTTGAAAATGAATTAGGAGCAAAATTAAGAGAAACAGATGGAGAATTAGATACAGTAAAATATTATGAAAAATTTACATTAAAAGATATAAAAAATAGAGAAATGGATTTTTCAGGAGTATTTATTACAACTGAAAAAAATGCTGAAGGAAAAATTAGTTATCATATGTATTGTGGAGATGCATCAACTGAAGTGTTATCAATAGATGCAGATGGAAACTTGAAAATAAAACCAGAACTAGAAGGATTCTTTGAAAATATAGATTTAGAAGAATTAATGCTAGAAAATGAACAAGATAAAACTAGATTAAAAGGAATGTCACAAAAAATACAACGCAAAGAAAAGGGAGAAAAAGAAAATAAAGAATCAGAGGAACAAGAAAATGGACAAGAACTCCAAGAAGATCAATTAGATGAGGAATTGCAAAATGAAGATTTAGATTTAAAAGGATATAAAAAAATAAAAGATGATAGATTAAATGAACAAACAGGAGAAAGTAATAAAAAAGTAGAAGAAAGAGGAATTGCATATTCAAAAAAATTAGGAGCATATGTAATGATAGAAAAAAATGGTGGTCAATATCAAAAAGACAAAAGATTTGAACCAGCTAAAGTAACTATGAAAACAGTATATAATGTAAATAATGATGGACAACAAATTGAGAAAAAAGTGCCACATGCATTAATGGAAACAAAAAATCCAGAAAAAGAAATATCTATATCATTTGATCAATATGGATATGTAGAAGTAGGAATGGTAGATAGAATGCCTACAGGAGAAAGAGTAGAAAGACAACTAAAAGGCCAAGAAGGAAAAGGAGATGACAGCTTAGTTGAAGAAAAAAGCACAGACTCAAGAAGCATAGATGCCTATAATATTAATGAAGAACATTTAATTATGTCAGAAGCAGCAAAAGATAAAGTAAGTGTACCTTATTTTAAAAGTTTATTACAAAAAGCAGAAGGTTCAAACTTAATAGAAAAAATTGAAGATGTTCACAATACAATAGAAGGACAATATAGACCAATGAATGGAAGAAATTAAAAAAAGGAAGTAAAAGGATGATAGTAGAACAATTAATATTTATAATAATAGCATTTGCACTATTTGTATATATGTTTTATCGATTAATAAAAGAAAATGATACAGGATATGTGCCAATACTTGCAATTGAAGCACTAGGAATAGCAATAAAATTTATAGAAGTTGTTTTTGGAGAAGATGAACCAAATATATTTATCCAAATAATAACTTATTGCTTATCTATAATATTACCAATAGCAATTATTATATTAGAAAAAGTTAATTCTAGTTTTTTTGAAACTGTATATAGTTTTTTAGCAAGAATTTGCTTAGTGTTTGGAAATACTAAACAAGCTAAAAATATTTTATTAAAACTTGTGACAAAATATCCAGAAAGTTATATAGGACATAAGCTGTTAGCACAGATATATGAAAAAGAAGGTGGACAAAGAAAAGCTGTAGATGAATATGCTTTAGCAATTGAGATAAACAAAAAAGACTATAATTCATATTATAAAATGTCAAATTTATTAATAGATTTGAATAAAAAAGATGAAGCATCACAGGTTCTTACAGATTTACTAAGTCAGAAGCCTGATTATGTAGAAGCAAGTATTGCATTAGGGGACATATTAATTGAAAAAGAAGATTATAAAGAAGCGGTAAATGTATATTTAGATGCATTAAAATATAGTCCAACAAGTTTTGATTTAAATTATAGTTTAGGAATAGCATATACCATGTTAAATGATTTTCAAAATGCAAAAATATGTTATGAAAAAGCAGCTGAATTAAATTCAATTATATATAATACAAAATATAGCTTAGCAGAAATTGCAGTAATATATAAAGAATTAGAAGAAGCAGAAAAATATTTTCTAGAGGCAACAGAAGATGAAGAATTGTGTGCTGATGCATATTTAGAATTAGCAAAAATTAGTCTTCTTAAAGGAGATAAAGAAAAAGCAATAAAATATGCAAATGTAGCAATACAAGAAAGCCCTAAAAAAATAGTAGAAAAAATACAAAATGATGTAACTTTTGCAATTATAATTGCAAAATTATCAATACCATTTAACTTGGAATTTGAGGAAGAAGAAGAAAAAAATAAAAAATTAACTAAAAAAGAACTTGAAGCTAAAAAACATTTAGAGGAAATGGCAGATATTACTAAAAAAATAGGATATAATGATGTAAAATTCCCATCAAAAGATAAAAAACAATTAGAAATAGAAGAAATGCAAAAAGAAAGAGAAGATTAATTCATAAAAATCTCCAAAATAAATATACTAATAATATATTTAATATATATGGAGGTTTATATGAAACATAAAGTAGCAATTGTAGGTGGAGACTTACGAATAGTCAAATTAGCAACAATGCTAGCACAAGATGAAAATGAAGTATATGTTTTTGGTTTAGAAAATGCAGAAGACTTAAAAAATAATAGTAATATAATACAATGTGATACACTAAAAAAAACAATTCAAAATGTAGATATAGTAATAGGACCAATACCATTTTCAAGTAATGGAACAACAATAAATACACCTTTTAGTGAAAAGGAAATAACAATTAGAGAAATGATGCATGTTATAAATGCAAAAGTTTTAATTGCAGGTGGAATTTCTCCAGATGTATATGAAATGGCAAATGACGAATATATAGAAATAATAGACATATTGAAAAGAGAAGAACTTGCGGTATTAAACACAATAGCAACAGCAGAAGGTACAATTCAACTTGCCATAGAAAATACTAATAAAATTTTACATGGAAGTGAAGTTTTAATATTAGGATTTGGAAGAATAGGAAAAGTATTAGCACGAAAATTAGCAGGGTTATCAGTAAAAGTAACTTGTGCAGCCAGAAAAGATGAAGACTTAGCATGGATACAAGCATATGGGCATAAGGCTACAAATATAAATACAATAGGCGAAAATTTGAAAGATTATGACATAATAATAAATACAGTACCACATTTAATACTATCAGAAGAAAGATTACAATATGTAAAAAAAGAATGTCTATTAATAGATTTAGCATCAAACCCTGGAGGAATAGATAAAAAAGTAGTCAAAGAAAGAAACTTAAAATTTGTATGGGCATTGTCATTGCCTGGAAAAGTAGCACCAACAACTTCAGCAGAATTTATAAAAGAAACAATATACAATATTTTAAAAGAAATATATAAATAAAAAATTAAGAGATACGAAAGGAAGAAATAAAATGGAAATTTATCAAGCAATAATTTTAGGAATAGTTCAAGGATTAACAGAATTATTACCAATATCAAGTTCTGCACATCTAAATTTAATACCATGGATGTTTAATTGGAACATACCAGAAAGTTTTGATGTAGCATTACATTTAGGAACACTTTTTGCAATAACAATATTCTTTTTTAAAGATTGGTTAGGATTAATAAAAGGTGGATATGAACAAGTTGTAAAAAAGAAAAAATCTACAGAAGGTAAAATCTTCTGGTACATAGTCGCTGTAACAATACCAACAGGAATAGTAAGTTTAGTATTAGATAACTTTTCAGAATATATTTGTGATAAATTTGGAATAGAAATGATATTAATTGCTGTAGCACTTATTGTATTAGGAATAGTGCTATATATAGTTGATAAAAAATCACCATCAGAAGTAAAATATGAAGATATGACATTTAAACAATCATTCTTAATAGGAATATCACAAGCAATTGCAGCAGCATTTCCTGGTACATCAAGATCAGGAATAACAATGACAGTAGCAAGAGCTTTAAAGATAGATAGAGAAAGTGCTGCAAAATATTCATTCTTATTGTCAACACCAATAATATTAGCAGCAGTATTAGTAAGTATTACAGAATTTGAACTATCACTTGCATTTATTCTTGGAGTTTTATTTAGCTTTTTAACAGGAATTTTGGTTATAAAATTCTTATTAAATTATTTGAAAAAAGGAAGCTTTAAAATATTCGCAATCTATAGAGTAATACTTGGAATAATTGTTATAGCAATTACATTAATTTAAAAATGCACTAAAGAGGACCGTCCCCTTTTAAAAGGGACGGTCCTTTTTAGTGCACTATTTTAATATAGCGGATATTTTCATCAGAAGCATCTTTTTCAAAAGTAATATGAATATAATTTTCAGGAAGAACATCTTTAATAATTTCTCCCCATTCAATAAGACAAATACCTGTAGAAAAATATTCATCTCCACCAATTGCATAAAACTCATCAGAGTCACTTAAGCGATAAACATCAAAGTGGTAAATATTTATATCATCATTTTTATATTCATTAACAATAGTAAAAGTAGGGCTAGAAATATCTTTATCTAAATTGAAATATTTCAAAAATCCTTCTGTAAATTTTGTTTTTCCTGAACCTAAATCTCCAGTTAAAACAACAACATCTCCAACATGTAATTTACTTGCTAGCTTAAAAGCTAAATCCATAGTTTCAGTTTCACTATGTGAGATAAATGTATAAGTTTCCATAAATTTTCCTCCATACAGTATTTTACCTGAAAACAATGGATTTGTAAAGTATTATTTAGTTTTATATTTGATTTTATAACCATTTGCATATATAAATATTTATAATAAAAATATATTTGATAACTTGATATTTTTTTTATTATCTAGTAAAATATAGAAAACTAATCATGAAAAATGGGAGAAAAATATGAAAATTGTAGCAAGTAGTAGTTATTTACCAAAAAGAAAAATAGATAATAAAGAATTAGCAAAAAGATTTAATGTAGAAGAAGAATATATTGAAAAAAGAACAGGAATAAAACAAAGATATTTTGTAGAAGATGAGACAATTGAAGAAATGGCCAAAAAAGCAGTAGATAAATTAATACAAAAAACACAAATAAATAGACAAGAAATAGGTTTAATAGTTGTAGCAACAACAAGTACAAATAAATTAATGCCAGGAATATCAAATTATATTCAAAAAGAATTAAAAATAGAAAAATGTATATGTTTAGACATATTAGCAGGATGTAGTGGTTTCATAAATGCAACAGATATTGCTCAAATGTACATAAAAAGTGGAAAAGTAGAAAAAGCAATTGTTGTAGGAGCTGATGTACTTTCAAAATATACTAATAAAGAAGATATTGGAACTGCAATTATATTATCAGACGGAGCAGGAGCAACATTATATCAAAAATCAGAAGAAGATGATAATACATATTATTCAAATATAGAAGCAATTTCAGATGAAAAAGATATTTTAACATGTAAAACTGATGAAAAAATATTTATGGAAGGATTATCAATATATAAATATGCAGTAACAGAAACAGTAAAAAATGTACAAAAACTTCTAGAGCAATCAGGAGAAAAATTAGAAGATATAAAATATATAATACCACATCAATCAAATTTGAAAATAATATCAGCAATCGCAAATAGATTAAATATTGATACAAGTAAAATGTACACAAATATTCAAAATGTAGGAAACACATTTTGTGCAAGTATACCTATAGTATTAGATGAAATTGAAGAAAAAGGTTTATTACAAAAAGGAGATAAAATAATTTTATTAGGATATGGCGGAGGTTTAAATACAGGAAGCATTTTATTACCATGGGGACACTCTTAATGGTAAAAATTTTTACCAAAGGAGTTCTCTTTGGAGATACGGAGGAAAAATGGAAAAAAAGAAATCTATAGAATTTAATTTTTTTACTTTTATAATTATATTAGTAATATTATTAGGAATTGTATTTTTTATAGCAAGACAAACAGGACAACCTAAAACTAATAATGAACAAGTGCAAAATAATCAAGAAGAACAGAGTAGTAACACAGAAAATACAGAAACTAAGCTATATTCAAATAATGCAATAATATTAGATGAAAGTAAATTAACTGATAAATGGAAAATAGTTGAAGATAGTTATGGAAGTATAATTTTTTACATACAAGGACCTGAAATAGAAGAAGAAGATGGAACATATCATGATGTAAGAATTAATATATATGTTGAAAAGAGTGACTTTTCAAATGAAGACTTAAAAAATCAGATGCTAGAAAATTCAATTTATGATGAAATTAAATATAATAAAGAAACAAAAATAAATGATATCAGATGGATGGAATTTTTAGGAGCAGAAGAAGATAAAAGAGCAAAAATTTTAACAATAATGAAAGATGGATATATGTATGTTGTGGAAATAACAGGAGAAGAAAATTTATATAAAGAAAATCAAGAATCAGCCATGGAAATAATTAACACAATTAAAATTGCAAATAGAATTCCAGAAGATGAGGTTTCAGATATAATTTATAAATATTATAATTTAGCAAATATAAAACAAGGAAGTACTAGATATTTATTAACAAGCTTAAACTTAAATGCAACAGAAGAGCAAAAAGAAGTAACTTTACCAGTAGAATATCAAGATTATGTATGGACAGGTATAAAATATAGTGATTTTGAAAATGAAATGAAAAAATATATGTCAGAAGAAGTAATTAAAAGTCAATTCCCTGAGTATATAGAATTTGAAGGAAACTTATACATAAAAGAACAAACTGGAACAGAACAAGACTTTGTTATAGAAAATCTAGTTGAAAAATCAATGAAAGGATATGAAACCACTTATGAAGTTACAAGAACAGATATGAATTTATTTATGACTTTAAAACAAAATATAACTATAAAATTAGATGGAGATAAATACGTAGTTTCAAATGTTTCTGATGTAGAATAAAGCTGGGTCAATTTGACTCAGTTTTTTTTATAAAAATTTTTCGACCTGACCATTCATTCTAATAGAAAAATTTTGAAAAATAGTATATAAAATATAAGTAAAAATAAAAAATAAGGAGAAATTTATGAAAACAGCATTTTTATTTCCAGGCCAAGGGGCACAAGTAGTAGGAATGGGAAAAGATATTTATGAAAAATATGAAGAAGCAAGAAAAATATATGATGAAGCAGAAAAAATATCAGGAATAAATGTAAAAGAAATATGCTTCAATGGACCAGAAGAAGAATTAATGAAAACAGAAAACACACAAATAGCAATATTAACAACTAGTTTAGCAATTTTAAAAATATTAGAAACAAAAGGAATAGAAGCAGAAGTTGCAGTAGGACTAAGTTTAGGAGAATATGCTGCATTAATATATGGTGGATATATAACATTTGAAGATGGTATAAAATTAATCCAAAAAAGAGGATATTACATGGGGAACTTCCTACCAGATGAAGAATATTCAATGGCAGCAGTAATAGGATTAGAAAGCTCAAAAATAGAAGAAATATGTAATGAAATAAAACAAACAGGAAAATTCGTAGTACCTGCAAATTATAATTGCAGTGTACAAACAGCAATATCAGGAACAAATGAAGCTGTTGATATAGCAATAGAGAAACTAAAAGAAGCAGGAGCACGAAAAGTACTTAAACTTAAAACAAGTGGACCTTTCCATACAGAAAAATTACAAAAAGCAAAAGAGCTATATGAGAAAGAACTTGAAAGTGTAGAATTCAAAAAAGGAAATGGTACAAAAGTAATAAAAAACTTGGATGGAAAAATATATACAGAAAATGATAACTTAAAAGAAATATTAGCAAAACATATAATTAGTCCTGTAAGATTTGATAAAGCAATTGAATATATGAAAAATGAAAAAATAGAGAGATTTATAGAAATAGGACCAGGAAAAACATTAACAGGATTTATAAAAAAAGATTATCCAGAAGCAGAATTACATAATATAAATAATTTAGAAAGCTTAGAAGCTTTAATAGGAGGTTAAAATGGAAGAAAAACAAGTTGTATTTGTAACAGGTGGTTCAAGAGGAATAGGAAAAGCAATAGCATTAAAATATGCAGAAAATGGATATAATGTTGTAATAAATTATGTATCAGATAAAACAGATGTAGCAGAATTAGAAAAAGAGTTCAAAGAAAAAGGAGCAGAGGCATTAATATTAAAAGCAGATGTTTCAAAATCAGAACAAGTTGAAGAAGTTGTAAAAAAAGCAATCGAAAAATTTGGAAAAATCGATGTATTAGTTAATAATGCAGGAATAACAAGAGATATGTTATTAATGAGAATGAAAGAAGAAGATTTTGACAAAGTAATAGAAATAAACTTAAAAGGAACATTTTTAGTTACAAAAGCAGTAACACCTTATATGATGAAAAAAAGAAATGGAAGAATAATAAATTTATCATCAGTAGTAGGAGTTACAGGAAATGCAGGACAATGTAATTATTCAGCATCAAAAGCTGGAATTATAGGATTCACAAAAAGTATTGCAAAAGAATTAGCTTCAAGAAATATTAGAGCAAATGCAGTTGCACCAGGATTTATAGATACAGATATGACAAGTGTTTTGTCAGATGATGTAAAAGATAATATAAATGCACAAATTCCGATGAAAAGAATGGGAACAGCACAAGAAATTGCAAATGTTGTTTATTTCTTAGGAAGTGAAGAAAGTTCATACATAACAGGTCAAGTTATAAATATAGATGGCGGAATGGTAATGTAAAAAGGGAAAAGGGAAAAAAGGGGACAGTCCCCAAATTTCCCAAATTTAAAATAGGAGGAGAAAATGGAAAGAAGAGTTGTAATAACAGGATTAGGAGCAATAACTCCAGTAGGAAATAATGTAGAAGAATTTTGGAAAGGAATTAAAGAAGGAAAATGTGGAATAGATGAAATCACAGCATTTGACACAACAGGGTATAAAGTTCATCTAGCAGGAGAAATAAAAGGATATAATGCAGAAGATTATTTTGATAAAAGAGAAGCAAAGAGAATGGATAAATTCTCACAATATGCAATTATTGCTGCAAGAGAAGCATGGAAAGATAGTGGACTAGATAAAGAAAAAGAAAACATGGAAAGAGTTGGAGTAATATTAGGTTCAGGAATTGGAGGACTTGCAACAATAGAAAAAGATAACAGAAGTTTAGTTGAAAAAGGACCAGATAGAGTATCTCCAATGTATATACCAATGTGCATTGGAAATATGGCTGCAGGAAATGTTGCTATAGAATTAGGAGCAAAAGGGGAATCAATATCTATGGTAACAGCATGTGCAAGTGGAACACACTGTATAGGTGAAAGTTTTAGAATGATAAAGCATGGATATCAAGATGTTGTTATTGCAGGAGGAACAGAAGCTCCAATTACACCATCAGGAATTGCAGGATTTACAAATATAAAAGCATTAACACAAGTTACAGATAAAAATAGAGCAAGTATCCCATTTGATAAAGAAAGAAGCGGATTTGTTATGGGAGAAGGTTCAGGAGTAGTAATATTAGAAGAACTAGAACACGCAAAAGCTAGAGGTGCAAAAATATATGCTGAAATAGTAGGATATGGAGCAACATCAGATGCATATCATATAACTTCACCAGCACCAGGAGGAGAAGGTGGAGCAAGAGCAATGAAAGTTGCAATGGAAGAAGCAGGAATAAAACCAGAAGAAGTTACATATATAAATGCACATGGAACTTCAACACATTTAAATGATTCTTGTGAAACTTCAGCAGTAAAAACAGCTTTTGGAGAAGCTGCAAAGAAAGTAATGGTAAGCTCTACAAAAGGAAATACAGGACATTTATTAGGAGCAGCAGGTGGAGTTGAAGCAGTTATTTGTGCAAAATCAGTTGAAGAAGGATTTGTTCCAGCAACTATTAATTATAAAGTACCAGATGAAGAATGTGATTTAGATATAGTTCCAAATGAAGGAAGAAATGTTGATGTAAAATATGCAATGTCAAATTCATTAGGATTTGGAGGACATAATGCATCTATATTATTAAAAAAATATGAATAGAGAGGACTAAAATTATGGAATATTCAGATATTAAAAAATTAATAGAAGATATGGGAAGTTCAAAAATAGATTCTTTAGAAATAGAATTTCCTGATGGATTAAAAATAAAAATGGATAAAACAAAAAATGCAACTACAGAAGCAGTTGCACCACAAACAGTAGTTACACCAGTAGTTTCAAATAATGTTGTAACAACTGTTGAAACACCAAAAGAAGAAGAAAACTATAAAATAATAAAATCTCCTATGGTAGGAACATTTTATGCAAGTTCATCACCAACAGCAGAAAGCTTCGTAAAAGTTGGAGACAAAATAAAAAAAGGTCAAGTTGTATGTATAGTAGAAGCTATGAAATTAATGAATGAAATTGAATCAGAATTTGATGGTGAAGTAGTAGAAATATGTGTAAAAAATGAAGATATGGTTGAATATGGAACACCATTATTCAAAATAAAATAGGAGGAATTCAAATGCTAGATATAAAAGGAATTGAAGAAATAATACCACAAAGAGCACCATTTCTAATGATAGATAAAGTTGAAGATTATGTACCAGGAGAAAGTGCAGTTGCTTATAAAAATGTAAATATAAATGAATGGTATTTTCAAGGACATTTTCCAGGAAATCCAATAATGCCAGGAGTTTTAATAACAGAAGCATTAGCACAAACAGGTGCAGTTGCAATATTAAGTATGGAAGAAAATAAAGGTAAAAATGCATTATTTGGTGGAATTGATAAAATGAAATTTAAAAAAATGGTAGTACCAGGTGATGTATTAAAACTTGAAGTAAAAATAATAAAGAAAAAAGGACCAGTAGGAGTAGGAGAAGCAATTGCAACAGTAGATGGAAAAGTTGCAGCAAAAGGAGAATTGACATTTGCAGTAGTATAAAAATAAGGGCGCAACGCGCCCTCATAACTATTCATCTTTTTGTACAGTGACACTTTTGATGTTATTAGTAACATAGATAACATCAAAATTTTCTAATAACTCTTCAGAAAGAGATAAATGTTTAGTTCTCTTAAATGAAGAGTCCGCAATTAAGATTACATTTTGAAAATGTTCCTTAATAATTTCAAATTTTTTGAAATTAAAAGGAAATCTAGAAATATCTACTATTAGTAGATTTTCATCTAGAGCATTTTCAATCTCGTGCAAAAAACTTTCTTCTGCACAGGTCCAAATTAGCGGACCATTAACATTGTTGACAATTATAGAATCTCTTGCAGATTCGAGAAAATCAGAAAAATCAATGATTTTCTCATCAGGAAAATGCTTGTAAGCAAATTTCTTTGTGTCACTCTGATCACCACATAAAATTAAACATGTGGAACCAGAAGGAATCTTAATTTTGTGGTCAGTGGACCGTGCGATCAATTTTTTCATAAATATGATCTTCCTTTCTGTAAAAAATATAGTTATGTAAATATTATAAACGAAAAAAGCAAAAAAGTCAAATTATAAGGAGAATAAAAATGTTAAAAAAAGTATTAATTGCAAATAGGGGAGAAATAGCAGTACGTATTATAAGAGCATGTAGAGAAATGGGAATACGTACAGTAGCAATATATTCAGAAGCTGATAAAAACGCATTACATAAAACATTAGCTGATGAAGCAATATGTATAGGACCAGCACCATCAAACAAAAGTTATTTAAATGTAAAAGCAATATTAGAAGCTGCATGTTTAACTGGAGCAGATAGCATACATCCAGGATTTGGATTTTTATCAGAAAATGCAAACTTTGCAAAAATATGTGAAGAAATAGGAATAAAATTTATTGGACCAAAACATGAATTAATAGAATTATTAGGAAATAAATCAAAAGCAAAAGAAACAATGAAAAAAGTAGGAGTTCCAGTAGTACCAGGTTCAGATGGATTGGTTCAATCAAAAAGTCATGCAATAGAAATTGCAAAACAGATAAAATATCCTGTAATATTAAAAGCTTCAGCCGGTGGAGGCGGAAGAGGAATCCGTATTGCATATAATGAAGAAGCATTAAAAAAAGAATATGATATAGTAAAACAAGAAGCCAAAGTATCATTTAATGATGATAGTATATATATAGAAAAATTTATAGAAAACCCAAGACATATTGAAATTCAAGTTCTAGCTGATGAACACGGAAATTGTATACACTTAGGAGAAAGAGACTGCTCAGTACAAAGACGTAATCAAAAAATTCTTGAAGAAACTCCAAGCAGTGTTATTTCTGACAAAACAAGAAAGAAAATGGGAGAAGTAGCAGTAAAAGCAGTAAAAGAAATTGGATATAGTAATGCAGGAACAATAGAATTTTTAGTAGATAAAAATCAAGACTTTTACTTTATGGAAATGAATACAAGAGTTCAAGTAGAACATCCTGTAACAGAAATGGTAACAGGAATAGATATAATAAAAGAACAAATAAAAATAGCAAGTGGAGAAAAATTAGAATATGAGCAAAAAGATATAAAAATTTCAGGACATAGTTTAGAAGTAAGAATAAATGCTGAAAATCCAAGCAAAAACTTTATGCCATGTCCAGGATTAATTACAGAACTTCATCTTCCAGGAGGAAATGGAGTAAGAGTGGATACTGCAATATATGCAGGATATACTGTACCACAAAATTATGATTCAATGCTTGCAAAAATAATTGTTCATGGAAAAACAAGAAATGAATCAATAGCAAAAATGAAGAGTGCAATTGCAGAACTTGTAATTGAAGGAATAGATACAAATAGAGACTTCTTGTATCAAATATTAGAAAATAA
The DNA here is from genome assembly GCA_944392805.1 of uncultured Clostridia bacterium. Lineage (GTDB taxonomy): Bacteria > Bacillota > Clostridia > TANB77 > CAG-508 > CAG-269. Next base: position 130,984 of record CALXXZ010000004.1, on the reverse strand, counting down.
AAATTTTGTAGAAAATAAATATGATACATCATTTATAAAAAAAGAATTCAATATGTAGAGGAGAAAATATGAAAGGTTTAAAAATAGGAGATTTTGTTTCTAAATATCCAATAATGCAAGGTGGAATGGGAGTAGGAGTTTCAATGCATAAATTAGCAGGAAATGTTGCTAAAGAAGGTGGAATTGGAATAATCTCAACAGCAGATATTGGGTATCAAGAACCAGAATTTAATAAAAATCCAATGGAGGCAAATATAAAAGCGATAAAAAGTGAAATAGAAGAAGCAAGAAAAATTGCTCCAAATGGGATAATAGGCGTAAATGTAATGGTAGCATTAACTAACTACGCAGAAATAGTAAAAGAATGTGTAAAAAATAAAATAGATTTAATAGTATCAGGAGCAGGTCTTCCAAAAGACTTACCATCATTTATAAAAGGTACAAAAACTAAAATAGCTCCAATAGTATCATCAGGAAGAGCAGCAAAATTGATTTCAAAAATGTGGATGTCAAAATATAATTATGCACCTGATATGATAGTAGTAGAAGGACCAGAAGCTGGTGGACATTTAGGATTTAAACCAGAAGAACTTGTAGAAGAAAATAAACCTAGATTAGAAGATATCACAAAAGATGTTTTAAATGAAGTTAAAGAAATAGAAAAAGAATCAGGTAAAGATATTCCAGTAGTAGTTGCAGGTGGAATATTTGATGGGAAAGATATTGCAAAATACTTAAAATTAGGTGCATCAGGAGTTCAAATTGCATCAAGATTTGTTGCAACAGAAGAATGTGATGCTTCTCAAGAATTTAAAGAAGCATATGTAAATGCTAAGAAAGAAGATATAAAAATAATTAAAAGTCCAGTAGGAATGCCTGGTAGAGCAATTAGAAATGAATTTATAAAAAGAGTAGAAGAAAGTAAAGAAAAAATTACAAAATGTTATAATTGCATAAAAACTTGTAATCCGGCAGAAACACCATATTGTATAACAAAAGCTTTAGTGAATGCAGTTAAGGGGAATGTAAATGATGGATTAATATTTTGTGGAAGTAATGTAGACAAAATAAATAAGATTGTTAAAGTTAAAGAATTAATGCAAGAATTAGTACAAGGGGCAGAAGCTGAACTTTGTAAACAAGGAAATCTCTAAGAGGTGAGTAAATTGGTAATAGATAAGATAAAAAAAGTAAATAAAGCTGAAAAAAGTGTTAAAAATGAAAAAGCATCAGATATGTTAATTGGAAAATGGGTAAAATGTGATAATTGTAAAGAAATTCTATATAAAGATGATGTTCACAAAAATTTTAGTGTTTGCCCTAATTGTGGGAAACATTTCAGACTATCAGCTAGAAGAAGAATTAAGCAGATTGCTGATGAAGGAACATTTGAAGAAATTGGAGCAGACATTTTGACAAAAGACCCATTAAGTTTTGAGGGATATTTGAAAAAAATTGATGCATTAAAAGAAAAAACAAAAATTGAAGAAGCTGTTAAATGCGGTACATGTGAGATTTATGGAGAAAAGGTAGTACTAGCAGTTATGGATGGAAATTTTATGATGGGAAGTATGGGAAGTGCAGTTGGAGAAAGAATTACTCTTGCAATTGAAACTTCAATACAAAAAAGATTGCCATTAATAATTTTCTGTGTTTCTGGTGGTGCTAGAATGCAGGAAGGTATTGTTTCTCTTATGCAAATGGCTAAAACTTCTTCAGCTCTTGCTAAACACAATGAAGCAGGATTATTGTATATTTCAGTATTTACAGATCCAACTACTGGAGGTGTTACTGCAAGTTTTGCAAGCTTGGGAGATATCATTTTAGCTGAACCTGATGCTCTTATCGGTTTTGCAGGTCCTAGAGTTATTGAGCAGACTATTAAACAAAAACTTCCAGAGGGTTTCCAAAGATCAGAGTTTCTTTTGGAACATGGTTTTGTTGATAAGATTGTTGAGAGAAAAGATATGAAAAATACGTTATACAATTTAATTAAACTTCATTAAAATACCAGGGGCGACTTTGTTCAATAGTAATATATAAATAGATTCTAAAAAAGATATAAAAAAGGAGTGAGATGAAATGTCACAGATATCAGCATGGGAAAGAGTTACACTTGCAAGAATGCCTGAAAGACCTAAAGCATTAGATTATATTAATGAAATTTTTACAGACTTTATAGAATTACATGGTGATAGAAACTTTGGGGATGATAAGTCTATTGTAGGAGGAATTGCAAAATTAGATGATATGCCTGTTACAGTAATTGGAGAGCAAAAAGGTAAAAAAGCTAAAGAAAATATGGAAAGAAATTTTGGAATGCCTAATCCAGAAGGATATAGAAAAGCCTTAAGATTAATGAAACAAGCAGAGAAATTTAATAGACCAATTATTACTTTTATAGATACACCAGGTGCATATCCTGGAATGGGAGCAGAAGAAAGAGGTCAAGGAGAAGCAATTGCTAGAAATATGATGGAAATGGCAAATTTAAAAGTTCCAATAATATGTGTTGTAATTGGAGAAGGTTCAAGTGGAGGAGCATTAGCTATAGCAGTTGGAGATAAAATTGTTATGCTAGAAAATGCAGTATATTCAATACTTTCACCAGAAGGATTTGCAAGTATTTTATATAAGGATTCTACTAAAGCAAAAGAAGCAGCAGAAAATATGAAAATAACAGCAGAAGACTTGAAAAAATTAAATATTATAGATAAAATAATAAATGAACCAGAAGGTGGAGCTCAAGAAGATTTTCCAACAGTAGTAAAAGATTTAAAACAATATATAGTAGAGGAAATTGAAAAATTACAAAAAATTTCAAAAGATGAGTTAGTTGAAAAAAGATATGAAAAATTTAGAAAAATGGGAAATTAGGAGGAATTAAAAATGATTTTATCAGGAAAAAAAGTTGTAATAATGGGAATCAGAAACAAATGGAGTATTGCATGGGGAGCTGCTCAATCAGCATATGAACAAGGTGCTGAAGTAATATTTACATGTGGTTCTATGGAAAAAATAGAAAAAATAAAAGAATTAACAGATGAAATACCAAATTCAAAAGTATATGCTTGTGATGCAGGTTCAGATGAAAGTATAAAAGAATGTTTAGAACAAATTAAACAAAACCATGGAAAAGTTGATGGAATTTTACATGCAATTGCGCATGCTAATACAGAAGATTTAAGAAATGACTTTATATTAACATCAAGAAGTGGTTATGCACATGCTTGTGATGTTAGTGCATATTCTTTAGTTGCAACAGTTAGAATTGCAAAAGAATTAGATTTATTAAATGAAGGTGCAAGCATAGTTTCATATACATATTATGGTTCAGAAAAAGCTGTTGAAGGATATAATGTAATGGGTGTTGCAAAAGCTGCTCTTGAATCAAGCATTAGATATCTTGCTAAAGATTTAGGAAAAGATGGAATGAGAGTTAATGGAATTTCAGCAGGTCCTATAAAAACTCTTTCTGCTAAAGGAATTAAAGATTTTAATACAATTTTAGATGTTGTAGAAGAAAAAGCTGCATTACATCAAAATGTTACTCCTAGACAAGTAGGAGATGCTACAAGTTTCTTGTTTAGCGATTTATCTTCAGCTATTACAGGTGAAATTATTCATGTCGATAACGGATTTTCAATTGTTGGAGTATAATATAATTGAATAAAAAATAAAAGTCATAGTACTATTGGAAAATCAGTGCTATGTCTTTTTTCTTTAATGATTTTAATTAATGAAATTAATAAAAATACTATATCAATAAAATAGAAAGAAATCAAGGTGTTTATAAGATTTTTTGTAAATAAAATTAATAATGTTTAAATAGTAAAAATATTGATAATACTGTAGTTAGTAAATAATTAAAATCATTAAAGAAGTAAGGTATTTACAAACACCTTGATAAAAAGTATAATAATAAAAAATGGAGGGAAATACATATGAAAAGAGAAAGAGGTATAACATTAATAGCATTAGTAGTAACAATAGTTGTATTGATAATACTAGCAAGTATAAGTATAGCAACATTTACAGAAAGTGAAAGAAGTTATGTAGTAAATGCAGATGGACAGATATTTGATGAAGAGGAAATAGCAGACGAAATGGATAAGAAAGCATTAAAGTTTTTAGTTAATTCTGGCGATGATGGATTTGTAGTACTTCCAATTTCAATAGAGGAATTTGAAACAGGAAATTTTGAAATAGATTGGGGAGATGGAACATCAGGTGTAGATGAAGAATATATTTCGGAAACATCAAAGATTGCTAGTTTAAATAATTTGAAAGTTTCTGTAGGTACATATCCAGATGGTACATCACATACTTATAAAGAAAAAAATAAGGAATATATAGTAACAATTAACGGAAAATGTACAGAAATAAATTCTAGATTTGGAGAGGTATCAACTGATAAAATAATAGAATTGAGGCAATGGGGAGAAACTGGATTAGAATCTGTAATTTTAGAAAATTGTATAAATCTAACAAAGATAGCTAATCCTGAAAGAGATACTTTTAATAATATTGATTTTCAGAATTATTCTCCATTTTCATTTGCAGGAAATATTAGTTTAAAGGAGATTCCATCAGATTTATTTAAGTATTGTGAAAATATTAAAGCATTTACTTACACATTTGCTGGTTGCACAAGTTTAACAGAAATACCAGAAGATTTATTTTCAAATTGCCTTAATGTAGAAAATTTTGGACAAACATTCTGGCATTGTACAAATTTAACAGGAAATGCAATAAACTCATGGCAGAGAGTGCCAAATGGAGAAAGTAATGATTATATAGGAATACCTGATGGTAGTGCTTGTTATGGAGAATGTACTAATTTAAATGATTATCTAAATATCCCTGAATATTGGCGTGTGCGCAGTGTAGCACAATAAAAATTAAACATAAAATTTATTCCAAACCAAATAAATTTTACCAAAAATATTGCAAAAAAAATAAAAAGATAGTATAATATAAAAGGTAGAAAAATAAAATATAGAGAAAAGCCAATTTAACTTACGGAAATAATGAATATAAGAAAGTTAAAATGGGGATATTAAAAGGTAAAAGAAAGAGGTAAAAAAATGGAATATTTATATATACTAAAGCAAGCCCTAATGTATATATTAGTTGGATTTTGGTGTTACCAAATAGTAGTAAGTTTATGTTCACTAGTAAAACTAAAAGACAAAGAATATATAACAAACAAAAAACATAAATTCATGGCAATAATACCTGCACATAATGAAGAAATGGTAGTATCAAACTTAATAGAAAGTTTAAAAAATCAAAACTATGAAAAAGAATTATATGATATATATGTAATAGCAGACAACTGTACAGACAACACAGCAAAAGTAGCAAAAGAAGCAGGAGCAATAGTATATGAAAGATTTGACCCAGAACATAAAACAAAAGGTCATGCATTACAATGGTTTTTAAAACAAAAAATAGAAGAAAATGCAGACTATGATGCATTTTGTATATTTGATGCAGATAATATAGTAGACAAAAACTTTTTAGTAAGTATGAATAAAAAACTATGTCAAGGAGAAGATGTAGTACAAGGGTATAGAGACATCAAAAATCCTACAGACAACTGGATAACAGCAGGATATGCTTTATTCTATTGGACAATGCATAGATTTTATCATTTAGCAAGATATAATATAGGATTATCACCATTATTAAATGGAACAGGATTTATGGTAAGATTTGATGTAGTAAAACCAAATGGATGGGAAACAGAAACATTAACAGAAGACATTGAATTTTCACTAAAAAGAATAATAAAAGGTAAGAAATTAGGTTGGGCAACAGATGCAATAGTATATGATGAGCAACCAACATCATTTAAACAATCATGGTCACAAAGAAGTAGATGGACAGTAGGACATATGCAATGTATAAAAAGATATACTGGAGAATTATTTAATGCAGTAAAAGAACATAAAACATTAATGAATTTTGATGGTTTCTTATATATAATAGGAACAACACCAATGTTTATATTAACATTAATATTATTAACAATAAACTTTATAATATATTTAGCAAGTGCAATGACAGGATATGAATTATTTATAAATATATTAAACTATTTAGTACCAACATTATTGTTACCAATACTAACAGCACTAATAGTAATGTTCCTAGATAGAAAACCAATAAAACCAATGCTAAAAGGATTAATATGTTATCCATTATTTATGGGAACATGGGTAGTAATAAACTTTAAATGTTTATTCAAAAGAGAAACAAAATGGGAAAAAATTAATCATGTTAGAGACATAAAAATAGCAGAGGTAAACGAAGTATCAGAAAAAATTTAAAAATATAAAATAAAAACAATAGCGACTAAAAGTCGCTTTGTTTTATGAAGGAGAATAAAATGTTTTTTAACAAAATAAAGGTATATGCATTTGTTGGACCGTCAGGAACAGGAAAAAGCTATAGAGCACAAATGGTGGCAAGTGAAAAAAATATCAGTTATATAATAGATGATGGACTTTTAATTAAAGACAATGAAATAATTGCAGGAGAATCAGCAAAAAAAGCACCAACAAAGATAGAAACAGTAAAACATGCATTATTTATAAATGAAGAAGAAAAGAAATCAATAGAAAAAGCTTTAAAAAGATATAGACCGGAAAGTATTTTAATTTTAGGAACATCAGATGGAATGGTACAAAAAATAGCAAGTAACTTAGGATTACCAGAAATATCAGAGACAATTTATATAACAGATGTTGCAACAGAAGAAGAAATGCAAACAGCAAGACATATACGTGTTACAGAAGGAAAACATGTAATACCAGTACCAACTTTTGAATTAAAAAAAGACTTTTCAGGATATTTATTAGATCCACTTCAAATATTTAAATCAAAAGGAGCTGGACAAAAACCATATATATCAGAAAAAACAATAATAAGACCAACTTTTAGTTATTTAGGAAATTTTACAATATCAGATACAGTATTTAGACAAATAATTGAGTATCTAGCATCTAAAATGCCTGCAATACATAAAGTTGTTAGAACAAGAGCATCAAATTCAGAAGGTGGACCAACAATATATATGGAAGTAATTGTAACATATGGATATAATGTTCAAGAAGTATTAAAAGAATTCAAAGCAAAAGCAAGAAAAGAAATAGAAAAACAGACTTCAATGAATATTTTATCATTAGAAGTAGTTGCAAAAAGCATATATATACCAGAAAAATAATAGAGGAGAAATACTAAGATGAAAGAATTTATAAAAAAAGTAATAAGAGTAATAGTAAGAACTGTAATACGTATATATTTTGCAATAGTATATAGAGCAGAAGTAATAGGAACTGAAAATATTCCAAAAGAAGGACCATTAATATATTGTGGAAATCATAGGTCATATGCAGACCCACCATTAATAGTAGTTACAGCCAAAAGACATGTAAGATTTTTAGCAAAAGAAGAATTAAGAAAAAATCCATTATTTGCATTTTTAGGAGTAGTGTTTGGAGGAATCTATGTAAAAAGAGATTCAAAAGATGTATCAGCACTAAAGACAACATTAAAAGCACTTAAAAATGGAGAATGTGTAGCACTTTTCCCAGAAGGAACTAGAAATGGACTAGAAAAAGGAGAAAAAGTAAAAGAAGGTGCAGCATTTTTTGCAGTAAGAACTGGTGCAAAAGTAATTCCAGTAGGAATAAGTGGAGGAGAAAAGCCATTTAAGAAAATGACTATAAGATATGGAAAACCACTTGATTATTCAAATAAAACAAAAGACGATTTAGATGAAATTACTGATGAGATTATGAAAAATATATTAGAATTAGCACAAACAAATAAAGAAAATTAAAAATAGTTGTAAAATAGAAGGAGAATGAAAGAAAATGAATAAACCAAATATAAGAAATATAGCAATAATCGCACACGTAGACCATGGAAAAACAACATTAGTTGATGCATTACTAAGACAAAGCCATGTATTTAGAGATAATGAACAAGTACAAGAAAGAGTAATGGACTCAAACGACCAAGAAAAAGAAAGAGGAATAACAATACTAGCCAAAAACACAGCAGTAATGTATAAAGACATAAAAATAAATATAGTAGATACACCTGGACATGCTGATTTTGGAGGAGAAGTAGAAAGAGTACTAAAAACAGTAGATGGAGTACTTCTATTAGTTGATGCATTTGAAGGTGCAATGCCACAAACAAGAGAAGTATTAAAAAAATCATTAGCAATGAATCTAAAACCAATAGTTGTTATAAATAAAATAGATAGACCAGGAGCAGAACCACAAAAAGTATTAGATCAAGTAATGGAATTATTTATCGAACTAGATGCAAATGATGATCAATTAGACTTCCCAGTAGTATATGCATCAGCAAAAAACGGAATAGGAAAATTAAATTTAGATGATCCAGATACAGATTTAACATGTTTATTTGAAACAATAGTAAATACTATAAAAGCACCAGACTGTGATGAAGAAGGGTCAGCACAAATGTTAGTATCTAATATAGATTATGATGATTATGTTGGAAGAATTGCTATTGGTAGACTAGAAAGAGGAATAATTAAAGTAGGTATGCCTGTAAGTATATGTGAAAAAGATGACAAAATATCACAAGGAAAAATAGCAAAAGTATATACACATATGGGACTAAAAAAAGTAGAAGTTGAAGAAGCTAAAGCAGGAGATATCATAGAAGTTGCTGGTTTAGCAGGAATTCATATAGGAGATACAATATGTGACTTCAATAATCCTGAAAAAATACCATTTGTTGATATAGATGAACCAACAGTTTCAATGACATTTAGTGTAAATAATGGACCATTTGCAGGAAGAGAGGGACAATTTATAACATCAAGACATATTAGAGATAGATTATTTAAAGAACTAGAAAGAAATGTAAGCTTAAGAGTAGAAGAAACAGAATCTCCAGATTCATTTGTAGTATCAGGAAGAGGAGAATTACATTTATCAGTTTTAATAGAAACAATGAGAAGAGAAGGATATGAATTATTAGTATCAAGACCAAAAGTAATAATTAAAGAAATTGATGGTGTAAAATGTGAGCCAGTTGAAAGATTAGTTGTAAATGTACCTGATGACTGTGTAGGAAATGTTATAGAAAAATTAGGTAGAAGAAAAGCAGAAATGGTAAATATGGAACCAGCAGAAGCAGGACATACAAAAATTGAATTTAAAATTCCTTCAAGAGGTTTAATAGGATATAGAACAGAATTCCTTACAGATACAAAAGGTGAGGGTGTAATGAATAGTATATTTGATTCATATGAACCATTTAAAGGAGATGTTGTTTCAAGAGTTAGAGGAACAATCGTAGCATTTGAAAATGGAACATCTATAACTTATGGATTATATAATGCACAAGATAAAGGAGATTTATTTATTGGACCTGGTGTAGATGTATATGAAGGAATGATAGTTGGACTAAATTCAAGATCAGAAGATTTAGCAATAAATGTATGTAAAGAGAAACATTTAACAAATACTAGAGCTTCTGGTTCAGATGATGCATTACGTTTAGTGCCACCAATCCAAATGTCACTTGAAAAAGCTATTGAATTCATACAAGATGATGAATTAGTAGAAGTAACACCAAAATCTATTAGATTAAGAAAGAAAATATTAGACAATAAAGAAAGAGAAAGAGCAGCAAGAAATGCCAACAAATAAAAAGAAAAAAAGATTGACATAAAAACAAAATGAGTGTATAATATTGACATAAAATTTAAGGAGGATATGCTTATGAAAGAGACCTCTAATAGACATCAACGGGAGTGCAGATGTAACCCTATAGGTTGCGAATCTTGTGAAAGAGAAACATGTCCATTTATATACTGTCAACATATTGACTGTATGGCATGTGAATCAAGAGCAACCTGTCCAATGTGTGAGGGGGATTGCCACAAATGCCAAAAGTATACTTATTGTGTAGTTTTTGCAGAAAATTGAACTAAAAAGAGCCTGAGAATGGCTCTTTTTAGTTGATAAAAACGTTCTTGATTAATTATATTTAATAGTATATAATTAGACAAAAGGAGAAAAACATGGATGTAAAAAGTTATAAATCAATAATATTTAAGTTAGATAAAGAACAAAGAGAGGAAAAAGATATAGACAAAAGAAGAAAATTATTACTAACTTTAAAAGAGCGTCTAGAAGGTGTATTAGAAATATTACCAGATGATTTAGAAATGCAGACTAAATTAATGTATGTATATATTGGTTTAAATGATATAGAAGGGGCTAAAAACATTGCATATGGATTATTAGATAAAACACAGTCAAGAGATGTTTTAAACGGATTATCTATAATAGAAGAAAAATCAGGAAATTATAATCAAGCAATAGAATATATAGATAAAATATTAGAAAATGAACCTTATAATCAGGCACTAAAAAAGAAAAAAGAACGTATAGAAAATAAAAAAAATAACAAGAATTTCAGAGGATTAACTCCTATAGAAAGAATGTATAGAGAGATTGCAACATTAGAAAGAAGCGTAAAAAAGATAACAGAAGAACGTCAAAGTGAAAATGTAATAAAAGGAAAAAATTTTAATCAAAATAATACTTTACAAAAAACATATGTAAGTACTTATAAAAAAGTAAAAGAAATTGCAAGTGAAATATTAGCAGAAAACCCTGGAGAAATAACAGCAAAAGAAAAATTAGTTAAAGCATTATTTATAATAGGAGAAAGAGAAGAAGCAGAACAAACTGCAAATGAGCTTTTAAGTGTTTATGATAAAGATGAAATAGCACTTTGGTTTTTATCAAAAATCGAAAGGGAAAACGGAAATTTAGAAAAAGAAAGAGAATATTTAGAGGAAATATTATCTAATTCACCAGAGGGAACACAAATAAATGTACAACAACGACTAGAAAAAGTTAAGCATTTAATAGAGAAACGAAAAGAAAAAGAACAGTTGAAACAAGGATTAAAAGAAAATTATACAGAAGAGACAAGAAAAGAATTTATAGAGCAAGTTAGAAGAGATTTTATTTATGGAAATATAGGAAGAAAAGAAATAGAGCAATTGATACAAGAAGCAAAAAAATATCCGAACTATGTTGAAAGTTTAATAGTGTTATTAGATATAAAATCAAAAATCACAGATAATAAACAAGATAAGATTAATGGATTAGAAAGTTTTATAGATGATGAATTTTCAATTACACCAGAAGAATATAATAACATTTTAAATGAAATAGCACAAACAAGAAAAGAAATTGAAGAAGAGAATATGATAGAACAATATTTGGATAGAAAGAAAAAAGATGAGGCAAGAGAACAAAGAGAATATTCTAAATATGTTATAGAAAAGTTAGGTAAAGGAGAAATAGAAAAAGAAGATTTACCAGAAATAGTTAAGCAATTAGAAAAATTCAAAGATAGAGCAAAGTCAATATTTTTAATAACAAAATTATATGAAATTTTATATGATAAGGAAAAAGCTTATAATGAGTTAAAAAAATATACATGTATAGCAGATTTAACAATAGAAGAACAAAGAGGAATTGCCAAAATGCAAAAAATATTAAGCGAAGATAAAAAAGTACAAGATAAGGATAAAAACACACCTAAAAAACCTGAATCAGAGGAACAAGGCGTAGATTCATTAAGATAGTATTGACATATTAACTCGAATTTTGTAGAATTATGATATAGCAAAAAATTTGAAAGGGGAAAGAATATGCAAAATGAAAAGGAAAAAAAAGAGCCTACGTTAGAAGAACTTTATCGGACTTTTCTAAAGGAAATGGACAGATCCTATGATTCAGAGTATGATGATGACGATGATGGCTGTACCTGTGATTAAAATTTTGTAGTCCCGAAAGAAGGCGAGTGGCACATACCACTTGCCTTGAATAAAATAAGAAAAGGAAGTAATTATGAATATAGAAGAATTAGAAAAAATAAAACAAAAAGCTTTAGATGAACATATTCCAATAATAATGGATGACACATTAGAAGTTGTAGATAAAATATTAAAAGAAATAAAACCTAAAAGAATACTTGAAATAGGAACTGCAGTTGGATATTCTGCAATGTGCTTTTCAGAATATCTACAAGAGGGCGGAAAAATAGATACAATAGAAAGAGATGAAGAACGTATAGCTGAAGCTAAAATAAATATAAAAAATGTAGGAGTAGAAGATAAGATAAATATATATGAAGGAGATGCCGTTGAAATTTTACCTACTTTAAATGAAAAATATGATGTAGTATTTATTGATGCTGCAAAAGGAAAATATCCTTTTTTCTTGGAACAAGCATTAAGAATGATAAATAAAAATGGAGTTATTTTAGCTGATAATATTTTATATAAAGGCTATGTAATGAGTGATTATAATAAACATAAACAACGTACAGCAGTAAGAAATTTACGTGAATATATAAAAGAAGTTACAGAAAATCCTAATATACAAACAGAGATATTAGAAGTTGGAGATGGATTAGCAATAAGTAAAATAGAAGAGAAATGATAATAAAATTATTTATAAATAATGAAAAGTTCCTGGGAAATGACCTAGGAACTTTTTTGTCAATTACTTGCATTTGACAGATGAGCCAATTTGCAAGTTAAAAGGTTTTTGATCTTTCTGTAACAAATATAGGTTTTGAAAATCCAGAATAATCTAATTCTGAAATTAGATTAGGATAATACCCATTAATGTGGACTTTCTCTTTGTCAAAATAGAATATTTCGGACATCTTTTCATTCCTTTTGTTCTTATATTCTACATGACTTGCTGGTCCGAATTCTGCATATTGATGCTGAGTGATAGTTCTTATTTGGACCTCAGCAAAGATACGTAAATTAGACTTACTAACAAGCTCAAAAGAGATATGAAAAGATTGATAGCCAAAATCTTTTGGAAATCGAATGTAATCTTTTCCTAGCTTGTCTAGCCCAGAAATGATTAAGGATTCATCCGGAAGTAGAACATCAGGGTGTTTATCCGGATTAAACGAACTTTTGCTGACTGACTTATCAGGAATTGATAAGTTAACAGCCAAAGGAAAATTGGAATCAGCATTTAAAGCTGAAAAATTCTCCATAATTTCTAGAGCAATCACATACTCTAGCCGAAGGGTTTCCTGAGTTTCTGGTTCTAGCAGGATGATTCGTACTGCAGGCAAATCCTTGATTTCAGGAGACAGCCCGTCTTGTACTCGCTCATATCTCTTATAAATTTCGCTTACCGAGCTTTTAAACCTTTGCGAGGTGCAGAAGCGTAAAGTAGGATGTTTGCTGGCAATTAACCTGAAACATTCGGAACTCATAGAAGACATTAATTTCATGTATTCATGAGCTATTTTCCGGATTTGAGCAGATTCATGTAGCTGTGAAGCCATTTGTAATAACAAGAAATCTTCGCTAGTAAAATTTTGCAAGATATTGTTACTAAAGCCTTCCATCATTTCAGGAACGCTATTACTGGTGTATAAAGCTTCCCGAAATACATTACCTAAAATTTTTTCTTTTTCTGTCATATAATATCTCCTTTCAATTTTCAATTGACAATGTGCACAACTTCATATATTATATTATACCAAAAAATTGGCAAAAAGTAAACATAGTGCAAGATTTTGATTGACATAAACCAAAAAAGTAGGTATAATATTGTTTGATAAAAAAAGAAAAAGAGGAAAGTAAAATGAAAGAAGTAGAATTATTAGCCCCAGCAGGGTCATATGAAAAAGCAAAAATAGCATATTTATATGGAGCAGATGCAGTATATTGTGGAACATCATCATTATCATTAAGAACAAGAGCAGACATGAAAGATGATGACTTAGTAAAAACAATAAAATATGCACATAGTATAGGTAAAAAAATATATGTAACATTAAACATATTTGCATGGGATGAAAAATATGAAGAAATAATAGAAATGGCAAAAAAACTAGAAGAATTAAAGCCAGATGGAATAATAGCAGCAGATGGAGGAGTAATAGAAGTATTAAAACAATATGCACCAAGTGTGCCAATAAATGTAAGTACACAAGCGAATATAGTAAGCCTACATGATTGTAACTTCTGGCGTAAAAATGGTGCTAAAAGAATGATAATGGCAAGAGAAATGAATAAAGAGCAATTAAGATACATAATGGAAAACAAACCAGAAGACATGGAAATAGAAATATTTATACATGGTGCAATATGTTTTGCATTTTCGGGTAGATGTTTTTTAAGTGATTTCTTATCATGTAGAAGTGCAAACTTAGGAGATTGTGCACAAAGTTGTAGATGGTCATATAATCTATATGCTGAAGAAAAAAATAATCCAGGACAATTTATGCCAATAGAAACAAATGAATATGGAACAAGCATATTTTCATCAAAAGATTTATGTTTAATAAAAGAATTACCAGAAATAATTGATATGGGTGTAGACAGTTTAAAAATAGAAGGAAGATTAAAAACAGAATATTATGTAGCAAGTATTGTAAATGTATATAGAAATGCAATAGATGATTACAAAAAAGACCCTAAAAATTATGATGCAGAAAAATATATGAAAGAAATAGAAAAAATAAAAACAAGAGAACTAACAACATTCTATTTTAATGATAGAAAAAATAAAGATATTCAAGAATATGATGGACATCAATATAATGAAAAATATCAATTTGGTGGAAAAGTAGTTGGATTTGATGGAGAAAAAACAATTGTAGACATACGTAATAGATTAACAGTTGGAGATACAATGGAAATATTAGTTCCACGTCAATTAGAACCAGTAGAATTCAAAATAGAAAAATTATGGGATTATGAAACTGATGAAGAAATTGAATTTGTAAATCCAGGAGTAAAAGATCAAAAAGTAAAAATATTACTTCCAATTAAATGTGAAGAAGATTGGATAATTAGGAGAAAAAAATGAAAAATATAAAAGACTATGATTTAGAAGCATTAAAACAAGAATTTGTAGAAATCGGAGAAAAGCCATTTAGAGCAGAACAAGTATTTAAATGGATATATGACGCAAAAGTTACTAGTTTTGATGAGATGACAAATTTATCATTAGAACTAAGAGAAAAATTAAAAAAAGAATACACAATGTGTAATTTTAATATAATAAAAAAACAGGAATCATCAGATGGAACAAAAAAATATTTATTTGATGTATTAGATGGAAATGCTATAGAAACAGTATTAATGAGTTATCATCATGGATATAGTTTATGTGTATCATCACAAATAGGATGTAAAATGGGATGTAAATTTTGTGCATCAACAGGAATACAATTTGTAAGAAATTTAACATCAGGAGAAATTGTTGAACAAATACTTGCAGTAGAAAGAGATAATGGAATACGAATATCAAATGTTGTATTTATGGGAATAGGAGAGCCTTTAAATAATTATAATAATGTTGTAAATGCAATAAGAATAATAAATAATCCAAAAGGAATAAATATAGGAGCAAGACATATAAGTATCTCAACAAGTGGACTAGTTCCAGGTATATATAGATTAGCTGAAGAAAACATACAATGTACATTATCAATTTCTTTACATGCTACAACAAATGAAAAAAGAAGTGAAATGATGCCTGTAAATAATGCATTTCCAATAGAACAACTTATTCAAGCTTGTAAAGATTATATAGAAAAAACGAATAGAAGAATATCTTTTGAATATGCTTTAGCAAAGGACAATAATGACAACTTAGAAGATGCTAAAAGATTAATTAAATTATTAAAAGGTATGATATGTCATGTAAATTTAATACCAATAAATAAAATAGAAAATGGTATATATACAAAAAGTTCAAATGAAAATATAATTAAATTTAGAGATTATCTAAATGAACATGGAATTGTTGCAACAATAAGAAGAGAATTAGGTTCAGATATAGATGCAGCATGTGGACAATTAAGAAGAAAAAATTTAAATAATAATAAAAATTCTTGAAAAAATATATAAAGTATGATATAACATCAATAAAAAGAAAGATACGAGGTGAAATAATGATAATAGCTTATGCAAAATCGGATGTAGGTAAGGTTAGAGATATGAACCAAGATTCATATTATATATCCGATTCGTTAAGTGAAGTCAAACTATATTTATTAGCAGACGGTATGGGAGGCTATAAAGGTGGAGAAATAGCAAGTAGCTTAGCAATAAAATGTGCAAAAAGCTATATAGAAAACAACTTTAAAGAAACTCCAAAAGACAGACAAAGTTTAATCCAATTAGTAGCAAGTAGTATGGAATATGCAAACATGGTAGTATATGAAAAATCAAAAGAAGATAAAGAACTTGAAGGAATGGGTACTACTTTAGAGGTTTGTTTAATATATAATAATAAGGCATATATTGGTCATGTAGGAGACAGTAGGATTTATAGAATAAGAAAAGACTTTATACGTAAATTAACTCAAGACCACAGTTATGTTCAAAAACTAGTAAAAGATGGAACAATAACTAAAGAAGAAGCGGAACATCATCCAAAGAAAAACATGTTAATGAAAGCACTTGGATGCAATGCATTTGTTGAACCTGATGTTTCTGTAAAAGGATTTTTAAGAGATGATATTTTACTTATGACATCAGATGGGTTGACAAATATGGTAAAACAAGAAGATATTTTTAAAATTGCAAAAGGAAACATAGAAAAAGCACCTATCAAACTTGTTGAATTAGCAAATGAAAATGGTGGGTTAGATAATATAACAGTTGTAGTAATTAAAAACATATAACCTATAAGGAGAGAGAAAAATGGATTTAAAAGGTAGATTATTAGGAAACAGATATGAAATAATCGAAAAAATAGGTAGTGGAGGAATGGCAACAGTATATAAAGCTAAATGTCATGTATTAAACAGATATGTAGCTATAAAAATACTTAGAGATGAATTCACAACTGATGAAGAATTTGTAAAAAGATTTGAAGTAGAAGCACAATCAGCTGCAAGTATAACACATCCAAATATAGTATCAGTATATGATGTAGGTGTTGATGGAAATCTACATTATATAGTTATGGAATTAATAAAAGGAAAAACATTAAAAGAAATAATAGTAGAAGAAAAGGGGCCATTACCATGGAAATGGTCAGTTAATATCGCAATACAAATAGCATCAGCACTGGAGATAGCTCACAAAAATCATATAATACATCGAGATATAAAACCACATAATATAATAATTACAGAAGATGGAGTTGCGAAAGTAACAGATTTTGGAATAGCAAAAGCTGTATCAAATTCAACAATAACAGCATTTGGAACAACAATAGGTTCAGTACATTATTTTTCACCAGAACATGCAAGAGGTGGATTTACAGATGAAAAATCAGATTTATATTCACTTGGTGTAGTAATGTATGAAATGCTTACAGGAAAAGTTCCATTTGATGCAGATACACCAGTATCAGTTGCATTAAAACATATGCAAGAAGAACCAATAGCACCTAAAGATGTAAATCCAAATATTCCAACAGCAGTAAATGATATTATAATGAAAGCATTAAAAAAAGACACAAATTTGAGATATCAAAATGCAACTGCAATGTTACTTGATTTAAAAAGAGCTCTAAAAGAACCATCAGGAAATTTTGTTGATAATAATGAATATACAGAAGATTTTCCAACACAAAGAATGGCAACACTAGGAATGGACGAAGATAGAGGGCCAAAAGCAACACAGACAAAAACAAAGAAAAAAGAAAATAAATTTATAAAATTTATAAAAGAACATAAAGTGTTATCTTCAATAGTAGGATTAATATTACTATTTGTAATAGCTTTAAGTGCAACAGTATTAATATCTAATGCTACAAGACCAAAAGAAGTTCAAATTCCTGATTTAGTAGGAAAGACTGTTGATGAAGCAAAACAGATATTAGAACAAAATAAAATAAAATATGTAGAAGAAAAACAAGAATATAGTACAGAATATGAAGCTGGTAGAATAATATCACAAGATCCACCATATGTAGAAAACAGAAAAATAAGAGAAAATAGAGAAATAAAAGTAGTTGTAAGTCTAGGAACTGAAACTACAACAGTACCTAAACTAAAAGGCTTAACAAAAGAAGAAGCAGAAGATGCTGCAGAAGAAGCAAAAATAAAATTAGAATTTATTAATGAAACAAGTAAGACTGTTGAAGCAGGAGTAATCATAAAACAAGAAATAGAAGAAGGAGAAACAATTAACGCAGGTGATACTGTCAAAGTTTATATAAGTATTGGAACAGGAATAAAACAAGTAGTAGTAACATCAGTATTATATAAAGATGAAGCAACAGCAAAACAAACATTAGAATCAGCTGGTTTAGTAGTAAATGTTGAATATGATGAAGATAAAACTAGAGGAAATGGAGTTGTTCTAAAACAAAGTATTGCTTCAGGAACAACTGTAGATGAAGGAACAACAATAACAATTACAGTAAATAAATTAGTTGAGACTAAAGAAGGAACAATAATAATAAATGTAAAGGCAATAACAGGATATAAAGACAAAATAATAGAAAAAGATGATGAGGGCAATGAAATTGAAAAAGAAAATACACCAAAAGATGTAAGTTTCAAAGTAACGGTTAATGGAGAACAGAAAACAAGAAATAATGAAACTGTAAAAGAAAACGAAACAGCTAAGAGAATTACCTTTACAGGACAAGGAACAGTTACTATAACAGTAACTATTGATGGCATTACAAACTCATATCAAATGAACTTAGATGAAACTGCAAGTATGACAATTGATAAATAAAAATTTAAACCTATACATATACTGAATGTATAGGTTTTTTAATATATTCAAAAGAAATGTGAAAAGTTTGTGAATTTTAGCACTCTAATATTGACATTGCTAAAAAGAGTAGTATAATAAAAATGTAAAAGGTAAAAATAATAATGCACAAAACCTAAAAGGTGCATAAAAGAAAAGGAGTGGTTTATATGATGCTAATACCAAGAAGAAATGAATTTAATTTATTTGATGAGATGTTCAACAATCCATTTTTCACAGAACATGAAAACAAAATAATGAAAACAGACATTAGAGAGAAAGGTGACAAATACGTAATTGATATTGATTTACCTGGATACGAAAAAGAAAACATCAAAATAGAAGTAGAAGACGGATATTTAACAGTTCAAGCAGAAGTAAACTCAAACAATGAAGAAAAAGAAGAAGGAAAATATGTAAGAAGAGAAAGATACATGGGAGCATGTTCAAGAAGCTTCTATGTAGGAGAAGACGTAAAGAGCGAAGATGTTAAAGCATCATTCAAAAAAGGAATCTTAACACTAGAAATACCAAAAATAGAAGAAAGTAAAAAATTACCAGAAAAGAAATATGTAGAAATAGAAGATTAAAAAAGCCCTAGTTTTACTAGGGTTATTTTTGTGAAAACAATTTACAAAATGAGTAAAAAATGTTAAACTAATTATAGATTAAATTTGAATAAAGGAGTAATATGGAAGGTATTATAATAGGAAATATATCAAATACATATAAGATAAAAACAAATCAAAAAACATATAATTCATTTGCAAGAGGAAAATTTAAAAATGAAGAAATAGTGCCAATGGTAGGAGACAAAGTAGAAATACAGATAACTGATGAAGAAAAGGCTGAAGCTGTAATAGAAAAAATTTTACCTAGAAAAAATGAAATAAAAAGACCTAGAATTTCAAATATAGACCAGATTGTATTTATAATATCAACTAAAAATCCAAAACCAGATTTGTTAATGTTAGATAAGCAATTAGTATATGTAGAAAACTTAAAAATAGAGCCGGTGATAGTAATAAATAAAATAGATTTAGAAGAAACATATAAAACAATACAAGAATTATATACTAAAATAGGATATAAGGTTATTGTAACAAGTGCTAAACAAAACATTGGAATAGAAGAATTGAAAAAGAAATTAGAAAATAAAATAAGCGTATTTTCAGGAAATTCTGGAGTTGGAAAATCAAGTATAATTAATGCTTTATTTGAAGAAGATAGAACTCAAGAAGGAGAAGTAAGCAAAAAGAATAAAAAAGGTAAAAACACTACAACTGATACAAAATTATATGAATTATGTGAAAATACTTTTATAGCAGATACTCCAGGGTTCTCAAGTTTTGAAGTTTCTGAAATTGAAAGTAATGAATTAGATAAAAATTTTAGAGAATTCAAAGATGAAATTCCTCATTGTGAATTTGTTGGTTGCACACATATAAAAGAAAAAAATTGTGGAATTAAAAAAGCTATTGAGGAGAATAAAATATCTAAAGAAAGATATGAAAGATATTCAAAAATATATGAAGAATTAAAAGATAAAGAAAAACATAAATGGTAGGTTTATGTTTTTTTTGTGAATAAATTTAAAAAAACTAGAATTAGAAAATTACATATGTTATAATAAAAAAGTGAAAAAATGAGGAGGAATAAAAATGAAAAATGAAAAAATAATAATTTCAATAATAATAGCATGTATATTATTATTGAGTGTTAATTCACTAGCAATAGAAGCAGAAACAAATGTTAACAGTGAAAGTTATACTGCAAGAACATATGTAGACAAGCCTGCTGAAGGACAAATACCATCAGTAAAAGGAATATTAGAAATAAGTGGATGGTATTTATCAGATGATGAGCAAGCACAGATAGAAGTGTTAATAGACAATCAAAAGCAAGAAATAAAAGAAATAACAAGAGAAGCAAGACAAGATGTACTAGATGCAATACCTGGATATGGAGGAATAGAAAAGAATCCAACACCGGGATATAAATTAAAAGTAGATATATCAGAACAGACAGCAGGAAAACATGAATTAAAAGTAAATATTATATCACGAGATGGAGAAATCTTAACAACAGATATTAGAGAATTTAATGTAGAAAGATATAAAGCAAAAACATATATAGAAACACCTGCAGAAGGAATAAGAAAAACAGTTGGAGCAGAATTAAATGTAGATGGTTGGGTGATGACTGATGACATAGAATCACAATTAAAAATCTATATAGATGGACAAGAACAACCAATAATTGAAACTAAAAGAACAGAAAGAAAAGATGTAATATCATCAATAACAGGATATGGAAATAAAACACAAAATCCAACACCAGGATATTCATTAAAAATAAACTTAGAAAATATAAAAGATGGAAACCATGATTTAAGTGTAAAAGTAATATCAAGAGAAGGAATAGTAATAGCAGAAAACACAAGAACAATAAAAATAGAAAAATATAAAGCAAAAATGTATTTAGAAAACCCATATAGTAATAAAACAGTAAAACCTGAATTTGAAATAGGTGGATGGGTAATGGCAACAGACAAAAATGTAACAATAAATGCATATATTGATGAACAAAAACAAGAAATCAAAAATTTAATAAGAAAAGAAAGAAATGATGTAGTTAGTGCAATAACAGGATATGGAGATTCAACAACAAACCCAACACCAGGATTTGAAGGGATTATACAATTATCAAATATGTCAGAAGGAAAACATACCTTCAAAATGGAAGTGATTTCACCAGAAGGAGTTGCAATAGCTACAGAAACAGTATCAATAAATATAGAAGCTTATAAAACAAGAACATATATAGAAACTCCATCAGAAGGACAAGAAATTGGACCATATGAAGATTTTAGAGTAGATGGATGGTTAATGACAGATGCAAAAAATGCACAAATAGAAATATTAATTGATGGAGTAAAACAAGAAAATATTCAGATACAAAGACTAATAAGAAATGACGTAATAAGTGCTGTACAAGGATATGGAGGAATAGAAAATAACCCAACACCAGGATTTTCAATAACAGTAGATTTAAGTGAAATATCAGGTGGAAAACATGAAATAGAATTGAGAATATTATCAAATATAGGAGAAGTTATATCAAGAGAAACTAAAAACATTACATATAAAAAATATAAAACAGAAACACATATAGAAACACCACAACAAGGAAGTGAAATTACATTAAAAGACAACTTTAGAGTAGATGGATGGGTAATGACAGAAGAGGAAAGTATAGATATAAAATTATATATAGATAATAAAGAAATGCAAAATATATCTATAGAAAGACTAGTTAGAAATGATGTAATAGATTCTATGGGAGAAGAATATGGAGGAATAGAGAAAAATCCAACACCAGGATTTTCAATACCACTAAATATAGAAGAAATAACTGATGGAGCACATATAGCAACAATTAAAATTCTTACTCCAAATGGACAAACTGTAGCAACAAGTTCAACAAGTTTTGTAATAAATAAATATATAGCAGAAGCAAATACAGAAGTGCCTAAAGATATGACACAATCAAAAGCAACAATGTTAATAGGCGGATGGTTAATGTCAACAGATTCAGAAGCTCAAATAAAAATTTATATAAACAATCAAGAACAAGAAATTATAGGACTAACTAGAAAAGAAAGACAAGATGTAATAGATGGAGTATTTGGATATGGAGATGCAGAAACAAATCCAACACCTGGATTTGAAGCTGAAATAGATATTTCTAAATATGAAGATGGAATATATGAATTAAAAGTAGAAATAGTTTCAAGAGAAGGAAAAATAATGCATACAGAAACAAGAAGAGTAGTTATATATAACAAATACGACTTAGGTATAGATGTATCAAAGCATAACGGAAAAATAGATTGGGAACAAGTAAAAAAATCAGGAATTCAATTTGCAATAATTAGAGCAGGAAATAGAGGATATGGAGAAGCAGGAAATATGGTAGAAGATCCATATTTTGTGGAAAATATGAGAGGTGCAATTGCAAATGGAATTAAAGTTGGAGTATATTATTATTCACAAGCAATAACTGTAGAAGAAGCTATTCAAGAAGCAGAAGCTACATTAAGAATGATACAAGATAATGGATTTGCAAATAGTTTATCATTACCAATTGTAATAGATACAGAAGCATCAGGTGGAAGAGCAGATAGTATGACAAAAGAACAAAGAACAACAGTTGTAAAAGCATTTTGCGAAAGAATTAAACAAGCTGGTTTCACACCAATGGTTTATTCAAATAAAAGTTGGTTAGAAAATAATTTGATAATGAGTGAATTAGAACAATATGAAGTATGGGTAGCACATTATACAAATACAGATGATCCTATAAATAATCCAACAGATTATCAAGGAAGACATGAAATATGGCAATATACAAGCACAGGAAGTGTTCCAGGAATAAGTGGAGATGTTGACAGAAATATAAGTTATAAAAAATATTTTTAGAAATTAAAAGAGGCATGATATATGTCTCTTTTTTAGCTAAAAGTCTTGAAAATATTTGACTTTAATGATAAAATACATAAGGATTTAATTCGAAAAAGAGAGGAGAAAATTCAGTTGAAAGTTTTACTAATAATACCCGCATATAATGAAGAAGAAAATATATTAAACACAGTCACAACAATAAAAGAATATAGTGAAGAAATTGATTATATAGTAATAAATGATGGCTCAAAAGATAATACATTACAAATATTAAAAGACAATAATATAAAACATATAAATTTAGTAGAAAATCTAGGAATAGGTGGAGCAGTTCAAACTGGATATAAATATGCATATGAAAATGGTTATGATATAGCAATTCAATTTGACGGAGATGGACAACATGATATAAATTATCTTCCACAAATTTGTGAACCAATAATAAATGGACAAGCTAATATGTGCATAGGAAGTAGATATTTAGATAAAACTTCAAGTGAATTTCAATCAACTTTCATGAGAAGATTAGGAAAAAATATAATTTCAATGATAATCAGAATGTGTTATAGAAAAAAGATAACAGATCCAACATCAGGATTTAGAGCAATAGACAGAAAAATAATAGAATTGTTTAGTAAAGAATACCCTGTAGATTATCCTGAACCTGAATCAATAGTAAATGTTTTAAATGAAAGATACAAAATAGAAGAAGTAAGTGTAAGTATGAATGAAAGACAAGGTGGAACATCATCAATAAAAATCTTAAATAGTATGTACTATATGTTCAAAGTATCACTTGCAATATTAATAGATAGTTTAAATAAAAAGAAGGTGAAATAAAAATGCCATTAGAATTAACAGTAGCATTAATAGTAATATCAGCAATATATTTAATATTAATATTTAGAGCAATAAAAAAAGGAAAAATGCAAATATCATTTTCAATATTTTGGATATTATCAGGATTTGGATTAATAATAGCATTAATAATACCAGATTTAATATCAAAAATATCAAAAATATTAGGATTTTCAGTGCCATCAAATATGATGTTCTGTGTAACAATATTTATAGCATTTTTATTAATATTTGACTTAACTGTAAAATTATCAAAAGAATCAAAGAGAAATATATCATTAGTACAAGAAATATCTTTATTGAAAAACAGAGTTGAAAAATTAGAAAATGGAGAAAAAAATGAAAAAGTATAAATTATCAATAGTTGCTTTAGTATATAATTTAGAAAAATATTTGCCAAGATGTTTAGATGCATTAGTAAATCAGACTTTAGAAGATATTGAAATATTATGTGTAGATGATGGTTCAACAGATTCTGCACCACAGATAATAGAAGATTACAAAAAAAGATATCCAGACAAAATAAAAACATATCATAAAGAAAATGGAGGAGAATTTACAACAAGAAACTTTGGACTAGAAAGAGCAACAGGAGAATATGTAACATTTGTAGATACTGATGACTATGTAGAAACAACATGGGCAGAAAAATTATATAAAGCAGCAAAAGAAAATGATGCAGATATTGCGGTATGTGCATTTGAAAGAATAGACTTAAAAACAGGAAAAGTAGTAGCAACAGATATGACAGGATTTGGTTATACATGTAAAGAGATAACACCTAAAGATGATTTTATGGTATTTATAAATCCTGCACCATGGAACAAAATTTATAAAAGAGAAAAAATTAAAGATTTGAGATTTTTACCTTTTAGAGGATTTAATGACACGATGTTTTTAGCAAGTTGTTTTACCAAAATACAAAAAATAGCATTTACACCAGAAGTGTTATATCATTATTATTTAAGATATGATTCACAAATACATACAGTTAATAAACAAGATGTAGATAATCTAAAAAAATATTTACTTGAAGTAAAAGACTTATACATAAAAAGCGGAAAATATGAAGAAATGAAATACATATTAGATTTGATGGCATTTATACACTTAGGAATATCAGTAATGTACAGAGCTTCATATGACAAAAGGATAAATATTCAAAAAATGACTAAAGAGACATTAGAATATCTAGATAAAAATTTCAGTACATGGAGAAAAAATCCATTTTTAACATTAAAACATTCATTAAAAAAAGGATTTAAACATGTTGGTCTATGGGGAATATCAAAAATCTATAAAATGGGAAAACCAATGTGGTTTATACATATATATAGATTTACTGTAGACAAATTAAAAATAGATATAAAATTTTAGGAGGTATAAAAATGGCAATATTAGTAACAGGTGGAGCTGGATATATAGGAAGCCATACAGTCATAGAATTATTAAATTCAGGAAGAGAAGTTGTAATTATAGACAATTTTTCAAATAGTAAAAAAGAAGTATTAGACAAAATAAGAGAAATAACAAAAAAAGATTTTAGATTTTATGAAATAGATTATTTAGATAGAAAAGCATTAGAAAAAGTATTTGAAGAAAATAAAATAGAAGCAGTTTTAAATTTTGCAGGATATAAAGCTGTAGGTGAATCAGTACAAAAGCCTTTAGAATATTATGAAAATAATATTTCAGGAGCGGTAGTATTATTAGAAACAATGAAAAAATATAATGTAAAGAAATTTATATTTAGTTCATCAGCAACAGTATATGGAGAGCCTGAAAGAATACCAATAACAGAAGATTGCAAAACAGGAGGAACAACAAATCCATATGGAACAACAAAATTATTTATAGAACAAATATTACAAGATTTATATAAATCAGATAATACTTGGGATATAGCAATTTTAAGATATTTCAATCCTGTTGGAGCACATGAAAGTGGCCTAATTGGAGAAGAACCACAAGGAATACCAAATAATTTAATGCCATATATAGTAAGAGTAGCATCAGGACAATTAGAGCAACTATCAGTATTTGGAAATGATTATGATACACATGATGGAACAGGAGTAAGAGATTATATACATGTAGTAGATTTAGCAAAAGGACATATAAAAGCATTAGAAAAACTAGAAAAAGAAGAAACAGGTATATATATCTATAATTTAGGAACAGGTGTAGGATATAGTGTATTAGATATGGTAAAAGCATTTGAAGAAGCGACAGGAAAAAAAGTAAATTACAAAATAGTAGAACGTAGACCTGGGGACATAGCAACATGTTATTCAAATCCAACAAAAGCTAAAAAAGAGTTAGGATGGGAAGCAACAAAAACACTAAAAGATATGTGTAAAGACTCTTGGAGATATATAGAAAACGCAAAATAAGGAGCAAAAAATGAAAAAAAAGATAATGTGTACTCTAATAATAATCTCTATATTATTAGGGTTCACGGCAACAGTAGGAATACAATGGTTATATGATACATTTGGAAATTTATCAATGGATGAAATAATATTTCATTTAAAAGTGCCAATGGAAGGTACAAATACAGATTTAATATTCCAATTTTTTAAAGATTGTACATTAAGAATAATTATACCAACAATAATAATATCTTTTATATTAATATATCCTATAGTTAAAGATTTAAGGATATTAGAAGATAAATATCATGCATCAGGAAAAAGAACAATATTATTAAGTTGCTGTATATCAGTGGCAATATTTGTAGTAAGTATAAGTGATATAATACAAGCAACAGATATAAAAGATTATATAGCAAACCAAATGAATGATTCTACATTTATAGCAGAAGAATATATAAATCCAAAAGAAACTAATATAGAGTTTCCAGAGCAAAAAAGAAATTTAATATATATTTATTTAGAATCTATGGAATCAACATATTATTCTAGAGAAGATGGAGGACTTGCGGAAAAAGATTTTATACCAGAAATAACACAGCTGGCCAAAGAAAATACAAGTTTTTCAACACCTGATAGATTAAATGGAGCATATACATTATATGGTACAACATGGACAGTAGGAGCTATGACTGCACAATCAGCAGGAATTCCTTTAAAATTGAGTATAGATGATAATTCATTAGGAGAATATAGCACGTTTTTAGAAGGAGCTTATAGTATTGGAGAAATACTAGAAGATAATGGATATCACAATTTCTTATTATTAGGTTCTGATGCAACATTTGGAGGAAGAAGAAATTTATTTACTCAACATGGAAATTATGAAATATGGGACTTTGTTTCAGCAATGGAAGAAAATAGAGTAACAGAAAAAATATGGTGGGGTTATACTGATAAATTATTATTTGAATTTGCTAAAGAAAAAATAACATATTTAGCAGAACAAGAAGAACCATTCAATTTTACTATGCTAACAGCTGATACACATTTTGCAGATGGATATTTATGTGAGGATTGTGAAGAAAAGTGGAGAAGTCAATATGAAAATGTAATTTCATGTTCAAGTAAACATGTAGGAGAATTTATAGAATGGATTAAACAACAAGATTTTTATGATAATACAACAATAGTAATAAGTGGAGATCATTTAACTATGCAATCAAACTTCTTTATACAAGATGAAGGTGATGAATATAAAAAAACTGTGTTAAACTTTATTATTAACCCAGCAGTTAACCCAATAAATTCTGACAACAGGCTATATTCAACAATGGATTTATATCCTACGACTTTAGGTGCTTTAGGTGCACATATAGAAGGAGATAGGCTAGCACTGGGAACAAATTTGTTTTCAGATAAACAGACTTTAATAGAAGAATATGGCTTAGATAGAGTAAATAATGAACTAATGAAAACTTCTAAATTTTATGATAATAATATATTAGTATCAAAATAAGGAGGAGCATATGGAAAAAATTTCAGTAATAGTATCATGCTATAATGAAGAACAAGCATTACCACTATTTTATGAAGAAATGGAAAGAGTTAGAAAACAAGATTTTGATGGTGTTGCAGATTTTGAATATATATTTGTAAATGATGGATCAAAAGATAATACATTAAAAGAAATAAAAGAATTAAGAGAAAAAGATTCAAAAGTAAGATATATATCTTTTTCAAGAAATTTTGGTAAAGAAGCAGCAATGCTTGCAGGATTAGAATCAGCAGAAGGTGATTATGTAACACTTATGGATGCAGATTTACAAGATCCACCATCATTATTAAGACAAATGTATGATACAATTAAAAATGAAGGTTATGATTGTGTAGGAACAAGAAGAGTAACAAGAAAAGGCGAGCCACCAATTAGAAGTTTTTTTGCAAGAATGTTTTATAAGATAATAAATAAAATGTCTTCAATCGAAATGGTAGATGGAGCAAGAGATTATAGACTAATGAAAAGAAAAGTAGTAGATGCAATAATATCATTAAAAGAATATAATAGATATTCAAAAGGATTGTTTAGTTTTGTTGGATTTGATACCAAATGGATAGAATATGAAAATGTTGAAAGAGTAGCAGGGGAAACAAAATGGTCATTTTGGAAATTGTTTAAATATGCGATAGAAGGTATAACAGCATTTTCAACTACACCATTAATATTATCATCATTAATAGGAATATTATTTTGCTTATTATCATTTGTTGCAATAATATTTATTATTGTACGTACATTGGTAAATGGAGACCCTACAGCAGGGTGGCCATCATTAGTATGTATTATAGTATTTGTTAGTGGAGTTCAATTATTTTCAATTGGAATAATTGGACAATATCTATCAAAAACATATTTAGAAGTAAAAAATAGACCAATTTATATTATAAAAGAAACAGAAAAAGATAATTTGTAAAAAATGTTATACAAATTTACCAAGAAAGGAATAAAAATGAATATAAGGAGAAAAAATATAATGAGAATTTTATTAATAGTAATATATGTAATATTAACATCAGCAGGACTAATACTAATGAAAAAAGGTGGAAATGCTGGAAAAATAACAATGGGGTCAGGAGAATTTGCATTTAGCATAAGTTGGATAAGTGCATTAGGATTTATTTGTTATATAGCAAGTTTCTTATTATTTACTAGAATAATAATGATGTTTGACAATGTAAGTTACATATCACCAATATGTAATGGTATAGCACAAGCTTGTATAGTAGTTGCATCAATAATTTTCTTAAAAGAACAATTTTCAGTTTATACAATAGGAGGAGCACTTCTAATAATTTCAGGTGTTGTTATAATGAATCTGAAGAAGTGAGAGATTATTAACTAGGAAGGAATGATATTAATGTTTAATTTGGGTCAAGACATTGGAATAGACTTAGGAACAGCAACTGTAATTGCTTATGTAAAAGGGAAAGGTGTAGTATTAAGAGAGCCATCAGTAGTTGCAGTAGATAATAATACAAAAGAAGTTTTAGCAGTAGGACAAGAGGCTAGGAGAATGCTAGGTAGAACACCAGGAAATATAGTTGCAACAAGACCTTTAAGAGAAGGTGTAATTTCTGACTATACTGTAACAGAAAAAATGTTAAAGTATTTTATAAATAAAGTTAATGGAAAAGGATTATTTTCACCAAGAACAATGATATGCATTCCATCAAGAGTAACAGAAGTAGAGAAAAAAGCAGTAATAGATGCTGCAACACAAGCAGGGTCAAGAAAAGTATTTTTAATAGAAGAACCAATTGCAGCAGCTATTGGTGCAGGAATTGATATAGCAAAACCATGTGGAAATATGATTGTTGATATTGGAGGAGGAACTACTGATATTGCAGTTATATCTTTAGGCGGTTCTGTAGAAAGTACATCTTTAAAAATTGCAGGAGATAAATTTGATGAGGCTATAGTTAAATATATTAAAAAGAAACACAATATTATGATAGGGGAAAGAACAGCAGAAGAACTTAAAATAAATATTGGCTGTGTATATCCTAAAATTCAAGATGTTGATATGGAAATTAGAGGAAGAGATTTAGCTACAGGTTTACCAAAAACTATTACTGTATATTCAAGCGAGATGATGGAAGCTCTAATTGAACCTGCAATGATGATTGTAGATGCAGTTCATTCAGTCTTAGAAAAAACGCCACCAGAACTTGCTGCAGATATTAGTGATAGAGGTATTTATATGACAGGTGGAGGTTGCTTGGTTGAAGGATTAGATAAGCTTCTTCAAGAAAAAACAGGTATTAATGTTATGATTGCAAATGATGCAGTTTCTTGTGTTGCTTTAGGCACAGGAAAAGCATTAGATAATTTAGATTCATTAGAAAGAAAAATGCACTAAAGGGGACGGTCCTGTTTGGAAGGGGACGGTCCTCTTTTGTGCATTATATATATTTATTTAAAAAAGTTTATATATTACTATTTCATAGCAAAAACATATTCTGGGTCTTCGTCGGGGGTCTTTGCTTTATTCCATAGTAATATATAAACTTTTTTTATAGTTATAAATAAAAAGTGCACAAAAGAGGACCGTCCCCTTCCAAACAGGACCGTCCCCTTTAGTTAGAAAAAATATTGCAAATAATAACAAAATAATATATAATATGATTAGTGAGAAAAATAGGGAGGATAAAAATATGAGATGTACAAATGGAGAAAAAGGTATAACACTTATTGCTTTAACAATAACTATAATAGTGTTATTAATATTAGCAAGTATAGCAACTTATACAGGATTAAGTACCATAAAGTCAAGTAAATTGACAAGATTTAAACAAGAGTTAGAAATAATGCAAGCACATGTAGATAAACTATATGAAGAATGTAAAAATAGTGATGGAACTTTAGATATGGATAAAGTTAATGCTATTGGAAAAGATTTAACAAATTTAGATATAGAAGAAATTAATAATATTTTTGATTCTCTTAATATTGATAATACAGATGATTATAGATATTTTGATAAAGAAACATTAGAAAGTCTTGGAATAACAGGACTAGATGATGAATATCTTGTGAGTATAAAAGATAGAAATGTAATAAGCAGATATGGTTTTGAAAATGATGGAATTATGTATCGTAATTTATATCAATTCCCTGATAAAGAAAGAATTAGTGGTGATATAAATAGAGGAGATGTATCTTTCTTATTAGATTTTCAAAAGGTTTCAGATGGTTGGAATATAAATGTTACAAATATTAAATTTTCTAAATATGTTGGAAAAGGTAATATTAAATATAAAAAATCAGATAGTTATGACTGGATAACAGTAGAAGAGAATGCAAAACAATCAGACTATAGTTTTAAAGTTACTTCTTCTGGAAAGTATATTGTAAAAGTAACAGATGCAGCAGGAATATCAGCAGAACAAGAAATCACTATTAGAGGAGAGGGAGAAGTTACTGATGAAACACCATGGGAAATAATTGGAGATGGAACAGAGGATAATCCGTATTTAATTCAAAGTATAGAAGATTTAGTTGTTTTTTCAAATAGTGTCAACGAGGGAAATAAATATAGGGACAAATATGTAAAATTAGAAAGGACATTAGATTTTAATTCAAATTCTTCATATTGTAATCCTAATACAAAAGTATCTGAAAAAACAAATAGAATAATAAAAGAAGATAGTACTGGATTCCGTTAAAGGAATTTTTAACAACAGGTACAGGATTTAATCCAATTGGAAGTGATTATAATTATTACTATTTTAGTGGTATATTTGAAGGAAATGGGAAAAACTTAGAAAATTTATATATAGAACGAAATTCAGAAGAGAAGATCGGATTGTTTGGGGTGATAGAAGATGGAATTGTGAAAAATCTAGGAGTTACTGGAAAAATAAGCGGTGGTGAATATGTTGGTTCTATAGGTGCATATATAGATAATGGAAATATACAAAATATATATAGTAATGTGGAAATAGTAGGAAAAACTAGTTATACTGGAGGAATAGTAGGTTATATAAGTAATACTAATGTACAAAATTGTATCAATACTAATAATGTAATAGGAAATCATTTCGTTGGCGGAATAGTAGGGACATGCGATGATAAAAGTGATATAAAATATTGCTACAATTTAGGTATTATAAAAGGAAATCAAGCAATTGGCGGAATTTCAGGACATAGTTCTGGTGGCTTGAGCTCCGTCTCTGGACAAGATGTGATTGAATTTTGTTATAATTTAGGTGAAGTAAATAAAGCAAAAAGTGGAAGTAATAATAGTGGAGGAATATGTGGAGATCTTTCAACAGGAAAATTGAGTAATGTATATAACTCAGGCAAAATTATAGGAGATTATGAGGTGGGTGCAATTGCAGGACAGATTGGTAGAAGAACATCCGGATTAGAAGGAAGTATAAAAAGTGCATATTTTTTAAAAGGAACATCAAGTAAAGGAGTAGGTTCTAATCCATCTAATATAAGTAATATAGAAACATATGAATTGCTTGAATCACAAATGCCAAAAGTTATAGATGTAATACAAAATCAAATAGAAATAGATGGTGAAACAGTAAATGTATGGAAAGAAGATACAAATAATATAAATAATGGATATCCAATATTATTTTGGCAATAATAAATATATATGAAAGATAAAATAAAAAAGACTGACTTTTGAAAGTCAGTCTTAAATTTATTTAATTTTTCTAGCTTTATATCCAAAGAACACTGTTAATCCAATTAATGCAACTCCACCAATTAATAATAAATGTAATCCTGCATCAGGTAATGGATCAGGTGATATAGTATCATCTACTGGTGGTACTGGTACAGCTGTTAATCTTATTTTTGGAGTAACCTCAGAAGTTTCTGTTTTTGTAGTACCATCAAAATCTTTATAATTAATATCAACCTTTTCATTAGTATCTAAAATTTGATCAATAATTTCTTCATTAAATTCTTCTTTTAAAGTTAAATTATATTGAATTGTTGCAGTTTGTCCAGGTTCTAATTTTTCTAAAGTCCATGTAATGCTATTTGTTTCTGGATCTATAGTTGCTGAAACATTTGAAACATCAATTCCATCAACATAAGTCATATCAAAATTATCTACAATATATTGAGGAAAATAATCAACAACAGTAATATCTTCTAGTGAATTTGAAATTGGTAATAAATCGTGATAAATATCATTTGTTATGGTATCTTCAATTTCATCATCACCAATATTATAGAATTTACCTACAGTAGGTGCAGTTTCAGTTCCAAAAACTTCTTTAATTACTTGTCCATATGTATATGAATTTTCTCCTTCTTGTCTGAAAATTGCATCTTCATTATCAATACCTGTAAGCATAGTTATAACATTCATTCCTGATAAAGAATTTAATGTAGATTTTGTTTCATTAATTACATCAGTTAAACCTTTATAAGAAACTAAATCATTATAACCAACTGCTAAATTTGGTAAACCATCAGTTAAAACAATTACATATTTATTATTATCTTCTGATGTAAAACTTTTTTTAGCTAGTTTTAATCCAGCATCTAAATTTGTATATTGTCCAACACCTTCAATTGCTGAAATTTTACTTTGTAATGTTGTTAAATCATTTGTAAAATCACAAACTTTTTGTGCATCTGCTTCTGTACCTGTAATAACATATCCTGACTCTGGGTCAGTTTCATTACTTGTTGAAAATGTTACAACACCTATTTTTAAAGAAGTACTATTTGCTTCTAGTAGGGATTCAACCAATTTATTAGCTGAATTCAAAAGTACGTCTTTTCTAGTTGTAGTTCCTGAAACTACAGTATCCATACTAGTTGAACTATCAATTACAAGCATTAATTCTCCTTCTGGAATTATAACTTCTGAATTATTATCAATTTTTAATTGTAAAGTTACTTGATGATTTGTCAAATCAGAAGCTACGATTTTTTTCTCAAATGATGATGAATCATTTAATTTAATGGTACATACATTGTCTTCAACGATTTTCATTGAAACAGTTGCAGCAAAAACATTGCTTGCCATAAAAATTATTAACAAAAATATTGTTAATGCAAAACTTTTTTTCATATTAAACACCTCAATATCATTCTAATATAAAAAAAGATAAAACTCAATATTTTTACAAAAAAATATAAATTTTTTATATAAAAAAAGAAGACTCCCTAAGGGGTCTTCTTATATGTCAAAGGATTAGCAACATCCTCCTCTGTTACCACCACAGCAACAACAGATTAAAAGTATTAAGATGATTATCCAGCAGCAGTCATCACCGAAACCGAATCCACCACAACCTCTATTTTCTGGCATATAAAACCCCCCTTTCACAAAAAAACTCTTAAGCTAAAGCTTTTGTAGAAGCTCTAGGATTTTCTTTTGATAATATATAATATGGTTTTATAAAAAAAGTGTTACAAAATACTTGATAAAGAAATTGAGAAATGATAAAATAAAAACACAAAAGAAGAAGGGAGGATATGTTAGAAAAAAACTAACATAAACTAGATAGAAAAATGGGGAATATAGTTTTATTAGATGATTTAACAATAAACAAAATAGCAGCTGGAGAAGTAATCGAAAGACCAGCATCAGTAATAAAAGAAATGCTAGAAAATTCAATAGATGCAGGAGCAACTAATATAACAATAGAAATAAAAAATGGAGGAATATCATATATACGAATAACAGACAATGGAAAAGGAATACCAGAAGATGACATGGAAATAGCATTTGAAAGACATGCAACAAGTAAAATAAGATCAGCAGATGATTTAAGTACAGTAATGTCAATGGGGTTCAGAGGAGAAGCATTAGCAAGTATAGCATCAATAGCAAAAGTAGAAATGATATCAAAAACAGCAAATCAAGAAAATGGATATAGAATAGTAGTAGAAGGTGGAAATGTACTAGAAAAATCAGAAGCAGGATCACCAGTTGGAACATCAATAACTGTAACAAATCTTTTTTACAATACACCAGTAAGATATAAATTCTTAAAAAAAGATTATACAGAAGCAGGATATATAGAAGATGTAGTAACAAGAATAGCATTAGTACATCCTGAAATAGCAATTAAATTAATAAATACAGGAAAAACAATAATCCAAACAAATGGAAACAATGATTTAAAAACAGTAATATATAGTATTTATGGAAAAGATGTAGCAGGAGGTCTAATAGAAACAGATTATATGTATGAAGGCATACATATATATGGTGTTATAGGAAAACCAGAAATAGCAAGATCAAATAGAGCAAACCAGATATTTTTTGTAAACAAAAGATATATAAGAGATAAATCATTATCATCAGCAGCAGAAAGAGCATATAAAGGAATGATACCAATAGGAAAATTTGCATTTTTAGTATTAAACTTAGATATGAATCCAACTAAAGTTGATGTAAATGTTCATCCTGCAAAACTAGAAGTAAGATTTGAAGAAGAAAATATAGTATTTAAAGGTGTATATCATGCAATAAAAGATGCATTATTAAAAGCAGAACTTGTTGCAGATACAGACCATACATCAAGTAAAAAAAGAGAACAAAGTGGATTATTTGGAAATTCAAATAATAGAGAAGAAACAATAGTAGAACAGATATATAAAGCAAGACAAGCAAATGGAATTCCAACAATAGAAAGAAAATTGCCAGAAACAAAAATAGAAAACAAAACATTAGAAACACCAACAGTAGGTATTGATAATAATTCAAATATACCTGAAATAGAAAAAAGCCAAGAAGTTTTGAGAAAGTTGCAAGAAATAAAAGAAAAATTGATACAAGAATCTCCAGAACTAAAAGCAAAACTAGATGAAGAAAATAGATTAAAACAAGAAGAAATAGAAAAACAAGAAAAGGCAAACGAACCAGAAAAAATAGAAGAACCAATAAAAGAAATAGAATATAATCAAGTAGAAGAAAAAGAGCTTAGTGTAGAAGAGGAAGAAGTACCTTATGCAGTAAGAGAAATGCAAAAAGATAAAGAAGAACAAATAGAAGAAAAAACAATAAAAGAAGAAGTTCAACAACCAAAAGTAGACTTATTAGAAGAAATAGCAAAAGCAAATCAAAGACCAATAGATTTAAAAGAAGAAGTAGAAAAAGCATTAGAAAAACCAGTAGAAGATGTTGTAGAAAACATTACACAAGAAACAGACAATACTAGTACTTCGGAATATTCAAAAGAATTTGAAGAAATGTATTTAAAACTATTTGGTACAAAACCAGTAAGAGGAAACAATATTGATACAAAAGAAAAAGATGAAGAAGAAAAAATAGATGATATAGCAACACTTGGGAATGTATCAGTTTTTGACAATATGGAAGAATATAAAAAGCCAACATATAAATTTATAGGAATAGTATTTAATACATATATAATAGTAGAAATAGACAAAGAAATGTATATAATAGACCAACATGCAGCACATGAAAGAATATTATATGAAAAAGTAAAACAAAATTATTATAATGATGAAAATAAAGATTCACAATTAATGTTATTACCAGACATAATAACATTAACACATAAAGAAATGACAATTGCAAAAGACAATATGGAAATGTTCAGAAAAGCAGGATTTATGCTAGAAGAATTTGGAGAAAACACAATAAAATTAACAGGAGTACCAGAAATGTGTCTAGACTTAGAAACAAAAGAAATGTTTCTAGAAACATTAGATGAAATAAATTCTGTAGCAAGAACTGCAAAACAAGAAGTAGAAGAAAGATTTATTGCAACAATTGCATGTAAAGCAGCTGTAAAAGCAAATATGGCATTAACAAAAGAAGAAGTAGACAGTTTAATGGATAAATTATTATCATTACCAAATCCGTTTACATGTCCACATGGAAGACCAACTGCAATAAAAATGTCAAAATATGATATAGAAAGAAAATTTGCAAGAAAATAAAGAGGTGAAAGAAATGACATCATTTATAATTATAGTAGTAATAGCATTATTTATAGTATTAGTAGGATTTACATGGTATAGACTAGAAGCATATGAAGGAATGGAAAGAGTAATAATATGTGTAGCTGGAATATTAATAAGTTGGCTAATCACAAGTATATTATTTTCAATATCTTCAAATGGAATGGAATATATAAATGAAGAAGTTGAGCATGAGATAAGTAAAATATTAGTATTAGTATTTACACCAATAAATGGTATTGCATTTATGCCGATATTAGCAAGAATAATGAGTAGATTAAAATTTGATGAGATAAATCAAGGAGAGGCAGTAAAACAAGTATTAATATTAATGATAGTACTTATTGTTATATTTATGATAGAAGTTATGTATTTAAGAAATATACAATTAGGGATTTTTGAGGTAGCAAATGGAATGTAAAAAACCAAAAGTAATAGTAATATGTGGACCAACAGCGTCAGGAAAAACAGCATTATCAATTGAACTTGCGAAACAGATTAATGGAGAAATAATATCAAGTGACTCAATGCAAATATATAAAGATATGGATATAGGAACAGCAAAACCAACTAAAGAAGAAACAAAAGATATAAAACATTATTTGATTGACTTTGTTGCTCCTAACCAAAGATATAGTGTTGCAGAGTTTAAAAAAGATGCAGAAAATGCAATTGAAGAAATATTAGCTAAAGGAAAAACTCCAATAGTTGTAGGTGGAACAGGTTTATATGTTGATAGTTTAATATATAGAATTGAATATCAAGACATAGAATTAGACGAAGATTATAGGAATCAATTAGAAAAAATTGCAGAAGAACAAGGCTTAGAAACACTTTATGAGCAAGCTCAAAAAATAGACCCAGAAGCTATGAAAAAAATTAGTCCAAACGATAAAAAGAGAATAATTAGAGTTTTGGAGATTTTTAAAGCAACTGGGAAAAATAAAACTGAGCAAGAAATTGAATCAAGAAAAAACGAAGTTAAATATGATTACAAAGTTTTTGCAATTAATATGGATAGAGAAAAATTATATGAAAGAATAAATAAAAGAGTGGATATTATGCTTGAACAAGGATTGGTTCAAGAAGTACAAGCTTTAGTAAAAAAATATAATGAATTTCCTACAGCTATGCAAGGACTTGGCTATAAAGAAGTTGTTCAATACTTAAAAAATGAAATTTCATACGAAGAGATGGTTGATAAAATTAAAATGGAAACTCGCAGATATGCTAAAAGACAGATTACTTGGTTCAAAAAGAATAAACAGACTATTTGGATTGATGGGCAAAATGACTTACAAGAAAATATACAATTGATAAGGAGAAAAAGTTGAAAAAAAGTAAAAAGATTATATTAATTATATTAGTTTCATTAATAACAGTATATGTAATATATGCAATGTACTTGTTAATCGTAAATCCTGTAGATACATATATAATTAAAAAAGGAACACTTTCACAAGAAGAAGCTGGAATTGGATATATAATAAGAAATGAGAAAGTCATAAAAGGTGAAAACTATGAAAATGGAATATATTCAATAGTATCAGAAGGCGAAAAAGTTGCAAATGGTGAATCTATATTTAGGTATTATAGTGATAGTGAAAAAGAGATAACAAAACAGATTAATGAATTAAATTATAAAATACAAGAATTACTAGAAAAAGAGGAAAACAAACCAACATCAGCAGATATAAAATCAATAGAAAATCAAATAGAAGAAAAGTTAGTAAACACAAGAAGATTAAATAATATACAAGAAATAGATGATTATAAAGATAGTATAGATAGTTTAACAAGTAAAAAAATTGACTTTATGGGAGATGTAACTACAAATTCAGAAATTAAACAATTAGTTGGACAGAAAAAAGCTTATCAAGAACAGTTAAAAAATGGCGCAGAATATAAAAAAGCTGAAATGAGTGGAATAGTATCATATAGAGTTGATGGATTAGAAGAAGAACTAACAGAAGCAAATTTTAGTAATTTAACAGAAGAATATTTAGAAAACTTAGATATAAAAACAGGACAAATTGTTGCAATTAGCAATGAATGTGGAAAAATAATAGATAATTTTAAATGTTATATTGCTGTAACAACCGATTCAGAAGAAGGAATGAAAGCAGAAGTAGGAGATAGTGTACAAATAAGAATATCAGATAAAGAAAAACTAGATGCAGAAATAACACAAATAAATGAAGAAAGTGGAAAAAGAACAATAATATTTAAACTTAATCAAATGACTGAAAACCTTATGAATCATAGAAAAATTGCAGTAGATATAATTTGGTGGGATGAATCAGGATTAAAAGTACCAAATCAGGCATTAATAGAAGAAAATGGATTAAATTATGTTATAAGAAACAGAGCAGGAGTACAAACAAAAATATTAGTAAAAGTAACATTTAAAACAGACAAATTTTCAATAATAAAATCATATGAAACAGAAGAATTGCAAGAATTAGGTATTAGTGAAGACGAAATTAAAAACTACAAGAAAATAAATAATTATGATGAAGTAATGTTACAGTAATGTTACAGAAATATTAAATTTTGATTACACTTTAAAAAACTATTGACAAAAAGTAAAAAAAGTAAGATACTATATGCGTAACAAGAATACAAAAGTGTAAAAATATTAGGAGGTTAGAAAATGGCAGGAGCTATAATGGACAAAGTTTGGGGTTTATTCGGAATGGACCAAGGAGAAACTGAAGAAATTGAGGATGAAGATATCTACGAATATGATGACAAATCAGAGTATGATAATAATGAAGAAGAAGAAGATAGAAGAATCTTTGGAAAAAAAGGTAAAGTAGTACCAATGACTGCACCAAGTCAATCAGTAAAAATGGTTATATCTCAACCAACTACATTTGAACAATCAGAAGAAATATGTAGTTTATTAAAAGATAAAAAATCAGTAATAGTTAACTTAGAATATGTTAATAAAGATGTCGCTAGAAGAATAGTAGACTTTATTAGTGGTGGAGTATATGCTTTAGATGGTCATATTCAAAAAATATCAAATTCAATATTTTTAATAGCACCAATGAACTATGAAATCACAAATGAAATGGCAAGAGAAGAGATAAAAAGCAAACTTTCTGTTTCTTGGTTAAAAAATAATAGCATAAACTAGGAGTATAATGTTACAAATAGAACGGAGGCTATCCAATATGATTACACCATTAGATATAGAAAACAAAAAATTTAATAAACAAATGATGAATGGATACAATGTTGAAGAAGTAGATGATTTTTTAGATCAGCTAGTAGAAGACTATGGGAAAAATTATAAAGATTTAGCTACAATGACATCAAAAGTAGAAGAATTAACAACTAGTTTAAACCATTATAAAAATATAGAAACAACATTACAAAATACTTTAGTAATGGCACAAACAACAGCAGAAGAAGTAAAAAATGTAGCAAAACAACAATCAGAACAGATAATAAATGAGGCGAAAAAACAAGCTGATGATATGTTAAGAACATCTAAAGAAGATTCAAGAAAAACATTAAATAACTTAGAAGAACAAATAAGAATAAAAGAAAAAGAATTAGATGATATGAAAAAACAATTTGATATATATAAAGCAAAAATGGAATCATTATTAATATCACAATTAGAATTAATAAAAGAAATAAATAAAGAAGAATAAACACGAAAGAAAAAGTAGGGAGTCTATTTAGACGCCTTATTTTTGTATATGTATTTTATTACAAATATTACAGAAATATTAAATGTATATTACAATTTGGTTAATAGTCTTGACAATAAAGAAAAAAAGAATAAAATAATAGTATATAGAAAGAAAGGGCAAAATGAGAATAATAAGTGGAAAAGCAAGAGGAACAAAATTATATACACTAGAAGGTAATAATACTAGACCAACACTAGACAGAGTAAAAGAATCTATATTTAATATAATACAAGGAGAAATTGAAGATGCAATTGTATTAGATTTATTTGCAGGAAGTGGAGCAATAGGATTAGAAATGCTAAGTAGAGGAGCAAAAAAGGCAGTACTATGTGATAAATCAAAAGATGCAATTCAAATAATAAAAAAGAATATAGAAAAAACTCATATGCAAGAAAAAGCAGAAGTATATAACATAGATTTTGAACAATGCTTAGAAAGAAACAAAAATCAAAAATTTGATATAATTTACATTGACCCACCATATGAAACAGATTTCATTGTGAAATCATT
Organism: uncultured Clostridia bacterium; assembly: GCA_944392805.1. Classification (GTDB taxonomy): domain Bacteria; phylum Bacillota; class Clostridia; order TANB77; family CAG-508; genus CAG-269. The sequence goes on along the minus strand of CALXXZ010000004.1, from coordinate 89,816 downwards.
AAAAAAAATAGTAGAATTAGACATAATAAAACCAGAAAGTAAAATTATATTAGAAACAGATAATGAAATAAAAATATTAAAACAGATAGAAAATATAGATGTAGAAATAGTTGACCAAAGAAAATATGGAAGAGCTACAATAATATTTTTAAAAAAGAAAGCCGACTAGAAAGGGGTAAACAATGGAAATATTTACATTATTAGAAACTTTAGAAGATATATTAGAAAATAGTAAAAAACTACCATTTACAACTAAAGGAATGGTAGATAAAGAAGAGATGCTTGAAATAATAAAAGAAATAAGAATTAAACTCCCAGATGAATTAAAACAAGCAAAATGGGTAAAAGAAGAAAGACAAAGAATATTAGTTGAGGCTCAAAAAGAAGCAGATGGAATAGTAAAAGAAGCAGAGAACAGAATAATTGCTATGATAGACGAACATGAAATAACAAGAAAAGCATATGAGCAAAAGGCCGAAATAATAGAAACTGCAAATGAAATGTCTAGGGAAATATCTCAAGGAACAAAAGAATATGCAAATAATTTATTAAATACAACAGAAAGCGTTTTGACTGATACATTAGCAAAACTAGAGAAAAATATTGGGGAAGCTATGAACCTATTAGAAATGTCATTAGAAGATACAATAAAGACAATTCAAAACAGTAAAAAAGAACTTCAATAAAAATAAAAAAACGATGAGCCTCTTTCAATGAAAAGTTGAACATAACTCATCGTTTTTTAGAGTAATAGAAGTTGAAAAATAATTATAATTTTGGCAATGATAGTAAAAACGAAAGGAAGTCGAAAATGGCAAAGAAAAAAAATAGAGGAAAGAGAGTAAAAAAAGACACACCAGATTTAGGAGTAATAATAACAATAATATTTAGTATATTACTAACAGTATTAATATACACAGAATCAGGATATATTGGAATAGTATTAAGTGATTTTTTCGGTGGAATGTTTGGAATAATAAAATATGTATTGCCAATAGGGTCATTTGCAGTTGCAATAAAAATGGCCTGTAAAGATGATGATGGATATATATCATCAAAAATATTTCAATATACTTTATTATTAATATTTATTGCAATAATACTTAGTGTATATGAAATTTGTGATGGGCAAATAGATATAAATCAAAATATATCAGATATAGTAAAACATGCATATCAACTTGGAGAAAGCAACATAGGAGGAGGAGCATTAGGAACAATTGCAGCAGTACCACTATTTAAATTATTTGATAAAATAGGAACAATTATTTTATGTATAGGTGTATCACTTATATTATTTGCAACAACATTTGGAATAGATATATCAGGAATGATAAGTAATTGGATACAATCAGGAGTAGATAAGAGAAAAGAAAAACAAGAACAAAAAATAGTAGAAAAACAAAATCAAGATATTGAAAAAATCAAAAATAGAGAAAAAACAATAAAAGAAAATAGAAAAGCATATTTAAATATAGAAGAAGAACCTGAGCCAGAACAAGAACAAATAAAAATTAATTTGAATGGAAGAACAATAGAAGAAGAAGCACCAAAAGGAAGAAAAAAATTTAAGCATGGTAAAGATGATATAGTACCATTAGGAATGGAAAAAGAAGAAAAGCAAAAAATAGAACCAGATTATATAGAAAGTAATTTATTTAAACAAGAAGAAGAGAAAAAAGAAGAAAAAGTAAAAGAAGTTTTACAATTAGAACATGCAATAGCAGTTGAAGATGAATATTATGAATATCCACCGATAGAATTATTAAGTAAAGGAAGTCCAAAAGCAATAAAAGGTGGAGCAAAAGCATTAACAGATATAGCAACAAAACTACAAAAAACATTATACAGTTTTGGTGTACAAGCAAAAGTAGAAAATGTATCAGTAGGACCTGCAATAACAAGATATGAATTAAAACCAGCAGAAGGAGTACGTGTAAGTAAAATTGCAAATCTAGCTGATGATATAGCATTAAATCTAGCAGCAGAAACAATAAGAATTGAAGCACCAATACCAGGAAAACAAGCAGTAGGAATAGAAGTACCAAATACAGAAAAAGAAACAGTACATTTTAGAGATGTAGTAGAAAGTGATGAATTCCAAGATAGTAAATCAAAATTAAGTGTAGCATTAGGAAAAGATGTTGCAGGAAATATGGCAATAGCAGATATAGCAAAAATGCCACATGCATTAATAGCTGGTGCAACAGGTTCAGGAAAGAGTGTATGTATAAATACAATAATATCAAGTATTATTTATAAAGCAAAACCAAGTGAAGTAAAACTAGTAATGGTAGACCCTAAAGTTGTAGAATTATCAGTATATAATGGAATACCACATCTATTAATACCAGTTGTAACAGCCCCAAGAAAAGCAGCAGGAGCATTAGCATGGGCTGTACAAGAAATGGATAATAGATATAATGTATTTGCACAAAAAGGAGTAAGAGATTTAAAAGGGTATAATGCTTTAATAGAAAAAGAAGAAGGAGTAGGAAAACTACCACAAATAGTCATAATAATAGATGAGTTAGCAGATTTAATGATGGTAGCAGCAAAAGAAGTAGAAGATTCAATATGTAGATTAGCACAAAAAGCAAGAGCTGCTGGAATGCATTTAATAATTGCCACACAACGTCCATCAGTAGATGTAATAACAGGTATAATTAAAGCAAATATACCATCAAGAATAGCATTTGCTGTATCATCACAAGTAGACTCAAGAACAATATTAGACCAAATTGGAGCAGAAAAATTATTAGGAAAAGGTGATATGTTATTTTATCCATCAGGAGCTCCAAAACCAACAAGAATTCAAGGTGCATTTGTATCAGATGATGAAGTAGAAAAAATAGTATCATTTGTAAAATCAAATGGTGAGGCTAAATATAGTGAAGACATATTAGAATCAATAGAAAATAGTAATAAGACAGATAAAGAAATAGCTGAAGAATCAGATGCAGATGATGATACAGATCCATTATTAATGGATGCAATAGATGTAGTTGTTGAAACAGGACAAGCATCAACATCATTTATTCAAAGAAGATTTAAAGTTGGATATGCAAGAGCAGGAAGAATTATAGATCAAATGGAAGAAAGAGGAGTTATTTCAGGATATCAAGGAAGTAAACCTCGTCAAGTTTTAATGACACCTGAAAGATTAGCTGAATTAAAGATGGGTACATCGCCAGAGGCAGAAGGGTAATTGGGTAATTTGGGTAATTTGGGGACAGTCCCCAAATTGCCAAAAGGGAAAAAAGGGGACTGTCCCCAAATTACCCAAAAGGAAAAAAAGGGACAGACCTTATACAAAAGAAAGGAGAAGATATGTTAGAAAAATTCATAAAAAAGGATAATAATGAAGAACTTGAAAAAATTTTAGAAGAAAAGCAAGTTGAAGAACAGGCTAAAAATCTTCTCTTAGGAATATTATATAAAATAGAAGTATCATATAAAGATTATAAAAAAGCTAAAGTAACGCAATTAACGCAAAAGCAATATGTAGAAGAAATATTACGAAACATAGAAAGAAAAGCTAATCAGATAAAAACAGTAAAATTAACTACTAAAGTTGCTGATGATAAAATTCAAAAAGAACTAGAAGAAAAGAAATTTTATATTGGAGAAAAAGAAATAATAACATATCCAATAGAAGAAAAAATACTATATGCAATAGAAAAAAATTCAAATAATAAAAGGATAGTAAGTAACAGATATGGAATTGTTACAATGCCAATTTCAAATATGATAAACACAGGAAAAAATTTGGATAGAGTTGAAGTTCTAAGAGATTTCAATGGTTGGTCTTGGACTACTATTAAAAGTGAGATTGAAAATATAAGAGCTAACTTAGTGTATCAAACAATTAGAATACTTTTAGGAGAAGAATTTTTAGATTCTTGGTCTCAAGATGTTGACGGAATAATAGATTATATTCAAATCATGAAAGAAGAATTAATGCAAAAATATGGAGAAGAAATTACAGACAATATAATAGAAAAATTAGAACAAATTTCAATTATTAATGAAATAGAAGAAAAGCCAGATTATAGAATTAGTGTTATAGAAGAATTAAAAAAATTAGAGCAAAAAGCTCAAGAATATGAAAATACAAAAGATAAAGTTCAAGAAATAACTAATAATAAGAAAAAAGCTTCAAAAGAAATAGAAGAAATAGAAAAAATATTAAATCAAGAAAGTAAGATTGAAGAAGAATATAAAAGAAGAAATGAAGGAGTTCCATTAGAAAAGAAAATATTTAGTATAAAAGTACTTAAACAACAATTAAATGATAGAAAGAAACAATTATTAAATGAAATAGAAGAAAGCAATTATTTATTAAATCCTAGAAATTATATTAATGAAAAAAACAAAATAGAGAAACAAAAACAGCAATTACAAGTAGTAACATTAAGTGAAGAAGAAAAGAAAAAAATATTAATAGATTTTGAAAAACTATTTTTACAATGTTTTATTCAAAGCGTTAATAAAGCTGACAAAAAAGAACCAGAAGAAATTATAAAATCGATATATCAGTTCAGATATTATTTATTATTACCATTTAATTCGGAACAAAGTATTAAAGATATTGAGCAATTGAAAACAGAAATAGAACAAGTAGAAAGAAAATTAATGAAAACAGCAATCGAAAATAAAGTAATAGTTGAAATACCTTTTGAAATAATTAAACATATATTTGAAACAAGAATAATAGTATTAGAAGAACTATATTATAAAATAATAAGTGAATTTGAAAAATACTATGTACAGATTTTTGATGAAAACATAACAGAAGAAAAATTTGAAATAAAACTAGATGAAAAGGTAAAAATAAATAAGAAAATAAAAATATTTATTTAAAGGAGTTTTACATATGAAAATAACATTTTTAGGTGCAACTAAAATGGTTACAGGTTCAAACTTTTTAGTAGAAGCAGCAGGTAAAAAATTTATAGTGGATTGTGGAATGTATCAAGGAAAAGCAGAAGTTGAGATGGAAAATTATAAGCCATTTGAGTACAATCCAGCAGAAATAGATTTTATGTTATTAACACATGCGCATATAGACCATTCAGGAAGAATTCCTAAATTATATAATGAAGGATTCAAAGGACCAATATATGCACAAAAAGCTACATGTGATTTATGTGGAATAATGTTACCAGATAGTGGTCATATACAAGAAATGGAAGCACAATGGAAAAATAAAAAAAGAGAAAGAAAAGGCGAAGAACTAGTACCACCACTTTATACTGCAGAAGATGCAATAAATTCTCTTGAGTTATTTGTACAAGTTAAATATGATGAAATTGTTCAAGTAGATGAAAATATATTTGTAAGATTTAATGATGCTGGACATATGTTAGGTTCAAGTATAATAGAAGTTTGGACAAAAGAAGATGGAAAAGAAACCAAAACAGTATTTACAGGAGATTTAGGAAATAATGATATACCATTACTTTCATCTCCAACGATGATAGAAAACTGTGATTACTTAGTTATGGAATCAACATATGGAAGCAGATTACATATGAAAAATGACCAAAAGGCAGAAATGTTTTTGGATATTGTATCAGAAACAATAGACAATGGAGGAACTGTTGTAATTCCATCATTTGCAGTTGGTAGAACACAAGAAATATTATATGAACTAAATAAAATAAAAGAAAATAGAGATGATGAAGAATTTAAAAGAAAATATAAAACTTTGATGAAAGTTCCAGTATATGTAGATAGTCCTCTTGCAATTTCTGCAACAGAAATTTTTAGACAAAATACAGATTTATTTGAAGATGAAATAAAAGAAAAAATAGAACATGGAGATAATCCACTAGAGTTCCCTGGGCTAAGATTTACACAAACTGCAGATGAGTCAAAAGCATTAAATGAAAGCACAGAACCATCAATTATAATTTCTGCAAGTGGTATGTGTGATGTAGGTAGAATTAAGCATCATTTAAAACATAATATTTGGAATCCAAAAAGCACAATACTTTTTGTTGGATATCAAGCACCTGGAACATTAGGAAATTTAATTGTAAATGGTGCAAAAAAAGTAACAATATTTGGAGAAGAATTTGCTGTAAATGCTAGAATTGAATATATTGAGGGATATTCTGGTCATGCTGACCAACAATGGTTAATGAATTTCATATATTCATTTATAACAAAGCCAAAACATATTTTTCTAGTACATGGTGAAGATGAATCTCAAGAAGTATTAAGAAATAAAATACTAGAAGAAACAGGTATAGGAGTTTCAATACCTGACTATGGTGAAACATATGAACTTTGTGATGAATTAAAAATTGTTAACAAAATAAAAATTAAAAAATCTAATTCTATTAAATATGAAATTTTAACAAGATTAGCAAAATTGCAAAATGAAATTAAAGATATGGAAGTTATCGTAAGACAAGATGTTGAAGATGTTCATTTACGTGATGAAGATATGTTTAGAATTAATGAAAAAATAAAAGATTTAGAAAAACAGATAGTAAACATAATAGAAGGATAAATATATAATCAAAATAATAGAAAGGAAATTACAATGGATAAGTATTTAAATGAAGCAATTATAGGAAATAAGAATATGTTAGTAACATTTTCTAGTAAGGGAGAAATGTTACGATTATCATATCCAAATAGAGATAATAGGCAATATTTAAAGTTTTTTAATACTGGAGTCAAAATAAATGATTCAGACTTAATATATTTACATGAAGATGTAAATAACACATATCTTCAATATTATGATACAGATACAAATATATTAAACACAGAAATAACTAATACATATTTTAATTTAAAAATATTGCAAACAGATTTTGCTGCAATAAAAGAAGATATATTAATAAAAAAATATACATTTATAAATGATGGAAGTATAGAATTAAATGTAAATTTTTTAATACATTCAGAATTGTTATCAGACCAAAATAATTTTGTTGGAGCAATGAAAATAGATACAGGTATGATTCAATATGCACACGACTTTTCTGTTGCAACATTTTCTAAACAAAAATTATTAAGCCATCAAATAAATGGTTCTATGAATACAATCCATTCTGGAGTAATATATGATAAAGACTATATTGGTATGTCAAGAGAATCTAGTATCAGTTATGATATAGGAAAAATCGAACCAGGAGAGAAAAAAGAATTAGAAATTTGTATATATATAGATGAAAACAAAAAAACTATGAATGCAATTGAAGACGAGATAGAAAGAATCAAAAAGATAGATTTTAATAAAGAATATACAAATGTAAAATCATATTGGAGAAAATATGTAAAAGAACATAATGGATTAGATTTAAAAGAACCAACAAATAGTTATGAAGAAAAAATACAAAATATATATAGAAGAAGTATATTATTATTTCCATTATTGACAAATCAGTCAACAGGAGGAATAATTGCTGCACCAGAAATTGATGAAAATCTTACTCAATGTGGAAGATATGCATATTGTTGGCCACGTGATGCTCTATTTATTACAAAAGCATTAGATATATTAAAGATGACAAAAGAAACAGAGAAATTTTATAGCAATTTTTGTAGAATGACTCAAAGTAAAAATGGAATGTGGGAACAACGTTTTTATACTGATGGAAGATTAGCACCATGTTGGGGATATCAAGTAGATGAAACTGCAAGTGTTGTTTATGGAGTATATTCACATTATGAATATACTAAAAATGAAGAATTTTTAAAAGTTAATTTACATATGTGCGAAAAAGCAATAGATTTCTTAAAAAGATATACAAGAGATGTTATCGAAAATACAGGAATATATCATGTAAGTTATGACTTATGGGAAATGCATGAAGGAATACATTTATATTCTTTAGCAAGTATTTTTTCAGCATTTGACTCAATGATAAAAATATATAATGTATTAGGAAAAAATATTTCTGATTTTGAAAATAATAGGCTAAAAGAAGAAAAAGTAAATAAAAGTATAGACGAAATGTCTAAGTTAAAACTTGAGATAAAAAAATATATTGACCAAAATTTATATGACGAAAATAGAAAGTCATATGTCAGAAATACTAATGATAGAAGAATGGATATTAGTTTACTTGGTGCAGTAGTACCATTTAAAGTATTTTCACCAAAAGAAAAGAAAATCTTGAATACAATAGATAATATTAATTTGACTATTAGGACATATACTGGTGGATATCAAAGGTTTGAATATGACCATTATAGAAATGGAGCACCATGGCCAATTGCAAATTTATGGGTGACTTTATATTATTTAGAAAATGGAGAAAAAAAGAAAGCAAAAGAAACTTTTGATTTTGTATTAAAAACAGCAGGCAAACATAGCTTTTTAGGAGAACAAATAGATAATAATACTCTAAAACCTAATTGGGTTATTGGACTTGGTTGGTCACATGCAATGTTTATAATTGTATTAGAAAAATTAAATAAAATGTAGATTTTTGTAATGTTTTGTCAGATAGGTGATATTTTGTTACCTATCTTTTAATTTTTTCTAAAAATTAAAAAAATGTATTGACAAATTATTATGCACATTGTATACTTATGCCAGTTAAATCATTAAATTTTCAAAATTTTTTTGAATCTTAAAATTTTAATTCTTTTATAAAAGATTTATTCTTTTAAAGAAAACCAAACTGAATATTTATCAGGAAGGAGGTGTTACAATCTATGGACAACGATTTTTTTGTCAAGCTTGAAGAAGTACTAGATAGAAAATTAGAAGAAAAGCTTGAAGAAGTACTAGATAGAAAATTAGAAGAGAAGCTTGAAGAAATACTAGACAGGAAATTAGAAGAGAAGCTTGAAGAAATACTAGACAGAAAATTAGAAGAGAAGCTTGAAGAAATACTAGACAGAAAATTAGAAGAAAAACTTGAAGAAAAGTTATCAGTATTAGAAAAGAAATTTGATGAGAAACTAGAAAAATTACATCAAACGATAACGAAAGAAATGGATGAAAAACTAGAAAAATTACATCAAACAATAACGAAAGAAATGGATGAAAAATTAGAAAGATTACATCAAACAATAACAAAAGAGATGGACGAGAAGCTATTGACCTTAGAAATGAAAATTGATAAAAAATTAGAAAATTTACATCAGACAACATTAAAAGAATTTGATGTAATGTTAGGAGAACATCATGCTAATGATGTTAGAGTAATTTCAAAACATTTATTAGAAATCACAGAAAATACAGATGAAGTAGTTAATGAAGTAAAAGAAAAAGTAGACAGACAAGAGAAAAGATTTGATGATTTAGAGGGAAGATTTGATAATCTAGAAGAAAGATTCAACAAATTAGAAAAGAGATTTGACAAATTTGAAGAAAGAATTATAGGAGAATTCCGAATGACAAGACAAACATTACAAAAAGGAATAGATTATAATCAAAGTAGAATAGAGCAATTAGAAAAACAAGTTTTAGCAATGTAATATACATAATTCACAAATATACTCTAATACGAATATAATATAATAAAAATATTGGAGGAAATCATAATGAAAATCTTAAAAAAGACATTTGGAGTATGTTTAGTAGGATTAGGAATAGGAATATTACTAGTATTATTCCTTCCAATAACAGGATGGTTATTCTTAATAGGCTTAGTAGTAATATTAGTAGGGATATTATGGTTACTCTGCTAAAAAGGAGGTATACATATGACTATTGTAGTAAAAAAAGTTCCAAAATGTTTAAGAGGAATAGTAAAATTATTATTCGGAATTAAAGATTAATGAATAAAAAAATGAAAATAGCACATACCTTATAAGAGAGGAGTGTGCTATTTTTTATGGATAAAAAACAAAAACAATCAGAACCTGAAGTTGGAGAAGATGCAACACAATATGGAGAATTTGTATCATCATATTTTGCATGGGTACCATTACCAGAACAAAAAGAAAAAGCGGAGCAAATGGATAAAATGACAAAGAAAAAAGGAGGGCAAAAATGATATATAAATTCACAAATAAAGCAAAAAAAGTAATAGAAATAGCAAATGATATATCAATAGAATTGGGGCATAAATATATAGGAACAGAACATATCTTATATGGACTAGTAAAAGAAGGAGAAGGCATAGCAGCAAAAGTTTTAATGAACAAAGGAATAACAGAAGGTAAAGTAATTAAAAAAACAGAAGAAATGTTAGGAAGAGGAAAACAGATAAAAGAATCGATAGGATTTACACCAAGAAGCAAAAAAGTGTTGGAAAATGCTTTTTTAGAAGCCAAAAGAGTAGGATATAACTTTATTGGTACAGAACACTTGTTACTTGCAATATTAAAAGAAGAAGATAGTATAGCTGTAAAAATAATAACAGAATTAAATATAGAAATTTCTAAAATATATACAGAAATAGCAAGAGTAATAAATGAAGAAGAAGATAAAGACATAAATAAGGAAATAACAAGAGGAAAAGGAAGTTTTGCACTAACACCAACATTGAATCAGTTTGGAGAAGACATAACATTAAAAGCAGAAGAAGGAAAATTTGATAATATAATTGGTAGGGAAAACGAAATAGAAAGAATAATACAAATCTTATCAAGAAGAACAAAAAATAATCCATGTTTAATAGGTGAGCCGGGAGTAGGTAAAACAGCAATTATAGAAGGATTAGCAGAAAAAATAGTAAATGGAGATGTGCCAGAAATATTAAAAGAAAAAAGAATAGTAAATGTAGACATATCAGGAATGGTAGCAGGAGCAAAATATAGAGGAGATTTTGAAGAAAGAATAAAAAAAGCTTTAAATGAAGTAAAAAAAGTAGGAGATGTAATACTATTTATAGATGAAGTACATACAATAGTTGGAGCTGGAGCAGCAGAAGGAGCAATTGATGCAGCAAATATATTAAAACCATTATTGGCAAGGGGAGAAATTCAATTAATTGGGGCAACAACAATAGAAGAATATAGAAAATATATAGAAAAAGATTCTGCATTAGAAAGAAGATTTAGTCCTGTAAATGTTGAACAACCATCAGAAAAAGAAACAATAGAAATTTTAAAAGGAATAAGAGATAAATATGAAGCACATCATAATGTAAAAATTACAGATGAGGCAATAGAAACAGCTGTAAAATTATCATCAAGATATATAACAGATAGATTTTTGCCAGATAAAGCAATAGATTTAGTAGATGAAGCAGCATCACAAGTTAGAATGAAAATATACAATGAACCTGATGAAATAAAAATGTTACAAGAAAAAATTGACATTATAATGAAAGAAAAAGAAGAAGCAATATATAATCAAGAATTTGAAAAAGCTGCAACAATAAGAGATGAGGAAAAAGAGTTAAAAGATAGGTTAGAAAAAGCATTAAATTTATGGAGAAAAAAGAAAACGAAAGATATTATAGAAATAACAGAAGACAATATAACAGAAGTAATCTCTAAATGGACAGGAATACCTGTACAAAAACTAACACAAGATGATAATGAAAAATTAAAAAATCTTGAAGAAAAATTACATGAAAGAGTAATTGGTCAAGATGAAGCTGTAAAAGCTGTTGCAAAAGCAATAAGAAGAGGAAGAGTAGGATTAAAAGATCCTAAAAGACCAATAGGTTCATTTCTATTTCTAGGTCCTACAGGAGTTGGAAAAACTGAACTTTCAAAAGCAATTTCAGAAATATTATTCGAAAATGAAAATGCAATGATAAGACTTGATATGTCAGAATATATGGAGCCACATTCAGTTTCAAAATTAATAGGTTCACCACCAGGTTATATAGGATTTGATAACGGGGGACAGCTAACTGAAAAAATCAGAAGAAAACCATATTCAGTCATATTATTTGATGAAATAGAAAAAGCACATCCTGATGTTATGAATTTGCTACTTCAAATATTAGAAGATGGAAGATTGACTGATTCTCAAGGTAGAGAAGTGAATTTCAAAAATACGGTAATAATCATGACATCAAATTTAGGAGCTAGACATATTACAGAAAAAAAGACTTTAGGATTTGGAGAATCTTCAAAAGAAAAAGAAGAATATGAAGAAATAAAAAAAGAAGTTATAAAAGAATTAAAACGTGAATTAAGACCAGAATTTATAAACAGAATAGATGAAATAATTGTATTCCATAAACTAAATGATGAAGATATGAAGAAAATTGCGCAAATTATGTTAAAACAAGTTGAAAATAGATTAAAAGAACAAAAATTTTTAATTGAAATTGATGCAAGTGTAGCAGATATGATAATTGATAAAGGAATTGATAAAACATTTGGAGCAAGACCATTACGTAGGACAATTCAAAATTTAATTGAAGATAAAATTTCTGAAGAAATTTTAGATGGAAAATTAAATAAAAACAAGAAATCTACAATAAATGTAGTAGAAAATCAAATCGTAGTTAGTCAAAAATAAAATAGATAGATGTGGTATTATGAATTAGATACCCATCTATCTATTTTTATCTCTTTATATTTTTTTAAAACTTCATCATATTTTTTGAACTCATCTTCCCACACGATATCAGGTATTTTATCAAAAGCAGTAAAAACTTTTTCAGCTTCTAATAAATATACTACTTGTTGCTGAGGAGTAAGTTTTTCATATTTTTTTGAAAACTCATATAATTTATCTAGAATTTGGTTGGCTTCTATAAAGCTCCAAAAATCTTTTACATTAATTCCGGCTAATTTAATTTGCATTACTGCATATGCGGCTAAAGCAAATATAATAAATATTAATACATATATTATTACTAATAATGTCATGTGTTTCACCTCTTTTTTATTACACATTTCATTATAACATATTTTTGTAATAAATGCAAATTTTAGAAAATGTGGAAAAATTCACTTGAAATATTCATAAAGTTATCTTATAATAATATTCATGTATAAAAAAGGAGAGTGTGTACTATGGAAGACAGATTTAAAGTCACCAAAAGAGTTGGTACATTTGGAATAATAGGAAATATATTTTTGTTAGCAATAAAAGCAATTGTAGGATTTGCAAGTAAAAGTCAAGCAATGATAGCAGATAGTGTAAACAGTGCAGGAGATATATTTGCATCATTAATGACATTTATAGGAAATAAAATAGCAAGTGCGCCAAAAGATGATGATCATAACTTCGGACATGGGAAAGCAGAATATTTATTTTCATTACTTATAGCAATATCAATGATATTAGTATCAGTGAAAATGATAATAGATGCAATAATGTCATTATTTAATGGAAATGAAATAATTTTTTCATGGTGGCTTGTAATAGTTTGTATTGTAACTATAATTGTGAAATTAGTATTATTTATATATACTCGTATAATGTATAAAAAATATAATAATTTATTAATAGCATCAAGCATGGAAGACCACAGAAATGACTGCATTATAACAACATTTACTTTGATTTCAACTTTTTTATCATTAAAAGGAATAAATTGGTTTGATAGTGTGGTTGGTATTGGAATATCAGCTTGGATTTGTAAAACTGGAATAGAAATTTTTATGGAAAGCTACAATATTTTAATGGATATATCTATAGATGAAGAAACAAAAGATATTATATTAGATTTGGTACATGGGTATAAAGAAGTAAAAGCAATAAATGGAATTTCATCAACACCAGTAGGTTATCAATATATTATATTTTTAACAATTGCAGTTGATGGTAATACGACTACTTTTGATAGTCATACTCTTGCAGATAATCTAGAGAAAAATATTGCAGGATTGGATAAAGTGTATAAGGCAATTGTGCACGTAGAACCTTTTTTGCCTTAATTATTATTTATAATTTAAAGAAAGAACATATATTTATATATTTTCGTTTCCCCATTTAAGAAAGTGCATTTCACTTCGTTCAAACACTTTCTAAAACGGTCCCCACAATTAACTTCAATATATAAATATATGTTCTTTTATATATATATAAAATAGAAAAAGGAAAAAAGGGGACTGTCCCCAAATTTCCCTATTTCTTATCAGTAAAGATTTCTTTTGCAGCACCTAAACTACTTAATGCACTTGTTGCTTCAAAAGGAATAAATACTTTATTTGCATCACCTTTAGCAATTTCTTCAAGAGCTTCAAGAGATTTGATTTGAACAAGTTTTTCATCAGGGTCAGCATTTTTGATTGCATCATAAACCATTGCAATTTCTTTAGATTTAGCTTCTGCAACAGCTTTTATAGCTTGAGCCTCACCGGCTGCTCTTCTAATTCTAGCTTCTCTATCAGCTTCTGCTTCTAGTATAGCAGCAGCTTTTTTACCTTCTGCAATAGTAACAGCAGATTGTCTTTGAGCTTCAGCTTCAAGAATTAAAGCTCTTTTATTTCTTTCTGCATTCATTTGTTTTTCCATTGCATCTCTGATATCAGCTGGTGGAGTAATATCTTTGATTTCAACTCTATCAATTTTACAACCCCATCTATCAGTAGCGTCGTCAAGAATTGTTCTTAATTGAGCATTTATTCCATCTCTTGAACTAAATGTAGCATCTAAGTCCATTTTACCAACAATATCACGAATTGTTGTAATAGCAAGATATTCAATACCTTTTTTCAAACTTTGAATTTCATAAACTGCTTTTGCTGGGTCAGTTATTTGATAGAATACTACTGTATCAATTGTTATTGTAACATTATCTTTTGTTATAACACCTTGTGGTGGAACATCCATTGTTTGTTGTTTTAAGCTTACTACACTTCTAACATGATCGAAAAATGGAATGATAATTGTAAGACCTGCGTCAGCTACTTTGTGAAATTTACCTAACCTTTCTATAATATAAACTTCTGATTGTCTAACAACTTTGATTGATTTTACTGCTATAATTATTATGATGATAAGTAAAGCGATTAAAACGTACATAAAATCCTCCTTCTGACAAGTTTTACTTGTCTTAAATATAATTTAATTATTTTGTAGAAGCTATTTTTAATGGCCTTACAAAAGCTTTTACACCATCAATATCTACTACTTCTACTTCACTACCTTTTGGTATATCAATTTGTTCGTTTGTTTTGGCAGACCAAACTTCACCACCAATTTTAATTTGACCAGTTCCTTTATTCCAGTCAATATCTTCAATAACAATAGCTTTTTTTCCTATTATTGAATATACATTAGTTTGAACTGAATCTTTTTTGGTCAATTTTTCTACTAATGGTTTTGTTGCAAATATAAGTATACCAGATGATATTACAAATACAGTAATTTGAAATATTATACTGCTAGTGAAGAAACTTACTATCATTGTAATTAATGAAGCAATTCCTAGCCAAAAAATTAGAAAACCAACTGTAATAATTTCAAGAATGAAAAATACACCTGATGCAATTAGCCATATTTGCCACATAAAAAATTCCTCCTTCTGTGCTAAAATAAAGCACTACAAATATATTATACTATAAATTTTATAAATTTAAAAGAGATTTATGAAAAATTCTTGTAAAATTAGGAAAAAAATGATAAGATTTAATAGACGAAAAATATTCAAAGGAGAAAAATAATATGAAAAATCAAAAAGGTATAACACTAATAGCATTAGTAATAACAATAATTGTTTTATTAATAATTGCTTCAGTAGCAACATATACAGGAATAAACGCTATAAGAGATTCTAAAAATCAATCATATTTATCAGAAATAAAAATATTACAACAAGCAGTATTAGAAAATTATACAAAATACTTAACGACTAAAGATGAGAAATATATTAGAGGTAAACAAGTCAACTATTTTGATATGGAAGAATTGGTAAATGATATAAATAGTAATTCAAATGAGAGCATTACATTAAAGATGATGGACTATGGAGACTCAGCATTACCAGAAATATATTATTATAGGTTAAGTGAAAAAGATTTAGAAGAAATGGGAGTTTCAACAACATATAAAGATACTTATATAATAAACTATTATACAGGAGAAGTATTTAATGAAACTTTAAAAGTTGCAGGAGATGGAACACCATTATATACATATGCTATAGATGTAGAAGTTCCAAATATAATAATTAGTGCAAACCCATCTTCAAATACTTCAGAAGTTTCAAGTCAAAATGTTGTAATAAGTGTACAATCTCAATATACAATATCAGAATTAAAATATAAATGGACACAATTATTAAATGAGCCTGAAAAAGATCAATTTACAGATAATGTACCAAGTAATAAAAATATTACTTCTCCATCAGGTGAAAGTGGAAATTATTATTTATGGATTTATGCAAAAGATGAAAAAGGAAATGAAGTTATATCTTCATTTGGAGGATATAGATTAAAAAATAGTTAGGAGAGTGGAAAATTGGATATAAAAAAAATATTAGAAAATTCAAACTTACCACAAGAAAATATTAAATATAATGAACTTATGAAAAATCATACTAGTTTTAAGATTGGTGGACCAGCAGAATGTTTTATAAAAGCACAAAAAATAGAAGAAGTTCAAGAAATTTTAAAACTTGTAAAAGAAAATAAGATACCATTAAAAATAATAGGGAATGGAAGTAATCTTCTTGTAAAAGATGAAGGAGTAAAAGGAATAGTTTTAAAAATAGATATTAAAAAAATAGAAATACAAGAAAATAATGTAACTGTAGGAAGTGGACTAAAATTAGGAGAGCTAGCACAAAAACTATTAAGAGAAGAATTAGCAGGATTTGAATTTGCAGCAGGAATACCTGGAACAATTGGTGGAGCAATAAGAATGAATGCAGGTGCACATGGCTCAGAAATGAAAGATGTTGTTAAAACAGTAACATATATGGATAGAAATGGAGAAATACATAAAATAAAAAATGAAGAAGCAAAATTTGAATATAGAAATAGCAGATTTTCAAAAGAAGATAATATAATTTTGGAAACAGAGTTAGAATTAGAAAAAGGTAACAAAGAAGAAATACAAGCAAAAATGACAGAATATGCAAATTTTAGAAAAGAAAAACAACCTA
The DNA here is from genome assembly GCA_944392805.1 of uncultured Clostridia bacterium. GTDB lineage: Bacteria > Bacillota > Clostridia > TANB77 > CAG-508 > CAG-269. Next base: position 72,876 of record CALXXZ010000004.1, on the reverse strand, counting down.
TAGAATATCCAAGTGCAGGAAGTACTTTTAAAAGAGGTTCAGATTTTATAACTGCAAAACTAATAGATGAATGTGGATTAAAAGGATACCAAATAGGTGGAGCACAAATTTCAGAAAAACATGCAGGTTTTATAATAAATAAAGAAAATGCAACTGCAGAAGATGTTATTAAACTAATAGAATATACAAAAGAACAAGTATATAATAAGTTTGGTAAAAAAATCGAATTAGAAGTAGAAATAATTTAAAATTAAAATGGAGGAATTAAAGTGAAAGGAATACAACATTGGTTTAAATCAAGTTCAAAATTAAAAAGATGGATAATATTAATATTAATAGGAATAGTTTTAACATGTTATGGAATAGCAAAAATCTTAGTACAAAAAGAAATGAGTTTTATAGATGTAGGTAAAGTAGTAATAACATTTGTTGTTGGATTTACATTTATTGTATTAGGATTAGTATTATTAAATAAAAGAAATATGGAACTATTTATAGAAGCAACAGATGATAGGATGAAGCATAGAAAAAATGTAAATGTGCAATCATTAATATTTGATAAAAAAGTATATGATAGAGGACCTAAAATAGTAGTAATAGGCGGAGGAGCAGGATTAAATACAGTATTAACTGGAATGAAAAGATATACAAATAACATAACAGCAATAGTAGCTGTTTCAGAATATGGTAAAGCTCCAACAAATTCAAGAATGGAATTAGAAACATCATTACCATTAGAAGAAGTAAAAGATAGTATAGTTTCACTTTCAGCAGACAAAAAAGGTGAATTAAGTGAATTAATGAATCACGAAATGACAAATAACAGATTAAGAGGTTTAAAATTTTCAGACATATATTTTACAGCAATGAAAGAAATTTATTGGAATGATACAGATGCAATAGCAAAAAGCAATGAAGTTTTTAATATAGTAGGAAATGTATTACCAGTAACATCAGAAGAAATGAAAATATGTGCAGAATTAGAAAATGGATATGTTGTAGAAGAAAAAGATAGAATACCAGAAATAGTTAATGAAAAAATGACAAAAATAAATAGAGTATTTTTACAACCATCAAACTGTAGACCAGCAGAAGGTGTAATAGATGCAATAAAACAAGCAGACAGTATAATAATAGGACCAGGAAGTTTATATACAAATGTAATACCAAACCTATTAGTAAATGGAGTAGCAAAAGCTATAAAAGAAAGTAAAGCAATAAAAATATATGTAAATAATATAATGACAGAACCTGGACAAACAGATGACTATACAGTAGCAGACCATGTTAAAGCTATAATAGATCATTGTGGAGAAGGAATTGTAGATTATTGTATATATGATACAGGAGAAGTAATACCTGAATATATTAAAAGATATAATAGAGAAGGTTATGACCTAGTAGAGCAAAAACTTGATGATCCAGCATTAAGAAAAATAAAATTTATTAAGAAAAATATATCAACAATAATAGATGGAAAAATAAGACATGACCCATTATTAGTCGCTGAATCAGCAATAACATTAATATGTAATGATTTAAAATATCAAGATAGAGAAAGTGACCCAGAATATGTAATGTTAAATGCTAAATTAAAATCAGATAAAAGAATAAATAAACTAAAAAAAGAAAAAGCAAAAATGGACAAAAAGTCAAGAAAAAAAGGAATAGATCCAAATAAGAAAAATGCTAGAAATACAAAACAAAGTAAATTTAGCAGTAAATACAGTGAAAGAATAAAATCAATAAAGGAATCAGATGAAAAGATTAAGAAGAGAATAGAAAATAGAAAAATAGGAGAATAAAAAATGAAATTTGCAAAAGATGATTTAAAATTAGAAGAAGCATTAGAAAAAGAATGGATAATAACAAATGGCATAGGAGGATATGCATCTTCTACAATTTTAGGAGCAAACACAAGAAAATATCATGGATTATTAGTAGCACCATTAATTCCGCCTGCAAGAAGAACATTAATATTATCAAAATTGGATGAAAGTATAGAAATTAATGGAATAAAACATGAGCTATACACTAATATTGGAAAAAACTATATATCACAAGGTTATAAATATCAACAAAGCTTTATAAAAGAATATATGCCAATATTTGCATATAAAGTAGAAGATACAGAAATAACAAAAGTTGTATGCATGGAATATCTAAAAAATACTGTAGGAGTATTATATAAAATAAGAAATGGAAAAAGTAAAGCAAAATTGACATTAGCTCCAATAATGAATTTTAGAGATATTCATGGAATAAATAAAGACCATACATTTAATGTTACACAGATTCAAAAAGGAAGAAAATTAGAAGTAAAAATAGATGATGGTAAGCCTATATATATGAACATTTCAGATGGAAATTATATAGAACATCACAATGATACATTTTTCAATATGTTTTATATAGAAGAACAAAAAAGAGGATTTGAACCAGAAGAAAATCATGCAGTTCCAGGAAGATATGAAATTGAAATAGAGCCAAATGAAGAAAAAGAAATTTCATTTATATGTTCTTTAGAAGAAAATATTGAAGAATTAGATGTAAGAACAATAATTACAAAAGAAATAGTAAGATTTGGAGAAATGTTTATTAAATCAGATTTAATAAATAACAGAAAAGAAAATAAAACAGAAACTGAAATTGAAAGAGATAAATTAATAAAATCTTTTCTAATAGCAGGAGATAATTTCATAATACAAAGACCACTATTTAATACATATTCTGTAATAGCTGGGTATCCATGGTTCTTAGACTGGATGAGAGATACTTTAATATCATTTGAAGGATTATTATTAATACCTAAAAAATATGAAATAGCCAAAAAAGTATTAGAAACATGTGTAAGGGATATTAAATTTGGATTAATACCAAATGGATATTCAGAAGGTGATGATAGACCATTATATAATAGTGTAGATGCTTCTTTACTATTATTTGAACAAGTAAAAAAATACTTAAATTATACAAAAGATTATAAATTTATTAAAGAAGAACTGTATTCAAAACTTGAAAGCATAATTATAAATTATAAAGAGGGTATAGACTTTGATGATAATAATATATATATGGACACTGATGGATTAATTGTATCAGGAACAGAAAATACTCAAAATACATGGATGGATGCAAAATATGCAGGAATAGCAGTAACTCCAAGAAATGGTAAAGCAGTAGAAATAAATGCATTATGGTATAATGCTTTAAAAATAATGGCAGAATTATCAACAGACAATAAAGAAAAAGCAAAAGAATATGAGAATTTAGCTTTAAGATGTAAAAGTGCATTTGAAATCAAATTTTATAATAGAAAAAGAAAATGTTTATATGATGTATTAGGAGATAGTAAAATAAGACCAAACCAACTATGTACATTAAGTTTAACATATCCTATATTAGACCCAAATTCGCCAGTTGCAAGAGAAATGTTCGAGACAGTAACTAAAAAACTATTGAATAGTTATGGATTAAAAACACTTGCAAAAGGAGAAGAAAATTATGTAGAAGTCTATGAAGGAGATGGATTTAGAAGAGACTTTAGTTACCATCAAGGAATAACATGGACATGGCTTTTAGGATTATATTATAATTCTCTAAAAAAACTAGCAACAAATACAAAAACTAAAACAGAAAGAACTCAATATGAAAATAGATTAAAAGAATTTGTACAAGATGTGACAAAAACATTTTCAAAAGAAATAAATGAAAGAGGCTGTATAGGAAGTATTGCAGAAATTTATGATTCTAAAAAACCATATTTACCAAAAGGTGCAATAGCACAAGCATGGAGTGTTGCAGAAGTATTTAGAATAATTATGGAGAAATAATATGTTAAAAATTGAAGAACTAGAAAAACAATTAAATCAAGGAGAACTTCAAGGAATATATTTATTATATGGAGAAGAAACATTCTTACTTGAACAACAACTAAAAAAAATAAAAAAATTATTTGGAGAAACTGTAAAAGGAATCAACTATATAATAATTGATGAAAATAATATTCAAGAACTAATTTCAGATATTGAAACTCCAGCATTTGGATATGAAAAAAAATTAATTATTGCTAAAAATACAGGAATATTTAAAAGAGAAGGAAAAGGCAGAAGCGGAGGAGTAAGTAAGGAATTAAAAGATAAAATAAATGATTATTTAAAAGAAAATATAGATGACATAAATTCTTCTGTAATACTAGTTTTTGTAGAAAATGAAACTGAAAAAAATTCTATATATAATACAATTGAAAAGATAGGAAAAGTTTGTAATTTTGAGGAACAAAAACCATTTCAAATTATAAAAAGATTAAAAAATATTTGTAATGGTTATAAAGTACAAGCAGATGAAAATGTATTACAATATCTTATAGAATCTTGTGGTACAAATATGCAAGATTTGATAAATGAAATCAGAAAACTTATTGAATATGCGGGAGAAAATGGAAAAATTCAAAAACAAGATATAGATAAATTATGTATAAAAAAAATAGAAAGTGTTATATTTGATTTAACAGATAATCTTGGACAGAAAAAGGTTAAAGAAGCTATTGAAGTGTTAAATAATTTAATAGCTTCAAAAGAACCTATTCAAAAAATATTAATCACATTATATAATCATTTTAAAAAATTGTATTTTGTAAAACTTGCGATTGCGGAAAACAGAGATATTGCTCAATGCCTTAATTTAAAACCTAATCAGATGTTTTTAGTTAATAAATATAAAGCTCAAGCTAAAGGTTTTAAAACCTCTGAATTGAAAAAAATTATTCAGGAGCTACAAGATTTAGATTATAAATATAAAATTGGTTTAATTGACTTAAATGTAGGACTTGAAGCAATTTTATGTACATACTGTTCTTAAGCTAATTATATTTTTCTACAATTAGCTTTAATAAAAATTTATATATAACTATTTCATAGCAAAAACATATTCTGGGTCTTCGTCAGAGGTCTTTGCTATATTCAATAGTTATATATAAATTTTTTTATTATGAAATTAAAAAAATATGAAAAATCAATTGACAAAAAAATGAAATTAGTAGATAATAAAAGGGAAAAATTACGGAAAGAAAAAGAAAGAAGAAACATAGGAGGAATAAAAAATGTACGTATTTAACAGAATAACAGTAAATCCACAATTACCAAAAAGAATAGGAAGATTAACTGAAATAGCAAACAATTTATGGTGGTCTTGGAACACAGAATTTCTAAGACTATTCAAACAAATAGACCCAGACTTATGGGAAAATTGTGAAAAAAATCCAGTAAAATTCTTAAAAGCAGTAGACCAAGAAAAAATAGAAAATGCATCAAGAGATATAATGTTTTTAAAAGAATATGACAAAATAGTAGAAGATTTTGATGGATATATGACAAGTAAAAATACTTGGTTTTCACAAAAATATCCAGACAATAGAAATGATTTAATTGCATACTTTTCTGCTGAATATGGATTAGATCAAACAATAGCAATATATTCAGGAGGATTAGGAATACTATCAGGAGATCATTTAAAATCAGCAAGTGATTTAGGTATTCCATTAGTAGCAGTAGGATTATTATATAAAAATGGATATTTCAGACAAGTAATAGATAGATATGGAATGCAAAGACCAGAATATAAAGATTTAGATTTATATGATTTACCAATAAATCCTGTAAAAGATTTAGATGGAAATGATTTAATGTTATATATAAAATTTCCAAAAAGAAGAATATATTTAAAAGTATGGGAAATTAATGTAGGAAGAGTAAAACTATATTTAATGGACTCAGATATAGATGTAAATAATGAAGAAGATAGAGATACAACAGCAAGATTATATGGTGGAGACCAAGAAATGAGAATCAGACAAGAAATCATACTTGGAATGGGAGGAGTAAGTCTATTAAGAAGATTAGGCTTAAGACCAACTGTATATCATATGAATGAAGGGCATTCAGCATTTTTAAATTTAGAATTAATAAAAAATACAATAAAAGAGCAACAAGTATCATTTGAAGTTGCAAGAGATATAGCATCATCAAAAACAGTATTTACAACACATACACCAGTACCAGCAGGAAATGATATATTCCCAATAAGTCTTGTAGAAAAATACTTCAAAGACTTCTGGCCTAGATTAGGATTAACAAGAGAACAATTCTTAAAATTAGGAATGAAACCATGTGAAGGATTAGAAAGCGGATTTAACATGGGAATCTTAGCATTAAAAATTGCAGGATTGAAAAATGGTGTAAGTAAATTACATGGAGAAGTATCAAGAGAACTATTTGCAGAAGTATGGCCACATATAGCTCCAAATGAATCACCAATAACACATGTAACAAATGGCATACATACATGTACATGGTTAGCACCAAAATTAAAAGAATTATATAATAAATATTTAATACCATATTGGCAAGATAATATGCATGAAGATTATGTATGGGAAAAAATAAAAAATATTCCAGATGAAAAATTATGGAAAGTACATACAGACAGAAAAATTAAATTATTAGCATTAGTAAAAGAAAATGTGACAAGAAGATTAAGAAGAGAAGGAGTAAGTTATGAAGAAATAAATGAAATGACTTCAAAACTAAATCCAGAAGCATTAACAATAGGATTTGCAAGAAGATTTGCAACATATAAAAGAGCAACATTAATCTTTAAAGACTTAGAAAGAATAACACAAATACTAAATATTCAAGATAAACCAGTACAATTAATATTTGCAGGAAAAGCACATCCAGCAGATAAAGAAGGACAAGACTTAGTAAAATTTATACATGAAATATCAATGAAACCTCAATTTAAAGGAAAAATATTCTTGTTAGAAAATTATAATATAGAAATATCAAGATATTTAGTAAGTGGTGTAGATGTATGGTTAAATAATCCAAGAAGACCAATGGAGGCATCAGGAACAAGTGGACAAAAAGCATCAGTAAATGGAGTAATAAACTTCAGTGTACTAGATGGATGGTGGGCAGAAGGATATAATCAGAAAAATGGTTGGACAATTGGAACACATGCAGAATATAATTCTTATGAAGAACAAGATAAAGCAGATAGTGAAAGTATGTACTATACATTAGAAAATAAAATAATACCAATTTATTATGATAAAGATAGAAATGGAATATCAAAAAATTGGGTAGAAATTATGAAAAATTCAATAATTTCTACTGGTGGAAAATATAGCACAGCTAGAATGTTAGTTGATTATACAAACCAATTATACATACCATTATGTAATTTAACTAAAAAATATTATAGTAATTTAGAAAAAGTTACAGAATTAAACACATGGAAACAAGAAATAAGTACAAATTGGAAAGATATTCAAATAGAGCAATTACCAGAAAACGCAGATAATATCACAGTTGATGCAGGAACTAAAATAGAGGTAAGATGTGTAGTAACACTTCCTAATATAGATGCAAAACATATTAGAGCAGAAGTTTATTATGGTAAATTTTTAGAGAATGGCTCAGTACAAGATGAAAAGATTATACCTATGAAATTGGAAAGTGTTGATGAAGAAAATAAAAAATATTTCTATGTAGCAAAAATTGATTTGTGTTCAGGTGGAAATTATGGATATACTTTCAGAGTTATGCCAGAACATGAAATGATACCAAGAAGTGAAAATTTAGATTTAGTAAAATGGATAGAAAAATAGTGAAAGGGGACGGTCCTGTTTTGAAAGGGACGGTCCTCTTTTGTGCATTCATTTAAAAAATAGAATAAAAAGTTTATATATTACTATTCCATAGCCAAAACATAGCTAGGGTTTTCGTCGGGGGTCTTGGCTTTATTTCATAGTAATATATAAACTTTTTATTTACTAATAAATAGAAAATACTCCAAAGAGGACCGTCCCTTTCAAAACAGGACCGTCCCATTTAGTGGTAAAAAATAAAAAAAGAGCATATATATAAAAGGGATGATTAATTTAGTATACATAAAAAATGGAAAAATTGGAAAAAACTATTTACAAAAGTAAAAAAATGTAATATAATGTCGCATATAAAATGTAAAAAGGAGGGTGAATTTTATAATGAACAAGATTAGCACCAAACTATTGAGTATTCTTGCTATAATCTTATTCGTAGCAATGATGCCTATAGTAGTCTCAGCAACAAATGAAAACATATCCATTGTAAGTACTCAAAACGATGAAGGAAAGCAGGAGTACATGATTTACATAAATGGGTATACAGACAAACAATTCAAATACGCATTTTCAAATGCAAATCCAAAAGAAATGGATTTAGTTTATATTAATTCAATCACAGATTTGGGAGAGAATCAAGTTGCATACTTAGATGCAGATACTTATGAGAAATTATCTAATGATACAATTTATATGTGGGCAAAAGCCAAAGATGATAGTGGAGAAGAAGTTTTAATTCTAAATGGAATCCAATTAGATTTCAAAAACTCATTAACAAAGGAAAATATAGATTTAATAGAATCAATTACAAATAGAATAACAGTAGATGTAGTAGACGAGCAAAATGACACTGAAGAAATCAGAAATGAAGATGTTAACGGTGTTGAAGTAACTGCTTCTGTTGGATATGTAGAAATAACAGATAAAACAAAAGGTAAATATTATTATGAAATGGTAAAGGCAACAGATTCAGCAGATTATGCAAAATTAATGGAATTAGCAGAAAAAATTAATTCAGAATATGATGAATTAGATATGTATCAAAAAATACAATTAGGTGAAGAATTCTATACATTATATTCTAAATTAACAGAACAAGCTAATTGGCAAGAAGTAAAAGACAAAAAAGTATACCAACCTGAAGAATCAGAAAAAGGTGAACAATATGTTGTATTATTAAAAAGAGTTTCAAAAAATGATGAAACAATAACTGATGTTCAATTCTTAACAGCTGATGAAGCAGAAGAAGCAAAAAAAGAAGTAACACAAGAAACAACAAAACTACCAATAACATATGATAGTATATTATTATTCGTAATATTAGCAGTAATAGTAATAGCATTAGTAATAGTATATATCAGAATGAAAAAAGTAAGTAAAAAAAATGAAGAAAAATAATGTAGAAATAAAAATATACAAAGTAATTTTTATTGTGTTACTAATAGCTTTAGTAGTAGTTATAGGATTACTAATATACAAATATGGTTCAAGCCAGCTAAATGAAAAACAAAGCCAAGAAGTAGTAGAAGCTTTTAGTAATATAGATTTTTCAAAAATTGATGGAGAATCAGGAGAAAATCAAATTGATTTAGAATTTAATGGATATAAAGTAATAGGAATTGTAAAAATTCCAAAAATAAACTTAGAATATCCAATACTAGAAATAGGGGATATAGATCCAGAAAGTGCAAAAGCACCAATGAAAAAGTCCATAATAAAATATTGGGGAGAAAATGTTAATGATTATGGAAATTTATCAATAGCAGGTCATAATAACAAAGATGGAACAATGTTTGGTAAAACCAAAAAACTTGAAAAAGGAGATATTGTAGAATTAACAGATTTAACAGGAACAACAATACAATACTCAATTTATGATATTTTTGTAACAGACCCTAATGATGTAAGTATTTTATTACCAAAAGATGAAAAGGTAAGAGAAGTAACATTAATAACATGTACTAATGGAAATAAAGAAAGATTAATATTAAAAGCGAAAGAAATATAGTAATAAAATTTTTAGGGGGAATAAAAAATGGCAGGTAAATCAAAAGCCTTAAGCAAAAAGAGCATTATTGCGATAGTAGTAATAATAGTCTTATTAATTGTTGCTGGTTTTTCAGTAGGTATATATCTTGCTGATAGAGGTAAAACAGAAGCTTTTGGCGGAGATGGAGAAACTGTTGGAGAAACAGAAACTCCAGAAACTCCAAGTCAAGGTGATGATGAAGAGCAAAATCCTGAAGAGCCAACAAATCCAGAACAACCTGGAGAAAATAACCCAGAAAATCCAGTAGATAATCAAGAAGATAATGAAACAGGAAATATAAATGACCAAGAAAATCAAGCTGGAAATGCTGGAGAAACAGACGATGATATAACAACAGGGACAAATGTAGATGATGTTGGAGAAACAACAATAACAAGAGAAGAAGTAGTTTCAAGAGATTACTGGGATTGGTGGACACCAACTAGTGTTGTTGTTGCATCAACTACAGCAAAAATAAGTCCAGAAACACCAGATTTTGAAGTAATTAAAGAAGCAATTACAGAAGCTGGAGAAAATGTTGTATATGCAGGTGAAAAAATTACATATAAAATAACAGTAAAAAATAATGGAAAACAAGACTTAAACGAAATAGAAATAACAGATAGAATTCCAGAAAATACTACATATGTAGCACCAGAAACAAAACCAGAAAATTTAACAGAAATTAGTGAAAATGATACAGTAGTAGGACTAAAATGGGTAGTTACAGTACCAGCAGGTCAAGAAACAGTTGTTGAATTTACAGTAACAGTAAATGAAGCAACAGAAGAAGCTGTAATAAGAAATACAGCAATTGCAAATGGAGAAGAAAGTAATGAAACAGCTACAGCTATAATAACTTCAGAAAAATCAAGTGTTATAACAAGAGATAACAAAGAAGTTGAAATAGCAAAAGTTGGAGATTTAATTACATATAAAATTACTGTAAAAAATACTATGACATCAGGAGAAGCTGAATTCTTAGAAGAAAAATATACAGTAAAAGATATATTAGATACAGTTCCAGCAGGAACAGAATTTGTATCAGCTCAAGATGGAGCAGATGTATCAACTCAAGATGGAGTAACAACTATAAAATGGGAAAATGTTGAAATAAAACCAGGAAAAGAAACATCAAGAGAATTTACAGTAAGAGTAACAGATATTAATGGTGAAATCAAAAATGTTGCAACAGTTGGTGGAGAAGACACTAATGAAGATAAAACTCCAACAGCTGATATAAAAGTTGAAAAAACAGTTTCAGATATCAAGAGAAACGGAAAAAGCATTGGTAAAGATGCTAAAGTTCAAGCCGGAGATGTTATAGAATATAACATTGTAGTTACAAATACAGGAAGTGTAGATTTAACAAATGTTGTATTAGATGAACAATTAGAAGGTATAAATATAGACCCTGAAGATTTACAAATAGGAGATTTAGCAGCAGGAGAATCAAAAACTATTACAGCAACATATACTGTAACACATGAAAAAGACATCCAAGGAAAACCAGAACAAATAATAAAAAATAAAGTAGTAGTTACAGGTGAAACACCAGTTGACCCTGAAAACCCAACAACTCCTGAAGAAGTTGAAGATGAAGATGAAGTTGAAACACCAGTTGAAGAAATACCAGGAATAAATGTAGATAAAACAGCAACAGCTGTAAATGGTAAAAAAGTAACTGAAACAACAAAAGTAAGACCAGGAGATGTTATTGAATATACAATTACTGTAGACAACACAGGAAATACTACATTAGAAAATATTGTAGTAACAGATTCTTTAAAAGTTACAGTAAATGGTGAAGTAAAAGATGTTGATGAAACAACAAAAGTTTCTACAATTGCAACAATAGAAAAATTAGCACCAAATGATGCACCTGTAGAAATAAAAGCTTATTATACAGTAACAGAAAATGATACTGCAAACTTAGAAAAAATATATAATGTTGCAACAGCAACAGTTCCAGAAGGACCAACTGATACAGATGATGATGAAACAGTAGTAGTAAATGAAGACACATCAGTATCAATCACAAAAATATGGAATGATAATAATGACCAAGATGGAATGAGACCAGAACAAATAACAATTAATCTATATGCAGATGGAACTTTAGTAAAAACAGAAACAATAAATGGAACAGAATATACATTTGAAAAATTACCAACATATAATGCAGATGGAAGTAAAATAGTATATACAGTATCAGAAGAACCAGTTGAAGGATATCAAACATCATATAGCCAAGACACATTAACAATTACAAATACACATACACCAGCTAAAATACAATCATTAGTAGTAACAAAAAAATGGGAAGATAACAATAACCAAGATGGAATCAGACCAACATCAGTAAGCATAAGTTTAAAAGCTAATGGTGTAGTAATAAAAACAGTTGATGTAACAAATGGAACAAACTGGGTAGTATCATTTGAAAATCTACCAGTATATGAAAATGGAAAAGAAATTGATTATACAGTAGTAGAAAATAATGTTCCAGAAACATACGAATCAGAAGTTACAGGAAGTGTAGAAGATGGATTTGTAATTACAAATACACACGCAGTTGAAAAAACAAGTGTAAGTGTAGAAAAAGTATGGAAAGATAACAATGACCAAGACGGAATCAGACCAGAAAAAGTAAGTGTAAGCTTAATGAATGGAGATAAAGTTGTAGCAACAGTAGAATTATCAGAAACAAATAGCTGGAAATATACATTTACAAACTTAGACAAAAAAGCTAATGGAGTAGATATTGATTACAAAGTAGTTGAAAATGACGTTCCAGAAACATATGAATCAGTTGTTTCAGGAGATAAAACAAATGGATTTGTAATCACAAATACACATGAAGTATATAAAACAAGCGTAGATGTAACAAAAGTATGGGAAGATAAAAATAATCAAGATGGAATCAGACCAACTTCAGTAAGTGTAAGCTTACTAGCAAATGGAACAGTAAAAGAAACTGTAAAATTAAATGCAACAAATAACTGGAAATATACATTTACTGGATTAGATAAATATGCAAATGGCCAAGAAATTGAATACACTGTAAAAGAAAATGATGTACCAGATACATATAAATCAGAAATAACAGGAAGTGCAAAAACAGGATATATAATAACAAATACACATGAAGTTGAAAAAACAAGTATTGATGTAGAAAAAATATGGAATGACAATAACAACCAAGATGGAATCAGACCAGACAAAGTAACTGTAAAATTATTAGCAGATGGAACAGAAAAAGCAACAGTAGAACTAAATGAAAACAATAAATGGAAACATACATTTACAGACTTAGATGTAAATGCTAATGGGCAAAAAATTGTTTATACACTAGTAGAAGTAGATGTTGATGGATATTCTGCAAATATAACTGGAGATGCAGAAAAAGGATTTAAAGTTACAAATACACACAATACTGAAGTAAGATCAATAACAGTAACAAAATCATGGGATGATGAAAACAATCAAGATGGAATCAGACCAGGAACAGTAGAATTAACATTATATGCAGATGGAGAAGTTCTAAAAACAGTAACTGTAAGTGAAAGTTCAAATTGGTCATATACATTTAATAATTTACCAGTAAATAAAGATGGTAAACCAATCAATTATACTGTAGATGAATTAAATGTACCAGATGGTTATGACAAAGATGTAGATGGATTTGTAGTAACAAATACACATGAAGTTGAAAAAACTAGTGTAAAAGTTACAAAAGTTTGGAACGATAATAACAACCAAGATGGAATTAGACCAAAAGAAATAAGTGTAAGCTTAATGAATGGGGCAACAGTTGTTGAAACACAAACATTATCAGAAGCAAATGACTGGACATATACATTCACAAACTTAGACAAAAATGCAAATGGAGAAGAAATTAACTATACAGTAGTTGAAATTTCTACATTAACAGGTTATACAACAACTATAACAGGTGATAAAACAACAGGATTTATAATTACAAATACACATGAAGTTGAAAAAACAAGTGTAAATGTAGAAAAAATATGGAATGATGAAAATAATCAAGATGGAATCAGACCAGCCTCAGTAAGTGTAAGCTTACTAGCAAATGGAACAGTAAAAGAAACTGTAGAATTAAATACAACAAATAATTGGAAATATACATTTGCAAACTTAGATAAAAAAGCAAATGGTCAACTAATTACTTATGAAGTAGTAGAAAATGATGTACCAGAAACATATGAATCAGTTATTTCTGGAGATGCAACAAATGGTTATAAAATAACAAATACACATAAAGTTGAAAAAACAGAAGTAACAGTTACAAAAGTATGGAATGATAATAATAACCAAGATGGAATCAGACCAGAATCAATAAGTGTAAGTTTAATGAATGGAGAAACAGTTGTAGCAACACAAACTTTATCAAAAGCAAATAACTGGACATATACATTCACAAACTTAGATAAAAAGGCTAATGGAGTAGACATTGAATACACAGTAGTTGAAAATTCTGTAAAAACAGGATATATATCATCAATAACAGGTGATAAAGAAACAGGATTTGTAATCACAAATACACATGAAGTTGAAAAAACAAGTGTAAGTGTAGAAAAAGTATGGAATGATGCAAATAACCAAGACGGAAAGAGACCTGATTCAGTAAGTGTAAGCTTAATGAATGGAACAACAGTAGTAGATACACAAGTATTATCACAAGCAAATAACTGGAAACATACATTTACAGGACTAGATAAATATATAGATGGTGAAGAAATCCAATACACAGTTGTAGAAAATAATGTTCCAGAAGGATATACTGTAGAAATTACAGGAAATAAAGGAACAGGATATGTAGTAACAAATACACATACACCTGAAACAATAAATATTCCAGTAACAAAAGTATGGGAAGATTATGACAATTACTATAATGCAAGAAAAACAATAACAGTAGATGTAAAAGTTGGAGATGAAGTAAAACAAACAATAGAATTAACAGAAGGAAATGGTTGGACTAATACATTTACAAACTTACCAAAATATAGTAATGGTCAAGAAATAACATATACAGTTTCAGAAAGACCAGTTGAAGGATATATAACAAAATCTATAGTTAAAGACGAAATTACAGGAATTTACACAATTACAAATACTTATAAAAATGTAACAATCAACAAAAAGACATTAACATCAGTAGAAACTCAAAAAGCTAAAGTAGATGTAGTATTTGTATTAGATACATCAAGTAGTATGCAAGGTAATAATGCAAGAACTATGAATAGTGCATTAAATTCTGCTATGAAGAAAATACTAGAAAATCCTAACAATAGAGTAGGTGTAGTTGGATATAGTGATGACTGGTATGGAGATTCTAATTCAACAACATTATTACCATTAGACCACTATACAGCAAGAAATGGAGGAAACTATATTAACTTAAGTGGTAGCGAAGACAGAACAACATTAACAACAAATGTAAATGAATTAGGATGGAACCAAAAATCAAGACGTGTAAGAGGAGCTACTTATACACAAATTGGTGTAAAAGAAGGAGCTGAATTATTAACAAGCTCAAGTAATACAGACACTAAGGATAGAATACCAGTAATAATATTACTAACAGATGGAGAACCAACAAGATATACTTATAACTATTCAAATGTAGGAAACTATACAAATGGTGACGGTCAAGAAAATTCAATAAATGAATATGGTGCATATTACAATATAATGACAGCAAGACATTATAAAGCACAAGTAAATGCAAAATATGCAACAAAAGAAAATCCTAATATTGCAAGATTCTTTACAATAGGAATAGGAATGGATGAAGATGATGCATATCAAACAACTTTATTAAATCCAAATGTTGCAAATGTAACTGATTGTAAAAATGCAAGAAGAAACAGTAATGCAAGAGAATTATACGAATTGTTAAGAGATAATTACAGAACAAATGGTGGAACAGGAAGTTTCGATAATAATTTAGGATATTATTCTTATGCAGATGGTTCATATATAGGAAGAATGGATGAATCAAAATTAAATGAAATATTAAATGAAATAATCAGTAGCATCAAAAAATATGAAACAACAACAACTAAAACAACTAATATAAATACTAACCCAGCAAGAGAAAAACTTGAAAACTTAGATTTAAATGAAAAAATAATTATAAAACTAGAAAATGTTGAAACACCAGCAGGAGGAATTAGCGTTTCAGAATTAATTGCTGATGGAACAATAATAATAGAACAAGGACAATATTATATAGACTTAAATTCAGCAAGATTTGCAAATGCAAAATTAATAGACATAACATATTATGAAGTTCCAAATATCTAGTAATATAATAAATAAAAGAGAATTTCGAAAGAAATTCTCTTTTAATATGTTATTAATTTTTCAGTATAATCTAAATTAGCAATAGACTCATACTCAAAACCTAAAGTGTAAACATTAGAAGCCCAAATATCTTTTTCCATCATCATTTTTAAATTCTTATTAGGCCCTTTGTCCATAAACTTTTTAACTGAAGAAACTAATTCAAGTTTTTTATTAGCTTTAGAAATTTCACTTAAAATACCTTTACCTTTATCATTAAAACCTAATATACGAATATAAGGATTAATATTTTTAGAAATTTGCATATCCTTTTTTGTAATTCCAAGAAGAGCATATAGCAAAATTCTTTGAATTCTAGTTTTAGTATATCTTTTTGAATCAACCATAGAAAGTAATTCAATAACACTATTACAAGAATTAGCTGCATTTTTTAAAGAATATTCTAAACCTTCTGAAACATCAGGTAAATTTGCAATTTCATCTATAGACATTTTCCTTAAAGTATAAATAATTTCTTTATCAAAAGAAGAAATGTTATTAACAATATTACCTCTTCTTATACTATTATTTAAAAGTTCAAAAGAAGTTTCTGGCATAACATTATGCAAAACATCAAAATTTCTTGCTAAACAAGCATTTCTAATAGCTGAAGCACTTGCAAATTTAGCTGATTTTGAAATTACATTATCATTATATCCTGCACCTTCTCTTTTAACTGTAACAGGTTCAATTTTACTTTTTTGCCTTTTTAATGCTTTTAAATATTCTATACCTAAAATATTATTTGGAGAAGAAAGTACATTAGCAAATCTTCTAACATCATTTAGATACATCATTAAAGCTTTTTCTCTAGCTTTTGGAAAAGAATTACCTTTAGAAAGTTCGTGAGACAAAAGAGTTCTATATTCATCAGGTTCAGAGCAAAGAACATTTGATACATCATCTAAAATAGAAATATCATCACATTCACTTCCAAAAGAAATAAAATCAACAATTCCAAGAGAATTAAGTATTTTGACAGCACCATCAGCAAAATTTTCTGCACTAGAAATAGCATAAAGAGTTGGTAATTCAATTACTAAATCGATGCCACTTTCAATTGCCATTTTTGTTTTAGTCCATTTATCAACAATAGAGGTTTCACCTCTTTGAGTGAAATTGCCTGACATTATTGCTATGGAATAATCTGAATGAGTTATTCTTTTAGATTCATTTAAGTGATGCAAGTGACCATTATGAAATGGATTATATTCAGATATAATTCCTAATACATTACTCATGAAAACCTCCTAAAAATATTGAAATATTCTAATTTTATTGGTATAATCTTATCACAAAATATGAAAAAAAAAAATACTTATACTAAAAAAATATAAAAATAATTAAAAATGGAGGCAATATGGGAGAAAAAGTAATAATTTATACTGATGGTGCATGTTCAGGAAATCCAGGCCCAGGAGGTTGGGGAGCAATATTAATGTACAAAGATGCTAAAAAAGAAATTTCAGGTGGAATGAAAAACACAACAAACAATATAATGGAAATTTCAGCAGTAATTGAAGCATTAAAATGTTTAAAAGTAGAAAGTGATGTGCAAATTTATAGTGATAGTGCATATGTTGTAAATGCTTTTAATCAAGGTTGGATATACAATTGGATGAAAAAAGGTTGGAAAACAGCTGATGGAAAGAGTGTAAAAAATCAAGAATTATGGCAAGAACTTTATGCATTAACCAAAAAACATAAAGTGGAATTTATAAAAGTAAAAGGACATGCTGATAACGAATTTAATAATAGATGTGATGAAATGGCAAGAAATGCAATTAATAATTTGTAAAATGTATAAAAACACCATAATTGTATAAAATAATATAAAATTTATGCAAAGGGTGATATAATGAAAAGAAAAATATATGGTTTTGCAATATTAATTGTATTAGTAGTGACATTAATAACAACATTATCATTACAATATAATGAAGTTGAAGCATTATCAAAATATGGTTCAAGAGGAGAAGAAGTAAAAACTATACAAGATAAATTGAAAAGATGGGGATATTATAGTGGAAGTGTAGATGGGATATATGGTAGCCAAACAGTATCAGCAGTAAAGAAATTTCAACAAAAAAATGGGTTAAGTGTTGATGGTATAGCAGGACCTAAAACATTAACTGCAATGGGAATAACTTCAAATTCATCTTCAAGTGGTAGCTCATCAAGTAATTCTTCTGATGTGAATTTACTTGCAAGAGCGATTTATGGAGAAGCTAGAGGAGAACCTTATGTAGGACAAGTTGCTGTTGCGGCTGTAATATTAAATAGAGTAAAAAGTAGCAAATTTCCTAATACAATTTCAGGTGTAATATATCAAAGTGGAGCATTTGATGCAGTTTCTGATGGTCAAATAAATCTAACACCTGATAATACAGCAAAAAAAGCTGCACAAGATGCATTAAACGGTTGGGATCCAACATATGGAGCAATTTATTATTTTAATCCAAATACTGCTACAAATAAATGGATTTGGTCAAGACCAATGACTGTTACTATTGGAAAACATAGATTTTGTAAATAAAAATATGAGCAGAGTTTTATCAAAAACCTGCTCATATTTTATGTATAAACAATAAATTTAAAACTTTTAATTTTTCAATCTAATTAAAATAGCAATACCTAATAAAATAAGTAAAACACCAACAACAATCAAACAAATACTTAAAATATTAGTCAATTCTAAATCAAAATCAGAAGTAGTAACTGTAGAAGACAAAGTAGAAGTTGAACTACCAGAAGAAGTATTAGTGTTATTATTATTATTGTTATTAGTAGTATTACTATTAGTATTACCCAAATTCATATCAACAGGTGAAGCTGCAAAAACGTGTGAAAAATTAAATATTAATAAAAAAACAATTCCTAAAACTATAATAAACTTTGATAATTTTGACATTTGTAAAACCTCCTAACGATACATAATTCAAAAATCATAATATATGATACCAAAATCATAAAAAAATGTCAATAAGTATATTATTTATTTCAATAATGTGATATAATTCAATTGAAATAGTAATTTATTATATTTTTTATTTAATAGAAAAGTTGATATATTACTATTCCATAGCAAAACCATATTCTGGGTCTTCGTCGGGGGTCTTTGCTTTATTACATAGTAATATATCAACTTTTCATTAAAATGGAGGAAAAAAGTATGCCATATATAGAATTTAAAAATGTTTGTAAAGAATATAAAATGGGAGAAGTAAAAATAAAAGCATTAGAAAATGCTAATTTCAGTATAGAAAAAGGAGAATTAGTTGTAATAGTTGGTCCATCAGGAGCGGGAAAAACAACAGCATTAAATATATTAGGAGGAATGGATGTAGCAACATCAGGAGAAGTAATAGTAGATGGAAAAAAAGTAACAAAACTAACAAACAAAGAATTAATTAAATATAGAAGAGAAGATATAGGATTTGTATTTCAATTTTATAATCTTGTACAAAATCTAACAGCAAAAGAAAATGTAGAACTTGCGACACAAATATGCAAAAATGCATTAAATCCTGAAGAAGTAATAGAAAAAGTAGGATTAAAAGATAGAAAAAATAATTTTCCATCACAATTATCAGGAGGAGAACAACAAAGAATAGCAATAGCAAGAGCAATAGCCAAAAATCCTAAATTATTGCTATGTGATGAACCAACAGGAGCATTAGACTATAAAACAGGAAAACAGATACTAAAACTATTACAAGACATGGCAAGAAAAGAAAATATGACAGTAATTATAATAACACATAATACAGCATTAGCACCAATGGCAGACAAAGTAATACACTTCAAAAATGGAACTGCTGAAAAAATTGAAATAAATGAAAGAGCAACTCCAATAGAACAAATAGAATGGTAAAAGGAAGGAGGGAATCCAAAATGAAAAAAGCCTTATTAAAAGATAGTGTAAAAGAAATAAAAAATACATATAAAAAATTTATATCAATATTATTAATGGCATTTTTAGGAGTAGGCTTTTTTGCAGGATTAAGAGCTTCTTCACCAGATATGATAGACACAATTGATAAATATTATAAAGAGCAACATGTATATGATATACAAATATTATCTACATTAGGATTAACAAATCAAGATGTAGAAGAAATATCAAAAATAGAAAATGTAGAAAAAGTATATGGTACATATGAAACCGATGGAAAAATAGAAATAGAAAACAAAGAGATAGTCGCCAAAGTACTAACAATAGAAGAAATAAATACTCCTAAATTATTACAAGGGAGAATGCCAGAAAATGAGCAAGAATGTCTTGTAGAAGAAAACTTCTTAAAAGAAAATAACAAACAAATAGGAGATACAATACTTATAGAAATAGAAAATACTACAAATGATGAAGGAGAAGCAATAGAATATTTAAAACAAAAAGAATTAAAAATAGTAGGAACAGCAAGAAGTCCACTATATATATCAAGAGACAGAGGAACAAGTAGCTTAGGAGCAGGAAAAGTAAATTATTACATATATATTCCCGAAAGTAATATAAATGCTACAGATATATATACAAATATATATGTAAAGGTAGCAAATGCAGATAAATATACTACTTCAACAAAAGAATATGAAGATTATATAGAAACTGTAAAAGATAACATAGAAAATATAAAAGAACAAAGAGAAACTGCAAGAAAAGAACAATTAGTAGAAAAAGCAAATGAAAAATTACAAGAAGCAGAAAATGAACTAAATACACAAAAACAAGAAGCTGAAACTCAGATTCAAGATGCTGAAAAGAAGTTGCAAGATGGTAGAAAAGAAATAGAAGATGGAGAAGCGGAAATTGAATCTAATAAGAAAAAAGCAGATACAGAATTTGCAAATGCTGAAAAAGAAATAGAAAATGCAAAAAAAGAAATAGAGGAAAATGAAAAACGACTACAGATAAAAGAACAGGAGGCAAATAAACGATTTGAGCAACTAGAAGCACAGAAACAAGGACTTCAAGCAAACTTAGAACAAATAAATTCAGGAATTGCTGAATTACAAGCACAATATGAGATATTGTTGAAAAAAATAGAAAATGGAGAAACATTAACAGAACAAGAAGAACAACAAAAATTATATATAGAAGGTCAGCTTCAAACATTAGAACAAACACAACAAAAATTAGTTGTAGGAATAACTGAAATAGAAAATGGAATAAATAAAGGAAAACAAGAAATTCAAAACGGAAAAGATCAGATACAACAAGGAAAAGCAAAATTAGAAACACAAGAAAAACAGTTAAATAAAACAAAGACATCTACATATAATCAAATAGAAGATGCAAAAAATGAATTAGAAAATGCAAAACAAGAAATAATAGATGGAGAGCAAGAATTAGAAAAAAACAAACAAGAATATGAACAAAAAATAGAAGATGCAGAAGCAAAACTATTAGATGCAAAAGAAGAAGTAAATGATATAGAAAAACCAGAATGGTATATCTTAGATAGAAATGCAAATTCAGGATATGTAAGTTTTATACAAGATACAGAAAGCATAGAAAATATATCACAAGTATTTCCAATAGTATTTTTTGCAGTAGCAGCATTAATATCATTAACATCAATGACAAGAATGGTAGAAGAACAAAGAATGGAAATAGGAACACTAAAAGCATTAGGATATAATAAATTACAAATTATTAGTAAATACATCATATATGCAAGTTTAGCAAGCATAATAGGTGGAATAATAGGAATGTGTGTTGGATTTGCAACATTACCAGCAATAATATGGGAAATGTATTCAATGATGTATCAAATGACAGACAAAATAGCATTGAGCTTTAATTGGAAATATGGAGGAATTGGACTAATACTAATTTGCATATGTATAATAGGAGCTACAATATATTCAGCAGTAAAAGAATTAAAAAGTATGCCAGCAACATTAATGAGACCAAAAGCACCAAAAAAAGGAAGCAGAGTATTATTAGAAAAAATACCATTTATATGGAAACATCTAAACTTTAGTCAAAAAGTAACAATAAGAAATATATTTAGATATAAAAAGAGAGTATTGATGACAATAGTAGGAATAGCAGGTTGTACAGCATTAATACTAACAGGATTTGGATTAAAAGACTCAATAAAAGCAATACTACCAAATCAATACGAAAAAGTATTTAACTATGATTTAGAAATAAGTATAAAAGATGAAGTAGAACAGCAAGAAAAGCAAGACTTTATAAACAATTTATCAGCAAATGAGAAAACAGAAAAATTAGTAGAAACACATATGTTATCAAGTGTAGCAGTAAAAGATCAAAATGAAGAAGATGTACAAATAATAGTACCAAAAGATGATTTACAAGGTTTAATAAATTTAAGAGATGTAAAAACTAAAAATGAAATTCAATTAAGTAATAATGAAATATGTTTAACAGATAAAGTAGCTCAATTACTTGGCGTAGAAAGTGGAGATACAATAATATTACGAGATACAGACAGTAATGAATATGAAGTAAAAATCTCAAATATAGTAGAAAATTATGTTTATCACTATGTATATATGTCAAAAGAAATGTATGAAAATTTATTCCAAAAACCATATGAAACAAATGTAGTCTTAACTAAAAATGTAGAATTTACAGAAGAACAAGAAGATGAATTTGTTACAGAGCTAATGGAACAAAAAGAAATTTCAGCTGTGTCAAGAGTATCATCAACAATGACAATATTAGATGATACATTAAATTCATTAGATTATGTAGTAGTAATATTAATAGGTGCAGCAGGAATGCTAGCGTTTGTAGTTTTATACAACTTGGCAAATGTAAATATAAGTGAAAGAGAAAGAGAACTTGCGACAATAAAAGTATTAGGATTTTATGATAATGAAGTATATAATTATATAGGAAGAGAATCAATCTTATTAACAATTATAGGAATTGCAATAGGACTAATCGGAGGATATTTCTTAAATTTCTATATAATAGGAACATGTGAAATAAATATGTTAAGATTTAGTAAAATTGTTCATCCAATAAGTTATTTGTATGCAATATTAATAACAATAGCATTTACAATAATAGTTAATATATTAACATATTTTGCATTAAAGAAAATAGATATGATAGAAAGTTTAAAGAGTGTAGAATAGAAAGGAGAGATTAAATATGTTAAAACATGTTAATGAAGAAAATTTTGAAAGTGAGGTATTAAAATCTAAATCACCAATATTAGTTGACTTTTTTGCAACTTGGTGTGGACCATGTAGAATGTTAGGACCAGTATTAGAAAAAATTTCAGAATCTAGAGCTGGGTTTGACATAGCTAAAGTAGATATAGATGGTGCTAGAGATTTAGCTTTTAAATATGGAATTGAAGTAGTACCTACAATGATTATTTTTAAAGACGGAAAACCTCTAAACAGAATGGAAGGATTTATGAATGAAAATGAAATAGTATCAGAAATGTCAAAATATATAGATGAATAGGAGGAATAATATGAAAGGATATAGATTAAATCCTGATAAAGAATATGTTAATAAAATAATAGAAGGAATACACAGAAAAAATGGGCATTGTCCTTGCAGAGTTCAAATGGATGAAACTACTATGTGTCCATGTGACCAATTTATCAAAGAGGGAATTTGCAAGTGTAACTTATTTGTTATAGATAATAAAGAAAATTCTTAAAATATCGTTTTCTTACAAAATCGTAAGAAAATCTTAAGAAAAAAATGTAGCCAAAATTGACAAAAAACGGTATAATAGTAAAAAACATATAGGAGAAGATGATGAAAGAAAAATTTAGACAATTAGAAAAAGTATTTATAATATTTATAATAGGAAGTATTTGTGGCTATATTTTTGAAACAATAGTAGTTCTATTTCAAAAAGGTCATTTTGAAATAAGACAAGGAGTTATATATGGACCATTTATACCTGTATATGGTCTTGGAGGAATCATATATTATATATTTTTTGAAAAAGTAAAAGTAAGAAAATTACCACAAGTATTTTTAATAAGTATGTTACTTGGAGGGATTACAGAATATCTATGTTCTTGGGTACAAGAAATGTGGATTGGAACTATTTCATGGGATTATTCAGACATACCATTTAATCTTAATGGTAGAACAAGTTTATTACATTGTTCATATTGGGGAATTGCAGGAATTCTATATATAAAATTTATATTACCACTTATAGAAAAATTAGACACAAAACTAGAAATGAAATTAGTTCAAAGCTGTACAATTGTATTAATGGTATTTATGACATATGATTTAACAATTTCTGCTTTAGCTGCTGATAGACAATCAGAGAGAGTAGAAAATATACCACCTAGTAATAGAATTGAAAAGTATTTGGATAAAAAATATCCAGATGAATATATGAATAAAATTTTTAATAATATGAAGTATGTATAATTCATAAAAGGGGACGGTCTCGTTAGATGGGGATGGTCCTCTTTTGAAAAAATTAGTCTTTTTTTAGGATTTTTCTTCATAAACTATTGCGTAATAGAATATTATAATATATAATAAAACAAATCCTGAGAATATAATTATATTTTCAGTTGCCTTTAAAGAAAAAGAGGTAGTATTATGAAAAAATTTTTATCAAATTACAAATCAACGATTATATTATTAGTTGCGATAATCGTTGGGGCAATCGTAGGAATTGTATTTAAAGAAAAAGCAACTATTCTAAGTCCTTTAGGCGATTTATTCTTAAACTTTTTATTAGTGATAATAATCCCACTAATATTCTTAACAATCACAACATCAATAGCAAAAATGAAAACACCAAAAAGATTAGGCAAAATAATGGTTACAATAGTATGTGTATTTTTATTCACATCGATAATAGCAGTATTAGTAGGTTTTGTTAGTACATATTTTGTAAAACTAGTAGAACCAGAAGATGGAGAAAAAATTAAAAGTTCATTAGAAGAACCAATAGAAGAAGAAAGTGAAGAAGAAGACTTAAGTATAATGGATAGGACAGTAAGTCTAATATCAGTAGATGATTTTAATAAGTTATTATCAAAAGATAATATAGTAGCATTATTAGTCTTTTCAGTAATTTTTGGATTAGCTATTAATATGACTGGTGAAAAAGCAAAGCCAGTAACAGATTTTCTAATAGCTGCAAATGAAATAGTAAATAATGTAGTAAAAATCATTATGTATTATGCTCCAATAGGATTAGGGTGCTATTTTGCAGCATTAGTAGGAAGTTTTGGAGAAACAATCGTTGTAGGATATTTAAAAACATTTGTAATATACACAGTAGTAGCAATAGCTTTCTATTTTATAGTATATACAATTTATGCATTTATGGCAGGTGGTAAAAAAGGAATTAGAGCCTTCTGGAAAAATGTTGTGCCAACAACTTTAACAGCATTAGCTACATGTTCAAGTGCAGCAACAATACCTGTAAATGTAGAAGCTAGCAAAAAGATTGGAGTTCCAGATGATATTGCAGAAACAACAATACCATTAGGAACAAGTTTTCACAAAGATGGCTCAATAATAGGCTCAATGTTTAAGATAATGTTTTTAGTATGTTTATTTGGAACAAGTGTAGCAACAGCAGGAGATATTTTTGGTTTGCTAGGAGTTGCATTATTAGCAAACTTATTAGTAACAGCTGTACCAATAGGTGGAGGTACAATCTCAGAAATGTTAATTATTAGTATGTTGGGATATCCAGTTGCAGCATTACCAATATTAACAATAATTGCTACAATAATAGATGCACCAGCAACAATGCTTAATGTTGTTGGGGATACAGTTTCATCTATGATGGTTGCTAGAGTCGTAGATGGAAAAGAATGGATGAACTAAAGGGACAAAAAAGGGGACGGTTCTGTTTGGATGGGGACGGTCCTTTTTGGTGCACCATTTATGTTTAATACTATTAAAAGTTTATATATTACTATTGAATAAAGCCAAGACCCCCGACGAAAACCCTAGCTATGTTTTGGCTATGAAATAGTAATATATAAACTTTTTAAGATTTATTATAAAATGCACCAAAAAGGACCGTCCCCATCCAAACAGAACCGTCCCCTTTTTGAAAAAGTCGAAAAAAATCGAAATAATCATTGTACAAAACAAAATACTTTGATATAATGCAAATAATGTGAAAAGCATAAAAATATAAATATCTTAGGAGGAAAAATATATGGGAGAAGAAAAGCAAAAATGTTGTCAATGTGGTTGTGGAGGAAAAGATGAATTTTTAGAAAAAATATTCAATGAATATCAACCAATCAAAGACAATTTAATTCAAATTTTAAATGAAGTACAAGAACATTATGGATATGTGCCAATGCATGCGCAAAAAGCAATTTCAGAATTTTTAAATGTGCCAATGGCAGAAATATATGGAGTAGTGACATTTTATTCAAGATTTACCCTAAAACCAAAAGGAAAATACAATATAGCAGTATGTTTAGGAACAGCATGTTATGTAAAAGGTTCACAAAAAATAATGGATAGATTAAAAGAAAGACTAAAAATAGAAGCAGGAGAAACAACACCAGATGGAAAATTTTCGATAGAAGAAACAAGATGTGTAGGAGCATGTGGATTAGCACCAGTATTTACAGTAAATGGAGAAGTATATGGAAAAGCAACAGTACAGAAAATGGACCAAGTATTAGATGAACTAAGTAAGGAGGGATAAAATGAAAACTTTAGAACAAATACATAAAATTAGAGAAGAAAAAAGAAAAGAATTAGACCTAAGAGTTAACACCCAAGCAGATACAAGAGAAAAACATATATTAGTATGTCATGGAACAGGATGTACTTCGTCAAAATCGCCTGAGATATTAGAAAATTTTAGAAAAATATTAAAAGAAAAAAATATAGAAAATGTAAGAGTAATAATGACAGGATGTTTTGGATTATGTGCAAAAGGACCAATAGTAATAATTAGACCAGAAGACACATTTTATTCAAATGTAACACCTGATGATTGTGAAGAAATTATTCAAACACATATAGTAGAAGGAAAAAGAGTTGAAAGACTATTGTGTAAAGATATAGATGGAAGCATTGTAAATAGCTTAGATGAACTAAATTTTTATAAAAAGCAAAAAAGAATCGCATTAAAAAATTGTGGAGTAATAGACCCAGAAGAAATAGATGAATACATAGCATTTGATGGCTATAAAGCATTAGAAAAAGTATTAAAAGAAATGACACCTGATGAAGTAATAGAAACAATAAAAGCTTCAGGTTTAAGAGGTCGTGGAGGAGCAGGATTCCCAACAGGTAAGAAATGGGAAATAACAAAAGGATATGAAGCAGACCAAAAATATGTAGTATGTAATGCTGATGAGGGAGATCCAGGAGCATTTATGGATAGAAGTATCTTAGAAGGAGACCCACATTCAGTATTAGAATCAATGATGATTGCAGGATATGCAATAGGAGCAAATAAAGGATACATATATATAAGAGCAGAATATCCAATAGCAGTAAAAAGATTTCAAAAAGCAATAGATGAAGCAAGAGATTATGGAATATTAGGAAAAAATATATTCGAAACAGATTTTGAATTTGATGTAGAAATTCGTTTAGGAGCAGGAGCATTTGTATGTGGAGAAGAAACAGCATTATTAGAATCAATAGAAGGAAAACGTGGTCAACCAAGAGTAAAACCACCATATCCAGCAGAATGTGGACTATGGGGAAAACCAACTCTAATAAATAATGTAGAAACATATGCAAATATCACAAGAATATTATTAAATGGAGCTGAATGGTATTCATCAATAGGAACAGAAAAATCAAAAGGAACAAAAGTATTTGCATTAGGAGGAAATGTAAATAATATAGGATTAGTAGAAGTTCCAATGGGAACAACATTAAGAGAAATTGTATTCGATATTGGTGGAGGAATTCCAAACAATAGAGAATTTAAAGCAGCGCAAACAGGAGGACCATCAGGAGGATGTATTCCTGCGGAACACTTAGATACACCAATAGATTATGAATCATTAAAAGCAATTGGTTCAATGATGGGGTCAGGTGGACTAATTATAATGGATGATACAAAATGTATGGTATGTTTAGCAAAATTCTACTTAGAATTTACTGTAAGTGAAAGTTGTGGAAAATGTACTCCATGTAGAATAGGAACAAAAAGAATGTTAGAAATTCTAGAAAGACTATGCTCAGGAGAAGGTACTGAATTTGATATATATAGACTTGAAAAATTAGCAGCAAATATACAAAAAGCAAGTATATGTGGACTAGGTCAAAGTGCACCAAACCCAGTAATAAGTACATTAAAATATTTTAGAGAAGAATTTAGACAACATGCAATCCAAAAAGAATGTAAAACTTTAGAATGTAAAGCTTTATCAAAAATAACAATAAATGAAGAAAAATGTAAAGGCTGTGGTTTGTGTCAAAAACATTGTCCAGTTAATGCAATTGAAGGAGAAGGCAGAAACAAGAGAGTTATAAATCAAGATAAATGTATAAAATGTGGTACTTGTTTGACTAGTTGCCCATTTAAGGCTATAGGAAACTAGGAGGAGGATAATATGGAAGAGAATTTAGTAACACTAACAATAGATGGAGTAGAAGTAAAAACTAAAAAAGGAACAACAATATTAGAAGCTGCAAGACAAGCAGGAATAGATATTCCAACACTATGTTTTTTAAAAGATATAAATGAAATGGGAGACTGCAGAATGTGTATAGTAGAAGTTGAAGGAAGAAGAGGATTTGCAACTTCATGTATACAAACAGTAGAAGAAGGAATGGTAGTACATACACATACACCAAATGTACTAGAAGCAAGACATGTAATACTTGATTTAATAATATCAAACCATGCAAAAGATTGTTTAACATGTACACGTTCAGGAAACTGTGAATTACAAACACTAGCAGTAAAATTTAATGTATTAAATGTAGAATTCCCAGGAGAAATGACAAAACATAAAATAGATGATTTATCACCATCAATAGTAAGAGATTTTAACAAATGTATATTATGTAGAAGATGTGTAGCAGCATGTAAAAATGTACAAAAAATAGGAGCAATAGACTGTATAAATCGTGGTTTCGAATCATGTATATCAACAGTTGGAGACCATAGCTTAAATGATGTAAACTGTACAAATTGTGGTCAATGTATACAAGCATGTCCAACAGGAGCATTACATGAAAAAGAAACAATAGATGATGTATGGGTAAAATTAAAAGACCCAGAGGCATATGTTGTAGTTCAAACTGCACCTGCTGTAAGAGTTGCATTAGGTGAAGAATTTGGAATGCCAATTGGAACAAATGTAACAGGAAAAATGGTTACAGCATTAAAAAGATTAGGATTTGACAAAGTATTTGATACAAATACAGGAGCAGATTTTACAATAATGGAAGAAGCAAATGAATTTGTAGAAAGATTTACACAAAATGGAGTATTACCAATGATTACATCATGTTCACCAGGATGGGTAAAATATATAGAAATGAATTATCCAGAATTATTGCCACATCTTTCAACATGTAAATCTCCACATCAAATGTTTGGAGCATTAGTAAAAACATATTTTGCGCAAAAAGAAGGAATTGACCCAAGTAAAATATATATGGTATCAGTAATGCCATGTATTGCTAAAAAGTTTGAAAGACAAAGAGAAGAAATGAAAAATGAAGGTCTATATGATGTAGATAATGTAATAACAACAAGAGAACTTTCAAGAATGATAAAACAAGCAAATATAGAATTTGAAAAACTAGAAGATAGCACATTTGATAATCCAATGGGAGAAGCAACAGGTGCTGCAGCAATATTTGGAACAACAGGTGGAGTAATGGAAGCAGCTTTAAGAACTGCACAAGATACTTTAACAGGACAAAATTTAGAAAAAATAGATTTTGAACAAGTTAGAGGCGGAGATGGAATAAAAAGAGCAACAGTAAATATTGCTGGAAAAGATGTAAAAGTAGTTGCTGCAAGTGGTTTAGCAAATGCTCAAAAAATTATGGAAGAAATAAAATCAGGAAAAGCTGATTATCAATTTGTAGAAATAATGGCATGTCCAGGAGGATGTGTAATGGGTGGAGGTCAACCAATCAAGAGTTCTAAAATTAGAAGAGAAGTTGATGTAAGAAAATTAAGAGCAGATGCATTATATTCAATTGATGAGAAAAGTACAATAAGAAAATCACATGAAAATCCAGTTATAAAACAAATATATGCAGAATATCTAGAAAAACCAGGAAGCCATATAGCACATAAATTGCTACATACACATTATGTAGAAAGACCAAAATATAACATATAGGGAAATTTGGGGACTGTCCCCAAATTGCCAAAAAGGAAAAAAGGGGACAGTCCCCAAATTTCCCAAAAATAAAGGAGCATAAAATGATAGAACAAATCAATTCACCAGAAGACATAAAAAAGCTAAATATAGACGAAAAAAAACAGTTAGCAGAAGAAATACGTAAATATATATTAGAAGTTGTATCAGAAAATGGAGGTCATTTAGCATCAAACTTAGGTGTAGTAGAATTAACAATCGCATTACACTCGATATTCAATGTCCCAAATGATAAAATTGTTTGGGACGTTGGACATCAAACCTATGTCCACAAAATAATAACAGGAAGAAGAGAAGAATTAAAAAATATAAGAAAATTAGATGGAATAGCAGGATTTCCTAAAACAAAAGAATCAAAATCAGACTGTTTTAATACAGGACATAGTAGTACATCAATTTCTGCAGCATTAGGAATGGCAAGAGCAAGAGATTTAAAAGGACAAGACAATTCAGTAATAGCTGTAATTGGAGATGGTGCATTAACAGGGGGAATGGCATTAGAAGCTTTAAATGATGCAGGATTTAGTAAATGCAAAATGACAGTAATACTAAATGATAATGAAATGAGCATATCACCTAATATAGGTGGATTAAATAAATTTTTAGGAAAACTAAGAACAAAAAAATTATATACAAGAACGAACAATTTAGTAAAAAGAAAAATGAATAAAATTCCTATAGTAGGAAAACCAACAGTACGAATTATTCAAAAAATAAAAAGGGCAATAAAACAATTAGTAATACAAAGAATGTTTTTTGAAGATATAGGATTTACATACTTAGGGCCAGTTGATGGTCACAACATAGAAGAACTTGAAAGTATATTAATGACAAGTAAAGAAGTAAGAGGACCTGTATTAATACATGTATTAACTAAAAAAGGAAAAGGTTATGAAATTGCTGAAAATAATCCAGATAAGTTTCATGCAACTGGACCATTTGATATAGAAACAGGAAAAAGTAAAAAAGAAAAGAAGCCAGATTATTCAAAAAAATTTGGAGAAAAATTAGTAGAACTTGCAAATAATAATGATAAAATTGTTGCAATTACAGCTTCAATGAAAGATGGAACAGGATTAGCAAAGTTCAAACAAGAATTTCCATACAGATTTTTTGATATAGGAATTGCAGAACAACATGCAGTAACACTTGCTGCTGGAATGGCACAAGAAGGACTTATTCCAGTTGTACCAATTTATGCATCATTTTATCAAAGAGCATATGACCAAGTAATACATGATGTAGCGATGCAAGATTTACATGTTATAATGTGTGTAGATAGGGCAGGAGTTGTTGGAGCAGATGGAGAAACACATCAAGGTACTTTAGATATGGCATTTTTTAGACTTGTACCTAATTTGGTAATTATGGCACCAAAAGATTTTAAAGAATTAGAAGATATGCTAGAATTTGCAGTAAGTCTAAAGAAACCAATTACGATAAGGTATCCAAGAGGAGGAGAAGACTCAAAAATTAAATTTGAATCTCATAATAAAATTGAACTCGGAAAGGCTGAGATTTTACAAGAAGGAAAAGACATTACAATTGTTGCAATAGGTAAAATGGTAGCAAAAGCTATGAAAGTAGCAAATGGATTAAAAGAAAATGGAATAGAAGCAGAAGTTATTAATGCTAGATTTTTAAAACCATTTGATGAACAAACAATAAAACAAAGTATTGAAAAAACCAAAAATGTTATTACAATCGAAGATGGAACAGAAATTAATGGCTTAGCTACAGCTGTTAAAGAGTTAATAATTGATAATAACATTAGTGATGTAAAAATAAAAACATATGCCTATCCAGACGAATATATCAGACATGGTACAGTTGAAGAGTTAGAAAAAATTTATGGATTAGATGAACAAAAAATTATTGAAGATAATAAATAAACAGCATAAAAGAAAAAAGCAAGAAGGAGGACATGTTGAAAACAACATAAGTTGCCAAATGGAAGAAAACGAATTTGAAGATATGATAGATGAAAAAAATCTAATTAGACCAGAATTAGAAAATAGGCAAGAAGAAAGATTAGAAAATACCTTAAGACCACAGTTTTTAGAAGAATATATAGGTCAAAATAAAGTAAAAGAAAATATGAAAATATATATAGAAGCTGCTAAAAAAAGAAATGAATCACTTGACCATTGTTTATTTTATGGACCACCAGGATTAGGAAAAACAACAATAGCAAATATAATTGCAAATGAAATGCAATCAAATATAAAAATAACATCAGGACCTGCAATAGAAAAAACAGGAGACCTAGCAGCAATATTAACAAACTTATCAGAAAATGATGTATTATTTATAGACGAAATACACAGATTGAGCAAAAATGTAGAAGAAATATTATATCCAGCATTAGAAGATTTTACGTTAGATATAGTAATAGGAAAAGGTCCAAGTGCAAAATCAATAAGAATAGATTTACCAAGATTCACATTAATAGGAGCAACAACAAAAGCAGGTTCATTAACCACTCCATTAAGAGATAGATTTGGAATAATACATAAATTGGAATTGTATACACCAGAAGAATTAACTGAAATAGTAAAAAGATCAGCAAAAATATTAGAAATAGAAATTGATGAAAAATCAGCTATGGAAATAGCAAGAAGATCAAGAGGAACTCCAAGAATTGCTAACAGATTGTTAAAAAGAGTAAGAGATTATGCAGTAGTTTTAGGAGATGGACAGATAACAATAAAAATAGCTAAACATGCACTAAATAAATTAGAAATAGAT
Organism: uncultured Clostridia bacterium; assembly: GCA_944392805.1. Lineage (GTDB taxonomy): Bacteria > Bacillota > Clostridia > TANB77 > CAG-508 > CAG-269. The sequence goes on along the minus strand of CALXXZ010000004.1, from coordinate 39,742 downwards.
GAATTAGGATTAGATGAAACTGATAGAAAAATGCTAGATATTATGATAACACAATATCAAGGAAGACCTGTTGGAATAGATACACTTGCTACCTCATTAGGAGAAGAAATAGACACCATAGAAGATGTTTATGAGCCATATTTAATACAAATTGGATTTATAACAAGAACTCCTAGAGGTAGAATGGTTATGCCACCGGCGTATGAGCATTTGGGATATCCGTTTTTAGGATAAAAGCAATAAAGAAAGGAGGAATAAAATGAAATTATTGTTACATACTTGTTGTGCACCATGTAGTGTATATTGTATAAAAAGTTTAAGAAAAGAGAATATTGAACCAACTGTATATTGGTATAATCCAAACATACATCCATATATGGAATATAAAGCAAGAAGAGACACATTAAAAGAATATACAAAATCAATAGGAATAAATGCAATATTTGAAGAAAACTATGGATTAAAAGAATTTTGTAAAAATGTTATAGATGATTTAGAAAATAGATGTATTAAATATTGTTACAAAATCAGATTAGAACAAACAGCTAAATATGCTAAAGAAAATGGTTATGATACATTTTCAACAACATTACTAATAAGTCCATATCAAAATCATGAAGCATTAAAAGAAATTGGAGAAGAGCTTGCAAACAAATATGGAATAAAATTTTTATATAGAGATTTTAGACCAGGTTTTAGAGAAGGTCAAAATGAAGCAAGAGAGCTAGGTTTATATATGCAAAAATATTGTGGATGTATATTTTCAGAGGAGGATAGATATAAGAAACAGATAGAAAGAGATAAAAAATAGGAGGATAAAAATTATGAAAAAAAATATTTTAATTGCAATAATTGTGATACTTGTAATAGTAGCAATTGGAATAGGAGCATTCGTATTTTTTAAAGGAGGAGTAAAAAAAGTAGATATTGATGCAGTTGGACAAACAATTGCAAGTACCACTCCATTTAATGAATTGGCTTCGATGGATATAACAATGGAAGAACTAGGTTCTATATTTGGAATTAACACAGAAAATGTAGAAAAAGTAGTTGGAAAAGTACCTATGATGAGTGTTCAAGCATCTATGTATGTATTAATCCAAGCAAAAGACGGAGCTGTAGACACAGTTAAAGCTGAGTTAGATAAGTATGCAACACAATATGAAGAACAATGGAGTATGTATTTACCAGCACAATATGAATTAGTAAAAAATAGAAAGATGGGAATCGTTGGAAACACTGTTTATATGATTGTTGCAGAAAATGCAGAAACATTAGAGCAAGAAATCACTAAATAACAATAAAAGATAAGGAATGTAAAGAATGAAAAACAAAATATTTTTTATAGTGTTTATGTTTGTGTGGGTAATACTAATAGTACTAAACTTTGCAGTAAAAAGTGATGGATTTTCAGAACAAGAAAATAGATATTTAGCAAAGCTACCATCTTTTTCTTTTGAAAAATTACTAGATGGAACATATCAAGAAGATATGGATACTTATATAAATGATCATTTTATATTTAGAAATACATGGATAAAAATAAAATCAGGAGTAGAAATGTTACTTCGGAAAAACAGAAAACAATGGAATATATATAGGAAAAGATGGATATCTATTTGAAAAATTTAAATATACTGAAAATGAGAAAGAACATTTAGAAAAAGTTTCTAATACTATTAATCAATTTTCAAATAAAACAGAATTACCAATGTACTTTATGCTAATACCAAATTCAATATATATATACCAAGAAAAATTGCCAAACAATGCAACAACATATGATCAAAAAGAAATAATAGATAATTTTTATAGTAAATTAGATGATAAAATTAAAACAATAGATGTAACAGATATATTAATGGAAAACAAAGATAAATATATATATTTTAAAACAGATCATCATATGACAAGCCTAGGAGCATATTTTGCATATACTAAGTTATGCTCAGAAGCAAATTTAGAAGCAAAAAAATTGAGTGATTTTGAATCAAAAATAGTTTCAGAAAATTTTCTAGGTACATTTGATTCAAAAGCACAAATCATAAATCAAGAAAATGACAAGATTGAAATATATGTAAATCAAAATAATCTAAATATAAAAAGTGCTGAATATGATAAAGAAACTACTAAAAGCATATTTAATCCAGAATATTTAGATAAAAAAGATAAATATTCATTCTTCTTAAATGGAAACAATGCAAAAGTAGTAGTAAAAACAAATATAGAAAATGGCCGTAAATTACTCGTAATTAAAGATTCATATGCACATATAATGGCACAATTTCTATGTCAAAATTTTGAAGAAATACACTTTATAGACCCAAGATATTATAAGGCATCATTAACAGACTATGCAAATCAAAATAATATTACAGAAATATTATTTTTATATAACACATCAAATCTTGTATCAGATTTAGGTGTATTATCAATACATTAAAACAATAAAAATGAGGAGAAAATTTTAAATTTTTCTTCCTCGTTTTTTTTTGGCATTTTTTTATTTATATTTCTTTAATGTTCATAATTAAAGAAATGGTGAATTGTTTATATCAATAAATATAAACAAAATCAAGATATTTATAAGAGACATATTTATATATAAATATACTGATTTATAAACTAAAACATTGAAATACTAGGAGTTTCATAAATAAAAAAATCTTTAATTATGAACATTAAAGAAAAAAAGAAAGGAAGAAAGGAAGAAAGAATATGAGTGAGAAAAAAGAACCAAAGAAAGTAGAAAAAAGAGAAAAAACTACTAGAGCAATATTAGTGCTAATTGCAATAGTTGTATTAATTGTAATAGGAATTGTTTTTATAGTTAATTCAGCTAGGAAAAATGACGGAGAAGAAGATATTCAAAGTGTAAGTGGAGACTTAACAGAAACAGACGAAAATGTATCCATAGCAGAAGATGGAACAAAAGTAAATGTAAGTAGCAAAATAAAAGAAGAAAAAGAAATAGACGGATTAAAAATAACAGATATGGAAATTACAGAAGTAGATAATGTAAGTACAATAGTAGCAAACGTAAAAAATGATACAGGAGAAGAAAAAGGAGAATTTGCAATAGAAATAAAATTGATAGATAGAGATGGAAATGAAATTACAACAGTACCAGGATACATAGGAAAGATAAGAGCAGGAGAAAGTATGGCATTAAAAGCATCAGCAACATATGACTTTGCAAATGCATATGATTGTGAAATTATAAAAAAATAAGGCAATAGAAGAATGCTCTTTTATCCAGAGATTACATTAAGGGAGGAAATAAAAAATGAAACAGATGAAAGGTATTACATTAATTGCATTAGTAGTAACAGTAGTAGTATTGATAATAATTGCAGGAATTAGTGTAGCAACATTAACAGGAGAAAATGGAATAATAAATAAAAGTGAAGAAGCCAAAAGAGAAACAGAAATATCACAATACCAAGAGCAATTAGATATAATCAAACATCAAGAATATGGAAAATACCGTGTAATAGATGTAGTAGATTTTTTATATAAATATGCAGAAGCGGTAAAAAAAGATGAAATGTTTAAAGACGAAAAAACAACAGTAACAGTAGTACCAGAAGATGAAATGGTAGTAGTAATAACAAAAGAAGGATATATATTTGAAGTTACAATGGATGACGTCATATATGTAGGAAACAATAATGATGATACAGATATAGACATAAATGATGTAAAAGTAACAATTAGCAAAGAACCATCATCATGGACAAATGGAAAAGTAAATGTAAAAATTACAAGTAATGCAAGAAAACTAACAAAACAATACAGTTTAGACAATGGTAAAACATGGCAAGATTATAGTAATCCAATAGAAGTGGAGAATAATGGAACAGAAATACAAGCAAGAGCAATAAATAAAGATAATGAAACATCAAAAGTAGTAACAGGAAAAATAGAAAATATAGACAGACTAAAACCAGAAATCGGAACACCAATAGCAACAGGAATTGAAAATGGAATAAAAGTAGAAGCTAAGGCACAAGACCAAGAAGCAACACAAATAGATGGAGAAAGCGGAATAAAAGGATATCAATTTAGTAATGATAATGGAACAAGTTGGACAGAAACTAAAACAAGTGGAACATATACATTTAATAATTTAAGTTCAGGGACAACTTATCAAATAAAAGTAAAAGCAATAGATAATGCAGGAAATGAAGTAATATCACAAACAGTAACTGGAATACCAATAATAACTGTGCCAGATGCAGAAGGAAAGATAATATTTACTCAAACACCAAATAATTGGACAAATGATAAAATAACAGTAACAATGCAAGGACCATCAGGATATACAATTGAATATAGTGTAAATGGAGAAAGCTATCAAAACTATACAACAGCAGGAGTTGTAATGGAACAAAATGGAATAATAACAGCAAGGTTAAAAAAAGGAAATGAAACAGGAAAAGCAACAGATTGTATAGTAGATAAAATAGACAAATTAGCACCATATAATTTTGATCCAAGTGTTACAAACATCACTACAAATGAAATGACAGTTGTAGGAAGTACAGAAGATAGAATGGCAGATGATGAAAATGGATGCAGTGGAATTAGAGGATATCAATTTAGTAAAGATAATGGAGCAAATTGGACAGAAGAACAGGAAGAAGCAAATTATACATTTACAGGATTAGAAGCAAATCAAACTTATCAAATAAAAATAAAAGTATTTGATAACGCAGGAAATTCAACAGAATCAGGACTAAGAGAAGCAACAACATCTACAATACCAAGTGGAAATGAAAATATAACAATCAAGAAAAATCCAGGATCAGGATGGACAAAAGGACCTGTAAAAGTAACAATAGAAACAAGTGTTGAAGGATATACTTTACAATATTCATATGATAATAGAAATTGGAATACTTATGAAGGCGAATTAACAATAACAGATAATGAAAAATATGTATATGCAAGATTATTTGATGGAAACACAGGAGGAACAGCAAAACAAGAACAAATCACAAATATAGATAAATTAGCACCATATGGATTTACACCAGAAGTAAAAAATACGACAACAACAGTAACAGTAATAGCTAATGCAACAGACCAAGATAAAACAGCAACAAGCGGAAAGAGTGGAATAAGAGGATATAGATACAGTAAAGATAATGGAGCAACATGGACAGCTGAAACAACAAAAAATACATGGACATTTACAGGACTAAGTCAAGGAGAAACTTATCAAGTAAAAGTAATTGCAATAGATAATGCAGGAAATGAAACAGAGTCAGAAATGGTATCAGGTTCAACAGTAGAAATACCAGGAGCTATGGGAAATATAAAAGTAGAAAGAAGTGAAAATGGTTGGACCAATAAACCAGTAATTGTAACATTAAGTACAGAAATATTAGGATATAATATAGAATATTCTATAAATAATGCAAATTCATGGGAAACATATAGTACACCAATTAGTATAGAAGACAATAATACAGTAATATATGCGAGATTAACAGATGGAAAAGGTGGAGAAGGAAGCTATATAACAGAGAAAATCAGTAATATAGATAGATTAGCTCCAAAAAGTGTCAATGTACAAATACAAAAAACAACATCAAATTCAATATCAGTAATTGCAACTGCAGAAGATGCTACTGCAACAGGTATAGATGGAAAAAGTGGAATAGTAGGATACAAATTCTATATAGAAGGACAAGGAATAGTAAGAGAACAGGTTTCAGGTGAATATACATTTGATAGATTACAATCAAATAGACAATATCAAATAAGAGTAACTGCAGTAGATGGAGCAGGAAATGAAAAAGACTCAGAAATCATATATGAAAATACTAATTCAATGCCAAATCCATCAAATACAATAAAATTTACAAAAACACCAAATGATTCAGTATGGACAAATCAAAGTGTAGATGTAACTATAAGCACTACAGCAGGTACAGAATATATATTACAATATTCAAGAGACAATAGAAATTGGTATACTTATATAAATAATGCAATAAATGTAAGTAATAATTATGAAAAAATATATGCAAGACTATATGACCCAAATTCTCAAGAAGCAACAACAAGTGTAGAAACACAAATAACTAATATAGATAAACTACCACCAAAGATATTTACACCACAAGTTTCAGCGAAAACAAATCAGATAACAGTAACAGCAAGCAATGTAACAGATCAAGAATCAAATACAACTAGTGGAAAGAGTGGAATTAGAGGATATAAATTCTATATAGAAGGAAGAAGTTGGACAGCAGAACAGCAAAGTAATGTATATACATTCTCAAGTTTAACACCTGGTAGAACTTATGAGATAAGAGCCATTGCAATTGATAAAGCAGGAAATGAAATGGAATCTTATGCAACAACAGGAACTACACAAGTTGATGTAGATGAAAATGATATAATAATAAGCCAAAATCCAGCAACTGGTTGGACAAATCAAAGCGTATATGTAACAATAACAAAATCATCAAATGCAAGTCAATATACATTAGAATATAGTTTAAATAATTATAATTGGTATCCTTATACTACAAGAATAGAAATGAAGTCAAATGGAACAGTATATGCTAGATTAGTAGATAGTGATAGATATTCAGTTGCAACAAACTCAAGAGCTATAACAAATATAGATAAAACAAACCCAACAGGAGGTTATTCAACAAATCCACCATATGGAACAACAGCAAGTGAAGTAACTATTAATTTGAGTTTATATGATGAGGATTCAGGAATTAATTATAGTAGTGTAAGATGTACTTCAGGAAATGTAACAATGATAACAAGTACCCAATATACAGTAACAGCAAATGGATTTTATAATTTTACATTCCAAGATAATGCAGGAAATTCAGGTAGCGTAAATGTAGAAGTTATTAATGTAGAAGAAAAGAAATTAAGAGTAGGAGATTATGTAGAATATACTCCAAATGCAAGTAGTTCATTCACCATTCCAGAAGAATGGTTCGGATGGAAGTATACAGTATACCCTGAAGATTTAGAGTGGAGAGTTTTTGATATAAAAGATGATGGGACTGTGGAATTAATAAGTAATCCAACATCTTTTGCCCCACAAAGAAAATATCCTAAGGGATATAATAATGTTGTATATGGATTAAATAATATTGCCAATAATTTATATAGTAATCCAAGTATTGGAGCAACTGCTAGAAATATAAAAATAGAAGATGTAATAGATAAGATAAATCCAGGATATGATTATGTTAAAAATATAGAGGGACATTTTGAGCGTAATCAAACAGCAACAAAGTATGGATACACAGCTATACCAAGTGCTTGGAAATTAGAAAAAGGAAATAATAGTATAGATGGTGTACCTAATAATGGAACATTAGGTCAAAGCGAACAAAATGGATTAGTAACAAATGACTTTGTGTATGCTAATTCTAATATGGTAATAACAAATCAATATTTTAATTTAAAAGAGGATACTAGATATAATATGAAGACAGTAGAAACAAAAGAATCTGATAATGATAGTGAAATTTATGCTGATTTATTATTATCTGGGAATAACTTTATATATGCTACACGTACTAATTTAATAAGCTACAATTTAGATTTGTCTTTTGCAACACAACATGGGCCATGGATAATGGCAACTGGAAGGTATTCTAATGATACAAGTAATTATGATATGCTAACACGTCCAATGCGTTTAATTGTAACTCTTCCAAAATCATCTATAAATATAAACACAGGAAATGGAGAGCTAGGAAATGGATGGGGAATACAATAAAATCTCTTAGAAATTTATAAAAAACATAAAATAAAAGATACTAAATTTTTGGTATCTTTTATTTTTTAAATTTATTATTAATAATTTGTAGAAAAATTTTATTAAATATGATATAGTAAAATGGATCTTTTAATATAAAAATAAAAGGAGAAAAAATTAAGTGAAAGAAAAAATACAAAATGCACTTAGAGATAAAAGAATCTTATTGATATTATTCATAATGGCATCTATCATATTTGCAGTACCATCAATAAGATATATGATTCAAAATGGAACAGTTTTAAATTTTAATGAATATTTTAAATTTTGTTTAGATGATTCAAATAGAATAGGACAAGCAATTATTTATATTGCTGTATTAGTAATATTAACATTAAGTTACTTTTCAATACTAAAAAGCAGAAAAAAACTATTTAAAAATATAAAAGAAGTGTATATTTATATAGCTATAATTTCACTAATTTTTGTGTTTGTCATACCATTTCTTAGTTCTGATATATTTTACTATTTAGGAATAGGGAGATTAGACAGTCAGTATAATCAAAATCCATATTATGTAACAATAAAAGATTTTGTAGAAAGTGGAGAAAATAGTAAATATTTAGAAAAAGATACAGTATTAGCTCAAGGATATTCAAATGATTGGGGAGATACAACTGTTGTCTATGGACCAGTTTGGACATTTATATGTAGAATTGTAGCAGGAATTACATTTGGAAATATAGATTTTGCACTGTTAGTATTTAAATTGTTAAATATGGCAATACATATAGTAAATAGTTATCTTATCTATAAATTAACAGGAAAAAAGCTATTTGTACTACTTTATGGAATAAATCCATATATGTTAATAGAAGGAATTGCAAATGTACATAATGATATATATGTAGTAGCATTTATATTAGCTTCTTTATATTTCTTATTAAAGAAAAAGAACCTAATTATTAGTATATTATTTTTAGCATTGGCTACAGCAATAAAATATTTTGCAATATTATTATTACCATTTGTAATAATCTATCATTTTAGAGATAAAAAACCATCAGAAAGATTAAAAAAATGTATCATTTATGGTATACTATTTTTACTTATAATTGTTGCAACATATGTAATCTATGTACAAGATTTACAAGTGCTAAATGGAATACTTACGCAACAAGAAAAATACGCAAAAAACTTTTATATTATATTAATGGAATATTTTAATATACCAAATCTAGCTTCTAAAATAAATAGCATATTACTAATCATTTTTATTTATATATATTTCTCTACAAATGTAGAATTACTATGTGAGAAAAAGATTTCATTTAGAAGATGTGCTAGGAAATATGAATACTTTTTATTAGCTTTTCTATTCTTATTAATAACAAATTTCCAACCATGGTATATTATGTGGTTATTCCCATTAATGATGTGGCAAAAGAAAAGAAATATGCAACTAATTGTGCAAATATCATTAATAAGTCAATTTGCAAATACAGTCTTTTTAATAAATGGAGAGGGCTGGAGAAATGGAACACCATTTACATTTTTCATGTTATTAGGAATAAGCATATGTTTATGGCTTAATCAAGAAAGAGATTTAAAAAGAAAAGCATTAAAATATAGAAAACAACTTGAAGTTCAAAGGAGGAAAAATTAAGTGGATAATTTTGTTTTAATAGATGGAAACAGTATAATGAATAGAGCATTTTATGGAATAATGGGTAGTAAAATGTTAACAACAAAAGATGGAAAATACACAAATGCTATATATGGTTTTTTAGCAATATTATTTAAAATATTAGAAGATTTAGAACCAAAATATATAGGAGTAGCATTTGACTTAAAAGGACCAACAAAAAGACATGAAATGTATGAAGGATATAAAGCAAACAGAAAAGGAATGCCAGAAGAATTAGCAGAACAAATGCCAATAATAAAAGAAATATTAAAAGCAATGAATATAGACATAATAGAAAAACAAGGATATGAAGGAGACGACATATTAGGAACATTAGCAAAATATGGAGAAAAACAAGGACTAGAAGTAACAATTCTTTCTGGAGATAGAGACACATTTCAATTAGCAAGTGACCATATAACAATAAGAATACCTAGAACAAAAGCAGGAAAAACAGAAACAGAAGACTATAATAGAACCAAAATATTAGAAGAATATGGATTAGAACCAGAACAATTAATAGAAGTAAAAGCTTTGCAAGGAGATACATCAGATAATATACCAGGAGTACCAGGAATAGGACCAAAAACAGCAATATCATTAATACAAAAATATCATTCTGTAAAAGAACTATATGAAAAAATAGAAGCAGGAGAAGATGACTTAAAAGGAAAACAAAAAGAAAACATAGTAAACAATAAAGAATCAGCAGAAATGTCAAGAACATTAGGCGAAATAGATACACAAGTCCCAATAGAAGATACATTAGAAGAACTTAAAACAGAAGAATGGGACAAGCAAAAAGTATTAGAGATATTTGAAGAATTACATTTTAACAGATATATAGAAAGATTTAATCTAAGAAATGTGGCAGAGCTTGCAAAAACACAACAGCAAGAAGAAAAATTAGAAATAATAGAAACTGACAAAATACCAGACTTAGATGGAAAATTATATTATTATTTACAAACAGAAGAAAATCAAAATGCAGAAGACATAATAAAAAAAGATATAACAGGAATAAGTATATATAGCAATAATAAAATATATTATATAAAAGAAAATTTAAAAGAACAATTAAAAGAAATATTTGAAAATGAAAAAATCGAAAAATATGGATATAATTTAGCAGAAGACTATATCATATTAAAACAACAAGGAATAACAATGAAAAACATAGTATATGATGTAAAAGTAGCAGCATATATATTAAATCCAACAAGCAAATATACTTTAGAAGTGATTGCAAGAGACTATTTAGAAATAGATAATAATGAATACTTACAAAGTCAAGGAATAAAAGAAGAAAATGAACAAACAAGTTTATTTGACGAGCCTAAAAAAGAAGAAAATAATCAAAAAATAATAAATTGCTTATATGCGGAAGAAATATATAAATTATCAGAAGTAACAATAAAAAAATTAGAAGAAATAGATGCAATTGAATTATTCAATAATATAGATATGCCAACAGTAGAAGTATTAGCAGAAATGCAGTGGAATGGAATGTATTTAGATTTAACAGAACTAGAAGACTATGGTCAAGAATTAAAAGACAGACTAGAAATATTAACACAAGAAATATATGAAATGTGTGGGGAAGAATTCAATATAAATTCAACAAAACAATTAGGAGAAATATTATTTGAAAAATTAAGATTACCAGTAGTCAAAAAAACTAAAAGTGGATATTCAACAGATGTAGATGTTTTAGAAAAATTAAAAGAAGAACATCCTGTAATTGAAAAATTATTAGAATATAGACAATTAATGAAACTAAACTCAACATATGTTGAAGGAATGAAACCATATATAAATCCAAAAACTAAAAGAATACATTCATTCTTCCATCAAACTATAACAGCAACAGGAAGAATAAGTTCAACAGAACCAAATCTTCAAAACATACCAACAAGATTTGAACTAGGAAAGCAATTAAGAAAAGTATTCAAACCTGCAGAAGGAAGCATTTATATAGATGCAGACTATTCACAGATAGAATTAAGAGTATTAGCACATATATCAAATGATGAACATATGGTGCAAGCATTTAATAATGGAGAAGATATTCATAAACAAGCTGCATCAAAAGTATTTAATACTCCAATAGATGAAGTTACAAAAGAGCAAAGAAGTAATGCAAAAGCAGTAAACTTTGGAATAGTATATGGAATAAGTGACTTTGGATTAGGAGAACAATTAGGAATATCAAGAAAAAAGGCAAAACAATATATAGATCAATACTTAGAACAATACTCAGGAATAAAGAATTTTATGACTGAAATAGTTGAACATGCAAAAGAAACAGGATATGTAGAAACATTATTTAAAAGAAGAAGATATATACCTGAATTAAAATCAAGTAATTATATGGTTAGACAATTCGGGCAAAGAGCTGCAATGAACACACCAATACAAGGAACTGCAGCAGATATAATGAAAATTGCAATGATAAATGTTCTAAAAGAATTAAAAAATAGAAATATGAAATCAAAAATAGTTCTACAAGTACATGATGAAATGATGATAGAGGCAGTTTTAGAAGAAGTAGAAGAAGTAAAAGAAATACTTAAAAATTGTATGGAAACAGCAATAACTTTAAATGTTCCATTAATAGCAGAAGTATCAGAAGCAACAAACTGGTATGATTGTAAATAAAAAAGGAGAATGAAAATTGGCTAAAAAGAAAAGAAAAAAACTATTATCAATAATAATATTTATATTAATAACTATTGCTATTATAATAGTCGCAAGAGAACTTACGATGAAACAATTATATAGAAAAGACTATTCAGAATATGTAACTAAATATTCTGAAGAATATGGGGTCGAAGAAGAATTGGTATATGCAATAATAAAAGCAGAAAGTAATTTTGATCCAGATGCAGTATCAAATAAAAATGCACAAGGATTAATGCAATTAATGTATGCTACCGCAGAAGAAGTAGCACAAAAAAGTGGAATAGAACTAACAAAAGGAAATATATTAGATCCAGAAATAAATATTAATATAGGAACAAAATATATATCAAGACTATTAGAAAAATATGAATGTGTTGAAGTTGCTCTTGCTGCATATAATGCAGGAAGCGGAAATGTAGATAAATGGATAAAAGATGGAGTTATACAATCAGATGGTTCTGATATAGAAAATATACCATTTAAAGAAACAAACACATATGTTAGAAAAATTATGAGAGATTACAAAATTTATCAAGAAATTAGTTGATATTTAAAAAAATTTATATATTACTATTTCATAGTCAAAACATATCACGGGTCTTCGTCGGGGGTCTTGACTTTATTCAATAGTAATATATAAATTTCCATAAATCAAATAAAGTTGACAAATAGGAGGAATAAATGATATTATATCCAAAAAAGTATTATAAAAATGTACGAGAAATAACAATAGACTTACTAAAAGAAAATAATATAAAAGCATTAATACTTGATGTTGATAATACATTAATAGATTATGATAAAAACTTAGAAGAAGGAACAATTGAATGGGCAGAGAACCTGAAAAATAATGGAATAAAATTATATATATTATCAAACTCAAATAAAAAGAAAAAAGTCAAAGAAGTTGCAAGAAAATTAAAAATAGGATATGCATATTTTGGAATGAAACCATTAAAAGTAGGGTTTAAGAAAGTACAAAAGAAATTACAAGAAAAACCAGAAAACATAGGAGTAGTAGGTGACCAGATATTCACAGATGTAATTGGAGGAAATAGATGCAAAATGTTTACAATACTAGTAGAACCAATTGCAGAAAAAGATATTTGGATAACAGTATTAAAAAGACCGATAGAAAATGCGATAAAAAGAAAGTTTATCGAAACACAAAAATAGAAACAAAGGAAGGGGTGTATGGGAAACCATACAAAAATAAAAAATGTATATAAATGAAACACATATAGGATTTTATGTATTAGCAGCAGTTATTGGACTAGCTGTAGGACAATTTATAGACTGGATGAATGAAAGATTGCCAGAATACAAAAAAGTATTTACAAAAGAAATATTTTCAGAATATAAAATAAAATTTAAACCAAATTATATATTAATGCTTATAAATGCAGTAATATATGTAGGTTTAGTATATAGATATGGAATACAAGATACATTTATAGAAAATTTAACATTAATAAAATATTTGATTTTAACACCAATGTTGCTATCAGCATTTGTAATAGATTATAGATTGCAAATAATACCAAATAGATTAAACTTAACAATGGCAGAAATAGGATTAGTAATAGCATTTATATTTGGAATGTCAAATGTAGCAATAACAATAGACATGCTATTAGGAATGTTAGCAGGAGGAGGAATCTTCTTAGTAATAACATTAGTAGGAGGTCTAATATATGGCAAAGAAGCTATGGGGCTAGGAGATGTAAAACTAATGGGAGCATTAGGATTATATTTTGGGTTAGCAAATATAGTAGTAATAGCAATAATGTCATTTTTAATAGGAGCGATATTAGGAATAATATTAATAGCAAGTAAAATCAAAAAAACAGACGAATATATACCATTTGGTCCATTCATAGTAATTGCAGTTTTTATAAGTATGTTTATACCATTTGATATTTTAGTAGGAACACTAATGACAATATTAACATTAGGAATGTATAAAGGATAGAGAGAAAGTAAGGGGAGAATGCAATGAATCAAAAAATGCAATGGCTTAGAAACAAAATGTCAAGTTTAAATTTACAAGGGATGATTGTGTCAAATCCAGTAAATATAAGATATTTGACAAATATTCAGGCAGAAGGGATATTATTAGTCACAAGAAAAGAAAATGTATTTATAACAGATGGAAGATATATAGAAGATGTGCATAACACATTAACATTATTTGATGAAATTGTAGTATATGATGTAAGAGGACTAACAAGAGATGACTATGAAAACTTTTTTATGTTTTGTGAAAATGTTGGTTTTGAAGAAAACTATGTAACATATGCAAAATATAAGGAATATATGCATAAATATAAAATAAACAACTTGGTAGAAACAGAAAACATGATAGAAAAGCAAAGAGAAGTTAAAGATGAAGAAGAAATAGAAAATATAAAAAAAGCATGTCAAATAACAGATCAGTGTTTTGCATATATATTAAAATATATCAAACCAGGGATGACAGAAAAACAGATTGCTAGAGAAATAGATGATTATTTCTATAAAAATGCTGAAGGAGCATCATTTGAAACAATAGTAGCATCAGGAGAAAATTCATCAAAACCACATGCAATACCATCAGATAGGCAAATAAAAGAAGTTGATATAATTACAATAGATATGGGATGCAAAGTAAATGGTTATTGCTCAGATATGACAAGAACATTTTTTGTAGGAGAAATGCCTGAATATGTAAAACCAGTATATAATTTAGTACTAAAAAATCAAGAACAAGTATTAAATGATATGAGAGAAAATTCAAATACAAAGCAGATTGCTAAAATGGTAGATAATGATTTTAGATTGCATAATTATGATTTAATACATGCTTTAGGGCATGGTGTTGGTTTAGATATACACGAAGCACCAACATTAAGTTGTTATTCAGAAAATATATTAAAAGCTAATATGGTAGTAACAGATGAACCAGGTATTTATGTAACTGGTCAATTTGGAGTAAGAATTGAAGACACAGTATTAATTAACAAAGGAAGTTGTGAGGCACTAACTAAGTCACCTAAAGGTTATATTATAATTTAGGGAAAAGGGAAAAAGGGAAAAAAGGGGACAGTCCCAAAATTACCAAAAAGGAAAAAAAGGGACAGACATGAAATGTAAAATTAATAAAAGTATTGACTTTTAGTATAAATATGGTGTAAAATAGATAGAGTTGAAAATTATGTAAATAAATAGAAGGGAGAATTAATATGGCAGGAGTATACATGGCAGGAGATTTTAGAAATGGAACAACATTTGAAATGGACGGAGGAGTATTTAGAGTTGTAGAATTCCAACACGTAAAACCAGGAAAAGGAGCAGCATTTGTTAGAACAAAATTAAAAAATGTAATAACAGGAGCTGTTTTAGAAAAAACATTTAACCCATCAGACAAATATCCAGGAGCAGAAATTGAAAAGAAAACAATGCAATACTTATATAATGATGGAGATTTATATTATTTTATGGACAATGAAACATATGACCAAATGCCATTAAATAAAGATGATTTAGGAGATTGCCTAAAATATTTAAAAGAAAATATGGAAGTATCTATACTTTCATTCAAAGGAAAAGTATTTGCAGTAGAACCACCAATATTTGTTGAATTAGAAGTAACATATACAGAACCAGGATTTGCAGGAAATACAACAACAACATCAGGAAAACCAGCAACATTAGAAACAGGATTAGAATTACAAGTTCCAATGTTTGTTAATATCGGAGATGTTTTAAGAATAGATACACGTACATGTGAATATATGGAAAGGGTATAAAAATGACAGAAAAAGAAATGATTGAAAAAATAGCACAACTAGAAAAAAGAGTTGCAGAACTAGAAAAAAGTGTGGCATACATACAAGAAGATATATATGAATTTGTTGAAGATGATGAAGAATCTTGTAGTGGAAATTGCTCACATTGTAGCGGTTGTGGAGATGAATAAAAAAATAATATCTTAACAATATGAATTGTATTGTTAGGATATTTTTTTGCTTATTTTTTTCTTCTTTAATTATAAAAATTAAAGAAAAAGTATTTACAAATGCCATAAAAAAATATATAATAAATTAAAATTCAAAGGAGGAAAAAAATGAAAAAGAGATTGAAAAGTAACAAAGGAATTACCTTAATAGCATTAGTAGTAACAATAGTAGTCCTAATAATACTGGCAAGCGTAAGTATAGCAACATTGACAGGAGATAATGGAATAATAGGACAATCTAAAGAGGCAAAAGAGCAAACAGAAATAGCAGAAGAAAAAGAGATAGTAAATATAGCAACAGCAGATGCAATGGAAAAAGATAGATTTGGAAAAGTAACAAGAGAAAACTTGCAAGAAGCATTAGATGAATTGGCGGGAAAAGGTAGAACGACAGTAACAGGTGAGACAAATTTAACAGTTCTTTTCAAAGACTCAAATAGAGAGTATTATGTAAATACAGACGGAAAACTTATAGATTCAGTAGATTATACCAATATATATACATATACAGAAGAGGGATATATAACAGGTATAAAGGAAGAATATATTAAGATTGATACATCTAGTCTAGAAAAAAGATATGCCACAACTGGTGATGTGAAATTATCAGCTGCACCTTCTACGTACTATTTAGTAGATGAATTAAATGGAACTCTAAAAATTCCAAATAAAATAAATGATACAAACATTATAGGGATAGCTCCAGATGCTTTTTCCTATATAGAAAATTTAAAACAAGTAACGATAGAAAATGGGATAGAAATGTTAGGAGATGACTGTTTTCAATACTGTCATTACTTATCAAAGATAAAATTACCAGATAGTTTAGTATATATTGGAGATGGATTATTTGCTTTTACTGCGTTATCACAAATTATAATTCCAAGTAATGTACAACTAATTGCTCAAGAAGCTTTTGATTTTTCCGCATTAACTGTAATAATTATACAGAAAGAAGAAGGAAGTTTAGAGGGTGAACCATGGGGTGCTCCACAGGCAATGATTATTTATACAGATACTAATAATGAGGAAATTACAGAATTTACTAATAATTATTTAGCAGATAAGAATGAACAAGAGCTTGAAGAAATAATTTTGAAAGATGAAAGGTATATAGGAACATTTGAAGAATATTTATCAGAACAAGGCAAGTCAAGAGATGATTTGAATAAAGAAGCAAGTAACAATAATATGTCATATACAGAATATTTGAAATCTATAATAAAGAAAAATGGTTGGTGGATTATAACAGAATATAAATGTTCATTATTAGGAATATTAGATAAAAGTGTAGAAGAATTAGAAAAAATATTTGTGGAAACAATTGGAGAAACAGGAACATTTGATGAATTTTTAGAAAATGAAAGAATGACAAGACAAGAATTTGAAGAAATGTATAAATCACAGGGATATAGAACAGAAATAGATTTTCTAAAAATAAATATAATTATATATATGTAAGGAGTTCAATTGAACCTCTTTTCATTTTCTCTTCCTTAATTATTTTAATTAAAGATTTCAATAAATTATTTATATCAATAAAAATCAACAAAATCAAGAGATTTATAAAAAAATTATATTTTTATAAAATAAGGATGTATTTAGATAGAACATTGAAAATAGCAGTTTAACAAAAATAAGAAAATCTTTAATTAAAATAATTAAAGAAAAATGGTATTTACAAATACCATAAAAAATATATAATAAAATAGAATTCAAAGGAGGAAAAAATGATATTTAAGAATAACAAAGGAATAACACTAATAGCATTAGTAGTAACAATAGTAGTGCTAATAATATTAGCGGGAGTAAGTATCTCAATGTTAACAGGAGAAAATGGAATAGTAACACAAGCACAAAATGCAAAAGAAGAAACTGAAATAGGAAAAGAAAAAGAAATGGTAACATTAGCAGTATCTTCATTGAAAGCTCAAGGATATGAGACAGGAGAAAACATGTTAACAAGTGAAAATTTACAAAAAGAAATGGATGAATTGGCAGGAAAAGACAAAACATTAGTAACAGGAGATACAATACTTACAGTTCTATTTAAAGACTCAAATAGAGAATACAATGTAAATTCAGATGGAGAATTTGTAGAACCAATAGATTATGAAAATATATATACATATACAGAAACAGGATTCATAACTGGATTAAAAAGTGAGTATATATATGAAAAGCCAAGTGACAGATATGCTACAAAAAACGAGATAAAATTAGCAGAGAGATATTCTTATTTAATAGATGAATTAAATGGAACACTAGAAATACCAAATAACATAAATGGTACAGATATTATAGGAATAGCTACAAGAGCGTTTTATAATATTTCTAATTTAGAACAAGTAATTATAGAAAAAGGCATAAATATAATAGGAGAAGAAGTCTTTTATATGTGTGAGACATTAGAAAGCATAACATTTCCAGAAACTTTAATTAGCATTGGTTATCATGCATTTTACAGCTGTATAGGTTTAACTAATATTACAATTCCATTTAGTGTAATGGAAATTGATACTTATGCATTTTTTGGATGTGACAATTTAACATCAATAGCAGTAGAACAAGAAGAAGGAACTCTAGCAGGAGAGCCATGGGGAGCAGATAATGCTATAGTAACTTATGTCGGAGGAGATGTTATCGAAGAATTTGTCAATAATTATTTATCAGATAAAACAGAACAAGAGTTGGAAGAAATAATTTTAAAAGATGAAAAATATATAGGAACATTTGAAGAATACTTGTCAGGACAAGGTAAGACAAGAGATGATTTAAAACAAAAAGCAAGTAATAACAGTATGACATATATGGAATACTTGAAATCTATCATAATACAAAAAGGACAATGGATAGGGATAGAATATTATTCATCAATATTTGGAATATTAAATAAAAGTGTAGATGAATTAGAAGCAAGTTATGTAAAGGTAGTCAAAATAATGGAACAAACAACTGGTGGAGGAACAAATCGGAGAATTTGATACATTTGATGAACTTTTAGAAAATAAAGGTATGACGAGAAAAGATTTTGAAGAAATGTATAAATCAGAAGGATATAGAACAGAAGAAGATTATCTAAAATCAGCTATTATAAAAATTATTATAGAAATTATTATATAAAGTATATGAAGAGTTCAATTGAACTCTTTTTTTTACAAAAATAAAAAACGCCCAAAGCGTTTTATTATTTATTGTGCTCTTTTAACTTTTCCGTTTTTTAAACATTTTGCACAAACATGTATTCTTTTAACTTCTCCATCGATATCAGCTTTAACTGTTCTTAAATTTGGTTTCCAAGTTCTTGGAGATCTTTTACTTATATGAGAACGAGTTATACTTAATTTATTTCCATGAATAGCTGTTTTTTCACAAATTTCACATTTTGCCATGATTAAATGCACCTCCCAATTTAAATAATAAATTTGACTAGTAATTAGTTTATCATATATTTATAAAAATTACAAGTATTTGACAGAAAAAAATCAACTATTTTCAAAAAAGTGTTGCAAAATGGAAAAAATATGATATAATATAGAAGTTAAAAGCAAGCAGAGGGAAAGGAAGATTAGAATGA
Source organism: uncultured Clostridia bacterium (assembly GCA_944392805.1). GTDB lineage: Bacteria > Bacillota > Clostridia > TANB77 > CAG-508 > CAG-269. The sequence continues at coordinate 20,052 of CALXXZ010000004.1, read as the reverse complement.
ATTGTAAAGTAGAAAAAACAGAAAACGCAAATGAAGTAAAATTAGAAATCACAGTAGAAGCAGAAAAATTTGAAAATGCGATGAAAAAAGTATATTTTCAAAATGCAAAGTACTTCAATATACCAGGATTCAGAAAAGGAAAAGCACCAATGAACATAGTAGAAAAATATTATGGTGCACAAATATTTTATGAAGATGCATTCAATGAAGTAGCTACAGAGGCATATGATGAAGCATTAAAAGAAAATAAAATAGAAGTAGTAAGCAGACCAGATGTAGATATAAAACAAATGGAAAAAGGAAAAGATGTAATATTTACAGTAGTAGCACAAACAAAACCAGAAGTAGAATTAGGAAAATATAAAGGAATAGAAATAAAGAAAATAGAGTATACTGTAGAAGATAAAGACATCGAGCATGAATTAGAACATATGCAAGAACATAATTCAAGACTAATAACAGTAGAAGACAGAGCAGTAGAAAAAGGAGACATAGCAACAATAGACTTCGAAGGATTTGTAGATGGAGTAGCATTTGATGGAGGAAAAGCAGAAGGACATGACCTAGAAATAGGAAGTGGATCATTCATACCAGGATTTGAAGACCAAGTAATAGGAATGAAAATAGACGAAGAAAAAGACATCGTAGTAACATTCCCAAAAGAATACTTTTCAAAAGACTTAGCAGGAAAAGAAGCAACATTCAAAGTAAAATTACATGAAATAAAGAAAAAAGAACTACCAAAATTAGATGATGAATTTGCAAAAGATGTAAGTGAATTCGATACATTAGACGAATTAAAAGCAGACATCAAAGCAAAATTAGAAAAAAATAATGAACAAAAAGCAAAATATGAAACAGAAGAAGCAGCAGTAAAAGCTGTATGTGAAAAAGCAAAATTAGACATTCCATCAGGAATGATAGACATGGAAGTAGAAAACATGTTAAAAGACTTTGAACAAAGACTATCATATCAAGGATTAAACTTAGAGCAATACCTAAAAATGATAGGAAAAACAGAAGAAGAAATGAAAAAAGAATATGAGCCTCAAGCAACTGAAGCTATTAAATCAAGACTAACTTTAGAAGCCATAAAAAATGCTGAAAAGATAGAAGCAACAGACAAAGAAATAGCTGACAAAATGGAAGAAATGGCAAAAAATTATGGTAAAAAAGTTGAAGAAATACAAGATAACGAAAATCTAAAAAGCTATATAAAAGAAGGAATCGAATCAGAAAAAGTACTAGAATTCATAGTAAAAAATGCAAAAATAAAATAGTTAAAGAAGTTAGGGGAGAAAAATAAAAAGTCTTTGCCTAACTTTTTATATTAACATAAAAAAATAAGGAGGAAAAGTAATATGGAAAAAAACAGTTTAGTACCATATGTAATAGAGCAAACAAGTAAAGGAGAAAGATCATATGATATATTCTCAAGATTATTAAAAGATAGAATAATATATTTAGGAGAAGATGTAAATCCAACAACATCAAGCCTAATAGTAGCACAAATGTTATTCTTAGAATCAGAAGATCCTGACAAAGAAATATATTTTTATATAAATTCGCCAGGAGGATCAATAACAGACGGAATGGCAATAGTAGATACAATGAACTACATTAAATGTCCTGTATCAACAATGTGTGTTGGATTAGCAGCAAGTATGGGAGCAGTATTATTATCAGCTGGAGAAAAAGGAAAAAGATTTGCAATGCCAAACTCAGAAATATTAATACATCAACCATTAATCGGTGGTGGAGGAATATCAGGTCAAGCAACAGAAATAAAAATACATGCAGACCATATGATAAGAACAAGAGAAAAATTAAATAAATTTTTAAGTGAAAGAACAGGAAAATCAATAGAACAAATAGAAAAAGATACAGAAAGAGACAACTACATGACAGCACAAGAAGCATTAGAATATGGCTTAATAGATGGAATCATGGACAAAAGAGGATAAAAAATAGTAAAGGAGAATTTTATATGGCAAAAAATGATACACCAAAAAGTGTGAAATGTTCATTTTGTGGCAAGGCACAAGAAAATGTAAAAAGAATAATAGCAGGACCTGGGGTATATATATGTAATGAATGTATAGGATTATGTAACGACATAATAGAAAATGAATACTATGAAGGAGACGAAGATTCATACACATTAGCTGGACTTGAAGAAATACCAAGTCCACAAGAGATAAAAAATATACTTGACGAATATGTAATAGGTCAAGATGAAGCCAAAAAAACATTAGCAGTGGCTGTATATAACCATTATAAAAGAATAGCTCATGAAGAAGAATTAGAAGAAAAACATGAAAAAGATGAGAATGATGTAGAAATTCAAAAAAGTAATATACTATTATTAGGTCCAACAGGATGTGGAAAAACATTGCTTGCAAGTACATTAGCAAAAATATTAAATGTACCATTTGCAATAGCAGATGCAACAACATTAACAGAAGCAGGATATGTAGGAGAAGATGTAGAAAACATACTTCTAAAACTAATACAAGCAGCAGATGGAGATATAGAAAAAGCAGAAAAAGGAATAATCTATATAGATGAAATCGACAAAATAACAAGAAAATCAGAAAATCCATCAATAACAAGAGATGTAAGTGGAGAAGGTGTTCAACAAGCACTTCTAAAAATAGTAGAAGGAACAATAGCATCAGTTCCACCACAAGGAGGAAGGAAACATCCTCATCAAGAACTATTACAAATAGACACATCTAACATATTATTCATATGTGGAGGAGCATTTGAAGGATTAGAAAACATAATAAAAGACAGAATTGGTAAAAAATCAATAGGATTTGGTGCAGAAATTCAAAGTAGTAAAGATATTGACAGATACAAAGTATTTGAAGAATTATTACCACAAGATTTATTAAAATTTGGAATGATACCAGAATTTATAGGAAGATTACCAATAATTGCAACTCTAAAAGAACTAGATAGAGAAGCTCTAATAAAAATAACAACAGAACCTAAAAATGCATTAGTAAAACAATACAAAAAACTATTAGAAATGGATGATGTTGAACTAGAATTCAGTAAAGAAGCTCTAGATGCAATAGTAGATAAAGCAATAGAAAGAAAAACAGGAGCTAGAGGATTACGTTCAATCATAGAAGAAATTATGAGGGACATTATGTTTGATATACCATCAAATGAAAAAATAGAAAAATGCATTATAACAAAAGAAACAGTAGTAAATAATGCAGGTCCACAAATAATAGAAAACCAAAACAAGGTTAAGAAAACTAAAAAAACTAAAAGAATAGAAGTCGAAACTAAAGAATCAGCATAGATAATAATTAATAAAGAAAAAATTGATATATAACTATTGAAATAAGTCAAGACCAGTGGGGGATGACCCTAGCTATGTTTTGACAATGAAATAGTTATATATCAATTTTTAGTTAATTAAACTATCTATTGTTATTTTTTTGATTATTGTTGTTATTTTCGTTATTTTTATTATTTTTGCTATTGTTTTTATTTTGTTTATTATTTTTTTCTGACATAGAAGAACACCTCCATTTCACGATTTACAATAATAGTCTTGCCAAAAATGAAAGAAATATACAAAAACATTGTCAATTATAAAAAAAAGTAATATAATAAATCAGGAAAAGGAGAGGAAGCAATGAAAAACGAAAAATTAGAAAAATTCGAAAATGAAATAAAAGGAAAAAAAATAGCAGTAATAGGAATGGGAGTAAGTAATATACCATTAATAGATTATTTATATGAAAAAAAAGCAGAAGTAACAATATTTGATGATAGAGAAAAATTGAGTCAAGAAATATTAGATAAAATAGAGAAATATAAATTTAAATATTTTTTAGGAAAGGGAAATCTATCAAATTTAAAAGGATTTTACATGATATTTAGATCCCCAAGTTGTTTGCCAACAAGACCAGAACTAGAAGAAGAAAGAAAAAGAGGAGCAATAATTACAACAGAAATAGAGCAATTAATGAAAATAGCACCATGTAAAATAATTGGAATAACAGGAAGTGACGGAAAGACAACAACAACAACATTAACACATAAAGTATTAAAAGAAGCAGGATATAACTGTTATTTAGGAGGAAATATAGGAATTCCACTATTTACAAAATTAAAAGAAATAGAACCAGAAGACATCATAGTATTAGAATTAAGTAGTTTTCAACTAATGGGAATGGATATAAGTCCAGAAATATCAGCAATAACAAATATAACTCCAAATCATCTAAATATTCATAAGGATTACGAAGAATATATCGAAGCTAAGAAAAACATATTCAAATTTCAAGATGAAAAAGGAATTTTAGTTATAAATGCAGATAATGAAATAACAAATAATTGTCAAAAAGAAGCAAATGGAAAAGTTATCTTATTTAGTAGTGAAAAGAAATTAGAAAATGGATTCATAGTTGATGAAGGAATAATAAAAGAATGTAATGATGGAATTAGAAAACACATAATAGATACAAAAGAATTAAAATTAAAAGGAATGCATAATTATCAAAATATATGTACAGTACTTGCATTAACAAAAACTTTAGTTAACACAGAAGATGCAATAGAAACGATTAAAAATTTTACAGGAGTTGAACACAGATTAGAACTTGTTAGAACATTAGATGATGTCGAATGGTATAATGATTCAGCAAGTACAACTCCAACAAGAGGAATTTCAGCATTAAATGCAATTAATAAAGAGATTGTATTAATAGCAGGTGGAGCAGACAAAAATTTGGATTATACACCAATAGCAAAACCAATAATAGAAAAAGTCAAAAGTTTAATTTTAATTGGTCAAACAGCTACTAAAATATTTGATGCAGTAAAAAATGAATTAGAAGTTCAACATAAACAATTAGATATACATATGTGTGAATCCTTAAAACAAAGTATAGATTTGGCCAAGAGAATAGCAAAACCAGAGCAAGTGGTATTATTTTCTCCAGCCAGTACAAGTTTTGACATGTTCAAAGATATGTATGATAGAGGAGATAAATTTAAAGAAGAAGTAAATAAATTATAATAAAAATTCCAACTTAATTTTTGTAATAGTAACAAAAGTATTAATAAGAAATATAATATATTATAAAAATTAAGGAGGTATAGAAAAATGAATGACTCAACATATGAAGACTATATGAGAAGTGTGTTAGGTTATCAACCTATGAATTGTCAAGATACATATGAAATGAATTATTATGATTATAGAAATTTTACAAATGATGAATTAGAGAGTTGTTATCCAGATATATATAGAATAGTATATCCAATGGTACAAAAGGCTTGTAATGAAAATATGAATCCACTAACAAGAGAACAAATAGATAGAATGACAGAAGAAATTTATTGTGCATTAGAAGGAAATGAAATAATAGAAAATAGAGCAAGTGAAAATAAAGAGGTAAAAACTACAAATACAAAATCAGAAGATAGGCAAGTCGTAGCAAGAAGAAATCCGTTTTTAAATGACTTAATAAGAATTTTAATATTAAGAGAACTATTAGGAAGACCAGGTTTTCCAGGCAGACCACCAATGAGACCACGTCCTCCAATGAGGCCAGGGCCACGTCCACCAATGAGACCACAGCCAAGACCATATAATCGTCAATCATTTGGAATGTTTGAAGATGGTTATGATATATATGAATAAAAAAGAAAAGGGACACTCAAATTTTAAGAGTGTCCCTTTGGTAAATTATTCCCATTCAATTGTTGCTGGTGGCTTAGAAGTAATATCATAAACAACTCTGTTAACATGTTTAACTTCGTTGACAATTCTGCTAGATACTTTTTCTAAAACATCATATGGAATTTTGCTCCAAACACCAGTCATAAAATCAGTTGTTTCAACAGCTCTTAAAGCTACTGTATAATCATAAGTTCTTTCATCACCCATAACACCTACAGATTTTAAATTTGTAAGAACTGCGAAATATTGATTAATATTTTTGTGTAATCCTGCATTTGCAATTTCTTCTCTAAAAATTGCGTCAGCATCTTTTAAAATAGTAAGTTTATCATCAGTTATATCTCCAATAACTCTTATTGCTAGACCTGGACCAGGGAATGGTTGTCTATAAACTAAATTTTCTGGAATTCCAAGCTCTAAACCAGTTTTACGAACTTCATCTTTAAATAGATTTCTTAAAGGTTCAACAATTTCTTTAAAATCTACATAATCAGGAAGACCACCTACATTGTGATGACTTTTTATAACAGCACTTTTTCCAAGCCCACTTTCAATAACATCAGGATATATTGTTCCTTGTACTAAAAAGTCAACAGTACCGATTTTTTTTGCTTCTGCTTCAAAAACTCTGATAAATTCTTCACCAATAATTTTTCTTTTTCTTTCAGGATCAGTAACACCTGCAAGTTTTTCTAAAAATCTATCTTTTGCATTAACTCTGATAAAGTTTAAATCATAATTTTCTGTAAAGATTTTTTCAACTTCATCACCTTCATTTTTTCTAAGCAAACCATGGTCAACAAATATACATGTTAAATTTTTTCCAATAGCTTTACTTAGAAGAACAGCTGCAACAGATGAGTCTACACCACCTGATAAAGCACATAATGCTTTCTTGTCTCCGATTTTTTCTTTTAGAGATTTTATAGAATCTTCTACAAATGATGACATTACCCAATCTCCTGAACAATTACATACATTGTATAAAAAGTTTTTAATTACTTGAGTGCCATTTATAGAATTGTTTACTTCTGGATGGAATTGAATTCCATATAATTTCTTTTCTTGATTTTCCATTGCTGCATTTGGACATACTGATGTATATCCAATTCTTTTAAATCCATTTGGTACTTCTTCTACATAGTCAGTATGACTCATTAAAAATACATTAGTGTCTCCAAATCCTTCAAATAGAGGAGAAGTATTATCTATATTTACATTAGTTTCACCATATTCTCTTGTTGTTGCAGATTTTACTTTACCTCCTAATTCATGTGACATTAATTGCATACCATAACATATTCCAAGTACTGGTATTCCTAATTCAAATATGCCTTCAGCACATTTTGGTGAATCTTCACCATATACACTTGCAGGTCCTCCTGTAAAGATGATTCCTTTTGGGTTCTTTTCTTTGATTTTTTCGATTGAAATATCAAATGGTACGACTTCTGAATAAACATTACATTCTCTTACTCTACGAGCAATTAATTGATTATATTGCCCTCCAAAATCTAATATTAATATTAATTCTTTTGATTCCATAAATCCTCCTCATATATAAAATATATTTATAATTCTATCATAAGATTTTTTGAAAGTAAAGTAAACATAAAAAATATACTTAAAAAGTTTGCAAATTTTTGAAAAATATGGTAAAATATAAGAGAATTCTTTATTTTGAGGAGGATATAATATATGGATCAAATAAAAAATAAAATAATTACAATTTCAGGAGAACCAGTGAGTGGTAAATCAACAGTCGTAAAACATATAAAAAGTAAATATGAAGAAATGGGATATAATGTGCACATAATTTCAGTAGGTCATACTTTTAGAGAATTAGTAAAAAAAGAATATTTAAAAATGTATCCGGATAGAGGTGATGCTAATTTAGGAGATATACAAACAGATCCTTCATTTGCAACGCAAAGAAACATGATAGACCAAATGGTAGATAGTGAAGTCGCTAAAAGAGGAAACGAAATAAATAGTGTTGAGAGACCTAATGATGTATATATAATAGATTCAAGATTAGCATGGAGCAATGTACCTGAATCATATGCAATAAGACTAATTGTTAATGAAAAAATTGCAGGAGATAGAGTTTTTAAAGATAGAACAAGAGGTAAAGAAGATCAGTATGGCTCATTAGAAGAAGCAATAACAAAAACTAGAGAAAGAAAACTAGCTGAAATATCAAGATATAAGAAAAGATATGGAGTAGATTTAACTAATCCTGATAATTATGATTTGATAGTTGATACATCATATTCAATATCAGATGAATTAGCTGATATAATTATAAAAGGCGAAGAAAAATATAGAAGTGGAGAATATTACCCTAAGTATTGGAAAAGTCCAGCGTTATTTTTACCATCACAAAAAATAGGAGAAACATTATCTACATCTCCTATAGGTAGTAATATAGAGGATATAATAGAATCTATTAATAAAAAAGGTTATAATCCAAATGGGGAAGTCGAAGCTGTTGAACAAAATGGAGTAAGTGTTTTAAGAGATGGACATCATAGAGCTATAGCAGCATTAGGGGCTGGAAAAACATTAATGCCATATTTTGTTGAACATAAAGATGATGAATTTGCAAAAAAATATATTGATGGAGATGTTAGATTACAGGATATTTATGATTGGGAAGACTGCATAAGATATTATGCTAAAAAAGGAAATATTGAAAGTTTAAAAGATTTTAATATTAGAAACGTTATTGATATTGATAAAGTTATAAGAATACAGTCAAAACCAGATGGTGATGGAAGATAGAATATACTGAAAAAGTTAGCTAAAAAGCTTTTATTAGAAGTAGAAAAGAGTAAAGATGCAAAAAAATCACAAAAAAACATCGAAGTTTGATAAAATGAAATAAATTTTATCTCAAATGAGCGATGTTTTTTTGAATAGTACAGTAAAAATCAAACAGCAATAAAACACAACAAATAATTACTTGATTTGTATAAACATTCAGTATATAATAAATTATATTTAATTTAAATGATTATATACAAGGAGGAATATTATAGTGAATGAGTTTAAAGTTATTGTTGTAATGAATGAAGCCATGTTGAAATTGTTAAAAGACAAGAATGAAAATTATGAAAAAAACTTAAAGATTAGAGAATATTTAAAGGATGAGGCATTCTTTTTTAAAATTAGTAAATTAAATGCGTATAAAATTTTACAAAATGTTGGAGTAAAACAGGAACAATTGGAAGATGTATATAATAAATTAATATCTCCAGACGTATTTTACGACTTACTAAATAATAAAGGAAAAATAAAAGCAGATGATGAAAATTTAGTTATTAAATATGAGAACTATCGGTTATAATGATTTATTTAAAAAATCAAAATAGAAATTTAAAATTATATATATAAATTAAAAAGGAGGAATTATAAATGTGTGATGATGAATATATAAAAAAATTTTATAATGAAGTAAGTCAAGACTTAGGAGATAATTATAAAATAATATTAGAACCTAATAGAAAACTTACAGAAGAATGGATTGAATATGATCAAGTAAAATGGGAAGTTGATGAACCAATACAAGATTTAGTAAAAACTTTATTGAAAGATAATACATTAAATTTTGAAGACAAAGTTTTAAGTATTTATAAATATATATGTTTAAATTATATATATGATGATAATGTGCTATTTTTCTTTAAAAGAGATTTAAGTGATATAAATAATATAAAATATATAGCTGTAGATTGGTATGGAAGAATAATTGATGAAAGATGGAAAGAAAATAGAAAAAAGCATAATAGAAGGGTATGCTATGAATTTGCTAGATTTTATGCAAAAGCAATAAATGAATTACTAGATGGAAATGATAAATTGGAAGCTTTTATGCTTGGAGATAAAGAAAATTTACATTATGTTGTAGGATTAACAGGAAATGAATATAGTGTTATTTTAGATTTAGATGATTTTAATAATATAAAAGATCTTACAAGATTAAAATTAGGACTAACAATTAATGGAATAAAAATATTAAGAGACGATTCAGGAAAATTTGAAAAAGCTCTTAATAAATTTAATAAAGATAGAATAAATGAGTTAAAAGAAGTTGAAGAAGCAAAACAAAATCTAAAACCAGAAAACACTATTGAATATTTTAATAAAATTGTAGAGATATTAAATCATTATAATATTGATTCACAAGGATTTTGTGAATATATGCGTACAATAATTGAAAAAGAAGATATTGAAATAGAGAAAATATGGAAAGAAGTTAAAGGCGAAAGTGAAAAAAGATATGCAAGATGCTTGACTTTTAATTTTGAAGATAAAACTTATTTACTTGATAGTGTTGATAAAACATTAAAAGTAACAAGCAAAGAAAATTTAGAAAAAGAAAACTTTATATTTAATCCAGAAGAAAACGAATATGCTTATTATGGAGGATAATTTAATATATTGTAAATAAATTTATAGGGAGAAATTAATAATGAATGTAAATATTGATAAACTAATTGAATTAAATGGGCTACTAAGTTTGTCTTCTAGAAGAAAACATAAAGTTGTATTAGATCCAGGTGAAGAATACAAAAATATAAAAGATTTAAAAGACGAAAATGAAGATATAGTATTTGATAAAAATGAATGGAAAATACCTGCGGAACTTCAAATATTTGTTGATGAGTTATCAAAAAACAGTCAGTTGAGCGATGAGGATAAAATTTTATCAGTTTTTGATAAATTATGTAAAGATTATATATATGATGATAATGTACTATCTTATATAAAAAAGGTCGATGAAGAAGACTTTGGCTTGCCTGATTGGTATGGAAGAGACATTAATCCAGACTGGGAAAAAAATAGAGAAGAACATAATAGGAGAGTTTGCTATGAAATATCTAGATATCTTGCAAAGTCTCTTATGGAAGTATTTAAAGATAATGACAAATATAATTCTTGTATTCTTTGGGACAGAGGACTTACACATTACTTTGTAGGATTAACTTGTAATGAATATAGTTTAACCTTAGATGTAGATGATTTTGAGAATATAAAAGATCTTACAAGATTGAAAACAGGATTAACTATTGAAGGAATTGTGATTTTGGAAGATAATGAAGATAAATTCAAAAATGCACTTGATAAATTTAATAAAGGTAGAAACAGATATGCTATTAAGAAAATACAGGATGAAATAGAAAATAAAACTTCAAATTCAAGTACAGAAAACCAGAATACAGAAGAAATAGAAGATGAGGATATTGCTTTTTTGAAAAATGCAGTAGAAATACTAACTCAAAAATTTGATATTGATTCACCGGGATTATTTGAATATATGAAAGAAATAATAGATATAAAAATAGGACCAGAATCAAGAAAAAAAGTATGGAAGAAATTAAATGGCAAATCTAATGAAGAAACAAGATATATGAGATGTTTAGTTGTAGATGTAAATAATCAAAAATTTATAATTGATGTTGATGAAAAAATAGTACGTCCATTTGATGAACAAGAATTCTCAAAGGAGAATTCGGAATTTATACCTTATAAAAAGCTTTCACGTGATTGGAATGAATATTATGATGGTAGATAAGAAATTATTGAAAAAAAAACAAAAATATGGTATAATAATTATGTAACTTAAAGTTGTTTTTTGAAAAGGGAGGATTTATATGCTAAGAGTTGCAATTGCGACTAGTTCGCAAGAAAAAATTGAAGGAATACAAGAAGCATTTTTACGGTTTTTCCAATTAAAGAAATCTGAAATTGAGATTTCTTTCAGAAAAACTGAATCCAAAGTTCCTGAGCAACCCTTTGACTCTGAAATATATGTAGGTGCATATAATAGAGTAGAGAAAATAAAGGAAGAGCTTGAAGGATGGGATTATTATGTTAGCTGTGAGGCAGGCATAGAAGGCTTTGTTGACAACTATTTCAATGTGCAAGTGGTTTGTATATTGGAAGCTGCTTCAAAAAACTATCTTTGGGGTAAAAGTGCTGGTTGGCAAGTACCTTCCAAAGATATTAAGGCGATAAAAAATGGGACTCTTGATAGTTACCTCAGAGAAAAGGGATTTAGGTGCCTCGAAGATATTCTTGGCTTATCCCATACTAGGAGTCAGGCTGTAGCTCAGGCAACTGAGATGGCATTGGCCTCCAAAAAACTGGTATAACCATTGAGGCACTTGAGATATCAATTTACATTGTATTTTGAATTTCTCGAGTGTTTCTTTTTTTATGTCAATGATTTTTAAAAGCTTCTTCTGAGATTAATTGTTTATTTTCAATATGTTTTGTGATTTCATTGTGAAAAAAGCAGACGTAAATACTGAAGCATCATAATAGATTATTAATTTTTTTATAATCAATGCCATAGCCTAATATTTCTATTGGTATATTTAATACTTTTGTATTAAGCTCTATTCCTGTTATAATATTACCAGAATAAAAATCTTCTATTTTAATATGTTCTAATTCTTCATAAGCCATAGCTGTATTGTGATCTGTTATAGAGATATTTCTTCACATTTTTTTAAAATAGTAGTACAATATTCAGTACCATCTGAATAAATAGTATGCATATGTAAATCTATCATAAATTTCTCTCTTTTGCACAATAATAACATTTATTTAAAAAAACACAATAAAATTGTAAAAAAGTATTAATTAAATTTAATATACAAACTGTAAAAAATATGATATAATTTTAACGAAAAGAAAAGGAGAAAGATATGATAGATTTACACATTCATACTAATAATTCTGATGGAACTGATAGAGTAGAAGAACTGTTAAAAAAGGCAGAAAATTTAAAGCTTGAATATATATCAATAACTGACCATGATACATGTTCAGGTTATAATGAATTAAAAAAGTTAGATATAAGCAAATTATTTTCTGGAAAAATAATACCACGGAATAGAGATTAAATGTACTTATTTAAAAAGAACAATTGAAGTTTTAGGTTACAAAATAGATACTGACAAAATGAATAACTGGATGAGAGAGTTTTATAAAGACAAACAAAGACCAGCCTTACAATTGAAATACTTCAATTTACTATATGATAAGTGTAAAAAAATGAATTTAATTTTATCAAAAAAAGAAGAAATACAATGGAATCCAGAAAAAGATTGGGCAAGTTTTACAATATATTCAGATTTAAAAAAATATAAAGAAAATAAAAATAGAATGCCAGAAGACATGTGGGAAGAATTCTCAGGATTTAATAGAAAATATTGTGCTAATCCAGAACATATATTATATATAGATAAAAGTGGAGATTATCCTACACTAGAACAAACAATAGAAGCAATTCATGAATGTGGAGGGCTAGCATTTATGCCACATTTATTTATATACAAATGGGTAACAGATAAAACAAAATTTATTGAAGATATAGTAAATAATTATAATATTGACGGATTAGAGTGTTATTATACAGATTTTACAGAAGAACAAACAAATTACTTAATAGATTTATGTAATAAGAAAAAATTATATAAAAGTGGTGGAAGCGATTATCATGGTTTAAATAAACCTAAAATTAGTTTAGCAAAAGGATATGGAAATTTAAACATAAATAAAGAGATAATTGATGAATGGAAATAATAGTAGAAGGAGAATAAGATGTCAGAAATAATATTACCAGATTATAGTCATTGTATATTAAATTTAATAACATCAATATTAAAATACTATCATGTACCAACAGAACATGAATCATTACCAACACTTAATGATATATTAAAAAATAGATACAAAAATATTGTATTTATAATATTAGATGGAATGGGAGAACATATATTAGAAAAAGCATCACCAAATGGATATTTTAAAGGCAATGATATAGATTGTCTAACATCAGTATATCCATCAACAACAACAGCAGCATTAACAACATATTATTCAGGAAGACCACCATATGAAACGGGATGGATAGCATGGTCACAATATTTCAAAGAATATGGAAGAGCCATAGACATGTTTTCGCGTAGACAATCATTAAATGGTAGTGAGATAAAAAGCGCTAAAAAAGATGTATTTAAAGAAATGTTAAATTATCAGACTGTATTTGAGAGAATTGAAGAAGCATCACCACAGATAAAAGCATATGAAATAATGCCAACATATGCTGACAAAAAATCAAAAAGAAGTATAAGAGCAGATTCAATAGAAGAAATAATATCAAATATAGAACTGTTATGTGAAAATCCAGAAGAAAAATTTATACTAGCATATTCTGACAATCCTGATGGACTATTACACAAATATGGAACAGACTCAAAAGAAGTAAAAGATTTTATAACAAAAACTGAAGAACAACTTCAAAAAATATGTGAAAAATTATCAGAAGATACATTAGTAATAATATCAGCAGACCATGGTCACAAAAATATCGAAAAATCATATTCAATGTTAGATTATCCAGAGATACAAGAATGTTTAATAATGCCAGAATCATTAGAATCAAGAGTAGTAGCATTTTGGGTAAAAGAAGAAATGAAAGAAGAATTTGAAAAAAGATTTAATAAACAATTTGGAAAAGAATTTTGGCTAATGACAAAACAAGAATTTTTAGAAAAACATTTTTTAGGATTTGGACAAAAACATCCTAAAATAGATGATTTTATAGGAAATTATATAGCATTATCAACATCAAGCAGTATAATTAGATTAGAAACATTTTTAGAAGAAGGAAAACCTGTAAAAAAATCAACACATTGTGGATTGTCAAAAGAAGAAATGGAAGTACCATTAATAATTATAAAAAAATAAAAATTAAAATAAAAAGATTATTCAAAAACAAGAATAATCTTTTTTATTTTTGACTAAAATATAATAAGAGATAAAATCTCTAAAAATAAAAAATAAAAAGGAGTTTAATATGAAAGTTAAAGATTGTATGTGTGGAGAAGTATGCTGTGTTAAGCCAGAAACAAAAATAAATGAAGTTGCTAAATTAATGGAAAAAAATCATATAGGATGTATACCAGTTTGTAATGACCAAAACTGCTTAGTAGGAGTAATAACAGACAGAGATATAACATTAAGATGTACTGCATGTGACAAAGATGCAAAAACTACAATAGCAAGTGATATAATGACATGTAACGTATGTACTTGTAACGAAAATGACAACATAAGTGATGCAGAGCGTAAAATGTCAGACAACCAAATTAGAAGAATACCAGTTGTAGACAACAACAAAGTAATTGGAATATTAACATTAGGAGATTTAGCAAACTATAATAAAGAAATTGGACAAAACCAGGTATGTAATACTATAGAAAATATATGTGAGTGTGGCGGAAAAGCAAAAAACAATTGTTAAAAATCATATTATGCTTAGAGCAGCAGAAATGCTGCTATACATAGAAAAGAGGACAAATGTCAGAGGATTTAAAATATATTTGTAAAGTAATAAGAAAAGTATTAAATATAATATTACTATTAGTTTTAGGATATATAGGTATAAAAATGGCTGTATTTTATATGCCTTTTTTAATAGCATTTATAATATCATTAATGATAGAACCAGCAATAAAATACTTAATGAAAAAAACAAAAATGACAAGAAAGATGAGTTCAATAATAATATTTATTATAGTATTTTCAATTATAATTGGAGTAATTACATGGGGAGTAATATCATTAATATCAGAGTCGACAAACTTATTACAAACATTGAATATATATATAGATAAAGCATATACGCAGATCCAAGACGTAATTGGAAAATTAGAAATCACAAAAATAAGTATATCAAATAATATAGTAGATATTGCACAAAATGCTTCAAGAGAATTACTATTAAAAGTATCAACATGGTTAAGTCAATTTTTAACGAAATTGATAAATGTAGTAACATCAATACCTGTAATGGGAATATATACTGTTATAACAATATTGTCAGTATATTTTATATGTACAGACAAAATATATATATTAGATTTTATGGAACATCATATGCCTAAAAAATGGGTTCAAAAAATAGGAACACATATTAAAGAAATAAGTAAAAGTCTAGGAGGATACTTAAAAGCAGAAGCTATACTGGTACTAGTTTCATTTATAATATCAGTAATTGGATTATATTTTTTTAAATTTATAGGTATGGATATAAAATATCCATTATTAATAGCTTTAGGGACAGGTTTTGTAGATGCACTCCCAATATTAGGTTCAGGAACTGTAATGATACCATGGGCAATAATTTCTGCATTAAATGGAAATCTAAGACTTGGAATTTCAGTAATTATATTATGGATAATAATGTCAATTGTAAGACAGTTACTAGAACCTAAAATAGTAAGTGGAAAAATAGGAATACATCCAATTTTTACATTAATTGCAATGTATACAGGTTTCAAAATTATTGGAGTTATGGGAATGCTAGTTGGACCTATTGTTTTAATAATTTTGAAAAATATATTTGCAACAGTATTAGAACAAGGAGTAACAAATACATTGACTAAAACCTAAAAGCCTAAAAGGGGACGGTTCTGTTTGGATGGGGACGGTCCTGTTTAGGGCATTTGCAGAAGTTTATAAATACTATGAAAAGTTTATATATTACTATGAAATAAAGCAAAGACCCCCGACGAAGACCCAGAATATGTTTTTGCTATGGAATAGTAATATATAAACTTTTCTTTAACTATAATATAGAAAATGCCCTAAACAGGACCGTCCCCATCCAAACAGAACCGTCCCCTTTAGAGTAGTTCTAAAATAAAAATAACCTCATAGAATTAAATAAGAAATTTAATGGAGGTTTTTTATGTTTATATATAATTTTAAAGTTAATGGAGGAATAATATTAAGGATTATAATAATAGTATTGTCATTATTCATGTTAGGGGTATTTTTATTTAGTGTATACAGAATATTTTTTACAAGTGGAAAATTTAAAGTAGAAGATACATTAGAGGCAAAAGAAGTAACTGAAATAGAGCCAGAAAACTATACAAATGTATTACAAGCAGTACATGATAATCCAGATTCATATATAGGAATGAAAGTAAAATTTACAGGATATATGTATAGATTATTAGACTTTGAGGATGAACAATTTGTAATAGCAAGAGATATGTTCATAAATAATGATAAAACACAAACAGTAGTTGTGGGATTTTTGTGTCAATATAAAGATGCAGATAATTTCGAAGATGGAACATGGGTAAATCTCACAGGAAGTATTGAAATGGGAAAATATCATAATGAAGAAATACCAATTATAAAAGTTACAGAAATAGAAGAAACTGCAGAACCAACAAATAGTTTTGTAAACCCGCCAAGTGATACATATATTCCAACAAGCGGAATGCTATAGAAAAATATGAAAAAGAATCTATGGAAAATTACTATAGATTCTTTTTTGTGATATTTATTAAAAAAGCTTGAAAAATGAGGCTAATCGTGCTATAGTATAATGGTATAAATGAAAGGAATGATATAAAATGGGAATATTTAGCAAAATATTTAAAAGCTATAGTGAAAAAGAAGTAAATAGAGTAATGCCAATAGTAACAAAGATAAATGAATTAGAAGAAGAAATATCAAAACTAACAGATGAACAACTAAAAAATAAAACAAATGAATTCAAAAAACAATTAGAAGAAGGAAAAACACTTGATGATATTTTACCAGAAGCATTTGCAGTAACAAGAGAAGCATCAAAAAGAGTATTAGGAATGAGACATTTTGATGTACAATTAATAGGTGGAATAATATTACATCAAGGAAGAATTGCAGAAATGAAAACAGGTGAAGGAAAAACATTAGTAGCAACATTACCAGTGTATTTAAATGCACTAACAGGAAAAGGTGTACATGTAGTAACTGTAAATGATTACTTAGCAAAAAGAGATAGTGAATGGATGGGAAAATTGTACAAATTCTTAGGTCTATCAGTAGGCTTAGTAATTGCAGGAATGTCTCCAAAAGAAAAGAGAGAAGCATATGCATGTGATATAACATATGGAACAAATAATGAATATGGATTTGATTACTTAAGAGACAATATGGTAATTTACAAAGACCAATTAGTACAAAGAGGATTAAACTATGCAATAGTAGACGAAATTGATAGTATCTTAATTGATGAAGCAAGAACACCACTTATAATATCAGGAAGAGCAAATGAATCATCAGAACTTTATAAGAAGGCAAATGATTTTGTAAAAAGATTAAAAGCAAAAGTTATAGTAGAAGAAGATGTAAAAGATGAAGAACAAGCAGAAGATAACGAAAAATATGATTATATAGTAGACTTAAAAGCAAAATCAGCATCATTAACACAAAAAGGTATAAAAAAGGCTGAAGAAGAATTCAGAATAGAAAACTTCAATGATATAGAAAATTCTACATTAGTACATCATGTAAATCAAGCATTAAGAGCACATGGAGTAATGAAAAAAGACATTGATTATATAGTAAAAGATGGCGAAGTATTAATAGTAGACGAATTTACAGGACGTATAATGTATGGAAGAAGATATAATAATGGACTACATCAAGCAATAGAAGCAAAAGAAGGAGTAAAAATTGCAGATGAATCAAAAACACTTGCAACAATAACATTCCAAAACTACTTTAGAATGTATGGCAAATTATCAGGAATGACAGGTACAGCGATGACAGAAGAAGCAGAATTTGAAGAAATCTACAATTTGGATGTAATATCAATACCAACAAATAAACCAATGATAAGACAAGATCAACATGATGCAATATATAAAAATGAAAATGCTAAATTTAATGCGATAGTACAAAGCATAAAAGAAAGTAATCAAAAAGGACAACCAGTACTAGTAGGTACAGTATCAATTGAAAAATCAGAGAAATTAAGTAGAATACTTAAAAAAGAAGGAATTAAACATGAAGTATTAAATGCTAAATTCCATGAAAAAGAAGCAGAAATAATCGCTCAAGCTGGTAAATTTGGAGCAGTAACAATTGCAACAAACATGGCAGGACGTGGTACTGATATCATGCTTGGAGGAAATAGCGAATATTTAGCAAAACAAGAAATGAAAAGAAACAAAATTCCAGAAGAACTAATAGAAGAATCAAATACTTATTATGAAACAGACAATGAAGAAATTTTAAAAGCAAGAGAAACTTTCAAAAAATTAGAGAAAAAATTTGATGAAGAAATAAAAGAAGAAAAAGAGAAAGTTATAGCAGTCGGTGGATTAAAAATAATAGGTACAGAAAGACATGAATCAAGAAGAATTGACAATCAGTTAAGAGGACGTAGTGGACGTCAAGGAGACCCAGGAGAATCAAAATTCTATATAGGATTAGATGATGACTTAATGAAAATCTTTGGTGGAGACATGATAACAAAAGTATATAATACAATTGGAATGGATGAAAGTATTCCAATAGAAAACAAAATGATTAGTAATGCAGTAGAATCAGCTCAGAAAAAAGTTGAAGGAAGAAACTTTAGTATAAGAAAAAATGTATTAAAATATGATGATGTTATGAATGCTCAAAGAGAAATAATTTATAAACAAAGAAGACAAGTTCTTGATGGAGAAAACATAAATGAAAATATACTAAAAATGATAGAATCACTTGCAGAAGAAACAGTTTTAAATTATGCAGGAAATGAAAACGAAATTAATGTAGAATCTCTAGATACAGATATTAAAAATACATTTGGAATAGATATGAATGGCTTTATAAAAGAAAATTCAAAAGATTCTCATGCTATAATTGAACATTTACAAAAATCAGCATTAGATAAATATGCAAAAAAAGAAACTGAGATTGGAAGTGAACAATTAAGAGAACTTGAAAGAGTTGTTATGCTTAAAGTTGTAGATCAAAAATGGATGGACCATATAGATGCTATGGATGAATTAAAAAACGGTATAGGTCTTCGTGCATATGGACAACAAGACCCTGTAGTAAAATACAGAATGGAAGGTATGGACATGTTTGAGGAAATGGTTGCAGACATTAAATATGATGTTGTTAAATTGCTTATGAATCTTCGTAAACAAGAAGATGTAAAAAGAGAAGAAACTGCTAAAATTACAGGTGCAGCATTACAAGCAATAAATGGACTAGATAGTGACCAACAACGTGTTAAGTCAGAAGTAAATAGAACTGTTGTAAATCAAGGTCCTAAAGTTGGAAGAAATGATCCATGTCCATGCCGGCAGCGGAAAAAAATATAAAAATTGTTGCGGAAAGAATGCATAAAATTAAGGAAAGATAAATGAACAAAAATAAAAACTGAGGGAGAAGTCCCTCAGTTTTTAAATTAACTTTAAAGAAAACCCCCAGCTATGCTGGGGGAAACGGAAAACTTATAGTTTTGCACAAAGTAACAAAAACTC
>CALXXZ010000003.1 GCA_944392805.1 uncultured Clostridia bacterium | reverse complement strand
TTTGATAGAAAAGAAGAATATATGCAAAATCTTGCAAATATAAAGAAACAAATATCTATGTATTTTGAAATGTTACCAATAATATATTGGAGAAAACATGATAGATTTTTAAAATCTACATATACATTAACGGAAATAAAAGAAATTATAAAAAATAAGAATGAATTATTTTATAACTTTATGAAAGCTGCTAAAATAAAAGATGAAGAAATAATAGGAGCTTTTGAAAATCAAAGTAAGCCTGAAAGAAGGATGATTAGAGAGAAGATTGAAAAAAACATAAAACAATACATAGAAGAACCTTTTAATAAATTTTATAAACAAGACGAGATAAATATAATATTTGAGATGGATAGCAATGCTGTAAATATATATATTAGAAGTGCTGACAAAATAATGTCTTTTTCAGAAAGAAGTAATGGGCTTAGATGGTATATAGGTCTTTTCATAGATGTATTAGCACAAAAAAATAATATGAAAAATCCAATCTTGTTTTTATTAGATGAACCAGGAGTATATTTACATGTTAATGCACAGAAAAAAGTATTAGAGCTATTTCAGGATTTAACTAAAACGAAAAATCAAGTAATCTATACAACTCATTCTCCATATATGATTAATGAAGATGAAATATTAAAAATAAGAGCAATTCAAAAAAATGATAAAGAGATAACTGAAATATATAATAATGTATATGATCAAAATTTATCTAAAGTTTCTAAAATGGATACTTTATCTCCAATAATACAAGCAATTGGTGCAGATATGAAGTTTTCAATAGGAAATATGGATAAAACAAGAAATATTATAACAGAAGGAATAACAGATTATATGTACATATCAGCTATTATGATATACTTAAATGTAAAAGATAAACCATATATAATCCCATCAGCAGGTGTTGCAAATATTAACAGAATAGCATCTATATTATTAGGTTGGGGATGTGAATTTAAAATTATAGTTGATTATGATAATGCTGGAAATAAAGAATACAAACAATTAAACAAAAAATTGTGTTTAGAATTGAATAAAGATGTTTTCTATGTAAATCTTGAGAATTATAAAGAAAGAATTGAAGAAGAGAATTGGAGAACAATAGAATCATTAATAGATGAAAAAGATTTCAAAAAATTAGAAAATAAATTAGATGGTACAGACGAAATGAAAAAATTAGTTGCAAAAGAGTTTTATGATAAAGTAAGAGAGAATAATATTGAGTTGGAAGAAAACACTATAAATAATTTTAAACTACTATTGAGGGCTTTAGAAATTTTATAATTTATATAAGAATATTGCTTGGGCTCAAAATATAAGTTTTAAAATCGTTTCAAAAAACATTCATTGACGTATAAAAAACAAGATGTTATAATCTTAATATGAAAAATTGAAATAATAAACTATGTAGCAGTAGATAATAAATTGATAGAAATACCATTAGAAGTAATAAGCTTATCAAAAAAATTTATCAAAATTAAGTGAGAAATTAGATGCTTAGGTAAGCGCTTAAACATAAGGAACAAGGAGGAAAAAATGTCAAAAAATTATATAGAACAAGTAAATGAAAATATAAAAAAATATTATTCAATACTATCAAAAGACTTTCCCCAATTTTTAAATGATTATATTTATACTCCAGAAATGCAAAAATCAACAGAAGAAGAGACATTAGAAGTAATTAAAAATTCAAAGGAAATAATGAGTTTATTAAAAAGAGATAAAATAAATCTAGAAGAAGTGAGTGATTATAAAATTTACCCAATTGCAGATAACGAAACTCCAAAATTATCTGCAGATAGATTAGAATATACATTTATGAATGGGATTTATTATAAAAAAGTGTGGGATTTATCAGAAATAAAAGATATATATGAAGATATCCAAATCATAAAAAATGAAAATGATATTCCTGAATTGGGATTTAAATCAATAGAAAATGCAGAAAAATTTATAAATGGAGCGAGTGAATTATGGTATTTATGGATTAGTTCTCAAGATACAATAACTATGTATTTTTTTGCAGACATTATAGAAAAAATGTACAAAGAAAAGTATATAACTAGAAAAGATTTATATGAATTATCTGAACAAAAAATAATAAATAAAATAATAAACTGCCCAGATAAGAAAATTTCAAACTTATTTAATAAATTTATGAATTGCAATAGTTTTGTGAATTGCGAAGAATACAAAAAAGATAAATTTTGCGTAAGTAGGAAAGTAAAAAGAAGATATATAAATCCAATTACAAGCAATGGAAAAAGAATATATGATGCTTCTAATAAGTCTAAAGAAAAAATTGATAGTTATATAAATATGAAAATAAGCAAATATGCTTATGTTGATATGTAGAAAAATATATGTGATAGTTTTGGATAAATACATACAAGGATATAACGGTATTAGAGCTTTTTTGTAAAAGAAAGTAGAAATAGTAAAAATGGAGATAAAAGTGAAAAAGAATGAAATATTAAAAAATGTAGATAAGTTAGTAGAAATGTACAAAAAAGGTTTATTAGGTGGAGAAGTAATGCCAGAAGATAGCAATCCACATTTGAGCAAAGAATCAATAGAAAATTATAATTATTATACATTACCGATGGCACTTAATTATCAAAGAAACTCATATAAACTATGGGAGGGTGCGAATCAAACTTGGAATGATAAAGAAACAAACTTTATATTTGATACAAGACGAGTAAGTAAAACTAGTTTTGAACAAGTACAGAAAGCACTCGTAAAATACAAAGTGGCATTGCAACAAAATAAACAAACAGAAATATGGATAAAATTATCTAATACAATTAATGAATTATTTGATGGAGATATAAGAAAGTTATTTAAAATAAATGAATATGATGTAAACAAAATAAGAAACTATATTCAAAAAGAAAATAAGGCTAAATTTCCATACTTATCAGGAAATAAAATATGTAATTATTGGTTATATGTTTTATACCAATATACAGATATAAAATTTAAGAATATAGAAGAATTAACAGTTGCACCAGATACCCATGTTGTGAAAGCAAGCTTTAAATTAGGAATTATAACAGAACAAGAGTTAAAGTCAAATAATGTCCAACTAACTGTTATTGACAGATGGAATAAAATTTTAGAAGGAACAAAATATCACCCAATAGATATACATACACCAATGTGGTTATGGAGTAGAAATGGATTCAAGGAATTAGAACGGAGATAAAGAAAAATGAAAGTATTATTTGCAACAACTAATTTAGCAAAAACAAGAAAATATAAGGAAGAATTAAAAGAAAAAGGAATAGAACTAATAACAATAAAAGATTTAGATTTTAAACTAAATATAGATGAAAATGGAAAAAATGCAATTGAAAATGCATATATAAAAGCAAAAGCATATTATGATGCAACAAAAATTACGACTATTGGAATGGATAATTGCTTATTTATAGAAGAATTACCAGAGGAAAAGCAACCAGGTACACATGTTAGAAGAGTAAATGGGAAAGAATTAACAGATGAAGAAATGATTGAATATTACACAAATTTAATAAAGGAATATGGAGGAAAATTAACAGCAAAGTGGGTATATGGAATGGTAATATGTAATGGAGAAGAAACAAAAGAATATAGTTGGAGTAAGAGCAATTTTTATCTTGTAGATAAACCATGTCAAAAAAGAAATCCTGGATATCCATTAGATTCAATATCAGTTATGCCAGAAAACAATAAATATTGGTTAGAACTTACAGATGAAGAGAAAAGAAAGAACAAAGAAAAAGGTAATAAAGATGAAGTTGTTGAATTTATAGTAAATAATATATAATAAAAAATGGAGCTACAATAAATATTGTGGGATTGGTACAAAAAAATATTGAAAAAAAGCCAAAAAAAGTGTATGATATTAGTATAAAAATAAAGAGGGGGTAAAAATATGGAAGAAAACAAAAATGAAAACATTGAACAAGAAGAAAATAAAAAAACAGAAGAGACAAAAAAAGTAGAAGAAAATAAAACAACAGAATAAACAAAACAACAAGTAGAAAATGATGGAGAACTAAAAAAAGAAGCTGCAGAAACATTTAAACAAACAAAAGAACAAATCAAAAACATGAACTTCAAAGAAGAAGCACAAAAAGGAAAAGGACTTTTAGGAAAATTATTTAAAGACCCAGTAGGAACAATAAAAGAAATTGTAGATGATGATAAAAATCAATTTTACAAAACAGCACTATTTGTAGTAGGAATTTGGGTAGCAATAATATTATTAAAACAAGTAATAAATTTTCTAATACTTGAATATTACACATTTAATTTATTAGGAACAATAAAATCAATGTTAGCACCAATATTAAAAGTATTAGTAATGGCAATAATCATACATGTATTAAACAAAGAACATAAACAACCATTAACAAAATCAATAACAGCTGTTGCAGTTGCAAAAATCCCTCTTGTAATTTCAGCATGTTTAGGATTTTTAACATATATCAGTGGTAGAATGTCATATATTACAAGTCCTATATCATCATTATTAAGTGTAATATCAACAGTATTAATGTTCTTTGTAATAAAAGAAATGTTCAAAGAAAAAGAAAACTCATTAAAAGTATTTGTAAAAGTTGAAGTTGTATACTATATTGCAGTATTCGTATTTAGCTTTTTAGGAATATCAATATAAAATCATAAAGACCATAATTTGAAATATAGAAGAAAAATAAATATGAGGTAAAACTTGACAATTTCACAATAATATGTTACAATAAAAAACATAATTTAAGAGTTTACCTAGAATAGGAATATTTGAGCGGTAAAGAGTAGTGAAAATAGAAAACTACTTACACTTATAAAGTGAGATTATCTAAAGTCTTGCAAAGGAGTCTTAAAAGGTTCTTTTGTGAGGCTTTTTATTTGCAATAACAAAAAGCTTTTAGAAAAATATTATAAATAGGAGATGATAAAAGATGAATAATATAATTATCAAGAAAACAAAAGATGAACTCGAATTAGTGTTTCCTACATCAGAATATAAAACTCAAGTTGAAGAATATTTACAAGAATTTATTGACAATGGAGAATATGAAATAGCAGGAAATGGAGGATTAGATAGAATAAAGAATTTTGATGAATGGTTAAGAAAAGTGCAAAATGATTTGTCCGAAGAAAGTATCGAAGACAATAGAATACCTTCAACAGTATATTTAACAGTAAGGAAATCAGACAATAAAATTGTTGGAAATTTACAAATTAGACATAGACTAAATGAAGCATTACTAAATTATGGAGGACACATTGGAGATAGTGTAAGACCATCAGAGAGAAGAAAAGGCTATGCAACAGAACAAATTAGATTAGCACTAGAAAAATGCAAAGAATTAGGAATAGATAATGTTTTAATGGATTGTAATAAAAATAATGTTGGCTCTGCTAAAAGCATAAAAAACAATGGTGGAGTACTCGAAAATGAAATATATGTTGGAAATGAACTTGTTCAAAGATATTGGATTAGCTTAAAGAAGAGATATGCTAATAGATATGTAGATAGGAAATCAAATAATAATATATACAAGATAAAATCAATAAGTGAAAATGATTTTAATGGAGATATTTGTTATTATGATTTTATAGAAGCTAACAAAAAAATAATTATTCCTAATGGTAAATGTATTTTGGACAATGGATATAAATGGCTAGAATTTTATGATTATAATTCGAAAATTAAGTTAACTGCAATATATGATGATAATAATGAAATAGTAGAATGGTATTTTGATGTGGCACGAAAGATAGGCAAAGAAAATGAAATACCTTTTGAAGATGATTTATATTTAGATGTTGTAGTAATGCCTACAGGAGAAATACTTTTGATGGATGAAGATGAATTAATTGATAGATACAATAGATTAGAAGTCAATAAAAAAGATTATGATATGGCATATAATGAAGCAAATAATTTAATTAAAAAACTAAAAAATAATAAAGACAAATTAGAGATATTTACAAATAAATATTTAGAAATGATGATAAAAGAATAAAATAATTTATAGATAAAGGGAGGGGATATAAATGAAATATTTTAAAAAATTATTAGGAGATAGAATATATTTATCTCCAAGAAGCATTGAAGATGTAGAAAAATTTACAGAATGGATGAATGATTTTGAAGTAACTGATTATACAGGCAGAAGCGGACAACTTATGTCATTAGAAGGAGAAAGAAAATATTTAGAACAAAATTCTAATCCAGAAGCCACATTTTCTATCATAACTTTAGATGGAGATAAACTAATTGGAACTGTAGGTCTAGAAAGAATAAATTATACGCATAGAACAGCAACATTAGGAATTTTTATAGGAGATAAAGATTATTTGAGTAAAGGTTATGGGACAGAAGCAATAAGATTGTTATTAGATTATGGTTTTAACTATATGAATTTACATAGTGTAAAATTAAATTTAATGAGTTTTAATGAAAGAGCATTAAAATGTTATAAAAAATGTGGTTTCAAAGAAACAGGAAGAATTCGTGAAAATAGATTTATCAATGGTAATTATTATGATACGATAACAATGGATATTTTAGAAAGTGAGTTTACAGAGAGCTATATACGAAATAAAAATATCAAAAAATAAAAGGAGGTTAGAACCACTAACCTCCATATTTATTATTATAAAAAGCCTTTCTTTTTTAGATATTCTATGATAGAATGTAGCAAAATAAGAAAGGAAAAAAGATATTATGATAGAATCAAAGGGTTGGAATTGGAAAATAGTACAAGATAATCAAACTGAAATTTGGAAACAACCTAGCATTGAATCTTATTATTTATTGAATAGATGGAGTTCACAAGAAAAGAAAGAATTCTTAGATTTAGGTTGTGGATTAGGAAGACATTCTATTTTATTCGGTAAAAATAATTTTAATGTTAGCTGTTTTGATATAAGTGAAGAAGCAATTAAAAGAACTAGAGAATGGGCAAATAAAGAAAATTTAACATTTGAATATAAAATTGGAGATATGATTAACTTACCTTATAAAGATAAGAAATTTGATTGTATTTATTGTAGAAACGTAATTTCACATACTGATACAGAAGGAATGAAAAAGGTAATAAAAGAACTTTATAGGGTAATGAAAAAAGACGGAGAATGTTATTTGACACTAGGTTCAAAAGACACATTTGGATTTAAACAGGAAAACTGGCCTTTAATTGATGAAAATACAAGACTAAAAATGGAAGAAGGACCAGAATATAAAGTACCACATTTCTATGTAGACTATAATTTAGCAAAAAAATTATTTAAAGACTTTGAAATTATTACAATATATCAGGTAATAGATTATCATGAAGAAAACAATCAAGTATTTGATTCGTATCATTATCATATATTGCTACATAAAAAATAACTTTTTTACAGGTATTAAAATAGGGAAGAGAGGATTATGATACTAAAAGATTTATGTTTTGAAATAATACAGACTTGTCCCAATAATTGTAAGTTTTGCTCTTCAAATTCATCACCAGAGAAACAAACAATAATAACATTAGAACAATTTAAAAAGGCAGTAATGCATTTTATAAAACAAGGTGGAATAGAAGAAATTTCAATATCCGGAGGAGAACCTTTTTTACATCCAGATTTATTTGAAATGGTTAAGTTTTGTAAAAATAATGGTATTAGAACAGTTATATTTACTAGTGGAATAAAGAGAGCAAATGCAATTCCATCAGAACAAATCGAATACATAAAAAATAAATGTGAGAAAGATTTACAAGAAATAGAAGAACATGAGCCTTGGAATAAAAGGTTAAAAAGAAATGTAAAAGCATATTATGATAGATGTTTAACGCCAAAAACATTTGATGCAATAACAAGACAAGAGTTTGAAACATTAAAACAATTAGGACTAGACAAAATTGTATTTGATTGGCAAGCATTTGAAGAAACTACAGATAATGAATTAATGGGAAGAAAAGGATTAAATACATGTTTAATGGATTCTTTAATAAGAGCTAGTCTAACAGGATTAAATGTTGATGTACATTTTATACCAATGAAACCAAATTATAGACAATTTCTTGATATAATTGAATGTCTAGAAATATCAAAAGTACAAAATATAAGTATATTAAATTTTGTCCCTCAAGGTAGAGGGAGAGATAATAAAGAAGAATTAATGTTAAGCGAAGAAGAACTAAAAGAATTTTCGGAAATATTGAAAAAAGAAAAAGAACATTATAGTGGTAAAATCAGAATTGGAATTCCGCTAAATGGAAGAATATCACATCTATGTACAGCAGGAACTGAAAAATTAGTTATAAAATATGATGGAACAATACGACCTTGCCCAGCTTTTAAAGAATTAAGTGTAGAAACAATGAAAAAGTATGGTATAGAATTACATAGTATATATGAAGATTTAGAAAAAGTAGTTGTCCTTAGTGGAAAGAGAAAAGAACCATTATGTAAGAAAATTTACGGATTTGATGGAGATTTAACAGGTAGATAATTAAAAAAGGAGAAATTAATATGAAAGAATATTTTGATGTATTAAATGAGTATGGTGAATTTACAGGAAAAATAGCTACAAGAGAAGAATGCCATGAAAAAGGTTTATGGCACAGAGCAGTATATGGATTTATATTTAACAAAAATGGAGATATTTTATTACAAAAAAGAAGTAAAAATAAGAAAATATGGCCAGATTTATGGGATATTACAGCAGGTGGTCATGTTTTAGCCGGAGAATTTGGAAGTCAAGCATTAATAAGAGAAATAAAAGAAGAATTAGGTATTGAAGTTTCAGAAGATGAAGTGAAATATTTAGTAGGATCAACATCTATTAATATTAAAGAAAATATAATAAACAACCATTATAATGAATGTTACATAGTTACAAAAGAAACAAATATTTCAGATATAAAATTACAAGAAGACGAAGTATCAGATATAAAATGGTTTACTAAACAAGAAATATTAGATAGAATTAATAACAATTTTGATGGAATTACAGAAAAAACAGGACCTTGGAATTTTTTGAAAAGATATTATGAAACATTGAGATAGGAGGTATGCAAAATACCAAAAAAGTTTAATTTATAGATATAGGAGAAAACTATGAAAAAATTAAATGTAATATTAGTTTTTAATAAAGATGAAAATAAAATATTAATGTGTAAAAGAGAGAAAGAACCATATAAGGGAAAATTCAATTTAGTAGGTGGAAAAGTCGAAAAGAATGAAGATGAATTACATGCAGCATATAGAGAATTACAAGAAGAAACAGGTATAACCAATAATGATATTAAATTAATTCATGTTATGAACTTTCAATACGAAATGACAGATATGGAGCTAGAGGTTTATGCTGGAAAATTAAATAAAGATGTAAAATTAATAGAAGAGATAAATAAACTTTTTTGGATAGATAAAAATGAAAATTTTTTTGATATGAATAAATTTGCCGGAGAAGGTAATATAGGACATATGATACAACAAACAGAGCTTTATAAAGATAAATTATTTAATAAATAGATTATAAAATAATAATGTTATAGGAGGTTTAAATGATAAAAATAAGGCAAGAAAATATAGATGATTATGAAGAAGTGTATAATGTTATAAAAACTGCATTTGAAACGGCAGAGCATAGTGATGGAAATGAACACAATCTAGTTGTAGCATTAAGAAAAAGTGATAACTTTATTCCAAAATTATCATTAGTAGCAGTAAAAGACAATAAAATTGTAGGATATATCTTATTTACAAAAATTAAAATAGGAGAATATGAAGAAATTGCATTAGCACCACTTGGAGTATTGCCAGAATACCAAAACCAGGGTATAGGAAGTGAGCTTATAAAAGAAGGACATAAGTTGGCAAAAGATTTAGGGTATCATTACTCAGTTGTTTTGGGAGATGATAAATATTACACAAAGTTTGGATATATTCCAGCTATAAAATATGGAATAAAAGCGCCTTTTGAAGTACCAGACGAAAACTTTATGGCTATAAAATTAAATAATACTGATACAGAAGTAAGAGGTATTGTTAAGTATGCAAAAGAATTTGGAATATAAAAATATAGTAAATAATAAAAGGAGGATATTATGATTAAAATAATATTTGATAAAAAAGAAAATAAAGTAATTGCTTATGATAACAATACTCAAATAGGAGAATGCGATTTTATAGAAACAGAAGAATATTGGAACATAGTACATACAGAAGTTAATAATTCATATCAAGGACAAGGAATTGCAAGAAAGCTAGTAGAAAGTGTTATTGAAAATGCTAAAAATTATAATAAAACAGTTATAGCTGATTGTTCTTATGCTAAAAAAATCATAGAAAAAATAATAGTAGAAGTAGGTTCAACATGTACAAAAGTAGACAAATTTGACGGAAAAAATATTGAAAGAATAGAAGAAAAAACAATACAATTCAAAAAACATTATAATGAAGATAAAAAATTAAGAGAAAGTGATGTTATAGAATTAATAAAAATTATAAAAGATGCAAAATCTATTTCTAGAAATATATATGTATGTGGTACAAGCATTTTTAGAACTTTAAATGAAGAAGAAAAAAATAGTTTCTTAAATAGATTCAAAAACGAAACAGGATATGATTTTAACATTATTTCTCAAGAAAAAGAAAATGAATTAACAGTTTTCGGAACTACAAGATTTGTAAATGGCAAAGTATGTGTTTTTATTGGTGGAGGAGGTTCTACTGAAATTGCGATATATGATAAAGGGATAAAAGAAAGTGTTAATACAAAAATCGGGGTAATAGATGTAATGCAAGAATTTCCTGATTTAGCAGAAGATTATGCAACAACTGATATTGAGAAAGTAAAAGAATATATAAAACAAAGATTAAATTTGCCTAAAGAAAAATCAGACATATTAATATTAGCTGGTGGAGGACATGAAAAATTTGCAAGAAATTCTGGAATAAAATATGAAGAAAACACTTTGTATAAAGATAATGCATCACCAATTATGATGGATATTGAAACAAGAAAAAGTGAAACTGAAAGATATTATAAAGCAATATCATTAGATGAAATAAGAAATAGAGTTAATGACCCAGATTGGTGGTATGCTACAAGAGCAATGTGTGCATTTGTATTAGTAGTAGCAGAAGAAATAGGTTCAAAATATATTATACCAACAAATATAGCTATGGTTTATGGACTATTAAATGATGAAAATTAGAACGAAATCAGGGGAAAGCTAGCAAGCTTTCCCCCTTTTAAATTCGGAAATCTAATTATAGATAAAATTATAAGCCTCCATCAGGCTTTTCATTTGTTGCTCTGAAGAACCTTCAAAAAATTCATAAAGTTCATCAATGGAATTCTGTGAGCATTCAAGAATACCATCGTAATCATATTCTCCTAAACCAACAGCTATTACAAGTCGAGTTTGATTAGGAGTTTCAACATGAGACATATGACTTTTAATATATCTCAAATTGAAAATTTGTGAATATCTTGCTAGATCTTCACACGAGACTTTTTTGTTATCTTTCATTTTTTGCAAGATATTTAAACGTATTTCATCAATAAAAAGAGAAATACGTTTCATCCGAAGTCTTTTGTTTCCGGATGAGCTGTTGCCTCTTCTTACGACATTCTCTTTTAGAAAACGAACAACAGGAATTGGAATCTCATCTTCCTCTTCTAACTTCAAGTCCTTAACGGAACTTATTATAGAGTCCGTGATGTCGTTTTTTCCTCTTTTTGTAATATCATACAAAATAGAAGATAACAAATCGACTAGATATGGACTATCTGCAATTTGTATTGCATATTTCCGAATTGTTTCGATTTCCTCGAAACTTAATAAAGATGTTGCATTTTTTTTCATATTTGTCATGTCCTTTCTTTATAATGCTACAATTGTTACAAATATAATTATAACACACTTGGAAAATTATGTAAAGACCAATAGATTTAGTTGCAACAAAAATATTTAAAAATTAATTGAGAAAAAAGATAAAATGTGATATAGTGTACTCGTAAAAAAGGTGCACACTATATTTTATTTAAAGGAGATTTTATAAATGAATTTAAAAGAACAAATTGAAAATTATAAACCATATAATGAACAAGAAGAAAAAGATAAAGAAGTAATGTTAAAATATATAAACACATTTGATGATGTGTTAACAAGAAATAATGAATTTGGTCATTTCACAGCATCATCTTGGGTAGTAAACAAAGAAAGAACAAAAGTAATAATGATATATCATAATATATATAATTCATGGGCATGGACAGGAGGACATGCTGATGGAGAATCAGACTTGTTAAAAGTAGCAATTAAAGAACTAAAAGAAGAAACAGGAGTAGAAAATGTAAAAGTTTTAAAAGATGATATATTTTCATTAGAAATAGTACGTGTAGATGGACATATAAAAAGAGGAAAATATGTATCATCACATGTACACTTAAATTTAACATATCTTTTAGAAGTAGATGAAAAAGAAATGTTAAAAATAAAAAAAAATGAAAATAGTGGAGTAAAATGGGTTAAATTAGAAGATGTAGAAAAAGAATCAACAGAAGAATGGCTAATTGAAAATGTGTATAAGAAATTAAATAAAAAACTTGAGGAGATGAAAAATGTCAATAATACAAGTAAATAACTTAACATTTGGATATGAAGGAAGTATAGAAAACGTATTTGAAAATGTAACATTCAATTTAGACACTGATTGGAAGTTAGGATTGATAGGAAGAAATGGAAAAGGAAAAACTACATTATTAAACTTATTAAGAGGAAAATATCATTATCAAGGGACAATAAGTAAAAATGTAGAATTTGATTATTTTCCATCAGAAATTCCTGACAAAGAAAAAATGTCAATAGAAATAGTGCAAGAAATTGCACCAAATGCAGAAGATTGGGAAATTATAAAAGAAATAAATTTATTAAAAGCAGATGTAGAAATATTATATAGACCATTTAACACATTAAGTGGAGGAGAACAGATAAAAATACAACTAATAGGTTTATTTTTGAAAGGAAACAATTTCTTATTAATAGATGAACCAACAACACATTTAGATATTGAAACTAGAGAAAATATAGTAGAATATCTAAAAAATAAAAAATCATTTATCTTAGTATCACATGATAGAAATTTTTTAGACAAAGTAGTAGACCACATAATATCGATAAATAATACAAATATAGAAATTCAAAAAGGAAATTTTAGTACATGGCAAGAAAATAAAAACAGACAAGATAATTTTGAAATAATGCAAAATGAAAAACTAAAGAAAGACATAAACAGATTAGAAGTAGCAGCAAGAAATACAGCTAAATGGTCAGACAAAGTAGAAAAAACCAAATATGGTACAACGAACTCTGGTTCAAGTGTAGATAGAGGATATATAGGTCATCAATCAGCTAAAATGATGAAAAAATCTAAAGTAATGGAAAATAGAATAGAAAAAGCAATAGAAGAAAAAACAGGATTATTAAATAATATAGATAGAAATGATTCATTAACAATAAAACCATTGGAAAGTAAGAAAAATCTATTAATTGTTGCAGACGATTTTCAAATAAAATACAATAATATTCCAATATTTAAACCAATTTCATTTGAAGTAGAAAATCAAGATAGAATTGCTATAGTTGGGAAAAATGGTGCAGGAAAATCAAGCATATTAAAATTAATACTAGGACAAGAAATTGAATATAATGGACAAATAAAAATAGCAAATGATTTAAA
Organism: uncultured Clostridia bacterium; assembly: GCA_944392805.1. Lineage (GTDB taxonomy): Bacteria > Bacillota > Clostridia > TANB77 > CAG-508 > CAG-269. The sequence continues at coordinate 195,826 of CALXXZ010000003.1, read as the reverse complement.
AATCTCATACGTATCACAAAGTACTGCTGAGTTAAAAGGAACATTAAGAGAAATGGCAACAGAATATAAAATAGATGAAGGAATATTTAAAGCAATGCTTTCAAAAATGGGATTTTCAAAAAATGAATTTGAAAAAGATATAAGAGAATTTAGTGAAGGTCAAAAGAAAAAAGTATTAATAGCAAGAAGTATTACAGAATCAGCACATATTTATATATGGGATGAACCATTAAATTATATAGATATATTAACAAGAATGCAAATTGAAGAAGCAATATTAAAATATAAACCTACAATAATATTTGTAGAGCATGATGAGACATTTGTAAAAAATATAGCAACAAAAACAATAAAATTGGAGAATAATAGACAATCATAAAACAATATACTTCATTAAGGGGGGAGTTTTATGAAAGTCATAACAATAAAAAAGAAAAATATATTAAAGTTTTTAGTATTGACAGTATTTATATTTACAATTTGTAGATATACTACAGCATTTGGAATGCAACATTATTATAAACTAGATTTTTCAACAGGCTTAGTAACTGCTACAACTTTAAACGTTAGAAGTGGACCAGGAACACAATATAAAATTGTAACAACAGTAGATAAAAATGAATATATACGAGTATTTGCAGGAGTTGGAGATTGGTATATAGTTCAAGTAGAAGGAGACTATATAGGTGCGGTAAGCAAAAAGTATATAAAACCAATTTACCCAAATTCATCTAATACAGGAAGTAATGAAAATAGTACTACAGATAATCAAACTTCATCAATGAATGCAGACGAAAAAGAAGTATTTGACTTAATTAATAAACAAAGAATCAATAATGGACTAACAGCACTAAAAGTAGATAATGAAGTGCAAAGAGTTGCAAGAATAAAAGCAGAAGATATGGTACAAAATAATTATTTTGCACATGAATCGCCAACATATGGAACACCATTTAATATGTTAAACAGTTTTAAAATATCATATAAATCAGCAGGAGAAAATATAGCAGCAAATTCAAGCAATAGTGGAGCAGTAAAAGCATGGATGAACTCATCAGGACATAAGGCAAACATATTAAGTAGTAAATATAATTATACAGGAATAGGAGTTGTTAGTAGTCCAAAATATGGAAAAATATATGTTCAAATGTTTATTGGAAAATAAAAAGATATTCGAAACAAAAGCATTTATAGGAAGAAATGGTTTTACAAAAGAAAAAAACGAAGGAGATGGAAAAACTCCAATAGGTGTATATAAAACAGGTATATTATTTGGAACACATGAAATTTTAAAAGAAAATTATGTAAAAATTCATAAAAATTTATATTGGGTAGATGATATCAATTCAAAATATTATAACCAACTTGTTGATATAACAAAAACTCAAGTGGATTGGAAAAGTGCAGAACATTTGATAGAATATCCAAAACAATATGAATATGCAATTGAGTTAAAAACAAATCCTAATAATATACCTGGAAAAGGAAGTGCAATATTTTTGCATTGTAGCGTAAATAGACCAACAGCAGGATGTATTGCAATAGAAAAAGAAAAGATGAAAGAAATATTTGAGTTATTAAAAAAAGATGCAATTATAAATATTGGAAAAAATATAGAATTTGTGATAAAATAATCGCGAGGAAGGTAGTAATAAATGGAGAAAATCCCTGAATTTTTACAAGAAAAATTATTAAAACAATATGGACAAGAAATAACAGAACAGATAATAAATGGATATTCAGAAAAAAGACCAGTAACATTAAGAGTAAATACAATAAAATCTAATAGAACAAGAGTAATAGAAGAGATTACAAAAGCGCAGATTACTTTTAAAGAAGTAGAATGGTATTCAGATGCATTAATTATAGAAAATGTAAGAGAAGAAGAGATAAAAAAACTTGAAATATATGAAAAAGGAGAAATATATTTACAAAGTTTATCATCTATGTTACCACCAATTATTTTAGAACCAAAAGCAGATGAAAACATATTAGATATGGCATCAGCACCTGGAGGAAAAACAACTCAGATGTCAGCATTAACAGACAATTGTGCTATGATTACTGCATGTGAGAAAAATAAAATAAGAGCAGAAAGATTAAAATACAATTTAGAAAAACAAGGTGTAAGAAGTGTAAATATAATGGTAGAAGATGCAAGAAAATTAGATGACTTTTTCTCATTTGATAAAATTCTATTAGATGCACCATGTAGTGGAAGCGGAACAACAAACATATTTGAAACCAAATTTACGCAAGAATTGATAGAAAGGTCAGCTAAAACACAAGAAGAATTATTAAGAAAAGCAATAAAAATTTTAAAACCTGGACAAGAAATGGTATATTCAACATGTTCAATATTAGAACAAGAAAATGAAAATATATTAAAAAAGATATTATCAAAAGTAGACATAGTACCAATAAAAGAAATACCAGAAATTCCAACTTTACCTACTATAATAAAAGGGACACTTTGTGTATGTCCAAGTAGATTATATGAAGGCTTTTTCGTAGCAAAAATAAAAAAGAGGAGTTTATAAAATGCAAAAAATATTAATTGTAGAAGATGACGAAAAATTAAGAAATGAGTTAGAAATATTTTTAAATAAAAATGGATATCAAGCGAGTTCATTAAAAAAATTCGATAATACGATAAATGAAATATTAGAAGCTGACTCTGATTTAGTATTATTAGATATAAATCTTCCATTTGCTGATGGGGAATATATATGTAAAGAAATTAGAAAAGTTTCACAAATTCCAATAATAATGGTAACTAGTAGAGATAATGAAATTGATGAATTATTAAGTATGAATTATGGAGCAGACCATTATGTAACAAAACCATTTAATATACAGATTTTGCTTGCTAAAATATCTTCTATATTAAGAAGAGCAAATTTAGTAGAAACTAATCAAAATAAAATAGATTGTAAACAATTTATATTAAATTTATCAAAAAGTACAATAGAAAAAGATGGTAAAATATTAGAACTTACAAAAAATGAGTTAAAAATCCTTCATTTTTTAGTAGAAAAAAGAGGTCAGATAGTATCAAGAGAAGATATAATGAGCTATCTATGGGATAGTGAAAGTTTTATAGATGATAATACTTTAACAGTAAATATGACTAGATTAAGAAACAAGTTAGAAGAACTTGATTTAAAAGAGTTAATAGAAACAAAAAGAGGACAAGGTTATATTTTAAATTAAGAGGGATATTATGAGATTTAAAGATTTTATAAAAGAAAAAATACTAACAATAGTGTTGTTAATATTTGCAGTAATAACAATAGAAATATTATTACTAATATATTCATTTAGAGTGGGTTTACGAATATATGTGCCAATAGCAATATTTTTTGCTTATTTTATAGGTATAATCATAGAGTTTTATACTAAAAAGCACTTCTATAATTCTACATTAAAAATTCTAGACGAATTAGAAGACAAATATCTTATTTCTGAAATAATTAAAAAACCTAGTTTTATTGAGGGAAGAATACTTAAAGAAGTTTTAGAAGAAACTGATAAATCTATGATAGAAAATGTTAATAAATATAAATATATCCAAGAAGATTATAAAGATTATATAGAATTATGGATTCATGAAATAAAACTACCAATAGCAGCAAGTAAAATGATTGTTGAAAACAACAAATCAACTGCAACACTTAGTATAGATGAAGAATTAGATAAAATCGAAAATTATACAGAACAAGCATTATTTTATGCAAGAAGTAATACTGTTGAAAAAGATTATTGTATAAAAAAACATAATTTAAGTGAAATTGTAAATGAAGTAATCAAGAAAAATAAAAATATTTTAATACAAGAGAAAATAAAAATTAACATTCATGATATTGATATGATTGTTAGTACTGATAGCAAATGGATAGTATTTGTTATGAACCAGATTATTCAAAATAGTATTAAATATAAAAAAGAAAATTATGATAATGAAATCCAAATTTTTGCTAAACAAAATAAAGAAAATACTATTTTGTATATCGTTGATAATGGAATTGGAATTAAAGAAGGCGAAATTGAAAGAGTTTTTGAAAAAAGTTTTACAGGTACAAATGGTAGAATTCTAGGCAAAAAGTCTACTGGAATTGGATTGTACCTATGTAAAAAGTTATGTGATAAGCTGGGAATTGGTATTCAACTTAATTCTGTTGAGAATGTGAAAACTGAGGTTAAGTTGATTTTTCCTAAAAATAGTTTTGTTGAAATGCACTAAAGGGGACGGTCCTGTTTTGATGGGTGACGGTCCTCTTTAGTGTATTATATAAAAAAACGCAAATTTTTTGCAACAAAAAACAAATGTTGTAGACTCTAATAGATGAATCTAATATATGTACATATAAAGATGGAGGAAAAAATGGAAGAACTAATAGAACAAGCCAAAAAAGGAGACAAAGAAGCATTTACACAATTAATAATTAGCATAGAATATGATTTATATAAAATTGCAAAAATGAGATTATATTGTGAAGATGATATAAATGATGCTGTTCAAGAAACAATAATACAAACATTTAAATCAATAAAAAAGATAAAACATCCAGAATACTTTAAAACATGGGTGATAAAAGTTCTAATTAATAATTGCAATAAAATATATAAAAAAAATAAGAAAATAAAAAATGTGGAATACAATGAAGAAACAATACAAGATTTATATTCTATTGATGGAGAAAAAAGCATAGAAAATTTAGATTTTTTTATATTGATAAAAGATTTAAGTTATAAAGAAAGGCTATCATTAATTCTATATTATCTTGAAAACTTAACAACAAAAGAAATAAGTAAAATATTAAAAGAATCAGAAAGTGCAACAAGGAGCAGGATATCAAGAACCAAAAACAAATTAAAAGAAAAATATGAAGGAGGAGAGTATAATGGAAGATATAGAAAAGAAGATAAAAAACACGTTAGCTGAACAAATTGAACTCCCAATAAAATATAAAAATGTAGTTAGAAACACATTAAATAATGAAAAAATAGAGTGGAGGGGGTACAATTTGAAGAAGAAACTAATAGCAGCAATATGTACAGGTATTACTCTAATGTCAGGAGTGGCCTTTGCTACAAATTTTGATAAAATTATTAATAGTTTTAACCTTGGAAAAGGTATAGATACAGCAGTTGAAAATGGTTATATTGCAGAAACTGATATGGAATTTTTGAATTCAAATTCTAATGTAGCAGACGGAAATAATGAGGTAATACTAAATGATATTAATGTAGAAGCAAAAATATCAGATTTTATAATGGATGATTTAAATATTAGTACACACTTTGAGATTAAACTAGATTCTAAAATCAATGAAACAATAGATTTAGATAATATAGATAATATAATATTTAAAGATTTAAATATAACAGATGAAGAAAATAGAATTTTATTTAGTACAAATGATGAAGAAACTTATTTTAATTGTGGAATAAATAGTTTTATAAATAATCATAATAAAGAAAATGGAACAATAAATTTTACATATAATATTTATACAGATAATGATAACTTTCCTAAAAGTAAAAAATTAAATTACAAATTTACAACAATAGAATTACAAACAGGTGAAAATAAAATACATTTAATTGGAAATTGGAATATAGCTCTTGATGTTCCAGAAGAAATGTATAATAGAACAAAAGAATATTATAAAGTAATTAGCTGTAATAATGAAGATATGGATATTTATACTGCTACTATTTCTGAAACAGGTTTTGAAATTGGAATGACTATAAATAATATAAAGAAACCTGAAGAAGGATATTTCAACCAAAATTGGGAAACCTTAGTAGTTACAGAAAATAATACAGAAGCAAAAGAAAATGCAACATATATGAATATGGATGAATTTGAAAAGTGGTTTGATACTTTAAGACCAATTAGATTATTACCATATAAGAATAAAGAAAATGAGATGGATGGAGTTTCATATATAAGTAATGAAAATGGGGAAAAATTCTATGCTAGTACAAGCCCAAGTAGAAGGCATAATTGTAATTATATTGATGGAGACAAATACAATTTTTATGAGACTTTTGAATTAACAAAATATGATGCGTCAGATAAATTAAAACTTGTATTATATTATTGGGGAAATCCTGTTGCAATAGAATTGGAAAAAATAGAAAAATAAATCCTATTAGTGATAACAAAGAGATAAAAAAGGAAAATATAAAAAATTTTTCCTTTTTTTCCTTTTTTAGTATTAAAAGATATAAGTATGTTAAAATAAATTAATAAAAAATTTGATCTATAAGATATGAATAATATCTTAGTAGATAGAATTAGGGATATTTTAATTAAAAAGGAGGTTTCTAATGAAAAATTTTATCCGGACCAAATTAATAGCTTTCAGTATGGCTGTTTCTATGATGATAGGCTTTTTTACTCCAATTACCACTTTTGCAGCAGAAACTGAATACACTAAAGATGTAGATGTAAAGGTGGATAATTCTGTCACAAGAGCTGGCGTTGAAACATTACCATATGGATGGTATGATATTGGAGCATTTACTTTTACAGATTGTAATTATACGACTGTAAAAACTGTACAAGGTTCTGTTGTAAGTTTCTCGTTTTTATTTAAAAAAGCTTCAATTGACGCAGGTCTTGGACCTGTTAAATTGACTGTACAAATTTGCGACGAAAATTGTAATCCTATCAGCCCTAAATGGGTATATTCCTTGAACAGTGAGAATGATATTCAAGGAATCATGACACCCGATTTTAATTTGGGATACACTGGAAGGAAAATACGAGTTTTTACAGATGCTAGTTCAGTAGGAGCATCTAATGGAAACTATCGTAGTATTGATGTTCTGTCTTTTTCGTCTTATGTGAAGTAACTTATATGTAATATGCAGCTAATATCCCTAATTCGCTCCTTATCCTGTAGGATAAGGAGTTTTTATATTTTATTAAGGATTGTAAATATAATATCTTTTACTTTAGGTTTTGAAAAAAACTATAATTAAAATATGAAACAATTATAGTTTCAGGACAATCTAATAACATTATCTTTGTTGCTTGTTTAATATTACAATAAATGGTATTTACTTTTTTATTGTATTTTCTTGCAATTATAGGATATATGTTTTTTTCAAGACTCCCATCAAATTGATATCGAATTTTATAAATTTCATAAATAACTTCTGATAAATAAACTGTACCATTATAATTAAAATTATAATTAAGTTTTTTTAATTCTACATTAATTCGATTTTTAATTAGTATTTCTACATTTTTATTTTTTTTAGAAAGTATTAACTGTTTTAAAACTTTAATAATATAACTATAATTATTAGTTTTTGGTGAATAGGCAAAAATATATGGATTATTATCAATAGTTGTTTGAAAAGTATTTTTGCATGAAGTTATAACAATAGATTTAGTATATTTATAAAAATTATTTTTTTCTATATATGACAATATATTAATATATGAAGGTTTTGATATAATTATAATATCAACTATTTGCTCTCTTATAATGTCTAAAGATTCTTTTTCGTCAAAAGAAATATTGTAAATTCTAATTTCTGGAAAATTTTTGGATATAATATTTATCATGTTTTTTAATTCAAGAGGTTCATCCTCTATTAATAATAAGTTATACAAATCAATCACTCCTTTCAATTAGAGTGAAAAACTATATAAGAGTGTTGCAAATTTATAAAAAAATATAAAAAGTCTTAAACTAAGATTTTATAGAAACATATAATTAAAGAATATTAAATTATGTAAGAAAATAAATTAGTGATTCAAAGTGAAATATTTAATGAAGAAATAAAAAAATTAATATATACTATAATAGGAAAACAAGTTGAACAAAGATGGAAATTATGTGGTCACAATTTGTGACTACATAAATAGAAAATAATAATAACGCAGAAAAATTTAATAATGTATAGTAAAATTCAAAGTTTAATGTTATAATAAAAAATAATTATTAAAAAGAAAGAGGTAAAAATATGAGATGTCCTAGATGCGGAAGTGAAAATATATCAAGTGTAATAGACACAAAAACACATACAAAAGGTTTTGATGGTGGAGATGCATGCTGTGGTTACTTGCTATTTGGATGGCCAGGAATACTATGTGGATTATGCAATACAGGAGACACAACAACTACTACAAAAACAACTAATATATGTAATGATTGTGGGAATAGATTTTAATGAAAAAGAGTACAAAAATAAAAATATGGGCATATCTAATGAGATTAGGAAATAGAAGTGGATGTCATCAAAGAGAAGATAGAAGCTTTAGTATAAAAGGATGGCAATTTCCAATATGTAGTAGATGTACAGGAATTTTAACAGGTCAAATAATAGGAGTAATAATTTATATATGTGGTTTAAGAATACCATTGTACTTGGATTTTGCATTTCTTGCAATAATGTTTTTAGACTGGTTTATTCAATTCAAGAAAATTAAAGAATCAACGAATTTGAGAAGATTTATAACAGGTAACTTAGCCGGAATTGCCCAAATGAGTATATTAATTAAAATTATATTATTTGCGATTAAATTAATTACATAAAATAAGGAGAAGTTAAATGATAAGAATAAAAGATATTAAAATAAAAGAAAACTTATCAGATGAACAAGTATTTTTAAAAGCTATATCAAAAAATAAAATAAAGCCAGAAGAAGTAAAAAATTGGTACATATATAGAAAATCAATAGATGCTAGAAAAAAAGAAAATGTACACTATAATTATGCAATTGATATAGAATTAAAAGACAGTAAAAAAGAGAGCAGATTTGAAAAAGTAGAAAAATATAAATTTCCAGAAATACAAGTTAAAAGAGCAAATAAAATAAAACCTGTAATAGTTGGAGCAGGTCCAGCAGGATTATTTGCAGGACTAATATTGATAGAAAATGGAATAAAACCTATAATACTAGAAAGAGGAAAATGTGTAGAAGAAAGAATAAAAGATGTAGAAGAATTTACTGAAAATAGAAAATTCAAACCAAATTCAAATATACAATTTGGAGAAGGTGGAGCAGGAACATTTTCAGATGGAAAATTAAATACAGGAAATTCAAGTATATATTCAAGAAAAGTATTAGAAGAATTCGTAAGGTTTGGAGCAGCAGAAGAAATATTATATACAGCTAAACCACATATAGGAACAGATAATTTAGTAAAAATAGTAAAAAACATAAGAGAATATATAATAGCAAATGGAGGACAAGTACTATTTAATGAGCAAGTAACAGATTTTGAAATTGAAAACAATGAGATAAAATCAGTAAAATGTTCTAAAAAAATAGAAACAGATGCAGTAATACTGGCAATTGGACATAGTGCAAGAGATACCTTCAAAAAATTATATGAAAAAGGAGTTGAAGTTGCACCAAAGAATTTTGCAGTAGGAGTAAGAATAGAACATTTGCAAAAGGATATTAATAAATCACAATATGGAGAAATTACAAAACTAGAATTACCTTCAGCTGATTATAAACTAGTATATCATGCACAAAATGGAAGAACTTGCTATACATTTTGTATGTGTCCAGGAGGACAAGTAATGGCTTCTAATTCAGAAGAAAATTCAATAGTAACAAATGGAATGAGTAATTTCGCACGTGATGGAGAAAATGCAAACAGTGCATTATTAGTAAATGTGGCAGTAGAAGATTTTTATAAAAATTCACCACTAGATGGAATATATTTTCGAGAAGAATTAGAGAAAAAAGCATTTGAATTAGGCGGAAAAAATTATAATGCGCCAATTCAAAAAGTTGGAGATTTTATCAAAAATATAAAAACAACAGAAATAGGAAAAATTAAACCAACATATAAACCTGGTGTAACAATGTCAAACTTAAATGAAATATTACCTGAATTTGTATCAGAGACATTAAAAGAAGCAATACCAGAATTGAACAAAAAATTAAAAGGATTTGGAGAAAATGATGCATTATTAACAGGAGTAGAAACGAGAAGCTCATCACCAGTTCAAATAACAAGAGATAAAGAAACATTAAACTCTGTAAATGTACAAGGACTTTATCCATGTGGAGAAGGTGCTGGATATGCAGGAGGAATAATGACAGCAGCAATAGATGGAATAAAATGTGCAATAAAAATTTTAGAAGGAAAATAAAAGGAGAAAAATATGAAATATTTAATGATAGATGAAAGAATGAGAAGTATAGAAAAAGAAAAACTAAAAGAATTAGGATATGAACTAATTGAAATAAAAGAAAGTGAAGAAGTATATACAGAAATTTCATCACATGTAGATATATTTGCATGTAAAACTGGAGAAAAAGTAGTAGTTGACCCAACACAATATATTTACATGCCAGAGTTGTCAAACATAGAACAAGGAATTGATAATGTTGAAGCAGAATATCCATTTGACATCAAATATAATGTATGTACAATAGGAAAATATGCAATTCATAATTTCAAATATACAGATAAAAAGGTACAGCAAGAATTAATAAAAAGTGGATATGAATTAATTCAGACAACACAAGGATACACAAATTGTTCAATAGCTGTTATAGACGATAATAGCGCAATCGTAACAGATAAAGGACTTTGTAAGATTCTTGAAAGTTTAAAAATAAATGTATTATTTTTAGACTATGAACCAAATATAAAATTACTAAATAAATATGGATATAGTAGTAAAAATGGATTTATAGGTGGTGCAATATCACGAGTTGGTGATAATGTAATGGTTTTCGGAGATTTGAATAAAATTGATAATAAAAATGTAATTAGAGATTTTATAACTGATAGAAATCTTAAAATAATAGATTTTGAAAACTTAGAAGTAATAGATTATGGAGGAACAGTAGAGGTATAATATGACAGCAAAATCAAATTATATAATAGTAAAAAACAAAGAAATACCAATAAATATTAAGAATTATAGAAATGCAAAAACAGTTAAGATATATTTTAAAGGAAATGTGTTAAATATAACAAAGCCAACTAGATTATCTTTGAAAAATCTTTCAAAAATAATAAAAGAAAACGAAAATGACATATATACTAAATATGAAAAAATATTATCATCAGAAATTCAGACAATAAAACAATGGAAAACTGGTGAAAAGATTTTTTATAAAGGAATAGAATTTACAATAAAAAGAGAGTATGAAAATACAAAAAAACTAGGAATTAAAATAGATGAAACTGATAAAATAATGAAAATTATTTTACCACAAGATGTACAAGAAGAACAGATAAAACCAAATGTAGATTTATTAATAAAGAAATTATTAAAAAATAATACAGAAGCTATAATATCAGAAAAGCTTCCATATTGGAGCAAAGTTACAGGATTAGAATATAATTCAGTAAAAGTAAGAGATGCAATAACAAGATTTGGAAGTTGTATGCCAAGTAAGAAAAATTTATATTTTTCATCAAGACTAGTAATGTTACCAGAAAAGGCTGTAGATTCAATAATTGTACATGAGCTTTGCCATATGGTACATAAAAATCATAATCAAGAATTTTATAAATTAGCAGAAAAATATATACCTGATTATAATCAAATAGATAACTGGTTAAGTAAAAACGGAAAAATGATAATGTTTTAAAAATTATATAATAAAATAGTAGTAAATACTTGAAAATAATAGCAAATTATGTTAATATATATTATTATAATTGTTGTTAATACCAAATTAAAATTAGGGGGTATATTATGTTAAAAAAATTACGGAGGACAATTTTAAAAAACTGTATTGGTGTTGAATTAAACTCCTATTTAAGGAAGTTTAAGTTGACAAAAACTAACTATTGGATTGATGTCGTCGGAGAAGATGAATTCGGAATAAAATTTTCGATTGAAGAACCGAATAAAATTTTTGACGAATTCTATTTCACTGATTTTGGTGGTGATGCAGAATTAACTGTAATAATAAGAAATGAAGGTAGAATTACTGATAAGATTATTTTTTCAGTTTCTAAATTAGGTGCATCTTTAAAACCTAAATTACTGATAACCTATCCGGAAGGGTATGAATTTACTGTAAAACAGGAAGTGGATTTTCAAACAGGAAAAATTACATTAAGGATAAACCTTTGTGACTCTGATTCTATCACAGACTTAAAACCAATAATGAAAAAAATAGGAAAAGAGTTACTTGATTCAGAATGTGAGAAATTTACAACCACAACATACAAAGCAGATGGAAAATTAAATATTGTAATAACCAAGGATGTAAAAGATCCTATATTTAAATCCGTAGTTCAATGGTAGAATTTACCCAGAGAAAACAAGCCTATATGTGAAAATATAGGTTTGTTTTTTTATAAAAAGATGATATAATAATATAGAAATAAGTGAAGAAAGGGGTAGATGATGTATTTAAAAATACTAAACGCATCATCCAAGAAATTAAATGGAAATTCCACAAGAATTAAAACAATCAATAGAAAAACAGATGGGAGAAAATAAAGTTTCATCAATAATCGAAAATTCACAAATAATTAGCAAGAGATATAGGCAAAACACAGATGGAACAAAAAGACTTTTAACTGAGCAAGAAGAAGCGGTAGCATATTCAATCTCAAGAATGCCAGCAACATATTGTGCAGTATATTCAGTTTTTCAACACGTTTTAGAAATAAATAATGAAAAGATATCAAGTTTATTAGATGTAGGAGCAGGAACAGGTTCTGCAACTTGGGCAATAAATGAATTAATAAATTTGGACAAAATAACTTGTCTTGAACGAGAAAAAGTGATGATAAACACTGGAAAAGAACTTATGAAAAACACAAAGTTAAAAGATACAGAATGGAAAGAATTTGACATTTTAAAAGATGATATAAAAGAGAAAACTGATATAGTTGTAACATCATATATGATAAATGAATTGAAAGAAAAAGAAAATGCAATATTAAAATTATGGGAAGCAACTGAAAAAATATTAGTAATTATAGAACCAGGAACACCAACAGGTTTTAAAAATATAATGAAAGCAAGAGAAATCTTATTACAACAAGGAGCAAAAATAATAGCGCCATGTAGCCATCAAGGAAAATGTGGATTGCCAAAAGATGATTGGTGTAGTTTTTATGTAAGAGTTGCAAGAACTGGAATTCAAAGATTGAGTAAAAAAGGAGAATTAGGGTATGAAGATGAAAAATTTTCATATATAGCCTTTTCAAAAACACAAGAAAACAATGGGAAAGATAGAATATTAAGACATCCTCAAATAAGACAAGGACATATTAAAATAAAACTATGTACATCAAATGGAATAGAGGAGAGGACAATTACTAAAAAAGACGGACAAATTTATAAACAAGCTAAAAAATTAGATGCTGGTGATATATTAGAATAGTTATTGAAAAAACATAAAAAATATGATAATATACAAATAGTTAAGGAGGAGTGAAAATGTTAAAAGAAAAATTAATGGAAGATTTAAAATCAGCAATGAAAAATAAAGAAGAAGTAAGAAAAAATACAATTCAAATGGTAAGAGCAGGAATATTACAAATAGAAAAAGATAAAGGAATTCAAGTAGAAGATGATAAAATCTTAGAAATAATTGCAAAAGAAGTAAAATCAAAAAAAGATGCTTTAAAAGATTTTGAAAAAGCTAATAGACAAGATTTAATAGACCAAACAAATGAAGAAATAGAAGTATTACAACAATACTTACCAAAACAATTAACTAGAGAAGAAATAAAAATAGAGTTAGAACAAATAATTTCAAAAATCGGTGCTACAACAATGAAAGATATGGGAGCTATAATGAAAGAAGCAAAAGCTAAAATGGGAGCATCAGCAGATGGAAAAACTATAAATGAAGTGGCAAAAGAGATAATGGGATTATAAGATAAAATTTGAAAAAATTTAAAAGAGAGAGAATAAACAAATAAAATAAAGAAATAATAAATATAGCATATAAAATTTCAAAGATTTAAACTATCATATAGTTGCAATTTATTGTTTTATGTGCTAAAATAAGTATAACAATTAAGAAAAAGAAAAGCCCTGCGTAGTGCGTGTAGCACAGAATTTTTAGAACCTACAAGTTTAAAAGAGGGACCAAAATCTTTAGGTATGGCGTGCAAGCTTACACTTTCGAGTAGTAAGAAGCCCAGGAGTACTTAAGACGGAACCCACCTGTCGAGGACAGGTCCTTAAAAATTCAATCAACTTACGGCTAAGGCGGGGGCTTTTCTTTTTTTGTGCTCAAAAGGGGACGGTCCCCTTTAGTGCGTTTCAACTAAATTCATAAATTTTTCATAAATATCAGGATGATGTTTTTTCATATTTAAAGGTCTTAAATTTGAATCAGTAAAACAATGATTAGATTCACCCTCAACGCAAAGTGCACCAGTATTTTTATTATAAATTTTATATTGTACTGTAAATTTAACACCAGTATATTCTTTAATAGAAGTTTCAATTTGAATAGTATCTCCAAAAGTTACATGTTGTTTAAATTTACAAGAAACACCCAATACAGGAGACATTATCCCATTTTCTTCTAACATATCATAAGGCAAACCTGCATCAATCAAAAATTGACAACGAGCCTCTTCAAAAAATCTAATATAATTTGAATGATGAACAACACCCATTTTATCAGTTTCATAATAATTAATATTTCTTTCAAATAATTGTTTCATACTACACCTCCATATTTCAACATTTGGTATTATAACACTTTTTTTCAAAAATATAAAGAAAAAATGTTTAAAAAAACAAAACTGTGTGATAAAATAGCAAAAAAGGAGGAAACTATGTCAGAATTTGTACACTTGCATATACATAGTGAATTTAGTCTATTAGACGGAGCAAACAGAATAAAAGACTTGCCAGTACGAGCAAAAGAACTAGGAATGAAAGCAATGGCAATAACAGACCATGGAGTAATGTATGGAGCAATAGACTTTTATAAAGCATGTAAAAAAGAAGGAATAAAGCCAATAATAGGATGTGAAGTTTATGTCGCAAATAGAACTAGATTTGACAAAGAGCCAGGAATAGACAATAAATACAATCACTTAATTTTATTAGCAAAAAACAATCAAGGATATAAAAATCTAAGCAAATTAGTATCAATAGGATTTACAGAAGGATATTATTATAAGCCAAGAATAGATTTAGAAGTATTAGAAAAATATCATGAAGGACTAATATGCTTAAGTGCATGTCTAGCAGGAAGTGTAAATCAAGCATTATTAAATGGTCAAAACGAAAAAGCGGAAGAAATAGCATTATGGCACAAAAAAGTCTTTGGAGAAGACTATTATATAGAAATACAAAACAATGGAATAAAAGAACAAATATTAGCAAATCAAAAATTAGTACAACTTGCAAGAAAACTAGATATACCGCTAGTTGCAACAAATGATGCACACTATTTAAAAAGAGAAGATGCATATAATCATGAAATATTGCTATGTATTCAGACTGGAAAAAGAATGAGTGATGAAGACAGAATGAGGTTTGATACAGATGAATTATATGTAAAATCACCAGAAGAAATGAGCGAATATTTTTCGGCATTTCCAGATGCAATAGAAAACACAGTAAAAATAGCAGACAAGTGCAATGTGGAATTTGAATTTGGGCACACAATATTACCTAATTATGATGTACCACCAGAATATCCAACACATTATGATTTCTTTAAAAAATTATGTGATGAGGGAATAAAGAAAAGATATGGAGAAAATCCATCACAAGAAATATTAGATAGAGCAGAATATGAAATAAGTGTCATAAAGAAAATGGGATATGTTGACTACTTCTTAATAGTTTGGGACTTTATACATTATGCAAAAACTCATAATATACCAGTAGGGCCTGGTCGTGGTTCTGGTGCAGGTTCAATTATAGCTTATGCAATAGAAATAACAGATATAGACCCAATTAAATATGGATTACTTTTCGAAAGATTTTTAAATCCAGAAAGAATAAGTATGCCAGACTTTGACGTAGACTTCTGTTATGAACATAGACAAGATGTAATAGATTATGTATCAAATAAATATGGACATGACCATGTATCACAGATAATAACATTTGGAACTATGTCAGCAAGAATGGTAATAAGAGATGTTGCAAGAGTATTAGATTTTCCATATGCAGAAGCTGATAAACTTGCAAAAATGATACCAAATGAATTACATATAACAATAAAAA
This sequence comes from uncultured Clostridia bacterium, assembly GCA_944392805.1. Taxonomy (GTDB): domain Bacteria; phylum Bacillota; class Clostridia; order TANB77; family CAG-508; genus CAG-269. The sequence goes on along the minus strand of CALXXZ010000003.1, from coordinate 179,656 downwards.
AAGCATTAGAACAAAACAAAGAATTAAAAGATTTATATGATGAAAGAGAAGATGTTCATAAATTATTAGAAATTGCGATGGGACTAGAAGGAATGCCAAGACAGGCTTCAACACATGCTTGTGGTGTAGTAATAACAAAAGAACCAGTAGATACATATGTACCTCTATATGTAAGAGATAATCAGATTTCTACACAATATATAATGACAACATTAGAAGAATTAGGATTATTAAAAATGGACTTTTTAGGTTTAAGAACATTAACAGTAATCCAAGATACAATAGACCTTGTAAAAAAGACTAGAGGGATAGATGTAGAATTTGATAAAGAAATGGCAGATCCAAAAGTTTATAAATTATGGCAAGATGGAGCATCAAGTGGAATATTCCAATTTGAGTCACAAGGAATGACAAACTTCATGAAGGAACTAAAACCTGACTGTTTAGAAGATATAATAGCTGGTGTTTCATTATATCGACCTGGGCCAATGGACCAGATTCCAAGATATATTAGAGGAAAACAAAATCCTGGTCATAATGAATATACACACCCAAGCCTAGAGCCAATATTAAATGTAACATATGGTTGTATGGTGTATCAAGAACAAGTAATGCAAATAGTAAGAGATTTGGCTGGATATTCATTAGGAAGAGCAGATTTAGTACGTAGAGCCATGGGTAAAAAGAAACTTGATGTAATGGCAAAAGAAAGAGAAATCTTTATAAATGGTCAAGTTGATGAAAATGGAAATATAGTAGTTCCAGGATGTGTAAGAAATGGAATTGATGCAGAATCAGCAAATAAGATATTTGATGAAATGGCTGAATTTGCAAAATATGCATTTAATAAATCACATGCAGCATGTTATGCAGTTGTAGCATATAGAACAGCATATCTAAAAGCATATTATCCTGCTGAATTTATGGCTTCAATGTTAAATAGTTTTCTAGGAAATTTAGATAAAGTACCAGAATATATTGATGAATGTAAAAGACTTGGAATAGAAATATTAAAACCAGATATAAATATGAGTAATACAAAATTTACGGTAGAAGATGGAAAAATTCGTTTTGGCTTAGGAAGTATAAAAAATGTTGGAATTCAACCAGTAGAAAATATAATTAAAGATAGAAACGAAAATGGTAAATTTACAAGCTTTACAGACTTTTGTGAAAGAATGGCAGGAGAAGCAGTTAATAAAAAATGTGTAGAAAGTTTAATAAAAGCTGGAACATTTGCAGAATTTCCAGAAACAAGAGCAACACTTTTAGCATCATTTGAAACAATAATTGATACAATTCAATCTTATAATAAAAAAGGAATAAGTGGACAAGTTTCAATGTTTGATTTAGGTGGTTCAGATGAAGAAAATAATTTAGATGAAATAAAATATAATTTTAGTGAGCAACCTGAATTAAGTGAAAAAGATTTACTATCAATGGAAAAAGAAATGCTTGGAATATATGTTTCAGGACATCCATTAGAAAAAATAAGAGAACAAATTTTAGCAAGTACAAATATATCATCTTTAGCTATGAAAGAAATTGATGAATTAAACTCAATTGGACCAGATACAGATAATGCTGATACAAGAGTAAAAGAAAGAAGTAAATATGTAGATGGTCAAGATGTTAAAATCGCAGGAATTATTACGTCAGTTAAAAAGAAATATACTAAAAATAATAAAATTATGGTATTTCTTACAATTGAAGATTTATATGGTTCAGCAGAAATAATTGTGTTTGAGCCAACTTATTTAAAAGCACAAGATATTTTAGTTGAAGAAAATATTGTAGCAATTAATGGAAGATTAAGTATAAGAGAAGATGATTCAACTAAAATTGTTGCACAAGATATTAAAAATTTTGGAGATGCTAAACCTAAAATGCTTGTTCTTGATATCACAAATACTTCAGAAGAACAAAAAGCTAAACTTAGAGGAGCAATTAAATTTTTTAATGGAGAACAAAATAATATAAGTGTTTCTATTAAAATTGGAGATGAATTGAAATCTTGTGGGGCGATTTATTTAACTGATGAAATATTAAATGTTTTTAAAGAGATTATGCCAGAGGGGACGGTCCTGTTTTGAAGGGGACGGTCCTTTTTAGTGCATTTAAAATTTATAAAAATAACGAAAAGTTTATATATTACTATGAAATAAAGCAAAGACCTCCGACGAAGACCTAGAATATGTTTTTGCTATGGAATAGTAATATATAAACTTTTCGTTATAATAAAATATATCGAATGCACCAAAAAGGACCGTCCCCTTCAAAACAGGACCGTCCCCTTTTTTAAATCCATTCTCCATATTTTTTAATATAAATTTTCTTAGCAAAAACTGCAACAAAACAATATAAAATTGGAACACCAATAATAACTGAAAAATACTTAGGTGCAAGTGCAGTAAGACCAATTGCTCTACCTAAAAATGTATATGGAACAATCATAGCAACTATACATAGTAGAATTGATGAAAAGTATACAGCTTTAGAAGCGTGGCTTTGTTTAAATGGAACTTTAGCTGTTCTAATAACATGCATACCGACAAGATTAGAAACAACACTATAAGTAAACCATATTGTTTGGAAAACTGCTGCTTCATGTATATCAAAAGTAAACCATACTAAAGCGAAAACTATCAAGTCAAAACATGAGCTTACAGGTCCCATAAATAACATAAAGTTTTTCAAGCTTTTAATTTCAAATTTTTTAGGTTTAGTTAGATATTCTTCATCAACATTATCTAGAGGTAAAGTTAACTGTCCAAAATCATATAATAATCCTTCAACCAAAAGTTGTATAGGAGTTTCTGGTAAAAATGGAAGTAAAACACTCGCAATAATTACAGAAACTACTTCTCCAAAGTTGAAGCTTGCTGCAAGTTTGATATATTTCATTAAATTTGCAAAAGTATGACGACCTTCTTTTACACCATCAAGTAAAACATGTAAATCTTTTTCAAGTAAGATGATATCAGCTGATTCTTTTGCAATATCAACAGCTGTGTCAACTGAAACACCAACATCAGAATTTATAAGTGAAGGGCTATCATTAATACCATCTCCCATATATCCTACGACATTTCCTGCTTCTCTTAATATTCTAACAATACGAGCCTTTTGAATAGGAGAAAGTTTTGCAAAGATATTTGTTTTTTTCAAAAGCCTCATAACAGCAATATCAGAAATTTTATCAATTTGTGAACCTGTAACTATTTTTGAGGATTTTATTCCAACTTTATCACAAACGCATCTTGTAACTTCAACATTATCACCGGTTAAAACTATAACTCTTATTCCATTTTTATTTAACTTTTCGATTGAAGATTTTGCAGTTTCTTTTGGTGGATCAAGGAAACCAATAAATCCTATTAATACCATATTTTTTTCGTCTGAAATTCCGAAACCACTTGTTTTATCTAAATCATTTTTTTGACAAACTGCTACAACTCTAAGTCCTTGTTTGTTAAGAGTTTTAGCTATTTTTTTCATATTTTCTCTAATTTCATTTGTAAGTGGGGATATTTGTCCTTGATAATCAACTAATGTTGAAATACTTAAAATTTCTTCAACAGCTCCTTTAGTTATTAACTGTGTTTTTGAACCATCACTTACAACAACAGAAAGTCTTCGTCTTGAAAAGTCAAATGGAATTTCATCGATTTTTTTGTATTTTGTAGAAATGTCTTCCATATGATTTTCTGTAGCACGTTTTATAACAGCTTCATCTATGTTACTACGAAGTCCTGTTTGAAAATAAGCATTTAAAAAAGCATGTTTTAGAACTCGCAAATCTTCATTTCCCATTACATCAAGATATTTTTCAAGAACAATTTTATCTTCTGTTAATGTACCAGTCTTATCAGTACATAAAATATTCATTGCACCAAAACTTTGAATTGAATCTAGTTTTTTTACAATCGTTTTCTTTTTTGACATTCGTATTGCACCTTTTGATAAACTACTTGATAAAATTACAGGTAGTAGAAGAGGTGTTATACATATTGCAATTGCAACTGCAAATGTAAATGAAGTTATTATATCATGTTTCCAAACATTTAATAGAAATACGATTGGAATTAATATTAACATAAATTTTATTAGTAATTTACTAATACTTTCAATTCCTTTTTGAAAATCAGTTTTTGGTTTTCCATTAGTTAAAGTATGTGCAACTTTCCCAAAATAAGTGTCATCAGCTGTTAGAACAACAACTCCTTTAGCACTACCACTTATTACAGTTGTTCCCATAAAACATATTGTATCTAAATCAGTTAAGCTATCAATTTCTTCTGTATTTTCGGTATTTACTACTTTTTTTATTGCATCAGATTCTCCTGTTAAACTTGATTGCCCAACATACAAATCTTTTGCTTCTATTATTCTTAAATCAGCTGGAATCATGTCACCAGCAGATAATTTAATTGTATCTCCTAGTACTAAATCTTTGAAAGGTACTTTCATTTCTCTACCATTTCTAATTACTGTAGCATTTGTTGATACTAATTGTTTTAGTTTTTCTGCAGCTTTATTTGAACGATATTCTGAAAAGAAATCTAAAAAAGTACTAACTGCTACTAAAACTAGTATTACTATAATATTTGCATAATTAGGATCTTCTGCTAAATATATATCAGTATAAGATAAAACTAAAGCTATTCCAAGTAATATACTATTAAATGGTGAAAATAAACTTTTTAATAAATAATGATACCACTTTTTGGGCTTTGTTTGAGTTACTTCATTATATCCATATGTATTAATCCTTTGTGCTACTTCATCATCAGTTAATCCTCCTTCTTTTATTTTGAATTCTGAAATAAAATTTTCTCTTGATGTTGTACATAAATGTTCATAAACTTTTTTAATGTCAACATCTTCTCTTTTATCATTTGCCATGTCAATCCCTCCATTTTTATTATGACATTTTTCTAATAAAATATACCACTATGAAATATAAAAATCAATAAGAATAATCATTATTTACAAAAAAGAAAAAAGATGTTATAATATCTTTTGAGTAAATTGAATAGTCGCTGGTAAATTCCGAAAGGAACTACGAGAGGAAAGTCCGGACTCCATAGAGCAAAGATGCTAGATAACGTCTAGTGAGGGAAACCTTAAGGAAAGTGCAACAGAAAATAACCGCCTCTTATGAGGTAAGGATGAAAAGGCGAGGTAAGAGCTCACCGCTAGTATGGTGACATACTGGGTCAGTGCAAACCCCATCTGGAGCAACACCTAAGTAGAAGAAAAAGCCTGCTCGGCAAACTTCTGAATTGTGTGGCTTGAGGCATATAGTGATATATGTCCTAGATAAATGACTATTTTAAATGACAGAACCCGGCTTACAGGTTTACTCTATTTTAAAAGAAAAGTTTATATATTACTATGGAATAAAGCAAAGACCTTAGGCGTTGACCCGTGATATGTTTTTGCTATGAAATAGTAATATATAAACTTTTTCTTTAATATATACAAAAATAGTAGAGTTTTTTGATGTAGACAAATTTATACTTATATGATATATTAAATTTCAGAAGGGGGATACATATGAAAATTAAAAAAATCTTATTTACAATATTTATTGTAATAGCAACTCTGTTAATATTTAATGTAAAATCAGATGCAACTTTAGAACTAAATGAGCTAGATTTTGATGCTCAAATAAATTCTGATGGAAGCATGAATGTTACTGAAACATGGGATATAGATATTTCAAATACAAATACATTATTTAAGACATTCAAAATTGATGATTCAAAATATTCAAATATAACAGAAGTGCAAGTAACAGATATTAGTTCAAAAACAAATTTTTCTCAGATAAATGAAGAAATGTATCATGTTACAGAAAATAGCTTTTATGCATTAAAAAATTCAGATGGAGCTTTTGAAATTGCTTGGGGTGTTGGATTAGATAATAATTCAGCAAGAAAAACATATCAAATATCTTATAAAGTAAAAGATGCAATTGCAAAATATAATGATTATTCTGAATTGTATTGGCAGTTTATAGGAGAAGACTTTGAAATAGATGCAGACAAAATAACAGGAACGATATACTTACCATATAATGCAACAAATAAAGAAGATATAAGAGTTTGGGGACATACTCAAGACTTGAATGGAGAAATATATGTAACTGATTTGAATAAAATTGAATTCACAATAAATAACTATTCAAGTGGGAATTATGTTGAAGTAAGAACATTAATTCCAAATGACATGATTTACAATTCTGGAAGAACTTATGGCTCTAATATATTAGAGAAAGTTTTAAATGAAGAAGGAAAATGGGCAGATGAAGCAAATGCAAGAAGAAATCTAAAGAACGGTATAATAATTGTTCTTACAATTTTAGGTGGTATTATATTTATTTTTAGCTTAATATATTTTATAAAAAATGTAATTATATTTATAAAAATGCCAAAAAAATATAAACCTACAACAAAATTACAATATTTTAGAGAATTGCCATATGAAGAAGCAACACCTGCAGAAGCATTATTTGTATTAACTAAAGGATATAATAAAACTTTTTCTTCAAGTTTTGCAGCAAATGTGCTAGATTTATGCCTGAACAACTATATTTCTCTTGAAATAGAGGATAAAGGTGGAATCATCAAATCAGATGTAATTAAAATATCAATAAAAAATAAAGAAATTATAAATCTAAAAGACGATGAAAAACTAACTTTAGAATTTTTAAAAGAAGTGGCAAACAATACCAAAAGTGAAGAAAAAAATACACTTACAACAAAGGATATAACTAAATATCTTGAGAAAAAATCATTGAGAGTACAACAATTAGATGAGAAATTAGGAAAAATAATTGAGGCAGAGGAAATTAGAAGAGAAAATTATGATAAACAAAATTATGAGAAAATGGCAAAATATTTAGGAAAATGTGTTATATTTGCTGTACTAACTATTTTGGTTATACCATTTATAATATATTGTGTTCAGATGAAACTTAACATTATACAACTTGTGGTTTCAATTGCTTTGATTTCTTCATTTGTGTTAAATGCAATAATATCTCAAATGATATTATCAAGAATAAATGTATTTACACAAAAAGGTGTAGATGAAAATGAACAATGGAAAGCATTCAAAAAATATATGGAAGAATTTTCATTATTAAAAGATAAAGAAATACCAGCACTTGTGGTTTGGGAAAAATACTTAGTATTTGCAACAGCCTTTGGAATTTCAGATAAAGTATTAAAACAATTAAAAGTAATTTATCCTGAAATAACAGATATGAATTCTGCGATGTATACATATTCATATATACACATAATGAATTCAGTAAATATAGGAAATTGTATAAATTCATCAGTATATTCAGCAACATATTCATCAGGAAGTGGAGCAGGTGGCGGATTTTCTGGTGGAGGAGGCGGAGGCCGGTGGCCGGAGGTGGCGGTGGCGGACGCTAAATTCTATAATTATCCCCAAGTATAACTTGGGGATAATTATAAAATATGGAGAAATAGTTATGGTTATTGAGAATAGAAATATTAAAATAGAATTTTTAAATTGTGAAAAAATTGAATTTGGAAAAATATTTATAAAAAATCTATATGATAAATTTAATAAAGAAAGGGAAAATTTATTAAAAAAATTACAAATAGAGGAATGTAGAAAAATTAGCGTATTGCTATTTGATAATAAAAATAAATTCATAAATGCAATAGAGGAATATTATCCAAGTAAAGATGATATACCATTTTATTGTAAAGGTACTATACATAAGGGAATAATATATTTTTTAGCAAATAATAATATAGAAACTGATTCTTATAGATATGAAATTGAAATGCGAAAAATAATACATGAATTTATACATATTCTTTATAATGAATATATTGCAGAAAATCACGAAAGAATAACTTGGTTAGATGAAGGGGTAGCAATAAATCTATCAAAAGAAAAACGGAAAATTTAAATTAGAAAAATACATAGATTTAATTAATTCAGATTTAAATAATTTAAATTTAAATAAGCTTAATCATGAAAATAAGAATTTTGTATTACCAAATAAATTTAATGGTTATGATGTATCATATTTAGCTGTGAAATATCTTATAGACACTCATAATGAAAATGATTTTAATAAATTGATACGAAATAATGCCAAAGTAAAACAAATAGGAGAGAATGTTTGGAACAAAGTTATTCAATATTTTTCTATCAAAAATAACTAAAGGAGGCCGTCCCCTTTAGTTATTTTCATATCATAAGGCAAATCACATGTTAATTCTAAAATTTTTCTAGTAATTGGATGTACAAAAGAAATTCTATAACTATGCAGAGCTTGTCTATCAATTAAATTAGAACTATGACCATACATTGTATCACCTAGTAATGGATGTCCAATTGCAGACATATGTACACGAATTTGATGAGTACGCCCTGTTCTTAAAGTACATTTAATTTCTGAAAAATTAGATGTTTTGTGAATTTGTAATACTTCATAATCAGTAATTGCTTCTTGACCATCATTTGAAATACATCTTTCAATAATGCTATTAGGTTTGCGAGCAATAGGCATATTTATTGTCCCAATTTTATTTTCAAGAATACCATAAACAAATGCAATATATTCTTTTTGAAAAATATTTTCTTTCATTTGTTGAATTAAACATTCTTGAACATACTGATTCTTAGCAAAGACAACTAGACCAGAAGTATCAAAATCAAGCCTATTGACAGGTCTAATTTTTTTGTGTAATCCTTTTTGTTCAAAATAATATTTAACTCCATTTGATAAACTATCCTCATAATGTAAAATAGAAGGATGAATAGCAATACCAGCGGGTTTATTTAGAACTAGTAAATTATCATCTTCATAAACAATATCAAGTTTCATTTCTGTTGGAACTATATTTTCACTTTCTTCTTCAAAATCTAAATTTACAGTAATGACATCTCCAACAGAAACTTTATTTCTAGTATCAGTTTGAACACCATTTAATTTAACATATTTAAAATTAATAAGTTTATTTAGTAGCCTAGAAGAAATTTTAAATTCTTGTTTTAAAATTTGATTAATATTTTTATATTTATCATCAATAACAGTATATTCTAACAATTTAAAAATCCTTTCCATATTGACATTTTAATGAAAAAATTATACAATCTTTTTGTCGAATAGTCAATAAAAATGGAGGAAAGAATGAAAGTAAAGAACTTTTTTAAACATCTAAAATTAGTATTAAATCATAAATGGGTAGTATTTAAATTATGTTGTAAAGTAGGAATTCCATGGAGAGGTTTGGTACATGATTTATCAAAATTTTCACCAGAAGAATTTTGGGAGAGTGTGAAATATTATGATGGACATAAAAGTCCAATATTATTATGTAAAAAAGATATAGGATATTCAAGAGCATGGTTACACCATAAAGGTAGAAATAAGCACCATCCAGAATATTGGACAGATTATAGTCTAACAGAAAAAACTATAATAATGCCATATAAATATGCAGCTGAAATGATATGTGATAAACTAGCAGCAGGCATTGTGTATAATGGAAAATCATGGACAAAAGAAACACAAATAAATTATCATATGAAAGAAAGAAAAACAGTATTATTAAATCCACATATTGATAATCTTTTGATAGCTGTTTTTACAGAGGTTAGTAAAGATGGATTAGATAAAACTATTACAAAACAAAATATAAAAAATTTATATGAAAAATATTGTATCAGATTGGAGAATTTAGATGAGAATAAGATTTAAACCTTGGGCGAGACCAGAATTAGAAGCAAGTGAATTTTATAGAGATAATCCTGAAGAATTAAAAGGAGAATGGATAGAAGAATTTAAAAATAAAGAAAATCCAATTCATTTAGAATTAGGATGTGGAAAAGGTCAATTTATTTCAAAACTTGCAGTACAAAATCCAGAAATTAATTATATCGCAATAGATTTAGTTGATGCAATGCTAGGGCTTGCAAAAAGAAATATAGAACAGATATATAAAGAAGCCAATAGAGAAGTTGATAATGTAATTTTAACTAGATTTGATATTGAAAGAATATTATTAATATTAGCAAAGAAAGATAATATAAAAAGAATTTATATAAATTTCTGTAATCCATGGCCAAAAGGAAAACATAGAAAAAAGAGATTAACACATACAAGACAACTTGAAAAATACAAACAATTTTTAAGTGACGATGGAGAAATTTATTTCAAAACAGATGATGATGATTTATTTAATGCAAGTATTACATATTTTGAAGAATCAGGATTCAAAATTTTAGCAAAAACTTATGACTTACATTCAGAACCAATATGGGAAAATAATATTGAAACTGAACATGAAAAAATGTTTACAGAACAAGGAATAAAAATAAAGGCACTTATTGCAAAACTATAAAAGATTTCAAAAAAGAAATCTTTTTTTAAAAACTCTTGACTTTGAGTTAACTCTAAGTGATATATAATATATGTAAAATATTATTTAAAGGAGGTAGATATGACAATAGCAGAAGTAAGTAAAAAATACAATTTAACGCAAGACACCATTAGATATTATGAGCGAATTGGATTAATACCACAAGTACCAAGGACTAGAGCAGGAATACGAGATTTTGATGAACATACATGTAGATGGATAGAATTCATAAAATGTATGAGATCAGCAGGAATGTCAATAGAAGCACTAATTAAGTATGTCAAATTATTTAAACAAGGAAAAGAAACAGTAACAGAAAGAAAAAATTTATTGATAGAACAAAGAGAAAAGATGCAAGAAAAAATGAGCGAAATACAAAAAACTTTGGAAAGACTAGAATATAAAATAAAATTATATGATGAAATTGAAGAAGGAAAAAGAAAAGATTTTATGGAAGAACCATAATAAAAAGGAGGAATAAAAAAATGTCATATTTAGGAGAAGAAATAAAAAAATTAGGATTTGGATTAATGAGATTACCACAAAAAGATGGAAAAATAGATATAGAACAAACAATACAAATGGTAGACAAATTTCTAGAAGCAGGTTTTACATATTTTGATACTGCATGGGCATATGCAGGAAGTGAAGATGCAATACGTCAAGCTTTAGTTGAAAGATATCCAAGAGAAAAATTTCAATTAGCAACAAAAAATGCAGCATGGATAAATTGTAAAACAAGAGAAGAAGCAATACAACAATTCGAAACATCTTTAAAACAAACAGGAGCAGGATATTTTGATTTTTATTTATTACATAATCTAGGAGAAGGAAGAACAAAATCATTTGATGATTTTGATATGTGGAGTTGGATATTAGAAATGAAAGCAGAAGGAAAAATTAAACATGCAGGATTTTCATTCCATTCAACACCAGAAGAATTAGATGAAATTTTAACAAAACATCCAGAAATGGAATTTGTTCAATTACAAATAAATTATGCAGACTGGGAAAATCCTTCAATCCAATCAAAAGCATGTTATGAAGTTGCTAGAAAGCACGGAAAACCTGTAATAATAATGGAACCAGTAAAAGGAGGAATGCTTGCAAATCCACCAGAACAAGTTGCTGAAGTATTCAAAAAAGCAAATCCAAATGCATCAGTTGCATCATGGGCTATAAAATTTGCAGCAAACCTAGATGGTGTAATTACTGTATTGTCAGGAATGAGTAATATTGAACAAATGGAAGATAATATTTCATATATGAAAGATTTTAAAAAATTATCAGAAGATGAAGAAAAAACAATCAAAGAAGCTCAAAATGTATTAAAAAATATTCCAATAATTCCTTGTACTACATGTAATTACTGTGCAAAAGTATGTCCAATGAATATAGGAATATCAGGTTCATTTACAGCAATGAATTATTTAACATTATATAAAAATAAAGATGCTGCAAAACATCAGGAAGGATGGCTAGTAGGAGGTCATGGACTAAAATCAGCAAAAGAATGTATTAAATGTGGTAGATGTGAAGGAGTATGTCCTCAACATATTCATATAAGAGATGAATTAGAAAAAGTTGCTCAAGAGTTAGGAGAATAATATGAAAACATTGTATTTTGATTGCTCAAGTGGAATTAGTGGAAATATGACACTTGGAGCATTGTTAGAAATTATAGGAGATGAAAAATACTTATTAGAAGAGATAAAGAAATTAAATATTGATGGTTATAAAATAGAAATATCAAAAAAAGTCAAAAATGGAATAACAGGAACATATGTTGATGTAATTCTAGAACATGACCATAACCATGAAGAGCATCACCATCATCATGAACATAGAAATTTAAATGATGTAAATACAATTATAGATAATAGTTCATTAGAAGATAAAACAAAACAACTAGCAAAAAGAATTTTTTTAAGAGTTGCAAAAGCAGAAAGTAAAGTACATAATAAGCCACTTGAAGAAGTACATTTTCATGAAGTTGCTGCAATAGATTCAATTATAGATATAGTAGGAACAGCAATTTTAATAAATAAAATAAATCCGGACAAAATTATATCAAGTATTGTTAATGATGGATATGGATTTATTGAATGTGCACATGGTATGATGAGTGTTCCAGTTCCTGCAACAAGTGAAATATTTACAGATTCAAGTGTTAAATTCAGACAGATAGATATTGATACAAAATTAGTTACACCAACAGGTGCAGGAATAATAGCAGAACTTGCAACAGAATTTATTCCACTACCTACAATGACAACAAAAAAGATTGGTTGGGGAGCAGGTTCAAAAGATTTAAAAATTCCGAATGTGTTAAAAGTATATTATGGAGAAATGGAAGAACAAGAAGGAAATATTGTTGTGATGGAAACTAATATTGACGATTGTGGAGGAGAAATTTTGGGATATACAGAAGAATTATTATTCCAAAATGGAGCATTAGATGTATTTTTTACACCGATTTTTATGAAGAAAAATAGACCTGCATATCGATTAACTGTATCATGTAAAAAGGAAAATATGAAAAAACTACAAAACATAATATTTAAAGAAACTACAACAATTGGAATAAGATATCGTTATGAAAATAGAACAGAATTAGAAAGATAGTTAATAGAATTAGATACAAAATATGGGAAAATAAAAGCAAAAAAAGTAAAAAATCAAGATGAAACTTATATATATCCAGAATATGAATCAATAAAAGAATTAGCAATAAAAAATGATATCCCATTAAAAGATTTATATAAAATATGAAAGGAAAGTGATTTTTATGAAAAAACAAACAGCAGGAAGAGATAGTTTAGGAAAATTTGCTCCAAAATTTGCGGAGCTTAATGATGATGTATTATTTGGAGAAGTATGGTCAAGAGAAGATAAGTTATCTTTAAGAGATAGATCATTAGTTACAATATGTGTATTCATGGGAAAAGGAATGGTAGATAGTTCACTTAAATATCATTTGATGTCAGCAAAGAATAATGGAATAACAAAAAGTGAAATGGCAGAAATAATAACTCATGCTGCATTTTATGCAGGTTGGCCTAATGCTTGGGCTGTATTTAATCTAGCAAAAGAAGTATATACAGAAGATGAAGAAAGCCAAGAAGAACATGGTGGATTTTTCGGAATGGGAGAGCCTAATACAGCTTTTGCACAATATTTTATAGGAAATTCTTATTTAAAACCACTAACTAAACCAGGAGTTTCTGTTGTGTCTATTGCAAATGTTACTTTTGAACCAGGTTGTAGAAATAATTGGCATATTCATCATGCAACATCAGGTGGAGGTCAAATACTAATTTGTGTAGAAGGAGAAGGTTGGTATCAAGAAGAAGGAAAGCCAGCTCAAAGTTTAAAACCAGGAGATGTTGTAACAATACCAGCAAATGTAAAACATTGGCACGGAGCAAAAGCAAATTCATGGTTTAGTCATCTAGCAGTTGAAGTGCCAGGTGAAAATACATCAAATGAATGGTGTGAACCTGTTAGTGATGATGAATACAAGATGTTAGATTAATCTAAATAAGGAGATATTTCATGATATATACAACATATTATAATTCACCAGTTGGAAAAATATTTTTAGCAAGTAAAAATGGTAAATTAACAGGATTATGGATAGAAGGGCAAAAATATTATTTAGGAAAATTAAAAGAAGAGATACAAGAAAAAGATGATGAAATTATTTTAGTAAAAACAAAGAAATGGTTAGATAGATATTTTAATGGAGAAAAGCCAGAGATTTCGGAGTTAGACTTAGAACCTATTGGGAGTGATTTTGCTAAAAATGTATGGAAATTATTATGTGAAGTTCCTTATGGAGAAGTTACAACATATGGAGAGATAGCAAAAAAAGTGGCCAAAATAATGAATAAAAATAAAATGTCAGCACAAGCAGTAGGAGGAGCAGTTGGACATAATCCAATTTCAATAATTATTCCTTGCCATAGAGTAGTTGGAACAAATGGAAGTCTAACAGGATATGCAGGAGGAATAGATAAAAAAATAAAATTATTAGAACATGAAAAAGTAGATATGAGTAATTTATATGTACCCAAAAAAGGTACAGCATTGTAAAGATTAGTTTTTTTAAAACTAATCTTTTTTATGTAATGTTACAAAAATGTAATCTAAATGTAAGGCTAATCGATGGGAAGAATAAACAAAAAGTTTTATAATTAAAACAGAAGAAAGGAAGGAGAGTTTATAATGAATAATGTATTAGAGGTAAAAAATATAGAAAAATATTATGGAAATAAAGCAAACTTAACAAAAGCGATAGCAGGAATTAGCTTTAATGTAGGAGAAGGAGAATTTGTTGGAATAATGGGAGCATCAGGCTCAGGAAAAACCACTTTATTAAATTGTATTTCAACAATAGACAGAGTAACTTCAGGAAATATTATTATAAATGGTAAAGACATTACAAAACTAAAAGGAAATGCTTTAAACAAATTTAGAAGAGAAGAACTTGGATTTATTTTTCAAGATTTTAACCTTTTAGATACACTTACAGCTTATGAAAATATAGCATTAGCTTTAACAATTCAAAAAGTAAAACCTCATGAAATAGAAGAAAGGGTTAAGAAAGTAGCAGAAAAACTTGAAATAGCTGAAATCTTAAATAAATATCCATATCAAATATCAGGAGGACAAAAACAAAGAGTAGCATCAGCAAGAGCAATAATAACAAATCCAAAATTAGTTTTAGCAGATGAACCAACAGGAGCACTAGATTCAAAATCAGCAAGACAATTACTTGAAACATTTGATAATTTGAATCAAAATTTAGGTGCAACAATATTAATGGTAACACATGATGCATTTACAGCAAGTTATGCAGATAGGATAATATTTATCAAAGATGGAAAAATTTTTAATGAAATTATAAAAGGAAAAGATACAAGAAAAGAATTTTTCGAAAAAATAATAGAAGTTCAAACACTTCTTGGAGGTGATTTAAACGATGTTATTTAAATTATCCGTAAAAAATATGAAAAAAAGTTTTAAAGATTATGCAATATATTTTTTAACATTAGTATTAGGTGTAGCAATCTTTTATATGTTTAACTCTTTAGATAGTCAACAAGCAATGTTAGAAGTATCACAATCAACAAGAGAATTAATAAAACTAATGATTAGTTTACTTGGTATGGTATCAGTATTTATAGCAATAGTACTTGGATTTCTAATTGTTTATGCAAATAACTTTTTAGTAAACAGAAGAAAAAGAGAATTTGGGATATACATGACTTTAGGAATGGGAAAAAGACAAATATCAAAAATTATATGGATTGAAACAATATTAGTAGGAATATTATCTTTAGTTGTAGGTCTAATTGTAGGCATATTTGCATCACAATTCATGTCAATATTAGTTGCAAAGCTTTTTGAGGCAGATATGAGTGAATTTACTTTTGTATTTTCAAAAGATGCATGCATAAAAACATGTATATATTTTGCAATAATGTATTTAGCTGTTATTATATTTAATACAATAACAATTTCTAGGTATAAATTAATAAACTTATTAACAGCTATAAAGAAAAATGAAACAGTAAAGATAAAAAATCCTATTCTAGCAGTTTTAGTATTTATTGTTTCAGCAGTGATACTTGGATATGCTTATTACTTAGTAACAGGAGGAATATATTCATTAAACACAGCAGATAAACTATTAGTACCAATAATAATGGGAATAGTAGGAACATTGGGAATATTCTGGTCTTTATCTGGATTTATATTAAAATTAGTACAATCAAGTAAAAAGATATATCTAAAAGGAACAAATATGTTTGTATTAAGACAACTTAATAACAAAATAAATACAACAGTTATTAGTATGACAGTTATATGTTTAATGTTATTTATGACAATTAGTGTATTATCAAGTAGTTTATCAATACAAAGTTCATTAGACTCAGAATTAGAAGAAATGACACCAGTTGATGTAAATTTATTTAAGACTGCAAATTTACCAGAAAGCTATGTAAATTCATATACAGGAAAAACTATGTATTATAGCGCAGAACAAAGGGAAGATTCTACAAAATCAGTAACTTATACATTAGAGACTAATGGATATGATATGAATAATCTTAAAGATATTATAGAGATTCCTATTTATGCAATACCAGAATGGACTTTAAAATATAGTTTAGGAAATTATTATGAAAAAGCAAAAGCACAATTTTCAATGCTTGCTTATGGCATGTCAGAAGCAGTGATAAAAATATCTGATTATAACAAAATAGCAAAATTATATGGAATAAATCAATATGACTTAGATGATGATGAATATATTGTACTTTGTGATTTTGATAATATGGTAAAAATAAGAAATGAAGCATTAAAAGAGAATTCAGATATAAAAATCAATGGAAAAACACATCATGCAAGATATAATGAATGTCAAAGTGGATTTATCTATATGTCATCAAGCCATACAAATGCAGGGCTAATTTTAGTACCAGATAGCTTTGAATTAAAAGAGGAATGGAAAGAAACACAATTTTTAGTAGCAAATTATAATGCAGATACAGAAGAAGAAAAAGAAGAAATGGATAAAATATTAACTGAAGATAATAACAATGTATTTTTTGAAAATTTATCTAAAAAAGGTATTGAATTAGATGGAATGACAAAAATCAGTATTACTGAAGGAAGTAAAGGACTAGCAACAATGATAATATTTATAGCAATTTATTTAGGTGTAATATTCCTTATAGCAAGTTCTGCAATATTAGCATTAAAACAATTGACAGAAAGTTCTGATAATAAACAAAGATATACTATTTTAAGAAAAATAGGTTGTGACGAAAAAATGATTAATAAAGCATTATTTAGACAAATATTTATATTTTTCATGTTACCACTAATTCTAGCTGGAATACATTCAATATTTGGAATTAAATTCGTTTCATCAATGATGGAAGTACTAGCATCTCCAGAAGAATTATTACCATCAATTGTAGCAACAGCAGTAGTTATAGGAGTGATTTATGGATTATATTTCTTAGCAACATATTTAGGAAGTAAAAATATCATCAAAGAGGAGGAATAAAAATGGAAAGTTTTAAAGAAAAAATTCCTATGATTATAGCAGGAATTGTAGCAGTTTTGCTAATAATAGGAGCATATTATATATTGTTTGTACAAAAATCTATTTATTATGTTCAGATAGATAATACAAAGATTGAACAAGTTTCAAATAGCGATGATATGAAATATCAATACACATTAACAGCATATAATAAAAATGGTAAATCAAAAGAAGTTAAATTTAAAACATCTAGAGAATTAAGAGAAGATGCATATTTAGAATTAGAAATGATGGCAGTAAGAGGTGTATATGGATGGAAAGAAGTTCAACCAGAAGATTTACCTGATAAAGTAAAAACAGAAATGAATGTTGAATAAAAATTATTTTGTAAGAGCAAGTAATTGATAATTACTTGCTTTTATGTTATTATTAGAGAGAAAATAGTAAGTTGTATATAGGGAGGAAAATAATGAATAAAGAAATTATTGAGAATTTAGAGAAAAATAAGTATTTACAAGAAAGATTATCAGAAATTGAAAATTTAATAGAGAAAAACGATTATAAAGAAGCATATTATAAATCAGCAACTATGCTAGAGTATATTAACATAGAATACATAAAAACTAAATTCAATATCGATATGAAAAATTCATCTGTAATAAATATATTAAATACATATCTAGGCAGAGATGAAATTTTATCTAAAGATATGTCAATTGTAAATAGTGAATATAATGATGTTGATATAAATAATGTAGAATTAATGGATATAGAATATTTAATAGGAATTATTGATGCTATGTATCAACATATGGTAGAAACTGTTGGAGAATTTATTAAATAGGAGAATAATTTATGGGGGAGTTTATGCTAAGTATAGTGTTTGGTATATTGATTTATGGAACATTATTTATGCCATACATAATAGGTATAATATTATCTATTATAGTAATACGTTTAATAAGAAAAAAATTAGTAAATAAAAATAAAAAATTCAAAGCATTGATATATGTAATTGTTATATTGGTTTGTGGCTATGTATCTATAAAAGTAGGCTATTCATTTTTATTATATGCAAGTGCAAAACCTGATAAACTTTATACAGAAATGAAAGAAATTAATGAGAGCGAAAGACTTATAGGATTATCAAAAGAGCAAGTTATTGAATTATTAGGAAAACCAAGAGGTGATGAAGATAAAGATGTATATTACTACGATGCAGGAAAAGTAACTAATTATTTATTTTTTGGTGAAATAGATTTTTATGAACTTAGAATTATTTTTGACGAAAACGATATAGTAGAATATACTTCAATAAGAGAGACTATTTAGAAGCGGATGATAAATTACAATTCATGGAGGTATTTATGATTAGAGCAAATATAAAAAAGAAACTTCTTTGTGATAAAAATAAGTTATGGGATATTATTACAGATAATACTAATTATTCTTGGAGAAGTGACTTATCTAAAATAGAAATTATAGATGATATACATTTTATAGAATATACTAAAAATAATTTTCCTACACACTTTACTATAACCTCAAAAAGTAAATTAAAAGAGTATAAATTTGATTTAGAGAATACAAATCTAAAAGGAAGATGGATAGGTAAATTTACAGAACTACCAAACAGTATTATTGAAGTGAATTTTACAGAAGAAGTAGAAGTAAGTAATTCTATTATGAAACTATTAGCAAAGTTATACATAAAAAGCCAGCAAAAAAGATATATAAGAGATTTAGAAAAAGAATTAAATAAGTAATGAGAGAAATAGAAAAAAGGTGTTAAAATTATGAGATATAATAATAAATCAGAATTGATAGAAGAAATTAAAAGCAACTCAAATTCATTTATAGAGGAATACTCTGATATAGAAGATACATCTATAAATATATTTGATAAAGAAATAGAATATAGTCCTTTTCAAATGTTAGCATTTTGTGTGGGATGGATGGATTTGGTTTTAGCTTGGGAAGATGAGGAACAAAAAGGAATACAAGAAACATCACTTGCAACAGAATGGAAGTGGAATGATTTAGATTGGTTATATAAAAGTTTTTATGATAAGTATAGCAAGTATTCTTTAAATGAGCTAATTGATAATTTTAATCAAAAAGTAAACAAAATCCTTCAGCTAATAAATAAATTATCTGATGAAGAATTATTTGAAGATGGTAAAAGAAATTGGGCTAAAACGAATGGTAAAGAGTTTAGTGTATGTAGATTAATTCATTTAAACACTATATCTAATTTTAAAAATTTTAGAGGAAAAATTAGAAAATGGAAAAAGAATAATAAATAAAAACGAATTACAATTTAGTATTGAATATAAAAATAAAACCAACCAATATTTCAAATTTAAGAGGTGTACTATGAGTAATTATTCTAAAATTAAAGAAATAATATTAAAACTAAATTCAAACAAGTTATTAAAGGAAAATTTATATATTGTTGGTGGTACAGTTCCATATCTAATTTCTAATACTATATCAAATAGAGAGCATTCAGACATAGATATAATTGTAGAAGAAAAAAATATGAATACAATCAGACAATATTTACAAAGTAATAATTTATATGATGAAAAACTTGATTCATTAACTTTTGAATACAATAAAGATAAAGTAGATTATGGAATAGATTGTATCATAGATGGAATTACTATTAACTTTGCTCCTTTTGAAATTATAGACGATATTATGCTGCAAAGAAACTTTTTAAGTAAGCAAAGTAGTGGAATAAATGCACTTGTTACTGTTACTATTGGAGATGTAAAAATTGAAGAATGCAGTACAACAGCTATCATAGATCAAGTAGAAATAAAGACTTATAATTTGGAAATGATAAAAATAATGAAAGAAAAGTCAAATAAACCAAAAGATGAAATTGATATAAAAGTAATAGATAAATACGGATATAACAAGAAAAAATATGATGACTTGAAAATCAAAACTAACAATATGAAATTTAAAATTTTTCCTAAGAGTAGAATTTTAAGATTATTGTTTAGATAAATAATTTGTAGTTAAAAAAAATATAATAAATTAAAAGAGAGGTAAATTGTTATGGATAAAAAATTGATAAGTAAATTATTAACAATAGGAAGTGTAATTTTATTAGTATCAGCAATGATATTTATTTGCTTATGTATTTTTACAGATGAAAAAAATAATGTATATTTATTTATTTCATTAAGTAGTCTTATATTGTCAAGTTTATTTAATATTATAAAAAGACAATATACAAAAGACTAAAAAATAGCTACAAAATGAATATGAATTAGTTACCATGTCAATCACAGGGACAGCAAAAGCAATTCTAGTATTTAAAAAATAAAGATAAAATGGAGGTTGTATGAGCAATATTATAATATATGGATCTCATTATGGAACAACAAAACAATATGCAGAAGAACTTTCAAGAAGAACTAATATAGAAGTAATTTCTTTTGAAGATGTGAAAAAAATAAATGATTATGATAACATTGTTTATTTAGGCGGATTGTATGCTGGTGGAGTATTAGGAATGTCAAAAACGATAAAAAAATTAAATAATATTTCAAGCAGAAAGATTATTATTGCAACAGTTGGTCTTTCAGATCCAACAGATGAAATAAATAAAAATAATATAAGAAATAATATAAAAAGTCAAATACCAAAAGAAATTTTTGAAAAAGCAAAAATATTCCATTTAAGAGGTGGAATAGACTATTCAAAATTAAACTTTGCCCATAAAACTATGATGAAATTACTGTATAATGCAGTTAAGAATTTACCAGAAGAAAAGCAAACAGCTGAAAATAGAGCAATGATAGAAACTTATAATAAAAAAGTGGATTTCATTGATTTTTCTAGTTTAGATAAGATAATTAATGAAATATAAAAGTAAAATGTTATAATAACTTGGACAGATAATTAGTTGAAATTGTCTGTCTTATATTATATAATCGTAACAAAATATAGTAAGTGTAGGGAGGAAAAATATGAGACCAACTATTATGGAAGTAGATATACAAAAATTTAATATGAATATTGATAAAATTCAAAAATATGTAGGTAATAAAACATTAATGCCTGTTATTAAAGCAAATGCTTATGGAACATATATAAACAAAAATATAGAAGTAATTAATAAATTTGACATTGTTGCAGTTGCAATAGTTGATGAAGCAATAGAATTAAGAAAATTAGGGTATAAAAAAGAAATATTTATTTTAAATCAGCCATATATTGAAGAAATAGAAAATATTATAAAATACAATATTACAATAGGAATAAGTGATAGCTTATTTTTAGAAGAAATTCTTAAAGTTAAAGAAAAGATTAAAGTTCATTTAGAAATAGAAACAGGAATGAATAGAACAGGAATAAAAATAGAAGACTTAAAAGAATTTATAGATAAAATAAAAAATAATCCAAACATAATAGTTGAAGGATGTTATACACATTTATCTTCCGCTGATTATGACAAAAATTATACAAACAAACAATTAGAAATATTTAGAAAAGCTGTTGAAATTATTAAGGATAATTTTGATACGATAAAATATATTCATTCATCAGCATCAAATGGTATTATAAATTACAATGATAATATTTCAAATATGGTTAGACCAGGAATAATAATGTATGGTTATGAATCTTTTGAAAACGCAAAAGAAAAAATAGATGTTGAACCAATTTGTAAGTTGAAAACAAAAGTAACTTTTATAAAAGAAGTTGGACAAGATGTTTCAATAAGTTATTCAAGAAAATTTATAACCAAAAAGAATATGAAAATTGCAACTATACCAATAGGATATGCAGATGGCTTAAGAAGACAATTATCAAATAAAGGAGCAGTTATTGTAAATAACAAAAAAGCTCAAATATTAGGTAGTATATGTATGGATAGTTGTATGATAGATGTAACAGATATAGAAAATGTAAAGGTTGGAACTGATGTATATATTTGGGATAATAATATTCGTACACTCGAAGATATTGCAAAAGAGTGTAATACTATAAACTATGAAATTTTAAGTACAATATCATACAGAGTACCAAGAATTTTTATTAATAGGAGTTGATTATATTGGATATATGGGAAGAAATGTATTTGAAAGCAAAAAAAGAGTATCATCCAGAAGAAGTATCACCGTTTATACAAGCTCATCATGTTGTAGCTGCTATTCAGAGTGAAAGTGGAAAAATATTTACAGGATTTTGTATTGAAGGTGCAAGTGGAGTTATAAATTTATGTGCAGAAAGAATAGCGGCACTTAATATGTATATAAACACAGGAGAAACTAAAATTAAGAGATTAATTGCTTTTAGAAAAGAACCACCAAAAGTTAATGGTGGTATGCCTTGTGGAGCTTGCAGAGAATTTTTAATGCAATTGTCTTATGAAAATAGAAATATGGAAATTTTGACAGACTATGAAAATAGAAAAACTATATTATTAAAAGATATTATACCGAATTGGTGGGGAGATAAAAGATACAGTAATTAATTATATATAAATTACAATTAAGGAGTAAAAAATGATAATAAACACAGGTTGTAGAACAGATATACCAGCTTTTTATTCTAAATGGTTTATAAATAGGATTAGAGAAGGATATGTATTAGTTAGAAATCCCTATTATCCAAATCAAGTAACAAAATATGTTTTAAATCCTGAAGTTGTTGACTCTATAGAGTTTTGTACTAAAAATCCTGAACCAATGCTCAAATATTTAGACGAAATAAAAAATTTCAAACAATTTTGGTATGTAACAATCACCCCTTATGGAAAAGATATAGAAGAAAATGTTCCTAGCAAAGACAAAGTAATAAATAGCTTTAAAAAATTATCTTTAAAACTAAGTAAGGATTTTGTTGGTTGGAGATATGACCCAATATTTATAAACGATGAATTTAATATAAATAAACACATAGAAAAATTTGAATATATTGCACAGGAATTAAAAGGGTATACCAAAAGATGTATAATTAGTTTTTTAGATTTATATGAAAAGGTAAAAAGAAATGCACCAGATTTAAAACCAACGACTAAAGATGAACAAGTTATATTAGCAAAGCAATTTGTAAACATAGGAAAGCAAAATGGTATAGAAATTTATTCTTGTTGTGAAAGTGAATTTTTATCAGAATATGGTGTTAATACTATAGGATGTAGAAATAAAGAGTTTGTTGAAGAAACAATAGGACATAAATTAAATGTGCCCAAAATAAAAAATACGAGAGAAAATTGTAATTGTTTAATGGGAAATGATATAGGTGCATATAATTCTTGTGGGCATTTTTGCAAGTATTGTTATGCAAATTCTAACAAAGGTATAGTTATGGATAATATGAGAAAACACAATGAAAATTCACCATTTTTAATTGGAGGATATGAAACCGGAGATAAAATCACAGAGGCAAAACAGAAAAGTTGGATTATAACTGAAAATCAACAAATAAAACTTTTTTAAAATTAATTATTTGCAAATTAAAATAAAAAAGAGAAAAAAGGTCTTGACAAATAGAGTAATTTATTATAAAATACAAACAGTTGTTTATATATCTATTAATAATTATATATAAAAATAGATATAGTAATAGTAACAAAATATTATATAAAGGATGTGGTTTTATAGAACAAAAAAAGAATGAAATTATTCTATTTGAAAACCAAGGAGTAAAATTAGAAGTGAACATAAGCGAAGATACTGTGTGGCTTACACAAGCACAAATGGCATTGTTATTTGATGTAAAGCAATCCACATTAAGTGAACATATCAATAATATTTTTAAAGAAGGAGAACTTGAAGAAAAAACTTCTATCGGAATTTCCGATAAAAGTTCTGGAGGTAGAAAATCTAAAATATATAATTTGGACGTGATTATATCAGTTGGATATAGAGTAAAATCTAAAAATGGTGTTATATTTAGACAATGGGCTAATAGAATCCTAAAAGATTATATGTTAAAAGGCTATGTTGTAAATCAAAAAAGATTAGATTATTTAGAAAAAACAGTAAAATTAATTGATATTGCTAATAGAATTGATGAAAGATTAGAAGGTACTGATGCAAAGAAATATTAAAAGTAATCGGTGAATATTCAAAAGCATTAGATTTACTAGATGATTATGACCATAAAACCTTAAAGAAAATAGACAGAAAAATAGATGAAAGAAGAATTGAGTACAATGAATGTATAGAAAAGATATATACAAAAGTATAGAAGAAAAAGGAGCAAATTTCTTATATTTGATAGTAAAGAACCACGTATTTGCAGATGGAAACAAAAGAATTGCAGCAACACTATTTATATACTTCTTAAATTTTTATGGTATACTATACAAGAATGGAAAACAAACAATTGATAATAATACATTAACAGCTTTAACTTTATTAATTGCAGAATCTAATCCAAGAGAAAAAGAAGTAATTATAGATTTAGTAATGAATTTTTTAAACAATGATTAATTTAGAAAACTTAAGAAATGATGGAAAAGTTAAAACGACAAAATTTAGAGAATTATATCGGAGGTTAATTATGAAAAATATAGAGAAAAAAACAAAAGTAATAACTATTTGTGGTAGTTTGAAATTTAGAGATGAAATAATGAAAGTAGCAATGCAAATGGAATTGGAAGGAAATGTTGCTTTAATTCCAATATTTCCAACAAATGCTGATAAAGAAGTTCCTACTCAAGAAGAAATAATTATGCTTGGCAAAATGCATAAAGAAAAAATAAAGTTATCAGATGCTATTTTTGTTGTAAATATAAATGGTTATATAGGAGATAGTACAAAAAGTGAAATTGAATATGCTAAAACACAAAATAAAGAAATCTTATATTTAGAATAAAAAAGGAGAAAATCTTTTATGAGGATTTTGGAAAATGAACTAAAAAATAAAGTAATAAATTATGATGAATTACTAAAATATGGTTTTATACAAGAAAATGGGATATATTTATATAAAACTAAAATATATGATAAACAATTTGAAATGAGTGTTACAGTAGAAAATAATAAAATGACTTCAAAATTATTTGACTTAACAAATGAAGATGAATATATATTAGTGGATATTCAAGATAGTACAGGCGAATTTGTTGGAAAAGTTAGAGAAGAATATGAAAATGAACTACAGAAAATTATAACAAAATGTACAACTCCAAATATATTCAAGAGTGAACAAGCAAAAGAAATAATTAGATACATAAAAGAAAAATATAATGATGATTTAGAATTTTTATGGAAAAAATTTTCTGAAAATGCAGTTTGGAGAAATAAAACAAATAATAAGTGGTATGGTGCGTTACTTATAATTTCTGAAAGAAAGTTAGAACTTGAATCAGATAAAATTGTTGAAATTATTGATTTAAGATATTCAAAAGATAAAATAAAAGAAATTATTGATAATGACAAAATATTTGGAGGCTATCATATGAATAAAGAGAATTGGATTACTATAAAATTAGATGGTAGTGTAAAAACAGAAAAGATATTTGAACTAATAGACAATAGTTATAATATATCTTTGACAAAATAGTTAAACAAATTATAATTTAGTGTTTTGTAGAAGAATAGTAGGCTTTAGTAGGAATTATTTATGAAAATATATATAGTAAGACATGGTCAAGTACCACATAATGCTTTAGGAAAATATAATACAACTGATGAAGACTTAACGGAATTAGGAATAAAGCAAGCAGAAGAATTAAGAGATAAAATCAAAAATATAGACTTTGATATAATTATATCTTCTCCATTAAATAGAGCAAAACATACAGCAAAAATAGTAAATGTAAATAATACCAAAATTATTTATGATAATAGAATAATGGAACGAAGTTGTGGAGATTTAAGTGGAAAACCTCTAACAGTAACCAATCGTGAAGAATATTGGAATTATAATACTACCATTCAATATGGAACGTCTGAAAATATAAAAGTTTTCTTTGAGAGAATATTTGAGTTTTTAGATGATTTAAAAACAAAAGAATATAAGAGTGTATTAATTGTTGCTCATAGTGGTGTATCAAAGGCTTTTAGTTGCTATTTTGAAGGCATACAAAGTGGAATGTTTTTAAATCGAGGATTAAAAAATTGCGAAATAAAAGAATATAAATTATAATAACAAAGTACAATTTAGTGAAATAAAAAGTTTTTATAATATGATAATTATAAGGAGGAAAGTAAAATGAATAAAAAATTAGAAATAATAACAAAAAATTGCCCGCAAAATCACAAATGTCCAGCTGTAAAAATTTGTCCAGTAGGAGCATTATCACAAAAAGAATTTGAAGCTCCAACAATAGATTATAATAAATGTATAAGTTGTGGTAAATGTTCAAACTTCTGTCCTAAAAAAGCATTAGTATTGAAATAAAAAATAATCAAGAAAATAAAAAAATAAATAAAAGTTGTAACGAAATTCAAATTTAAAAGTATTACTTATGAACGGAGATAAGTGATAAAAATGATGGATATTAATTTCGAAGAAATTTATTGTAAGTATTATAAAAGTATTTATAGGTATTTAGTTGCTATAGCAAAAGAAGTAAATATTGCCGAAGAAATTGCTCAAGAAACATTTTTTAAAGCATTAAAAAATATTGATAAATATGATCCAAATAAAAAGATGCTTACATGGCTTTGCGAAATAGCAAAAAATACATATTTTTCTGAGTATAAGAAAAACAAAAAATTTCAAAAACTAAGTGAAAGTGAAATCGAACTTGAGATAGATAATGAACAAAACATAGTAGATAAAATAATAGATAATGAAGACAACTCAGAAATATTAAAAATACTACATAAATTAGAAGAACCATATAAGGAAGTATTCACATTAAGAGTGTACTGTGAACTATCATTTAAACAAATTGGGGAAATATTCGACAAAAACGAAAATTGGGCAAGAGTAACTTACTATCGTTCAAAATTAAAGATAAAGGAGAATATGAAATGAATATAAGCTGTAATATTATAAAAGACTTATTACCATCATATGTTGATAATATTAGTTCAGAAGAAACAAAACAATTAGTTGAGGAACACTTAAAAGAATGTGAAGAATGTAAAGAATACCTAGACAACATGAAAAGTGAAATCAAGGTTTCAAGTGTAGATGAAAAGAAAGCAATAAAAATTTTTTCTAAAGAGATAAAGAAAAAAAGATTAGTTGCAATAATTTTATCAATAATAATAACTTTAGTTTTAGTAATAGCTTGTTGGATTATATTTAGTAAAAATGATTTTATAATGCCATATGAAGAAAATTTAATAACTGTTGAAGAAAAAGAAGGAGAATTTATTGCTAATGTAAATACAATGAATTATAACAAATGTCAAGTTATATTAGAAGAAAATTATGATGGTACAGTTGATGTATTTATATCTTTATACCAATTTCTAATTGACAAAATATATGCAAAAAAAGGATTTAAATCTTTTGGATGTGTTCCGAAATGCTATAAAAACTATATTGATAAAAATATTGATATCAATTGGACAAGTGAAAATGATAGAAGTAAAATGACATTAAATATTCGTAATGATGTAAAAATCGCAAATGTATATTATTTAGAAACAAGAAAAAAGTTTGATATTATTTTACGTTCAAATGAAACAGATGGTGTGGCTTTTGACATGATAAAGGTATGGAGTTCTGAAAGTGAAATAGAAAAATAAAAAAATCGTAGTATTAATGAGAGTAATTATAACAATTACTCTCATTTTAAAATCCCATAGGTGGTTGTTGATAAAATCTATTATTCATCATAGGATTCATCGTTCCATAAAAGCCAGAAGTAGAAATAGTTATAAATTTAATAGCATAAATATCACAATAAACTAAATTATCACTTTCAATAGAACGTAACAATATGTAACTTGCACCTACATCTTCCAATATACCAATTCTGTCGGTTAAATTATTTGTACCAATAAGAAATTCGACTCTCATAAGTTTTCCAATCTGTTCTCTTAAAAAAGCAGGTGTATAAATAGGATTTGTTAAAATCTCTGGTGAATTTTGATTAATAGTTACATTTCTATCCTCTCTTTTATCTTTATTTTCTTCAACACTAGCCATAAAAAACTCCTTTCCTAGGTTTGAGCATATTTAGAAGTAGGTCTATAAAAGCAATGGTCACCAAGTCGAGTGTGTAAAGTCCCAGAACCATTACTTGAAAAAGTAGAAGCACAAGTTGGTCTAAAAGGATTTAAATACCATAAGCACTCACCAATTTCATTCAATCTATTTCCTGCTAATGCCCAATCAGCAATTTGATAATGAACATCAGTAGGAGTCATATTATAAATATTTTGAGGATTATAATTTCCTCTTATGGTTTCTCTTGCACAATCAAATTGACCTTCTTGAAAAATAATATTTCTTATATTTCCTCCTTGCGAGACTCTTGCGTATTCACCTTCTGTTGAATTTACTCTATTCATAGTAACTGTAGCAACAGCCTTCATTCCATTATCTCCTTCACCACCAGCTTCACATTGTACAATTCTTGCTAAAAGTTCCCTTTCTGAATATGCCATTTTAATCACCTCTAATATAAATATGATAATTCTTAAAAAGTGATACAAATTATTTTAATATATATATATTGTCTTTTTTTTGGTAATATGATATATTAAGCATGAAGTATAATACAAGGAGGAAAAACTATATGTCGTTCATTGAAGAAATAAAAGAAAAAGCAAGAAAAGACATAAAAACAATAATATTACCAGAAGCAACAGATGAAAGAATATTAAAAGCGACAGAAATGGTAAAAAAAGAAAAATATGCAAAGATAATATTATTAGGAAATGAAGAACAAATAAGACAGATTGCGCAAGAAAAAGGGATTGATATAGATGGAACAAAAATAATAAATCCAGAAAAATCAGACATGGCAGAAAAATATGCAACAGAATTATATGAATTAAGAAAAGCAAAAGGAATGACTGAAGAAAAAGCAAAAGAATTAATAAAAGAACCGATATATTATGGAATGATGATGTTAAAACAAGGAGATGCAGATGGTTTAGTATCAGGAGCTGCACATTCAACTTCAGATACATTAAGACCAGCATTACAAATATTAAAAACAGCACCTGGAACAAAGCTAGTATCAGCATTTTTTATAATGGTAGTTCCAAACTGTGAACATGGAGCAAATGGAACATTTATATTTGCAGATAGTGGACTAAATGAAGAACCAGATTCAGAAGCATTATCAGAAATAGCAATATCATCAAGCAAAAGCTTTGAACAATTAGTTGGAGAAAAAGCAAAAGTAGCAATGTTATCATATTCAACATATGGAAGTGCACATTCAGCTTCAACAGAAAAAGTAATAGAAGCAACAAACAAAGTTAAAGAAAAAGAACCAAATCTATTAGTAGATGGAGAATTACAATTAGATGCTGCAATAATACCAGAAGTTGCAGAATTTAAAGCAAAAGGAAGTCCATTAAAAGGTGAAGCAAATGTGTTAGTATTTCCAGACTTGGGGGCAGGAAATATTGGATACAAATTAGTGCAAAGATTAGCAAAGGCAGAAGCATATGGACCATTATGTCAAGGAATTGCAAAACCTGTAAATGACTTGTCTAGAGGATGTAGCGCAAAAGATGTTGCAGGAGTTGTTGCAATAACAGCAGTTCAAGCTCAGCAAATATAAAGGACAATTTTGGGACAGTCCCCAAATTGCCAAAAGGGAAAAAAAGGGACTGTCCCAAAATTTCCCAAAAGGAAAAAATGGGACAGACTTCGAAATTCAAGGAGGAGTTATGAAAATATTAGTATTAAATTCTGGAAGTTCATCATTAAAGTATCAAGTAATAGATACTGAAGACGGAAAAATGCTAGCAAAGGGATATTATGAAAGAATAGGTCAACCAAATGCATTTTTAACACATAAAGTACAAGACGTAAAACATAAATTTGAACATCCAGTAAAAAATCATGAACAAGCAATAAAATTTGCAATAACAAGACTAACAAGTGAGCAGTATGGAGTATTTAAGAATTTAGATGAATTAGATGCAATAGGACATAGAATAGTACATGGTGGAGAAAAAATAAAAGATTCAGTATTAATAACAGATGAAGTAATAGAAGAAATTAGAAAAAATTCAGATTTAGCACCATTACATAATCCGGCAGGAATATTAGGAATAGAAGCATGTAAAAAAGTTCTACCAGAAAAACCTATGGTAGCTGTATTTGATACAGCATTTCATCAAACAATTAGCAAAGATAAATACATTTATCCAATACCATATGAATATTACGAAAAATATGGAGTAAGAAAATATGGAGCACATGGAACCTCACATCAATATGTAGCAACAAGAGTTTCAGAAATAATAGGAAGAAAAGATTTAAAAATAGTAAATTGTCATTTAGGACAAGGAGCAAGTATATGTGCAATACAAAATGGGAAATCAGTTGAGACAAGTATGGGTTTAACACCATTAGGAGGAATTCCAATGGGAACACGTTCAGGAGATTTAGATCCATCAGTAGTAACATATATTATGAAAAAAGAAAATATTTCAGCAGATGAAATGGAAAGAATCTTAAATAAAGAATCAGGAGTATATGGAATTTCAAGAGTATCAATAGATTTTAGAGATATAGAAGCAGAAGCATTGGCAGGAGGCAAAGAAGCAAAACTAGCTTTAGATTCATATCATTATGCTATTGCAGGATATATTGCAAAATGCGCAGTAGCAATGAATGGAATAGATGTGCTTACATTTACAGCAGGAGTAGGAGAAAAATCACCATATTCAAGAGGAGAAATATGTAATTATTTAGAATGTTTTGGAATAGAAATACAAGCCAAACTAAATAATACAAAAGGAGAAGAAATAGAAATTTCAGCACCTAGTTCAAAAGTAAGAGTATTTGTAATCCCTACAAATGAAGAATTGATGATTGCAAAAGAAACAGAAAGAATAATAAAAAAATAAAAGAAAGGAAGATTTTAAAATGAAAATATTAGTATTAAATTGTGGTAGTTCATCACTAAAATATCAATTAATAAACATGGAGACAGAAGAAGTATTAGCTTCTGGAAAATATGAAAGAATAGGAGAAGCAGAAGCATTTATAACACATAAAGCAAAAGGCAAAAAAATAGAAATTAAAAAACCAGCTTATGACCATAAAGAAGCAATTGAATTTACATTAGCACAATTAACTAACCCAGAATATAAAGTAATTGATGATTTAAATGAAATTGAAGCAATAGGACATCGTACAGTACATGGTGGAGAAATCTTTAAAGAATCTACTATAATAACAGATGAAGTAATTGAAAAAATAAGAGAATGTTCAGAATTTGCACCATTACATAATCCAGCAGGAATATTAGGAATAGAAGCATGTAAAAAAGTAATGCCTGGAAAACCAATGGTTGGAGTATTTGATACAACATTCCATCAAACAATGAAAAAAGATAAATTCATATATCCAATACCATATGAATATTACGAAAAATATGGAATAAGAAAATATGGAGCACATGGAACATCACATATGTATGTATCACAAAGACTTGCTGAAATTGTAAAAAGAGATATAAAAGAATTAAAAATAGTAACGTGTCACTTAGGTCAAGGGTCAAGCATATGTGCAGTTGAAGGTGGAAAATCAATAGATACAACTATGGGATTAACACCACTAGCAGGACTTCCAATGGTGACACGTTCAGGAGATTTAGACCCATCAGTAATTACATATATAATGAAAAAAGAAAATCTTACAGCAGATGAAATGGAAAATATCTTAAATAAAAAATCAGGATTACAAGCAATTTCAGGTTTAGCACCAGACTTTAGAGAAATTGAAGCAGCATCATATGGAGATAATGAAAGAGCAGCAATTGCAATAGAAAGATTCAAATATGAAATAGCATCATATATAGCAAAATATGCAGTTGCAATGAATGGAATAGATTATATTGTATTTACAGGAGGAGTAGGAGAAAATCAAATAAATATAAGAAAAGGAATATGCGAAAAACTTGAATTTATGGGAGTAAAAGTAGATGTAGAAGCAAATAACATGAGAGGAGAGGAAAAAGAAATATCTACACCAGATTCTAAAATAAAAGTATATGTAGTTCCAACAAATGAAGAACTTATGATAGCAAAAGAAACACAAAGATTAGTAAAATAAATTTTATAAAAGAGGGGTAGGGAATGAAAAGAACAAAAGAAATACAAGAAAAAAAGGTAAATGCAAGATTGTATCCAATATATAAAATGATATCATGGGATTTACTATTTTATTATTCAATAATATTCTTGTTCTTGACACAAGCAAAACATTTCACTGCCTCTCAAGTTTTATTAGGTGATGCATTTTTTACCGTATCATGTTTAATTATACAAATTCCAGCAGGATTTTTAGTAGATAAAATTGGAAAAAGAAATAGCTTAGTGTTTGCAAATATATGTATGTGTATATTTTCATTTGTATTACTTATAACTAAAACATATACATTATTATTAGTGGCATTTTTTATAGATGCTATTGGATATGTTATAAAAGGTGTTTGTGAAAATAATATGTTATATGATTCTCTTCCAAAAGGTAAAAAGAGAGGATCACTATATTCTACAATAGATGGACTAGGGGCATCAAGATATTATGTAATTGATGCAATAACATCTCTAATAGCTGGATATTTGTTTGTAGTAAATCCATATTTACCAATAATTTTATGTTTTATAACTAATCTTGTTTCTACAATTATATCAACAAGGTTTAGACGTATAGACTTCCAAGAAAAAGACCTTAAACATAGAGAAAGTATATCAGAATATTTCGAAAAACTTCGTAATGCAATTAAATTTTCATTTAGATCAAAAAGAATGTTATGCTTATTAATATTTTTTGGAATAATATCAGGCTTAACATATAATTTAACAACATTTAGAAGTGGTGTATTAGAACAGGTGCAATTACCTGAACAATATTTTGGAATAGTATTTGCTATTATCCAGATTATGGCATCAATATGTTCAAGTGCACAAAATATAATACACAAGAGATTTAGAAATAAAACTTTATCATTTATGGGAATTCCTTACGTTGTTTCTTGTATATTAATAGGATTCTTGGCAATGGGAAATCCAAGCTTTACAAAAATATTTTTTATAATTTTATTATTTGTAATTCAAGGAGCGATTAAAGGAGCTTATAATGTATTAATTTATAGATATTTAAATAATTTTACAAATAAAGAGATAAGAATAAAATTAGCAACAATTAGGAATATATTTTATAATGTAACTAGTATTTTAATAAGTCTTCTAGGGGCATTATTATTACATGTTACAGATGCAGCAAATACGATATTAATAATTGGTGGATTTTTAACAATTGCGATTATTCTTTTATTAGATTACATGAGAGGAAAAGTTGGGCTTAAACCAGAAAAATATAAAAAAATAGATTTAAAATATAGTAATCAATAGAGGTGGTTAATATGTCAAAAAAACTAGACAAAATGAAAGAATTTTATAAAACGAATAAGAAAAGTAGTTTAGCATGGTATTTAACATTAAGAGGATTAGTAATAATTATCATGGTATTAAGAGGATTAAGAGGAGATTGGTCAAGCGTATTTCTATGTATATTAACATTAATCTTATTTACAATACCATATATAATTAATCAAAAATTAAAAATAGAATTACCTGATTTGCTAGAAATAATAATATTATTATTCATATTTTCAGCAGAGATACTAGGTGAAATACAAAACTTTTATGGAATATTTGCACATTGGGATACAATATTACACACATTAAATGGATTTTTGTGTGCAGCGATAGGATTTTCATTAATTGACATATTAAACAATTCAGAAAGATTTCATATAGAATTATCTCCTGTATTTGTAGCATTAGTAGCATTTTGTTTTTCAATGACAATAGGTGTTTTATGGGAATTTTTTGAATTTGGAGCAGATCAATTATTAAAATTTGATATGCAAAAAGATGAAATTGTTCAAAATATATCAACAGTAAATTTAGAACCAGAGGGCAAAAACATACCTGTAAAAGTAGATAATATAGAAAAAACAATTATTTATAATACTGAAAATGGAGAAACTAAAGAAACAGTTATAAATGGTGGATATTTAGATATTGGAATAATAGATACAATGAAAGATTTAATAGTAAACTTTATAGGAGCTATAATATTTTCTATAATAGGATATTTCTATATTCATAATAGAGATAAATATAAATTTGCTGAAAACTTTATACCAGTAAAAAGGAGTTAAAAATGAATCCAAAAAGAGAATGTAAAAAATTAATAAATAGTTTTAGATATGCAATAGAAGGTTTTGTATCATCATTTAAAACTGAACGAAACATGAAAATCCATGTATTAGCAATGGTTATAGTAGTAATACTAGGATTTGTGTTAAAAATAAGTTCATTGGAATGGTGTATATGTGCAATTTCAATTGCTTTAGTTATTGGAGCAGAATTATTTAACACTGCAATTGAAACAGTTGTAGATATGATAAGTCCACAAAAAAATCCAAAGGCAAAACTTGCAAAAGATATTTCGGCAGCAGCAGTACTAATATTATCACTTGGAGCAGCAGTAGCAGGATTAATAATATTTATACCAAAAATAATATAATTATCGAAAAACAATAAAAAAGTATTGACAAATAATAAAAATAATAATATAATGTGTTCATAAAATTAAAGGAGGAAAATTTTATGAACATTTTTATAGGAGCATTAATTTTAAGCATATGGCATTCAATATTATTTTGGGATAAAGAAATAGGATTATCAGCACTATTATTTGCAATACCACTAATATATGTAACTGTAAAGATATTAGAAGGAAAAACTGAAAATAAAAAAGCATTATTATTATCAATACCAATAATACTATTATCAAGTACATATTTTTTATTTAATAACTCATTATTTAATGCATTAAATATAGTTATAATACCGCTTCTTTATATAATAATGATGATGTTAGCAACAACAAAAGAATTAAAAATAAAATCAATAATATTTAAAATTTTAGCAGTAATAATAGAACCATTTAATTATTTTGGAGAAGTTATAGTAGAATTAAAAAATAAAATATTACCATCAAAAGAAGAGAAACAA
The DNA here is from genome assembly GCA_944392805.1 of uncultured Clostridia bacterium. Lineage (GTDB taxonomy): Bacteria > Bacillota > Clostridia > TANB77 > CAG-508 > CAG-269. Next base: position 144,014 of record CALXXZ010000003.1, on the reverse strand, counting down.
GAAAAGAGAGAAAAGAAAAATATTATAAAAGCAATAATATTAACAGGCTTAATAGTAATAATAGTATTAATTTTATTAGCGTCAGCAGACTCAGAATTTGCAAGTCTATTTTTTGATATACTAGATGCAATAATAAATTTAAGTTTACCTAGCTTAGTAATAAGAATAGGAGTTATAATATTGTTATTTTTCTATATATCAAGTTTCTTTATAAATATATTATCAAAAGGAAATGGATTAAATGAAATAAATAATGAAGAAGAAAATAACAAAAAAGAAAATCTAACAATAAACATGATATTAACAACACTAAATATTATTTATTTAATATTTTGCTTTACACAAATTAAGCAGTTACTAACAGTAGAAGATATTATATATTCTGAATTTGCAAGAAAAGGATTTTTCCAATTAATGCTTGTAACATTAATAAATTTATTAGTAATTTTAAAAGCGACATCAAAAGACTTAAAAGAAACCGAAAAACAGAAAAAATACAAAAAAACAATGTGTATAATAATGATAATATTTACATTTATATTAATAATATTATCATTTGCGAAAATGAATTTATATATATCACAATATGGAGATACAAGATTACGTTTATTAGTAAATTTTACATTATTAACAGAAACAATATTATTAATACCTACATCTTTATATATAATGTATTCAAAAATAAATTTAGCAAAATCATATTTAATCATTGTAACAACAATGTATTGCATTATCAATTTTGCTAATATAGATAATGTAATTGCGAAAAGAAATATACAAAGATTTGAAGAAACAGGAAAAATTGATATATGGTATTTAACAGGAGAATTAGATAAAGCAACAGTTGTAAAAGAATTGTATGAATTAAAATCAATAAAACCTAAAGCTGAAATACAAAATGAATATATAAAAAATAATTTAAACACATATATAAATAAATTTATTGAGAATACCAAAAGTGAATTACCAGAAGAAACAAGTATACAAGAATTTAATTTGACAAAATGGAAAGCTAAAAAATTTATAAAAGAAGAAGTAAGATATTAGTAGGAGGAATAAAATGAAAATATTAGGAGAGAACGGATTAGGAAAATTTTTAAAAATACTTTTACAAATATGTTTTTTTGGAGGAATAATATTATTAATCATATTACCATTTTTGTTGGAATTGGTAGGATTGCATCTTAATGCAACAGCATATATAATATATCCAAATGGAATAGCATTACTTGTATTAGTATATCAATTTATAGGACTATTTGACTCTTTAAAAACTAACAATCCATTTTGTATGGAAAATACAAAAAGACTAAAAAGAGCAGGAGTAGCATCATTAGTAGAAGCAGGGCTATGGCTTGCAGACTTATTAGTACAAACAATATTAGTAAAAAGCTTTGAACCAGTTTTAATATTAGTATTAGTATTTATGTTTATATTATTTATAGGAGTTTCAATAGCATTGTACATATTAGCAGAATTAATTAGACAAGCAACAACATATAAAGAAGAAAATGAATTAACAATATAAGGAGGACAATTAAATGATAGTAGTAAATTTAGATGTAATGATGGCAAAAAGAAAAATTTCATCACAAGAATTAGCAGAAAAACTTGGAATAACACCTGCAAATTTATCAATATTAAAAACAAACAAAGGAAAAGCTATCAGATTTTCAACTTTAGACAAAATATGCGAAATATTAGATTGTACTCCAGGAGATATTTTAGAATATAAAGTCACATTGTAGTCACAATACTAAAGTAAAATATAAATAGGTGATAGATATGAAAGTAGTAAAAAAAGTAATATTAACTATAGTAATAGTTATAATTCTAGTTGCAGTAGTAATAGGTTCAATATTATTATATAAGGGACATGAAATCTATAAAAAAGCATTAGATGAAATAAGTGTAAAAGATAAAGTAGAAGAAATAAAATCAGATGAAAATTATGTAACAATAGACCAATTACCAGAATTTTATTTAGATGCTGTTGTAGCAGTAGAAGATAGAAGATTTTATGACCATGGTGCAATAGATCCAATAGGAATTGCTAGAGCAACATGGACAAATATAAAATCATTTGAATTGAGAGAAGGACGGAAGTACAATTACACAACAAGTAGCAAAAAATATATATTTTACACAAGAAAAATCAGCATTAAGAAAAATAGCAGAAATATTCATGGCATATGAAATTGAAAAAAACTGTGAAAAAGATGAGATATTAGAATTATATGTAAATACTAGCTATTTTGGAGATGGTCATTATGGAATAAAAGAAGCTGCAAACGGATATTTTGGAAAAGAGCCAATTGATATGAATAGGTATGAAAGTAGCTTGTTGGCTGGAATTCCAAATGCGCCTTCTGCATATGCCTTGTCAGAACATCGAGATTTGGCTGAACAAAGACAGAGACAAGTATTAGAGAAAATGGTAAAATATGAGTATATAACAGAAGAAGAAAAAAATGAAATATTACAAGAGCAATAGGGAAAAAAGGGGACTGTCCCCAAATTTCCCATTAAAGGAGAGAATATGGAACATTGGAGTGTAGAGGATTATAAAAATTTTACAGATGGTAAAAAGAAAAAAAGTAAATATAGAGCAAATAAAACATCAGTAGATGGACATACATTTGATAGTAAAAAGGAAGCAGAATATTATTGTGAATTAAAATTAAGACTTCAAGGAAAAGAAATAAACGGTTTTTGCTTACAACCAACATTTATGTTAGCACCTGGATTAAAATATAAAGCTGATTTTATAGTTTTTAATAAAGATAATACATATGAAGTAATAGATGTAAAAGGTGTAAGGACTAAAGAATATATTGCTAAAAAGAAAGTTTTTGAAGATAAATATAATATGAAAATAACAGAAATATAAGGGGAAAATATGAAAAAAATATTATTAGTTGAGGATAATGAAACAATAACAATGGGGTTAAAATATTCATTAGAACAAGAAAACTTTGAAGTAGAAACTGCAAAAAATGTTGTAACAGCAAAAGCTAAAATGAAAAAAGAAGAATTTAATATTTATTTATTAGATATAGCCTTGCCTGATGGGGAAGGCTATGAATTGTGTAAGGAAATAAAAGAAAATGGAAATAAACCAGTAATATTTTTAACTGCAAAAGATGAAGAAACTGATATTGTTCAAGGCTTGGATATGGGAGCAGATGACTATGTGGTAAAACCATTTAGAACAAGAGAATTAATCTCAAGAATCAATAGTGTATTAAGAAGATATGAAAAAGATATAAATAATGAAAATATTATTAAATGCAAAAATATTACAATAGATACTAATTCAGCAAAAGTTTTAAAAGATGACGAAGAAATTACTTTTACAAGTTTAGAATATAAGATTTTAGTAATGTTATTTAATAATAAAGGAATATTAGTGACTAGAGAACAGATATTAGATAAAATATGGGACATAGCAGGAAATTTTGTAAATGATAATACATTAACAGTTTATATTAAGAGAATTAGAGAAAAACTAGATGACAAAGAAGGAAAAATAATTCAAACTGTTAGAGGAATAGGATATAAGGTGGTAGAAAAATAATGAATAAACTGAAAAATAAAAAACTGTTTTTTTCTATTATATTTGTTACAATTCTTGTTATAATATTAAGTTCTATCGTTATAAACCGACAAAACAAAGAATATCAGAAACAAGTTAATATAGTTATTGCAAATATTTTAGGAGAAATTAAGGAAAAATATCCGGACGTTGATGAAGGGAATTTACTAAAAATATTGAATATGGATGCTGATTCTATAAAAGAAGGTTCTGAGATATTAAGTAAATACGGCATAGATATAAATGAGATTTCTGCAATAAAAAGTCTTGAAAATCAAAAAAATATTATAACAAACATAATAATTATAGTTTCTTTTGCAATCTTAATATTAGTCATAATTATTATATATGAAAATAGAAAAGACAAAAAGATTAAAGAAATTGTAAAATATATTGAAGCAATTAGTAATAAAAACTATAATTTAAAAATAGAAGAAAACTCAGAAGATGAATTTAGTAATTTAACAAATCAGTTATATAAAATTACTGTAATGTTAAAAGAACAAGCTGATAATTCTATTAAAGATAAAAAAGCTTTACAAAATTCGCTTGAAAATATTTCTCATCAGCTAAAAACTCCTTTAACTTCTATTTCTATAATGTTAGATAATATTAGAGAAAACCCTAATATGGAAGCAAGTACAAGACAATCTTTTATTCATGAAATTAATAGACAGATTGAATGGATAAATTGGCTTGTAATTTCACTACTTAAATTATCAAAACTTGATTCAAATACAGCAATTTTTACCCAGAAAGAAATTGTTGTTAAAGATTTGATTGAAAATGTTATTCATAATTTATCTATACCTATTGATATTAAACAACAAAATATAGTTGTTACTGGAAAAGAAGATGTTAAATTAATAGGAGATTATAATTGGCAATTAGAGGCTGTTACTAATATTTTGAAAAATTGTATAGAACATACTCCTGAAAATAAAAATATTTATATTGATTTTTCTGAAAATAACTTTTATACTAAAATTACTATCAAGGATGAAGGAATAGGAATTGATAAGCAAGATGTGAAACATGTTTTTGAAAGATTTTATAAAGGAAAGAATTCTTCAGAAAATAGTGTTGGTATAGGTCTTGCTCTTGCTAAAAGCATTATCGAAAAAGATAATGGATATATTACTTGTTCTTCAAAATTAAATGAAGGTACAATTTTTGAAATTAAATATATGAAATAATAAAGATATGGCTTGAAATACAGCCATATTTTTTGTAGTAAAAAGTAAATAAAAAAGTCTATATAGAATATAATATTAGAAAGTATAGTCAGCATATTGACAAGATATTTTTAATATGATAATCTAGTAATGAAAACTAGATTGAAAGGAAGAAAAAAATGAAAAGAGAAAGATATTTTGAAGCAAAAGAATTCAAAAATATAAAAGAAATAATATATAATTCAGCAAAAGAATTTGCTAATAATGTAGCATTTATAATAAAACACAAAAAAGAAAAAGAAGTTGAATATGAAAACATAACATACAAAAAACTATTAGAAGATATCAACTCATTTGGAGCAAAATTATATAAATTAGGATTCAAAAATAAAAGAATAGCAATAGTAGGAAGAAACAGATATGAATGGGTTGTAGCACACTTAGCAAATATATTAGGAGGAATTGTATCAGTTCCTTTAGATAAAGAATTACAAGTAGATGAATTAGAAAGTTGCTTAGAAAGAAGTAAAGCAGATGTAGTAGTATTTGATGAAAAATACATAGATAATATAGACGAAATTAAAAAAAGAGGAAACACAAATTTACAAGAATATATATGTATGAGTAAATTAGAAGGATATAAAAACTTTTGGGACTTAAAAGCAGAAGGAGAAAAATTATCAGAAGAAGATAAAAAAGAATATACAGAAATAGAAATTGACTCATATAAAATGGCAATATTATTATTTACATCAGGAACAACATCAAAATCAAAAGCGGTAATGTTATCACAAAATAATGTTGCATCAAATGTATATGCAATGCTATTAGTAGAAAACTTTTTACCAACAGATGTAAATTTAGCATTTTTACCTTTTCATCACATATTTGGTTCAACAGAAATGATAGTAATGCTTTCAAGAGGAGTAGCAACAGCTTTTCCAGATGGACTAAGATATGTTGCGCAAAATTTAAAAGAATATAAAGTATCACTATTTGTAGGAGTACCGCTTCTTGTAGAAGCAATATATAAAAATATAGAAAAAGAAGTAGAAAAACAAGGAAAAACAAAACTAATAAATACAGCTAAAAAGATAAGTAATTTCTTATTAAAATTCAAAATAGATATAAGAAAAAAAATATTTAAACAAGTATTAGATGCTCTAGGTGGGCATATGAGATTTATAATATCAGGAGGAGCTCCATTAGATAAAAGAGTTGCACAAGGATTTAATGATTTAGGAATTGAACTAGTACAAGGATATGGTTTAACAGAAACAGCACCAGTAATAGCAGCTGAAAACTATAAAAAGAAAAAAAGTGGTTCAATTGGATTTCCAATGGACAATGTAGAAGTAGAAATAGTAGATAAAGATGAGAATGGAATTGGAGAATTGCGTGTAAAAGGACCAAATGTAATGCTAGGATATTATGAAAATGAAGAAGAAACAAAAAAAGTAATCAAAGATGGATGGTTTTATACAGGTGATTTAGGATATTTTGACGAAGAAGGATATTTATTTCTTACAGGTAGAAGAAAAGACATGATAGTTTTAAAAAATGGTAAAAAAGTATTTCCAGAAGAATTAGAAATTCTTATAAATAGATTAGATATTGTTAAAGAATGTATAGTTTTTGGAATGCCAGACAAAGATAATGATGTAAAACTTTCTGTAAAAATTGTTTATAATAAAGAAGTTGCAAAAGAACAATATCCAGATGCTTCAGAAGAAGAATTGAAAAAAATAATATGGGAAAAAATAAAAGAAATAAATAAGACATTTCCACCATATAAATATATCAAAAATATGATTTTAACTGATGAAGAACTTATAAAAACAACAACACAAAAGGTAAAAAGAAGTGAAGAAATAAAGAGAATATTAGGTAAATAACAATTGAAATATTTTTGTAATATTTTTGTAACAAAAATGTAATAAAACTTATAAAACTAGAGATAAGCGAGATTAAAAAATTAAAAAAAACAATTTTAAAAACTGTTGCAATTGCAACAGTTTTTTATGATTTTGAAATGTATGATAAAGACATCAAAAAGAAAGGGGTAATAAAAATGAAAATTATAAAAAGAGACGGAACAATAGTTGAGTTTAATTCAGAAAAAATAAAAATAGCAATACAAAAGGCTAATAATGAGGTATCAAGAAAAGAAAGAGCAACATTAGAACAAATCAAAGAAATAATAAACTACATAGTAGAATTAGATAAACCTCGTATATTAGTAGAAGATATACAAGACATAATAGAACAAAAGCTAATGGAATTTGGAAAATATGAATTAGCAAAAAAATATATAACATATCGTTATAGAAGAGAATTAGTAAGAAAATCAAATACAACAGATCAATCAATAAAAGAATTGATAGAAGGAGAAAGTGAATATTGGAATACTGAAAATGCAAATAAAAATGCTACAGTAGTAACTACACAAAGAGATTATTTAGCAGGAATAACAAGTACAGATATAACAAGAAGATTTTTATTACCAGAAGATGTAGTAAAAGCACATGATGAAGGAATAATACATTTCCATGATGCAGACTATTTTGCACAAAATGCATTACATAATTGTGAATTAATAAACTTAGATGATATGTTACAAAATGGAACAATAATAAATGGAGTTATGATAGAAAAACCTCATAGATTTATAACAGCTGCAACAATTGCTACACAAATAATACTTGCTGTAACATCATCAAGTTATGGAGGAGCAACAGTTTCACTTTCACACTTAGCACCATTTGTAAGATATAGTTATGAAAAATATTATAAAAAATATAAAGACAGAAACTTAAAAGAAGCAGATTGTAAAAAATTTGCAGAACAAGACACAAGAAAAGAAGTTGAAGATGGAGTACAAACATTTAATTATCAAGTTAATTCAATGACAAACACAAATGGCCAAGCCCCATTCTTATCAGTAAACATGTATTTAGGAGAAACAGATGAATACAAAGATGAATTGGCAATGATAATAGAAGAATTCTTAAAACAAAGAATATTAGGATTTAAAAATAAAAAAGGTGTATATATAACTCCAGCATTCCCAAAACTTTTATATGTTCTTGAAGAAGACAATATACATGAAGATAGCAAATACTGGTATTTAACAGAGTTAGCAGCAAAATGTACTGCAAAAAGAATGGTACCAGACTACATTTCAGAAAAAATGATGAAAGAATTAAAGAAAAATGAATATGGAGATGGAGAATGTTATCCATGTATGGGATGTCGTTCATTCCTTACACCTGATAGAACAAACAGTTTAGGAAATATAGCAAAAGCTAAAAACTATGTAAAAGGTAAAGGAAAATATTACGGAAGATTTAACCAAGGAGTTGTAACAATAAACTTACCAGATGTTGCACTTTCATCAAGTGGAGATATGGAAACATTCTGGAAAATATTTGATGAAAGATTGGAATTATGCCATAAAGCATTACAAGTAAGACACAACAGATTAAGTAAAGCAACAAGTGATGTAGCACCTATATTATGGCAACATGGAGCTTTAGCAAGATTAGATGAAGGAGAATCAATACATGAATTATTACATCATGGATATTCAACAATTTCATTAGGATATGCAGGTTTATATGAATGTGTAAAATATATGACAGGAAAAAGCCATACAGATGAAGGCGAAGGCAAAAAATTCGGATTAGAAGTAATGCAAAGATTAAACGACAAATGTAAAGAATGGAAAGAAAAAGAAGATATAGATTATAGTGTATATGGTACACCAATTGAATCAACAACATATAAATTTGCAAAATGTTTGAAAAATAGATTTGGTATAGTAGAAGGAATCACAGATAGAAATTATATAACAAATTCTTATCATGTACCAGTATTTGAAGAAATTGATGCATTTTCAAAATTAAAATTAGAAAGTGAATTCCAAAAGCTAAGTCCAGGTGGTGCTATATCTTATATAGAAACACCAAACTTACAAAACAACTTAGAAGTAGTAATTCAAGTTATCAAATTTATTTATGACAATATCATGTATGCAGAAATAAATACAAAATCAGATTATTGTCAAAAATGTGGTTTTGATGGAGAAATACTAATAGATGAAAATTTAGAATGGTATTGTCCAAATTGTGGCAATAGAGACCATAACACACTAAATGTAGCAAGAAGAACATGTGGTTATATAGGAAGCAATTTCTGGAACAAAGGAAGAACACAAGAAATAAAAGAAAGAGTATTACATATAGATAACAAAGATGATTAGAAAGAAGAGAATAAAATGAGATACAATAAAATTAGAAAAATGGATATTTCAAATGGACCAGGTGTAAGAGCATCAATATTTATGCAAGGATGTACATTTAATTGTAAAAACTGTTTTAATCCTGACACCCATAACTTTAATGGAGGAAAGGAATTTACAGAAGATACAATAAATAGAGTAATTGAAATTTGTGCAAATGAAAACATAGAGGGGTTGTCAGTATTAGGAGGAGAACCTTTACATCCTAAAAATATAGAAGGAACAACAGAATTATGTAAGAAATTCAAAGAAACATACCCAAATAAAAATATTTGGGTATGGTCAGGATTTCAATTTGATAAAGACTTAAAAGATAAAGAGGTTTTAAAATATATAGATGTATTAGTTGATGGTCAATATCAAGATGAATTACATAATCCAAAATTAGAATGGAGAGGTTCTTCAAACCAAAGAGTTATAGATGTACAAAAAAGCTTAAATAATAATGATATTACTTTATTGAAAGGGTAGAAGATGTTAGATCAATTTTCAAGAACAGAATTATTAATTGGAAAAGATGGATTAAAAAAATTACAACAATCAAAAGTCGCAGTATTTGGAATTGGTGGAGTTGGTTCATTTGTAGCAGAAGGATTAGCAAGAGCTGGAATTGGACACTTAGTATTAGTAGATTATGATGTAGTCGATATAACTAATATTAATAGGCAAATTGAAGCAACACATTCAAGCTTAGGAAAATACAAAGTTGATGTAATGAAAGATAGAATTTTAGATATAAATCCAAATACTATAGTAGAAACTTATAAACCAGATGAAATAGAAGGTGGAGAAATAAATATAATAGATAATAGTTATACTTATATAGTAGATGCAATTGATACCATGACAAGTAAATTAAAATTAATCGAAAAAGCAAATAATGAAAATGTTAGAATAATATCAGCAACAGGAGCAGGGAATAAATTAAATCCAGAAATGTTTGAAGTAGCAGATATTTATGAAACCTCAGTTTGCCCAGTATGTAAAATTCTAAGAAAAGAATTAAAAGCAAGAGGAATCCCAAAATTAAAAGTAGTATATTCTAAAGAAAAGCCAATAAAACATGAAGAAACTGGAAATACATTAGGAAGTATTTCTTTTGTTCCATCAGTTGCAGGTCTAATTATTGCAGGAGAAGTTGTAAAAGATATTATAAAGACTATATAAAGACTCCCTCTGAAAAGAGGGAGTTTTTTGCGTTTATAAACGAATTAACCACATTTAAATGTGCAACATTAAATGTAGTTATATTATAATATAATTTTTTAGAAATAGTCAATATTTTAGTAAAAATAATATAAAATCTTTTCAAGCTTAATAACTTATGCTATAATTCATACAAATAAGGTGGATAAAAATATGAATATAGTAAAACCAAGAAAAAATAACAATTTAATAAAAACGAATAAGTTATTAGAAGAAATTGAAGAAGAAAGAATAGAAAATAAGCAAATAGAAAATACGAATTTAGAAGAAATAGAAATATATGACATTGAAATAGAAGGAACAAAATTTGTAAATGCTAAAATGACAAAAAGCAAAATAGAAAAAAGTACATTTACAGATGTAATATTTGAAAACTGTAACTTTTCTAATACATCATTTGAAAATTGTATATTTGTAAGATGTGAATTTAACAATTGCAAAATAACTGGTGGAACTTTTGCAGAAGCAAGATTATATAATGTAACATTTAAAGAAACAAACGCAAATTATATTAATTTATCAATGACAAGTATGGAAAATGTATTATTCGAAAATACAGTATTGAGAAATAGTAATTTTCAAGAAAACAATTTAAAAAACGTATATTTCAAAAAGGCAGATTTAACACAAGCTCAAATTTTTAAGACAAGTTTAAAAAATATAGACTTGTCAGAAAGTATAATAGAAGGAATAGCAGTTTCTATTGAAGACATAAGAGGAGCAAGTATAAATCAATTTCAAGCTGTAGACTTATTATACTTAATAGGAGTAAAAATAATTTTATAGGAGGTATATTATGATAGAAATAAATTGTCATAGTTCAATAAAAATAATCAAAGGGAAAACAATATATATTGACCCATTTAGAATTGAAAAAGAACAAAATGATGCAAATTTAATATTAATAACACATGACCATTATGACCACTATTCAGAAGAAGATATCAAAAAAGTAATAAATGAAAATACAGTAATAGTAGCTCCAAAAACAATGAAGGTTGGAATTAATGCAAAAGAAGTAATATATGTAGAACCAAATAAAGAATATGAAATATTAGGAATAAAAATTAAAACTATACCAGCATATAATATAAATAAACATTTTCATCCAAAGGAAAATCAATGGGTAGGTTATATATTAGAATTAGAAGATAAAAAATATTATATAGCAGGAGATACTGATATAACACCAGAAAATAAACAAGTAAAATGTGATATTGCTTTAGTTCCAGTTGGTGGAACATATACAATGACATATGAAGAATCAGCAGAATTAGTAAATACAATTAAACCAAGATTAGCAATACCAACTCATTATGGGTGTATTGTAGGAAATAAAGATGATGGAATAAAATTTAAAGAATTGTTGAATGCGGATATTAACTGTGAAATTTTGATAAAATAGAAAAAATTTTAAAAATTAGCACTCTCCTATTGACATTGCTAAAATTAAGTATTATAATATTATATGTAAGAAAAAAAGAGGCACATTCTATGACAGAACTGTGCTTTTAATATATTCATAAAGGAGGGATTAATATGAATATTCAAAAATTTACACAAAAATCAATAGAAGCAATACAAAATGCACAAAATATCGCAATAGAAAATCAAAATTCACAAGTAGAACAAGAACATATAATATTAGCATTATTAGAACAAGAGAATAGCTTAATAAAAGAATTAATCAAGAAAATCGGTTCAGAAGAAAATTTTGAAGAAGATGTAAGAAAAAACATACAGAACAAACCTAAAATGATAGGAGGAGCAAGACAAAATGACGGAATATATGTATCACAAGATGTAGATATTGTACTTGCAAATGCAGAAACAATTGCCAAAAAAATGAAAGACGAATATGTTTCAGTAGAACATATAATGTTATCAATATTTGACAATGCAAATAAAGATGTAAAAGAAATATTAAGACGTCATAACATTACTAAAAATGAATTTTTAAAAGCATTATCAAGTGTTAGAGGAAATACAAGAGTAACAACTGATAATCCAGAAAGCACATATGATGCTCTTAAAAAATATGGTCAAGACTTAGTAGCTTTAGCAAGAGAGCAAAAATTAGACCCAGTAATAGGAAGAGATACAGAAATAAGAAATGTAATAAGAATATTATCAAGAAAAACAAAAAATAATCCATGTTTAATAGGAGAACCAGGTGTAGGTAAGACAGCAATAGCAGAAGGATTAGCCTTAAGAATAGTAAGAGGAGATGTACCAGAAGGACTAAAAGACTGTACAATCTTTTCATTAGATATGGGTTCATTAGTTGCAGGAGCAAAATATAGAGGAGAATTTGAAGAAAGATTAAAAGCAGTATTACAAGAAGTTAAGAAAAGTGAAGGAAAGATTATCTTATTTATTGATGAAATTCATACAATAGTTGGAGCTGGTAAAACAGATGGAGCAATGGATGCAGGAAACTTATTAAAACCAATGTTAGCAAGAGGAGAATTACATTGTATAGGAGCAACAACATTAAATGAATATAGACAATATATAGAAAAAGACCAAGCATTAGAAAGACGTTTCCAACCTGTAATGGTAGATGAACCATCAGTAGAAGACACAATATCAATATTAAGAGGATTAAAAGAAAGATATGAAGTATATCATGGTGTAAAAATTTCAGACAATGCATTAATAACTGCAGCTACATTATCACACAGATATATATCAGACAGATTTTTGCCAGATAAAGCAATAGATTTGATAGATGAAGCATGTAGTATGATAAAAACTGAAATGGAATCAATGCCAACAGAATTAGATGAAGTATCAAGAAAAATAATGCAATTAGAAATAGAAGAAACAGCACTATCAAAGGAAAAAGACGAAATGTCTAAACAAAGATTAGCAGATATTCAAAAAGAAAAAGCTGAATTAAAAAGCAAATTTGATGGAATGAAAGCAAAATGGGAAAATGAAAAACAAGCAATAGGAAAAGTTCAAAAATTACGTGAAGAAATTGAACAAGTAAATGCACAAATAGAACAAGCAGAAAGAAATTATGAATTAAATAAAGCAGCAGAATTGAAATATGGAAAATTACCAGAACTTCAAAAACAATTAGAAATAGAAGAACAGGAAGCAGAAAAAAGTAAAGAAGAAGGATTACTTAGAAATAAAGTTACAGAAGAAGAAATAACAAAAATAATATCAAGATGGACAGGAATTCCAGTTGCAAAACTTATGGAAGGTGAAAGAGAAAAAATATTAAATCTAGATAAAATACTTCATAAGAGAGTAATTGGTCAAGATGAAGCAGTAGAAAAAGTATCAGAAGCAATAATGCGTTCAAGAGCAGGAATAAGTGATCCACGTAGACCAATAGGTTCATTTATGTTCTTAGGTCCAACAGGTGTAGGAAAAACAGAACTTGCAAAAGCACTTGCAGAAAGCCTATTTGACGACGAACATAATATAATAAGAATAGATATGTCAGAATATATGGAAAAATACTCTGTATCAAGATTAATTGGTGCACCTCCAGGATATGTTGGATATGAAGAAGGAGGACAACTTACAGAAGCTGTTAGAAGAAAACCATATTCAGTAGTATTATTTGACGAAATTGAAAAAGCACATCCTGATGTATTCAATATTTTACTTCAAGTACTTGATGATGGACGTATAACAGATTCACAAGGTAGAACCGTAGATTTTAAAAATACAATAATAATTTTAACATCAAATTTAGGTTCAGACTATATATTAGAAGGAATACAAGATGATGGAGAAATCTCAGAAGAAGCTAAAGAAAATGTTTCAACACTTTTAAAACAAAGTTTTAGACCAGAATTTTTAAACAGATTAGATGAAATAGTATTTTATAAACCGCTTCGTAAAAATGAAATTTCAAAAATATTAGATTTATTAATTGAAGATTTACAAAAACGTTTAGTAGATAAAAACATCAAACTAGAATTAACTCAATCAGCAAAAGATTATTTAATAGACAATGGTTATGATGAAGTATATGGTGCAAGACCTTTAAAAAGATTTGTTCAAAAGAAACTTGAAACATTAATTGCTAGAAAAATCTTAACACAAGAGATTTTACCTAATACAACAGTTGTTGTTGATTGTAAAAATAATGAATTAACAATATAAAGGGACAAAAGTCATTCGAAAAATGTGTAAGTTTCACACAAAAGTCCTTTGAAAAATGTGTAAATAATCACAAAAGTCGTTTGACTTTTGTGTTTTTTTATTATATAATTAATATATAGTAAAAAAGAGGTGATATAAATGTATAGATATAAAATAGAAGAATTAAAACAATGGAAAAATTCAGTTGATAGAAAACCTCTAATAATAAGAGGAGCCAGACAAGTAGGAAAAACATGGTTAATGAAAGAATTTGGAGAAAAAAATTATGAAAAATGTGCATATATAAATTTTGATGATAATAGTAGAATGGAACAATTATTTTCAGGAGATTTTGATATAGAAAGAATAATACAAGGATTAAAAATAGAATCAGGAGTAAATATAGAAGCAGAAAATACACTGATAATTTTTGATGAAATCCAAGAATGTCCTAAAGCAGTAACATCATTAAAATATTTTTATGAAAATGCAAATCAATATCATATAGTAACTGCAGGTTCTTTATTAGGAGTTGCAATGCATCAAGGAACATCTTTTCCAGTAGGAAAAGTAGATTTTCTTGATTTATATCCTCTTAATTTTAAAGAATTTCTAAAAGCTTTAGGAGAAGATGATTTAATAGATTTAATTAATAAAAATGATATAGATTTAATAACAGTGTTTTCAGATAAATTAAAAATATATTTGAAACAATATATGTATATAGGAGGAATGCCAGAAGTAGTAGAAACATATATAAAAAATAAAGATTTTAAAGAAGTTAGAAAAAAACAAGAATTACTATTACAAGCATATGAACAGGATTTCTCTAAGCATGCACCAAATAATGTAGTGCCAAGAATAAGACAACTTTGGAATAATATTCCTACACAATTAGCAAAAGAAAATAAAAAATTTATATATGGCCTAGTAAAAGAAGGGGCAAGAGCGAGAGAATATGAATTGGCTTTATCATGGCTTATAGACTGTGGATTAATTTATCAAGTAAATAGAGTAAATGACTGTAAAATACCATTATCAGCATATCAAGATTTCAATGCATTCAAATTATATTTATTAGATGTAGGATTATTATGTGCTATGGCAAAACTAGATGCAAAAACAATAATAGAAGGAAATGACATATTTGTAGAATTTAAAGGAGCATTAACAGAACAATATGTTTTAACAGAATTAAAAACAAATGTAGATTCACCAGTATTTTATTGGTCTTCAGAAAAAGGAACATCAGAAGTTGACTATATTATACAAATTGGAAGAAATAATATTCCAATTGAAGTAAAATCAAGTGAAAATTTACAATCTAAGAGTTTAAAAAGCTTTGTACAAAAATATAATACAAAAATAAATGTAAGAACTTCAATGTCAAACTTTAAAAAGGAAGAATGGCTAATAAATATACCATTATATTTAATAGGAAATATAGAAAAACTAGCCCAATAGGAAATTTCTATTGGGTATATTTATGGGAAAAATATTAAGATATTATTAAAAACGAAAAAATTGGTAAAAAATATGTTATAATAAAAAACGAAAAGTGAGGAAGAAAAATGAAATACAAAATATTAATAATAGAAGATGAACAAGAAATAAGAGAAGAATTAGAAATACTATTAAAAAATGCAGGATATGAAGTAGAAAAAATAACTAAATTTGAAAATGTAGCAAATCAAGTAATAGAAATCAAACCACATTTGATATTATTAGATGTAAACTTGCCAGGAAAAAATGGATATGAAATATGTACAAAAATAAGAGCAGAAATAGAAACGCCAATAATATTTGTAACAAGTAAAAACAGTGCATTAGATGAATTAAATGGATTAACAGTAGGCGGAGATGATTATATAGAAAAACCATACAATATACCAGTATTACTTACACGAATAAGTAAAATATTAAAAAGAGCATATCCAGAGCAAAAAGAACAAAACGAAATAGAATATAAAGGAATCAAACTAGAAATATTATCAGGTTTAGTAAAATATCAAGATAAAGAAATAGAACTTACAAGAAATGAATTTAAAATATTATACTACTTGTTTCAAAATGCAGGAAAAATTGTTCAAAGACTAGATATTGTAGAATATATGTGGGATAACCAAATGTATATAGATGATAATACATTAAGTGTAAACATTACAAGAATAAGAGAAAAACTAGCAGAAATAGGAATAGAAAACTTAATTGAAACCAAAAGAGGTCAAGGATATAAGATTTAATAGGAAGGAAAAATAATGGAATTTCACAAATATATATTACAAAAAATAAATTACATTTTAATATATGTTATATATACCATATTATTATTTACATATTTAAGAGCACTAGGAAATGGAATAGAAGAAATATTTTTAATAATATTTATAACAACATTACTATTATTAGCTATTTTGTTCCAAGATTTTTATCAAAAGAAAAAATATTTTAAGAAACTAGAAAAAATAATTGAAGGACTTGATAAAAAATATTTACTAGCAGAAGTAATGGAAAAACCTTATAAAATAGATTATGCTGAATTTTATAAATTACTAAAAAAATCAAATAAATCAATGATAGAAGAAGTAGCCAAATTAGAAAGAAGTCAAAAAGAATATAAGGAATATATAGAAAGTTGGGTACATGAGATAAAAATACCAATAACATCAAGTATGTTACTATATGAAAATAATAAATCAGATTTAACAAGAAAAGCAAATACATATTTACAAGAAATAAACAACTATGTAGAACAAGCTTTATTTTATGCAAGACAAGAACAAGTTGCAAATGATTATCTCATAAAAGAAACAGATTTACAATCAATTGTAAATAATGTAATAAGTAAAAATAAAAATCTATTAATTCAAGAAAATATAAAATTAGATATTGATGATAACTTAGGCTCTGTCTATAGTGATGAGAAGTGGTTAGAGTTTATAATAAATCAAATAGTAATAAATGCTATAAAATACAAAAAAGAAGAAAATGCACAAATAAAAATTTATTCTCAAAAAGACAAGAATAAGACTTATTTATATATAGAGGATAATGGGATTGGAATTAAACAAAGTGAAATAAAGAGAGTTTTTAATAAAGGATTTACTGGAACTAATGGAAGAATAACAGGTAAAAAATCTACAGGAATAGGTCTTTACTTATGTAAAAATCTATGTCAAAAAATAGGAGTTGAAATTGAAATCAATTCTAAAATAAATGAATTTACCACAGTTACAATAATATTTTAGGGCAATTAGGGTAATTTGGGGACAGTCCCCAAATTGCCAAAAGGGAAAAAAGGGGACTGTCCCCAAATTACCCAAAAGGAAAAAAAGGGACAGACCCCAAATTTTCCTTACTAAATTGTAAGATAAATGTAAGAAAACTTGATACAAAAACAACAAATAGGAGAGTATAATAAATTTATCAAAAACAAAAAGGAGTGGTAAATTTGAAAGAAATATTAAAAGTGGAGAACATCCAAAAATATTATGGAAATAAAGATAATATAACAAAAGCAATTGATGATATAAGTTTTACAGTAGAAAAAGGTGAATTCATAGGAATAATGGGAGCAAGTGGAAGTGGTAAAACAACATTATTAAATTGTATATCTACAATAGATAATGTAAGTGCAGGTCATATATACTTAGAAAATGAAGATATCACTGAAATAAAAGAAAAAGACATAGCAAAATTTAGAAGAGAAAAATTAGGATTTATATTCCAAGATTTCAACTTGTTAGACACATTAACAATTGAAGAAAATATAGCATTAACATTAACAATAAATCAAAAAAATGCTAACGAAATAGACAAAAAAGTAGAGCAAATATCAGAAAAATTAGGAATAAAAGAAATATTAAAAAAATATCCATATCAAGTATCAGGAGGTCAAAAACAGAGATGTGCATGTGCAAGAGCAATAGTAAGTGAACCAAGTATAATACTTGCAGATGAGCCAACAGGTGCATTAGATTCCAAATCAGCAAATGATTTATTAAATTTAATGGAAGAAATGAACAAACAGATGGGGGCAACTATTTTAATGGTAACACATGATACATTTTCAGCTAGTTATTGTGATAGAATTATTTTTATAAAAGATGGAAAAATCTTTAATGAAGCTGTCAAAGGAGAAAAAACAAGAAAACAATTTTATAATGAAATACTAGATGTTTTAGCACTTCTTGGGGGTGATGTTAGAGATGTTAGGTAAATTATCTTTAAGAAATGCAAAAAGACAGGCAAAAGATTATATAATATATTTTATAACAATAGTAATATCAGTAGCCTTAATATTTAGTTTCAATTCAATAGCTTTTTCAAAAGACATACAAGAATTATCAGAAATGATGAAATATTTTAATACAAGTATAGTTGTTGTAAGTGTTATAGTAGTACTAGTAATAGCATGGCTTGTAAATTACACAATGAAATTTATGTTAGAAAAAAGAAGTAAAGAATTTGGAACATATCAAATATTAGGAATTGAGAAAAAAGATATTTCAAATATATTTATATTAGAAAATGTATTCATAGGAATTACAGCACTACTAGTAGGAATTGCAGTAGGAACATTACTGTATCAATTATTAACATCAGTAATAATGAATATATTTAATCAACCATATAAAATACAGATAGATTTTAATTTAAATGCAGTTGGATTAACAGTAGTATATTTTGGAGCAATATTTTTAGTTGCATTAATAAATAACAGAAGAAAGATTAGAAAAACAAAAATACATGACTTATTATATGCAGAAAAACAAAATGAAAATCAATTAGTAAAAAAGAGTAAAGGAAATGTAATAATCTTTTGTATTTCTATAATACTTTTTATAATAGCACTAGCATTGACAAAACATACATTTAGAGATGGAAATACAATTTCAGGTAATTTAGTTTTAATTGCTATAATAACATTAATAATAGGAATATATTTATTTTATATAAGCATTTCAAGTTTTATAATAAAAAGATATTTAGAAAATAAAAATAGAAAATATCAGAAAAATAATATGTTTATATTTAGAAATTTAACATCAAAAATCAATACAATGAGTGTCACAATGGGAACATTAGCAGTAATATTTACAATTGTTATAATAGGTTGTGATGTCGCAATGTTAATGAATGGAATGTTAAATAATGAAATTGACATGGGATATACTTATGAAATAATGATTAGTAGTCTTGATGGGGATTTCTCAAGATATAAAGAATATATTGAGAAAAATGCAAAAGTTAAAGAAATGTATGAATATAGAACATATTATGTTCCAGAAACAGGAATTATAGCAGGCTTAACAGGTAGTGCGTTTGAGGGCGGAAAATGGTACTCAGAAGACGATGTTATGAAGCTTTCTGATTATAATAAATTAAGAGAAATTTTAGGTTACGAAAATGTAACTTTACAAGATGATGAAATTATAGTACAATGTATAAGTACAGTACAAAAAAATTTCGAAAAATATATTGAAGAAAATAATACTTTAACAATAAATAATAAACAATTTAAAATAAAAGAAGTAAGAGGAGAAGATTTTGCACAATCATCAGGATTTAATAGCTATATTTATATGATAGCTGTTACAGATGAAGTATTAGAACAATTAAATTGTACTGAAGTAGGCGAAGAAGAAGCTTATGATTTTCCATATAAATTAGTAGTTCAAACAGAAGAACCAACAAATGAAGAATTCTATGAAGATTTAAGAGCTTTAATTCCAACAGAAGAAATACCTAAAGTAGAAGAAATAGATGGGGAAGAATATGAATATAGTTATGAAAGAAACTTGGCAAATGTAAAAACTAGAGGAAAGAGAATGAGTGAGTCAAAATCTTTTTACACTATAATATCATTTCTAGCATTTTATATAGCACTTGTATTTTCAATAACTTCAGCAACAATACTTGCAATACAACAACTAAGTGATTCAGAAAAATATAAATATAGATATCAATTATTAAAAAAATTAGGAGTAGAAGATTCTAAATTAAATAAAATGATATTTAAACAACTATTCATATACTTTGCTCTGCCAATGTTAATACCAGTAATTATAAGTATTCCAGCTACATTATTTATAGGAAATATATTTTTAGTGGGAATAACAATTGAGGAAATATTATTAAATATAGCAGTTGTATTAGGATTAATATTCATAGTTTATGGAATTTATTTTATAGCAACTGTTGTGCAGTTTGAAAGAAACATAAATGAAGAAATGAGGGGATAAAATGAAAAAAATTTATATAATCTTGTCACATACAGGTACAGTATTATCAAATATAATTAAATCATATACAAAGGATGAATTTTCACATATATCTATTGCATTAGATGCTGATTTGACACAAATGTATAGTTTTGGAAGACTTAATCCATATAATCCATTTTGGGGAGGATTTGTACACGAAGAATTAAATAAGGGAACTTTTAAAAGGTTTAAAAAAACTCGAGCAAATGTGTATTCATTTTTTGTAGAAGATGAACAATATGAAAAAATAAAACAAAGAATAAATTATTTTAATACAAATAAAGAAAAATATAGGTTTAATGTAATTGGATTGTTTTTTGTAAGTATAAATAAGCAAGTACGAAGAAAAAATTCGTTCTACTGTGCAGAGTTTGTAAGACATGTACTAAGATTTTCTGGAGTTCCAACTAATCATTTACCAGCTATTATTAGACCTGAAAATTTTAAGGATATTGAGGGATTACATCTTGAATATCAAGGATTATTGAAGAAATACAAAAAGAAGAAATTTTTAAGATTACAAGATATATCTACAATGTTACAACCTAACAAAATGGGGCTTGTATAAATTTAAAAGAGCAAAGAAAATAAAAATTCTTTGCTTTTTTATTTTGTCACTTAATAGTCACTTTAAAAAAGTAATATATAATCAGGTTATAGGTAGAGCCTGTTAAAACCTAAATTTAAAAATAGGAGAAAAGGAAATATGGAAATTTTAAGAGTAGAAAATTTAACTAAAATCTATGGAAAGGGAGAAAATGAGGTAAGAGCAGTAGATGGAATATCATTTTCAGTAGAAAAAGGTGAATTTTTGGCAATAGTAGGAGCATCAGGAAGTGGTAAATCAACATTGCTACATTTATTAGGAGGAGTAGATAGACCAACAAGCGGAAAAGTATTTATTGATGGAAAAGATATATACACATTAAATGATGAAAATTTAGCAATATTCAGAAGAAGGCAAGTAGGGTTAATATATCAATTTTATAATTTAATACCAATACTAAATGTAGAAGAAAATATCACATTACCATGTGAATTAGATGGTAAAGAAGTAGATAAAAACAAATTAGAAGAATTATTAAAAACATTAAAACTAGAAAATAGAAGAAAACATTTACCAAATGAATTGTCAGGAGGTCAACAACAAAGAGTATCAATAGGAAGAGCAATAATAAATAGTCCTGCAATAATGCTTGCAGATGAACCAACAGGAAACTTAGATAGTAAAGCTTCAGAAGAAATAATTTCACTATTAAAATTATCAAATAAAAAATATAATCAAACAGTAATAGTTATAACACATGATGAAAAAATTGCATTAGAAGCAGATAGAGTAATAACAATAGATGATGGAAGAATTATAAAAGATGAAAAAAACTAAAGGAAAGGAGGAGACAAAATTGAATATATTAAATAAATTTACAATAAAAAGTTTGAAATTAAATAAAAAGAGAACAGCTGTTACAATAATAGGAATAATATTATCAACAGCATTAATATGTGCAGTTGCAGGTGTATTTTCAAGTTTTCAAGCAACATTAATTGAACATGCAAAACTATCAGATGGAACTTATCATGCAACATTTTTTAATGTAAAAAAAGAAGAGCAGAAATATATAATGCAAAATAGAAAT
Source organism: uncultured Clostridia bacterium (assembly GCA_944392805.1). Lineage (GTDB taxonomy): Bacteria > Bacillota > Clostridia > TANB77 > CAG-508 > CAG-269. Next base: position 121,728 of record CALXXZ010000003.1, on the reverse strand, counting down.
GTAGAAAGTTATTTTATAACACAAGATGTGGGATATGCAAAATTAGAGGGAAGCAAAAATAAATATAAACCATATTTGCATTTGATGGAATTTGATAAAACAGCATTAAATAATTATGGATTAAAATTAATAGAAGGAAGAATGCCTGAAAATAATAATGAAATAATTATCTCAGATTACATTGAAATAAATGGTGGAGTAAATTACAATGTTGGAGATAAAATAACATTAGATATAAGCAAAAGAATAGCAGATGGATATGAATTAAATCAAAATAATCCATATAATAATCCAGAAGATGCAGAATTTGATGATGATTATGTAGAAGAACACTTAGAAAAAATGTTTACAAAAGAATATACAATAGTAGGGAAAATCGAAAGACCAAATATGGAAATAGAAGAATATAGTGCACCTGGATTTACAATAATAACGTTATTAGATGAAATAAGAGAAAATGCTAACATTTCAGTAACTTATGAAAATATAAATAATACTTATAAAGTAACAGAAGAAATCAGTAAGCAAACTGCATATTTAGATGGAACTTCAGATGATTATATAAGTACTCATGTAAATGACGAATTAATGAGATGGTCAGGAGTAACAAAATCAGAACAAGCATTACAAGTAATGTACAATTTAGTTGCAATTGTAATTGGAATAATAATAGTATCAAGTGTATTTGTAATAAGAAACAGTTTTGCAATTTCTATAACAGAAAAGATGAAACAATACGGAATGCTTGCAAGTATAGGAGCAACAAAAAAACAAATTAAGAAAAATGTATTATTTGAAGGAATGATATTAGGTTTAATTGCAGTACCAATTGGAATACTTTTTGGTATTTTGGCAACATTTATATTAATAAAAGTAACTACACTTTTAATAGGAAGTGAAATATTTTCAGGTGATATCACTTTTGTATTCAAAATGCCACTATCAGCTATACTTTTAAGTGTCGTACTTGGATTTATTACAATATATTTATCATGTATATTTTCAGCAAGAAAAGCAAGCAAAGTTTCACCTATTGAAGCAATAAGAAGTAATGAAGATATAAAAATAAAATCTAAAAAAGTAAAATCTCCAAAGATAATAAAAAAGATTTTTGGAATTGGTGGAGATATTGCATATAAGAATTTAAAAAGAAATAAAAAGAAATATAGAACAACTGTTATATCTTTAGTTGTGAGTATAACAATATTCATAGCATTATCATCATTTATGGAATATATGATTGACATGACAGGAATATATTATCAAGACCAAGATTATAATGTAAGCTTAAGATATTCAAATGAAAATAAAGATTATAGTGATGAAATATATCAAGATTACAAAGAACTTATAGAAAAGCATAATATAGAAAAATATTCAATAGTTAGAAATATATTCGGAAAATCATCAGATATAGAAAAATACTATACAGATGATTATAAAAAGAGTAGAGAACTAGATGGAGTCGAAGAAACTGGAGAAGAATTTACTTTACCTGTCTTAAAAGTTACAGAAGAATTGCCATTTGGAATGGGAAATACTTATAGTAATTTAGGAACATTTATTATAAGTGATAAATTAGTAGAAAAATTAGGAAATAACTATAATAATTATGGTTTACAAATATATTCAGAAGACCCTTATCAATTATGTCAAAATATAGAAAAAGAATATGATGAACAAGAAAATAAAAATTATAAATTATCTCTTACAAATTATCAAGAAGAAATAGATAGTAATAAAAGAGTAATATTATTGATATCAATTTTCTTATATGGATTTATAACAGTTATAACATTAATTGGTGTAACAAATATATTTAACACAATTACAACAAATATGAATTTAAGAAGTAAAGAATTTGCAATGTTAAAATCAATTGGTATGACTAAAAAAGAATTTAATAGAATGATTAATTTAGAAAGTATCTTTTATGGTGTAAAATCTTTACTAATAGGTTGTGCACTTGGAATTGGATTATCTTATTGGATTTTCAGGGTAGGAGCTGGCTCTGAAGCTACAAGTGCAATAAAATATGCTTTCCCAGTAGTACCTATATTAATTGCAGTAGTATTTATAATGGTTATTGTTGGAATTATTATGAGATATTCACTAAGTAAAATAAATAAACAAAATATAATTGAAACAATTAGGAAAGACAATATATAAAGAAAAAGGTCACAACAAGATTGTGGCCTTTATAAAAATGTCAAAATTTAAGAAAAATTTAATAAATTCTCTATTATTTCTTAATAAAAATTTGGTATAATAGAAACATAAAAGGGAGGAAACAAAAAATGTACAATATATTAGCAGTAGATGATGACAAAGAAATAGTAAAAGCAATCGAAATATATTTAGGAAAAGAAAATTATAAAATATTCAAAGCATATGATGGAAATGAGGCATTAAAAATATTAAAAGAAAATGATATACAACTTGTAATATTAGATATAATGATGCCAAATAAAGATGGATTAGAAACATTAGAAGAAATAAGAAAAGACAAGAAAATACCAGTAATAATGCTATCAGCTAAATCAGAAGATATTGATAAAATAAATGGATTAAATTGTGGTGCTGATGATTATGTAACAAAACCATTTAATCCAGTAGAATTAATAGCTAGAGTTAATGCATTAATAAGAAGATATACACAATTTGGAACAATACAAGAAGCACAAGGAAGCGGAATAATAAAAAGCGGAGAACTTATTATAAATGATGACCTAAAAAAAGTAACAGTAGAAGGAAATTCAGTAAAATTAACTCCAACAGAATATAATATATTAAAATTTTTAACAAAAAACAAAGGAAAAGTATTTTCAATAGAAGAAATTTATACAAATGTATGGGAAGAAGAAAGCTTTGCAGCAGAAAATATTATAGCAGTACATATAAGACATATAAGAGAAAAGATTGAAATAAATCCAAAAGAACCAAAATATTTAAAAGTTATATGGGGAGTAGGATATAAGATAGAAAATTTTGAAGAATAATGGAGGACGTAGAAATGAGAGAAAATAGATTACTAAAAATCATATGTCATATATTATTACCAATATTAATAGTAACACTTATTGTTTCAATAATATATATAACAACAAAAGATTCTATATATTACAATGAAGAAAAATATTTTCAATCAGAAGATTTTGTAAGAATATATATGAATGAAATAGCAAATAATGCCAAAAGATTAGTTAATGATAAAATTTCAATTTCTGAAAGTATAGAAGATGGTTCAACAACTATATATTATACAGAAAACGATACTGTAGATATTAAAGAAAAATACTTTTTAGTAATCTATGATAATAAAGCATTAACAAATGTAGATTTAACATCAAACACTAGTTCAATACAAGAAATAAAAGATTATATAGGACAAAACACAAATAAAAAATACTTAAATATTATAGATGGGCAAATTCAAACAAATTCAGAAATCATACAATCAATAGGGCTACGATATTATTATCTGTTCGAAAAGAATATATATGATTTAACAACAGGAGAATATACAACAACATCAATTAATAATTTCGAAATTTATAGTTCATATGTAGAAGAATTTGATGGAAGTTTTGATATTGTAGCAATCGCAAATATATTAAAACAATTAGAACCTTATGAAAATTACATATATACAATAATACCTATTTCTGCAGTATTTATTTTATTAATAATATTATATTTAATTATAGCAATTGGACATAAAAAAGGTGTAAAAGGAATTTCATTAAATGATTTTGATAGAATACCATTAGAAATTATATTTTTTATGTATATGATGATAGCATGTTTGCCTATTGCATTATTAAGTATACTTGATTTTACAGAAACACAAATAAATTTAATAATATCTGTACTAATAACAGTATATTTTGTATTTTATATATTGACAATGATAACTTTACATACTATGATTAAACGTATAAAAGCAAAAATGTTTTGGAAAACGACTTTAATTGGTAAATTGTGTATTTTTGTAAAACAAGAATATGAAAAAATTAAAGGAAATATAAGATATTCTAGTAGTTTAAAAACTAAAATACTTGCTTCTTGGATAGTAGTCGCAGGAATTATGATATTTTTGCTATTAGCATTTAGAATTAGTTTTTTAACATTTGTTTTAAGTGGTGCTTTGTTTGCATTTATGGTATATAAAACATTAAAAATAGGGAAACAATATGCTGAGATAGAAAATAAATTAAAAAATATAAATAATGGTAATAATCAAGAAAAACTTAATAGTAATGATTATATACCAGAATTTAGAGATACAGTAAATTATATAAATGATGTTTCAGAAGGAATTGAAAATGCAGTTCAAGACAGAATGAAAAGCGAAAGATTAAAAGCAGAATTGATTACAAATGTTTCTCATGACATAAAAACACCATTAACTTCAATAATTAACTATGTAGATTTATTGAAAAAAGAAAAAATAGAAAATGAAAAAGCTAAAGAATATATAGAAATATTAGATAATAAATCACAAAGACTAAAAAAACTAACAGAAGACTTAATCGAAGCATCAAAAGTTTCAACAGGTAATATTTCTTTGAATTTGGAAAAAATAAATATAGTTGAATTAATAAATCAAGCTATTGGCGAATTTGCTGATAAGTTTAAAAAGAATAATTTAGATATTATAGTAGATTCTAAAGAAGCGGAAATAAATATTATGGCTGATAGCAGATATATGTATAGGGTTATAGAAAACTTATTTATTAATATTGCAAAATATGCTCAAAATAATTCAAGAGTGTATATAGACTTAAAGGTCTGTCCCCAAATTTCCCAAAAGGAAAAAACGGGACTGTCCCCAAATTTACCTAATGTGATAATTGAAATTAAAAATATTTCAGAAGATAGGCTAAACATATCAGCTGATGAATTAATGCAAAGATTTGTTAGAGGAGATAAATCAAGAAATACAGAGGGAAGTGGATTAGGATTATCAATAGCACAAAACCTAACAGAATTGCAAAACGGGAAGTTTAATTTGAAATTAGATGGTGATTTGTTTAAAGTAGAACTTATATTTGACATCGTTTAGAAAGGAATAAAATGAGTAGTAATAAAAAAATAAAAATTATAAAAACAATAGTATTGGTAATTACAATAATTATATTAATTGGACTAATTGCGTATTTGTTTCCTGTAATGAAGAATTTAAATACTCCAGAAGGACAAGCAGATTTTAAAGAAAGAATAGAAAGTTCTGGGATATATGGATTTTTAACTTTACTTGGTTTGCAAGTAGCACAAATATTTCTAGTGGTATTACCTGGTGAGCCACTAGAAATTCTTGCAGGAATGTGTTATGGATCAGTTGGTGGAACAATTTTTATTCTATTTTCTGTTTTTTTAACTACAACAATTTTGTTTTTACTTGTTAGGAAATATGGTAAAAAATTTGTGTATCATTCTTTTAAAAAAGAAAGAATTGACAAAATAGAAAATAGTAAAATTTTTAAAAATCCAAAAAAACTTGAATATATTTTGGCAATTCTTTTTGCGATAACTGGTGTTCCTAAAGATATTCTTGTTTATATTGGTGGATTACTTCCAATTAAACCATTACATTTTATTCTAATTTCAACTTTCTGTAGGTTACCTTCTGTTATTTCTTCTACTATTGTTGGACAATATTTTTCAGAAGGAAACCTAAAGATTAGTCTTCTTATTTATGGTATTACTTTTGGACTTACTGTTCTTGCACTTTTTATTATTAGTATTTTTGATAAAGATAAAATTACTACAGATGCTATTAAAGATTTAAAATAGAAAGGTCACTTCACACAGATGTGATCTTTATTTTTTGTAATATTAAAAAAAATCTATACGAAATGAAAAAAATATGTTAAAATATAATAGAAAATGAAAAAAGAAGAGGTAAAAATGAAAATATTAATAGTAATAGACCAATATGATGGAGCAAATAATGGAACAACAATTTCAGCAAGAAGATTTGTATTAAATTTAAGAAAAAGAGGACATGAAGTAAGAGTAATAGGAACAGGAAAAGAAGAAGAAGGAAAATACTCAGTAGAAAAAATAAAATTAGTACCAATAGTAAATAAAATAGTAACATCACAAGGAATGGAATTTGCAAAAGCAGATGAGGAAAAATTAAGAGAGGCTATAGAGTGGGCAGAAGTTGTACATTTTTATATGCCATTTTGGTTATCAATAAAAGGAATGAAAATAGCAAAAGAAATGAATAAACCAATGACATCCGCATTTCATGTACAACCAGAAAATATAACATATACAATTGGTTTAGGTAAAAAAGAAAAAGTAAATGATACACTATACACATTATTTAAAAAAGTATTTTTTGATGAATTTAATCATATACATTGTCCAAGCAAATTCATTGCTGATGAATTAAAAAAACATGGATATAAAGCAAAATTACATGTAATATCAAATGGAATAGAACCTGATTGGAAATATAGAAAAGAAGCAAAACCAGAAGAATTAAAAGACAAAATAGTATTAACAATGGTAGGAAGATTATCAGGAGAAAAAAGACAAGATGTATTAATAGAAGCAGTAAAACAAACTAAATATGCTGATAAAATACAATTAATATTTGCAGGAAAAGGACCAAAGCAAAAAGCATATGAAAAATTAGGAGAAACACTAAAAAATAAACCAATATTTAAATTCTGCCCAAAAGAGCAATTACAAGAAATTTTAGCATATACTGATTTATATATACATACTTCTGATGCAGAAATAGAAGCAATATCATGTATAGAAGCAATTGCAACAGGATTAGTTCCAATAATTGCAAAAAGTAACAAATCAGCAACAAGTCAATTTGCACTTGATGAAAGAAGTACATTTGAAGCAGGAAATAGTAAAGAATTAGCAGAAAAAATTGAATACTGGTTAGATAATAAAAAAGAAAGAGAACAAATGGAAAAACAATATGCAGAAAATGCGAAAAAATACAGTATAGAAAAAAGTATGGAACAAATTGAAGAAATGTTCAGAGAGGAAATAAATGAAAGAGTTTAATTATAATGAATTAGAATTAGATTTAAAAGGTGACGAACAAATATTTCGCATGTGGGAACCTTTAAAATTCGAAATAAAAGATAATTATAAATATATAAATGATAACAAAATATTTAATACAATATCAGATCTATTATTTATAGTAGCAACACCAATTCTATGGATATTAAATAGAGCATTATTTGGATTTGACATAGAAGGTATAGATAATTTAAGAAAAGTATCAGGAGGAAAAGTAACAATTTCAAATCATGTACATCCAATGGATTGTACAATGAATGGCTTAATAAATTTTCCTGAAAGAGTATATTTCCCAACACTTGCATCAAACTTTCAGATACCATTTATACGTCATTTAATAAAATTGTTATATGCAATACCAATACCAAAACAACCAAAACATATGAAACAATTTTTGGAAAATATTGTAAAAGCATTACAAGAAGGAAAAACAGTTCATATGTATCCAGAAGGTTCATTATGGCCATATTATGAAAAAATAAGACCATTCAAAAAAGGAGCTTTTAAAATTGCTGTAGAATCAAATTGTCCAATAGTGCCAATAGTATATCAATTTGTAGAACCTACAGGAATATTTGCATTATACAAAAGAAAAAAATGTATACATGCCAAAATATTAAAACCAATTTATCCAGATGAAGGATTAGAAAAAGTAGACAGAATTGAGGATTTAGAAAAAAGAGTTATTGATGCTTATAAAAAAGAAGTGTAATTTATCCTCCCACGTGCATAAGATTATTGTGGGAGGATTATATGTTAAAAATCAAAAATAATATTTTAGAAAAAGAATTAACTTATGACAATACAGTAGTATTAAAATATCATATTGAATATCCTACAATAATTATAAATAATAACAAAGTAGGAGAATTCAAGTTTAATACATATAATGAAAGTTTAGCACTTAAGTTAAAAAAGCGTGCAGAAAATGAATTATATAATGATAGTGTAGAACTATATAAATTCAATAAAGAAAACGGATATCCACAAAGAATGTATGAAGTATATAGAAAATATGAAATAACATTAAATTCTGGTCATATTTTAAGTCTATATACAGATGAGTATATTTATACTGGTGGTGCACATGGAAATACTGTAAGAGCTTCTCAAACGTGGAATTTTAGATTTAATAAAACAATTGAATTATATGAACTATATAGAGGAAATCCATATTTTATTTTAGATATATTAAAATCAATAAGCAAACAGATATCTCAAAATCCAGAAATTTATTTTGAAGATGCATGTAATTTAATGATAAATACTTTTAATCCTAAGAGTTTTTATTTAACTCCAAATGGAGTTGTAATATATTTTCAACACTATGATATAGCACCATATTCATCAGGAATACCTACATTTTTAATTACAAATAGAAATTGAAGTATTGAAAAAAAACAAAAAAAGTAGTATAATAAAAGCGCAAAAAGGGGGAAATAAGCATGACACTAGTAGAAGAATTAAAATGGAGAGGACTAATAAAAGATATATCAAGTCCAGAATTAGAAGAAAAATTAAATAAAGGTGGAATGAGTTTTTATATAGGAACTGACCCAACAGCAGACAGTTTGCATGTAGGACACTTATCAAGTTTTTTAATATCAAAAAGATTAAAAGACGCTGGTCATCATCCAATACTATTAGTAGGTGGTGGAACAGGAATGATAGGAGATCCAAGACCTACAACAGAAAGAGCAATGATAAGCAAAGAAGAAGTTAGAAAAAACTTTGAAGCATTAAAAAAACAAGTAGAAGATATATTTGGATTTGAAGTAGTAAATAATAATGATTGGTATAAAGATATAAATGTAATAGACTTTTTAAGAGATTATGGAAAATACTTTAATGTAAATTATATGTTAGACAAAGACATAATAAGAAGAAGATTAGAATCAGGAATAACATATACAGAATTTTCATATATGATATTACAAGCATTAGACTTCAAATATTTACATGAACATAAAAATGTAGATTTACAATGTGCGGGATCAGATCAATGGGGAAATATTACAGCTGGAATAGATTTGATAAGAAGATCAACAGGTGATGAAGTATATGGATTTACAATGCCACTTGTAACAGACTCTCAAGGCAAAAAGTTCGGAAAAAGTGAAGGAAATGCATTATGGTTAAATAAAGAAAAAACATCAAGTTATAAATTGTACCAATTCTTTGTAAATGTAGAAGATTCAATGGTAATAGATTATTTAAAAATATATACATTCTTATCAAAAGAAGAAATAGAAGAATTAGAAAAGAAAAATAATGAACACCCTGAATTAAGAGAAGCGCATAAAGCATTAGCAAGAGAAATAATAACATTTTTACATGGAAAAGAAGAATACGAAAAAGCAGAAAAATTAGCAGAAAACCTATTTAACAATAAATTTAAAGAAATGTCAAAACAAGACATAAAAGACTTATTTAATGAACAAGATATTAAAGAAGTTCAAAGTAATGTTGGATTAGTAGATATGTTAGTTGCATTAGGAGCAGCTTCAAGTAAAAGAGAGGCAAGAGAATTTATATCAAGTGGAGCGATATCAATTAATGGTGAAAAAACATCAGATACTATGATAACAGATGATATGTTTATTGAAGATACATATATAGTAATAAAAAGAGGTAAGAAAAATTACTACATAGGTAAAAAAGTATAAATTTATTATAAAAGGGGAAAAATATGACAGAAGATGAAAAAGAATTGGAACAAAAGATAAAACAATATCAGTATGAACAAGAAGAAAACAAAAAAAGACTAGAAATACTGTCAAGAGATATGCACAAGGGAAAGAAAAAAACATTAACATTTAGAATAAGTAAAACTATAGGAAGAATAATAATTGGATGGTTTTTGATATTTTGCACTTTGCTTGGACTTGCACTAATAGTAACATTATTGAACTATGTTGAGGGATTACAGAATTTTGATCCTGTTAGAATAATAGAAGATGTATATGATATGAATTTAAAAGAACTCTCGCGAGAAACAGGAAATAAGGAAATAATATATAAAGTAAAACCAACCAAGTGGAAATATAATAAAATAGAATTTACAATATACAGAGCAAATCATATGACACAAGATGATTTTGGAGAAAGATATTTAAAATATATTGTAGACAATATAGACCAAAAGGAACTGCTCAGTGGCTTTGAAGTACAAGAGAATGAAAAAGAAAATAAATTATTAGATTATAAATTAGTATATAAATTTGAAGATAATGAAAATAGTAAAATTGCTGACCAGAAAATTCAAGACTTAAAAAACTATATTTTAAAAAAAGATAAAAAAGCTAACAGATATATAAACTTAAATGAATTAATAGTTAAGGAGGAAATAAAAAATGAACAAATTAGTAATTAAAAAATGTAAACATTGTGGAGCAATGGTAAAAGTATTGCAAGACTGTAATTGTAATGGATGTGGAATAAAATGTTGTGATGAACCAATGCAAGAATTGGAACCTAACTCGGTTGATGCTGCAGTTGAGAAGCATGTTCCAACTTATGAAATAGTAGGAAATAAAATAGTAGTAAAAGTAAATCATGTAATGGAAGAAGAACATTATATAGAATGGGTATGTGTAGTAGATGGAAATAAAGAAAAAACTGTGTACTTCAAACCAGGAGAAGAAGCACAAGCTAAATTCTGCTATTCAAAAGGTGCAATCTTGTATGCATATTGCAACAAACACGGTTTATGGAGAAAAGAGGTAGAATAGAACATATATCCATTTCTGAGAAGATATAGGGGGTAAGAAATGGAATTAGAAGAAATAAAAGAATTATTAGAACAAAAGAAATTTAATGAATTAAAAGATAAATTAAAAGATATGAAGAGTGCTGATATATCAGCACTCTTAGATGAGTTAGATAAAGAAAGTGTAGTAAAAGTATTTAGAATATTATCAAAAGAAAAAGCTGGTATGACTTTTTCATATATGGAATCAGACAGAAGAGAAAGACTAATACAAGACTTAACAGATACAGAACTTCGAAATGTCATGGATGAATTATTCATGGATGATACAGTAGACTTAATAGAAGAAATGCCTTCAAATATAGTACCAAAAATTTTAAAAGCAGTAAGCAAATCAGATAGGAAAATAATAAATGAGTTGTTAAAATATCCTGAAGATAGCGCAGGAAGTATAATGACAACAGAATTTATAGATTTAAAAGAGACTATGACTGTAGAAGATGCATTACAAAGAATACGTGATATAGGTACAGATTCAGAAACAATTCATACATGCTATGTTTTAAATTCTAAGAGAATATTGCAAGGAATAATAAACATAAAAGATATATTGTTAGCAGGTAAAGACACAGTGATAAAAGATATAATGGAGACAAACATTATTTCTGTAAATACAACAGATGACCAAGAAGACGTTGCAAAAGCTTTTGATAAATATGATTTTTATGCACTACCTGTAGTTGATACAGAAAATAGACTTGTAGGAATTGTAACAGTAGATGATGCAATAAATGTATTGCAAGAAGAAGTTTCAGAAGACTTTGAAAAAATGGCAGCTATCCAACCAAATGAAGATGGATATTTTGAAACCTCAGTATTCAAACATGCAAAAAGTAGAATTTTATGGCTATTAATATTGATGCTTTCATCAGCAATAACAGGTGGGATAATTACAAAATATGAAAATGCATTTGCAGCAGTGCCACTACTAGTAGCATTTCTTCCTATGATAATGGGAACTGGTGGAAACTGTGGTTCGCAAAGTTCAACCTTGATTATTCGTGGACTTGCTACAGATGAAATTAGATTAAAAGATGTATTCAAAGTTTTATGGAAAGAAATAAGAGTTTCTATTATAGTAGGAATTGTATTAGCAATTGTAAATGGTATAAGAATATTAATTCAATATGAAGATTTACAATTAGCAATAGTAATAGGCTTAACATTAATAGGAACTGTCGCATTAGCAAAAATGCTTGGCTGTTTATTGCCATTACTTGCTAAAAAATTAAAACTAGATCCAGCTATTATGGCTGCACCACTTATTACAACTTTAGTAGATATATTTTCAATATTGGTATATTTCCAGATTGCCACAGCAATAATGGGATTATAAGATTGTGAAAAATTCGTGAAAATTAGCACTCTTTTCTTGACATTGCTAAAATAAAGATATATAATTAGCAATTGAAAAGGAGAGTGTTTTTATTATGGGAACAAAACAATTTAAAGCAGAATCAAAAAGATTATTAGATTTAATGATAAATTCAATTTATACAAACAAAGAAATATTTTTAAGAGAATTAATCTCAAATGCAAGTGATGCGATAGACAAATTATATTATCGTTCATTAACTGACAAAAATATAACAGTTGACCGTACAAAATTAGAAATAAAAATAGAGGTAGACAAAGAAAATAGAAAAATTGTTATAAAAGATAATGGTTGTGGTATGACAGATAAAGAATTAGAAAACAATTTAGGAACAATTGCAAAAAGTGGGTCACTAGCATTTAAACAAGCAAATGAACAAAAAGAAGATATAAATATAATTGGACAATTTGGTGTTGGATTTTATTCAGCATTTATGGTAAGTGATAAAGTAACAGTAGAAAGTAAATCGGTTGATAGTGAGCAAGGTTATAAATGGGAATCATCAGGAGTAGAAGGATATACAATAGAACCATGTGATAAAAAAGATACTGGAACTACAATTACTTTACATATAAAACAAGATAATGAAGAAGAAAAATATAGTGAATTTTTGGAAGATTACAAATTACAAGAATTAATTAAAAAATACTCTGACTATATTAGATATCCAATAAAAATGGGAACTGAAACTATAAATAGTATGATTCCAATATGGAAAAAAGAAAAAAGTAAAGTAACAAAAGAAGAATACAATAGTTTTTATACTGAAAAATTCAATGATTTCTTACAACCACTAAAAGTAATACATTCATCAGTAGAAGGTCAATTCAGTTATAATGCATTATTATATATTCCTGCACATTTACCTTATGATTACTATTCTCAAGATTATGAAAAAGGATTACAATTATATTCTAATGGTGTATTAATAATGGACAAATGTAGTGATTTATTGCCAGACTATTTAGGATTTGTAAAAGGACTTGTTGATAGTCAAGATTTATCATTAAACATATCAAGAGAAATGTTACAACACGATAGACAATTAAAAATAATTGCTAAAAATATAGAAAATAAAATCAGAAGTGAATTGCAAAATATGCTTAAAAATGATAGGGAAAATTATGAAAAATTCTTCAATATATTTGGAATGCAATTAAAATATGGAACTTATAACAATTTCGGAGTTGATAAAGATAAAATAAAAGATTTATTAATGTTCTATTCTTCAACAGAAAAGAAATTAGTAACATTAAGCGAATATGTTTCAAGAATGAAAGAAGGACAAACTTCAATATATTATGCATGTGGAGAATCAATAGATAAAATAGATTTATTACCACAAGTAGATTCTGTAAAAGATAAAGGTTATGAAATGCTATATTTACCAGCAAGTGTTGATGAGTTTGTAATGCAAACTTTACAAGAATATGAAGGAAAGAAATTCGCAAATGTGTGTGCAGATAGTACTGATTTAGAAACTACTGAAGAAAAAGAAGAACTTAAAAAAGTTAATGAAGAGAATAAAGCTATGTTTGACTTCATGAAAGAAGCTATAAATAGCGAAGTTGATGGAATTAGACTAACTCATAAATTGAAAAATCATCCTGTGTGTTTAACAAGTGAAGGTGATTTATCAGTAAAAATGGAAAAGGTTATAAATTCTATGCCAAATGAGCAAAAAGTTAAAGCACAAACAATTCTTGAGATTAATGAAAATCATCCTATTGTTGAGAAATTAAAGAAATTGTATGAAAATAATAAAGATGATTTAAAAGATTATACAAAAATATTATATGCACAAGCTAGATTAATTGAAGGACTTCCAATAGAAAATCCTACAGAAATTAGTAATTTGGTTTGTAAGTTTTTACCATAGGGACATCCTTATTTAAAAATTTACATAAAAGGGCAGAAAATTTAAGTTCTGTCCATTTTGTTATTTTAATCTTTTTATATTATTATCTAGATTTTCTATTTTTTTAATACTACCATTATTTTGTAAAATTTGATATTGTTTTTTAGCTATAGTATTTAATCTTTCAAGTCTTACTTTTTGTTCAATTCCTTGTTCTATCATTTCAGCATTAAGATTTTCTAAATTACTTAAAATTACTAACTGAAGAACATTTGCATAGTCTCGCATATTACCATCTAAAGTTGGATTTTTATCTTTCCATTCTTTTGCAGTCATACCAAATAATGCAACATTTAGTAAATCTGCTTCATTTGCATAAGCATATAATTTTTGCTTTTCTGTAAGTGTAGGAATTATATTTTCTTTTATGCTATCAGTATGTATTCTGTAATTTGTTTTTGCAAGTTCTCGTCTAACGGACCAATTAATTTTGTTTTGATAACTTTCATTTTGCTTTAGCCTTTCAAATTCTTGAACTAAATATAACTTGAATTCAGCACTTATCCAACTTGCAAATTCAAAAGCTATATCTGGATGAGCATAAGTTCCACTATTATATCTACCTTGTTTTGATACTATTCCAATTGCATTTGTTGAATTTATCCATCTTTTAGGTGTCATTACAAAAGAATGTGTACCAGCTTCATTTTTAAACCCATCGAATTCGGTGGAATTAAAATCAGGATTATATAATAATTCCCATGTTCCGACATATTCCAATGTGTGTTTACTTCTAAGCCAATTTTGAATAATATAATCAAATCTCTCTTTATCCTTAAATTTTGCTAAATCAGTTAAAGAAATATAATCTATATCTCTAACTCTCATAACTCTTATAGAAGTAGATTTTACTATTATTTCTGTTTTTATGAGTTCATTTTTCATAAATATCACTTCCAATCTCTATGAATTCTGCATATATTATAAAACAACTGTTTGTAAATGTCAAGTAGAAAATTAAATATAAATAAATTCTTTTAAAATTGACCAATATGATAAATTTTCATTTTTTTAATTGTAGTTATATCAATTTGATAAAAGCAAACATAATATATACTAAGATAATTTACATTGGAGGGATATCATGAAAAAAATATTAGAAGTAAAAAATATATGCAAAACATATCAAGCAGAAAATGGTGAAATCGAAGCTTTAAAAAACATAAGTTTCGATGTAAAAGAAGGAGAATATATAAGCATAATAGGACCAAGCGGATGTGGCAAATCTACCTTATTATCGATAATTGCCGGACTGGAAAGTAAAACATCAGGAGAAACTTACATAAATGGAAAAATAGGGTACATGTTGCAAAAAGATAATTTATTAGAATGGAGAACAATTTTCAATAATGTTTTATTAGGTCTTGAAATTCAAAAATCTAACACTAAAGAAAACAGAGATTATGTAATAGAGTTACTTAAAAAATATGGATTATATGAATTTAAAGACAAGTATCCGATGCAATTATCAGGTGGTATGAGACAAAGAGTTGCATTAATTAGAACACTTGCAATACGACCAAATATTTTATTATTAGATGAGGCTTTTTCAGCATTAGATTATCAAACAAGATTAATGGTAACAGAAGATATTTATAAGATATTAAAAAATGAAGATATTACAGCATTAATGGTTACACATGATATTTCAGAAGCAATTAGTATGTCAGATAGAATTATAGTACTATCAAAAAGACCTGCAATTGTTAAAAATATTCATGAAATCGATTTCAATATGGAAAATAGAACACCATTAAATTGTAGAGAAAAACCTGAATTTAGTAAATATTTTAATTTAATGTGGAAGGAGCTTGATGAACATGAAAAAAGATAAACCAATTCTATCAGAAGAAAGAAAAAAATATTTAAAAAAGATTAAAATAAGAAAATTTGAAATTTTAATAACTCAAGTTTCAATAGTCATCATATTTATTGCTTTATGGGAAATTCTTGCAAATGCTGGAAAAATAGATAGTTTTATTACAAGCCAACCATCAAGGATATTAAAAACATTTTTAAACTTATCTTCAAATGATTTATTAGAACATTTAAAAATCACTTGTATTGAAACACTTGTAGGATTTGGGTTAGGAACTGTATTAGGATTTATTATTGCAATTATATTATGGTGGTCCCCATTTATTTCAAAAGTTTCTGAACCGTTTTTAGTTATATTAAACAGTTTACCAAAAGTTGCACTAGGTCCTGTAATTATAATATGGGTAGGAGCAGGAATGCCAGCAATAATTGTTATGGCATTAGCAATTTCATTGATTGTAACAATTTTGGATATCTTAAATGGATTTATTAATACTGATAAAGAAAAAATTAAAATGGCAAAAACTTTTAATGCAAATAAATTTCAAATATTAACAAAAATAATAATACCATCAAATATACCAACATTTTTTAATACATTAAAAGTAAATATAGGTTTATCTTTAGTAGGTGTAATATCAGGAGAATTCTTAATTTCAAAAGGAGGTCTTGGATATCTAATAGTATATGGTGGTCAGGTATTCCAATTAGACCTTGTTATGACAAGTGTAATAATACTAGCAATAGTAGCAGCTGTAATGTACGAAAGCATAGTTTTATTAGAAAAAAAGTTTGTGAAATAGAAAGGAATCTCAGATATGAAAAAAACATTAATAACAATATTAGTTGTTTTAATAATTATAGTGATTGGAATAGTTGCTTTTTCAGTCAAAGATGATAAAAATGAAAATGAAGAATTGCAAACAATCCAATTAAATGAAGTAACACGTTCAATTTTTTATGCTCCTCAATATGTTGCAATTTCAAATGGATTCTTTGAAGAAGAAGGATTAGAGTTAGAAATAACAACAGGTCAAGGCGCAGACAAAGTAATGACCGCAATATTAGCAGGTCAAAGTGATATTGGACTATGTGGTCCTGAAGCTTCAATATATGTTTATAATGAAGGAAAAGAAGATTATGTTGAAGTATTTGCACAATTAACACAAAAAGATGGTTCATTTTTAGTAAGTAAAGAAGATACTGATAATTTTTCTTGGCAAGATTTGAAAGGTAAAACTGTCATCCCTGGTAGAAAGGGAGGAGTTCCATATATGACATTAGAATATGTACTAAAGCAAAATGGATTAAACCCTCAAACAGATTTAGTATTAGATGATAGTATAAAGTTTGACTTAATGGCTGGTGCATTTACAGGAGGAGAAGCTGAATATGTTACTCTATTTGAGCCAACAGCTTCAATGACAGAAGATGCAGGAAAAGGATATGTAGTAGCATCAGTAGGAGAAGCTTCAGGCGAAATACCATATACAGCTTATTGTGCTAAAAAAAGTTATATTGAAAATAATGAAGATATTATTCAAGGATTTACTAATGCGATTTATAAAGGTGAACAATGGGTAAAAGAACATTCTGCAAGAGAAGTTGCTGAAGCAATTCAAGATTTTTTCCCTGATACTACAATCGAATCATTAGAAACATCAGTTGGAAAATATAAAGAAATTGATGCTTGGAAAGAAAATCCTATATTAAAAGAAGAAGCTTTTGATAAACTTCAATTAATAATGACTGAAGCTGGAGAATTAGATAAAAAAGCACCATATGATAAAATAGTTAATAATAAATATGCTGAAGAAGCAATTAGGTAAATTTGGGGACAGTCCCCAAATTACCCAAAAGGAAAAAAGGGGACTGTCCCCAATTTTCCCTAAATTAAAAAAAACAGTAGACATCTAACCAAAAATATATTATAATATTTACATCTAGTATTCAATACTAGATGTAAAATTTTGTCGAAAAACGAAAGGAGAATTTATGAAAAGAACTAAATTATCAGATAGAATATTACCTAATTATACAAAAGGAGAAGAAATTTTTAATATGGTTTCACACATAGTAGGTGGAGTAGCAGGAATTGTTACAATTGTATTATGTAGTGTATTTGGAGGAATACATGGTAATCCATATGGAATTGTAAGTGGAGTAATTTTTGGAGTATCAATGATATTTTTATATACAATGTCAAGTATATATCATGGATTAAGTCCAAAGCTAAAATCAAAAAAAGTTTTTCAGATACTTGACCATTGTGCAATATTTGTATTAATAGCAGGTTCATATACACCATTTGCACTATGTACTTTAAGAGAATATTCGCCAGCTTTAGGTTGGACAATCTTTGGTGTTATTTGGGGGTTTGCAGTATTAGGAATTGTACTTAATTCAATTGATTTGAAAAAATATAAATTGTTTTCTATGATATGTTATCTAGCAATGGGATGGTGTATAGTGATTAAAGGTAACTTATTACCAATGCTATTAGGTATTCCTGGATTTATTTTACTTTTAGCAGGTGGAATTATTTATACTATTGGTGCTATTTTATATGGAGTTGGAAAAAAACATAAATACGTTCATTCTATATTCCATTTATGCGTATTTTTCGGAAATATGCTACATGTATTATGTGTTTTAATGTATGTTGTATAGATATATTTCTTGACATGATGGAGATAATATAATAAAATTACTGATAGAAAGGATGGTAAAAATGAAAGGAAATAAAGTAACAGAATCAATAATATATGTAGGTGTAAATGATAAAGAAATGGACTTATTTGAAAATCAATATACAACACCAAACGGAATATCTTATAACTCATATATAATATTAGATGAAAAAATAGCTATAATGGATACAGTAGATGCAAGAAAAACAGATGAGTGGATGCAAAATATAGAAAAAGTATTAGCAGATAAAAAACCAGATTATTTAGTAGTATCACATATGGAATCAGACCATTCTGATAATATAGCAAATTTAATGAACAAATATCCTGAAATGAAAGTTGTAGGAAATACACAAATATTTAAAATGATAAATCAATTTTTTGATATAGAAGTAGGGGAAAGAGGAGTAACAGTAAAAGAAGGAGATGTGTTAGATTTAGGAAAACACAAATTGCAATTTATCTCTGCTCCAATGGTACATTGGCCAGAAGTTATGATGTCATATGAACAGACTGAAAAAGTTTTATTTAGTGCTGATGGATTTGGAAAATTTGGAACACTAGATACTGATGAAGAATGGGCATGTGAAGCAAGAAGATATTATTTTAATATTGTTGGAAAATATGGTGCAAATGTACAAACATTACTAAAAAAAGCTGAAAACTTAGATATACAAATTATTTGTCCATTACATGGCCCAATATTAGATGAAAACTTAAGTTATTATATAGAAAAATATGATATATGGAGTAGTTATAGACCAGAAGAAGAGGGTGTTTTAGTAGCATATGCATCAATACATGGAAATACTGAAAAAGTTGCAAAAAAAATTGCAGAAATTCTAAAACAAAAAGGTGCAAAAAAAGTTGCTATAACTGATTTAGCAAGAGATGATGTGGCAGAAGCAGTCGAAGATGCATTTAAATATGATAAAATGGTTGTAGCTTCATCAACATATAATATGGGAATATTCCCACCAATGGAACATTTCTTATTACATTTAAAAGCTAAAAACTATCAAAACAGAAAAGTAGCAATAATAGAAAATGGATCATGGGCACCGGCTTCAGGAAAATTAATGAAAAATATGTTTGAACAGATGAAAGATATAACAATTTGTGAAAATATGATTACAATTAAATCAGCAATGAAAAACGAAAATATATCAGAAATGGAAAAATTAGCTGAAGAATTATTAAAATAGAAAGGACTATTAAGAATGGAAAAATCAAAAGTTTATTTTACAGATTTTAGAGCCAAACCAGGTTATAATTTGTTACAAAAATTAGAAAAATTATCAAAAAAAGCAGGAATTGAAAATATAGATTTTAAAAATAAATATGTCGCAATAAAAATTCATTTTGGAGAGCCTGGAAATTTAGCATATTTAAGACCAAATTATGCTAAAGTAATAGTAGATTTAGTAAAAGAATTGGGTGGAAAACCATTTTTAACAGATTGTAATACTTTATATGTTGGAGGAAGAAAAAATGCCTTAGACCATATAGATGCAGCATATTTAAATGGATTTACACCATTTTCTACAGGATGTCATGTAATAATTGCAGATGGTTTAAAAGGAACTGATGAATCATATGTAGAGATTAATCAAGAATATGTGAAAACTGCAAAAATAGGTAGAGCAATTATGGATGCCGATATAGTAATATCATTAAATCATTTTAAAGGACACGAAGCAACTGGCTTTGGAGGAGCAATCAAAAATATAGGAATGGGTTGTGGCTCAAGAGCTGGAAAAATGGAAATGCATAGTGCAGGAAAGCCACTTGTATTATCAGAAAAATGTAGAAAATGTAAAAGATGTATAAAAATATGTGCACATAATGCAATATCATATGATGAAAATGGTATAGCAAATATAGACCATACAAAATGTGTTGGTTGTGGTAGATGCATCGGTATTTGTAATTTTGATGCAATAAATTCACCAAATGATGAAGCAGTAGATATTTTAAATAAAAAAATGGCAGAATATGCATTAGCAGTTGTAAAAGATAGACCACAATTCCATATTAGTTTAATATGTGATGTTTCTCCAAATTGTGATTGCCATGCAGAAAATGATGCTCCAATTGTTCCAAATATTGGAATGCTTGCATCTTTTGATATGGTTGCACTAGACAAAGCTTGTGCAGATTTAGTAAATAAACAGACTGCTTTTGAAAATAGTAATTTAGGAGAACATATAAAACAAAATATAAAAGAAAAAGATAATTTCCATATAAACCATCCTGATACTCACTGGGAAAGTCAAATTGAGCATGGAGAAAAAATTGGTTTAGGAAATTCAGATTATGAATTAATAGAAATCAAATAACAGAATATTCGACAAAAATTCACCTCCCCTCATATTATATAAAAAGGGAGGTGATTTAATGTGAAATTAGAAGGGAAGAGGATAGGCTTTGTATTTACTGGCTCATTTTGTACTTTTAGAAAAACTATAGATGAGCTTAAGAAAATTGTCAATATGAAAGCCACAGTAATTCCAATAATGTCAGAAAATAGTTATACTATGGACACTAAATTTGGTAAAGCTCAAGACTTTATAAAAGAAATAGAAGACATAACTGGCAATAAGATTCTTCATACAATTCAAGAAGTTGAACCTTTAGGTCCTAAAGATATGATAGATGTAATTGTTGTTGCACCAGCAACAGGTAATACAATTGCAAAACTAGCAAATGATATAATAGATGGGCCTGCAACAATGGCTGTAAAATCTGTATTACGTCGTGAAAAACCTGTAGTCATTGCTCCATCTACCAATAACGGTCTTTCAGGTGCAGGAGAAAACATAGGAAAATTATTTAATAGGAAACATTATTTTTTTGTTCCATTTAAACAAGATAATCCAATTACAAAACCTCGTTCTATTGTTTTTGATGTATCTTATTTAGCAAAAACAATAGAATTTGCATTAGATGGTGAACAAATTCAACCAATTTTATTATGAATATAAGAGGGAGGAATAAATCCTCCCATTTAATTTTCTTGTATAGCATCTTCTTTATTATATTTAAATTTGCATTTTTTCTTTATAAATTCTGAAAAGCTATCAGAATTGCCAATCTTAAATCCTTTCTTATTAACAAGTGCTGCATTTTCTTTAGTAATATACAAGTAGAAAAAATCTTCTGTTTCAAAAATTTTATGCAAATTAAAATAATATACTCTATTATTATTTATTTTAAAATAATTTTTATAAAATGAAAATGTAACTGTAAGTATATTTTTATCCTTTTCATTTTTCTTTTTAAAAGCTTTTTTATATTTATATATAGGTAAATATATTCTATATTCTAAAAAACCAATTATAAGTAAAATAAATATTAAACCAAGCATATATTGTTTTGATATAAAGCTTATAATTGAACAATATATGATTAATACTGTAACTAAAGCTGTAAATATAATATATCTAAGTCCATATTTATTATTATGAAATGCTAGAAATTCATCATATGATTTTTTTGTATATTTTGTTACATTTTTAAATAATGGTTTCATCTCTTACTCCTTTGTAGTATTATAAATTTTTTGGATCTGATAATGGATTACTTTCTACAGCTTGTCGTACTTGATCATTACTTACATGTGTGTATATTTCTGTTGTAGATATACTTTGATGCCCTAGCAATTCTTGTAGAGCTCTTATATCAACTCCTCCATATTGATACATAAGTGTTGCTGCAGTATGTCTTAATTTATGTACTGATAATTTTGAAGTATCTAATCCGGCATTTTTTAGTTCTTTTTGAATAATCAGTTGAACTGTTCTATTGCTAATACGTTTTTTTTGCTCACTTAAAAATAATGCTTTTTCAGAATGTTTTGAATCGTGTTTTATTGTATTTTTAGGTGGTCGGGAAGAGAGATAGTCATTTATTGCTACCATACAAGATTTATTTAGATATATTGTTCTTTCCTTATTTCCTTTTCCGATTACAGTCATTTTACATTCTTCGAAATCTATATCATCTATATTTATACCAACTAATTCTGAAAGTCTCATTCCACAGTTTAGGAATAAAGTAGTTATTGCATAATCTCTTTTATAATTACGATTATCTTCATCACCTGCTACATCTAATAATTTTTTACTATCTTCTAATGATAAATATTTAGGCATTCTTTTTTCTAATTTAGGTGTTTCTAAATTTTGTGCAGGATTTACTTCTAATATTTTTTCTTTTTGTGATAGATATTTAAAAAATATTCTAATTGTTGATATTTTTCTAGCTCTAGTTGTTGCTTTACTACGTTCATCTATTGCTAGATGTGATATATATGCATGAATATCTTCAAGTGTTATTTTTTTTAAATCTTTTTCTGTAAATTTTGTTATATCAATTTCTTCATCTTCTTTTGCCATTTTAAAACGAATCATCATATATTTTAAAAAGTTAGATAAGTCATAATTGTATTCTTTTACAGAATTAGGTGATTTATTTAATATTGTTATTGAATAATCTAAAAATGAATTTAAATATTCTGGATTTTTTTCTTTTGATATCATTTTTTCACTCTCCTGTTTTATATAGATATAATATCACTTTTACATAAAAAAATAAATAGTTTAATATAAAAATTAGCAAAAATGTATTTACATAATATATACATTTTTACTTTTTTATGGTATAATAATGTTATGGTTTAACCATGTGTAGATAAATTTCTTTTAAAATAGGAGGAAATGAAATGAGAAAATTACAAGAAATGATTAATTGGAATTACAAGGAGGCATATGAATTTTTTTCGAAGAATGCAATGAATAAATACATTCCAGAATCAGCTGAATATGTGAAAAGTTTAAAAATTTCATCAACAGTAGATTTACGGGCGAATACACATGCACGTGAATTAATTCTGGAATCTATAAATTCAAAAACCCTTATATTAGTTGACGGAGGTAGTTGCAATGGCAAGTCGACAATAGCAAAAAGAATTGCAAAACATACAGATGCTATAGTATTAGATATAGATTTGATCTGTAAAGAGTGGGTCGAAAGGAATTTAAAAAATATACAAAATGAATTTGAGTATATTGAATTTGCCCTAAGAGTTAATGAATTGACAGATAAATATTTACTAGATGAATTAGAAAATATAGTTTGTCAAAAAAGCCAACTAGGGAAACCTGTTATTTTAGTGGGAGCATATATCGAAATTCTTTATCGAGCAATTGTTGCGCGGACTCTTGGAAAATATTTTGAAAGAGTTGTAAGTTTGGTTTGTTGCGAAAAAAGCTTCAAACAAGTTGAAAAATTCTTAGACAAGAGAAAAGCAGAATTTTCTACAGATTTACCAGAACAGAGAGATATAGCTCTGAAGGAATATAAATTGGTCCAAGAAATCATTAATCAATTTAATGCTTACTTCCTAGGCATTGGAATGACAACATCATTCATCGTCGACAGTAATGTAAGCAACATGTTCATGTAATTATAGTTCCTATTATGATACATTATTTTATTAGATGTATCGTAATAGGGACTTCTCACATTTATAGCAGATAAATTGAATATTTTTATTTTTTGTGCTATTATTATAACAATAATAATAAGATTACAGTAAATATATATTAATGAGTAGGTGTAATAAATGGATAAATGGTTGAAACTAGCAATAGAAATACAAAGTTTAGCACAAAATGGTCTAGCATATGCAAACAATGTATATGATATAGAAAGATATGAAAGATTGCGAGATATATCAGCTGAAATGTTAAACATGAAAACAGATTTTTCGCTTGAAAAGGTAAAAGATTTATTCTGTAATGAAACTGGTTATCAGACCCCTAAATTAGATACAAGGGCAGTAATATTTAAAGATAACAAAATTTTATTAGTCCATGAAAATAATGGAACTTGGTCTTTACCAGGAGGCTGGGTTGATGTCAACAGGCGGTGGAACTTATGCTAAGACTTTAAAGATATGCAATTCTAGAACTATTGAATGACGAATAACAAATTTATAAATACAACTAATCTTTTCTATTGTGTAAAAGCTGTAGAGTAGGGGGATAGCACATTTTTTAATATATAAAAATTATGAAAATATATTAAATAAAATTTTGTGCAATCTTTAATTTAAGAAAAAATAAATTTATAAATAAAAAACTTTTTTAAATATAAAAAATAAATTTTAAGATTTAAAAACTACTTGATAGAAATTTATAAAAATTTTAAAATTATAATTTATAAATATTTAGAATTTTAAAAATTATAATTTTATAATGCAAACATTGTAATATTACAAAACGAACATTTGTTGTTTAGTAATTTTTTATAGAATTTATATAATATTTTAATTAAATGATTGTTTAATTAAGTTCAAAATCGTTTTTAAGCAATTTTGATTATTGAATTGTAAAATTAATCGTTTATCATATAAATTTTGATTTTAACAAAGATTTTATAAATTCTATAATTATTATAATAACTATATTACAAACCAAAATCATATAAAATAATGACCTTCTAAAATCGTTTTTAAGTCCATTTTTATTTTTAGCTTGATAAATTACTTGTTTAGAATTTAAGACTAAATATTGATTTTAGAAGATTACTATTAAAAAGTAGATTTTTCTGAAGAAATTACTATCATATATAGATATACAAAAAAGTCAAAAAAGTACCAAAAAAGCGACGCACGAGAATCGATTTTAAGCCGTTTTTATTTTTTAGACATATAGTTTGTTGTCCGTTAAATAAGGTAAATATAGAGAAATAGGCACTTTGGAGATTTTTGAGAAATTTTCATCCAATTTAATATATAAAATAAAAAAATATACAACAGATTATAATAATAATGAATATAATATAGATATAATAAGAAATAAGAGATAAGAAATAATAATTAATAAATGAATATTAGTATATATAGAACAGCTAAAAGCCTTGAATTAGTAGAAGTAGATGTTTATGGCTATTTTATATTTTTCTTCTATCTCTTATTGCACAAAACTTTGATTTTGCGCAATGTTATATTAAAAGAATAATTATATAATCTAACTATACCCCTCTCTCTCATATTTGTCAATAGTTAGATTTCAAATAAATAAATTTTTATTTATATACTATATTTATCTTTTAGAAATTCCAAAAGTCCAACACAACCTTCAACTATATCATTATAAGTAACTTCAAAATTACCTGTGTACCATGGATCAGCTATATCTCTTGGATTTTTAGAAAAATCAAGAAGTTTGTAAATTTTACTATCAACATCTTCCCCGACTATTCTTTTTATGTTTCTAATATTTGAATCTTCCATGCCTATAATATAATCATATTTTTTATAATCTTCTGGTTTTAATCTAGTAGCTTTTCTCCTTTCAAAAGATATTCCTTTTTGAATTAGTTTGTCTCTAGTACCATAATGAATATCATTTCCAATTTCTTCATAACTAGTAGCAGAAGATTTTATATAAAATTCCTTATCTAATCCTTGCTTTTTGACCATATCTTTAAATACAAATTCTGCCATTGGAGAACGGCAGATGTTTCCTAAACATACAAACATAATTTTAATCATATAATTTTCCTTCTTTTTTCATAAAAAATGCACCACTTTTGATATACTTTAGATAGTGGTGCATTCAAATAATTATTTTCTAATATGTATAAACATAGTATGGATTTGGTTTGAAAAGTATTGATATAAAGTCAACAATAATTCCTATTCCAAAAATTCCAAGTGTAAAGATATATAATATCCCCATACCTATTTTTCCTTCATAAAATTTATGTGCTCCCAAGAATCCTAAAAATAAACATAATAGTAAAGCAACCCATTTGTTTTTTGGTCTTCCATATCTACCGCTATCAACATTTTGATTTACATTAGTATTTGTATTAGTATTGTTAATAACAACCTTTGGTTACTCAGCTTCTAGTTGTTCTACCTGTCTTCCGCAATGAGTACATAACACTGCATCTTCTGGTATTTTCTCACCACAAAATTTACAAAACTTGATATACTACAATTATAGCTTAATTTTTATAATTCTTCAAGTATCCATCCATTCTTTCAATAAATTCAGCATTATTTTTAGTTTGTACCATTTGAGAAATAATTTGTTCAGTAACATCTGCAACTGGCAAATGATTTAAAGCTTTTCTCAAAGCAAAAACTGTTTCTAATTCTGGTTTAGTAAGAAGTAAATCTTCTCTTCTTGTTCCCGATTTATTTACATCAATTGCTGGGAAAATACGTTTTTCTGATAATTTTCTATCTAAGTGAACTTCCATATTACCTGTACCTTTAAACTCTTCAAAAATAACGTCATCCATTCTACTTCCTGTTTCGATCAATGCAGTAGCAAGAATTGTTAAGCTTCCACCATTTTCAATATTTCTAGCTGCTCCAAAGAATTTTTTAGGTTTATGTAATGCTGCTGGGTCAAGACCTCCTGATAGAGTTTTTCCTGAAGATGGCATAACTAAGTTATAAGCTCTAGCAAGTCTTGTAATACTATCTAATAAAATTACAACATCTTTATTATGTTCAATTATTCTCTTAGCTCTTTCTAATACCATTTCTGCAACTTTTACATGATGTTCAGGCATTTCGTCAAATGTTGAATATATAACTTGTCCTTTTATAGAACGTTTCATATCTGTTACTTCTTCAGGTCTTTCATCTATAAGTAACATTATTAATTCTACTTCTGGATTATTTGCTGTAATACTATTTGCTATTTTCTTTAATAAAGTTGTTTTTCCTACCTTTGGTGGAGCAACAATCATTCCTCTTTGACCTTTTCCTATTGGAGAAATTAAATCTATTATTCTCATAGCATATTCTGTTGGTGTTGTTTCTAGTTTCAATCTTTCTTCAGGATATATTGGTGTTAATTCATCAAATCTTTTTCTTTTTGCAGCTTTTTCTGGATGTTCTCCATTAACTTCTCCAACAAATATTAGTGATGGGAATTTTTCACCTTCTTTTGTTCTAGAAATTCCTTTTACAATATCTCCAGTATCTAATCTAAATCTTCTTATTTGGATTGGTGAAATATATACATCCTTTGGACTTGATAAATAGTTATCTCCTCTTAAGAATCCATATCCATCTGGTAATACTTCTAATATTCCTTCAACAATTTGATCATCTTCATTAGTTACTTTATAGTCTATTATAGCTTCATTTACTTCTAATTGTTCTTCATCATTTTCGTCATATCTAATTTCATCATCATCTTCTTTGTCTTCAACTTCTTCCTTTTGGTGTACAGGTTCAGATGATTGTTGAACTTGTTTTAATAATGTTACAAGTTCTTCCTTTTTTAATTTTGAAATATTTTTAATATTTTGCTCCTTTGCAATGTTTCTCAATTCTAATAATGTCATGTTTTCTAAATCTGACATAAATTACCTCCTATATTTAATTTTTATATTTTTTTATTTTTTTATTTATTGGATTATTATTATAGACAAAAGTTATTAAAATTCAAAAATCCTTAAAACTTGAATGTCTTAAGGATTACTTATTACTATCGATATAAACTCTCTCATTTTGTAAATACATTCCTAGTTTTTCACGTGCTAATTTTTCTATATATTCTGTCGAATTTATGTTTTGTTTTTCTTCTTCTAAATTTTGCTTACTTTGATTTAATTCGTCTTCTGCTATTTCAATTTTTTCAGCTATTGTTTTTAGTTCTTCATTATATTGAGATATATTAAATTGTTGCTTAATTAGCATTACTACCCATACTATAAATGCTATTATTAGGAAATTCCTAAACAAATTACTTTTCTTTTTCATACGTATTCTCCATGTTCTTTTATATTCTATATATATTATTCTCCATTTTTTTCTAAGTTCCCTCTTTTATTTTCAATTTTTTTGTAATTTTTTACAATTTTTATATAAATCTTCTTAATTGTTGCAAATATTTTACTAAAAATAGAGATTATTGTCTTAAATGGTAGTTCTAAAATCATAAATATTTTTTTCAATATGAATGTAATTGCTTTTGTGAATATACTACTTAATATTAATGAATATATTAAAACCCCCATTATTATTCCTAAAAACATGTATACTCGTATTTCGCCATTATTGAAGTACCATATATTGTATAAAATTAAAATTCCTGTTAATGTCCAAAATAAAATATCTTCTATATATGTAACAAAATCCGCCGTTTTTATACTTTTTCTTAATGCTCTAAAAAAATCAAATAAAAGTCCTATTACAATCCCTGTTAAAGTAAAAACTAAAAATAAATATGCCTGATTTTCAACCATTATTTTGCCTTTCTATTTAAAAATCTTACTCAATATCGTTCCAGAAGTTTTTTCTTGCTTATTTTGACTATATGATAAACTCGAAATTTCTCCTTCTATTATGACTTCTGATGTGTCTAAGCTCAATTTATTTATTCTTATATTTTCACCTTTTACAGTTAATAAGCCTAATTCTGTATCTACCATTACTACTTGGTCATCAAAACTTAATACGTCATTTACTCCTGATACACTTAGCTTTCCTCTGTTTTCTAATACTATATTTTGAATTATGTTTGTCTGCGCCATGTTGTTTATACTTTTTCTTTCTTCTATCATCTTTTGCTCTCCTCCCTTTTCATACTAATTTATAATATGCGGAGGGAGGAGATTTTAGAACAATTATTTTAGCCTATCTTCAATGTTTTTTAACATTTCTTTATATGTTGCTAATTTTTCTTTTTCTTGATTTATTTTTGCTTCTGGAGCTTTATTTATAAATCCTGGATTTGATAACATTTTTTCAGCTCTTTCAATTTCTGATAATACTTTTTGTTTTTCATTTTCTAAACGTTTACGTTCTTCTTCTACATCAACTAAATCTTCAAATGGAATATAAACTTCAATTTCATCAGTTATAATTGACATAGCATTTTGAGCAATTCCATCTTTATTGTCTTGAATTTTTATATTATCACTATATCCTAATTTCATTAAAAAGTTTTGTGATTTTTCTATTAAATCCTTGTTTGTTTTAGTAACAAAAATTAATTCTGATTTCTTAGATGGATGTACATTTAAGTTTGCTCTTATATTTCTTATTCCTACAATTATTTCTTTTAATTTTTCGATTTTTGCTTCTTCGTTTTTAAAATCAAATTCAGAAGAATATTTTGGGAACTCAGAAATCATTATGCTTTCATCAATGTTATATAATTGTTGATAGATTTCTTCTGTAATAAATGGCATGATTGGATGCAATAATTTTAATGCATTTTTTAAAACTGCATTTAATACAACTTGTGCTGTTAATTTGCTTTCTTTATCTTCACCATATAAACGTGTTTTTACAATTTCTATATACCAATCACAAAATTCATTCCATATAAAATCATATATTTTTTGTGTTGCTACTCCTAATTCATAATTATCAAAATTTTCTGTTATTTCTCTTGTTACTGTGTTTAATTTTGATAATATCCATTTATCTTCATATTCTAATTTTGTTATATCAATTTCTGGTAAATCTTCTATTCCTTCTAAATTCATTAATACGAATTTAGCTGCATTCCATAACTTATTTGCAAAGTTTGAAGCTTGCTCTAATTTTTCAGGCATATATTTTATGTCATTTCCTGGAGATATTCCTAATATTAATGAAAATCTTAGTGCATCTGTACTATATTTTTCTATTACTTCTAATGGATCAATTCCATTTCCTAAAGATTTTGACATTTTTCTGCCTTGACTATCTCTCACTATTCCATGTATCAATACATCACTAAAAGGTTTTTGTTTCATTGTTTCAAACCCTGAAAATATCATTCTTGCAACCCAGAAGAATATTATATCATATCCTGTTATTAGTATATTTGTAGGGTAAAATGTCTTTAAATCTTCTGTATTGTGTGGCCAGCCTAATGTTGAAAATGGCCATAATGCAGAACTAAACCATGTGTCTAGTGAATCTTCATCTTGATGTAGTTTACTACATCCACATTTTTCACATTTTTCTGGTGCTGTTTTTGCAACATTAATATGTCCACATTCTTCACAATAATATGCTGGTATTCTATGTCCCCACCATAATTGACGTGAAATACACCAATCTTGTATATTTTCCATCCAGTTAAAATATGTTTTTTCATATCTTTTTGGAACAAATTTAATATCATTTTCTTTTACAGCTTTTATTGCAGGTTCTGCAAGTTCTTTCATTTTTACAAACCATTGGTCAGAAATTCTTGGTTCTATTGTATTATGACATCTGTAACATTTTCCTACATTATGTGTATAGTCTTCTGTTTTTACTAGTGCTCCTATTTCTTCAAGTTTTTTTACAATTACTTTTCTAGCTTCTAATGTAGACATACCTTTACATTCTGGTAATAAATCTCCCATAATTGAACTATCATCAAATACTTCAATTATTTCTAAATTGTGCCTTAATCCAGTTTGATAATCATTCATATCATGTGCAGGTGTTATTTTTACACAACCTGTTCCAAAATCTTTTTCTACAAATTCATCAGCAATAATTGGAATCTCTTTATTCATTATTGGTAATATACAAGTTTTTCCTACAATATCTTTATATCTTTCATCATCTGGATGAACTGCAACTGCAGTGTCTCCTAACATTGTCTCAGGTCTTGTAGTAGCTACTGTTAAATATCTGTCTGTTCCTTTTATTTGATATTTTATATGCCATAAATGTGAAGCTTCTTCTTCAAATTCTACTTCTGCATCTGATATTGATGTATGACATGATGGACACCAGTTTATCATTTTTGTTCCTTTATATATTAGTCCCTTATTATATAAATTTACAAATTGTTCTAATACTGCTTCTGATAAACCTTCATCCATTGTGAATCTACTTCTATCCCAATCACATGAACATCCTAATTTACGTTGTTGTTTTTGTATTGTTCCTCCATATTCCTCTGTCCATGCCCACGCTCTTTCTAAAAATTGCTCTCTTGTTATGTCAGCTTTTGTTAAGCCTTCTTCTTTTTTCATTTTTTCTACAACTTTTACCTCTGTTGCGATTGCTGAATGGTCTGTTCCTGGAACCCATAATGTGTTATATCCACACATTCTTTTATATCTAATTAGTATGTCTTGCAAAGTGTCATCTAATGCATGCCCCATGTGTAATTTACCTGTTACATTTGGTGGTGGCATCATTATGCAATAACTTTCTTGGTCTTTTTTCATTGATGGTTTGAAATATCCTTTTTCCTCCCATTCACTATACAATTTTTCTTCAAATTCTTTTGGATTGTATTTATCCATTAATTTGTGATTACTCATATTCATTCCTCCTTTTTTAATAGGGAAATTTTGGGACAGTCCCCAAATTTCCAAAAGGGAAAAAAGGGGACTGTCCCAAAATTTCCCTAACAAAAAAACTCACCCCACAAAAGGGCGAGTTTTATCTCACGGTACCACCTTATTTTTTTCTCTATAGTCTTTAACGGAACTACACGGATATTCTTACTATTAGTTCAGAATATCAACTCAAAAGCTACCTTCCATTTACCTTTTTTTAAGAAGCTTTCAGCCTATGACTTCTTTTCTCTACTAAATAAGTATAAATGTACTCCTCTTTTTCCCAGTTTTTTTATTATGTTACTATTATCTCATAAATTTTAGAAAATTGCAAGTGTTTTTTACATTGCTCTTCTAAATAATTCGATAAAGTCTTCTTTTGAAACTTCTCTTGGATTTCCTGGTTTACATGGATCTTGCATAGCTTTTTCAGCTAACATATCAAAATCTTCTTCTTTTGCTCCAACATCTTTAACAGTTTGAGTAATTCCAACTGATTTTGAAAGTTCTGAAATCATCCATACAAATGTATTTATAACATCTTGATCATTTAGATGTTCAGCATCAGGTCTTCCTATATTCATTAATATTTCTCTAAATCTTTGAGCTGTAGCTGAATCTTCTCCATTAAATCTCATTACTGTTGGTAATAAAATAGCATTTGCAATTCCATGTGGTGTATCATAAACTGCTCCTAATTGGTGAGCCATTGAATGTACTATTCCTAAGCCTACATTTGAGAATCCCATTCCTGCTATATATTGTGCTAGTCCCATTTTTTCGATTGCTTCTTCATCTTTTTCATTTACAGCTGATGGTAAATATTTAAAGATTAATTTTATTGCTTCCATATGGAACATATCTGACATTGTATTATGTGCTTTTGTGATATA
Organism: uncultured Clostridia bacterium; assembly: GCA_944392805.1. GTDB lineage: Bacteria > Bacillota > Clostridia > TANB77 > CAG-508 > CAG-269. The sequence goes on along the minus strand of CALXXZ010000003.1, from coordinate 88,892 downwards.
TCCTTCAACTGCATGTGTTAATGCATCCATTCCTGTAGAAGCTGCAATTGATTTTGGCATAGAAGCCATTAAGTCTGAATCTACAATTGCTAAAATTGGAATATCATTTGGATCTACACATACCATTTTTATTTCTCTTTCTTCATCTGTTATTACATAATTTATTGTTACTTCTGCTGCTGTTCCTGAAGTTGTTGGTAATGCTATTATTGGCATTCCTCTATTTACTGTGTTTGATGCACCATTTAAAGATACTATATCTGCTCTATCTGGATTTGTCATTACAATAGAGATCCCTTTTGCTGTATCAATACTTGAACCTCCACCAACTGCAACTATAACATCAGTACCTGAATTTCTACAAACTTCAACTCCATCTGTTACATTTTTAATTGTTGGGTTTGGTTTTACATCTGAATATACTTCATAAGCAATTCCTGCTTTATCTAATACTTCTGTAACTCTTGCTGTAACACCACATTCAGCTAGTGATTTGTCTGTTACAACTAATACCTTATGAAATCCTCTTTTTTGAATTTCTCCTGGTAATTCTTCTCTTGCTCCTTTCCCAAAATATGATGTTTCGTTTAATACGAATTTTACTGACATATTTTTCACTCCTTCTTTTGAATTTTTATTCTATATATATTTAAGTTTCAACCAATTATATATATTACTATATAAAACTAGTTGAAACAATAAATAACAATATTTTAATTTTCGGCATAATCTGCTGGTATTTCAAATAATGAATTATCTACATCTTTTGATATTTCTACCCCTACAAGTTCTTCATTATTTTCATATGTTGTTTTGACATATACAAGCTCTGATTTTTTGTTAAAATATAATCTTGTTTTTATTCCTTCTTGATTTAGTGGTGTAGCATTTAACTTAAAAATTGAGCTTCCATCAAATTCTTCATATGTATAATTTTTTCCATTTACTTTTTCTTCTCCAGTTGTAAATGTTTTATTCATTAGTTCTTTTATTCCATCAGTTAAAATACTCTGTTCTACATTATTGTTTTCATAAACATAGTATTCACTTCTGTCATGTAATATATAATATGTATTTCCGCCTTCCACAATTGTTGTTGAGTGAGTGTCTTCTAGATATTGATCTATTGCAGTTTGATTTCCGCTTTTTACCATAAACTGTTTTGTTTTCATCATTTTGCTTTATTAAAAACGTATAAGTCTCACTAGAAGTTAAATCATTATATATATCTGATAATTTTGAAGTTTCATAATTTTCATCTTTACCAAATATTGATAATATTCCTACTACTATACCTATAATTACTAATAGAGCTATTACAGCTATGATTATTATTTTTTTCTTTTTCATTTTACTCCTCCAACTATTATTCGCGTTTATTATATCAATAATGATTTTTTTTTACAATAGTTTTTTTAATTTTTCTTTGGTTCAACATATTCTAATGTTCCTGGTAGCATTTTGTCTACAAATACTATTCCATCAAGATGATCTAATTCATGTGTTACTGCTTGTGCTAATAAATCTTTTGCTTTTATTGTTATTTTCTTTCCGCTTCTATCTAAAGCTTCAACAGTAACTTCCTTAGGTCTAATTAGTTTAGCATATTGATTTGGAAAACTTAAACATCCTTCTTCTACCTCATGTTCACCTTTTGTTTTAGTTATTTTTGGGTTTATTAAAACAATTGGTTCTGTTCTATCTTCTGTTACATCAATTACTACAACTCTTTTTAAAACTCCAACTTGAACTGCTGATAATCCAACACCATTATATTTGTACATTGTATCAAACATGTCATCAATCAATGTCTGTATTTTATCATCAATAACTTCTACTTCTCTTGATTTCTTTTTTAGTATTTCATCTTTTTCTAATCTTAATATACGTATTGCCATCTTTTTTCTTCCTTTCTTAAATCATATTATTTGGATTTATATCAATTGTTATTCTTGTATTTTTATAATTTGTATTATATATCTCTTTTAAACAATTATTCAAAACTTCATTTGCATTAGGTGTCATACTTCCTTTTATGATAATTCTCCATCTAAATCTATTTTGAATCTTATCAATTGGTGAAGGCATTGGTTTTAAAACATAAAATTCTTCTCCATTTAAATTGTTTTTTAGATACATATATACTCTTTGTGAAACTTCTATAATTTCTTTTTCTGATAAACTATTAAACCCAATTAATATTATATCGCAAAATGGTGGATAATTCAACTGTTTTCGCAATGCAATTTCTGTATTGTAAAACATTTCATAATCTTGTTTTTTTGAACATATTATACTAAAATTGTCAGGTGTATAAGTTTGTATTATTACTCGCCCATCAAGCTTTTCTCTTCCTGCTCTTCCTGCAACTTGTGTTAATAATTGAAATGTTCTTTCATTTGCTCTATAATCATCTATATTTAAACTACTATCTGCTGCAATTACTCCTACAAGTGTTACATTTGGAAAATGATGTCCTTTTACTACCATCTGTGTTCCAATTAATATATCTATATTTTCATTTTTAAATTTATTTAATATTTCTTCATGTGAGTTCTTTTTAGTTACTGTGTCTACATCCATTCTTATTGTTGTAGCTTGTGGAAATATTTTATTTATTTCTTGTTCTAATTTTTGTGTTCCTGTTCCAAAATATCTAATTTTTGTGCTTTTACATTCTGGACAAACAGTTACAATATTTTCTTCGTATCCACAGTAATGACATTTTAATTTGTTTTCTGATTTATGATATGTCATACTTATATTACAGTTTTTACATTTTACAGTATACCCACATTCTCTACACATTATAAATGTTGAATATCCTCTTCTATTTAAAAATAGAATTGTTTGTCTTTTTTCTTTTAGATTCTTTTCAATCGCATCATGTAATTTAACACTTAACATTGATCTATTTCCATTTGCTAATTCCATTTTTAAATCTACAATTTCAACTTCTGGGAGTTTTGAGTCATTTGCTCTATGTGTTAATTCTAATAAAGTTATTTTACCTTGTTTAGCTTTATAATATGTATTTAAATCTGGTGTTGCACTTCCAAGTATTAATGGACATTTGTTCTCTTTTGCGATTTTTTTAGCAATTTCTTTTGCATCATATTTAGGTACCGCTTCTGACTTATATGAACTATCATGTTCTTCATCTATTATGATTATTCCTATATTTTGTGTTGGCGCAAATATTGCTGACCTTGCACCAATTATTATCTTTGCTTTTCCCTCTTTGATTTTATTCCACTCGTCATATCTTTCGCCTATAGATAATTTGCTATGTATGACTGCAATTTCTTCTTTATCAAACCTTGCAATAAATCTATCTATCATCTGAGGAGTTAATGAAATTTCTGGCACTAATACTATTGCACTTTTATTTTGTTTTAATGCTTGTCCTATTAATTGTAAATATACTTCAGTTTTTCCTGAACCTGTTACTCCATATAATAAAAATTGTTCATATTGCTCTTCTTGCATTTTTTGTGATACTAAGTTATAAGCTTTTTGTTGTTCTTCTGTTAATTTTAAATTTTCTGTTTTTTCTATCTTTTTATTTGCTAATGGATCTCTTTCTATTTTCTTTTCTACTATTTCTACATATCCATTTTTTTCTAATGTTTTTACAATTGCTCTTGTTCCTCCTGTAAACATTTCTATTTCTGGAACTGTTACACCATCATTATCTTTTAGAAATTGTAATATTTTCTTTTGTTTTTCTGATTTTATTTTTCCTATCTCTATATCAAATTGAATTTCATCAATTTCTTTTTTTAGATATACTACATTTATCGTTTTATCTTGAATATTGTTTTCTTGTTTTTTACTTTTTGTTCCTGGTGTCAGCATTTGTTTAATACAGTCTGATATGTTGCAAAAATATCTTTTAGCCATCCATTTTGCAAGTTCTATTTGTTCTTCTGTTAAATTATGTTTTATTTTTGCAATGTCTTTTACTTCATATGTAGTTTTTTCTTTTATATTTATTACATACCCTTCTTCTAAACTCGAACTTTTTCCGAATGGAACTAATACTGTACTCCCTATCATTATTAGTTCTTCTAAGTCTTTTGGTATATTGTAATCAAATGTTCGGTTTAGTCTTTTTGCTGAACGATTTATTACTATTTCTGCTATCATATTTTCTCCTTTTCAGTTGTATTTTATCATATTTTATACTTTGGGTAAAGAAAAATATAAAAAAACGTGATTTAATCACGTTTTTAGGTTTTTAACCATTTAAAATATTCTGTTTTAATTTTTTCTGCTACTTCTTCAGGTGTTATATTTGTTGTATCTACAACTAAATCATAATTTGACATGTCATCTTTACGAACATGATATAATTTCCAATATCTTTCGTTTTCCATATTTAATCTTTTTTGCATATCTTCTTTTTGTTCTTCAATAGTAGCAAAATTTTCTGTACCTTTTCTTTTTGAATCATTAAATGCTCTTTGTGCTGCAACATCTATATCTACTCTTAGATAGACTTTAAATGATTCTGGTACAGCATACCACCCTAAACGTGCATCTATTATAAAATTATCATGATCTTTTGCATATTCTGATGCACTTTTTTCTATTTGTAAATCTATTTCTGGATGCTCACCTAAAAAGGCATTAAAACTTGTTATATCTAATCCCATATCTTTTGCTAGTTTTCTAACATATTCGCCATTTCTATAAATACCGTAATTTAAATCCTTTATTAATATTTCAGAAACTGTTCCTTTTCCAGCTGCTAAATCTCCTGCTAATGATATAATATTTTTCTTTTTCATAATGAGCTCCTATTCTTCATCTTCTTTTTTATCTTCTTCATTATTTTCTTCATTAATTTCTTCTTCATTTTCTTCATCTGGTTCAATTATTTTAATCTTTCCTTCTGCAATTTCATTTGCAGCTAAAGTAACAGGTGATTCTTCTTTTACATCAGTTTTTACTTCTGCTCCTTGTGCAATCTGTCTTGCTCTTCTTGAAGTTGCAATAACTAATTCATATCTATTTTTTGCTTTTGTTAATAATTCTGAAACTGTTGGTTTAACTATCATTTTATTTTCCTCCCTTAATTATTTTCTTGTTGTGTAATATCTTTATCAACTCTTCCAGCTACAGTTTCTGGCTGTACTGCTGATAATATTACATGTCCTGAATCCATTATTAATACTGCTCTTGTACGTCTACCATATGTTGCATCAACTGCTGTTTTTGCATCTTTGGCCTCTTGCACCATTCTTTTAATCGGTGCCGATTCTGGGCTTACAATCGCTACGATTTTGTCTGCTGACACTATATTTCCAAATCCTATATTTACTAATTGCATTTTCATCATCCTTTCTATTCGATATTTTGAATCTGCTCTCTTATGTCTTCTAATATAGTTTTTATTGTAACTATTCTATTAGTTATTTCAAGATTGTTTGCTTTTGAACCTATTGTATTTGTTTCTCTATTCATCTCTTGTATAATGAAATCCATTTTCTTTCCTGCTTGCTCATTCGTTTTGATTAATTCTCTTAATTGTGATATATGGCTTCTCATTCTTGTTATTTCTTCTTCTACAGAACATTTATCAGCATATATTACAATTTCTTGCATTAATCTGTTTTTGTCAACTTCTTCTGTTTTTAGTAATTCCTTTACTCTTGCTTCTAATTTTACTACATATTCTTCGATAAGTCCAGTAGATAAGCCAAAAATCTCTTCAACTTTGCCTTCTATTTGTGTTATTTTGTTTAAAATGTCTTCAGAAATCTTTATTCCTTCTTTTTCTCTCATTACTAATACTTGTTCTAGCGCATCATTTAAAACTTGTTTTATTTCTTCTTTTATTACATTTTCATCTAGATCATTTTTTATTATTAATACATCAGGCATTTTTGTTATATCAGTAACTTGTATATCTGCTGATAAATTTTCTTCTTCTGCTAATTTTTTCAAACTATTTATATACATTTTTGCTAATTCTGTATTTATTCTTATGTCATTTCCTTCTTTACTATAGTTTTCAAAATTTATAGATATATCAACTTTTCCTCTTTTTATTTTTGATGCTATAGTTTTTCTTACATCTTCTTCTAAATAACTTATTACTCTAGGTATTCGTATATTTGTATCAATATATTTGTGATTTACTGTTTTTATTTCTACTTGATATTCTCTTGAATTTATGGATAAACTACTTTTACCATATCCTGTCATACTTTTTATCATTTATTTTCCCTCTTCTTTTTTATTTTTTCTTTTACTTGCTTTTTTTATTGGTTCATCTTTTACTATTTCTTTTATATCACTATATTGCTTTAATTCATTTTGCCTTTCTATTGTATATAAAACTGTTGATTTTAACATATAATATATGGCAAATAAGTATGAACCTACTAATATATATGTTTGAGTATTACATTGTACAAGTTTTGGAATATGTTTAATTAATAATGTGAATATTGCTAATACTAAAAATTCTACGCCATAAAGTAGTATATTATCTTTTTCTTTTTTGTATGCAATTTCAATCATCAAGATTGATATTATTAAAAATGCCATACTTGATATATTTATATATTTTGTTAAAGTTAACTCAGGCAATACTTCATATTGTATATTAAAAAACATAAAATATATCATTATCATTGATGAATAAGCTAAATTTGCTAATACATCTCCTGTTACAGTATTATTTATATTATGATATATTTCTTTTATCGTTATTTTCTTTTTTTCTTCTGAATTTATTTCTATCATTTTTCTTCTCCTTTTGGGTAATTTGGGGACAGTCCCCTTTTTTCCTTTTTGGCAATTTAGGGACAGACCTCTAATTTATATTTCTAATTCATACATTATTATGCTTAATATGTTTAGTGCTACTGTTTCTGTCCTTAATATTCTATTTCCTAATGTTACTATTCTAGCACCTGATTCTTTTAATAGTTTTACATCACTTTCTTCTAGTCCACCTTCTGGTCCTATTACAACAGCAATTTTTATTGGTTCTTTTTCTTTTAATTTTAATAATTCATTTTTTATTGTGTTTTGTTTTTCATTTTCATATGCAACTATTATTGAATCATATTGATTTGATAATTTTGCTATATCTTGTATTGTAGCAATTTTTCTTATTTCTGGTATTATAGTTCTTCCACTTTGTTTTGCTGCACTTTCGGCTATTTTTTGCCATCTGTCAATTTTTTTGTTTTCATCTTTTGGTTCTATTTTGGCAACACATCTTTTCATTGCTACTGGAATTATTGAATTTACACCTAATTCTACTGATTTTTGTATTATTAATTCCATTTTATCTGATTTCGGTATTCCTTGATATATATCTACTAATATATTGCTTTTTTCTTCTATCAATTCATTTAATATTTCTGTATCTATATATTTTTCTTCTATATCTGTTATTATACAATCATATGCTTTTCCATTATCTGAATTACATATTTCTACGTTTTCTCCAATTTGTTTTCTTAATACATTTTTTATATGTTTTACATCTGTTCCAATTATTTGAATCTTGTTTTCTTTTATTTGTTCAGTTTTCACAAAAAATCTTGGCATTTTTTTCTCCTTTAATGTGTATATTATATTACAATTTTGCATGAATTTCAAGACTATTCTTTAGAAGTTATAAATTTTATTGACGTTTTACATAAAGTATAGTATAATTGTTAAGAATTCGTGTATTTTCCTATATTGTCATCTTAGTGAAAGCACACACATCAAAAAAATATCATATAGGAGGTTATGTTATGTACTATCCAAGAGAATTTAAGGAACGGGTTAAAAAGGCTTATCCTGAATTAGAGCTTTTGCATCAAAAGCTCAATAAAGGAGATGATTTTATCTTCTTGTATCTAAAAAGTATCAATTGCATGCCAAGTGTAGTAGCTTTATCTCCAGGAGCATTATCATTCTATACCGTCTTGGAAGCTACTTCTCTTTACGAGTTAAAGAAGCGTTCTGTCGCTGAAGAAAAGGCTATTTTTGCCTTGCACTCTTCTTTTTCTATTGATAATGATAAAGAATTCGATAGAAGGTACACGGCTCTTAGCCCGTTTTATCCTGATATAAAACAAGCTAAAGAATTACTACTAGCTCCTTTAGCATTTACAGCACGTGAAATCAAGCAGGCAAAATCTCTTGAAAAGCTTCATGAAGAAGCGGTCTTACGTCGTGAAAGAGTTGAAATCATTGACGCATGTCAAAACCTGTATATTTCTCAGAATTCATAAGGCATAACAAACCCCCGCATTTGCTTAATGCGGGGGCATTTCTTATTTTAACCATTCTGGATTTTCTAAATACCAATCAATAGTTTTAACTATTCCATCTTCGAATTTAGTTTTTGGTAACCAACCTAATTCTTTACTAATTTTAGTTGGGTCTATTGCATATCTATAATCATGTCCTTTTCTGTCTTCTACATATTGTATTAAATCTTCTGATTTTCCCAAACGTTGTAAAATAAGTTTTACAATTTCTATATTTCTTTTTTCATTATGTCCACCTATGTTATATCTTTCTCCTGCAACACCATTATGGAATACTAAATCAATTGCTTCACAATGGTCTTCTACATATAACCAATCTCTTATATTTTTTCCTGTTCCATATACAGGTAGTTTTTCATTATTTAAAGCTAGTTTTATCATATGAGGTATTAGTTTTTCATTATGTTGATATGGTCCATAATTATTTGAACAGTTTGTTACATTTACATTCATTTTATATGTTGTGTGATATGCAAATGCTATTAAATCTGAACTTGCTTTTGATGATGAATATGGGCTACTTGGTTGAATTGGTGATTTTTCAGTAAAATATCCTTCTTCTCCTAATGCTCCATATACTTCATCTGTTGATATATGTACAAATTTATTTTCTGAGCCTTCTCCCCATGCTCTTTTTGCTGCTTCTAATAATGTATGTGTTCCCATTACATTTGTTTGTGTAAATACAAATGGATTTTTTATACTATTATCTACATGTGATTCTGCTGCAAAATGTATTACTCCATTTATTTCATATTTTTCAAATATTTCTTGCATTTTTTCAAAATCACATATATCTGCTTGTATAAATGTTATTTTATCTTTTACTTTATTTAAATTATTTAAATTTCCAGCATATGTTAGTTTATCTACTACTATCACATTATAATCTGGATGTTTGTTTACAAAATATTCTGCAAAATTTGCTCCTATAAATCCTGCTGCTCCTGTTACTAATATATTTTTCATTTTTCTTCTTCCTTTCTCGTATAAGGTTTGTCCCTTTTTTTCCTTTTTGGCAATTTTGGGACAGTCCCCTTTTTTCCGTTTGGGAAATTTGGGGACTGTCCCAAAATTTCCCTATAAATTCTTAAATAAATCTGTATTTTTTAATTCTTTTAATGATGGCCATTTAGCATCTTTCTCAGAAGTGATTAAATCTTCTATTTTTAAATCTCCCATAGGCCATTTTATATCAACATCTGGGTCATCAAATTTTAATCCGCCTTCTGCTGAATGATTATATATGTCGTCACATTTATATGTAAATTCCGCTTCATCTGATAATACTAAGAATCCATGCGCAAAGCCTCTAGGTATCATAAACATTTTTTTATTTTCTTCTGTTAATATAACACCTTCCCATTTTCCATATGTTTTACTTCCAGGTCTTAAATCAACTGCAACATCAAATACTTCACCTTTTATACATCTAACAAGTTTAGCTTGTGTGTTTTCTTTTTGAAAATGAAGTCCTCTTAAAACTCCTTTTTTTGATTTTGATTGATTATCTTGCACGAAATCATAGTTTAATCCGATTTCTTCAAAATCTTTTTTACTATAGGTTTCCATGAAATATCCTCTGTTATCTCCAAACACTGTTGGTTCTATAATATATACTCCATCTATAGATGTTTCTATCTTTTTAAACTTTCCCATAATTTTTCTCCTTTTCCTAATTTAAATATTTTGTCTCTAAATAATAAAATTATTAATATACTTATTGATAGATACCAGAAAAATGATGTTCTTTCTCCTGATGCATATATTGTTGGCGAAAATGCCATTACATATCTACTAAGTATTCCTACAATATATATAAGTAATGGTGTAAAATTTTTCATATCTTTTTCTTTCTTTTTGCAAAGAATATGATATAGACATACTCCAATACTTATTAAAATTAATAAATAAATACAAGTTTTAAATATCATATTTAGTTCTTTTGAATTTCTTGTAACTTCATCAAATATTACAACTAATATTATTGGAGACATTCCTAACAGTCTATATTTTATATCTTTACTTGATCTCCAAATTGTATATGTTATTAATGCTATAAATCCATAAAATAAAATTCTTCCTTTTCCAATTGCATAATCCATCATAGATGTTAAACCTTGTGATAATTTGACTGGTAATGATGTTTCTGAATATTCTGGATACCAAGTTTCTTCTTCTTGAATTTTTCTATTAGCATTTCCTGGACAAGTCATTATTAATATTATGTTTAATAAAATGATTGCATATATTATAAATAATATTGGTTTTTGCTTTTTATTTTTAATTATGTATATTAGGAAAAATGTATATACTAAAAATAGTATCCCTGCCATCTGTTCTTGATTACTTGCATATATGGTTGCTATTACAAAAGAAATTGCTTGTAAAATATTTATTTTCTCATTATTTAGTAATTTTTTTATTGGTATCATTGCATATAATCCTGTTGCTGCTACCCATAAATAATTATTCATTGTAGCCATCCAACCAGCTTCTTTTAGGATTGTTATTGGCACTAATATTAAACTTATTACTAATATACAATTTAATTTTTGTTTATTTTCAGTTACAAATAATTTTGACATTGAATAAATTAGTAAACCATACATTCCTATATTTGCAATTTTCCATATTTCTATTGGTAAGAAATTACAAAATATTACTAATACTCCTTCTACAATTATTCTTGATGTCCATATATTATATCTTTGCCCTAAAAAGTCAAATAATCCCATATTTTCACATACAGTAGAAAAATATAAATCATCATTTTCTTTTTGTATAAATATATGTAATATTGCTATCCCTACCATAAATATTAAAATTGGTATTTTTTCTGATTTAAATAATTTTTTCAAATTCTCTACATTCATATTATTCTTCTCCAAATTTATCTTCAGCTACATCTTTTAGATATACACCATATTCTGTTTTCATATATCTATCTGCTAATTTAGATAGTTGTTCTGCATTTATCCAACCTTTGTCAAATGCAATTTCTTCTGGGCAACATATTTGTAATCCTTGTCTTTTTTGAATTGTTTGAACAAAACTTGCAGTTTCTATTAATGCATCATGTGTTCCTGTATCAAACCATGTCATTCCTCTTCCTAATTTTTCTACTTTTAGTTTTCCTTCTTTCATATATTCTTCATTTAATGAAGTTATTTCTAATTCTCCTCTTGCTGATGGTTGTACATTTTTTGCCATTTCTATTACTTCATTTGTATAGAAGTATAATCCTGGTACAGCATAATTTGATTTTGGAACTTTTGGTTTTTCTTCTATTGAAACAGCATTTCCATTTTGGTCTATTTCTACAACTCCATATGCCCTTGGGTCTTTTACATAATATCCAAATATTGTTGCCTCATCTTCTCTTTCATTTGCTTGTTTTAATTTTTCTGCTAGATGTTCGCCATAAAACATATTATCTCCTAATATCATTGCAACATTGCTATCTCCAATAAAATCTTCTCCAATTATAAATGCTTCTGCTAATCCATTTGGCTTTTCTTGTATTTTATATTCAAATTTCATTCCCCATTGGCTTCCGTCACCTAATAAACTTTTAAATGTTTCTATATCTCTTGGTGTTGTTATTATTAGAACTTCTCTTATATCTGCTTGCATTAATATTGATAATGGATAATATATCATTGGCTTATCATATACTGGCATTATCTGTTTTGATATTGCTAAAGTTAATGGATAAAGTCTTGTACCGCTTCCTCCTGCTAATATTATACCTTTTCTATTCTTCATTTTCTTTCTCCTCTTTTAGATATCTTTTTAATCCATCTTTCCATTCAGGTATTTTTATTCCTAATTTTAATAATTTATTTTTTGATAGTTGTGAGTTGAATGGTCTTTTTGCTTGTGTAATTTTCATCATATCTATATATTCTTCTGTTGTTACAGGATTTACTTTACATTCAATTCCTTGTTCTTTTAATATTTCTTTTGTAAAGTCATACCATGTTGTATATCCTTGATTTGTTGCATTATATATTCCATATGGTATTTTTTTCTCTATTGCTTGATATATTATGTCTGTTAAGTCTTTTGCGTATGTTGGACTTCCATGTTGATCTGATACTACATTTATTTCATCTCTTGTTGAACCTAATTTTGTCATAGTTTTTACAAAGTTATTTCCTCCAACACCATATAACCATGCTGTTCTAAATATGTAGTATTCATCCATGTTTTCTTCTATTCCTTGTTCTCCATGTAATTTTGTTATTCCATATACTGTTACAGGTTCTTTTTTATCATCTTCATCATAGTCTTTTGATAAATCTAAGTCTCCTCCAAATACATAATCTGTTGAAATATGTACTAATTTTGCTCCTGCGGCTTTTGCTGCTTTTGCTAAATTTCTTGGTCCATCTCCATTTATTTTATCTGCTAAGTCATAATTCTCTTCTGCTTTATCTACTGCTGTATATGCAGCACAGTTTATTATATATTCTGGTTTCATTTCTGTTATAACATCATATACCATTTTCTCATTTGTGATATCTAGTTCTGCTACATCTGTTGCTATTACTTCGTTTCCTTTTTGAAATTTTTCTTTTACTTCTTTGGCTAACATTCCGTTTGCACCTGTTACTAATATTTTCATTTGCTTCTTCCTTTCTTAATTATAAGTTCACGCAATTAATATATCACTAAATGAAAAAAAGTACAAGTCTTTCTTGTACTTTCTTTAATATATTTATTTATTTAATCCTTTTCTTCCAGGGAAAATTGCAATTTCTCCTAATTCATTTTCAATATTTAATAATCTGTTGTATTTTGCAACTCTATCTGTTCTACAAGGAGCACCTGTTTTTATTTGTCCTGCATTTGTAGCAACTGCAACATCTGCTAAAGTTGTATCTTCTGTTTCACCACTTCTGTGTGATACAACAGCTGTATATCCGTTCTTTTTAGCAAGTTCAATTGCATCTAATGTTTCTGTTAATGTTCCTATTTGATTTAATTTGATTAGAATACTGTTTGCTGTATTGTTATCTAATCCTTTTTGTAATCTCTTCATATTTGTAACAAATAGATCATCACCAACCAATTGGATTTTGTTTCCTAATCTGTCAGTTAGTTTTTTCCAGTTTTCCCAATCTTCTTCAGCTAAACCATCTTCAATTGAGATTATTGGATATTTTTCTGTTAATCCTGCTAAGAAGTCTATCATTTCATCAGCTGTTTTTAATTCATCTGTTTTCCAGAAATAGTAGCATCCTTCTTTTCCTATTTTTTTAGCTTCATCATACATTTCTGTTGATGCAACGTCTAATGCTAAACATACTTCTTCTCCTGGTTTGTATCCAGCTTTTTCAATAGCTTCTACTATTAATTTTAATGCTTCTTCATCACTTGATAAGTTTGGTGCAAATCCACCTTCATCACCAACACCTGAAGCTAATCCTTTATCTTTTAATACTTTTTTAAGTGTATGATAAATTTCTGTACACATACGTAGACATTCTGTAAATGATTTTGCTCCAACTGGCATTATCATGAATTCTTGTGTACTTACTGTGTTATCAGCATGTTTTCCACCATTTAATATGTTCATCATTGGAACTGGTAATGTTTTTGCATTAACTCCACCAATATATTGGTATAATTCCATTCCTAATGAAGCGGCTGCAGCTTTTGCTACTGCTAATGATACACCTAATGTAGCATTTGCTCCTAATTTTCCTTTATTATCTGTTCCATCTAATTCGATAAGTGTTTTATCAACTAATGGTTGATCATATGCATTCATTCCTTCTAATGCTGGTGCTATTATGTTGTTTACATTTTCAACAGCTTTTAATACACCTTTTCCCATATATCTTGATTTGTCTCCATCTCTTAATTCAACAGCTTCAAAAGCTCCTGTTGATGCTCCTGATGGAACTAATGCAACTCCACATGAACCATCAAATAATTCAACTGTAACTTGTACTGTTGGGTTTCCTCTTGAATCTAAAACTTCTAATGCTTTGATTTCTTCAATTTCTAAATAATTTTTCATTTTAATTCCTCCTACTTATTATATAATATTTGATTTTTTATTTTTTTAGCTTCTTGGTTAGAAGCCAAATAATCAACTCTTTGTGTTTCTTTAAAGTCTGTAGTATCATATGTAACTATATTTGTTTTTCTTTTTAAATATATTCCAGTATCATACTCTTGATCTTTAAATTTACTATGTTTTATGTTTTTTAAATATTCATCAATAGCTTGCCTTTCTTTTTTGCTATGTGGCTCTATCTGTAAATATTTATATCTCCAATATATATGATGATCATAATATTCATCTTTACTTCCTAACAATTTATCATAATTATATTCTATTTTGAATTTATTATTTTTAATTGATATTGTTAGGTTTGACCATACATGTTGGTTTGAATTTTTAAATTCTTGTCTTAATTCTTTTATTTTGTCATATAACCATTCAACTAATTTTAAATATTCTTCTTCTTCGATGTCATATTTATTAGGAACTTCATATACATTTATGAACTTTCTTTTTAATAGACCTTTGGGCATAAAGTAGAAATACATTTCTCCTGTTTCTACTTTGCCCAATCTTTCTATTATAGAAGCATAAAGGTATAATTCATCCCATTTTCCAGGAACGGCATAAAATATCATTCTTTGAATTTCTTCATATAACTCTTTGATTTTTTTGGTATTATTTAACACATTTTTCACCCGTTTTATTTTTCTAATATACTTTCTCCTGTCATTTCTTTTGGTTTTTCTATTCCTAATATTTCTAATATAGTTGGTGCTAAATCAGCAAGTTTTCCTGATTTTATTCTTAAATCTTCATTTTCTGTTACTAATATAAGTGGTACAGGATTTGTTGTGTGTGCTGTGTGTGGTTCTCCTGTTTTGTAATCTATCATTTGCTCTGCATTTCCATGGTCTGCTGTTATTAGCATTGTTCCATGATGTGCAAGCATTGCATCAGTTACTTTTCCTACACATTCATCTATTGTTTCTACAGCTTTTATTGCAGCTGGTAAACTTCCTGTATGTCCTACCATATCTGGATTTGCATAATTTAAAATTATTACATCATATTTGTCTGCATTTATTGCTTCTACAACTTTTTCTGTAACTTCTGGTGCACTCATTTCTGGTTGCAAATCATATGTTGCAACTTTTGGTGATGGCACTAGTATTCTATCTTCTCCAGGATATTGTTTTTCCTCTCCTCCATTAAAGAAGAATGTTACATGTGCATATTTTTCTGTTTCTGCTATACGAAGTTGTGTTAAGTTATTTTTACTTAATACTTCTCCAAGTGTATTTACTAATGCTTCTTTTTTGAAGGCAATTTTAACATTTGGCATTGTTTCATCATAGCTTGTGAAACATACAAAATATGTGTCAATTTTTTCTGTTTCAAATCCATCAAAATCTTTGTCAACTATTGCTCTTGTTATTTCTCTTGCTCTATCAGGTCTAAAATTGAAGAATATTACAGAATCATGTTCACCTATTGTAGCTATTGGTGTTTCTCCATTACATATTACTGTTGGTTCAACAAATTCATCAAAAACTTCTTTTTGATAAGAATCTTCTATTGCTATTGTTGCAGAAGTTGATTTATTTCCTTCTCCTCTAACTAATGCATCATAACATTTTTGAACTCTTTCCCATCTTTTATCTCTATCCATAGCATAATATCTTCCTGATATACTTGCTATTTTTCCTATTCCTTTTTCTTTCATTTTTTCTTCAAGTTCTGCAATATATCCTTCTGCTGATGCTGGTGGTGTATCTCTACCATCTAAGAAACAATGTACATATACATCTTCAAAGTCTCTTCTTTTTGCCATTTCTAACAATCCATATAAATGTCTGTTATGGCTGTGTACTCCACCATCTGACAATAGACCTAATATATGCAATTTAGAATTATATTTTCTACAATTTTCTATTGCTTCTGTGAATTCAGGTATTGTGAAGAAATCTCCATCTTCAATAGATTTTGTTATTTTTGTTAAATCTTGATATACGATTCTTCCTGCACCTATATTTGTGTGTCCTACTTCTGAATTTCCCATTTGCCCTTCTGGTAGACCAACTTTTAGTCCACTTGTGTATATTTCTGTTGTTTGGTATTTTTTCATTAGTTTGTCAATATTAGGTGTTTTTGCTAATTTTACTGCATTTCCATCAGTATTTTCATTTATTCCAAAACCATCTAATATCATTAACATTACTGGCTTTTTTTCCATTCTCTCTAACATTCCTTTCATGGCGAGTAAATTGGTGTCAATATTAAATTGTTCTATTCATCAAATTTTACTATCTTAGAAAATTCTTCTGCCTTTAAACTAGCTCCTCCTACAAGTCCGCCATCTATATCTGACATTTCAAATAATTCTTTAGCATTTGATGACTTAACACTTCCGCCGTATTGTATTATAACTCTTTCAGCCTCATTTTGTCCATAGATTTCTGCTAATTTTTTTCTAATCTGTTTAATTGTGTCATTTGCATCTTCTTTTGTTGCTGTTTTTCCTGTTCCAATTGCCCAAATTGGTTCATATGCTATTATTATTTTATTTAATTCTTCTGCACTTATTCCTTCTAAAGCTTTTTCTACTTGTGCTGTTATTATTTTTTCTGTTACTCCTTGTTCTCTTTGTTCTAATGTTTCTCCAACACATACAATTGGTTTTAAATCATTTGCCAATGCTGATTTTATTTTTTTATTTACAGTTTCATCTGTTTCAGCAAAATATTGTCTTCTTTCAGAATGTCCTATTATTACATATTCTACTCCTATTGATTTTAACATTTGTGCTGATACTTCTCCTGTATATGCTCCTTTTTCTTCCCAATGCATGTTTTGTGCACCTATTTTTATATTTGTATCTTGTGCATTTAATAATGCATAAAATAAATCTGTATATGGAACACATAATATTACTTCATGTTTTGTGTCTTTTACTAATGGTGCAAATTCTTCTATGAAATTTATTGCTTCATTTGGAAGCATATTCATTTTCCAGTTTCCTGCAATTACTTTTCTTCTCATTTTTCCTCCTATTTATCCATTAAACATTCTATACCTGGTAATTTTTTACCTTCTAAAAATTCAAGTGAAGCTCCTCCACCTGTAGATATATGAGTCATTTTATCTGCTAGACCTGCTTTTTCTACTGCTGCAGCTGAATCACCACCACCAATTATTGTTGTAGCATCTAATTCTGCTAAAGCTTTTGCTATAGAATTTGTTCCTACAGCGAATTGGTCAAATTCAAATAATCCAACTGGGCCATTCCAAATTACTGTTTTTGCATTTTTTAGTTCGTTTTTGAACATTTCAATTGTTTTTTCTCCAATGTCAAATCCTTCCCATCCATCTGGAATTTCTGTCCATGCAACTGTTTTGCTTTCTGTGTCTGGTTTGAATTCTTTTCCTATTTTTGTATCAACTGGTAATATTAATTTTACACCTTTATTTTTTGCTTTTTCCATTAAACTTAATGCTAATTCACATTTGTCTGGTTCACAAAGTGAATTTCCAACTCCATATCCTTGTGCTTTAAAGAATGTATATGCCATTCCTCCACCAATCATTAATGTATCTACTTTTTCTAATAAACTATCTATAACACCTATTTTGTCTGAAACTTTTGCTCCACCTAATATTGCTACAAATGGTCTTTCTGGATTATTTAATGCATCTCCTAAGAATTTTAATTCTTTTTCTATTAAAAATCCTGATACTGATGGTAGATAATGTGATACTCCTTCTGTTGAAGCATGTGCTCTATGTGCTGTACCAAATGCATCATTAACAAAAACTTCTGCCATACTTGCTAATTCTTTTGCAAATTCTGGATCATTATCTGTTTCTTCTTTGTGGAATCTTACATTTTCAAGTAACATTACTTGTCCTTCTTTTAATGAACTTGCTAAAGATTTTGCACTTTCTCCTATTACATCTTTTGCCATTAATACTTCTTGTCCTAATAATCTTGATAGTTCTACTGCAACAGGTGCTAGTGAAAATTCTGGTTTTACTTCTCCTTTTGGTCTTCCTAAATGTGAACTTAATATTACTTTACAATTTTGTTCTATTAAGTATTTAATTGTTGGTAAAGCTGCAACTATTCTTCTGTTGTCTGTTATTTTTTGATTTTCATCCATTGGTACATTGAAGTCACATCTTACAAATACTTTCTTTCCTTTTAAATCGATATCTCTTACTGTTTTTTTACTCATTTTAATCTCTTCCTTTCTAAAACGTATACATAAGCACGCACCAAAAGGTCAGAGGTTAGACTTATTCTAACTCCCTAACCTATTTAGTTTTTTATTATTTATGGTCTACTTTTGCCATATAGCATGCTAAGTCTACTAATTTGTTTGAATATCCCCATTCGTTGTCATACCATGCTACTAATTTAACAAATGTATCTGTTAACATGATTCCTGCTGTTGCATCAAATATTGATGTATGCATATCTCCAAGGAAATCTGAAGATACAACTGCTTCGTCTGTATATTCCATTATTCCTTTTAATTCATTTTCTGTAGCTTTTTTAACTGCTGTACATATTTCTTCATATGTTGCTGGTTTTTCTAAGTTACATGTTAAATCAACTACTGAAACATCTACTGTTGGTACTCTGAATGACATTCCTGTTAATTTTCCATTTAATGTTGGGATTACTTTTCCTACTGCTTTTGCAGCTCCTGTAGATGATGGTATTATGTTTGCTGCTGCAGCACGTCCACCTCTCCAATCTTTTTTAGATGCTCCATCTACTGTTTTTTGTGTTGCTGTTGTAGAATGTACTGTTGTCATTAATCCTTCTTTTATTCCAAAGTTATCATTAATAACTTTTGCTAGTGGTGCTAAACAGTTTGTTGTACATGATGCATTTGATACTATGTTCATGTCTGATGTATATGTGTCATTATTTACACCCATTACAAACATTGGTGCATCTTTTGATGGAGCACTTATTATTACTTTTTTAGCTCCTCCTTCTAAATGTGCTTGTGCTTTTTCCATTGTTGTAAATACTCCTGAACATTCTAATACATATTCTACTCCTAATTCTCCCCATGGAATGTTCTTTGGTTCCATTTCATTATATACTTTAATTGTTTTTCCATTTACTACTAAGTTTCCGTCTTTTTCTTCAACTGTTCCATTAAATCTTCCGTGTACTGTATCAAATTTTGTCATATATGCCATATAATCTGCTGTTACAAATGGATCGTTTACTGCTACGACTTCTACATCTCCTTTTCCTAATGCTGCTTGGAATGCTAGTTTTCCTATTCTTCCAAATCCGTTAATTCCTACTTTTACTGACATAAAATTTCCTCCTTCTTAGATGTTAGATTTTTCTAACTTCCTTTTCTATTATTTACCTTTTTAGGCAATATTATTCTATAACAAAAACTAGTATTTTTCAAGTATTATTTAAAAATTTTTTTACTTTTATATAGAAAAATAAATATATTACTATTGAATAAAGCCAAGACCCCCGACGAAGACCCAGAATATGTTTTGGCTATGAAATAGTAATATATTTATTTTTCTATATGAAAGTAAAAATTATAAATACTTCTTTAAAGTTTCTACACTATCTTCTTGCATTACGACAAAATCATTCAATATCTGTTTAACTTCTGGATCTACACTAGGATTATTATTTAGCAATCTTCTTCCTTCAATAATTCCCATATTAGTTCCTTGTAAAAGTATTTCTGAAATATTTGAATTGCTCTTATCAGTTAATGTATTCATCTGAACCCCATACCATGTCATCATTTTGTTCATAGTATTAGTTTTTTGAGGTTCTTCATTACTGTATTGTGAATAAATTTCATCAACTCTATTGTATATTTTTTTATATTTTCCATATTCCACATCAAGTACTTGTTGGAATTTAGGGTCACCCACTTTACTAGCAACATATGAAATAGCATCCATTCCCATTGTAGTTCCTTTATTAACTTCATTTAAAACCTTTACATTTATATCTTCCATGTTTAAATCCTCCTAAAATTATTTTTTCAAATTTATAAAAAAATATTCGTTAATTTACTATTTCTACTCCACAATTACTGCTTTTATCAGAAAATATAATTTTATCATCTTTCTTTAAAACTATTTCCATATTTGATGAAATACTTTCTACTATATTTTTTTCCATCTTTCCTTTTACAGGTGCAGAAAGTTTTTGCCCTGAATTGATATGTGTTTTTACCTGTAATTCATAATCTTTTCTTTTTAGAACTACTTCTATAGGGTCATTAGTCAAATTACATTTAGTCAATTTAGAATTATTGTAAGTAGTAAACTTAAATTCTTCATTTTCTACTTTTAATACACAAATAAAACCTCTAAAATCAAATACTTTTAATGGTATGTTTGCTATTGCTAGCAAAAAACTTGTATTTTTATTTTGAAAATTGTTTCCTTGGCACCATATATAATCTTTAGGAAATGATGTTCCCCAATCTTTTTCAATATATCCTGTTCCATTATCAAATTCTAAACTATTATTATTTATTTTGATTTTTCCTTTTACTTTATTTTGCATACTAAGTATTGCATGATTACATTCCATAAATGGTATATATGAAAATGGTCCCATTATATTTGGGTTAAAATTTGTTGTTTTAATATTTTTACTATCTGAATATTCTATTTTTCCAGAAATATTAAGATTTTCCTTATTTATATCTATATTTATTCCATTTTTTGAAAATGTATTTGGCCCTATTTTTATTTTAAATGGTTTATGGCAAAATTCAAATTCATCTATATTATAATCAATATAATATGATTCATTTCTTGTTATAACTTGTATAAATGCTTTTTCTTTTTTATCTTCTATATTTATTCCTGGTATAAATGATATTCCATTTTCATTATTTGTATTTTTAAAATACCATCCTTCAAAATAATCATTCTTTTTTGATAAATTATTTTCTCCCTGAAAAATTTCAGGATTTTTTATTAAATACATTTTTTTCATATTTTTATTATTATCAAACTAAAAAATATTATTCAATTTATTTTTTAAGGTCATGCACTTTTATTTTTTCTAAGCATATATTTTGTTATGAGAATATGGAGGTATGTTTATGTTTTCTACACTTTTAGTAAGTGGTTTTATACAGTTTTTACAAACTGCTGTTTTTACTGTTGGTTTTATTTCTGGTACTCAGGTTTTTCCAGAGCCCCTTTCTGCTGACGAAGAACGTTCTTGTTTAGAGAGATTAAAGAATGGAGATGAAGATGCTAGAAATATTTTAATTGAAAAAAATCTAAGATTAGTTGCTCATGTTTGCAAAAAATATTCAAATTCTAATGTTGATCAAGATGATTTAATTTCTATTGGTACTATAGGTCTTATTAAAGGTATTAATAGTTTTAATGTTGATAAAGGTGCTAGACTTTCTACATATGTTTCTCGCTGTATTGATAATGAAATTCTTATGCATTTTAGAGCTACAAAAAAATTGGGTGCAGAAGTCTATTTAAATGACCCAATTGGCAAAGATAAAGATGATAATGTAGTTACATTGCAAGAAGTTTTGGAAAATGATGAACGTAGTGTTGAGGATTCTGTTGACCTCAAAATGAAAATTAAACTTTTATATGAAAAAATGAAAAAAGTTCTTAAGTCTCGTGAACGTACTATTTTAGAACTCCGCTTCGGACTTGATGGAAATAAGCCTAAAACTCAAATTGAAATTGCTAAATCTATGGGCATTTCTCGTTCTTATGTCTCTCGTATAGAAACCAAAGCTATTGGAAAGTTGGCTAAAGAATTAAAAGAATGATGATACAAAGACTATGAAAGATGTTTCATTCATAGCCTTTTTTTTATTGCATTAAAAATATAAAATGAAAAATAGTATAAAGATTGAAAAATATTAAGATTTTCTACTTTTCTATATATATTCCATCTGTTTTTTGCTGATATAAATTTATTTGAAGTTAACCTATTAGAAGTTATATGATAATATACTAAAACTTCATTTAAACCATATGCTAAAAATCCGCTTTTTAAGATTTTCCACCAGGTAGCAACATCTTCAGCTGGAATATTGGGCATTTGTAATAATTCATTATCTAATTTGTCCCTATCTATCATAACTGATGCTGTTAATATTCTTGTGTCTTTTAATGCTGTTTTATAGTCTAGTAATAATGGTATATTAACAACTTTATCTTTCTTCAGTTTATTATCATTAAAATATTTAAATGCTGTATATGAAAAAGCACAGTTATTCTTTTTCATGAAATCAACCTGCTTTTCTAGTTTATATTTGTCCCATATATCATCAGCATCTTGAAAACATATATATCTACCTGTCGCAATTTTCACCCCTTCATTTCTAGCTATTGCTGGTCCCATATTTTTTTCTAAACAAATTAGCTTTATATTTTTTTCATTATATTCTAGCATGATTTGTTTACTTTTATCTGTTGAACCATCATCTACTAAAATAATTTCATAATTTGTATATGTCTGCTCTTTTATGTTTTCTATTGTTTGCTTTATCCATTTTTCTTCATTATAAACAGGTATTATAATACTTATTTTTTCCTCATATTTCATTTTTTATAATCTTTTGCTCCTTTTTCAATTTTAAATTGTATAGAACATTTACTATTTCTTAATATAATCTGATTATATTTTAATTAATTTTCTGATTTTTTACAAGTATTTTTTATTGTTTGAAAAATGTTTTTTATTGCTGAGCTTTTTAATTTGAAATAATTATAAGATTTAACTAAAGAATTTTAAATATTTATTATAATTTGAATAAATAATTTTGACTACTATGAAATATATGTAAAATAAAAACTTGACCGTGTATTACTATTAACTTCATACACAACAACATAATTACTTATTAACAGTTTTCGCAACTTTCTCTTTTCATATTTGATTTGAACTTTTGGATGTAATGCAGGCATATAATTTAAAAGTGATATTTCTTCAATAACCTTATTGTAGAATTTATCTGCAATTAATGGCTCTTTCAATTTATATTTAAGATAATAAATTATATCTCTCATTTCATTTTTGAAAGAGGCTGTTATAAAAATTGTATATTCTCTATTTGATGTCATATTCAGCCTCCATTTCTTTTTTGAAATCATCTAAAGTTTGAAAACATCCTTTATCAACATCCTTAAGTGCCTGCTCTATTTTTTCTAGGATATCTTTTTTAAATTCTTCAAAACTTGCATATTGTTTATCAAATTTTTCTGCAACAAGTCTTTCAACTCTTTCCTCTGTAGTTTCTTCATATTTTTTTGTCATTTCTTCATATGCTTCATCACTCAAAATCACTAAATCATTTGTACCATTTTTAGTGATATACATTGGTTCTCTTGTTTCGTGACAAATTTTAGAAATTTCATTATATTTATTTCTTAAATCTGCACATGGTCTTATTAATGCCATTTTTATCCCTCCTTTTTACATATGCAAATTATATACTAATTATGATATATTGTCAATATTTTTTCATAAATATAGTGTATCCTAATACAAATTTAATATTATATACTAAAGTCAGGTATTTTATTTATTACCTGACTTTTTCTTTTTAAAATATATAATTCCAACAATAGTGATTATAATGATTGTAGCAATTATTCCTCCAATAATATACCATTTCGTATTATTGGTTTCTTCTAAAATATTTTCCTCAACTTTAGAAGTCTGTTCAATTTCATATGCTTCTTCTAGTTTTTCTTGTTGCATTTCTTGTTCATTTATAAATTGTTCTTCTTCTTGAATATTTCTTTTATAAGCATTAATCACAAAATCTTTTTTAGTAAAACCATTAGAAGCGGTAACAGAAATTAGAATTTGATTATTTCCTTCTTTTAAATCATTGTTACCACTAATTGAAGTACTTGCATTTTCATTTTCTGGAACTGCTAAAATATTTAATTGTGTAGTTGAATTAGAAATTTCAATATCATAATGAGTAATTGTATTATCAAAAGGAGGATTTAATAATACATTTTCGATTGCTAAAGTTTCTAAATTTGTATTTGCTGTATCTAAGTTAGCAGTTTTAGTAACATTTATATTATATATATTTTCTTGTGTTTTATCTTCTGACACCACTTTGATTGATATTACATTTAATCCATTTTTCAAATCTGTATTGCCTGTAATTTCGATTGAAGAATTAGGATTTTCAGCAATTGCTAGAACATCTATATTATTAATTGTATTTTGTACATTTAAATAATATTGTTTTACATTTTTATCGAATGTAGGAATTATTCCTTCTGTATCAACTCTAAGACTTTTTAAATCCGCATTACTTTTGTTAGCATTAGTTCCTTGCTCATCTGATGGTAATTTGTTTTCTTTCTTTCCAACTTGTACTTGAATCTCTTTAAAGTCTGTTTCAATTAATTGTCCATTTTCCGAATAAAATTCCCCACTAACTATAAAATCTGCAAGTCCATTTGCTTTAGCTTTAAATTTTAGTTTTATGAGTTCTCCTGTTTTTGCTTGTTTACCACCAAGTTGGTCAAACCATACAGAGATAACACGATTTCCAATTACATTTGTATTTTCTGTTCCAGAAACATATTCAAATATTGTATCATCAAAATTAAGATATGCTGTAAAAGCTGCTGTCTTAATATTTTCGAGATTTATCGTGACTTCTATTTCTTCTCCAATTTCAACAACTTCTTTATTAGTATCCAAATAAACTGTCCCTGTAGTGTTAGCAAAGCTTGTAGTTATCATTAAACATATTGATATAATACATATATTTATAATCTTTCTTAACATATACATTTCCTCCTATTGTTCTATAATCTTTAGTCCTAGGATGTGCCTTTGAATTAACAGCAAGTCCACTGATGTTGGCTTATTACCGTTTTTATTAATATTTGTTGCTTTTCTGTAAATCTCTTTTAATGGTTCTATTTCTAAAATATGTCTTTGCAATACTAATAAATCTACACTATTTATCCTTCCATCTCCATTTGCATCTCCATATAAAATTATTTCATATTCCGTTAATATTTGACCATTTTCTAATACTCTTATTTTACTTCCTGTTCCGACTAATTTTGAATCCTCTAATACTTCATTTTTATTATTCACAATTTCAATATCAAAATCTGTAGTTATTAAATTTTTTATATTCAATGCTGTATTATTAGTATAATCTATTCCTGTTATTTGATTACTATTCACTTGAAGTGAACTATCAAAATGAATTTCAAAATCTTCTAGTTTTCTTCCTACTGTTATTTTGCATTCAGCTTTTATTTCAGCATTTTCTTTTGAAGAAGCGGTAATAGTTGTTGTTCCTTTCTGTTTTGCATTTATATTTCCATATTCATCAATTGTTGCAATTTCAGGATGATTGCTTTTAAATGAAATCTCTTTATTATTTGCATCATCTGGTTCTATATTTGAATTTATCTTGAACGTATCTCCAACTTGCATAAAGATTTCATTTTGGTCAATTTCAATTCCTGTAACTTTACTATATACTTCTATTTCAATTTGCTCTTGCACAGAATTTTCTTCTGCTTTTACAGTTATAATTGCTTTTCCTGAACTTATTGCTTGGATATTTCCTAAATCATCTACTGTTGCAACATTTGGATTACTTGAAGTATAAACCACTTTATGGCTAGAAGCTTCAGTAGGTGTAATTGTTATTTGTAATTGTTTTCTTTCTCCTTTTTGTAATGTTGCATTATCAATATTAATATCTATTTTCTCAATTTGTACTTGAGGTACTTCTGTTACATATGTTTGATATATATATCCGATTATCCCATTTTCTAATTGAACTTTATCCCATCTTTCTCCTGATTGTATTCCTCTTTGAAGCCTTGTCATTTTTGTTGGTTTTGAAACAGTTGTGATAATTTCATAAGATGTTCCTGGTCCTGTTCTTATATTAACTGTATTTGCATTGCAATAGACTTTTGTATTGTCTTGTATGAAGTCACTT
This sequence comes from uncultured Clostridia bacterium, assembly GCA_944392805.1. Taxonomy (GTDB): domain Bacteria; phylum Bacillota; class Clostridia; order TANB77; family CAG-508; genus CAG-269. The sequence continues at coordinate 62,586 of CALXXZ010000003.1, read as the reverse complement.
GTGTTAATGCTTGGACTTTGAGTTGGAATTTCTGGCATATTTTCATAAACTGGTATTACAAAACTCATTGATGTATCTAATATTCCTGTTTTTGAATATCCATTATATATTGATTTTGATTCACTATATGGTGCTAGTACATTTGTCATATATTGATGCCAAAAAAGTCCATCACCATTATGGTCTATTACATCAAACTTTTGTAAATAAATTGTATTTTGTCCAACATTTATATAACTTGAACCTATAAAAATTGCTCCACCTGTTATTGCTTTTTCTTTATTATCCCATGGTATTAAATATTTTCTTTTCGTTTCTGCACTTGCACCTTTTCCATCTTTAGCATACTGCAATCCATTTTTTATTGCTCCCATTGGCTCTGATGAACTTGTCGCTCCAATATTATAAAAATTGTATAATCCTTTAAATCCTTCAACAGTTCCACTTATTGAACTATGTGATAAAAAGGGGCCTACTTCTTGCTTTATTCTTGATGCCAAATGATATGGACTCACAATTGAAGTTTGTCCTCCTCTTAATATTAAATCTGCATATTTTGCATTCATTGAATAACTATTTCCATTTGCATCTAAATATGTTACTTGTCTATTATAAAATTCTGTACCATATAATATTTTTTCTATTCCATCTAAACTATTTGTATTTGCTGAATATGATAATTCTTCAAATTGAAATAGACGTACTTCATTTAAAAAGTTTCTTGGGTCCATACAATACTCTACTGCTTGCTTAGAACTATCTACCCATCCTGCATCTACCTCTACATTATATTGACCAGGTGTTGTATTTTTCCAACTATCAGAGTAATTTTTGGGTACTAGATTTTTTCCAAATATATTTTCTTCGCTAATTACATAATTCCAATCTAAATTAGTATATAAGGGTATAAATTTCCAATTTGGATGTTTTTTTAGTATTTCTTCTAAATACGGTTGATAACTACTTGGGAAATTTTCTATTCCTGATGTTTTTGAAGATGCTTCTACATTAAAAAATAGAAATATCATTATACTTATTAACATAAATAATATTAGTATATATATATATCTTCTTTTTTTCATAGTTTTCCTTTCTGGGAAATTTTGGGTCTGTCCCTTTTTTTCCTTTTTGGTAATTTGGGGACTGTCCCCAAATTACCCTTGCCTTAAATTTCCCTCGCCTTTACAATTATTCTTTTTTTAGAATCAGTTGTACAAGTAATTAATGTTACTTCTCTTTTTCCATTAGTTTCTTGGTCTAAGCAATCTACTTCTTTAGGATTTACTTGAAAGATATCATATACTTCATATTCAATAATTCCTACAGAATTATCAGTAACTATTATTTTATTTCCAACCGCCAGCTTCTTTAAATTTCTAAACATGTTTTTTCTAACAAAATTATGTCCTGCTACACAAAAGTTTCCAATCTGATTAGGATCAGCTCCCCAAAATTTAGTAACAGAAACATTCAGCGCTTTTGTTGAATACTCTTTTAATACATAAGTTTCTAATTTTATTGCTGGGATTTGTAATCTTGCACACACTTCATAACCATTATATTCTTTTATAATTTCTTCTTTTGGGTATTGCTTTTGTGTTTTGATTGGTACTCTAATCTCATTCTGAACACTAGTTACACTTTCAGCCATATAATTATGTGTTGCTTCTTGTTTTTCATTTTTATATTTAATTACTAAATTATAAAATATTATTATAAAAATAGTATTTACCAAAATCATGATAATTATCATTTTCTTTTTCATCTGAATTCTCCTATATGTAGGCAAATGAGAATTATCTCATTTACTTTTTATTTCTTTGTCTAATTATTAAACATAAACTTACTAAAACAATTAGAGTGATGACTATTTGAGCATATATATTTATACCTGTTTTTGGTAGAGTTGTCGGTTTTTGTTCTGTTTTTGTAACTTCTTCTGTAGTTGATGGTTCTTGTACATTTGGAGTTTCTTCAGGCGTTGTTGGTGTTGTTGGTTCTTCTGCTGGTGGAGTTATTGTTGTATTATCTGATACTGTAAAATTAAATGTTTCTTGTGTTATTACTGCATCTGAATTATCTCTATCTATTAATTTTAATGTTATTGAATAATCTCCTACTTCTCCGAATTTTGCTCTTACATTTAATACTTGTGAAACGTCTTTTCCTCCAATTTTATATCCTTGTGCATCTCCCCATCCACTTTGTATGATGTCATGTTCTAGTTGTGAAGAGTCTGTTCCTATTAGTTGAACAGTTCCACCTGCTGTTTTAGTTACTTCTGCAACTAATCTTGCATGTTCATAAAATCTTCCCATTGAAGATGAATATGATAGTTTCATTTCTTTTTCTTGTTCTTTTACTATATTTCCACTATATGTTAATTCAATTTTATAATCTTCATATTGTGGTTCTACTGTGACATTTTTTACAATTGGTGTTGTAATATCGTCATATGTTACTGATGCATCAGGATTTGCCAAACCTTCAGCTGTTATTGAAAATTCTGTTGGATTTGATGTTTCTAAATCAGCTTTTGCTCTGAATGTTACACTTACTCTTTGACTTGGAGATGTTCCTCCTGTTGAGTCATGAAATACTACTTTCACCTTATCTGATGTATCATTTGGTGTTCCACCTTCTGCAGATACATAGTCAAATATTTTATTGTCATATGCAACAATTGCTGTATATGCTCCTAATTGCTCTCCAAAATCTATTGTTACTTTTACTTCTTCTCCTGGTCTAACTGTTGTTTTATCTGTATCTACTGTTACACTATTTAATGGCGCTGCAAATACGCTTCCTGAAAAAACAAGTAAACTTAACATTATTAATGAAATTATGCTTATTATTTTTTTCATTTTTTAATTTCCTCCTTTTTTGTTCTATATTTCTAGTATGTCAAATTTTTTTAAAATGATTAAGTCAATTTTTGTAAATTTCAAAAAAGAAGATATTAATAAGTTAATATCTTCTTAAAGTCTTATATTGATGAACTATATTTGTCATTTAATTTTCACATATTACCCTCTACAAAATCCTATTTTTCTAACTTCTTTTTCGTGAAAAGTTATTGATTTTATAGCATTTTCTATATCAGCTTTTGTTATAGTATTTTTATTTTTACTATCTGTTTGCACTATTCTATCAGCCTGTTCAAATTTAATTTTTTCAAATAAATTTCTAACATATCTTCCGTTTCCAAAATTTATATCATTTTTGGCTTTTTTAAAATTACTAATTAACATTTCTTTACAATTTTCTGATAGCTTATATTTTTCTTTTTTGCATAATCCAACAAATATTTTTAATAATTCATCTTCATTATAATCAGGAAAATTAATTGTGAATTGTATTCTACTTTCAAATCCAGGATTAAGTTTTATTAAATTTTTCATCTCATCCGTATAACCTGCAAGTATTATACAAATCTCATTTCTGTGATCTTCCATTTCTTTTATTAAAGTTGCAATTGCTTCATCTTCGAAACTTCCTCTTCTATCGACAACTAAACTATAAGCTTCATCAATAAATAAAACTCCACCAATTGCCTGCTCCACTGTATCATGTACTTTTTGAGCAGTCCATCCTACATATTTTCCAACTAAGTCCCTACCATGAATTTCTACAAAATCTCCTCTACCACTTAAAATTTTTTCTTGTTCAAATATCTTTCCAATCACTCTGGCTATACTTGTTTTTCCTGTTCCTGGATTACCAGTAAAACACATATGTAAAGATGGTATTTGTCCTCTTTCTTTATTTAATTTTATATAATTTAGAATTTTGTTCATTTGTTTTTTTATTTCTTCTAAACCAATCAATTCATTTAATTCATCTTTAGCATTTTTTTCTTGTTTTATACTTTTTCGCTCATTATTTCTTTTGGTTGTGTTTTTGGAATAAAATTCTTTATTTGTCTTTAACATTTGTTTATCTATAAAATCTATTTTTTTGCTCTTACATTCAATTATAAGTTTTATAACCATGTTTTTTAATATCCAAAAAGGTACATCTGCATATTCTTTTAAATCTTGCTTTTTATAATTTAATTGGTGTTCTTCAAATTTATTTTTACAATACATTATTTTATCATCTAAAGATATTCTATCTATTGTCATTCTAAAACTAGCTAGTTCACCAAGCTCTCCATCTGTTTCTCCTTCACAATAATTAGTATCTTCAAATATAAATATTTTATCTTTAAATTGTTTCATAGTTCTTTTTAAATTATCTAACTCATCAGCATAATTAATTCTTAATTTTTTTTCATTGATAATAATTATGCCATCATCTATTCCAAAAATTTTATCAAAAGGACAATCTCCTCTACTATTTATAGCTTTATCTAGAAAACAAATATTGTCATTTTGTATAATATTATATTTCATAAAAACTTTTGCACATACTTTTATTAAATCATTTAACAAATTATAAGATGAATTATTTCTTATGATTATATTATAATTTCCTAAATCTAATTCATTATTTTGTTTTAGTTTTATATAAAGAATTATATCTTTTAAAACTTCTTTATTTTGAGCTACTCCATACAAATTATCTAGTTCTCTTAATATTTTTTCATCTTCTGCATCTAATTTACAATTACTTAACATTATGGCTCCTCCCTACTATAAAAATCCTTTTCTTTTGTGTTTAAAGTATATTCTAATGATGACAATGTAACTAATTGATTTATAATTCCTTCAAGTCTTCTTATACTTAAATTATCTCTTTTGGCTATTTCTTGTAATATCTCACTATCAATATTGATATTTTTTTCTTTTACTTTATGTTTTTCCTCCCCCATCTTCTCCATATGCACATTTATTGTATAGTTTCCTACTATAAAATTTTCAAAAGCATATTTGGGATTTAAGTTATTATTTTTCATATATAAATTTCTCCTTCAATTCCATATATATTTAATTGTACCTACATTACCATCGTTATTTTTAGCAACTATAACTTCTGTAACATTACTTTTATCTTTCTCATTATAATAAGAATCTCTATACAAAAATAATATTTTATCAGAATACGTCAAAATTCCATATTTTGAATTTGTAAAATCATCAATATAAGGTCTTTTATCATCTCTTTTTTCAACTTTTCTTGACAATTGTGATGTTATTATAATTGGTACATTTAATTCCTTTGCTAACATTTTTAAAACTTTTAAAATTTCTTTTATTTCATTATCTCTACTCAATAATTTATTTTTATCAAACATTATAAGTTGGAGATAATCTATTATTATAAGCTCTATGTCATTTTTTAATTTTAACTCACGAGAATTTATACAAATTTCCTCTAATGTATATGAAGCATCACTTGCAATATATATTGGAGCATCTTTTAATAGATTGACTTCATAAGCAATTCCATCCCCATCTTCTATTGAATTACTCGTAATAAGCTTATTAACAATATTATCTTTACTATCTTCAAGACTATAAAATAGTACCGCTTCATTTTCTTTTATTGATACATTGCTTAATATATTTTGAACAAATGTAGATTTCCCCATTCCTGGTCTTGAAGCAATTACAATTAATTCTCCTTTATTTAATTTTATAATATTATCTAAATCCTTAAATCCTGTTTTCATTTATATTACCTCCACTTGAGAAAAATATATTTTCCTCACAAATTTCTCCTTATAAAGTTCTCCTTAATTTTCCCTCTACAGTAATAACTAAATTACTATAGGCATTGTTTTCTTTAATATAGTTCCCACAGCCTGCAATAATAACTTTTTGCCCAACGCTAAGTTGCTTTGGAAACTTAACTTCTATTTTTTTGGAAATTCGTTTATTATTCTTATCTATTGACTTATATTTTATAATCTTCGTACATCCATTTTTTAGATTTTCTTTTGTTAATTTACATTTAATAAAAACATTATTCTTATCATCGTAATTCAATTTATTATGCAATTTGAAAAATTCATCAAATATTTCACCAAAATCTAAATCATCATTAAAACTAATTGCTTCTACATGAGATTCTTTTTTTTGGAATTGTTTTCTATATTCTTCAGCTCTATCTAAAATTTTATTTATTTCTTCGTCTTTTGTTTTCATCATATTTTATCCCTCTTTAACTTTTATATTTCTTATATTATTTTAACTAAAAAGATTATAATAAAATTTAAATATTTTAACAATAACATTGGTCACGTATTGTACTATATTCATAAACTATTAATTTTTTTCTTCGTTTATATAGGTCTTTTTCAATTCTTCGATAAAAATAAAAGCTCTGGAATAATCCAAAGCTAAAACTCATTATTACTTATGTTTTTATTTTTTATCATATAATATTTATGACTCATATCTTTTTGCTGCATTATTTATTATATTTTGCATTTCTTTTCTTAATGAAAGAGGTCTTTTAATTTCTACTAAATCAATATTTCTCATCGCCCACATTTTAAATCCTAAAGGATTTGTATCAACTAACAATTTAAAATGCTCTTTGTCATCAGTTATCTTTTCGATAGTAACATTTCTTCCAAATGTATCAAATATTGTGTCTAATAGCCATATATGGCAAATTGCTTCTACTTCTTCCTTTTTTCCACCAAACATTTCTATTGACGATTCAGCAAAATCTTGTATTTCGCTTTTCTTTTTCTTAATCGTTATTTCATCATTTAAAATTTGAACATTTTTTATTCTGTCAATTCTATAATTATAAAATTCATTTTGCCCTTCTTTTATTCCAATTAAGTAAAATTCTTGCTTATTATATACAATAGCAAATGGAGAAACAATAGGCGTACTTACTATTTTCTTTTCTAATTTATTAGTTATTGCATATTTCCAATATTCAAATTTAATTTTCTTATGTTTATAAATACTATTAGAAATGTCCTCAATATTTTTTATTACTTCTACATTCTCAGTTTTTGAATCATTTGCATATATTTGATAATCTTTTATTTTTTCATTTTCATATATGTTTTGAATATTTTTGCATTTCTTTATAATATTCTTTGATATTGAAGAAACAATATAATTTGCATAGCTAAAATTATCAATTATGGCTCTTATCTCTCCAGGTTCAAAATCCGTTTCCGGATCTCTATTTAAATAATAACCTTTTCCGTTGTCATCTCTTGTGCTTATATCGTAATCTAGTTTATATTTTAGTAAATTGATATTTCTCCTTATTGTTCTAGGGTCAATCTCAATATTATATATTTCTTTTATTTTTCTTTGCATTTCAGCAACTGAAAGCATATGTTCTTCATCACTATATTTTTTTAATACATTTAATATGTATAAAATATTTCCGTTCTTTTCATATAAATCCATAACATTTTACTTCCTATTCTATAATAAAATCTTATTTAATTTTTCTATCATTAATTTTTTTCTTTCTGATAAAAATTCATCAAAATTATTTAAATCATAAGAAATATTTTTTGGTAAGTATTGAATATTATTTATTCCTTCTTTTTCTATCCAATCTTTTAAAGGCTCGTCATTTTTACTTTCATTCTCACCATCAATTAGTATTTGTAAATTAGCTAGTGTATCTCTTTTATATTGCCACTCCTCTATTTTGTCGTCATCTATTAATTTTCCATCTGGTAAGACTAAATTTTTAATTTTATCTTTATCAAAGCTTGTATGAGGATGCATATGGTCTTGGTGAAATTTGTGTTGACTATACTTCATATTAGGATATAACAAAGATAATATCATAAAGGTATATGGACCTTTAGTTAAATTTTCAAATAATAATGGTATTTCATCTTCTGTATATTTAAGAGTTTTATTATCACCTGTAAAGTGAGCATTGTATAGAAACTCCAATTTAAATGTTTCATTTTTATGTTTTTTTAGTTCTTCTCTAATTGATGTTAAAGCTGAATTCGAAGCCGCACCAAAGATTTGTTTCAATTGTGATATTATAATATATTTCTTTATTTCATCTTTACAAGATTGATATTCTCCACCATTATAAATATAATAAATAATTGGCATTACACATAGATTTGATACCATAGTTTCATAACTAAAACCAAATTCATTAAGTAATTCAATGGATTTTTTTATGCTTTCACTAATATTTGTCCAATTATTTTTTATTGTATCAATACTTGAATATTTAAAACTCTCAACTTTCAATGTAACTGATAAGTCTAATATATAAAGACATGTTCTCATTATAAAATCATTATTAAATCTAAAGCCTTCTCCAATATTATTGATTTTTTCCAAGAATTCATCTATTTTTTCTCTTGCATCGTCCCATCTTGAAACTATAGTTGAAAACAATAAATCAGTTTTTGATAATACAGTACCACCTGAATTAACTCTTATAAAAATATCTAAAACTTTATCTATTGAATCACTTGAAACCTCATAATAATTAAGCAATTCTTCATTAGTAATCTTATTATGTAATAGTGTAATATTTTCTATGGCAAGAAAATCTTGCATAATATTTAATGGTATATATACTTTTGTTGGCAATTCTTGAGCAGTATATTGTAAAATATCTTTTACTTTGAACCATAGTTTTAAATTTGATGTATCTTCATTGTTTTCAATTGCTTTTTTATAATCAGAATTAGATTTATCATATTCTTTTTCAGATAAAAACTTAAATTCATAAGTAATTTCATCTTCTTCATCTACTTTTTTGCTATGGAGATTAAAATATAATTCTTTTTTTATAAAGGCTTCGTCATTTTTCCATTGTTTATTAGGTAGTTTCCTGCTAATACTACCTTGTAAAGCAGTATATAATGATGTAAGTCTTTGTTGACCATCTAATACTGCTAAAATGTAACTTTCTCCAACATCTCTAGGGAAAGGTTGCGGTGCAGGTAAATTATTTTTTCTATCTCTTTCATGATAATCTTTTATAAATTCATACATTGAATAATTTTTTTCATTAACTACATTTTTAGGAACTTTCCAAAATAAAAATGTACCAATTGGATACCCCAACATTATTGAATCAAGTAATTTGGTGATTTGCTTATCTTCCCACACATATTTTCTTTGTATTGCTGGTAAATAAATTGTTTTATTAATTAGATTAATTATTTCTTTTATATTTTTCTTTTCATATCCCATCTTTAATCTCTCCTTTTTATTTACTTTTTAAATTTCAACAATATAATATTGCTTTTATTATATTATTCACCTACTATCTCTTTAAACTTTTCCCATATTTTTACCATAGCATATGTATCAAGTTCACAATAAACTAATAATCCATGTCTAATTTCTTCTTGTTCTTCTTTTGTTTTATTTTTTAAGCTTAAAAAAGTTTCTGAAGCTTCTTTTCCATTATGAACTACTGGTAAATTATGATAATCAAGTTCTGGATCATTAGGATATAAAGCTGGTAAAACTGCTTTAATAGATGCAGAGCCATGCATTTCTTTTGTATAGTATTTTCGTTGTTGAAATGGTTCAAGAAAATCCACAATATTATTATTAATTCTTTCCAACTCATCTTTTAAGTCAGGATACATTCTTGCTATTTCATTATTTCTAGCAGGTTCAAAAGACTTATTATAAATAATAACACTTCCATTTTCAGGCATATCCTTAATCATACTTTCAGCAAAATGTCTTATAAAATCTTTATCATCAATTTCAGCTAAAAATTCTTTATGTTCCATAGGAGCTCCTTTTTCTTTGATAATATGTAGTGAATATTGAAAAGGTAATTGCTGATATGGTTTAGTCCCAACAATTTCAGGAATAGCTGTTTGATATGTTTCATAGTCAATAAAGTACAACGGATATTTTAAAGAATCTAATATACTTTTAATCGCATTTTTATCAATTTTTGGTTCCAAATTATTTAATTCAAATTCAATTTGTTCTAAAGCTCTCGGACCTAAGTCTTCATATTGTAAATCTTCAAAAGATACTTTTCCTTCATAATATTTTTCATATTTTATTTTTCTTGCTTTATTTCCAAGAATAGATACATCAAAAATATTAGGTTTTGGCAAATCTTTAGTACAATAATCCCAAAAATCACATAAATATGGATCTTTACATTTCATACCTATATCAATATCAGGTTCATTATATTCATCATGTTCTTCCATAAATTTGTTAAAATCTATTATCTTCGCTTCTATTTCATCTTTTTTTGAAATTGCTATATCTGTTAAATCTTCAATTTTAAATAATTTATCTAATTCTAAATTTTTCTGTCTTACATATTCATTATTTATATATACTAATGAAGCTTTTTTTATATTAATTCCCAATTTAGATAATACATAATATTGATAAGAAATATCATCTATATAAATATCATGTATTTTTGTTGAACTTTTAACTTCGTATATTTCGACACCATCTATATCGTTTTTTAAAATATCAACACTACAAAAATTATTATCAAAATTAAATGAAGCTTCAGTTATAATATTAGGTTTGTCTTTCAATAATTTTTTTGTCTTTTCAATCATAATATTAAGATTTTCGTTAAATTTTATATCTTCATATTTTCCAAACAACCCTTTAGCTAGTTCTCCAACTTTGTTGCCATTCTCAAATATAGCATCTTTTTCAGAGGGTATAGCAACATCAGGCTTATATTTTTTTAACCAAAGAATCTTTTTACATTGTATACATTTACAATATCTTGATTTTGATAAATACACATTATTCATAATTATTCTCCCTTTTAAATTGTATTATTGTATGATAATTTAGTAAATATATCTGGTCAAATAATGCTATGTATTTTATATCATATTGTATAAATTTTGGCAACAAATTACTTTCTCATTTTTCATTTTATTTTAATAATTTTGTTTCACTATCCTTTGTTAATATTTTCATTTGTGAAATTGCTATTTGATTTAATTTATATAATCTGTCAGATTGTTGCATTCCTTCATTTATAAATATTGAATTTGTATTTTCTAAATTTGCTAAACATATTAATTCATTTATACTTGCATAATCTCTTATATTCCCTTTTTTATTTGGATTCTTTTCTCTCCATTCTTTTGCCGTCATTCCAAATAATGCCATATTTAATACGTCAGCTTCTTCTGCGTATACTAAATTTACTTGCTTGCTAGTTAATTCTTTAGGTATTAAATTATTTTTTATTGCATCTGTGTGTATTTTATAATTAACTTTTGCTAAATCCCTTTTTGCATTCCATCCTAGTTCTTTTTGTTCTTCTTGCTTTAATCTTTCAAATTCTTTAATTAAATATATTTTAAACTTGGGACTAATCCACATTCCAAACTCAAAAGCTATATCTTTATGTGCATAAGTTCCTCCATACCTTCCTGTTTTCGCGACTATTCCAATTGCATTTGTTTTATTTGACCACTCTTTAACGCTTATTTTATAACTATTTAAACCTGCTTGACTTTTAATTATGGCGAATTCGCCATAATTAAAATTAGGATTGTGTAATTCTTCCCATATACCTAAAAATTCAATTGTATTTCTATTTCGTAACCAATCAGAAATAAAAAATTCGCCATCTTTTGATTTTAACATATCTGTCAGAGATATGTAATCTTCATTGCCTTCATTATAATAGTTTATTCTTGTATCTAATACTTCAAAATTTTTCATAACAACACATCCTTTCACTAATTTTATCAAACATATGTTTCTTTGTCAATAGAATACACTTATTTTTTATTATTTAAAATATTTTTAATTTTCACAAAAAAATAAAGCATATGATTATAAATCATCATATACTTTATTTTCTATCTTTTTATTCTTCAACCTCTTCAAATTGAGAATTATATAATTGTTCATAGAATCCACCTTTAGCAAGAAGTTCTTCATGAGTTCCTTGTTCAACAATGTCACCATGATTCATAACTAAAATTAAATCTGCATTTTTGATAGTAGACAATCTGTGAGCAATAATAAAGCTTGTTCTGCCTTCCATCAAATTATCCATAGCTTTTTGAATTTCAATTTCAGTTCTAGTATCAATTGAGCTTGTAGCTTCATCTAAAATAAGAATTTTAGGGTCTGCTAAAATAACTCTGGCAATTGTAAGTAATTGTTTTTGACCTGCTGAAACATTACTTGATTCTTCATTTAATTCTGAATTATATCCATTTGGTAAAGTTTTTATAAAATGATGTACACGAGCAGCTTTAGCAGCTTCAATTACTTCATCATCAGTTGCATCTTCTTTACTATATTTGATATTATCTTTTACAGTTCCACCAAATAACCATGTGTCTTGTAATACCATACCAAACATTTGACGAAGTTCTCCTCTTTTAAAGTCTTTAATATTATGTCCATCAACCAAGATTCTACCATCTGTAACATCATAAAATCTCATAAGAAGTTTAACCATAGTTGTTTTTCCTGCACCAGTTGGTCCAACAATTGCAATTTTTTGACCTTCTTTAACATCTGCATTAAAATCTTTTATAATTATATTTTCTGGATTATATCCAAATTTTACATGGTCAAAAGTTACATTTCCTCTTAATCCTTCTGTTGTTGTTCCTTCTACATATGTTTCTACTTCTTCATCTTCTTCTAAGAATTCAAATATTCTTTCAGTTGCTGCTACCATTGCTTGTAACATACTTGATACTTGAGCAATTTGATTTATTGGATGTGTAAATTGTTTATTATATTGTATAAAACTTTGTATATTACCAACTGTAATTCTACCTTTAATTGCTAAATATCCACCAGCAATTGCAACACCTACATATCCAACATTTGAAATGAAATTCATAATTGGATGCATAAGTCCTGATAAGAATTGAGATCTCCATGCTGACCTATATAATTCTTTATTTGCTTTTGCAAATTCTTTTTTTGCATCTTCTTCTCCATTAAATGCTTTTACTACTGTCAAACCTGAAAATATTTCTTCAACTTGACCATTTACATGTCCTAAATAATCTTGTTGTCTTTTAAAGTATTTTTGTGATTTTCCTACAATTATTTTTACTAATAATGCACCTATTGGCATAACAATTAATGAAATTAATGTCATTTGCCAACTAATAGATAACATCATTATTAAAATTCCTACTAATGTACAAACTGATGTAATAATTTGAGTAACACTTTGGTTTAAGTTCATTCCTAATGTGTCAATATCGTTTGTTATTACTGATAGAACTTCTCCATTTGTCTTTTTATCAAAATAATTCATTGGAAGTCTATTTATTTTTGCAGAAATATCATTTCTTAATTTATATGTTAATTTTTGTGCAATTCCTGTCATTGCAAATCCTTGAATGAAAGAGAATAATGCACTTAATAAATATAATCCTAATAAAGTTAATAATATTGTTCCAACTTTACCAAAATCTATTCCGCCATTTCCGCTTATTTTATTTATTAAACCATTGAAAATTTCTGTTGTTGCATTTCCCAAAATTTTTGGTCCTACTATTGAGAATACTGTACTTCCAATTGCGAATATTAATACTATTATTATACCAATTTTATATTTTGATATATAATTTTTTATTAATTTTTTAGTTGTACCTTTAAAATCTTTTGCTTTTTCTACTGTTTTTCCTCCTCTTGATCCTCCCATTGGTCCTGGCATATTATTCTCCTCCTTCCTTTTTATTTAATTCGTCTTCTGTTAATTGTGATAATGCTATTTGTCTATATGTTTCATTGTCTTTCATTAATTCTTCATGTGTTCCTTGACCTACAACTTTTCCATCATCTAGTACAATTATTTTATCTGCATTTAAAATTGTACTAATTCTTTGTGCAACTATTATTGATGTTTTATTTTTAGTTCTTTTTGCTAAAGCTTCTCTTAATGTTGCATCTGTTTTAAAGTCAAGTGCTGAAAAACTATCATCAAATACAAATATTTCTGGATCTTTTGCAATTGCTCTTGCAATTGATAATCTTTGTTTTTGTCCTCCTGATACGTTGTTTCCACCTTGTGCAATTTCTGATTTATATTTATCATCTTTTCCTTCAATAAATTCAGTTGCTTGCGCTATTTCTGCTGCTTCAATCATTCTTTCATCTGACATATTTTCATCAGAATATTTGATATTTGATTCTATTGTTCCAGAAAATAGAATTCCCTTTTGTGGAACAAATCCAATAATATCTCTTAATTCCTTTTGTGATAAATCTTTTACATTTACACCATCAACTAGCAATTCTCCACCAGTTACATCATAAAATCTTGGTATTAAGTTTACTACTGTTGATTTTCCACTTCCTGTACTTCCTATAATTGCTGTTGTCTTTCCTGGTTCAGCTGTAAAATTAATGTCTTCTAGTATTTCAGTATCTGCATCAGGATATCTGAATGATACATTTTTGAATTCTACAAGACCTTTTTTATTTGGGTCTAATTTTTTTGTTTCTTTTTTGTCTTTTATACTTGGTTCTGTTTCAATAACTTCCATTATACGATTTGCTGATACAGAAGCTCTTGGAAGCATAATTGATATCATTGATATCATTAAGAAACTCATTACTATTTGCATTGCATATTGTATAAATGCTAACATATCTCCAACTTGCATAACTCCTTGGTCTACATTATGACCTCCAACCCATATTATTAGGATTGATACACAGTTCATTATTAGCATTAACATAGGCATCATTACTGACATTGCTCTGTTTACAAACATATTTGTTTTCATTAAATCTATATTTGCATTATCAAATCTTTTTTCTTCTTTTTTCTCTGTATTAAATGCTCTAATTACAGGTAATCCTGTAAGGATTTCTCTTGATACTTTGTTTAATTTGTCTACTAAGTCTTGTAATTTTTTGAATTTTGGCATTGCTACTGCAAACAATACTGCTACAACTACTAATACTGCTATAACAGCTAATCCTATTATCCATGCCATTGAACTGTTACTTTCAGTTAATACTTTAAGTATTCCTCCAATTCCTATTATTGGTGCATATACAACTGTTCTAAATAACATCGCCATTAGTTGTTGAACTTGTTGAACATCATTTGTACTACGTGTTATTAATGATGCTGTTGAAAATTCTCTTAGTTCTTTTGTTGAAAAACTTAATACTTTAGAAAATACTTTGTCTCTTAATGTTCTTGCTAATCTAGCACCAACTCTTGCTGATAGCATCATTATTGTTATTCCTGATGCCATACTTACTGCTGCTAATCCTAACATTTTTAGACCTGATATCATTATATAATCCATTTGTATTTTGTCTGTATCAACACCAGCATTTTGATAAATTATTTTTACACTTGCTACCCCTGCCTGTTCTTTTATTGAATCTTGCATTTGGTCTATTTTTTCTGTTGGCATTTTTAGCATTTGATTTAATTGTTCTTCTGGCATAGTTTTTAATATTTCTAGCATTGTCATATTTTCAAATATAGCTTTTTGTTCTTCTGGAACATTTGATAACATTTGATTTTTTATTTCATCACTTTGAAGATATGATGAAATTATAATTGGTTTTATCATTATATTTGATAATTCTTCTCTTTGTTCATCTTCTAATTCTTTTATCTCATAATTTCCATCAGAATTTGGCCCTTCATAATTTTCTAATATTTTATTATCTTCATCAGTTAATAATAATACAGTTTCCATGTCATTTTGGTTTATTACATCTGGTACTGCATCTTCTATACCACCTGCTTGAATTCCTACATTTACAATTTTTGATGTGTAGTTTGGTAACTCTAAGTCCACAGCTGCTTGCAAACATAGTAATGCAATTATTACAATAACTGATATCCATGATTGTTTTAGATTTTTTAATACTTTAAGCATTTTTTTCCTCCTTTACTATTCCATATTTTAAATAATCAATTTTCTCTAAAAATTCTTTTCTGTTTTCTTCTTTAGAATTTTTTTTGAAATTTCTAATAACAGCATTTCTAGTAATTATATCCAACATTCTACATACTATTTTGAATTCTCTTTCATTTTCTATTCTTAAATTTGTTTTATCAATTAATTCATAGTAATCTGCCATACCTATTCTTTTCCCATTTTCCTTTAATATATTAAATGTACTTTCATCAGAGGATTTAATATTCTCAAATATTTGCTTATATAATTTGCTTTCATCTTTTTCTACAAAGTTTTCTACCATATTGTCATATATAGTTATGTATATTTCAAATATATCTCCATTCTTTTTTAGTATTTCTTCTTTTAGTTTGTTGTTAAGTTGTTCGATATTTTCTTTTATGATATAAATTAGTAGATCTTCCTTGCTCTCAAAATATTGATAAAAGCTTCCTCTTGCTATTCCTGCTTCTTCTACTATGTTTTTTATTGATGCTTCTTGAACTGGTACTCTTGCAAATTCTTTTTTGGCTGAATTAATTACTTTTTGCTGTTTTTCATTTGAAAGTTTTAAAAATGTTTCTTTTGGCATTTTCATCCCTCCACAATAAATGACACTATGTCATTATATGTGACACAGTGTCATTTGTCAACACTTTTTTTGTGAATTTTTTGTGAAAAATTAATCACCTAAGCATATTCCTATATTTCTAGCTGTTTTTACTAAGTCATGATCCATTGTTACTTTTCTAATATTACTTTCTTCAGTATTTCCTGATACTGCTCCTATTTTCTTATTGTTTCCTACTACATCTTCTAATGATACACTATCTAATCTACCATTTTTTATTACTGCTAATACGCCAAATTTTCCTTCTAATGCAAGTTCCATTGCTTTTGCTCCATATTTTGTTGATAATACTCTATCAAATGCAGTTGGTGTTCCTCCTCTTTGCATATATCCTAATGTTGTATTTCTTGCTTCTAATCCTGTTAATTCTTCTAATTGCTTTGCAACAATTTGTCCAACTCCACCAAGTTTTGTATTGTCTACTCCTGCTCCATTGTCTCTAGTATTTTCTACAGTAATAGTTCCACCTTTTGGCATTGCTCCTTCTGCTACTACAACTATACTAAAGTCTTTTCCTGCTGCTCTTCTTTTATTTATTTTTTCTACTGCTTTATTTATGTCATATGGTATTTCCGGTATTAATGCAATATCTGCTCCTCCTGCAATTGCTGATTCTAATGCAATCCATCCGGCATATCTTCCCATTACTTCTAGTACCATGATTCTATGATGTGTTTCTCCTGTTGTATGCAATCTATCAAGTGCTTCTGCTGCAACTGATACTGCTGTATTATATCCAAATGTTATTTCTGTACATGCTACATCATTGTCTATTGTTTTTGGAACACCTATTACATTTACTCCTCTTGTTGAAAAATCTCTTGCTGATTTTTGTGTTCCATCTCCTCCTAATGTAAATATACAATCAAATTCATCTTTTTTAATATTTTCTATACATACTTCTGATAAATCTTTATATACTATTTGTCCATTTTCTTCTACTTTATAATTGAATACATTTGCATTTGTAGATGAACCTATTATTGAACCTCCTTTTGGTAGAATTCCTGATGCTGTTTGGTCATTTGCTGTACTTAATTTTACGTAATCATTTTTTAATAATCCATTGTATCCATCTATAAATCCATAACACTCAACTCCATGTGTTTCTGCAGTTTTTACAATCGCTCTTATTACTGCATTGAATCCTGATACATCTCCTCCATTTGCTAATATCGCTACTTTTTTTAACATGACAATCCCTCCTATTGTGTATTTTACACTATCTTCATATTTTATTATTATATCAATAATTAATTTTTTTACAAGTATTTTTGGAAAATTTTTTATATTATTTTGTTACTATATAATAGTTTTGAGGCACGACCTAGCTGAAGTGGCTGACGTGGGAGCACGACCCACACATATGTATTAAAATAATGGAAAATTTTGTACATCTAAACTTAACGTTAGAAAATCTTATTTATTCAGCTGAGGGATGTTCACGGGCAAGCTTATAAATATGTGTACTTTTCATAAATGCCTCGGCTACCTTACATGACGTTAACAAATTCAAAAACTAAAGTCATAACAATACCCGAAAACGGGATCCTTTATGACTTTAGTTTAAGAATTTGTAACACTATTCCAGTCACATTCGTCATTTATTCAAATCACACATATTTATAAGCTTGAGCCTGAGTGAAAGCGGCTCAGCTGAATAAATTAGAGTTTTTACGGGAAGCTTGGCTTGTCCAAAATTTGGAATGTTTTAATACATATGTGTGGGTCGTGCTCCCACGTCAGCCACTTCAGCTAGGTCGTGCCTCAAAACCATCATATAGTAACTATTATTTTAAATAAAAATTGAAGTTCTAATGCGAACCTCAATTTAATTTTATTGGATTAATTCATTATGCAATTCTTCTAATATTTCATCTGTAACAATCTCTTTAAAAACTATGGAAATTTTAGTTTTGCTAATATCTATGTTAAATATTTCTAGGCTGTTTTTATTAACAATTTTTAATATTTTTTCTAGTATTTCATCTTTTGATGTCATTCCATAACCAATAACTGAAATCCTAGAAACATCTTTTTTTACAATACTTTTTACTCCTGAACACTCTAGTTTATGAGTTATTTTTGTTCCTGGATTATTATTAAATGTTGATTCTGTGATAATTGGTACATCATATTTTTCTCCTATTTCCACACATCTATCATGAAGTACTTTTGCGCCTTCACTTGATAATTCATGCATTTCTTCATATGAAATATTTTTTAATTTTCTTGTATTATCTACTTTATTAGGGTCTGCTGTATATATTCCATCTACATCAGAATATATATAACATTGTTTTGCTTTTAATTCTGCAGCTAATGCTACCGCTGTTGTATCAGAACCTCCTCTGCCTAGTGTAGTTATGTTGTTATTCTCATCTATTCCCTGAAATCCCGCAACTATGACTATTTTTCCTTTTTCTAATTCTTTATTTATTCTTGTTAAGTCTATGTTTTTTATTTTAGCTTTTTGATTATCACTATTTGTGTGTATTCCTGCTTGCCAACCTGTTAATGATATTGCTTCATATCCTAAATAATTAAGTAATATTGCAAGTTTAGCTGTCGTTATCTGTTCTCCTACACTTAATAATACATCCATTTCTCTTTTGTCTGGCTTTAATGATAATTCTTCAGCCTGTTTAATAAGACTATCTGTCATTTTTCCTTGTGCTGAAACTACTACAACTATATTATTTTTTTCTTCATATAATTTAATTATTTTACTAGCTACAGTTTGCAATCTATCATTACTTGCAACCGAACTTCCTCCAAATTTTAATACAATTGTGTCCATATTTGGCACCTCTTTATATAATAGTTTATAATCATATCTAATTATAAATATGACTACTATTATTATATTTGTTATATTTATTTTATGTGAACAAAAAAGAACAAATACACCTTGTTACTGGTATATTTGTTCTTTTTCTATTTTTTACAATATAATAAATAACTTTCAATAAAACCATCTATGTTTCCGTCCATTACTGATTCTACATTTCCAACCTCGTAATTTGTTCTATGGTCTTTTACAAGAGTATATGGGCAAAATACATATGAACGTATCTGGTTTCCCCATGCAATATCTTTTTGTTCTCCTTTTAAATCTTCTATTTTTTCTTTTTGCTCTTTTTCTTTTAAATCAAATAATTTTGATTTTAACATTTTCATTGCAGTTTCTCTATTTTGTAATTGTGAACGTTCTGATTGACATGCTACTACTGTATTTGTAGGAATATGTGTAATCCTTATTGCAGAAGATGTTTTATTTATATGCTGGCCTCCTGCACCTGATGCTCTATAAGTATCTATTCTTAAATCATCCGGGTTTATATCAATTTGAATGTCATCTGTTATTTCTGGCAAAACTTCTAAAGATGCAAATGAAGTATGTCTTCTTCCACCTGCGTCAAATGGAGATATTCTAACTAGTCTATGAACCCCCATTTCGCCTTTCATATAACCATAAGCATTTTGTCCAACTATTTCAAATGTAACACTTTTTATTCCTGCTTCGTCACCTTCAAGATAATCTAATTCTTTTACTTCATATCCGTTTTTGGTTGCCCATCTAGTATACATTCTATATAACATTTCTGCCCAGTCTTGTGATTCTGTTCCACCTGCACCTGGATGAAGTGTAAGAATTGCATTATTTTTATCATATTTGCCTGCTAATAATGTTTCTAATTGAATTTTTTCAATTTCTTGTTCTACTTTGTTTGTTGATTTTATTATTTCTTTTGCAACTTCTTCATCATTTTCTAAATTTGCTAATTCAGTTAGTTCAAGTAAATTTTCTACTTCTGAACTTGACTTTTCATATTTTTCTACTTTTGATTTTAATTGTTTTATCTGTAATAATATTTTGCTAGTTTCTTTTGAATCTTTTTGCCAAAAATCATTTTCTGCTGTTTTTTGTTCTAATTGTTGTAATTCTTGTTTTACATTAGCAATGTCAAAGAGACTCACCTAACCCTTTTATTTTTTCTTTTAGCATATTTAGCTTTCTTGAATTTTCTTCTAATTCTATCATTTTATCACTCCTATTCATAATCTCTTACACTTAATGTTGGATATATAAATTCTTGTCCTCCTTCTGTAAATGTCTTAGATTCTATATGATTTTTAAATAATGTATTTGATCCTTTTAGAAAATATTGATATCTTGTTTTTTGAGATAACTTTCCTCCTCCAATTATTACAGGATCATCCCATGTTACATCAACTGCATACCAATTACCTTCTAAATTTACATAGTTCCAAGCATGGTTTTCAGTTTGATTATTACTATTTGTTGCTGTTCCAATCGCAATAACATTATCTATCCCTATCTGGTTCATTAAATATTGAAATGCTTTTGCATATCCTTCACATACACTTTTTTTGGCTACTAAAGCTCCATACATATTATAAATATTATCTTGTAATAATGTTGTATCATATTCTACTGTATCTATTAGATAATCATGTATTATTTTGATTTTTTCATAATCACTTTTTCCTGCTACCATTGCTAATATTTCATTTTTTACTTGTTCGATTTCAGCTTCATATCTTTCTACATCTTCTTTTGAAAATATTCCATCTGCCAAATAACTTGTTTTTGTTCCTTGATTTATATAAACATTATACTTTACTCCTGTTATTCTAGTTATCTGTTCAATGTTTAAATACATTTTTGTTGCATCTAAGAAAAATACTTCTGGATTTTCATATAAAAATGCTTCTATTGCTGATTGATAATTTTTCTTTAATTCAACATCTCCGTTTTCTTTTGATAGTGTATCAGAAAATGTGTTACCAAATTCTATTGTGTATGTTCCTGTTTTTAAATTGTCTATATTTTCATATAATTTTGTGTATATTATTTTTGCATCATCCTCTAATTGATTATATAGATGTCTATATCTGTTTGTCCCATCATTATTTGAAGTATTTTCTACTGGTTCTATGATTTTTATTGGTTCATCTTCTATCTTCTTATTATTGTTACTGTTACTGAATTCGATTGTTGGATATCCTGCTTCTCCTCCAAAATTTATTTGTATGTTTCCTCCACCCATAATTTGGTTATAAACAACATATCCAAATATTCCTATTATTGCTACTAATGCTATTATTATAAGTATTAAAAATGCGCTTACTACTGAATCTTTTATTTTCATTTTTTCCTCCTAAGTTCATATATTTTTATTATATCATTTATTTCTTGTAAAAGATAGAGTTTATTAAATTTTTTTAGTTTAATTACAAAATTCTCTTGTCAAAACTGGAAAAAGATGTTAAAATATATTCATATTAGATTTTCAATTTAATTTTTTTATTATTTTTTAATTTCAAAAATTTTATATCAAATTTTAAATCAAATTAAGAAAAATATATCAGCGAGGAGGTGGTTCCGTTTATTTAATATGTCTTTTATTTAATTAATAGAAAATTTTTAAAGGAGGAATTTTTATCGAAGAATATGAATTTACATATTGGGATTATTTAAAATGTATTGGTAAATACGATGAACTTGTCATTCAAGATGGTGAAATAGTATATCAAGACTCTGAAGAAACTTTTTTGTCAGTACATGAAGATAGTGAAGAATATCATGCTAATTATGATGATAATAAGAATGATAAAAAACATGATAAAATCTTTAAAACATTACTACAAGATAAAAACGAAATGGCAAAGTTTTTAAATCATTTTATTGGATTAAATATTAATCCTAATGACTTAGAATTACAAAATCCCAATTTTATAACTAAAACTTATAAATACAATCAAGCTGATATTTTATACAAATTAAAGGATAGAAATGTTTATTATTTAATTGAGCAACAAACTTGTGTTGACTACTCAATGGCTTACAGAATATTAAATTATTGTGTAGAAACTATTAGATTAGCCATTAAAGACGAAAATATAAATAATAAATTTTACAAATTTCCTAAAATTATACCTATTGTTATATATATCGGAAATAACAAATGGACTGCTAGTACCTCATTTTCTGATTGTGAGGTAGAATATCCTGATCTTAATTTTAATTCACTTGAGACAAAATTTAAATTGATTGATATAAATAATTTTGAAATTGAAGCTTTACTAATGTTAAAAACTATGATTGCAAATACAATGATTTTAGAAAAAAGTAAAAATAATGATGAAGTTATAGAAAATCTAAAGAAAATCACAAACAATTTTACTGACAAAAAATCAGAAATGAAAGAATTAAAACGAATTGTTAGTTACTTATATGAAGGCATGAAAAATATTAAAGAAATTTTAAATTTAATTAAAGAAAGTGAGGATGATGAAAATATGAGCACAGTTGCTGAAAGGTTAAAAGAAGAATATAAAAATGAAAGATTAATTGGAATTTCACAAGGTATTTCGCAAGGAATTTCTCAGGGTATTGCACAAGGAATCTCTCAAATTGTAAAAAATATGTTAAATTCTGGTATGTTAGATTCTGATATTCTTTACTATACAAAAATAGACAAAAAGCAACTTGACAAAATAAAAAAAGAATTTGAAAATGAATCTAAATAACTACATAAATTATATATAGATTTTGCATGAATAAAAATCAAAAATTTGTAAATATTACTAATATGGATATCAAGAAATTTTTTAATAAAATAATTAAATATGATGAAAACAATGAATACAACTTTTCAATATCAAATAATTTTGAAGTTGAACAACCAGAGCCTAATGAGATAAAAAAAGAAGTCTCTACAAATATTATCGAAAATTTAGACTACTTAAAAAGTAAATATAATACTTTATTAAATAATGATGTAATAATAAGAGAATTTAGTATGTATGCGTTAGACCAAAATTACAGTTGTTTTTTGATATATATAGATGGGCTTTCTGATGCAATTTCTATAAATGATTTTATATTAAGACCATTAATGCTAAGACAATATAAACATAATAGTAATATTAAAATGGACTTAAGTACTTATATTGATAATTGTCTATTACCACAAAATAGTGTAAAAAAAGTTCAAGATTTTTTTGATGTTTTCTCTGGAATAAATATGGGAAATTGTTTGCTATTTATAGATACATTAAATATTGCATTTGATATTGATGTAAAAAAATACAATCAACGTGGAATTGACTCGCCAAATAATGAAGCAATAATAAAAGGACCTCAAGAAGCTTTTGTCGAAAATTTCAGGACAAACACATCACTAATTAGAAAAATTGTAAATAATGAAAATCTCATAATAGAAACAATCCCTGTAGGAAAAATCAGTCAAACAAAATGTGGAATATGTTACATGAAAGAAATTGCAAATGGTGATTTAGTTGCAGAAGTAAAATATAGAATTAGCAATTTAGATGTAGATTCACTTTTGTCTACAGGTCAGCTAGAACAATTAATTGAAGAAGATGAAGGATATGGAATACCTCAAGTAATTTCGACTGAACGTCCTGATAAATGTACTAAATATTTATTACAAGGTCGTGTTGTTGTATTAGTTAATGGAAATCCTTATGCATTAATAATGCCTGCAACTATCGAAGATTTTCTATTTTCACCTGAAGACACAAATTTACGCCCTTTACTTGCAAACTTTTTACGAGGAATACGTGTTATTGCCGCATTTCTTACTTTACTTTTACCAGGAACTTATATAGCAATAACAAGTTTTCATCAGGAACTTTTACCTACTGAATTATTATTTTCTATATTGTCAGCTAGGCAAAATGTACCTTTCCCTATAATATTTGAAATTTTATTGATGGAATTTTCTTTTGAACTTATACGTGAAGCTGGTCTTCGTGTGCCCTCTCCAATTGGCTCTACAATAGGAATAGTTGGTGCTTTGATTTTAGGTGATGCAGCAGTTAATGCAGGTATTGTTAGTCCTACTTTGATTATAGTAGTTGCTATTACTGGTATCTCATCTTTTACTATACCTGACTTTTCATTTGGATTCCATTTAAGAGTTTTTAGATTTGTATTTATATTACTTGGTTTTACTGCTGGATTTTTAGGTATTGGTGTCGGAATATTTGTATATGTATCACTTCTTTGTAGTTTAAAATCTTTTGGAGTACCATATACATCTCCGATGGCTCCTGCTTCTAATTCAAAAGGTAATGGTTATTTTATCCCTCCAATTTGGAAACAAGAATATAGAGCAAGTTTCATTTCTCCTAAAAAGAAAAAAGCTCAAGGCAAAGTTAGTATGAAATGGAAAGAATAAAGAACGCGTCGTGCGTTCTTTTAATTTGTCATCTCTTGATAGATTTCATCTATTCTAGTAATATCTCTTGCATAATTTTCTTGTATCTGTTTTAAGTTTTGTTCTTGTGTTTGAATTTTATTTAATGTAAATAAATATGCTCCTGCTAATATAAATACAAAAAATAAACATGCTAGTAATACAAATAATGTTATTGCTCCTTTTTCTTGTTTCATTTTTTATCCTTTCCGATATTTCTATCTCATTTGTCTTTCTATTTTAATATCATCCGCTGTTGCTATATCTTTTGGTGTTGTCGCTGAAATATATCCAGTTTCTCCATCAGGTATGTCAGGGAAAAATGTTTCAACTTTATCTATTACTTCCCCATTACTATCCAAAAATGTTAAATATATTATATATCCTTCTATGTCTTTTCCTAAAGTATTTTCTACACTTGCATTAAATACTGCCATGTCTCCACTTGATTCTATAGTTATATCTTTTATTAATACATCATTAAATTCTATTCCTTTTGCTATTTTGCTTGATGTATTTATTTTCATTCCATCTTCTCTTATCTGACTATTTTCTAAATTAGTCATATCTATTTTGGTTTCGAAATCTCCGATTTCTAGTTCATTATTTATTTCATTTTTATCTTTTTTATCTTTATTAACTACTTTTATAACTACTATTATGGCTATTATTAATACAATTAATATAGTTATCGCTATAACTAAATTTTTTTTGTTTAATTTTATTTTTTTCATTTTATAATTTCCTTCCTTTGTTTATTTAATTTTATCATATTGCATTTTTATTTTCAATATTTTTATTTTAAAAAATAACCGATTTCTAATTGTTTTTAGAAACCGGTTTAGATTTTTTTATTCTTCTACTTTTTCAAACATATCTTTTCCAACTCCACAAAGTGGGCAAACCCAATCTTCTGGTAAGTCTTCAAAGTTTACTTCTTCAACATTGTTATCATATATATAACCACATGCCATACATCTGTATTTCATAATCTTTCCTCCTTAAAATATTAATAATTTTCAGCTTTTATTTCAAAATATGCTTTTGGATGACTACATACTGGACATACTTCTGGAGCTTTTGTTCCAACAACTATGTGTCCACAGTTTCTACATTTCCATATTTTTACTTCTCCAGCTTCGAATACTTTTCCGTCTTTAACATTTTCTAATAATTTTAAATATCTTTGTTCATGCTCTTTTTCTATTTTTGCAACTTCTTCAAATAAGAATGCAATATGATCAAATCCTTCTTCTTTTGCTGTTTTAGCAAATTCTGCATACATATCTGTCCATTCATAGTTTTCACCTTCTGCTGCTGCTTTTAAGTTTGCTGCTGTATCTCCTATTTGTCCTCCATTTAATAATTTGAACCACATTTTTGCATGTTCTTTTTCATTATCAGCTGTTTCTTGAAATATAGCTGCTATTTGTTCATATCCTTCCTTTTTTGCTACACTTGCAAAATATGTGTATTTATTTCTAGCTTGTGATTCTCCTGCAAAAGCTGTCATTAAATTTTGTTCTGTTTTTGATCCTTTTAATTCCATAATTATTACCTCCTAATTTCTGTATTAAGATTTTTCTTAATCACTATGAGAATATCATATTTCACTTAAAAAATCAAGTGTTTTTTAAATCTTTCTCGTCATGATATGAATGTTTTCAGGCTCTGCTCCCATTTCTCTTGAAATTATATTCTGAATCTGTGCTATTTCATCAGTTTGTAATTCATCTGCTTCAACAATAACACTAATACTGTCAACATTTGCAAAAATTACACAATTGGAAAATCCTTTTGTTGAAATTAAATTTTCACAAATCATAATAGCATTTTTTTCTTTGTTAAGTTTCGAAATTTCTTCAGTAACAATAGCCTTTTGTGCTTCTGAAACATTACTATTATTTAATATTTCTTGATATGTTTCTAATGTGTGTGAATACATCGTGTCTCTAGATAATTTTGACTCTTCAAAATATCCATCTTTTTCTTTTGTTTCTTCATTTGTAGTTTCTTCTTTATTTGTATTTTCCCCATTTTGTTGTTTTTCTTCTTGAATTAATTCATTATTACTTACTAAAGTAGCATCACCTAAATTCTCATCATTAGTATTTTCTCCACTAGTTTCATTTTGATTCATACTTACTGTTTGAATTGTTTGCGCTTCTTTAGAAATATAGCTCCAGTATCCTGCTGTAACTAGCATTATTGCTAAAACATAAATGACAACTGAACCTTTTTTTAATTTCACTTTATTCATTTTTGACCTCCCATCTCAAAAACTTGAATTTTATGTACTGCTAGACCTGTAACTGCTTCAACTGCACTTACAATAGAAGATTTAACATTTGCATTTCCAGCACCTTCTGCTGTTATTATTGCCCCTTCTACTACAGGCATAACAACTTTTTCTGTAATTGGTACATTTTTTCCGTCTTCATCAGTATATACAATTTCTTTTTTGCTCTCTGTTTCTTTTACATTTTTGCTTCCGCCATCTCCAGTATTTTCTTCTGTATTACTTTCTGAACTTGTTTCATTATACATTGCTATAACAGTACTACTTTCTGAATATTTAATTAATACATTAACTTTTCCTACTCCATTTATTGTACTTAAAATTTTTTCAAGTTTTTGTTCAAGATTGTCTTGCTCTGTTGATTCTGCTTGCGCTAAAACTTTTGTATCTGTTTCATTTTCATTTTCTTTTCCATCTTTTTTATCATCTGATGACCACATGTTATTTATTATTAATACTGTTATTATTAATATTATGATAAATACAACGATATTCTCTATCTGCCTCTTATTATCTTTACCATCTTCTTTTTTCTTAAAAAAATCCTTAAACATTTTTTTACCTCCTAAACATTATTGGATTTGTACACCAATTTTATCTTCATCTATTTCGAATTCTTTAATTATCTCTTTTTTTATATCATAAATTTCTTTATCATCAGCTGGACCCTTAACTTTTACAGTAATCATATGAATACCTGCATTTTTCTTTGTAGTGTCAAGTTCAGCATCAATTTTGCATTGGTTCACAGTATATCCATTTATTTCAAATATAGTTATTACTTTTTTCTCTAATTCATCTAAATAAATTTTTTCTAATCTTTTATCCATAGAAGATTGGTCAACAACATAGCCAGAATCAATTGTATTATCCTCTATATTATATTCATCAAATGAAAAAACTTCTTTATTTTTTATAACTGGTGACACTATATTAAACAAAATATAGATACCAATAATCATTTGTACATATTTCTTATTTTTATTATTTGGCAAAATCATTTCAATTATAGTTGCTATAATTACCGCAAGAACAATCTGTTCCGCCCAAGTGCTAAAAAAATTTATCATCTATACATCATCCCACTATTTGATATTTTAATAACAAGTGTTACTCCAATAATTAACAAAACTGAAAGTGTGCAAAGTATCGCTAACAATATCTTAAATACCCCACTCATTTCATCTAAAAGTTTAACAATTTTACCATCAGCAATTGGTTGTACAACTGCCGAGGCTAAACTATATATTATACTTAATGTACCTATTTTGATTATTGGTAAAATACAAATTCCAATTATAATAATTACTCCTATAGTTCCAACTGCATTTTTTAAAATAACTCCACATCCCAAAACACTATCAACTACATCTCCAAGTACTTTCCCAACAACTGGTATTACACTCGATACTGCTGCTTTTGCAGTTTTAGCTGTAATTCCATCAACACTACTACTCAATGTTCCTTCTAATGATACTATCCCTACAAATACTGTTAATACTATTCCTAAAAACCATACTACACTTGATTTTAGAAATTTAGATATTTTATCAATTTGCACTCTATCAGAAATTTTTGATATTATTGCAAATACTACTATTATCATCATTATTGGAATTAACATACTTTGAATAATATTTCCAATAAAATTTATTGTAAATAAAATGATTGGCTGTAAAATTGTACTAGTTGCAATGCTTCCTGTATAAACCATCAGCGTTAAAAGTAATGGTAAAAGTAAATTTATAAATCCTACTAGATCACTTGCTGTATCTTGTACTAATTTAACTATCTCTGTAAAATTCGCCATAATTAATGTGACTATTAATATGTATTGAACAAAATATATTATTTTTGATATATCATTATTTTCTAAATTATCTGTTACTGATTTTAAAATTCCATGTATTACTATTATTACTAAGACACTAATTAATATTTTTAAACTTGAGTTAACTTCTGAACCTAATAATTTTAATATTTTTTGATATATAGTCTTATTATCTATATTTCCTTTTATTGCTTCATTTAACATATCATTTAAATCCATATCTCCTAATAAATCACCTGTGTATTTTTCAGCTTCATTTATAAATTCTGATATATTAAATTTGTCTTGAGTTGTTTCCATTATTTCTTCTTGAGTTTCTTCTTCTGTTTCTGCAAATACTATATGTGGAATTGATATTATTAAAATTATGAGTATCATTATTTTTTTCATATGTAACCGTCCCCTTTTGTGCTAAGGTAATATTTCAATAATTAATTCTAATAAACTTGTTATTATTGGCATTGACATTGTTATAATTATAACTTTACTTCCTATTTCGATTTTACTTGCAATAGCTTTTTCTCCTGCATCTGAACATACACTTACCGCAAACTCTGTTAAAAATGCTATTCCAGTTATTTTTAATAATATTCCTAGAAATTGTTGATTAATATATGTTTTATTTGATATTGATTGTAAAAGTTCTATAATGCCTGATAGTTTTTCCATTGCCAAAAATAATATTAGAATTCCTGCTATTATTGAAACATATATTGCATATTCCGGTTTATATTGTTTTAAAATTATTATTATTACTAATGCTACTAAACCTATCCCTATTATTTTTATTATTTCTTCCATATTCACCTCTTATAGATTAAATAAGGTTCTAACTGAATCAAATAATGAACTTATCTCTTGTATTACCATTGAAAGCACTATTACAAGTCCTGCAAGTGTTGTCATCATAGCTTGATCTTCTCTTCCAGCTCTAACTAATACTTGATGTAATACTGCAACTAATATTCCTATTGCAGCTATTTTAAATAATAAATTTATATCCATATTTTCCCCCTATATTAGAATTATTACAAATACTAGTCCAAATACAATCCCTAATGTTTTATACATTTTTTGATTTTTCTTTTTCTCTTCTTCCGCTTCTTGAATTTGCATATCTAAAAAATTTTGAGTTACTTCTATTTCACTTACTTGTCCTTCAACATCTGTCTGTCCTAATAGATTTCCCAGTTTTTTTATTACATTTTTATCAGTCTGTTTTATACTTATATCAGCTTCTTGTATGCAATTTTCCCAAACTTCTCTCACTTGGGTATATTCTAATTGATTTGCCATCTTTCCAAATATTTTTTCTACTTCAGTTTTTCCATCTTTAGAAATCTGTTTAAATATTTCTGCTAATGGCTCATATGTAAATTTTATTTTTGTTTTTATTATGTTTAATATGTTTTTAAATTCTTTGAGTTCAATTACTCTATTTTCATACATTTTGGATATAATTAATCCAATTCCTGTTGATAATGAAAATATCGTTATTAATAATATGTATTTTATAATTTGCATATTTTTTCTCCTTTATCTAAATGTACACAATTTGCTTCTCCTCGCTTTTGAGGATTTAGTATTACTATTCTTTCAAATATATGTTTATTTAATAATTTTGAAAGTTCTGGATTTCTATTTATTTCTCCTATATCTTTTCCATGTGATGTAAATATTCCTTTTACACCTGAACACATTGCATAATCTATCGCTTTTACATCTTCTAAACTTCCTATTTCATCACATGCTATTACATCTGGTGACATTGAACGGACTAACATTCTCATTGCTTCTGGCTTTGGCATATTATCTACTACATCTGTTCTTATTCCAATATCATTTTGAGGTATCCCTTTATACATTGCTGCAATTTCTCCTCTTTCATCTACTACTCCTACATTTTTTCCTTTGAACCCAATGACTTTTATCCCATTACTTATATTTCTTATAATGTCTCTTAAGATTGTTGTTTTACCACATCCTGGTGGAGATATTATCAAAGTATTATAAATTGTTTGATTATTTATTAAGTCTTCTATTATCTGATTACTACAACCTATTTTTTGCCTTGCTATTCTAAAGTTTAAGCTTGATATATAATTAATATTTATAGTTTGTCCATTGTCTATTACAGCACTTCCTACTATTCCAACTCTATTTCCGCCTCTTATTGTGATATATCCATCACATATCTGTCTTCTGTATGAGTATACTGAGTTTTCACATACTTTTTCAAATGCTCTTAATACATCTTCTTGAGTTACTTGGTATTCTAATATTTTTATTTCTTGTCCTATTTTTAGGCTTAATGGTTTACTTGTTCGCAATCGAATTTCTTCTATATTGTCATACATGTTTTCTTCAATTACTTTTCTTACTGTATATGGTAAATATTCTAATACTATTTCTAGCCCTGACATTTTTTCACCTTCTTTAAAACAATATTAAAAGAGCATATATTATATATATATGCTCTTTATTTTTATTTTAGAACTTTATTTTATATTAATCCTAAATTTGAATATATTGCTGTTAATAAATTCATCATTTCTTCTTCTGATGCATCATTTAGAACAATTGAGTTTGTTTCATTAAAGTTTTCAATTGTTTTTTCTTCAAATTTTACTGTATTTGTAAAGTCTACTCTTAAATCCATATCTTCTGTTGTACCTTCTGTTAACATTTTTACTTGTATTGATTCTTCTACATTGTCTAATGTTAATATGTTTTTATATTGTACTTTTGCAGAAATTTCTGCTGTTTCATCATTTTCTTGTACTCTCATTGTTACTTCTACCACTAAGTCATTTTCTGTTACTTCACTTGATATTACTAGGTTAGCTATATTTTTGTCACCTTCATAAAATTTTACTTCCAACATATCCATTGATTTGTTTTCTACATAAAGTTTTATTTCTACTTTATTTTCTGGATCTGCAATGCCATCTATATCTGATAACATTTCATCTATTGATGTTTGGAATGTTTCTTTATCATAGCCTACTGGTAATTTGTTTAATATTATTTCATCATTACGTAAAGTTTCTAATATTTTTGTAAATACTTCTACAAATTTGTCTTCTCCCATACTTAATGTTATTATTGTTTGTTTATCTACTTTTTCTTTACTAAATAATTCTTCTGGTAAATTTGTGTCAAGTATTCCTACATATCTTTCTTTTAATGTTTTTAATTCTTCATTTGTGAATGTTGTGTTTTCTAATTCTATTTTATCTGGTACATTTGTTGTGTCTAATCCAAATTTTTCTGCTAATTCTTTTAAGTTTTCATTTCTTACTGCTATATATTTTTCATCTAATAAGTTTGTTTGTATTCCATATGTTTCTCCATCTTGTTTATACATTATTGGAACATTAACTCCTGTTGCTAAATTTGCTGTTAATTCTAATTCTGTTAATTTTTGAGCTGGATTTGTAGCTCCTTCAAATGTTATGTTACTTCCATTTAACATGTCTATTTCTTCATTTTGCATTCCACTTACTGTCATTCCTGCTTTACCATTATAAGTGTGTGATGTGCTTTCTTTCTTTTCAAAATATTGTGCTATTTTTTCTTCTTCTGCTGTCATTTTATCATCTAATAAATATGATAAAAACATTTCTTTTTCTGTTTTGAAAAAGTCTGTTGCAAAATATGCATATGCAACTCCTGCACCTAGTAATAATACTACTAACACTACAATCAATAAAATTTTCTTTTTCATATGATTACCCCTTTTCTTTTTTGGATTTTTGTAAGTAATTTTTACTTACTCCATATTTATATTTTACTATATATGAAAAAAACTGTCAAACTTTTTTGACAGTTTTTGATTTTTTATTACATATTATTCTTCCCAATTGTGATATACGTCCATAACATCATCTAACTCTTCTAGCTTTTCTATTAGTCTTTCCATTTTTTCTTGTCCAGCTTCATCTAATACTACTGTTGTTGTTGGTATCATTTGAACTTCTGCTTCTAAGAATGTTAGTCCTGCTTCTTCTAATTTTTCTCTTACTGCTGAAAAGTCTGATGGTTCTGTTGTTATTTCATATACTTCTTCTGATGAATTGAAGTCTTCTGCTCCTGCATCTAATGCTAACATCATTAATTCTTCTTCATCCATTGTTGTTGTAGCTTTTTCTATTACAATCATTCCTTTTTTGTTGAACATGTATGATACACATCCTGTTGTTCCTAAGTTTCCTCCTGCTTTGTCAAATACATGTCTTACATCTGCTGCTGTTCTATTTCTGTTGTCTGTGTTTGCATTTACTATTACTGCTACTCCATTTGGTCCATATCCTTCATATACTACTTCTTCATATGTTGCTGTATTTCCTTCTCCTGATGCTTTTTTTATTGCATTGTTTATTGTGTCATTTGGCATATTTGCTGCTTTACATTTTGCTATTACATCTTTTAATTTTGAGTTTCCTGCTGGATCTGGTCCTCCTTGTTTTACTGCTATTAATAGTTCTCTTCCTAGTTTTGTAAATATTTTTCCTCTTGCTGCATCTGCTTTTCCTTTTTTTGCTTGTATGTTGTGCCATTTACTGTGTCCTGACATGGTAAATTCCTCCTTCTTAATTTTTTTCCTTTATTCTAGGCGATTTTTGCCTTTAAATACTTATAAAAATCCTTAACTATTTTATCACATTTTTCATTATTTGTGTAGTCTTTTTTCAAATATTTTTTGTAGGAGTACTTTACTTCACCATTGGCTACTTTTTTTATCTTTAATTGATTAATTTTTTACCATCTGAAAATGCCTGACCAACTTTATTTCCCACTTCGTAATAACCATGTCCATAAGGATCATATGCAATGATACCAATTTCATCTAGTCTTAATGTTCCATCTTCGTTTAAAAATTTATCTTCTGCCAAAACATTAACAACTTCTACTAGTGTTCCATCATTTTCAAATCCAATGACTTTGCATTCCATACAAATTGGATATTCTTCTATAATAGGAGCTTCAACTTTTTCTGATTTTGTAGCATGTAATCCTGATTTTTCAAATTTATCACTTACATTATTTCCTGATACCATACCTAAATAATCAGATTCTGCTACATAATCTTTTGTAGCAAGTGATACTGTACAATAGCCTGTTCTTTTCATATTCTTTACTGTTTTATGAGATTCTGTCAAACATAATTTTAAATGTTTCATACTTTGAGCCATTCCCCATGCTGCATTCATAACATCAACTGAACCATCTTCATTATATGTTCCTATCATTAATACTGGCATAGGAAAAATTCCAGATGTAATTTTTATAGATTTTTTCATTTTTATCCTTCCTTTCTTTATTTATAATACCATTTATATTATACCACATTTAATTTATTGTGCTACTTCAAATTAGTTTATGTTGTATTTACTAAAAGTTGATGGTATTTTTAAATATAAAAACAGAACGGCTGGGAACTTCCCAACCGTTATTCTGTCTTACAAAAACTTCTTTAGCTTTTTATTAGCAATAACCAAAGAGACAAATAAAGATGATTTATTGCATCTTATAGAATCACACAAATCTTCTTTACCTTTTTGTACCAGTATTAAAACATCTTCTATTTCATCTCGCATAACTACCTCATTGGCTACTACCATTAAATATTCTGTGGCAAAATTCTTCAAAATTAACTCCATCAGTTTAACTGAAGAATTATAAACATGAAATTCTTCCCATTTCATGTTTTCACAGCAAATTATCTTCATAGATTCATTTACTGTCCGGACGACTTCATTTTTTAATTCTTCCTCCATTCCTTCGATAATTTCTCCAATTGTTGTTGTTTTTGCAATTTTTCCCATGTTGTGCATCTCCTTTAATTTTTTCTTTACAAAGAAAATGTTTCTACTCTTTGTATACTTTAATTTTACCACTTTTATATATTTATGTCAATTTAGAACAATGACTTTATTTTGCTAATAATAAAATGACTTCCACCAATAGGTGTACCATTTTCAACCATTCCAACTACTAATAATTGATTACTATTAGAATCGGTTGTAAAACAGTTAAACCATCCTAATGTTTCTCCTTCTGCATCTTTTGAAGCTTTTAATTCTGCAGTACCTGTTTTACCAGCAATTGTTCTTCCTGCAACTTTCATATCTTTAGCTGTACCAACTTCTACTACTTGTATTAAATCTTCTTTAATTGTATTAGCCGCTTCTTTTGTAAAAGCTTGTTCTACTAAAATTTCTGTATCTTGACCTTCTTCAAGATAAGGTTTTAACATATTACCTTCATTTGCAAATGCAGAATAAATTGATGCCATATGTATAGGATTTACAAGAATTTCGGCTTGACCATAGCCACTATCTGCAAGATTTTTTTCATTTCCTATGTCTCCACTATTTGAATATTGTGATTTTGACAATGATAATGGAAATTCTATATTTTCTCCAAATTTAATTTTATTTAAACCATTCATCAAATTAGTTTTTCCAATTTGAATAGCTGCTTGTGCAAAATATATGTTATCTGAATATATTAATGCATTTCTTAAATTTTTAGGTCCACTATAAGCTGTTAAAGTTGTTATGTCATGTTCTCCCCATCCATCTTTTTTCCAGCTAAGTCCGCTATATGTAAATGTATCTTCAGTACTTAATGAATTTGTAGATAATCCTATAGCTCCTGTTATAGGTTTAAATGTTGAACCTGGACACCAAGTTTGCAAATATCTTGCCATCATTGGATTATTTTCATTATCTTTTATTTGATTCCATTCATCAGTTGTCATTCCAAGTACAAATTTATTTGGGTCATATGATGGTGTACTTACAAGTGCTAACATTGCACCAGTTTTAGGATGCATTACTACAAAAAATCCTGGATTTTCTTTTATTTGATTATATAATGTTGTTTGGATTGTAGCATCAATTGTTAATTTTATTTCTTCACCATTTTGTACATCTATTTTAGCAATTTCAGCTTTTCTATTTCCACTTTCATCTTCAATGTAGATTTCTACTCCATCTTTTCCCTTTAATCTTTCTTCATATTCTTTTTCTAAACCTGTTTTTCCTATTACACTATTACTGTCATAACCTTTACCTCTATTTGCTTCTAATTCTTCTGCAGTAATATTTTGGACATATCCTATTAAATGTGCTGCCGCTTCTCCTAATGGATACACTCTTGATGAAGTACTATTTATTTTAACTCCTTGAATTTGTAATAATTGATTTTTTAAATCTGTTGCATCTTTTGAAACTTTTTTAATTGGTACAAATGTATCATCTTTTACCCATGATGCTTTTAATGCATTATTTATTGTATCTACACTTATTCCTAATAAAGTAGCCATTTTTTCTAAATCTGCATCTTTATTTTCTCCAAGTTTTCCTGGTACAATTCCTACAGAAGATACTGTTCCTTCTCCTGCAAGCAATGTTTCATTTTTGTCTACTATTTCTCCTCTTTTAGCTTCTATAGTTTTTATTTTTACTTTATCTGTGTTATTCAATTGAGGAAATATCAAACTTGAACTCCAATTTATTAAATATTGTTCTTCTTTGTCTAATCTTACTACATTTGTGAATTCTATTGGACCTGCTTCTGTATCCATTGTTGATTTATAAGATATTTTTACTTTTTTAGAATCCTCTTCTTCAACATTTGTTATTTCTACTTGCATATTTGTCATATCTATTCCTTCATAGATATTTTTATTTCTTGTAACAAAATCTTCTTTTGTGATTTGTTGTTTTGAACTTTCTGTAAGCATTTCATACATTTCTTCATATTTTTGTTCATTTATACATGAAATATATTTTTGCCATGTGTCTTCTGGTTTTATTTTTGGTTCTTTATTAATTACCAAAACTACTGCTACTATTGCTATTATCATTACAACTATTACAGCTATTGCTATGATTATTTTTTTATTCATTTGCATCCCTCCAATTTTCTATATTAAATCACATTTTTTTCTTTATTTCAACTTTTCTTTTATCCATTTTATTCTTTCCTCATGTAATTTCTTTCCCAATTCTATTCCTTGCTTTAAATTATATTTATTTTGTATATATTCTCCATTTATTTCTTTTATACATTGTTTTCCTATTTTTTCGAAATTTATGTCTTCTATATTGTTATCTCTTCCTCCACTTGTTTTGTCACTTATTACTACTATCTGAAGTCCTTCTAAACCAAGTAAAGATTTATCCACTCTTTCAATAAATTCTACTTTTTTAGAAGGTTTCATTTTATAAAAAATGCCACCTCTCATATGTTCCCTACATGCTGTTTTGCCGCATTTTATCCAATTATTTGGTATTTTTAAATTTCTCCCGAAATTGGCGACTATTTCAGGTCCAGTATTTTCATGACCATAATGATGTGGATACTGTTCTTTTGGTGTCACTCCTTTTCCAAAGTCATGCACAAGTGCAGAAAATCTAACTTCTACT
Organism: uncultured Clostridia bacterium; assembly: GCA_944392805.1. GTDB lineage: Bacteria > Bacillota > Clostridia > TANB77 > CAG-508 > CAG-269. The sequence continues at coordinate 25,354 of CALXXZ010000003.1, read as the reverse complement.
TTTGGTGTTAATTCTGCTGACTTATCTAATACTAACATTGTATGATTATAAGCATCACCTTCTGGATGATATTTAGGCGGTTGTTCTGCACCTATTAAATCTTTTATTTCTTTAAAATGAATATCTAATACATCTGCTTGTTTTAATACTTCAAAAAATATTGATGGCTTATCAGTTTCTAATGCTTTTTTAAATTCTGAAAATACCCTTTCTTTTGATAAATTTTTTAATTCTCCTTTTAATTCGTTCATCATTTTAATTGTTTCTTTTTCTACTGAAAATCCTAATTGTGCAGAAAATCTAGCTACTCTATATACTCTTAAAGGGTCCTCACTAAAACTTTTACTTGTTGCTCTTATAATTTTATTTTTTATATCTTTTTGTCCATCAAATGGGTCTATTATTTCTTGTGTCAGTACATCTTTTGCTATTGAATTTATTGTAATATCTCTACGAGATAAGTCTTGTTCTATTGTTATATTTGGATTTGTCTTTATGTCAAACTCTTTATGACCTTTACCATATTTTGTTTCCGTTCTTGCCATTGCAAATTCTTTTCCATTTATATCAAATACAGCAAAATCTTTTCCTCTTACATATGCTTCTGGAAATAATTTTTGAAAATCTTCAATTCCTGTTACACAATAATCTTCATCATGTACTTCTTTTCCTAAAATTTCATCTCTTACTGCTCCACCAACTAAATATAGTCTTCCGCCAGCATCTTTTATTTTATTTGCAATTATTTCTATTTCACTCATCTTAATCTCCTATATATCTTTTAATTTAATTTTATTTTCTGAATGTAATTTCCCTGCTCTTGTTATACTATTATACCCATATTTTTGTTTTAATTCATCTACTACTTTATCTATTTTTTCTTGTTTTTCATTATTTTCATTTCCGAATAATGATAATTGCAATTCATCTTTTTCTATTAAATTATCAACTCTCATTCCAATTAATCTTATTGGTGTTCCTTGTTTATACATTTCATATAATAACTCTTTTGCTTCTGCATATATAATTTTTGTACTCGATGTTGCTTCTGGTAGTTTTCTTTGATGTGATTTATCTTCAAAGTCTTTTGTACGTAATTGTACATTTACTACATTTGCAAGCAAATCATATTTTCTAAGTCTATATGTAACTTGTTCTGTTAATGCTAACAAGACTTCTTCTAACTTTTCTATTGCTCTTATGTCTTCTGGCAATGTTGTAGAATTTCCTATTCCTTTTGGTTTTTCAAATTTATATTGTACTTCTGACTTATCTATTCCATTTGCATATTCCCACATCATAAGTCCATGTTTTCCAAATTTTTTGATTATTAATTGCTTATCAGCCTTAGCCAAATCTCCTATCGTTTTTATTCTCATGTTATATAATTTAGGAATAGTTTTTCTTCCTAGCATTAAAAGTTCTGATATCGGCAGTGGCCACATTTTTGTGGGTATTTCTTCTTCAAATAATGTATGAATTCTATCTGGCTTTTTAAAATCTGATGCCATTTTTGCTAATAATTTATTATGTGCTACTCCTACATTTACTGTAAATCCAAGTTCTTCTTTTACTCTTTTATTTATTTCAATTCCTTTTTCTAATAATGTTTTTCCCATTAATGAGTTTGTCATATCTAAAAAACATTCATCTATACTAAATCTTTCTATTTTATCTGTATATTGTAATAGTAATTGATATAGTTTTTCTGATGATTGTTTATATAATTTATAATTCATAGGATATACTTCTAAATTTGGACATTTCATTCTGGCTTGATACAATGTTTCTCCTGTTGTTATTCCAAATATTTTTGCTTTTGGGCTTTTTGCTAATACTATTCCTGATCTTTTACTTTCATCTCCACCTATTACTGATGGTACTTCTCTAATATCTTTGTTATATCCCTGTTTTAACATTTCTATTGCTGTCCAACTTAAAAATGCATTATTTACATCTACATGTAATATTTGTTTTTGCATATTTATCACCAATGCAATTATAAAACGTTTGTTTTTGTTTGTCAAGTATCCAAGTGGTAAATCAGTAACAAAAAAAAACGAGCAATTTCTTGCCCGCCTTTTATTTTGCATAATCTACTACTCTTGTTTCTCTTATTACATTTACTTTTATTTGACCTGGATAATCCATTTCTTCTTCTATCTTTTTTGAAACATTTCTTGCTAATAATGTCATTTCATCATCTGTAATTTTTTCTGGTTTTACTAATATTCTTATTTCTCTACCAGCTTGTATTGCAAATGATTTTTCTACTCCTTCAAATGAATCGGCAATAGATTCTAGGTTTTCTAGTCTTTTTATGTAAGCTTCTAATGTTTCTCTTCTTGCTCCTGGTCTTGATGCTGATATTGCATCAGCAGCTTGTACTAATACTGCTTCTAATGTTTGTGGTTCAACATCTCCATGATGTGCTTCTACAGCATTTATTACTAATGGATTTTCTTTGAATTTCTTTAATATGTCTACTCCAATTTCAACATGTGTTCCTTCCATATCATGGTCTAATGCTTTTCCTATATCATGTAGTAATCCTGCTCTTCTTACTAGTTTTGCATCTAATCCAAGTTCTTCTGCCATTATTCTTGCTAAATTAGAAACTTCTATAGAGTGATTTAATACATTTTGACCATAACTTGTTCTGTATTTTAGTTTTCCTATTAGTTTTACTAATTCTGGATTTAATCCTATTACACCTGTTTCTAATACTGCTCTTTCTCCTTCTTCTTTGATAGTTGCTGATAATTCTTCTTTAGCTTTTTCTACCATTTCTTCTATTTTTGCAGGATGGATTCTTCCATCATCTATTAGTTTTTCTAGTGCTATTCTTGCTACTTCTCTTCTTAATGGATCAAAACCTGATAAGATTACTGCTTCAGGTGTATCATCTATTATTAAATCTATTCCTGTTAATGTTTCTAGTGCTTTTATATTTCTTCCTTCTCTTCCTATTATTCTTCCTTTTATATCATCTGATGGAAGTGGCACTATAGATACTGTTGTTTCAGCAGAATGGTCTGCAGCACATTTTTGTATTGCATAACTTATTACTTCTCTAGCATTTTTTCCTGCTTCTTCTTTTGCTTTTTGTTCTAATTCTCTAACTAATGTTGCTTTTTCTGTTTTAATTTCTTGTTCAACAGCTTCTAATAATTGTTTTTTGGCTTCTTCTTGTGTTAATTTAGCAACATCTTGAAGAACTTGCATCTGTTTTGCATACAATTCTTCTATTTCTTGTTCTTTCTTTTTTAAGTCTTGTTCTTCTTGTTCTAATTCTTTTTCTTTCTTTTCAAAATTGTCTGAACGTCTTTCTAAGTTTTCTTCCTTTTGGATAATTCTACTCTCTTGTTTTTGAATTTCGCCTCTTCTTTCTTTAATCTCTTGATCTAATTCTGTTCTAGCATTCATGATTTCTTCTTTTGCTTTGAAAATCTCTTCTTTCTTTAAATTTTCTGCTTCGATTTTTGCTAGTTCTACTAATCTTTTGGCTTCTTTTTCTGCGCCTTCTATTTTAGATTCTGCAACTTTTTTTCTTATTGTCATACCTACTGGTATTCCTATTGCTAATGAGATTAAGACAGCGGCTACTATGATTAAAATATCCATAATCATACACCTCTTTCTTATTTAATTTTCAATGTTCGAATAAATATATATTTTTTTTCTTTCTATTTTAATATATTTTTTCAACCTCTTATATTTTATAATTATTATTGTAAACTGTCAAGAGGTTTATGTAAAAAAACATATTTAGCTATTAACTTTTGTCATTTTTTCATCAAACCTATTTATCATTTTAGCGCAAGTTACTAATTCTTTAGAAGTTTTTCTGCTAACATCTTTTTCAGTTTTATATTTAATTTTGTGTTCAAAACTTGCCCAAAAATCCATTGCTAAAGTTCTTATTTGAATTTCACATTTTACATTAATAGTTTTTTGTGTTAATCTAACAGGTACTTCAACTATCATATGATAACTTGAATAACCACTTTCTTTAGGGGTTGTAACATAGTCTTTTTCTTTAAGAATATGTAACCCTGGTATTTGTTTAATTAAATCTTTAATAAAAAATATATCATCTTTTAAAGTACATACTATTCTTAATCCTGCAACATCATTTATTTTATCTATTAGATTTGCATATGTCTTTTTATATTTCTTTTTTTCCATTTTATTTATTATACTTTTTGGTTCTTTGATTCTTGTGTCAATATGGTCAATTAAGTCATAATTATACATTATTTTAAATTCGTCTTTTATAATATTCATTTGTGTTTCTAATTGATTTAATGCTGATTTATAAAAAAACATGAGTTTATCAAATGGTTCTTCTTTAACATCTAATTTTTCCTCTTTATTTTCTAAAAAATTTTCAATTATTATTAAATCATTTTCTCTCATAGTTTCCTTCCTTTCTATGCCATGATTTTATATTTTATTTGTTACCATTTTATCTGTATTGTGTGTCCTTATTGTAAATTATTTCTTAATATTGAAAATTTTTACTTTTATTGTTATAATGTTTCAAAAGAAGGAGGTAATTTATATGTCTACACCACATAATGAAGCAAATTTAGGCGATATAGCTAAAACTGTAATCATGCCTGGAGATCCATTAAGAGCCAAATACATTGCTGATAATTTTTTAACTGATGCAAAATTAGTTAATTCTGTAAGAGGAATGTATGCATATACAGGAAAATACAAAGGTAAAGAAGTAACTGTTATGGCATCTGGAATGGGTATGCCTAGTATGGGCATTTATTCTTACGAATTATATAAATTTTATGAAGTTGAAAATATTATAAGAATTGGCTCTTGTGGAGCTTATAAGCCTGAATTAAAATTATTTGATATTATACTTGCTCAAAATACTTTTTCAGAAGGAAATTTTGCATTGACTTTAAATAATGAGGATTGTCATATTGTAAATAGTAGTACAGAGCTAAATTCTGTTATAACTACCACTGCAAAAGAAACTAATACTAATCTTTTCTTAGGTAATACTGTTTGTACTGACTGTTTTGATGTGTATATGACTGATGTAAATCAATTTTTGAATAGAGTGCCAGAAGGATTTAATCCTATTAGTGCTGAAATGGAAGCTTTTGCTCTATTTTATGTAGCAAAACTATTAAATAAAAAATCTGCTTGCTTAATGAGTGTTGTTGATTCAAAATATATTAAAGAAATAGCGACACCAGAAGAACGTCAAACAGGTCTTAATAATATGATAAAGCTTGCACTTGATAGTTCTTTAAAACTTTAACCAAGGGGACACTCTTTATGGTAAAATTTCTTACCAAAGGGACAGTCCTTTATTTTAAATTTAATTCATATAAATATGATAAAAACATTCCAGCATTTTGGATAAGCTAAACTTTCGTAGAAATTATAATAAAAAACGCTGAGCCTCTCTCAATGTGAAATTGAGCATTCCTCAGCGTTTTTTCTTTAATTTCTTGACTTCAAGTTTAGATATACAAAATACTTTCATTTATTTTATCATATTTTATATAAATTTATTTTTTTAAGAGTGTCCCTTTGGTAAGAAATTTTACCATAAAGAGTGTCCCTTGGTTACATTTTGTCAGGCATTTCAATTCCTAATAAATTTGCACCTAATTTTAAAACTTCTCCAACTGCATAAGTTAAATAAACTCTAGCATTTTGAACATTTTTATCATCACTAATAATCTTATTTTCATTATAAAAATTACTATAAGCTTTTGCTAAATCAATTAAATATCTTGATAAAATTGAAGGTTCATTATTATCTGTAACTTGTTTTAAAACATCTTCAAAACTGTAAATCAATTTTAAAATTCTTATTGAATATTCATCTAATAATTGATTTATCTCCACATTTTCAAATGATGGTATGCTTCCAGCTTTATTAATAACACTTTGTGTACGTACATATGTGTATTGTATATATGGACCTGTTTCTCCTTGGAAATTTAAGATTGTATCCCAATCAAATATTTCATCTTTCACTCTTCCATTTGATAAGTCATTAAATATAACTGCACCAATACCAACTTTTTTTGCTATTTCATCTTTATTTTCTAAATCAGGATTTTTTTGTTCAATAATCTGTTTTGCCCTTGAGATTGCTTCATTTAGTAAATCATTTAATTTAATAACATTTCCTCCCCTTGTTGACATCTTTCCTGTTGGCAATAAGACCATTCCAAATGATACATGTTCTAATCCATTAGTATATTTTTCGTCTATTCCTAATAATTTTGCAACTTCAAATACTTGTTTAAAATGAAGTGTTTGTTCATATGATGTAAGATATAATGCTTTATCAAAATCATATGTTCTTGCTCTATATAAGATAGCAGCTAAATCTCTTGTAGCATATGTTGTAGAACCATTTGATTTTTCTATTATACATGGTGTGCTTATACCTTTATCTTCTAAATCGATTATTTTAGCTCCTTCTGATTCTACTAGTTTTCCTGTTTTTTCTAAAATTTGAATAACTTCTGGCATTTTATCTGAATAAAATGCTTCTCCATTCCAAGAATCAAATTTACTTCCTAATAAATCATATACTTTTTGGAATTCTTTTAAACTTAAATCTTTAAATCTTTCCCAAATTTCTAAGCAATAAGGGTCTCCATCTTCTAGTTTTTTAAAATTGTTTCTACAGTTTTCTAGTATCTGTTCATCTTGTTTACATGCTTCATTTATTCTTATATAGATTTTTGTCAATTCTTCTATAGGGTCTTTTTCAATATCATATTCATTTCCCCAAAGTTTATATCCTTCTATAAGTTTTCCAAATTGTGTTCCATAATCTCCTAAATGATTTATACCAGTTACATTATATCCTAATTGTTTATATATATTATATAATGCTCCTCCTATTACTGTTGAACGCAAATGCCCTATATGAAATGGTTTTGCAATATTTGGTGAAGAATAATCTATTACAATATTTTTTCCTTTTCCAATTTCTGATTTTCCAAATCCTGTTGAAACTTCTTCTAATACTTCTTTTGCTAAAGTTTCTTTATTTATGAAAAAGTTTAAATATCCTCCTACAACATCAATTTTTGTTATAGGTTCAGTTATTTCAATTTTTTCTTTTATTTCAACTGCAATCATTTGAGGAGCTTTTCTTAATTCTTTTGCAAGTCTAAAACATGGAAATGCATAATCTCCATTATTAGCTTCTTTTGGAATTTCTATATATGTTTCTAATTCTTCACATTTAATATTAGTTACTTTTGATATTGCTTCTGCTATTATTTTTTTAAAATTTAACATTTTTTGCTCCTTTATTTTACAATTTTTGTTATCTCTACTCCATCTTTAGTGTCTTTTACACTAAATCCTTTTTCTGTAATTAAATCTCTTAATCTATCTGATTCTGCCCAGTTTTTTTCAGCTCTTGCATTTTTTCTTTGCTCAACTAATTCTTGTATTTCTTTTGGAATCTCTTGTTTTTCTTTTTCTGTTATTTTTAGACCTAATACAGTATCAAATTTTTCTAATAATTTAGCAATTTTTATTGATTTTTCTGGATAACGAATTGCTTCCCATACAACACTCATTGCAAGTGGCATATTTAAATCATCATTAATTGCTTCATGAAATCTGTTTTCAAAATCATTTATCATATCATCTGATATTTCCGCATTTCCTTTTAAGTGATTTTGATATCCTTCTCTTAATCTGTTTAAAGCTTTTTGTGCTGCTTCCATACCTTCCCATGTAAAATTTATTTTATTTCTATATATTGATGAAAAATTAAACATTCTATATACAATTGGATCAAATCCTTTTTGTTCTAAATCTGATACTGTATATAAATTATTTAAACTTTTTGACATTTTTCCACCATCTACTGTTAAAAAGTCTACATGCATCCAGTAGTTTGCAGGAATTTTCCCACTAAATCCTTTGCTTTGTGCTATTTCATTTTCATGATGTATTGGAATATGATCAATTCCTCCTGTATGTATATCAAAGTTTTCTCCTAAATATTTATATCCCATTGCAGAACATTCTAAGTGCCATCCTGGATAACTTTTTCCGAAGAAACTATCCCATTTCATTAGATGATTCTCAGGTGCTTTTATCCATAAAGCAAAATCTGATATATTTTTCTTATTTTTATCAAATTCTACTCTTGCACCAGCTTTTTGATCTTCTACTTGTCTGTTTGATAATACTCCGTATTTATCTAATTTTGATGTATCAAAATATATAGTATCTTCTGTTTGATATGTATATCCATTTTCAATTATTTTCTTTACATATTCTTCCATGACATCAATATGTTCTGTTGCTTTAGCAATAATTTCTGGTCTATCTATATTTAATTTGTCTATATCTTTTAAAAATGCTTCTGTATAAAATTTTGCTATTTCAAATGGGTCTTTGTTTTCTCTTTTTGCAGCTTTTAGCATTTTGTCTTCGCCTTCATCTGCATCTGATACTAAATGTCCTACATCTGTTATATTCATTACATGTTTTAATTCATATCCATTATATTTTAGCACTCTACGTAAATTATCCATAAATAGATATGCTCTTAAATTCCCTATATGAGCAAAATAATATACTGTTGGTCCACATGAATACATTTTTACTTTTCCTTCTTCATTTGGAATAAATTTTTCTTTTTTCCTTGTTAATGTATTATAAAAATATATATCCATTTGTCCTCCTTTAAATAATTATATGAAACTAAGATTTTTTATCTTAGTTTCATTTTTTTAGTTATTTTTATTTTTTTCTAGAGTTTCCTGAACCATTTCCATTGTTGTTGCCATTATCACTGCCTCCTCCATCTCCTGAGCCTGGATTTTCTGGATCTGTTGGTTTATTATCTCCTCCATCTCCTGAGCCTGGATTTTCTGGATCTGTTGGTTTATCGTCTCCTCCATCTCCTGAGCCTGGGTTTTCTGGTTCTTCTGGTTCTTCTGTATTTCCTCCGTCTCCTGTTTCTGGTGGTGTTGTTGGTTCTTCTGGTTCCTCTGGTACAGTTTCTTCTGGTTTTTTGTGTATATCACAATATTCTGTTGGTGGATTTGTTACTGTAGTACTTATTCCTGATGTTTTCCATAGTCCTAATCTTTCTTTTTCTATAACATAATTACTTGATTTAGTTTGTAGTGATGAATCTGGACAGAATTCATTTGGTAATTTTCCTGAATCTGCACATATTACATATTGATTTTCATGTGCATCACATGTTTCTGGTAATTTTCCTTTTATAAATATTTCAGAATAAGTATTTGTACATTTATCTGTTGCAAGTCTTCCACTTGTTCTACATACTGTTGCTGTTACTATATTTGCTGTTTTTTCAAATCTTGAACCTTCTAATCCTTTATGGATTTCTGTCATTATTCCATCAAATAATTGTCCTGCTGGATTTCTTCCTTTATAACTTATTCTTTCTGGTTGGTCAAATCCATACCAAGCTGCACATGCATAATAATTTGTAAATCCACATAGCCATCTATCTTTTGCTTCATTTGTTGTTCCTGTTTTTGCAGCAACATCCATTCCACTTATTGCACAATATGTAGCTGTTCCTCCTGCATCAGTTACTGGTGATGTTAATAAGTCTTTTACTATATATGCTGTATCTTCTGAAAATGCTCTTTCTGTTTTTTGTCCTGGTTCTAATACTACTTTTCCATCAGAATCTTCAACTTTTGAATAGAATGTTGGTTCTATATATGTTCCATTATTAGCAATTGTTGCATATGCTGCTGCCATTTCTAATGGACTTACTCCTTTATATAATCCTCCTATTGCTAATGGTAATGAAGCATCATTTACATCATCTAATGTGCTAATTCCCATTTTCTTTAGATATTCCATACTTTTTTGTACGCCTAATTCTGCCATTACTTTTACAAATGGTACGTTTTCTGAAGTTGTTATTGCACTTCTTACTGTTCTATATGGATTATTTGCTGGTGAATATCCATTATCATTTTGTGGGTCATAATCTTTTCCAAATACTGTATATGTATTTGCATACATTGTCGCTGGTGTTATTATTCCTTCTTCTATTCCTGGTACTACATCTGCTAGTGGTTTAAATGATGAACCTGTTTGTCTTAGAGATAATGCTCTATTTAGTCCTCTTGATGTAGTTTTTTCTCCTAATTGTCCTATACATCCTACTACATATCCTGTTTTTGGGTCTATAACTACTGCTGCACCTTGTGCTAATACTCCATTTCCGCTCTCATCTTTTTGAGTTTTAGAACGTAAATTATATTTTGAATTCATAGCTTCATTTTCCATTACAGTTTGTATAGATGATACTTGTGTTGAATAAATTTTTAATCCACTACTATATAGATATGTTTTTGCAGCATCTTCTGATAATTGTTTTTCTTCCATTATTTGTGTTGTTAATTGTGTTAATAATGCATCTACATGTGATGAATATACATTTCCTTTTGCTCCATTTTCAAATGTAAATCCTGCATCTACTTCTGCTACTGCAGTATTATATTCTTCTTCAGTTATATATCCCAATTTTTTCATTTGAGATAATACTGTTTTTGTTCTATTTGATATTCTTTCTGTTACATCTTCTGCACCATATGGATTATATCTATTAGGTGAATTGTTTATTCCTGCTAAAAATGCACATTGTGCTATTGATAAATCTTTTGCTGATTTATTAAAATAGTATTCTGCTCCTATTTCAACTCCATAGTTTTTTCCACCTACAAATATTAGGTTTAAATATAATTCTAATATTTGATCTTTTGAAAGTACTTTTTCCATATCATAGGCTCTAACCCATTCTTTTAACTTTCTTATAACTCCATTTATTCCACTACTACTTTTTTCTTGAGTTATATTTTTTACAACTTGTTGTGTTATTGTACTTCCTCCACCTGCAGTTGATTCTCCTCCATGTGTTACAAATGATAAAATAGCAGCTCCTGTTCTTTTTATATCAACTCCATGATGTTTTTCAAATCTCTCATCTTCTATAGCTATATATGCTTTTGGAAGATATGGTGACATTTCTTCTAATGTTATTATTTTTCTGTTTTCATCACCATTTAATTCTGCTATTATATTTCCTTCGGAATCCAGTATTACAGAGTTTTCTGATAAGATCAAATCTGTTAAATCTATTTTAATATCGTCTCCCCATAGTCCATATACTAATCCTACTACAACTCCTGCTCCAATTACACATGCTATCAAAAATATTATTATAAATATTTTTATTGCTAATGCTAATTTTGGATGTTTGTATTTGAATTTCATTTTTGTATCTTTGTTTTTTGCCTGAGAATCTTTATTTACATTTTTGTTCTTTTTTGGTTTGTCTGTTTTTGGTTTTGTTGCTTTAGTTTTTTTATTATTTACTTTTTTCTTTTTTTCTTCCATGAATTTTTTCCTCCCTAGGATTTTTTATACAATACCTATTATATTATATTTTTTTAAAAAAGAAAAGCATTTTAAGAAAATCTTTCGATTTTTCCATTTAATCCAAATAATTCTTTTATTTCTACTTTATACTTTTTTATATTCTTTCTTATATTATTATATGTATCTCTTACATAGACAGCTGATTCCAATAAGTCTTTATTTTGAAATTCTTCTTTATCTTCTCTCCATATTATTTCTTCTCTTCCTATTTGAACTTCATAATCATTTATATTTATTCCATTAAATCTTTTATTTTCGATTTTCATATCTCCTTCTAAATTAACTATTATTGCAGTTTCATTTATTTTATATTTATTTAACTTTTCTTTGTTAAAGTCTATGTTTAATATTATTTTAGGCTTTACTAAACTTTTTTTAATATTATTTGATATTATTATCATTATTCCTTCTTTATCATATATTTCTTTTTCAATTTTTCTTAATTTTTCAATATGTGATGTTACTACTGTTAGTTTCTTATATTGTTTTGATAATATTTTTATAGTTTCTATCGAGAAGTCACTTATTTCATCTGTAGTTATAGCAATTTCTGTTTCTTCTTTGTTAAAGTTTGCTTTATTTACTATATATTCTAATATTTCTATATTCAAATATTTTATCAACCATCTGCCATCAAAAACTCTTATATCATTCGCATATAATGCATTTATAAAATTTTTATTTTGTTTTAATTTTTTATCTAATACTACATAATTTATTCCTTCAATTTGAAATTTTTTTATAATTTTACTAATGTCTTTATCTTTTTTTATATATATTTCACATCTGTCTTTTTCTATCTTTACTTTTCTTATTCTAGGCTTATCCACCTTTTTTATATAATATGTTTTCACGAAATCACCTCTGTTTCATGTATATTATTAAAATATAAAAAAAGAACAAGAAATCAAATTTCTTGTTCTTTAAAATTATTTATTTTCTGTTTGTTCTTGATTTTCTGCTTTTTCTAACCCTTCTCTTATTACTTTCCAAATACCATCTGATTCCATGTCTTTTCTCCATGCTGATGTTCCTCCTAAATTATATTGTGATACCAAAGATACTTTTGCTGCAATTGATGTTGCATCTTCTATCCACATTCTAATTGTATTTTTTCCAGAAGTATATTCTATATAATATTGTTTTAATGTATCATCCCATTGTTTTTCTACATTGTTTGGAATAGTAACGTCTCTCATTAATACTACTCTTCTATCAGTAATTTTTCCACTTTGATTTGTGGTCCATTGTCTTGTATAAAATGGTAGTGCTAATATAATCTTTTCTGAGTCTACTACATCATATTCTATTATTTTCTTTAAACTTGTCTCTACCCAATTGTATCCTGCTGTTGTTCCTGGTGATGTACTTGATGTTCCATGTTGATCATATGCCATAAATACTAAATAGTCTGCAACATCTCCAAGTACATTTCTGTCATAACATAATGACCAATTTGGGTCTCCATCTGGTGCTGTTACATCTACTGATAATACTGCACCTAGTTCTTTCATTCTTGGTTCTAATTCTATAATAAATCTTGAAAATTTATCTTTATCTTTTTCGTAAATATTTTCAAAATCTATATTTATTCCATCTAGTCCGTACTCAACACATTTTTCTACTATGCTCTCTATTAATGCTTGTCTTTTTTCATAACTATTTAATAGTGCTGATGTTTCACCTATCTTGATACCTGAATTTGATACCATTGGCCATACTTTATATCCATTTGAATGTGCCCAATTTATATATGCAATTCCAGCATTTCCTACATTTTCTTTTAAAGTTCCGTCATCATCTAAATAGAAGAATGATGGTGATACTACATTTACTCCTTCTACTGTTTGACCAGTTCTATCAGGTGCTTGTACATATTCTGAAAAATATTCCCAAAACATATTTACTTTTCCTGATACTTGTGGTTCTATTGTTAATTCTTCTCTTACTGTTGTATGGTTTGTTAGTTTGTTTGCTTTTACATAACCAACTTCGCCATTTTCTGTTCTTATTTTAGCCCATCCATCTTCGTCTTCTGATATTAATATTACTATATCACCTTTTTTTACTTTATCTACTGTTTTAGAAAAAATGTCATTTTTCCATTTTACTGATAAATTAGATTTTGCATATGCTTTTATTTGTTCTCTATTTAATGAATCAATTGTTATTATTTTTGTTTTTTCTATATTGGCTATTTCCATATTATATACATCTGTCATTTCTGACATTGGCAAATATATTACTTCATCTTCTTGTATTGCCCCTGCATATATTTTTTTAACTGATCCATTTACTGTCATTTTATTTGAATTAATTCCTAGACTTGCTATTTTTGATTCATATGTTGTTACTATTTCACCTGTGTCTTCTTCTATATGTATATATTTATCAAAAAAGTTTTCTACATCTTCCATAGATAAATATATTACTCCATCTTTTATTTTAATTTCATGCTTTAGCCTTGCTGTCACATTATTATTGTTTATTACCAAATTTATTGTTTCATCTGTTTTTTCTTTTAAGTAATTTTGGGCTTTTATTAGTACAAACACTGCTATTGCCAATAAAATTAATACTATTACTATTCTTTTTACTACATTATCTTTTTTCATTTTTTCTTTCATTTGTTGTTCTCCTTATTTTTATTTTTACATTTTCATTATATTATACTGTTTAAAAAATAGCAAGATTTTTCTTGCTATTTTATTTTTATTTTTCTTTTTTCTACATTTTTCTAAATACTCCTGCAACTTTACCAAGTATCTGACAGTCTGGAACTATTATTGGATCCATTGTATGGTTTTCTGGTTGTAGTCTTATATGATCTTTTTCTTTATAAAATGTTTTTACTGTTGCTTCATCTCCTATTAATGCTACTACTATTTCTCCATTTCTTGCATCATTTTGTTTTTTTACTAATATGTAGTCCCCATCTAATATTCCAGCTTCTATCATACTTTCTCCTCTTACTGTTAGCATGAAACTTTCACTATTTCCAACAAAGTCAATTGGTATTGGGAATGTATCTGTTACATTTTCTACTGCTAATATTGGTTGTCCAGCTGTTATTTTTCCTATAATTGGTACATCAATTAATTCTTTTTGTGTATAAAAATCTTTTGATGCTTTTTTAAATGGTTGATCATCACTACCTTTTATTACTTTTAATGTTCTTCCTTTTTTATCTTCTTTTTTTATGTATCCTTGTTTTTCTAATTTTGATAAATATGCATGAACAGTTGCTGTTGAACTTAGTCCGATTGCTTTTCCTATTTCTCTTACTGATGGTGGATATCCATTTTTATTTACTTGATTTTCTATAAATTTTAATATTGCTTTTTCTTTTCTGGTAGTTTCTGCTCTTGTTCCCATTTACATCACTCCTCTTTTTTTATTGAAATTATAATATCATATAAAAAAAGAAATGTCAAACAAATTTTTGACATTTCTTAATTTTTTTATTTTTTTATTGATAAGATTTTATATTTGATTACTCCTGCTGGTGCTTCTACTTCTATTTCTGCACCTTTTTTTGCTCCTATTAATGCTCTTCCGATTGGTGATTCATTTGAAATTCTATTTTCTGCTAAATTTACTTCTGTTGATCCTACTATTGTATATTCTACTTCTTCTTCAAATTCAATATCATATAATTTAACAGTATTTCCTACTTGAACAGTTTTTGTATCAATATCTTTTTCATCAATGATTTTTGCATATCTTACTTTATTTTCTAATTCCGCAATTTTAGTTTCATTTTCTGCTTGTGCATTTTTTGCTTCGTCATATTCTGAATTTTCTGATAAATCTCCAAATCCTAATGCTACTTTTATTCTTTCAGCTATTTCTGCTCTTTTTTCTGTTCTTAAATATTCTAATTCTTTTTCTATATTGTCAAATCCTTCTTGTGTTAATAATACTTCCTTTTCATCCATTTTAATCATCCTTTCTTATTGTAAGTACTCATAGAAATATCTATACATAGCATAAGGAGCGACCAAAGTCGCTTCCTTATACTAAAAAAATTTCTATTAGTGATTAATGCAATTACTATACTACTCCATATTTTCTATTTTGTCAAGTGATTTTTATATATTTCTATATATTTTTTAATCCTTTAAAAATTCCTTGCCATTTTTCATATAATCATATCCTGAAAATATAGTTGCAATTGTAGATATTATAAGCAATCCTGTTGATGCTATATTTATTATTAAATCTACTCCTGTCAATGTTCCATTAAAACATGCCCCAAATGCATTTGAGTCAAACATTATTAATATAAGTGCTATCATTTGTGTAGCTGTTTTTAATTTGCCCCACATTGATGCTGCAATTACTTTTCCACCTTTTTCAACTGCTAGTAATCTATATCCTGAAACTAAAAATTCTCTTGCTAATACAATAATTGGTATCCATGCAGGAATTTTATTCAATTCTACTAATAGAACCATAGCAGTTAAAACTAATATTTTATCTGCTAATGGGTCTAAAAATTTTCCAAATGTTGTTACTTGATTTTTTGAACGTGCTATATATCCATCTAATTTATCAGTTATTGATGCTACTATAAAAATCAATAACATCCCAAAATATGTGTATGGCAATCCAAAAAAGTCTCCTTGTAAATTAAGATATGGTATTATTGCCATAATTGGTACTAATATTATTCTAAATACTGTCAGTTTATTTGCTAAATTCATTGCTTTCTCCTTATTTTAATAATTCTATTGCTTTTTGTAATTGTGTATCTTCTTCTTTTGTAACTAATAATGGATTTTTTACTGTGTCTGGTAATTCTACTACTTCATCAGGTTCTATACCAACTTTGTTTATTTTAGTTCTATTTGGTGTATAATATTCTTCTACAGTTACTTTTAATCCTGCACCTGTACGTAATGATAATACTTGTTGTATTACACCTTTACCATATGTTTTTGTTCCAACTATTTTGGCTTCTCCTAAATCTTTTAATGCTCCTGCTAATATCTCTGATGCACTTGCTGTGTTTTCATTTACTAGTACTACAATTGGCATATCTATTATTGGGTCATTTTCTGATTTTTCTATTTTTTCATTGCCACTTTTGTCTACTGTTATTAATAAGTCTTTTCCTTTTGGTGCTATATAGTCAGCAATTGCTAATGCTTCGTCTACTAGTCCTCCACCATTATTTCTTAAATCTATTATTAATGATTTTATTCCTTCTGATTTTAGTTTTTCAAATTTTGTTTTAAAATCTTCTGCAGTTCCTTCGTCAAAACTTGAAATTTCAAGATATCCTATATTGTTTTCTAATTGTTCTGTCTTATCTTCTTCTATCTTTTCAGCAACTACAGGATTTGTGTTTATTTTTTGTCTTTCTATTTCAAAGTTTAAAGTTTCTTCACCTCTAAGTATTTCTAATTTTACTTTTGTGCCTTCTTCACCTTTTATATTATTTGACGCTGTTGTCATATCATCACCTGTATATTGTACTCCATCTACACTCTTTATTATGTCCCCTGGAAGTATTCCTGCTTTTTCTGCAGGACTTTCTTTTATTGGAGCTAATACTTCAATTACATTTTTTTCAGTATTTTTTACCATATATATTCCTATTCCAACAAAATTTCCCATTATATTTTCTGTGTATTCTTCCATTTGTGCTGCTGGTATGTATTCTGTATATTCATCTCCTAATGATGCAACATATCCTGCTATTGCTCCATCTATTGCTTTTTGTTCATCTACATCATATAAATAATATTTATCAATTAGTTTCTCTATATTTTTCAAAGCTGTTGTTACATCTGTATCTTCTGAATCGTTTATTAAAGAAGATAAAACTCCAGTTCCATTTCCTATATCATATTTTTGTACAAGACATGCTGTTGTTATTATACATGTTATAAAAGCTGTTAATGCTATTAGCATTATTGATTTGTAAATTCTTTGTCTTTTTAAAATTTTTTCTTCTTCCATTTTCTTGCCTTTCTTTTGATTAATCTAATTTATTATATTACATATATTTATTTGGGTCTACTCTTGAGTCTTGACCATAAGCTTTTGCACTATAACTATAATTGTATGGAGATTTTCTAACTTCAAAGTGTAAATGAGGACCATTTGAATTTCCTGTGTTTCCACTTAACATTATCTTTTCTCCTTTTTTTACTGTTTGACCAGGTTTTACTACAATTGAACCACGTGTACCATGTGCATAATATGATTGTAATCCATTTGCATGTCTTATTACTACATATGTACCATAACTTGTTGATAAGTTGGCAGTTGACATTACTACTCCATCAGCAGCTGCTTTTACTACTGTTCCAGGTGATACAGCATAGTCTATTGCTCCATGGAATTTACCACTTGAAGGATAATATCCATTTGCTGATACATATCCTGAAGATACTGGTCTTATAAAATATCCTGATCCCATTGATGTATCTCCATTTTGCTCTAAATCATCTAATGCATCTTGATATTTTTTTTCTGCCTCTCTTATTTCATTTGATATTTTTCTGTTGGCTGATTCTAATTCTTCTATTTCTTGTTGTAGTTCTTTTTCTTCTTCTGATAATTTTGCTGCTTCTTTTTCTTTGTTACTCTTTAATGTCTGTAATTCCAAATTTTTTTGTTCTGCTTGTGCAAGTGCTGTATCTAGTTCTTGTTTGCTCGCCTCTAATTCTTGTTTTTCATTTTCTATTTCATTTTTTTGTTGCTTTGTCTCTTCTATTAGTTGTTTATCATACTCAACTAATTCTGATGCATAATAATATTTTGATAAAAAGTCAGTTATACTTGATGAAGTTAATAACACTTCTAAATATGATGTATTTCCTGTTTTATACATTGCTATTATTCTTGCATCTAATAATTCCATCTGTTCATTATATTCAATTTCTTTTTGTTCTATGTCTCTTTCTTTTGATTTTATTTGTGCTTGTAAATCGTTTACTTTACTTTCTAAAGTATCAATTTCAGTTTCTGCTTGAGATATTTGTCCTATTAAGCTTTCTACTTGTTTCATTGTTTCTGATTTTTGTGCTTCTAATTCTTCTTGTTTTTTCATTGCTTCTTCTATTTCATCATTAATTTTAGATTGTTCGTTCTCTAATTGCTCTTTTTCATTTTCTAATTTTTCTTTTTCAGTTAATGCTAGTACATTTGTATTTTGCATAAGTAATACTATTGCTATTAATATTCCTAATACTTTAGCTAATGTTTTTTTCATTTTTTTATCCTCCTAATATATTTTATTTTTATTCATTAGTTGTATTTTCATTTTCTTCCGTATTATTGGTATCTTCATTTTGAGATAAATCTAATAAATAGTTTAATGGATTTACTGTTTGTCCATTTATTCTTATCTCAAAATGTGCATGTGGTCCTGTTGAATATCCTGTTGAACCTACTTTTAATACTTCTGTTCCAGCACTTACTGTTTGTCCTAGTTGTACCAATATTTGGTCTCCATGTGCATATAGTGTTTGTACTCCTCCTCCATGGTCTATTATTACCATGTTTCCATATGCAGTATTATATGTTGCTTTTGTAACTATTCCATTTGCAGCTGCTATAAAACTTGTTCCTAGTGGTGCACTTATATCTATTCCTGTATGTAATTTATATGCTCCTGTTATTGGATGTACTCTCATTCCATATAATGAGGTTAATCTTGTATATCCTGGAACTGGCCATAACATTGCCCCACCTATATAATCTGAACTTATGCTGTTTAATGCTAACATTTTTATTTCTGCTTCTATTTCTGCAACTTGTAAATTGTATTCATCTATTTTGGTTTGTAATTGTCTTTCTTCATCTGTTAATTTACTTAAATAATATTCTCTAGTTTTTTTAGTGTTTGAAAGTACTTGTGCCTTTTTTTGTTGTGTTTGCTTATCAATAACGATCTGTTTCTTTTTGTCTGCTAATATCTGTTTTGTGGTTTCTATTTCTCTTTTTTGTTGTTTTACTGTTTCTAATAATTGATTATCATATTCCATTAATTGTTTTAAGTTGTAATATCTTGCTAGCATGTCTGTTAAATTATCTGCTGATAATATTATTTCTAAATATCCAAGTCTAGGAGTTTTATAAGCTATTATTAGTCTCTCATCTAATAATTTTTGTAAATTATCGAATTCTTTTTGAGTTTTATCTAATTTTTCTTCATTTTCTTGGATTTGTTTCATCAAGTCTTCAACTTGTGTATTTATGTTATCATATTCTATCTGTGATTGTGCAATTTGCTCATCTAGTTTTTGTAATTCTTCCATTTCTTTTGATAATTTATCTTGTACCGCTTTTAGTTGATTATTTGCTTCATTTATTTGTTCAGTTAGTTCATTTGATTCTGTCTGTAATCCTGTTATGTCTTCAGCAAATGCGCAAATACATATACTTATTATTACTACAAATATAAAACTTGTTATTATAAATTTGCGCATATCTTTACCTTGCCTTTCTTTTTATACTTCTAAGTATTTTCTCATTGATATACTACTTCCTACAACACCTATTCCTATTCCTAGCACTAAGTATACTGTTAAGATTAAACTAAACATATCACTAAATTGTAATAATTGCCATTGTATCATTTGCATAAATGTTGAACTTGCCATTTGATTTGCCACATATGTATATGCAACACCAATTAAAGCTACTGACAATAGTCCTGCTACAATTCCTATAACAATTCCTTCTATTACAAATGGCCATCTTATGAAACTATTTGTTGCTCCTACATATTTCATTATTGATATTTCTTTTCTTCTAGCATGTACTGTTAATTTTATTGTGTTTGCAATTATTGCTGTTGAAATTACTATTAATAATACTAATATTGCACCTGTAACAATTCTTATTCCTCTTGCTAGTCTTATTATTTGATCTACTACTTTATTACTTGCTTGTATTTCATCTACATTTTCTATTTGTAATATACTTTCTTGTACTTCTTCATTTAGCTCTAAGTCTGTTAATGTTACATCATATGCTGGTGACAATATATTTCTTTCTTCATATCCTTGTATTAGTTCATCTCCTAATACATCTCTCATTGATTCTAAACCTTCTTCTTTTGAGATGTATTCCACATCTTTTACTCCATCTATTGCAAGTATTTCATTTCCAACTTGTTCAATTTCGCTGTCTGTTGCATCACTTACTAAAAATACTCTCATTTCTTGTGCCTCTGCTACATTGTCTACAAATGCACTTATATTTTCTCCTATTACAAAAAATAGTCCAAATATCAACATTGTTGCACACATTATCATTAATGACGATATTGTTGATTTTTTGTTTTTGAAGAGATTGCTAAATCCTTCTCCAATTAAATAACTCATTACATTAAATCTCACAGTCATAACCACCTTTTTTATCATCTTTTACTATTACGCCTTTTTCTATATGTATTACTCTTTTTTTCATCTGATCTACTATTTCTTTGGCGTGTGTTGCGACTACTACTGTTGTTCCTCTCATGTTTATTTCATTTAATAGATTCATTATATCCCATGCTGTGTCTGGGTCTAAATTTCCTGTTGGCTCATCTGCTATTATCATTGAAGGATTATTTACTAATGCTCTTGCAAGTGCTACTCTTTGTTGCTCTCCTCCTGATAATTCATTTGGATACATTTTTGCCTTTCCACTTAAGCCTACTAATGATAATACCATTGGTACTTGTCTACGTATGTGTCTTGGGGTGGCTTTTACTATGTACATTGCAAATGCTACATTTTCATATATTGTTTTGTCTGGTAAAAGTCTGAAGTCTTGAAATACTATTCCCATACTTCTACGTAAATATGGAATTCTATTTGGTTTCAAGAATGTTGTGTCTTTTCCATTTATTATTATGTTTCCTGATGTTGGTTCTTCTTCTTTTAAGATTAATTTTATTAGTGTTGATTTTCCACTTCCTGATGTTCCTACTAAAAATGCAAATTCTCCTTTTTCTATTTTGAAACTAGCATTTTTTACTGCTTCTGTTCCTGTATCATATCTTTTGTTTACATTTTTGAATTCTATCATTTTATGTTTCCTCTCTCTTATTTTCAATATCCATTTTTGGTATTTTTTTCTTGTCGTTTCGATTATTGTCATTCATTCTTATCATATCAATAATGTTCTTTTTTTGCAATAGTTATTAGACATTTTTTTTATTGTTTTCTGTCTTTTTTTATCTTTTTCTTGCTCCTCTCTACTGTTTTCTTCTTTTTTCGATTTTTGTGAATTTTTTGTGAAATTTTCTAAAATAAAAGAACCTGTAAAGGTCCTCTAATTATTATCTATAAAATCTTCTATAATTTTTATTATATTTCCTGTATTTTTTACATATTCTTTTGGTTCAAAGTCTTTAACTTTTTTAATTGCCTCTCCTAATTGTTCTACTTCTTGCAGTCCTATTATATATCCCATTTCATCAAAAGTTTGAATTATATCTAACTGGTGGTCATTTACATGTTCATTATATTTTTTTAATCTAGGAACTGCAATTACTTTTTTTCCTTTTGTTATAGAACTTATAATTGATCCTACTCCACCATGTGTTATTACTAAATTTGCTTCTTCGATTAATTCATTGAATCTTTCTATTGGTAATTCATCATACAATGTCATGTCTTTACTTTCAAACTTTGTATATCCTTTTTGAACAATCACTTCTTCTTGTATATTTCCATTATCAATATTTTTTTGTATTTCTTCTAGCAATCTATGAAAGCTATTATTTTGAGTTCCTAATAATACTAGTATCATTAATATATTACACCTCCATATTTTGCTTTAGGATATAATTTTAACATATCTTCCCATTGTACAATAAATAAGTCTGCTATTGGATATATTAATCTTCCTGTTGCTGTTTTTCTATTTTTATTTGCAAATGTTTCGATATATATTATTTTGCTTCCAAATATTTTTCCTAAATAACACATTGGTCCTGCTGTGTGTGTTCCTGTTGTTACAATATATTTTGGTCTTATTTTTATAAATAAGAATATGGTTTTTATACATAAAAATGTATATACAAATATATATCTAAATAATTTTTGTCTTGTTCCATATGGTAAATATGAAATTTTATCTCCATATTTTTCTTTTAATCCTTTTGTTGTTTCATCTTTTTCTGTTATTATATGATAATCATATTTTTCAAATAATGGACTTAATTGCAATAATTCATTAAAGTGTCCACCTGTACTTGATATGAATAATACTTTTTTCTTCATCTTTTTTCTTCCTTTCGATGCCTCTATTATATATTTTTTTAATAATTATTGCAATAAATTGTTTTCATTTTTTTATAAAAAGGATATAATATATAAAATTGGAGGTATAAAAATGAAAGAAATTAATATTAATGATTTTAAAATTAATCCATTTGAAAAAATAGGTAAAGAATGGATGTTAGTCACATCAGAAAATTCTGGAAAAGTAAATACTATGACTGCTTCTTGGGGTGGTTTAGGAGTATTATGGAATAAAAATATTGCATTTATTGTATTAAGACCACAAAGATATACAAAAGAATTTATAGATTCTTCTAATGAATTTTCTTTAAGTTTTTTTGATGAACAATATAAAAGTACTTTAGGATATTTGGGTAAAGTTTCTGGCAGAAATGAAGATAAAATAGCAAGTTCCAATTTAAAAGTTACTCATATAAATAATATACCAACTTTTGAAGAAGCTTCTTTAGTTATTACTTGTAAAAATTTATATAAACAAGAATTACGACCTGACTGTTTTATTGATACTTCTTTAGATTCAAAGAATTATCCTAATAAAGATTACCACACTTTATATTTTGCAGAAATTACTGGCATTTTTTCAAAAGAGGACGGTTCTGTTTAGAAGGGGACGGTCCTTTTTGGTGTATTTTATAATATATATTAAAAAGTTTATATATTACTATTCCATGGCCAAAACATATTCTGGGTCTTCGTCGGGGGTCTTGGCTTTATTACATAGTAATATATAAACTTTTTATTTTTAATACTATAGTTAATGTACAAAAAAGGACCGTCCCCTTCTAAACAGAACCGTCCCTAATTTTTATGCTCTTGGATGAGCTTTTTTATAAATGTTTTTTATTGTTTCATCTTGAAATTGCATATAGATTTGAGTAGATAATATATCTGAATGTCCTAGCATTGTTTGAATTGATTTTAAATCTGCTCCATTTTGCAATAAATGTGTTGCAAATGAATGTCTTAAAACATGTGGTGTAATATCTTTTTCTATATGAGCTTGT
Source organism: uncultured Clostridia bacterium (assembly GCA_944392805.1). Lineage (GTDB taxonomy): Bacteria > Bacillota > Clostridia > TANB77 > CAG-508 > CAG-269. The sequence goes on along the minus strand of CALXXZ010000003.1, from coordinate 1,641 downwards.
TCTTTATAATATTTTATAATTTTCCAGAACCCTTGTCTTGTTAATCTTTGACCATTTACATTAACAAATAATGCTTTTTCATTTTCATCTTTAATCATTATATTTCTTGCATTCAAAATATATTCTTTTAATGCTTTTAATGACATATTTCCTAATGGAATTGTTCTTGATTTTTTTCCATTTGTACATCTTGCATAACCTTGCTCTAAGTTTATGTCTTCTATGTTTAGTGATATTATTTCTGTTACTCTCATTCCTGTTGCATAAGCAAATTCTAACATTGCTTTATCTCTAATACCTTTTAAGTCTACATCTTTAGGTTGTTCAAGTAATAATGCTACTTCATTTGATGTTAGTACGCTTGGTACTCTTTTTTCTATTTTAGGTGATTGAATTCCTTCTGTTGGGTCACTTTCTACTTTTTTATTTTTTACTTCGTATTGATAAAATGATCTAATTGATGCTAATCCTCTTGATATTGTTGATGGTTTTTTACCTATTTCTTGCATATATTTTATATATGTTTTGATTTCTTCGTCTGTTACTTTACTATAGTCTTTTCCATTTTCTAATATGTATTTTTCAAATTGCTTTAAGTCTCTTTTATATGATTGAAGGGTATTGTTTGATACCTTCTTGTCATTTTCTAAAAATCCAAAAAATAAGTTTAATTGTTCTTCCATTTTTTCCCCCACCTATGTTCTTTTTTAATTGTTCTAATATCAATAATTTTACATAACCGATATACTTATTATGTTATATCAAACTTTTACCAAAATGTAAATAGATTTTACATATTTTTTAAAAATATTTTATTAAATTTATGATTAGTCTATATGATATTTCTATTTTTACTATTGATGATATTATTAAAGCTAATAACATAATTATTGATATTATGCAATGTTTTGTTATTGACAATTTTATATTTTCTTTTCTTCTATCTTTTATTATAGATGTATATAATTTTATGCTACTTACTCCTAACATTATAATTGCTGGTATAAATATTATGTTTTGCAAAAATATTGTCATAAGTATGAACATTATTCCTTTGATTTTTCCTAGAACAAATACACATGAAGCTATTGTATATCCTAAACAAAATCCTCTAAACAATATTATTCCAAAAACTATTGGTATTCCTATTATTGTAGTTCCTGCAAACCATAATGAAAATACTAAAATTATATTGTTTTTTATATCTTTTTGTAGCTCATGCAAATATTCTCCATTTTCTATTGATTTTGTCTCGTCTATATATGTGTTTATATATTTTTCTATCTGGCTTTTGTCTTCAGTCTGATTTACAATCATTACTCCTAAAAATATTCCTACAGCAAATATTATACATATTACGATATAAGCTTTTAGATTATTTTGTATATTTTCCTTTATTGCACTAAAAATTTCGTTTTTTCTCTTTCGCATATTTTAAATCTCCTTATTAAATAAACTTATACATAATGTCTATTCAATAAAGAGATTTTTAGAACTTACAAATATTACTTTCTAAATTAATTAGTGGTTTAACTATATAACTAATAAAGATTATACTTCCTTCAAATTGACTATCTAATTTTTGTCAAGTACTTTTTTATAAATTTATTATATTATTTTTTTGTATGGCAAACAAGCGAA
>CALXXZ010000002.1 GCA_944392805.1 uncultured Clostridia bacterium | reverse complement strand
GGAAAAGCTGTAGTAGTTGAAGATAATGGAAATGATTTTGCACTAATATATGAAGGAAGTGCTGCAAAAGTTGCATTTGAAGGATATGAAGCATTAAAAGAAAAAGGATATAATGGAAAACTTATAAATATTTTTTCAGTAAAACCAATAGATGTAGAATTAATCAATGAATTATCATATAAAGTAAAAGGAATAGTAACAGTAGAAAATCACTCAGTTGTAGGTGGACTTGGAGGCACAATAGCAGAAATATTGGCACAAAAATCTTCACATGCAAAACTTGCATATGTGGGTGTTAATGATGTATTTACAGAATCAGGTAGTGCGACAGATGTAAAAGAAAAATATGGACTAAATATTAATAACATTGTTACAAAGGTAGAAGAAGTAATTAAATAAAATAAAAATCCAACTATAATTAAGTTGGATTTTTTGCATTACTATAAATATAATCACTAAATCTAAATAAATATGATTTTATTTCTGGATAATAATCTTTTAGAAAAACAATAGTGCCATCTACTTGTTGAACTGTTAAGTTTGGATAAGTTGTAACCATTTTTTTATCACTAAAGACAGTATCAATTAATTTACCTCTAAATTCATTATCATAAAGTTTATCATTTATTTCAATAAATTTTTCTTTATTAGCTACATTTATATCATTTTCAGCAACAGTACGAATGATAAACAATTGAATAGCATATGCTGAAACTAGACAATCAATAGCCATGAAAATAGTAATAAAAGCTATTGTTGGCTTAATTAAATGATTTGACATCTTTTTAATAATAAAGGCCATGAGATTTCTGACCTTAGGATGAATAACTCTCATAAGAAAAATTGCTAAAATTCCCCAAAAGATTGAGTAATAAAAACAAATTCTTCCATTAATGTTAAGAGGCATAGCAGAATAATCCCACCACTTAACATGTAAAATTAACTCTCCGATAAGGCTTACAAGGTATTCAGTTATAGAGCCTATAATAAATCCACCAGCAAATAAAGTGATCCTATTTTTTTCAAAGTACTGTAAAAATATAATCATAATAACAGCACCTACACCATAGATACTACAAAATGGCCCATATAAAAAGCTTTGTCTACTTTCAAGTACACCATATCTTACTAATGCAAATAATGTTTCTATTATATATCCTGCAATACTGTAAATTATAAAATAAGCTAATATTTCCCATATACTTATTCCAAGTATAGTAAATTTTTTCTTTTTTAAAGTTTTTTCCATAATCAAAATCCTTTCAAATTAATAAAATAATTTTACTATATAATTAGAAAATTTGCAATGATTAAATTTAAATATATATCTTTAAGAATACATGTTATTAGAAAAAAACTTGTAAACAAGGGAAAAATATGATAAAATCACTAATATTAAGCAAGTAGCTAAAAAATTTGAAAAACAGGAGGAAAACGGAAATGATTAAAGCTTTGGGTGGTATAAGGAAAATTATTCGTCTAGAAAATAGACGGAAAGTAATCCTTTTTAAAGTGAAAATTATGACAATTGAAGTAGCAGAAAAACCTACAGAAAACAAGTGCTTCAAAGTGGATCCAAGAAAAATTGATAAGAATCTTTTTTTCGAAGAAAGAGAAGATCCAAGACAAGAATGGACAAGAAGAATCATTTTGGAGGCATTTGAAGAACTTGAAAAAAATCCAGAAAAATATGCTAAACCTTTTAACACTATGATACCAAAAAAAACATGGAAAGTGAATACTATTGAAGAACTTGAAAAAAAGGCACGTTCTTTAGGAAATCATATGGCGGATTGGGTTGAACAAGCTTTAGAATGGGCTCAAAGAATTTCAAATGGTGAGTCTTGGGAAGATGTTTGTAACAAGCCTGATACTGCGAATTGGCACAGGTTAGTCATATGGGAAAACGGTTATGTGCGAAGAGTTGGAGGTTCACGCAAAAGTAACAATAATTATCCAGCATCTGAGGTTCGCGATTTTTATACTTCTAGTTGTATGCTTAATGATTCAGTACCATCAATTGTGTTATAAAATCATTATCTATCTTTCGACAAATTAATAGTTGAATGAGAGAAAAGTTAAAAGGGATGAAACTTGAATAAGTGACATCCCTTTAACTAATTTATTATGAAAATGAACAGAAATTATTTTATATTTTGAATGGAAATATTGCAAAATTGCAAAACCATTTATTTTTTTCACAACTTAACCTTGAATTACATAATATATAACAAAATAATGAAAAAAGAGGTGACAAAATGTCAAAATTTATAATTCAAGGAGGAAAAAGGTTAGAAGGAGAAGTCAAAATTTCTGGTTCTAAAAATGCAGCATTACCAATAATAGCAGCAACAATATTAAACTCAGGAAAAACAACATTATATAATGTGCCAAATATACAAGATGTGCAAACAATGTTTGAAATAGTAAAACAAATAGGAGGAAAAGTCACAAAGAAAAATAACAAAATAATAATAGACACAAGCAAAGTACATAAATATGAAATACCAGAAGAACTAATGAGAAAAATGCGTTCATCAGTAATACTAGCAGGAGCACTAATAGGAAAATATAAAAAAGCAAAATTTTCATATCCAGGAGGATGTGATATAGGTTCAAGACCAATAGACTTACATATAAAAGGATTTGAAAAATTAGGAATACAAATAAGAGAAGATCATGGAAAAATAGAATGTAATGCAGACGAGATAGAAGGAAATCAAATTAATTTAGACTTTCCAAGTGTAGGAGCAACAGAAAATATAATATTAGCATCATGTTTAGGAAAAGGAACAACAACACTAACAAATGCAGCAAAAGAACCTGAAATAGAAGACCTAATAAAATATTTAAATAAAATGGGAGCAAAAATAAAAGGAGCAGGAACAGACAGAATAGAAATAACTGGAGTAAAAAAATTATCAGAAATAAGTTATAATATAATGCCAGACAGAATAGAAGCAGGAACATATTTAGTAGCAGGGGCAATAACTGGAGGAAGAGTAAAAATTACAAATGCAAATCCAATGCATATAGAACCAATAATAAACAAATTAGAAGAAGCAAACTGTAAACTAAATGTAGAAAAAAATACAATAGAAATAATAGCACCAAAAAGAGTAAAAGCAATAGATATAAAAACAATGCCATATCCAGGATTTCCAACAGACTTACAATCAATATTTGCAGCATTACTTGCAACAGGAAAAGGAACATCAGTAATAACAGAAAACATATTTGAAAGTAGATATAAATATGTTCAAGAGTTAAATAGAATGGGAGCAAAAATAAAAGTAGAATGCAGAAATGCAATAATAAAAGGAACAAGAAAAATACAAGGAGCAAATGTTGTTGCAACAGATTTAAGAGGAGGGGCAGCATTGGTATTAGAAGCACTAACTGCAAAAGGAGAAACACAAATAGATAATATACATTACATTCTAAGAGGATATGAAAAAATAGAAGAAAAATTAAGACAATTAGGAGCAGATATTCGCAAAGAAGAATAAAAATAAATTTAGTAAATCTTAATATATCGCTATATTGTAATCGATATATTAAGATTTATTATTTATACAAAGAAAAAGTTTATACTTTTAGTATAAATTTTGTAAAAACTATAGAAAAAAACATATAAAATGTGATAAAATACTATAGGAAATTTTAAACTAAAATACAAAAGAAAGGAGTAAATATAAAATGGCAACACAACAAAAAACACAACCCAAAAGAAGAATAAATAAACAAAAAGAAATAGAACAAAAAAAACGCAAAAAGCGAAAAATAATATTAATTATATTCATAGTATTGTGTATAATATCAGCAATATGTGCATATTTACTAACTTCTGATGTATTTAAAATACAATCAATAGAAATAGCAGGAAATAATCAATTAACACCAGAACAAATATTAGAATTATCAGAAATAAATCAAGGAGACAATATATTTATAACAACTGAAATAGTAACAAAAGTAAAATTAAAACAAAATGGATATATAGAAGATGTAAAATTGCAAAAAGAATATCCTAATAAAATAAAAATAGAAGTAAAAGAAAGACAAAAAGCATATCAAATATTAACAGAAACAGGATGTTACATATATATAGATGGACAAGGATATATATTAGATTATTCACTAGAAAAATTAGAACTACCAGTAATAACAGGGATGGAAATAACAGAAGAAAAAATAGATGGAATAAATAGATTACAAGAAAACGACTTAGAAAAAATGGAAAACATTTTACATATACAAGACGAAGCACAAAAAATTGAAATAGGTGCTCAAATACATCAAATAGATGTACAAGATGAATATATAGTACATATTGATAATGACAGAATAATAATAAACTTGGGAGATGCAACAAACCTAGACAATAGAATGTATTATGTAAAAGCAATTTTAAAAGAAGAAGAAGGAAATTCAGGTACAATATTTGTAAATGGAAATATAAATGAAGGATTTGCACCATATTTTAGGGCAAATTAGAAAGGACTAGTATGAACAAAAAAGTTATTAGTATAGTAATAGGATTTATGTGTTTAATTTTATCATATGGAATAAGTGTACAGGTAAAAACGATAAATAGTATAGGAACAAAAACAAGTACAAATGCAACAGAAAACGAATTAAGAGATGAAGTATTAAGAGCAAAAGAAAAATATGATAATTTATATAATGCGTTAGAAGAAGCAGAAAAAAAATTGGAACAAGAAAGAACAAATGCGACACAAAATAATACTGAATTAACAGATTTAGAAAATAGTATAAAAGAAGCCAATAAAGTGGCTGGATTATCAGAAGTAACAGGACCAGGAATTACGATAACATTAGATGATAATGATAAAATAACATCAAATAATATACTATTAGATCCAAATAGTGCATTAGTTCATGATATAGATGTTATAAGAGTAGTAAATGAATTAAAAAATGCAGGAGCAGAAGCAATCTCTGTTAATGGACAAAGAATAGTAACTACAACAGCAATAGAATGTGATGGAAATGTAATAACAGTTAATGGAGTTAAAATAGGAACACCATTTGTAATTCAAGCAATAGGTCTACCAGAGCAATTAAATGGATTAAATAGATATGGTGGATATTTGATGAATTTACAAGAAAACTATGGAATAAAAGTAACTACCAAAAAAGAAGATGAAATTACAATACCAAAATATACAGGAGTAATAAAATTTGAATATGCTGAAAGTAAATAATGGAGGTTAATAAATGAAGAAAAAAATAAGTAAAGAAAAAATAGTAATGTCAATAACTATTGGAATCGCATCATTAGCCTTGATGCTAGTAATGTTCATGCAATTTAAAGTAGTTGAACAAACTGATATAACTGGAATAGAAAATATGAGAGAATCAGATTTAAGAGTAGAATTAACAGATTGGCAAACAAAATATGAGGAATTGAATGAGAGATACCAAGAAGTAGTTGCAAAAATAGAAGAATATCAAAATGAAAAAGAATCAGGAGAAGAAACAGCACAATTATTAGAGACAGAATTAGCCCAATTAAACATGATATTAGGAAAAACAGAAGTCGAAGGTGAAGGAATTGAAATTATAATTCAAGATAATGAAGGAGCTCAATTATCAGAAGATACAACAGTAAAAGCTATAACAGAAGAAGATTTATTAATAATATTACAAGAACTTTGGGGAGCAGGAGCAGAAGCAATTTCTATAAATGGAAAAAGAATAATAGCAATGTCAGATGTTGTTTCATTAGAATATTTCTTAAAAGTAAATGGAGATAGGATTACATCACCATATGTAATAAGAGCTATAGGAAATCAATCATATTTAGAGAGTTCAGTAAGAGGAAAAGGTGGACATGCAGACGAACTAGAAGAATTAGGACATACTGTAACTATAGAAAAAAATAGAAGAGTAAAAATAGATAAATATGAAGGTGAAATAACAACTAAATATATAAAATAGGAGGATAATAAAATGATAGTAATAGCAATATTAATAGGATGTATAATAGGAGCGGTAATAGGAATGAATTCACCTGTAATCCCATATACATATTCAATATTTTTAGCAATTGCAGTAGTTGCAGCATTAGACTCAGTATTTGGAGGAATAACATCAGTATTAAAGAAAAATTTTGACTTAACTATATTTATATCAGGATTTTTCTGTAATAGCATACTTTCAATAGCATTAACATATTTAGGACAAAAATTAAACCTAGATATATATTTAGCAGCATTAGTAGTATTTGTTGGAAGAATGTTTACAAATTTAACAATAATAAGAAGACATTATATTGAAAAATGGACAAATAAAAGAGAAAAAGAAGAAGTAAAAGAATAATTTTTTTATATTACAAAAGTATTACATATATTACAAAAATATTTCAAAAATATTTCAAATTGTATTGACATTTGTCCTAAAATGTAATATATATAACACAGAGAAAAAACAGAAATAAATTGGAGGAATTATCTTGGCAATAGGTGATATCATAGTTGGTATTGATATAGGTACGTCTAAAGTGTGCACAGTTGTTGGAGAAGTAAACAATTTCGGTCAAATCGAAACTATGTGTAGTACATCATGCAAGTGTAATGGACTAAAAAAAGGCAAAATAATAAATGAAGAAGAAATAAGTCTAAGTATTGCAAAAACAATAAAAGATGCTGAAGAAGAATCAAACTTTAAAATCAATTCAGCATATGTAACAGTTCCTGGTAAATATGTCACAATAGTTCAAAATAGTGTAGTAAAAGAATTAAAAGATAAATTTGCAGGAATATCATTAAAAGATGTGCAAAACGCAATTATGCAAGCTAAAGATATAGAAATACCAGAAGGAAAAACAATAGTAGATATAGTACCATCAGAAATAGTGCTTGATAATGGTAAAATAGTAACAGACCCAGTAGGAAATTTGAGTTCAAGTTTTACATTAAAAGCACAAATTATTTTAGTAGACAAAGAATATATTAGAGAGCTAACATCTATTTTCAAAAGAGTAGGGATAGAAATAGATGGAATAGTGCCAACTGCATTAGCAGAAAGAAATCTAATGCTAGACACTAACGAATTATATGAAAATGTAATGTTGTTAGATATTGGTGCTGGAAATACAGAAATAGGAATATTTGAAGGAAACACATTTACATATACAAATACAATTCCATTAGGAGGAGACAATATAACAAATGACATCTCATTAGTATTAAACATCTCAGAAGAAGAAGCAGAAAAATTAAAAAAACAATATGGACTAGCATTAAAATCATTTATAGATAATGATAATGAAATAATGTTAAATACATGTAGAGATGAAAGCAGAAATAAAGTTATAAAAAGTTCTGAACTAATCGAAATTATAGAAGCAAGAATAGAAGAAATATTCACTATAATAAACAAAGACATAACAACAAACAATGTGAAATCAAATATTAATACAGTAATATTAACTGGAAGAGGTATCACTAATATAAACAAAAGTGACGTAGCAGGAAAAATTAATTTAAATATACCTGTAAAAATGTCAACAGGAAGGTTAATAAGTACTGTAAAGCCAGAATTTAGGACTAGCTATGCACTAGTAAGATATATAGCAGCAAGGCCATTTGCAAAATCAGTTTCAAGTCGAATAGACTTAGAATCAAATGAAAGTGTATGGAAAACATTAATAAACAGAATAAAAGAGTTCTTTTATTCTTAAACAAAAAAGTTTTTAATTTTAAATATATAATTTTATGGGGAGGAAAATCTTTATGATGGAATATGAAGAAGTAACAATGGTAGATGGAACAGCCACAATAAAAGTAATAGGCGTAGGTGGAGCTGGAAACAACGCAGTAAATAGAATGATAGAAGCAGGAATAAAAGGTGTAGACTTTATTTCTGTAAATACAGATAGACAAGCATTACAAAAATCAAAAGCAGGAACAAAAATCCAAATAGGTGAAAAAATAACAAGAGGACTTGGAGCAGGAGCAAATCCAGATATTGGAGCACAATCAGCAGAAGAAAATAAATCAGAAATAACAGAATCTTTAAGAGGAGCAGACATGGTATTTGTTACAGCCGGAATGGGTGGAGGAACAGGTACAGGAGCTGCACCAATAGTTGCCCAAGCAGCAAAAGAAATGGGAATACTAACAATAGGAGTAGTAACAAAACCATTCACATTTGAAGGAAAGAAAAGACTTTCACAAGCAGAAAGAGGAATTGAAAGTTTAAAAGGAAAAGTAGACTCATTAGTAGTAATACCAAATGACAAATTACTACAAATAATAGATAGAAAAACATCTATAAATGAAGCATTCAGAATGGCTGATGATATATTAAGACAAGGTGTACAAGGAATATCAGACCTAATAGCTGTAACAGGAACAGTAAACTTAGACTTTGCAGACGTAAAAACAATAATGTTAAATACAGGAATGGCACATATGGGAATTGGTAGAGCATCAGGAGAAAATAGAGCAGAAGATGCAGCAAAACAAGCTGTACAAAGTCCATTACTAGAAACATCAATAGAAGGTGCAAGAGGAGTAATCATAAACATAACAGGTGGAGAAGATTTAGGATTACATGAAGTGAATACAGCTGCAGAATTAGTTCAACGCAGTGTAGATCCAGAAGCAAATATCATATTTGGTACAGTAACAGATCCAGATATGAAAGATGAAATACAAATCACAGTAATTGCAACTGGATTCGAAAAACCAGAAGCACGTACATCATCTAGTGTTGATAGTTTTGTAAATAAAACATGGGAAAAGAAAATTAATTCAATTCCAGCATCAACAGATAATTCATCACAAGGAGACTTAGATATACCAGCATTTTTACGTAAAAATAAAAATAAAAATATGTAAAAGGGAAATTTGGGGACAGTCCCCAATTTTCCCTTTTTTCTACAATAAGAAAAGACAGTATTTTTAAAGTGAAAGATGTACAATAGATAAAAAATGAAAAAGGTGATTAAAATAACTATATATTTAGATATAATTTTTTTCGAAAACTTAATAATGAATTCTATAATATTGTATGCTGCTTCGATAATTTTAAAATTAAAACCAAAATTTTTTAGAATTTTGATATCAAGTGCAATAGGGAGCATATATTCAATAATTTTATATATAACAGAAATGAAAATATATTCATCAATAATATCAAAAATAATATTATCAATAATAATGACATATGTAGCATTTAATCCGCAAAATGTAAAGAAAATGTGGAAACAGATATTAATATTTTATTTAACATCATTTGTATTTGGCGGAGTTGCTTTGTATTTAATATATTTTTTAAAACCACAAAATATATTAATGAAAAATGGAATGTATGTAGGTGGATATGCATTAAAGGTAATAATGCTTGGAGGAATTGTAGCATTTGTTGTTATTAAAATATCTTTAAAGATAATCAAAACAAAAATAAATCCTAAAGATATGTATTGCAAAATAAAGGTAAAATTAAATGATAAAGAAATAGAAACAACTGCAATGATTGATACAGGAAATCTAGTAAAAGAGCCAATTACAAATACGCCAGTAATAATAGTAGAAAGTAGTTTATTATATGAAATGCTTCCAAAAGAAATTTTAAATAATTTGGAAGATGTCTTGAGCGGAGATTTAAGCAAGATTCCAGAAGAAATTCAAGATGAATATATTTCGAAAATGAGATGTATACCTTTTAAATCTTTGGGAAAAGAAAATGGAATGCTTCTTGGAATTAAATCCGATGAAATTGAAGTTCTTAAAGAAGATGAAAATAAAATAATTAAAAATGCAATTATTGGAATATATGATAAATCATTGACTAAAAGAGGTGAATATAGAGCATTAGTTGGTATAGATTTATAGCAAAAGAAAAGTTTATATATTACTATTTCATGGCCAAACCATATTCTGGGTCTTCGTCGGGGTCTTGGCCTTATTCCATAGTAATATATAAACTTTTTGTTATAAATATAAATTTTTAAATACACCGAATAGGACCGTCCCCTTTAGAGTGTCGATTATTTCTTTTTTTCTACAATAAGAAAAGACAGTATTTGCAAAACAAAAGTTGTACAATAAAAACGAGGTGAAGAAAATGAATTTTATAGAGATGATTAAAAAAAGTATAAATACAATATGTACAAAATATATGGAAGGAAAAATGGAAGATGATGAAATCCTTCCTATATTCTATATTGCAGGGAGTCAAACATTACCAGCACCATTGAAGCCAGAAGAAGAGGAAGAAATGATAAAAAAATTAGACACAGAAGAACAAGTAGAAGCAAGAAAAATATTAGTAGAAAGAAATTTAAGATTAGTAGTATATATAGCAAAAAAGTTTGAAAATACAGGAATTGGTATAGAAGACTTAATTTCAATAGGAACAATAGGATTAATGAAAAGTGTAAACACATTTAATTCAGAAAAAAAGATAAAATTAGCAACATATGCATCAAGATGCATAGAAAACGAGATTTTAATGTATTTAAGAAGAAATAATAAAATAAAAACAGAAGTATCAATAGATGAACCATTAAATAAAGACAGTGATGGAAATGAATTATTATTATCAGATATTTTAGGAACAGATTGTGATGTGACTTCAAGAAATCTTGAAGATGAAGTTGATATGAAACTTTTAAAAGAAGCTATAAAAAAATTAAATGATAGAGAGAAAAATATTATGGAGATGAGATTTGGATTTATTAGTGGAAAAGAAAAAACACAAAAAGAAGTTGCAGATGAATTAGGAATATCTCAAAGCTATATATCAAGACTAGAGAAAAAAATAATAAATAAAATGAAAAAAGATATAATGAGTAAAACAGGATAATAAAATATAGTTCTTCCCCCTTTAAAAAAGTAAAATAAAGTGTTATAATACTGGAGGAGGGAAAAAGATGTATAGTGAATTTGGAATAAAAAAAGAAATGTTAGAATTATCAAAAGAAGTTGAAAAAGAAATAAAACCAATATTTGAAAAAATAGACGAAATAAAAGAAAAAAACAGTTTAAAAGTGTTATCAGCATTTCAAAACTGTGGACTTTCAGAAATGCATTTACATACTTCAACAGGGTATGGAATAGATGAAATAGGAAGAAATAAAATTGAAGAAATATATGCAGAAATAATGAAAACAGAAGATGCACTAGTAAGAGCACAATTGATATCAGGAACACATGCATTAGCAGTAACACTATTTGGAATATTAAGACCAGGTGATACAATGCTAAGTATAACAGGAGCACCATATGATACACTTCAAACAATTATAGGAATAAGTAAAGAAAAAAGCAAAAGTTCATTAAAAGAATTTGGAATAAAGTATGAACAGATAGAACTTTTAAATGATGATTTTGATATTGAAGCAATAAAATCAAGAGTACAAAAACAAGATATCAAATTAATTGAAATACAAAGGTCAAAAGGCTATTCTTCAAGAAAAAGCCTAACAATTGATAAAATAGAAAAAGCTATAAAAGCAATTAGAGAAGTAAATAAAGAAGTAGTTATAATGGTAGATAATTGTTATGGAGAATTTGTTGAAGATAGAGAACCAACAGAAGTTGGAGCAGATATAATAGTAGGGTCTTTAATGAAAAACTTAGGTGCAGGAATAGCAACAAGTGGAGCATATATAGCAGGGAAAAAAGATTTAATAGAATTATGCGCAGAAAGGCTAACTGCACCAGGAGTAGGAAAAGAAATAGGTCCATCATTAAACCAAAATGTATTTTTTATAAAAGGATTATTTTTTGCACCAAGTGTAGTAGCAAGTAGTGTAAAAACAGCAGTATTTACTAGTAGAATTCTTGAAAGATTAGGATATAATGTAAATCCAAAATATGATGAACCAAGAGCAGATATTGTACAAACTATAGAATTGGGTTCAGCAGATAAACTTATAAAATTCTGTCAAGGAATACAAAAAGGTTCACCAATAGATTCAAATGTAATACCTGAGCCAAGTCCAATGGGAGGATATGATGATGAGGTTATTATGGCAGCAGGAACATTTACAGAAGGTTCAACAATTGAATTAAGTTGTGATGGACCAATTAGAGAACCATATACTGCATATATGCAAGGTGGATTAACTTATGAATACGGAAAATTAGGAGTATTAAAAGCGATTTCTAATTTTTGCTAGAAAAAAGTAAAAAAACCTTGTATAATGGTAAAAATTGTGATATAAAATAGACAAAGAAAGATACTGGAGGATTAATATGGAAGATAATTATGAATATGAAAAAAAGACAATATTAGTTGTAGACGATGAACAAAAGATAGTAGAATTGTTAGAACATAATTTAAGAAGAGAAGGTTATAATGTATTAGAAGCAAATGATGGTGTAACAGCAGTAGAAATTGCAAAAGAGCAAAGACCAGACTTAATCTTATTAGATATAATGCTTCCAAGACTAGATGGACTTTCAGTATGCAAAAAAATTAAAAACATTTATAATGTGCCAATATTAATGGTTACAGCAAAAGGTGATGAATTAGATAAAATAGTTGGTTTAGAGTTAGGAGCAGATGACTATATAACAAAACCATTTAGTGTAAGAGAAGTAGTAGCAAGAGTAAAAGCAAATTTAAGAAAAGTTGAAGCCAACTTAGAAGAAGAAAATGTTGCAAGAAAAGAAGAAAAAAAGGAAGAAAAGAAAGATACTGCAATAAGAGTTGGGGACTTAGTATTAGATTTAGAAAAATATGAAGTACATATAGGTGGAAAAGTAATAAACCTAACACTAAGAGAATTTGAAGTATTAAAATTCTTAGCACAACAACCAGGACAAGTTGTAACAAGAGAAGCACTATTAGAAAGAGTATGGGGATATGAATACTATGGAGATATACGTACAGTAGATGTAACTGTAAGAAGAATAAGAGAAAGAATAGAAAAAGATACATCAAATCCTCAAATACTAATAACAAAAAGAGGAGTAGGATATTACATTCCAAACAAATAGGATTGCCGTAAAAAATAAAATAAAGATAAAAAAGCGGACTCAAGAGGTTCGCTTTTTAGATAGGAGCAAAAAATGACAAGAGAAAATACAAGAAAAATTAAAGTAGGAAATGTACAAATTGGAGGACAAAACAAAGTAATAATACAATCAATGTGTAATACAAAAACAAAAGATGTAAAATCAACTGTAAATCAGATATTAGAACTAGAAAAAGCAGGATGTGAAATAATAAGAGTTGCATGTTTAGATATAGAAGATGCAAAAGCAATAAAAGAAATAAAAAGACAGATACATATTCCAATAGTTGCAGACATTCATTTTGACTATAAAATAGCATTACAAGCAATAGAATCAGGAGTAGATAAAATTCGTATAAATCCTGGAAATATTGGAGATGAAGAAAAAGTAAAAAAAGTAGTTGAAGGATGTAAAGAGCATAATATTCCAATAAGAATAGGAGTAAATGCTGGTTCATTAGAAAAAGACTTATTAGAGAAATATGGAAAACCAACAGCAGAAGCAATGGTAGAGAGTGCAAAAAGACATGTAGAAATTCTAGAAAAATTAGAATTTTATGATATAGCAATATCTTTAAAAGCATCAAATTTAGATTTATGTATAGAAGCATATGAACAAGCTGCAAAAGAATTTCCATATCCATTACACTTAGGAATAACAGAAGCGGGAACAGAATTTAGTGGAACAATTAAATCAAGTATAGGACTTGGAGTCTTATTAAGAGAAGGTATAGGAGATACATTAAGAGTATCATTATCAGATGATCCAATTAAAGAAATAAAAGTTGCAAAAGAAATATTAAAAGACTGTAATCTATATAAAGGAGTTCCAACATTAGTAGCATGTCCAACATGTGGAAGAACACAAATAGATTTAATACCAATAGCAAAAGAAGTAGAAGATTTTTTACAAACTATAAATTCTAATATAACAGTTGCAGTAATGGGATGTGCGGTAAATGGTCCAGGAGAAGCAAGAGAAGCAGATATAGGAATTGCTGGAGGAATGGAAGAAGGACTATTATTTAAAAAAGGACAAATAATAAAAAAAGTACCACAAGATAAAATAGTAGAAGTATTAAAAAAAGAAATATTAGAAATGATATGAGGAAATAGAAATGGAAATAATAATAGGAAAAACTTCAGGATTTTGTGCAGGAGTAAAAAATGCAGTAGCAAATGCTGAAAAAGAAATACAAAATACAGATAAAAAAATTCAATGTTTAGGTGAACTTGTACATAATAAACAAGTAATACAAAAACTAGAAAAACAAGGATTAGAAACAATAGAAAATATTGAACAAGCAATAGAAAAAACAATTATAAGAGCACATGGTGTGCCAAAAGAAGTATATGAAAAAGCACACTCAAAAGGTATAGAACTTGTAGACTTAACATGTCCAAAGGTATTAAAAATCCATAAAATAGCAGAAGAATATAAGGAAAAAAACTATTTTATAATTTTAGTAGGAGTCGAAAATCACCCAGAATCAATTGGAACGATAAGTTTTTGTGGAGAAAATTCATATATGATTAGAGATATAGAAGATATAGAAAAAGCATATCAAAAGTTAGAACAATCTAAGTTAAAAAAAGTTTTAATAATAGCACAAACAACATATAATTTGAAGAAATTTGAAAAAATTGTAGAAGAACTAAAAAATTTATTAGGTAATGGATATGAAATTGAAGTAAAAAATACAATATGTGAAGCCACTAGATTAAGACAAGAAGAAACTGAACAAATCTCTAAAGAAGTAGAATGTATGATAATAGTAGGAGGCAAAAATAGTTCAAATACAAAGAAATTATATGATATAGCCAAAATAAATTGTCCAAAAGTGGAATTAGCAGAAACAATAGATGATTTAGATATAGAAACAATAAAAATATTTAATAAAATAGGAATTATGGCAGGTGCTTCAACCCCAAATGAGAGTGTGGAAGAAATAAAACAAGCAATTTTAAATGAAGCAACAGGAGGAAAAGATGAAACTAAATATAGTATTAGTAGAGCCTGAAATCCCACAAAACACAGGAAATATAGCAAGAACTTGTGCAATAACAGGTGCAAAACTGCACTTAGTACATCCATTAGGTTTTAAAATAGATGAAAAATCAATAAAAAGAGCAGGCTTAGATTATTGGGATAAATTAGATATAGAAGAACATATATCATTTGAAAAATTTTTAGAAAAATATAAACCAGAAGAACATAATATGTTTTTTGCTACAACAAAAGGAAAAACAAAATATACAGACATAGATTATTCAAATATGGATGAAGTGTTTGTATTATATGGGAAAGAAACAAAAGGATTACCTGAATGGATTTTAGAAAAGTATTTGGATACAAAAACAATTAGAATACCAATGCTTCCAACATTAAGGTCATTAAATTTATCAAATTCAGTTGCTATTATTACTTATGAAATACTAAGACAACACAATTTTGAAGATTTACAAGAAGTAAGTACATATTTTGACTAAAGGGGACGGTCCTGTTTAGAAGGGGACGGTCCTCTTTTGAGCGATTGTCGAATTGTGTCGATGAAAAGTTATAAAAAATATCGAAAAAGCATTGACAAAAACAAAAAAAGTAATTATACTTTTATTAAATTATATAATTTTCATACCAATTTTTTTCAAAGTTTGAGATCAAATTACATTTTATCAAAATGTTATAACCTAAAAATATTAATTCTAAAAATAGAAATCAAAAAAAGTAGTAATCAAAAGGAGGAATTTTTATAGAAAGCGAGAACAATCAATCAATATTAAAACTATTAAAAAGTGAAGATAGAGAGATTCTTAAAGAAATATTAAAAAGAATATTAAACTTAGAAATACAAAAAATAGAATATAATAAAAATGTAAAATTAAATGACATTTCAGAATATGAATTTGAATTAATAAAAGTAAAAATGATACTTTCATTAGGTGAAGAAATAGAAATGTACTTAAGAATGGTAAAAAGGAGTAAGATTAAAGAATCAATCTTTTGCTATTGGTGTACGATTTATGAAGAAGAACTATTAAAAGTAAAAGAAAAGGAAAAAATAGAACCAATAATAAATAAAGTATTAATATCAGAATTAAATAAAAAGAAATTTCAAACAGATATATTTTTAGAAATAGAAAATAATAAAACACAAATATTAGAAACGGGAACAGAAATTAATTTTTTAGAAGTTATAGACTATATAAATGAATATAAAAATAAAGTAAATCAATATGAAAAATTATTAAAATATTTTGATGAAAAAAATGAAGAAGTATTATTAATTGGGATAAAGATGAAAAGAGAGAGATTAGATTAAAATATTATAAAAATAACACAATAAAAAGATGCACTTTTTAATAGTACATCTTTTTGAAAAAGTAATATTAATATAAATCATTAATATTCATATTTGAATTATTTCCATCATCTTTATTTCCTGATTCTACACCCATATATGGTAAGATTTCTGAAAGCATTTTAGAAGCTGTAGGTGCAGCAATTTGTCCACCATTATGTAATTTTCCTGCAGGATTGTTTAAAATAACAAGTAAAACAATTTTAGTATTTTCAACAGGAGATATTGCAACAAATGAAGCGATATATCCGTTATTTGATCCCCATATTGGTTCTGATGTACCAGTTTTTCCGCCTATAGAATATCCTTCAACTTTAGCTCTACCACCAGACCCTTCATAAACAACTGATTCCATCATTGATGCAACATTATCAGCAGTTTCTTTAGAAAGAACTTGTCTAACAACTTTTGTATCAAAAGTTGTTACTTCACCTGTATCAGTATTAGTTATTTTATCAACAATTTGAGGTTGTAATAAAACACCATCATTTGCAATTGCTGAAACAGCTGTAATCATTTGAATTGGAGTAATTGTAAAACGTTGTCCAAAAGACATAACAGCAAGTTCCATAGGTTTTATTGCATCAACATCTGAATAAAATATACCGCTTTTTGGTTCTCCTGGTAGTTGAATGCCAGTCTTATCAAAAAATCCAAAAGCTTCATAATATTTATAAGAAGTCTTTGCGCCAATTTGTTGACCTAATGCCATAAAAGCAGGGTTACAAGAATTTTCTAGTGCTTGTCTTAATGTTTGAGAACCATGACCAGCTGTTTTCCAACAATTAATTGGTCTTTTTTCACCTTCAAAATAAAGTGAACCAGTACAATTAAAATTATTTTCAATATCAGTTCCTGTAATAGATTCTTCTAAAGCGATAGATGCTGTTATAGTTTTGAAAACAGAACCAGGTTCATATAAATCAGTAACAGCTTTAGGCTTCCACATTTTATATATTTCATTTGATTTTTCTTGAGAAGATAAGGTATCCCAAATTTCTGCTACAGGACCAGTAATAGTATATGGAGAATTACAATCATAATTAGGATAATCTGCCATTGCTAGAATTTTACCTGTAGATGGATCCATAGCAATAGTTGATCCACTTTCACATTGATATTCAGCAACAGCTTCGGCAAGATATTTTTCTACAATTCCTTGTATATTTACATCTATTGTTAAATTAATATCATAACCATTTTCAGCAGCTATATAAGTTTGCTCAGAATTTACGATTTCTGATTGACTAGCATCTTTTAAACTAACTGATTTTCCGGAAGTACCTCTAAGCAATTCATCCCAAGAATATTCTATACCAGCTAAACCTTGATTATCTGTACCAACAGAACCAATTACTGTAGAAGCTAAATTTTTATATGGATAGTATCTACTACTTGATTCCTCAAAACTTATACCTGTACTAATTGTTTTTTCTTCAAACTTTTGTGATTCAAGAGTTTCTTTCCATGAAGTTAATTCATCAACTTTTTCTTGAACAACATCAGAAGCTACTAGGAATCTATTTTTTGATGTATTTATTTTTTCTAATATTTCATCATAATTTAGTTCCAAAATATCAGCTAAACCTTGAGCTATCATTTTTTTATAATTAGCTACAATTTCTTCATTATTATGTTTGATTGAAGATGGATTAAGATATATTCTATCAGTGTAATAACTTATTGCTAATTCTTCACCAGTTACATCATATATATTTCCTCTTTTAGCACTAAGTGTTTCTGTCAAAGTTTGTTGAGAAGTTGCAAGTGCTTGTAGATGAGAACTATCTATAAACTGTAAAAATGCAAGCCTACATATAAGTGCAATAATAATTAACAAAGTAACCACTAATACAGCTTTTACTTTAAAAGTTGAAATTGTATTTGGAACATTAATATCACTTTTTGACTTTACAATTTTTCCTTTGGATTTTATATCTTTTTTCTTACTCATAATATCACCATTCTTTTGTTTAAATTTTATAATATTTTATAATAAATACTGTTAAAAATCAATATTTATTTTCAGAAAGGAGAGAAATATGTTATCAAAAGTAAAATCAATGGCACTAAATGGATTAGAAGGATATTTAGTCGAAATTGAAACATATATAAGTAATGGAATACCAGAATTTGAAATAGTAGGTTTAGGAGATACAACAGTAAAAGAAGCCAAAAAAAGAGTTGAAGCAGCAATAAAAAATTCAAAAATAGATTTTCCAACTCAAAAAATATTAATAAATCTAGCACCAGCGGATATGAGAAAAGGAGGAAGTAGTTTTGATTTAGCAATATTAGTGGGAATATTAATTGCAACAAACAAAATTCCTAAAATAGATATAGACAAATTAGCACAGACAATATTCATTGGAGAAGTTTCATTAGAAGGAAAATTAAGTAGAGTAAATGGAATATTAGCAATGTGTTTAGAGGCAAAAGAGTTAGGAATAAAAAGAGTAATTTTACCAAAATCAAATGCGAATGAGGCTGGAATAATTGAAGAATTAGATATAATTCCAATAGGAAATGTACAAGAATTAATAAAATATTTAAATAATGATATAGGAATACAAAAAGTACATACTCAAATAAAAAGAAGCAAAACAAAATATGACTTAGACTTTTCAGAAGTAAAAGGACAAGAAAATGTAAAAAGAGCATTAGAAATAACTGCTACAGGAGGTCATAATTGCTTATTGATAGGAAGCCCAGGCACAGGAAAGACAATGATGAGTAAAAGATTAAATACGATACTGCCAGAATTAACACTTGAAGAAGCAATGGAAACAACAAAAATATATAGCGTTTCAGGAGAATTAAAAAAAGATGGACTAATAATGGAAAGACCATTTAGAATGCCACATCATACAGTTACAAAAAATACAATAATAGGAGGAGGAAGAAATCCAAAACCAGGAGAAATAAGTTTAGCTCATAATGGAGTATTATTTTTAGATGAATTACCAGAATTTAATCGAAATACATTAGAAGCATTAAGAGAGCCAATAGAAAACAAAGAAATTGCTATAAATAGGATTTATGGAAATTATATATTTCCATGTAACTTTATATTTATTGCAAGTATGAATCCATGTCCATGTGGATATTATGGTGATGAAGAAAAAGAATGCAAATGTACTATGCAAGAAATACACAGATATTTAAGTAAAATAAGTGGACCATTATTAGATAGAATAGATCTACATATAGAAGTAAAAAGACCTAGGTATGAAAAAATAAGTTCAAAAACAAAAAGTGAAACATCAGAAGAAATAAGAAAAAGAGTAAATATTGCCAAGGAGATTCAAAGAGAAAGATATAAAAATGAAAATATTGCTTCAAATTCAGAACTTACTAATAGCTTAATAACTAAATATTGTAAATTAGATGAAAAAGGAGAAGAAATATTAGAAACAGCATTTAAAAAATTAAAGTTAAGTGTCAGAGCATATGAAAAAATTCTAAAAATTGCTAGAACAATTGCAGATTTAGAACAAAAAACAGATATAGAATACAAACATATTGCAGAAGCAATACAATATAGGAGTTTAGATAGAAGATATGATAATTGAATATAGTGATAGATTATATCCAGAAAAATTAAGACAAATAAATAAACCGCCATCAAGATTATATGTATTAGGAAATATAGAAATATTAAATAATAATGGAATAGCAGTTGTAGGGTCAAGAACAAATACACAATATGGTGAAAAAATGTGCAAAACATTTACTAAAAACTTAGTAGAATATGATTTTACCATAATTAGTGGACTAGCTGTTGGGATAGACAGTATTGCACATAAAACATGTTTGAAAAATTCAGGAAAGACGATTGCTGTATTACCATGTGGCTTTAATCACATATATCCAGAGGTAAATATTCCATTAGCACAAGAAATATTAAAAAATGGTGGAACATTAATAAGTGAATACGATGAAAATACTAAACCAGATTCTGACAAATTTAGAGAAAGAAATAGAATTGTTGCAGGTTTAGGAATAGGAACATTAATAATAGAAGCTGGAAATAGAAGTGGTACAAGTATAACCGCAAGACATACAACAGAACAAGGAAAGCCTGTTTTTGCAATACCAAGTAGTTTAGATAATAAAAAAGGAAAAGTCACAAATGAACTTATTAGAAATGGAGCATAT
Source organism: uncultured Clostridia bacterium (assembly GCA_944392805.1). Taxonomy (GTDB): domain Bacteria; phylum Bacillota; class Clostridia; order TANB77; family CAG-508; genus CAG-269. Next base: position 232,061 of record CALXXZ010000002.1, on the reverse strand, counting down.
TTGGTACGAAATGTAGAAGATATTATTAATGTATATGATATAAAACTTACCAAAAGAAAGTCTAAGAAAAAGGACATTTATTTAGATATTTCAGAAGAACTAATAGATGTTTATAAAGTAATTGATGACATTCCTAAAAATGTAAATCAGATTGCTATTGAACTTGGCTTAAATGTTAGTGATGTAAATTATAAAACAATGCTTCTAGTTATGGAAAATAAAATTATGGAATTGCCTGGTCAAAGATTTATAAGGAATGACGAAGATTATGAATAAAAGAAGGTTTGGAATTATAGGAGAAAAAATCGCACAAGATTATTTACGAAAAAATGGATATGATATATTAAAAACAAATTTTTATACTAGAAGAGGAGAAATTGATATTATTGCATCTATAAATAATACAATAGTTTTTGTTGAGGTTAAAACTAGAACTACTTCAGAATATGGCACACCTGCAATGGCAGTTGGAAATACTAAATTGAAACATATGAAATCGACTGCAAAGATATTTTTAATGTTAAATGACTTATATAAATATGATGTTAGATTTGATGTTATAGAAATAATTATAAAAAATGGTAAATGTTTTATAAATCATATAAAGAAAATAGTCTAAAATCTCAGGACTAAAGATAAAATATTTTATTAATATACAACCAGTGGAGAATGCATAATTTATATGTAGAATACAAAGATAACGAAATTCTGCCACTATTGGTGGCAGAAATAAGCTGGAATAAAAATGTGGATATAATGGAGAAATGTAAAAAACAACTTGAAAGAGAATTTTATAAAAAAATATGCATGAAATAATTTGATTCTAAACTTGAAAAATGTTCTAAAAGCAAGTATAATAGAGTATGTAAAGGAAGATGAATATGGAAAATATATTAGAAGAAACAAAAATGTTAATGAAAAAATACCACATAAAAGCAAATAAAAGCTTAGGTCAAAATTTTTTAATAAATAGTGAAGTAGTAGAAAATATTATAGAAAGTAGTAATATAGAACAAGATGATATGATAATAGAAATAGGACCAGGACTAGGAACGCTAACAAAGTATTTATTAGAAAAAGCAGGAAAAGTATTATGTATAGAATTAGACCCAAAGATGGTAAATATTTTAGAAGACAGGTTTTCAAGTAATAGCAAATTTGAAATAATAAATGAAGATGTATTAAAAGTAGAGTTAAATAAAATAATAAAAGAAAACAAAGAAACAGGAAAAATTAAAAATGTAAAAATAGTTGCAAATTTACCATACTATATAACTACACCAATAATAATGAAGCTATTAGAAGAAAAGTTAGAAATAGAAAGTATAACAGTAATGATACAAAAAGAAGTAGCAGATAGATTAATAGAAACTCCTGGAGGAAAAAATATAGGAGCAATAACATATACAGTATATTATTATTGTGAATCAGAAAAAATAATGGAAGTGCCAAATAGTTCATTTATACCTGAACCAGAAGTAACCTCAGAAGTAATAAAAATGAACTTAAGAAAAGAGCCACCAGTAGATATAGAAAATACGAAAGTGATGTTTATGCTGATTAAAAGTGCATATCTGCAAAGAAGAAAAACATTACTAAACTCTTTAACTAATTCAAAAGTATTTATCAGTAAACAAGAAGGAACTGAAATATTAAAAAAACTTAATTTAAATGAAAATGTAAGACCAGAAGAATTAACAATACAAGATTTTGCTAATATTGCAAAAATAATAATTGGAGGTAAGAAATGAGAATAGTATTTATGGGAACACCAGATTTTGCAGAAAAATCATTAGAAGCGGTATATAATGCAGGACATGAAATAATAGGAGTGGTAACAAATCCAGATAGACCAAAAGGAAGAGGAATGAAACTAGATGCAAGCCCAGTAAAGAAATATGCAGAAAGTAAAAATCTAAAAATATACCAACCAGAAAAGATAAGAAAAAATGAAGAATTTATTGAAGAAATAAGACAATTAAAACCAGATGTAATATGTGTAGTAGCATATGGAAAAATTCTTCCAAAAGAAATATTAGAGATACCTAATTTTGGCTGTATAAATGTTCATGGTTCATTATTACCACAATATAGAGGAGCAGCACCTATTCAATGGGCAGTATTAAATGGAGACAAAGTAACAGGTGTTACGACAATGTATATGGATGTTGGAATGGACACAGGTGATATGATATTAAAAAAAGAAACTCCAATAGATGATGATGAAACAACAGGAGAATTGTGGGAGAGATTATCAAAAATAGGAGCGGATTTACTTGTTGAAACATTACAAAAAATAGAAGATGGAACAGCACCTAAAATTCCACAAGGAGATGAGTTTAGTTTAGCTCCAATGTTAGATAAAGAAATGTCAAAAATAGACTGGGATAATAAAACAGCAAAAGAAATAAAAAATCTTGTCAGAGGATTAAATCCAATTATGGGAACATACAGCTTTTTAAATGATAAAAAAATAAAGTTTTGGAAAGTTGATGTGGTTAATGATAATTCTTTTGATGGTGAGAAAAATGGAACTGTTGTAAAAGTTGATAATAAAGATGGTCTATTTATTAAAGCTAAAGATGGTCTTATTAAAGTTATAGAAATTCAGGGAGAAAATGCAAAGAAAATGAATATTCAAGACTTCTTAAGAGGAAATAAAATAGAAGTAGGAAGTGTGATGAAATAATAAAAATAAAAAGTATAAAAACCAAAAACTCTGTACATAATTAAACTGAAAGAGAGGTATGATTATGGAAGAGAACATAAAAAATCTAAATGAATTTTTATCAGACTTAGAAGTAATGACAGTAAAACTACAAAATTACCATTGGAATGTAACAGGAAAAGGATTTTTCATAACACATGAAAAATTAGAAGAGTATTATGAAGAAATGAGAGAAGAAATTGATGAAATAGCAGAACTTATTGTAATGAAAGGATATCAACCTTTAGGAACAATGAAAGAATTTTTACAAAATTCTGAAATACAAGAAGCAAAAAATGAAAAAATAAAAACATTAGATATAGTAAAAAATATAATACAAGATTTCCAAACATTAAAACAAAAAGTAATGAAAATAAAACAAGAAGCGGAAAATAAATCAGATTATGAAACATCATCAATGATGGATAATTATTTGGGTAATTATTGTAAAAAATTATGGATGCTAAATGAAGTTATTAAATAAACTTTTTTGAGTAAAGTAAATAACATATAAAAAATAAAATCACTTAATAAAAAATTGAGGGATTTTATTTTTTTAAATATAGAAATAAAATCGTATAACATCTTGACAATAATAGTGCGTTTTTGTAGAATATAAATGAAGTATTTTAAGTCTATTTAAAGAACTTTGAAAAGTGAATATCTTGTAAAAATTAAAGGTTCTTTAATATGCAAAAAAATACGAAAATAAAAAATAAAAGAATAAAAATAAGAAAAGGAGAAAACATAAGAAAAAGGAGGAGATAGAAACAAAATGAAAAAATTAAAAGTAAGAGAACAAGGTATCACATTAATAGCATTAGTAGTAACAATTGTAGTTTTATTGATTTTGGCAGGTGTAAGTATCTCAATGTTAACAGGAGAAAATGGAATAATAACACAAGCACAAAATTCAAAAGAAAACACAAGAGGTGGAGAAGTAAAAGAAAGAGTAGAAATGGCAGCAAATGAGAATAGAACAATAGATTATACAAATGGAAATTCAGATGATAAAACAACAAAACAAGAAATGATTGATAAATTAAAAGAAGAAGGAAAATTAAAATCAGAGGAAGTAGAAAAACTAAAAACAACAAATTTAATAACAATAGGAAACATAGAAATAGATTTTGGAATATTAGAAGGAAATAGTGGAAACGGTGGAAATACAGAAACTGGTGAAAGTGGAAAAAGATATGATGACGACACAACAGTAACAATAGGAGATGATGAAGTATCAATACCAGGAGGTTCAACAATTTCCAAAATACCAGGAGAATATGAAGATGTAGATGATGGATTGGTAATATATATAATACCAAAAGATGAAACACCAGATTGGGATGCAGATGATAATAGTAATGGAATATTAGATGTACAAGAAAAATATGACCAATTTGTATGGGTACCAGTGCCAAATCCAGTATTAGATTTGAGTAGTAATTTTAGTTCATTAGATGAAGCAGGAATAAAAGCAGAAGTGCAGAAAGAAGTTGAGGCAGGTAGATATCCAATGGCAATAAAGACAAATGCAACTGATTATATAGGAGTATTATATCAGTTTACAGAAGAAAATGGAAAAGTAAAAGTTGAACCATTGGCTAATGATGTAGATGGAAATTCATGGACACCATTGTCAACAGCAGGAAACAGAGAACCAGCATATTTGAGTGACGACTCAAATGCAGATGGAAGTAGTTATAATAATACAGTTCCAAAAGTATCGCAAGATTTATTGCAACAAGAGTTTAATACAATGGCAGAGAAAGTAAGTGTTCAGAAAGGATTTTGGGTAGGAAGATATGAGACAAGTAATATGACATCAAATAATACTCAAGATACAACCAATAAAATAAATATAGTGAGAGGAACTACAAATGGAATAAGTAATGTAAATTGGTATAGAATGTATGCACAGCAAAAAGCATATAGAAGTCTAACAGAAATAAGTAATACAAGAACAAGTAGTATGATATGGGGAAGTCAATGGGATCAGATAATGATATGGATGAAAGAAGTAAGAAATGAAGCTAAAAATTCATTTTATGTAGTAAATGCATTAGGAATGGGAAATTATGGAACAGTCGATGATTCTGATTCGAGTACAAGTTCTCCTGCACCAACAGGAAATTCAGAAAAATATAAAGTAAAAAACATCTATGATATAGCAGGAAATGTAAGAAGTTGGACATTAGAGGCCGACAATGCAAACTATCGCGTTGATCGCCGGAGGCAATTACGTCGCTACAAGTTCTAACGTTACTCGTGCGGATTATTGTTACGGCAGCTATCCGTACTATTCCATCAGCAACTATGGTTCTTCGGTCACACTTTATTAGTAGAGCTGAACGATAAAGCCGTAAAATCAGAATAAGATATAAAGTTCTTTTATATGTACAAAATAAAAGAATAGTAAATAAATTTTTTTCAGCAAAGCAAATAACACATAAAACCATAAATCACTTAATAAATATAATTAAGTGATTTTATTTTTGCAAAAAACAAAATAAAAAATTTATTTTTAGACTATACAAAAAACAAAATTAGTTATATAATGATATAAAATTATGAGGATTTTGTCATAAGGACTGTTCCTTTGGTAACAAAATTCACCCCAAAGAGTGTCCATGTGGTAAAAAAGGAGGAAAAAATGGAATTAAAGAAAATCTTAGTAGGAATAGATGGGTTAAAAGCAAAAGGAGACTTAGATGTAGAAGTAAAAGGTTTAGAAAGTAATTCAAAAAATATAAAAGAAGGATATATGTTTATAGCAATAAAAGGATTTGCAACAGATGGGCATAAATATGTAAATGATGCAATAGAAGCAGGAGCAAAAGTAGTAATGGTAGAAGAAGGATGTGACTTAAAATCAATAAAACTACCAAAAGATGTAACATTAATAATGGCAAAAGACACAAGAGAAGCATTAGCTAAATGTAGTTGTAATTACTATGGAAATCCTTCAAGAAAATTCTATTTAATAGGAGTAACAGGAACAAAAGGGAAAACAACAACAACATTTATGATAAAAGAAATACTAGAAAAAGCAGGACATAAAGTAGGATTAATAGGAACAATAGCAACATATATAAACGGAAAAATGATAGAAGAAAGCAGTAGAACAACACCAGAAAGTATAGAATTACAAAAAACATTTGCAGAAATGGTAAAACAAGAAGTAGAATATGTAGTAATGGAAGTATCATCACAAAGTCTAAAACTACATAGAGTAGATGGTTGTGATTTTAATCTTGTTGTATTTACAAATTTCTCAGAAGATCATATAAGTGAAAAAGAACATCCAGATATGAAAGACTATTTTGAATCAAAACTAAAATTATTCAAAATGTGTGATAATGGAATAATAAATGTAGACGACTTACAAGTATCAAAAATACCAAAAATGTTTCCAGAAAGTAAAATAATGACATATGGAATAGACAATGGATGTGAAGTATTAGCAAAAGACATAACAATAACAAATTCATATGTAGATTTTAGAGTAAAAATAACAGATAGAAACGAAAGAGTAAAAGTAAGTATACCAGGAAGATTTAGTGTGTATAATTCACTAGCAGCAATATGTGTTGCCAAAAAAATTGGAGTACCATCAGATAAAATAATAGAAGCATTAGCAGAAATACGTGTACCAGGAAGATCAGAAATGGTAGACAACAAAAAAGAAATACCAATAATGATAGATTATGCACATTCACCAGAAAGTTTGCAAAATATATTATCAGCAGTAAAAAGTTATACAAGAGGAAAAGTAATTTCAGTATTTGGATGTGGAGGAGACAGAGATAAAGGCAAAAGACCAATAATGGGAGAAATCTCAGGAAGAATTGCAGACTTTACATTTATAACTTCAGACAATCCACGTACAGAAAATCCAGAAGAAATTGTATCAGAAATAGAACAAGGAATAAAGAAAACAAAAGGAAAATATAAAGTAGTAGTAGATAGAACAGAAGCAATAAAAGAAGCAATAGCAATGGCAACAAAATTAGATATAATAGTATTAGCAGGAAAAGGTCATGAACCATATCAAGAAATAAATGGAGAAAAACTTCCATATGATGAAAGAATAATTGTAAAAGAAATAATCGGATAATTTAACATAAGAAAGGTTGATAAAATTGGAATTTCAAACAAAAATATTATTATTATCATTTGCAGTAACAGTAGTATTAGGAATGATAATAGTACCAATACTAAGAAGATTAAAAGTAGGTCAAATAGAAAGAAGCGATGGTCCAGAAACTCATTTAAAAAAACAAGGAACACCAACAATGGGTGGAATAATAATAATGTTAGGAATAATAATTGTCACAATAGCTGCATATGTTTATTATAGAACAAAAGATTCAGAATTAGCAAAAAATCTATTTCCAATATTAGGATTAACAATGGGATTTGGAATAATTGGATTTATAGATGACTTTAAAAAACTAATATTGAAAAATACAAAAGGATTAAAACCAAGCCTAAAAATGTTAGGTTTATTACTAATATCAGTAGTATTTGTACTATATTTACAAAAAGGTTTAAATTTAGGAACAGAAACATATATACCAATATTAAAAGAATATATAACAATACCAATTTATGCATATATTCCATTTGCAATATTAGTATTACTAGGAGCAACAAATGCAATAAACTTAACAGATGGAATTGATGGACTATCACCTAGTGTATGTACAATAATAATAACATGTTTAACAGTAGTAGCAACAATGCTTGGAGTAAAAGAAATAGTAGTATTTGGAGCAATCGTAATAGGAGCAGTACTTGCATTCTTAATATTTAATATATATCCAGCAAGAGTATTTATGGGAGATACAGGTTCACTATTTTTAGGAGGAGTAATATCAGGAATAGCATTATATTTAAAAATGCCATTATTATTACTAATAATAGCAATAGTACCAGTTATAGAAACAATATCAGTAATAATACAAGTAACATATTTCAAAAAAACAGGAAAAAGAGTATTTAAAATGGCACCAATACATCACCATTTTGAACTATCAGGTTGGAGAGAAAATCAAGTAGTAATATTTTTTAGTATAATAACATTAATAGTAAATATAGTAGGATTACAATTAATATAACAAAAGAATAAATATAAATTCTAAAGAAAGGAAAATAAGATGGCAGAAAAAAGAAAAATAAAAGGTTTTTCTAGTTTTTTGAATAATCCAGTAGATTTTACACTAGTGATAACAGTATTATTATTGTTATCACTAGGTTTAATCATGGTATTATCAGCAAGTGCTCCAAAATCAATGCAAGAATCAGCTGATGGCAATAGTTATACATATTTTATAAGACAATTAGGATTTGCAGTTTTAGGGATTGTTGCAATGTTTTTTATTTCTAAAATAGATTATAGAATTTATCAAAAATTTTATAAATTAGCATATATAGTTTCTATAATATTACTGTTGGCTGTATTGATTGTAGGATCAGAAAGTCACGGAGCAAAAAGATGGATTAATTTAGGATTTACAACATTTCAACCATCAGAATTAGTAAAAATATGTATGATAGTATTTTATGCTGGAATTTTAGTAAAGAATAGAGATGATTTAGGAAAATTCGGAAAAGGGCTAGTAAAACACGCATTATTTTTAGTACCAATAATAATATTGTTAGCATTAGAACCACATATAAGTACAACAATGGTAATAGTAATAACAACTTGTGTAATGTTAATAATGGCAGGGTGTAAATTTTGGCAATTTGTTCTTTCAGGAATAGTAGTAGGAGGAGTTGGAGGTGCAGCTGCAACAATTTTATATTTTGTAAGTGAAGGATTCCACCAAAAATTCCAATACATAGTAACAAGATTTATAACATTTTTAGACCCATGGCAAAATGCAACAGGAGATGGATGGCAAGTAATACAAAGTTTATATGCAATAGGTTCAGGAGGATTATTTGGTGTAGGTTTAGGAGAAAGTAAACAAAAATATTTATACTTACCGGAGCCACATAATGATTTCATATTTTCAGTAATAGCTGAAGAATTAGGATTTGTAGGTTGTATAGTAGTATTTATATTATTTGCAATATTTATTTGGAGAGGAATATTAATTGCAATGAAATCACCAGATATGTTTGGAAGTTTAGTTGCAATTGGAATTACAACACTTGTAGGTATACAAGTAATAATAAATGTAGCTGTAGTAACATCATCAATGCCAGCTACAGGAATGCAATTACCATTTTTCAGTTATGGAGGAACAGCATTGTTTTTATTACTCTGTGAAGTTGGAGTATTACTGAGTATATCAAGAGCAGGAGCTAATAAACAATAGCAGAAAGGAATAAAAATGAAAGTAATAATAGCAGCAGCAGGAACTGCAGGACATATAAATCCAGGTCTTGCGATTGCAAACAAAATACAAGAAAAAGAAAAAAAATCAGAAATAATGTTTATAGGAACGCCAAGAGGACTAGAAAATGATTTAGTACCAAGAGCAGGATATAAATTAAAAACAATAGAAGCATATGGATTAAGTAAAGAAATTTCAATAACAAACTTTAAAAAAATATGCAAAACATTAAGTGCAACAGGAAAAGCAAGAAAAATAATTAAAGAATTTAAACCAGATATAGTAGTTGGTGCTGGTGGATATATATGTGGACCAGTAGTATGGGCTGCTAAAAAAGAGAATATACCAGTAGTATTACACGAAAGTAATGCATTTCCTGGTAAAGCAGTTAAAATGCTAGCACCAAAAGCAGAAAAAATATTAATCTCATTTGAAGAAGCACGAAACAGAATTCCTAAAGCGAAAAAAATAGTATTTACAGGAACACCTGTAAAAATAGAAAAGAAAAATTACACATTAGAACAAAAAGAAAAAATCTTAAAAGAAGTAGATATGAAAAGCAATATGCCAATTGTATTAATATTTGGTGGAAGCCAAGGTGCTCAAAAAATAAATGAAACAATAATAGGAATAATAGAAAATAAATTAAATAAAGATTATCAAATGATATGGGCAACAGGTCCTAAACAATATGATGTTGTAAAATCAGAATTAGAAAAAAAGAAAATAGATATAAATAACATAGAAAATGCAAAAATTCTTCCATATATATATAATATGGAGGAATTAATGAATGTGTCTAATATAATAGTAGCAAGAAGTGGAGCAATGACAATAACTGAAATTTCTAATCTTGGAAAACCATCAATATTAGTGCCATTGCCAAATGTAAGCCAAGACCATCAATTATATAATGCAAAAGTATTAGAAAATGTAGGTGCAGCAAAAATTATTTTAAATAATGAATTAAATAAAGATAATTTAAATAAAGAAATAGAAAATATAATACATACACCTGATTTAATAAGAAAAATGGGAGAAAAAGCATATACTAAATCAGTAAAAGATGTACAAGAAAAAATTTATAACGAAATAAAAGAAGTTTTAAAAGGTGAGTAGAATGTCAATAGAGCAAATCAAAATAATAGGATTAATAATATGTATAGATATAGTTATACTAATAATTAGTGAAATATTAATGAAAAAACATTTAACTAAAAAGATAATATTTCCAAAAACTAAATTAATAAAAGGTTCAGAAAGTAATGATGAACTAGATATAAATAATAGTATATTTTTACATATGACAGATGGAATTATTGCATTTGATAGAAATGGAAAAGTAATAATCATCAATCCAGCTGCACAAAAACTATTAAATATATTACCAGAACACAATAATTTTGAAGATATTTTTGGAAAACTTAATTTGAATATAAATTTAGAAAAAATAATATATCTTGAAAACTGGACTAAAACTGAAGAAAGATTTCAGATTGAGGACAGATATGTAAATGCATATTTTGCACCATTTAAAAAAGAAAATGATAGAACAGTAGGTGTAATTGTTGTAATCCAAGATATTACAGAACATGTAAAACTAGATAATATGAGAAAAGAATTCATTGCAGATGTATCACATGAATTAAAAACACCTATAACTTCAATAATGGGATATGCAGATACATTATTAGAAGAAGAATATGATAAAGAAACACAAAGCAAATTCTTAAGTGTAATTGCTTCAGAAGCAAGAAGAATGGCAAAACTAGTAACAGATTTACTTACATTATCAAGAAATGATAATAATAAGAGTGTAGCAAAAAAGGAAATGTTTGACTTAGGAGAATTAGTTAAAAAATGTCAGGACAAGCTTGCAATAGAAATAAAAAAGAAAAATCATGAAGTAAAATCTTTTGTTACTGCTGATGTTCCTTTAGTATATGCAGATAAAGATGATATTGAAAGAGTAGTACTTAATATTTTGACAAATAGTATAAAATATACAAAAGACAATGGTGAAATAAAAATATATGTAGGATTTGTATATAATGATGCATATATCAAAATTTTTGATAATGGAATTGGAATTCCAGAAGAAGACCTAAATAGAATATTTGAAAGATTTTATAGAGTAGATAAAGCTCGTAGTAGAGAAATGGGAGGAACTGGATTAGGACTATCAATTGCAAAAGATCTTCTTGATAGAAATGGAGGAAGCATTGATATTAAAAGTGAAGTTGGAAAAGGTACAGAAGTTGTAATAAAAGTTCCAACAAAACAAAACAATTAATTTGGAATAATATTGAAAAATCAGAAGAAATAATGTATAATAAGGAAGATTAAAATCAAAAGAAAGAAGAGAAAAGAATGAAATCAAATATAAGAGAAATTTTAGAATGGTTAGTATGTATAATAATTGCGGTAGTGTTGGCATTGCTAGTAAGATATTTTGTAGGAACACCAACAATAGTACAACAAACTTCAATGACACCAACATTAAAAGAAAATGAAAGATTATGGCTAAATAGATGGGTAAGAACAATTAAGAAAATGCCTGAAAGAGGAGACATAATAACATTTGAAGCACCATCAACTTCAAGAGTATTACAACAAAATATAGATTATAATAATCCAGTAGCAAAATATGAAAATGAGCCACAAGGACTATTAAAAAGATTTTCATATTATGTACTAGAAAGCTCAAAAAGAAGTTATATAAAAAGAGTAATTGCGCTTCCAGGAGAATATGTAGAAATAAAAGATGAAGCTGTATATATAAATGGAGAAAAATTAGAAGAACCTTATTTACAAGATGGAGTAGTAACAGACATGAAAAGTGGAAAAGAAGATACATATTTCACAAACTTCACAGTACCAGAAAATACAGTATTTGCATTAGGAGATAACAGAACAGGAAGCACAGACAGTAGATCTTTTGGATGTATACCATTAGAAAAAATAGAAGGAAAAGTATTATTTAGATTTTGGCCATTATCAAAATTTGGAGGAGTAGAATAAAAAATTGTTTAAAAACATATTAGGAAATGAAAAAAATAAACAGATATTAGAAAAATCAATAGAAATAAACAAAACATCACATAGTTATATATTTTGGGGAATAGAAGGAATTGGAAAAAAACTAATAGCACAAGAATTTGCAAAAAAAATATTATGTTTAAGTAATAGAGAAGAAAATTGTATATGTAAATCATGTATAGAATTTGATTCAAATAACAATCCTGATTTTCAACTAATAGAAACTATAGATGGAAAAATAAAAATAGAACAGATAAGAGAAATGCAAAGAAAAATTGCAGAAAAACCAATAATATCAGATAAAAAAGTTTATATAATAGATGATTCTGATACAATGACAACAGAAGCACAAAACTGTTTATTAAAAACATTAGAAGAACCACCTGAATATATTACTATTATATTAATATGTTCGAATGAAAACAATTTATTAAGTACAATAAAATCAAGATGTACAAGAATATATTTTGAACCAATACCAGAAGATAAAATAAGGAATTATTTTGAGAACGAAGTAAATGAAAATATAATACAACTTTCACAAGGAAGTATTGGAAAAGCACTAAAACTAAGAGAAAATCAAGAACTATATATACAAGTAGAAAAAATAATGAGAGAAATGCCAAGCAAAAGTTTAATTGACATTATACAGATGTCAGAAGAAATATACAAAACAAAGGAAGAAATAAAATCAATATTAGAATATATGAATGTACTAGCATTAGAACTAGGAAAGAAAAACTTTAAATATATTGAATGTATAAAAATCATAGAAGAAACTAAAAAGAGAATAAAGGCAAATAGTAATTATGATATGTGTATAGACAACATGTTATTTAACATATGGGAGGAAGTTAATGAAAAAAATAGTAGGAGTTAGATTTAAAAGATTAGGAAAAATATATTTCTTTGATCCAAAATGGCTAGAAGTAAAAAAAGGAGAATATATAGTAGTAGAAACATCACAAGGAGAAGAAATTGCAGAGGTTGTAGTACCAAATAGAATGATAGAAGAAGAAAAAATAGTTGCACCATTAAAAAAAGTATTACGTTTAGCATCTCCAAGAGATTTAAAACATGCTGAAGAGTGCAGAAAAAAAGAAAAAGAAGCATTTGAAATATGTAATCAAAAAATAAAAGAACACAATTTAGAAATGACTTTAACAGATGTAGAATATAAATTTGACAATAGCAAAATATTATTCTATTTTACAGCAGATGGAAGAATAGATTTTAGAGAATTAGTAAAAGACTTAGCAGCAATATATAAAACAAGAATAGAATTAAGACAAATAGGCGTAAGAGATGAAGTTAAAAGAATTGGTGGAAATGGAGTATGTGGTAGAGAATTATGTTGTTGTACATTTTTAAGTGATTTTGAGACTGTATCAATAAAAATGGCAAAAGAACAAAATATATCATTAAATCCATCAAAAATTTCAGGAAATTGTGGAAGATTAATGTGTTGTTTAAAATATGAACAAGAAGTTTATGAAGAAAAACTAGCTAAATTACCTAATGTAGGAGCAATAGTGAAAACTCCTGATGGAAATGGCGAAGTAGATAATGTCGAAATTCTAAAAGAAGTTGTAAGAGTAAAATTTAAAAATGGAGATATTTTTAATTATAAAAAATATAATGTAAATGATATAAAAGTTATAAAAGATGTAGTAAAAGAACAAGCAAATTCTGAAGAAAAAGAATATCAAGAAGAATTAAATGAACTAGAAAAATTAGAAGAAATAGAGAAAAGCCAAAAAGAAGAAATTTAATATAGTAACATAAGCAATGTGAGAGGTGGTGATAAATATGGCATATAAAATACAATGTGATAAATGTATAAGCTGTGGAGCTTGTGCTGCAGAATGTCCAGTTGGATGTATTTCACAAGGAGACAATTGCTTCGTTATTGACCAATCAGCATGTATAGGATGTGGTACATGTGCAGGAGTTTGTCCAGTAGAAGCACCAGTTGAAGAATAATAGAAAATATAAAGAGTTTATCTAAAAAGATAGACTCTTTTTTTATATAAAGAATATATTATAAAAGGAGGGATAGAAATGTTTTGTAGAAGAAGATGTTATAGAACCTTTCAAGAAAATGATATAGAAGCAGAAGAATTAAAAGAAAAAATAAATCAAGGAGTAATATTATTAGATGTAAGAAGTAGGCAAGAATATCAAGAAGGTCATATAATAGGAGCAATAAATATACCAGAATATGAAATTGATAGGAGAGTAGAACAAGAAATTCAAAATAAAAATCTTCCAATAGTAATATATTGTCAATATGGTTCAAGAAGTAGAAATGTATATCAAAAAATGAAAAGAAAAGGATACACAAATATATATAATTTAAAAGGTGGACTAGAAATGCTATAAAGACTTGAAATCAGCAAAAATATGAGTTAAAATATTTAAGGGGTAAAAATGAATATAGAAAAAATACAAAAACAAATAAATCAAAAAATTGAATATTATGAAAAAATAGATTCAACACATATATATGCTAAAAAAATAGAAAAACAAGGAGATAAAATTTTAATAGCAGAAGAGCAGACAGGAGGAATAGGAACAAAAGGAAGAAATTGGCATAGTGGAAAAAGCAAAAATATAGCAATAACAATAATAAAACATCCTATGTGTAAAATAAAAGAATTAGAAGGATTAACAACTAAAATTGCAGAAACTATAGTAGAAAGTATATATGAATTGTATGGAATTAGATTACAAATAAAAATACCAAATGATTTATTGCTAAATGGAAAGAAAATATGTGGAATTCTAACTGAAATTCACACAAGAGGCGAAAATATAGAATATATGTTAATAAGTTTTGGATTTAATGTAAATGAAGAAACATTTAATCCAGAAATAGAAGGAATAGCAACATCATTAAAAAAAGAATTTCATAAAGAATTTAATAGAGAAGAAATAATAATAAAAATATTAAATAAAATAAATGATTTGATATAAAAATATATACTATTTTAATTCCAAAATAGTATATATTTTTTATAGTCTAAGTTCTATTATATATTAATTGAGAATATATATATAATAGGAGGAAAACATATGGAAGAAGGAATATTAAAAAATTTTAAATATATATTAAAAGGAGTAATAATATCGATAATATCTACTCTTATATTTTTATTTATATTTTCAATAATATTAACATATACAAATGTAAGTGAGCAATTAATAAATCCATTTATAATAGTAGTTACAGCAATAAGCATATTTATAGGAAGTTCAATTGGAAGTTTAAAATTACAAAAACAAGGTTTATTAAGTGGAGCATTAATAGGTGGAATATATCTAATAAGTTTATATATAATATCAGGGATAATAAATCACAATTTTTCAATGTCAACACAATCATTAATATTAATAATAGCAGGTATAATATGTGGAATGTTTGGAGGAATAATAGGGGTAAATAAGAAGTAAATAGGAAAAAAATGAAAAAACAGTTGATATTTTCGCAAAATTGGAGTAAAATCTATAAAGCAGAAGGAGGAAAAGTATGGTTACATTAGAAGATGTCATAAAAAATGAAGAAGTCCAAGCATTTATAAATGCTTCGCAAAAACAAATAGATGCTTTAGGATATACTGAACATTCATATAGGCATATAGGTATAGTTTCTAAAAGAACGGGTGAGATTTTAGAAAAATTAGGATATGATGAAAAAACAGTAGAATTAGGAAAAATTGCAGGATATTTACATGACATAGGAAATTGTGTAAATAGAGTAGATCATGCACATAGTGGAGCAATATTAGCTAACAATATATTAAAAGAAATTGGAATGCCAGCAAAAGATAGAGCAGAAATAACAATGGCAATAGGAAATCATGATGAAGAAACTGGAACTGCAGTAAGTGCAATATCAGCAGCATTGATTCTGGCAGATAAGTCAGATGTTCATAGAGATAGAGTTACAAATCATAATATTGCAACATTTGACATACATGACAGAGTAAATTATGCAGTAACAGAAGCAGACTTAAAAATAGATGAAAAAACAAGAAAAGCAATATTAAATTTAAAAATAGATACAGAAATTTGTCCAGTATTAAACTATTTTCAAATATTTATGGATAGAACAATGATGAGTAAATATGCTGCAAAATATTTAGATATTTGGTTTGAACTTGTAATAAATGGAACAAAATTATTATAAAAAATGAGGAAGGAAAGGTAACAAAAATGAAAAAAGTAAAAATCATAACAATTGTATTAGCAATAATACTAGTATCATTAATAGCATTTGCTGGTATATATATACAAACACAAAATAGAATGGAAAACAAAGTAAAAGATTATCAATTAGGAAGTGAACTTAAAGGAAGAAGAGTAATAGAATTAGAAGTATCAGATACAACAACAGAAACAGATGAAAACGGAAATGAAACAACAGCTGCAAGAGAACAATCACCAGAAATACTTACAGAAGAAAATTATGAGATAGTAAAAAATACAATAGAAAAAAGATTACAAAATTTGGGAGCACAAGATTATATAATATCTTTAAATAAAGAAGACGGAAAAATAAGAATAGAATTAGAAGAAAATCAAAATACTGATTTATTAGCATATTATCTAACTGCATCAGGAGAAGTAAAAATAGTTGAAAAAGATACAGAAACAGAATTATTAAATGATTCTATGGTAAAAAAAGCAAGTTATAATTATTCAATGAATTCAGAAGGAAGTTATCAAGTATATTTAGAATTAAAACTTACTAAAGAAGGACAAGCTAAAATAGAAGAAATCTCAAATAATTATGCAGTTTTAGCAAATGAAATAGAGGAAATTGAAACTGCTCAAGAAGAAAAAGAAAATGCTGAAAATACAGAAGATACTGGAACTGCAGAAGAAGGAACAGAAAATCAAGAAGCACCAGAAACCGAAGCAACAGAAAACCAAGAAAATACAAAAAAAATAGCAGTATTAAAAATAGCTGATACAGAATATGATATTGAAAAAATAGAAAAAAATAAAATAACAATAACAGTAGGTAGTGCAACAACAAACAATATAACATTAAATAACAATTTATCAATGGCAACAGAGATTGTAATGCTAATAAATTCTGGTAAATATCCAGTAATATATGATGTATATTCAAATAGATATATATATGATGATATAAATTCAGACATTGCTTTATATGTTACTTTAGCAATGATAGCTATACTTTTAGTAATATTAATTGGAATGATTATAAAATATAGATTAAAAGGATTATTGAGTGGTATTTCAATTATAGGATTTATAGCAATATTAACTTTATTATTAAGATATACAAATATACTAATAACAATAGAAACAATAGGAGCAATAATAATTACAATAGTAATAAATATAGTTTTAAATGTAGCAATATTAAATAAAGTTCAAAAAATAAATTCAGTAAATGAAGCAGTAAAAAATGGATATAAAGAAATATTCTTAGATTTAATACCTGTTATGATAATCTCACTAGTATTTTGCTTCTCTGGATGGACAAACTTAAATAATTTTGGAATGACAATGTTCTGGGGATTTGTATTAATACCAGTATATAATATTATTGTAACAAAAACATTATTAAAATTAATAGAAGAAAATTAGGAGGCAATAAATGAAACAATTAACAGAAAAAAAGAAAAAAATATTAGCTTTTTCAGTAATTGCATTGATTATTGTAATTGGAATAATAGTAACAATTGTTTTAGGATTTAATAAAGAACTAAAATATAAACAAAATCAAAGTATCGAAATATATGTAGAACAAAAAGTAGACGAGAAAAAAATAAAAGAAATAGCAAATCAAGTTCTAGGTAAGAAAAATTTAGTTGAAACAATAGAAATTTATCAAGACATGGTTTCAATAACAGCAGAAACTATATCAGAAGAACAAAAAAATGAAATAGTAAATAAAGTAAAAGAAAATTATGAATTTGAACAAACAGCAGAAAATACAGCAATTAAGACAAATGTAAAAACAAGAATTTGGGATATGTATAAAAATTATATAATTCCATTTATAATATCAGGTGTAGTAGTTTTTGTTTATATGATTATTAGATATCGTAAATCAGGAATATTAAAAGTTATGTTAAGAACTTTAATAATACCAATAATAGCTGAATTATTATTGTTAAGCATTATAGCTATTACAAGATTACCTTTAGGTAAGTTTACACCAATATGTGTAATAACAGTATATATAATTTCAATTGTATATGTAATAAGAAGAAACAAGAAATAAGAGATAGATAGCAAAAATATAAAACGACACATTGCTTTACCGCTTAAATGCACAAAAGCATATGTGTTGTTTTAGCTTATCGTATAATGATAAAAGTTAGTATCAGATAAGATATAACAATAAAATGGCAAAATATGGAAAAATATAACAGAAATTGTAAAAAATATAACATTTATATTGACAAAATATGGAATATATTATAAAATTCTAATGAAGATGGGATAATCCTATCTGAATATAGGGGATTGATTGCTTATTATTGGAGGTAATCATATGAAACGGAGTTTATCTAGAATTTTAGGAAGTTTATTATTGACTATTACTATTTGCTTTGGAACTTCTATTGTAACATTTGCGGCAGAAAACGACAGTAATGTAGCCTTAGGTGTTGAGGAAAATTCTGCTAGTAATGTTGAAACAATGTCTGACACATATGGAGATTATGATACAGAAGAAGTTTCTCCAAATGGCAAAGTGACATTGTATCCAACTTTAAATAAGTATGTTGGAATGAGCAGAACATTTTTCTTAAGTACAATGAACATTTATAGTAACGACGATCCATCAGGAACAATAGATGTATGGGTTTACAAACCTGATGGTAAGTTATTAAAGTATTTTACTATTGGTGGTTATGAACGAAAGGATTTTAAATTTACACTTCCGCCATCAGGAAGATATACTGTCGATATCAAATCAAATATAAATGAAAGAATCAATGTAACTGCCGGCTGGACTAAATAATTAAAAACATAGTAAGCTATATTTAAGAAATTATAGGTAACAAATAGTTTTCAATCCCCTATAGATAGGAGCATAGTATATTTATGCTCCTATTTTTTTTAAAGGAGGAAACTAATGGAAATATTAAAAGTAGAAAATTTAACAAAAAAATATGGTAAAGAAGAAAATGAAGTAATGGCTTTAGATAATGTTTCTTTTACAGTAGAAAAAGGAGAATTTGTTGCAATAGTAGGCAGCTCTGGAAGCGGAAAGTCTACATTATTGCATTTGATTGGAGGAGTAGATAGGCCAACTTCAGGAAAAGTTTTTATTAATGGAATTGATATTTATGAATTAACTAATGATGAACTTGCAGTTTTTAGAAGAAAAAATATTGGAATTATTTATCAATTTTATAATTTATTACCTATATTAAATGTAGAAGAAAATATTATTCTTCCTTGTGATTTAGATGGAAAAAAAGTAGAAAAGGATAAACTAGATATTTTGATAAAAACATTAGGCTTGGAGAACCGAAGAACACACTTACCTAACCAGTTATCTGGAGGACAACAACAAAGAGTAGCTATTGGAAGAAGTTTGATTAACAATCCCATCATAGTACTTGCAGATGAACCAACAGGAAATTTAGATTCAAGAGCAAGTAGTGAAATTATTTCTTTATTGAAGAAAACCAATAGAGAATTAGGACAAACAATAATTTTGATAACACATAATTTAGAAATAGCAAATGAAACAAATAGAATTATAAAAATTGAAGATGGAAGAATTGTCTAGGAGGTAACGATATGAAGCTACAAAATAGACTAATTTTTAAAAATATTAAATTAAATAAGAAAATAACAACTGTAATAATTATTGGAATAATACTATCTACTTTTCTATTAACAAGTGTAGTAACAATCGTTTCCAGTTTTCAAAAATCTATGTTAAAATATAGTATAGAAATGAATGGAGATTATCATTATGAATTTTTAAATGTTCCTATATCTGAAATGAATAATATAATAGATAATCCTAATATTAAAGAAACTTTTTGTACGCAAGTATTAGGGAAAATTTCTTTAAAAGACATTTTAAATGTAGATTCTTCTTTAGAAATTTTGGGAGTAACAAAAGAAGGGTTAGATAAATTAGGAATCGAACTAGAAGAAGGAAGAATGCCTCAAAACGATAACGAAATAGTTATATCTAATAAAATAAAGAAGTATCAAAGTGGACAACTAAAAATTGGAAAACAAATTACTTTGGAAAATAATGAAGAACAAATATCTCAAAATAATGATATTAAAAGTTATACAATTGTAGGAACTATTAATATTACAGACTCACAATTAGAAGCGAAAGAAACGAATAGCTCAATTTCTAATAAATTTATAGCTATTACTTATATGGATGATAAAGAATTTTCTATAAACAGTAATGTAAACATTTATATTAAATTTAAAAATTTAAATAAAAGAATAGAAACTATTGCTCAAATTCTTGATATTGATGAACATACTCTAGATGAATTAACTGTTCCAAATATAGCTAAGACGGAAGAAAAAATTCAAAAAAATGAAACTAATAAGTATATATATATTATTAATAATAATTTGATTATGATGGAAACAGGTGAAACTATAGATGAGACGTCAACTATGTTATATGGGGTTTCAGGAACTATTTTATTAATAATTATTTTTACATCAGTGTATTGTATACGAAATAGTTTTGATATATCTATTGCAGAAAAAATAAAACAATATGGAATGTTATCATCAATAGGAGCAACCAAAAAACAAATTTATAGAAGTATATTAAAAGAATCTTTTCTATTAGGAGTTATTGCCATTCCAATTGGAATTATTTTAGGACTTTTGTTTAATTATTACTTTTTTAAAGTTATTGGAAAACAATTTACTGAAAGCTTATTAGGAAAGAACTTAATATTTGATACTAATATAATATCTATTGTGTTAATTATTTTCTTTAGCAGTATAGTAGTATACTTTTCAGCTAGAAAATCTGCTAAGAAAATTGCGAAACTTTCTCCAATTGAAGCAATCAAAAATAATCAAGACATTGTAATAAAATCCAAAAAAATAAAATCATCAAAACTAATTAAAAAAATATTTGGAATTGGAGGAGAAATTTCATATAAAAACATTAAAAGAAATAGAAAAAGATATAGAACAACTGTAGTTTCTATTATTATAAGTGTAGCATTGTTTATAACTGCAATATCTTTTACAAAATATGCCTTAGAGGTAGTAGAGGTATATATGGAAAAAGGAGAATATGACATATTAGTGAATAGTCGTGATTATAATAAATTAGAAAAAATAACACATGACGAAGAAATAAGTCAAAATCGTTATGAATTATGTAGGATTGACAGTATAAACATAATCGGAATAGAAGAATGCTATACAGAAGATATAAAGAAGATAGAAAAGAATCCTACAATTTCAGTTGTTTCCTTAGGTGATCAAGAATACAAAAGATATTTGAGTTCAATAGGATTAAGTTATGAAGAAACGAAAGATAAGGCAGTATTGATGGATATCACAATGCAATCAATTACAGAGGACGGAAAAACTACGTATCAAGAGATTGATTCTTTAAATTATAAAGAAATGGATAAAATCTTCTTCTATAAAGATGAAACATTAAAAGAATTGGAAATTGCAAAAGTCACTAAAGAAACTCCAATGGTATTACCAAATGGTCCTTATGCATATATTATTATAAGTGATGAACTTATGAATGAGATTTGTAAAAATTCAATGTGTAGCCTATATATTCAAGCAAAGGATAGTTTAAAGTTAGAAAAATATATCCAAGATAATCATTCAGATTCTTATTGGAGTTTGATTAATAATACTCAATTGATAAAAGAGCAAAAAGCCTTATGGATAGCAATTAATATATTTTTATACGGATTTATTTTAATCACTACATTAATCGGTATTACAAATATTTTTAATACAATAACTACAAGTATGGCGATTAGACAAAAGGAGTTTGCAATGTTGAAATCAATTGGCATGACTAAGAAAGAATTTAATAGAATGATTAGATTAGAGAGTTTGTTTTACATGTTAAAATCCCTAGTTATTGGTATATTTATAGGAATATTATTTTCTTATTTAGTTTATTTAGCATTTTCTATTAATGTAGAGCTAACATATATTTTTCCAATAAGTGGAATTATAATTTCTATATTAGCAGTAGGATCATTAATTATTAGTATTATGAAATATTCTTTAAATAAAATTGATAAAAAGAATATTATAGAAACGATAAGAAACGATAATATTTAGTATAAATAATTTAAAAGATATGGTCAAAATGTTCCATATCTTTTTATATTTTTGAAATTATATAAAATTAAGGTAAAAAAATCCAAAAAAGTATTGACATTCCAGCAAAAAGGTTATATAATAATTGAGCATGAAATTAGCGTTGAAGCTGAATGTGGCTACACTCTTAGAGTGGAGGGAACTTCAGTGGAGTATGTCTTGGCTAGACCAGGCGGTAAGTAAATATAATAAGCACTTATCCCAGAATAATCATGCAATTTTTGGGATTTTAAAATAGGTAAAAACAAAACACCAGGGTGCGTTATGACTTGCCAACGCGTAATTTATAAAAAATATCAAAAATTAAGAGGAGGGAAAATTACAATGGCAAATTCAGTTGTATCAAGTGAAAAAATTAGAATAAGACTAAAAGCTTATGACCATGTAGTTTTAGATCAGTCTGCTGAGAAAATAGTAGATACTGCTAAAAAAACAGGAGCAAAAGTATCAGGTCCTATTCCATTACCAACACAAAAGGAAATCGTAACAATCTTACGTTCTCCACACAAATATAAAGATTCAAGAGAACAATTTGAAATGAGAACACATAAAAGAGTTATCGATATTCTTTACCCAACACAAAAAACAATGGATAGTTTAATGAAACTAGAACTACCAGCAGGTGTTGACATCGAAATCAAAAACTAGTTTCAAATATTAATAAATAAAAATCAAACCAATGCTGGCAATAAAAAATTAGTCAGCCAATAGGAGGAGAAAAGAATGAAAAAAGCATTAATAGGAAAAAAAGTAGGAATGACACAAATATTTGATGAAAATGGAGTAGTTATTCCAGTAACAGTAATAGAAGCAGGTCCATGTGTAGTTGCTCAAGTAAAAACAATCGAAAATGATGGATATGAAGCAATACAATTAGGATTTGGAGAAGTTAAAGAGAAAAAAGTAAATAAACCAGTAAAAGGACATTTTGCAAAAGCAAATATACCAGCAAAAAAACATTTAAGAGAATTTAGACTAGATTCAATAGAAGGAATCAAAGTTGGAGATGAATTAAAAGCTGATACATTTGTAGCAGGAGAAAAAATAGATGTACAAGGAACATCAAAAGGAAAAGGATTCCAAGGTGTTATAAAAAGACATGGACAACATAGAGGACCAATGGGACATGGTTCAATGTATCACAGAAGACCAGGTTCAATGGGATCTACATCAACACCAGGAAGAGTATTTAAAGGTAAAAAACTTCCAGGACATATGGGAAGAGTTACAGTAACAATCCAAAACTTAGAAGTAGTAAAAGTTGATATGGATAAAAACGTAATATTAGTAAAAGGTAGTGTTCCAGGAGCAAAAGGATCTATCTTAAAAATAAAATCAGCTATAAAAGCTTAAGTATAATAGAAAGAAAAGGAGGAAAACGAAATGCCTAAAGTAGATGTATATAACATGCAAGGTAAAAAAGTTAGTGATGTAGAATTAAGTGAAGCAGTATTTGGAATCGAACCAAATGAAAACGTTGTTCACAGTGTATTAGTAAACTACTTAGCTAATCAAAGACAAGGTACACAAAGTACTAAAACTAGAGCAGAAGTTCGTGGTGGTGGAAGAAAACCATGGAGACAAAAAGGAACAGGTAGAGCAAGACAAGGAAGTATACGTGCTCCACAATGGATAAAAGGTGGTATAGCATTAGGACCAAAACCACGTTCATATAAATACAGAGTAAATAAAAAAGAAAAACAACTTGCAATAAGATCAATACTAAGTGCAAAAGTATTAGATAATGAATTAACAGTTGTTGACAAATTAGAAGTTAAAGAACCAAAAACAAAAACAATGGTAAAAGCTTTAACAAGCTTAAAAGTAGAAGGAAAAGCATTAATAATATTAGCAGACAAAAATGAAAATGTATACTTATCAAGCAGAAACATAGAAGGTGTTAAAACAATAAATATGAATATGATAAACGTATTTGATTTATTAAATTGTAATAAATTAGTTTTACCACTAGACACTGTTAAAAAATTAGAGGAGGTGTATGCATAATGTTAGCAGAAGAAATAATCATAAGACCAGTAATAACAGAAAAAAGTAATGATGAAATGCAATCAGGAAAATACACTTTCGAAGTTAACAAAAAAGCTACAAAAGTTGATATAGCAAAAGCTGTTGAAAAACTATTTGAAGTAAAAGTATTAAATGTTAACACAATGACAGTAAAAGGTAAAACAAAAAGAGTTAGATATAAAGAAGGAAAAACACCAGATTGGAAAAAAGCTATTGTTACAATAGACTTAAATCCATCAGAAAAAACATACCTTGGAAAAGGTGGAAAAGCAGTTAAAGTTTCTAAAAAATACAAAGATTCAATTGATGAATTTATGGGAGCTTAATAAATAATAAAAAATATCGAGAAAGAACTCGGAAAATAAATTAATAATAAGGAGAGAAAGAAAATGGGAATGAAACACTTTAAAGCATATACACCATCAAGAAGAAACATGACAGTTTCAGACTATGCAGAAGTAACAAAAAAGACACCTGAAAAATCTTTATTAGCAAAGAAAAAGAAAAATGCAGGTAGAAACTCATAT
Organism: uncultured Clostridia bacterium; assembly: GCA_944392805.1. Taxonomy (GTDB): domain Bacteria; phylum Bacillota; class Clostridia; order TANB77; family CAG-508; genus CAG-269. The sequence goes on along the minus strand of CALXXZ010000002.1, from coordinate 207,063 downwards.
GGAAGAATAACAGTAAGACATCAAGGTGGAGGAAACAGACAAAAATATAGAATAATAGATTTTAAAAGAAATAAAGACAACATGGAAGCAACAGTAATAGGAATCGAATATGATCCAAATAGAAGTGCAAATATAGCATTAATAAAATATGAAGACGGAACATTAAATTATATTATAGCACCAGAAGGATTAACAGATGGAGATAAAGTAGTATCAGGAGAAAAAGTAGATATAAAATCAGGAAACTGCTTACCAATAGCAAATATACCAGTAGGTACATTAATCCACAATATCGAATTAAATCCTGGACAAGGAGCAAAATTAGTTAGAGTTGCAGGACAAAGTGCACAACTTATGGCTAAAGAAGGAAAATATGCTCATGTAAGATTACCATCAGGAGAAATGAGATTAATATTAGCAACATGTAGAGCAACAATAGGAACAGTTGGAAATGCTGACCATGAAAATGTAAAATTAGGTAAAGCCGGAAAAACAAGACATTTAGGAATCAGACCAACAGTTAGAGGGTCAGTAATGAACCCAGTAGATCACCCACATGGTGGTGGTGAAGGTAGAGCTCCAGTTGGACATTCAGGACCAATGACACCTTGGGGTAAACCAGCATTAGGATACAAGACAAGAAATAAAAAGAATAAATCAAACAAATTTATAGTAAAGAGAAGAAAATAGGATAGGAGGAAAATCAGATGTCAAGATCAAGTAAAAAAGTTCCATACATAGCACCAGAACTATTAAAAAGAGTTGAAGCTATGAATGAAAGTGGAAATAAAGAAGTAATCAAGACATGGTCAAGAGCTTCAACAATATATCCACAAATGATTGGACACACAATCGCTGTTCATGACGGTAGAAAACATGTGCCAGTATATATAACAGAAGAAATGATAGGTCATAAATTAGGTGAATTTGCTCCTACAAGAACATTTAAAGGTCATGCAGGAGAAAAAACAACTACAAACAAATAAATAAAATAGATTAAGGAGGGAATTGTAGTGGAAGAAACAGCAGTAATGGAAGCTAAAGCAACATTAAGATATTCAAGAATATCAGCAAGAAAAGTAAAAATAGTAGCAGACTTAATCAGAGGAAAAAATGTTGATGAAGCATTAGCAATAGTAAAATTTACACCAAAAGCATCTTCAAGCATAATAGAAAAATTATTAAAATCAGCAATCGCAAATGCTGAAAATAATCATGGAATGAAACATGAAAATTTATATGTTGCTGAAATATTTGCAAACCAAGGTCCAACATTAAAAAGAATAAGACCAGCAGCAAAAGGTTCAGCAGTTAGAATTAGAAAAAGAACAAGTCATATAACAATAGTATTAAGAGATGACAAATAGGAAGGAGGATTCTAATAAAATGGGACAAAAAGTACATCCAACAGGTGTAAGAGTTGGTATAATAAAAGATTGGAATGCTAAATGGTATGCAGATTCTAAAAACTTTGCAGATTACTTAGTAGAAGATCAAAAAATTCGTAAATTTTTAAAGAAAAAATTATATACAGCTGGAATTTCAAAAATAGAAATTGAAAGAACAGCAAAATTCATAAAAGCAAATGTTTATGCTTCAAAACCAGGAATTATAATAGGAAAAGGTGGAGCAGGAGCAGAAAGCTTAAAAGCAGAATTAACAAAATTAATAGGAAAAGAAGTAAATATCAATATAGTTGAGGTAAAAGCAGTAGATACAGATGCACAATTAGTTGCAGAAAATATTGCAGGACAACTAGAAAGAAGAATTTCATTCAGAAAAGCAATGAAACAATGTATGCAAAAAGCCATGAAATCAGGAGCACTAGGAATCAAAACAGCAGTATCAGGAAGATTAGGTGGAGCTGATATGGCTAGAACAGAATTCTATAAAGAAGGAACTATTCCACTACAAACTTTAAGAGCCGATATTGACTATGGATTTGCAGAAGCAGATACAACATATGGAAAAATCGGTGTTAAAGTATGGATTTATAAAGGAGAAGTTCTTCCAGCTAAAAAAGTGGAAGGAGGAGACAAATAATGCCATTAATGCCTAAAAAAACAAAATATAGAAAAATGCAAAAAGGTAGAAATAGAGGAAAAGCAACAAGAGGAAATGTAGTATCAGATGGAGAATACGGAATACAAGCAGTAGAAGCAGGACTAATAAAAGGAAATCAAATAGAAGCAGCCCGTGTTGCTATGACACGTTATACAAAAAGAGGTGGAAAAGTTTGGATAAAAATATTTCCAGACAAACCAATAACACAAAAACCAGCCGGAACTCGTGGTGGTAAAGGAAAAGGAAATGTTGAATATTGGGTAGCAGCTGTAAAACCAGGTAGAGTAATGTTTGAAATAGCAGGAATACCAGAAGAAACAGCTAGAGAAGCCTTGAGATTAGCTATGAATAAACTACCAATAAAAACAAAATTCGTAGCAAAAGAAACTGTAAACAAGGTGGGTGATAGTGATGAAGATAAGTAAAATAAGAGAAATGTCTTCACCAGAATTAGAAAAAGAATTAGGTGAACTAAAAACAGAATTATTTAAGTTAAAATTTAGTTTAGCTACAAACGGACTAGATAACCCAATGAAAATTAAAGAGGTTAGAAGAGATATAGCTAAAATAAATACAGTATTAACAGAAAGAAAAATAGCTGAAGCAAAAGCATAAAATGAGTTAAGTCAAACAGAAAGGAGACTATTATGGAAGAAAGAAATCTTCGTAAAGTTATGGTTGGAACTGTTACATCAGACAAGATGGATAAAACAGTTGTAGTTTCAGTAGAAACAAGTGTAAGCCATAAAATGTATGGAAAAACAGTAAAAAGAACATACAAACTAAAAGCACATGATGAAGAAAATAAATGTGAAATAGGAGATAAAGTAAAAGTAATGGAAACAAGACCACTTTCTAAAGACAAGAGATGGAGAGTAGTTGAGATTCTTGAAAAAGGAGGAAAATAAGTCATGATACAACAACAATCAATATTAAAAGTTGCTGACAACACTGGAGCAAAAGAAATAATGTGTATCAGATGTATGGGTGGATCATTTATGAAAACAGCCAACATTGGAGATGTTATAGTTGCCTCTGTTAAAACAGCAACACCAGGTGGCGTTGTTAAAAAAGGTGATGTAGTAAAAGCTGTTATAGTAAGAAGCAAAAGAGGATTAAGAAGACCAGATGGTTCTTACATAAAATTTGATGAAAATGCAGCTGTAATAATAAAAGATGATAAAACACCAAGAGGAACACGTATATTTGGACCAGTTGCAAGAGAATTAAGAGAAAAAGATTATATGAAAATATTATCATTAGCACCAGAGGTTCTTTAAACCATTGAAACAAAAAATAATATAATTAACCAAAAAATCGAAGAAGGAGGTTAAACTCAATGAGAATAAAAAAAGGAGATACAGTTCAAGTTTTAGCTGGAAACGATAAAGGTAAAACTGGAGAAGTATTAGAAGTTATACCTAAAGACTCAAAAGTAGTTGTAAAAGGTGTAAATGTTAGAAAAAAACACATCAAACCTAGAAAACAAGGTGAAGAAGGTGGAATAATTCCAGTTGAATGTGCTATCGATAGCTCTAAAGTTAACGTAGTATGTCCAAAATGTGGAAAATCTACAAGAATAGAATATAAAATTGAAGATGATAAAAAAGTTCGTATTTGTAAAAAATGTGGAGCTAAAATCAAATAGTAGAAAGGAGGAACACAGAAAATGGAAAAACTAAGAGAACAATATGAAAAAGAAGTAGTACCAGCATTAATGAAAAAATTTGAATATAAATCAGTAATGCAAGTTCCAAAATTAGAAAAAATAGTTATAAATATAGGTTTAGGAGATACAAAAGAAAATCCTAAAGCACTAGAAAATGCAATGAATGATTTAATGCAAATCACAGGTCAAAAACCAATGATAACAAAAGCAAAAAAATCAATAGCTGCATTCAAATTAAGAGAAGGAGCAAATGTTGGATGTAAAGTTACATTAAGAGCTGATAAAATGTATGATTTTGCATACAAATTATTTAATGTAGCACTTCCAAGAGTAAGAGACTTCAGAGGAGTTTCAGAAAATTCATTTGATGGAAGAGGAAACTACTCAATGGGAATTAAAGAACAATTAATATTCCCAGAAATCGAATATGATAAAGTAGATAAATTAAGAGGTATGGATATCATATTTGTAACAACAGCTGAAACAGACGAAGAGGCAAAAGAATTACTAAGATTATTAGGAATGCCTTATAAAAATTAATTAAGTTTAAGGGAGGAAAATTAAACTATGGCTAAGAAAGCAATGAAAATAAAACAAGCTAGACCACAAAAATATAAAACAAGAGAATATAACAGATGTAAAATTTGTGGTAGACCACATGCTTATATTAGAAAATATGGAATTTGCCGTGTATGTTTCAGAGAATTAGCACATAAAGGTGAAATTCCAGGAGTTAAAAAAGCAAGCTGGTAATTAGAATAAAGAAGGAGGGAAAGTAAATTGAATACTACAGATCCAATAGCAGATATGTTAACAAGAATAAGAAATGCTAACAGTGCTAAACACAAAACAGTAGATGTACCATCTTCAAAAATGAAAGAAGCAATAGCTGAAATTTTATTCAAAGAAGGATACATAAAAGCATTTGAAATAATAAGCAATGAAAATCAAGGAATCATCAGAATAACATTAAAATATGATGAAAAAGGAACAAGAGTAATAGATGGAATAAAAAGAATAAGTAGACCAGGGTTAAGAGTATATGCAGGTAAAGAAGAATTACCAAAAGTACTAAATGGTTTAGGAATAGCAATAATTTCTACATCAAAAGGATTAAAAACAGATAAAGAAGCAAGAGAAGCCGGAATTGGTGGAGAAGTTTTAGCTTATGTTTGGTAAAAAAGGAGGGAAAACAAAATGTCAAGAATAGGAAACAAACCTATTACAGTACCAACAGGAGTTGAAGTAAAACTTGATGGACAAAAAATAACTGTAAAAGGACCTAAAGGAACATTAGAAAAAGAAATACATAAAAATATTTCTGTATCAATAGAAGATAATGTAATTAAAGTTTCAAGACCAAATAATGAGCCTGCAAATAGAAGCTTACATGGTCTAACAAGAACTTTAATAAATAATATGATAAATGGTGTTGAAAAAGAATATACAAGAGAATTACAAATAAATGGTGTAGGTTACAGAGTTGTAAAACAAGGAAACAACTTAAATCTAACATTAGGATATTCTCATCCAGTAATATTTGAAGCACCAGCAGGAATTTCTTTTGACGTTCCAAACCCAAATACAATAATAGTAAAAGGAATTGATAAAGAATTAGTTGGTCAAACAGCAGCAAATATTAGAACAAAAAGACCACCAGAAGTATATAGAGGTAAAGGTATTAAATATGCTGAAGAAGTTATTAGACGTAAAGAAGGTAAAACAGGTAAATAGATTCAAATTAAAAGCAGCAATTTGAATTAATAAATAAGTAGAACGAAACTCAATTTTTTCGGAAAGGAGTAAAAAATGGTTAAGAAAACAGATAGAAAATTAGAAAGAAATAGAAGACATGCTAGAGTTAGAAATAAAGTATCTGGAACAGCAGAAAGACCAAGACTATGTGTATATAGAAGTAACACAAACATATATGCACAAATAATAGATGATGTTGCAGGAAATACATTAGTATCAGCTTCAACATTAGACAAAGAAGTAAAAACAAAAAAATCTAATATAGAAGCTGCAAAAGAAGTTGGAGCATTAATAGCTAAAAGAGCTACTGCAAAAAACATAAAAACAGTAGTATATGACCGTAGTGGATATATATACCATGGAGTTGTAAAAGAATTAGCTGAAGCTGCAAGAAATGGTGGCTTAGAATTCTAATAAAGAGGAGGGAAAAATAAAACCGATGGAAGAAAATAAAATGCCAGAATTAAAAGAAAAAGTAGTAGCTATAAATAGAGTAGCAAAAGTTGTAAAAGGTGGTAGAACATTTAGATTCAGTGCAGTTGTTATCGTTGGAGATCAAAACGGACATGTAGGAATCGGAAATGGTAAAGCATCAGAAGTACCAGATGCTATTAAAAAAGCTATACAAGAAGCTAAAAAGAATTTAGTTGAAGTTCCAATAGTTGGAACAACAGTACCTCATGAATATATTGGAAAATTCGGTAGTGCAAATGTTATGTTAAAACCTGCTGCAGTAGGTACAGGACTTATAGCTGGAGGAAGTGTAAGACCAGTATTAGAGCTTGCAGGATATAAAGATATACGTACAAAAGTTATTGGAACAAACAATCCAAGAAACGTAGTATATGCAACTATTGAAGGATTAAAAAACATGAGAACACTTGAACAAGTGGCTAAAAAAAGAAATAAAAAACCAGAAGAAATTATGTAATTAGATAAACATGTGGTTAAGGAGGTGCAAATAAAATGAAATTAGGAGAATTAAAACCAGCTGTTGAGAAAAAAACTAGAAACAGAGTTGGACGTGGTATGGGCTCTGGAAATGGTAAAACATCAGGAAGAGGACATAAAGGACAAAAAGCAAGAAGCGGTGGAGGAGTAAGAAGAGGATTCGAAGGAGGTCAAACACCATTATATAGACGTTTACCAAAAAGAGGATTCACAAATATCCACGCTAAAAATTATACAGAAGTAACTCTAACAATGTTAAATAAATCAAAAGCAACTGATGTAACAGCAGAAAGCTTAGTAGAAGAAGGAATAATCGGAAAAATAAATGACGGAATAGTAGTTTTAGCAACAGGAAAATTAGAGAAAAAATTAAATGTTAAAGCAAAAAGATTTACTGCTACTGCTAAGGAAAAAATCGAAGCCCTAGGCGGAAAGGCAGAGGTGATTTAGTTGTTTAAAACAATAAAAAATGCTTTAAAGACACCGGATGTTAGAAAAAGACTTTTATACACATTAGTACTAATAATATTATTTAGATTAGGATGTTATATAACAGTACCAGGGGTAAATACTGTAGTTTTAAATGAAGCAATGACTTCAAGTAATGGACTATCAGGATTTATAGATATAATATCAGGAGGAGCTTTTTCAAGATTCTCAATATTTGCAATGTCAATAAGTCCATATATTACAGCATCAATTGTTGTACAATTATTAGCAATGGTAATACCTTCATTAGAGAGAATGATGAAGGAAGGTGGAGAAGAAGGCAAAAGAGTTATGAATAGATACACAAAAATAATAACAATAATATTAGCTCTTGTAGAAGCTATAGGTATCTATTTCTCATATTCAGGTGCTGGAGTATTCATCAATCCAGGATTCTTAACAGGAGCAATAATAGTTGCTTCATTAGTTGCAGGAACAGCATTATTAATGTGGTTAGGAGAGCAAATTACAAGTAAAGGAATCGGAAATGGTATATCAATTATAATATTTATAGGTATTATATCAGGATTACCATCAGCTGTAACAACAATATGGAATTTAATATTTACAAGTACAGGATTTAACACAATAGGATTAATTACATCAATAGGAATAATAGTTGGAGCACTTTTATTAGTTGCAGGAGTTGTATTTGTACAACAAGCAGAAAGAAGAGTTCCAGTACAATATTCTAAAAAAGTAGTAGGAAGAAAAATGGTTGGTGCTCAAAGCACACATATACCATTAAAACTAGCAATGGCAGGAGTTATGCCAGTAATATTTGCATCATCATTTATGACATTTCCAGCAATGATAATATCAATGTTTGTAAAAGATGCTGCATCATTAACTGGATTCTGGGGAGGAGTTTATAAATTCTCTCTAGCAACATCTTCATCAAGTGTTGGATGGGGATACTCACTAGCAAATGCTATAGTATATTTACTATTAATAATGGGATTCACATTTTTCTATACATATGCTACATTTAATCCAGCAGAAGTATCAAGTAATATTAAGAAAAATGGTGGATTTATACCTGGAATAAGAGCAGGTAAACCAACAACAGATTATTTATCATCAATAATAACAAAACTAACAATATTTGGAGGTTTATTCTTATCAATAATAGCTATACTTCCAATGTTGTTAAGATTTACAAACTTAAATGTTTCATTTGGTGGTACATCAATATTAATCGTTGTAGGTGTTGCACTAGAAACAGTACAACAATTAGAATCTCAATTAGTAATGAGACACTATAAAGGATTCTTAGAATAAAAGTTTTATACAAAATAGCACTTATTAAATAAGTGTTATTTTTTTGTATCAAAAAGCTCTAAAACGATTGACAAAACTATAAAAATAATATAAAATATTAGCGTAAAAAACGGAAGATGCCTCTAAGAAAATTAGAGGCAGAAATTTTTTGATAGTATAAAAAATAGTAGGACGAGCATGATAAATATGTATTTGTCCAAAGAAAGGAAGAAAAATTATGATTATTATTATGTTAGGAGCACAAGGTACAGGAAAAGGTACTGTAGCAGGATTAATAAGTGAGAAAACAGGATGGCCACAAGTATCAACAGGAGATATATTCAGAAAAAATATAAGTGAAAAAACACAACTAGGAATAGAAGCAGATAAATATATATCAAAAGGAAATTTAGTACCAGATGAAATAACTGTTCCAATGGTAGAAGATAGATTAACATGGGAAGATGCACAAAATGGTGTTATATTAGATGGATTCCCTAGAACAATAGAACAAGCAGAAAAATTAGATGAAATTTTAAGCAAAAAAGGAAAAAAAGTTGATTTAGTAATTAACTTAGTAACACCAAAAGAAGAAATCATAGACAGAATGTTAACAAGAAGAGTATGTACAAACCAAGAATGTAAAGCAACATATAATATAAAATTACATCCACCAGTAAAAGAGGGAATATGTGACAAATGTGGATCACCATTAAAACAAAGAGAAGATGATTCAGATCCAGAAGCAATAAAAAGAAGATTAGAAATATATGAAGAAAAAACAAGCCCATTAGTAGAATACTACAAAAATAAAGGAGTATTAAGAACAGAAGAAGTAAGTGTATCTATAAATAGAATGGGGAAAGATGTTGCAGAAGACATTTTAAAAGAAATAAATAATTAGATATAAAATTCCTGAATAAATAGAAAGAAGGAAAGAAAATGGTAACGATAAAATCAAAAAGAGAAATAGAGTTAATGAGAGAAGCTTGTAGAGTAACAGCATTAACACATAAAGCAATAGAAGAAGCCATAAAACCGGGAATGACTACAGCAGATATAGATGCAATTGCAGAAAAAACAATGAAAAAATATGGTGCAATTTCAGCTGAAAAAGGATATGACCCAGGAATAAAAGGAGTTCCACCATATCCTGCATCAACATGTATATCAATAAATGATGAAGTAATACATGGAGTACCTTCATCAAAAAGAGTTATAAAAGAAGGAGACATAGTAAGTGTAGACCTAGTAGCTTTAAAAAATGGATATAATGGTGATGCAGCAAGAACATATATGGTAGGAAAAGTATCAAAAGAAGCACAAAGATTAGTAGAAGTAACAAAACAAGCATTTTATGAAGGAATAAAATATGCCAAAAAAGGAAACAGAATAGGTGATGTTTCACATGCAATAGGAGAATATGTAAAATCACAAGGTTTTTCTGTAGTAAGAGAATTCCAAGGTCATGGAATAGGAAAAGATATGCATGAAGATCCAGGTATACCTAACTATGGAAAAGCAGGAAAAGGAATAAGGCTTGAACCAGGCATGACTCTAGCAATAGAACCAATGGTAATACAAGGAAAACCTGATATTTGGGAACTAGAAGATGGTTGGACAATTGTAACACAAGATGGAAGTTTATCTGCACATTATGAAAATACAATTTTAATTACAGAAAAAGAACCAGAAGTATTGACAATACTATAAAATTGTTATATAATATATGAGTTAATACTATATGATTGGAAAAATATAGTATAAAATAGAGATAAAATGCTCTTTAAGAAGGAGGTAAGAAGCTTGGCAAAGGAAGATGTTATAGAAGTTGAAGGAACAGTAGTAGAAACACTACCAAATACTAATTTCAAAGTAGAACTTGAAAATGGGCATCAAATATTAGCACATATTTCAGGAAAACTAAGAATGAACTATATCAAAATATTACCAGGAGACAAAGTAAAAGTAGAATTATCACCATATGATTTAACAAGAGGAAGAATCACTTGGAGAGCAAAATAAATAGATTAACCCAAACTATATAATATATAAATATAGAAACAGGTATCACCTGTTATAAATAGGAGGTGCAAGAAATGAAAGTAAGACCATCAGTAAAAAAGATTTGCGACAAATGCAAAGTAATAAAAAGAAAAGGTGTAATTAGAGTTATATGTGAAAACCCTAAACACAAACAAAGACAAGGGTAACCTAAGCTTATAACACAAATTAGGTAGCGGCTGTTAAACTGTAAAGTTTACATATCAAATTTGTGTTTATATATATGTCCAAAATAAAACTTAAAGATCTAATAATAAGCCATTAGATGCATTTCACCTTTAAGAATAAATAGGACAACACTAAACTAAAAAGAAAAAATAAAATTTTGGAGGTGCAAAAAAACATGGCTCGTATAGCAGGAGTAGATTTACCTAAAGAAAAAAGAGTAGAAATAGGACTTACATACATTTATGGTATAGGAGTAGCAAGCTCAAGAAAAATATTAAAAGAAGCTGGGGTAAATCCAGATACTAGAGTAAAAGACCTAACTGATGATGAAGTTAATAGCATAAGAAAAGCAATTGACGGAACATATAAAGTTGAAGGTGATTTAAGAAGAGAAGTAGCTCTTAATATCAAGAGACTAACAGAAATTGGATGTTATAGAGGATTAAGACATAGAAGAGGTCTTCCAGTAAGAGGACAAAGAACAAAAACTAATGCTCGTACAAGAAAAGGTCCAAGAAAATTAGTAAGTAAATCTAAAAAAGCATAATAATTTCTAATAAGGAGGGAAATTAAAAATCATGGCTAACAAAAATGCAACAAAAAAACCAGTAGCTAGAAGAAACAGAAAAAATATAGACAAAGGTGAAGCACACATTCATTCTAGTTTCAATAATACAATAGTTACAATAACAGATACAAATGGAAATACAATATCATGGGGAAGTGCTGGAGGACTAGGATTCAAAGGTTCAAGAAAAAGCACACCATTCGCAGCTGGAGAAGTTGCTGAAACAGCAGCAAAAGCAGCAATGGAACACGGATTAAAAACTGTTGAAGTATATGTTAAAGGACCAGGAGCTGGTAGAGAAGCTGCAATAAGAGCACTTCAATCAGCAGGTTTAGAACTAAGCAGTATTAAAGACGTAACACCAATCCCACACAATGGTTGTAGACCACCAAAAAGAAGAAGAGTATAAAAATAACGAAATAAATAAAAATAACTAAATTAATGAAAGAGGTGTAAATATAAGATGGCACGTTATACAGACGAACAATGTCGTATTTGCCGTAGAGAAGGACAAAAATTGTTCTTAAAAGGTTCAAGATGTTATTCTGACAAATGTAGTATCTCTAGAAGAAACTATGCACCAGGACAACATGGACAAAAAAGAGCAAAACTTTCTGAATACGGAACTCAATTAAGAGAAAAACAAAAAACAAAATCATACTATGGAGTTGGAGAAAAACAATTTAGAGGATATTTCGAAATAGCATCTAATAAAAAAGGAATAACAGGTGAAAACTTATTACAAATATTAGAAAGCAGATTAGATAATGTAGTTTACAGATTAGGATTTGGAGCTTCAAGAGCACAAGCTAGACAATTAGTAAACCATGGACAATTCGAAGTAAATGGTAAAAAAGTTGATATTCCATCATACTTAGTAAAAGCAGGAGATGTAATAACTGTAAGAGAAAACAAAAAAGACAATAGCACAATAAAAGCAAATGTAGAAGCAAATGCAACAAGACCAATTCCAGCTTGGTTAGAATTAAATAATGAAACTTTAAGTGGTAAAGTATTAAGATTAGCATCTAGAGAAGATGTTGATATTCCAATTGAAGAACATTTAATAGTAGAGCTTTACTCTAAATAGTTTTTAAAATATTAGGAGGTAGAAATGATAGAATTTGAAAAGCCAAATATTGAATGTCTAGAGGTTGATAACGTAAATAATTATGCAAAATTTGTATGTGAACCATTAGAAAGAGGATATGGAGTAACAATAGGAAATTCATTAAGACGTATATTACTTTCATCATTAACAGGATGTGCAATAACAAGTGTTAAAATAGATGGAGTATTACATGAATTTTCTAGCATACCAAATGTTGTAGAAGATGTACCAGAAATAATAGTTAATTTAAAAAATGTAAGACTAAAATTTGATGAAAATGAAGAAAAAGTAATGAGAATTAACTTCAAAGGAGAAGGAGAAGTAACAGCAGGAGATATCATAACTGATGGAACTGTAGAAATACTAAATCCTGACTTACATATAGCAACTGTATCAGAAGGTGGACAATTAATCATGGAAATGACAGCAGATATGGGAAGAGGATATTCTCCAGCAGAAAAGAATAAAAAACCAAACCAAGACATATCAGTACTTCCAATAGATTCAATTTATACACCAGTAAAAAAAGTAAATTATCAAGTAAAAAACACTAGAGTAGGCCAAATGGTTGACTATGACAAACTAATAATAGAAGTATGGACAAACGGAAGCTTAAAAGCAGATGAAGCATTAAGCTTAGCAGCCAAAGTAATGACAGGACATTTAGAGTTATTCATAGATTTATCAGAAGCAACAAAAAATACACAAGTAATGATAGAAAAAGAAGAATCTAAGAAAGAAAAAGTATTAGAAACTTCAATAGAAGAATTAGAACTTTCTGTACGTTCATTCAATTGTTTAAAAAGAGCAGGAATTGCTACAGTAGAAGACTTAACAAACAAATCAGAAAGTGATATGATGAAAGTTAGAAATTTAGGAAAGAAATCATTAGATGAAGTAACAGCAAAATTACATTCATTAGGACTAGGTTTCGCAGAGGAAGACGAATAAAAATATAAGAAGAGGTGAAAAAAAGTGGCTACAAATAGAAAATTAGGTAGAACTACTGACATCAGAAAAGCTATGTTAAAAACATTAACTACAGATGTAATTTTACATGGTAAAGTTGAAACAACAGAAGCAAGAGCTAAAGAAGTAAAAGCAATAGTTGATAGCATAATAGCATTAGCAATAAAAGAAAAAGACAACTTTGAAACAGTAGATGTAAAAGTAGTAAAAGCAAAATTAGATTCTAAAGGTAACAAAGTTACTGAAATGGCAAAAAGTAAAAATGGTAAAGAATACTTAAAAGTTGTTAAAGAAGAAACAACAGAAAGTAGACAAAAAGATATGCCATCAAGACTAAATGCTAGAAGAAAAATTATAACAAAAATCAATAAAGTAAAAGATGAAAAAGGAAACAATATAGATTTAATAGCAAAATTATTCAATGAAATAGCTCCAAAATATGAAGGAAGAGTTGGAGGATATACAAGAATAATAAAAGCTGGTCCACGTAAAGGTGATGGAGCAGAAGTTGTTATATTAGAATTAGTTTAATTAAATAAAAAATTATCAAGAGTGGAGTAGAGAACGGCTCGTTAATCCCACAGCAACCTATCATATGACAAGGTGCTAAAACCGGCAAAGCAAAAGCTTTGAGTGATGATTATTATAAAAGATAAAGAACTCTTAGCAATCGCAAAGAGTTTTTTATTTTACCAAAAAACACACATTTTGGTAAGAAGGGAGAAAAAATGAAAAGATATTATTTTACATCTGAAAGTGTAACAGAAGGACATCCAGATAAACTATGTGATTATATTTCAGATACAATATTAGATGAAGCACTAAAACAAGATAAAAACTCAAGAGTAGCAGTAGAAACATTTGCATCAGCAAATAAAATAACAATAGCAGGACAAATAACCACAAATGCTAAATTAGATATAGAAAAAATAGTAAGAGAAAGAATAAAAGAAATAGGATATGATAATAGTGAATTAGACATAGATTATAGAACTTGTGAAATAGATGTAAATATAACAAAACAAAGTTCTGATATAGCACTAGGAGTTGATATTGGTGGTGCAGGAGACCAAGGAATAATGTTTGGATATGCATCAGATGAAACAGAAGAATACATGCCATTTGCAATATCAATGGCACATAAGTTATCTAAAAGATTAACAGAAGTGCGTAAAACAGGAATATTACCATATCTTAGACCAGATGGTAAAACACAAGTAACAGTAGAATATGAAGATGGACAAGTTAAAAGAATAGATACAATATTAGTATCAACACAACATAATGAAGATATAGATATGGAAACATTAAAAAATGACATAAAAGAAAAAGTAATAAATGAAGTAATTCCATCAAAATATTTAGACGAAGATACAAAATATTATATAAATCCAACAGGAAGATTTGTAATAGGAGGACCTTTAGGAGATACAGGATTAACAGGAAGAAAAATTATTGTTGATACATATGGTGGCTATGCACGCCATGGAGGTGGAGCATTTTCTGGAAAAGATGCAACAAAAGTTGATCGTAGTAGTGCATATATGTTAAGACATATTGCAAAAAACATTGTAGCAAATGGATATGCAAAAAAATGTGAAATTCAAGTTGCATATGCAATTGGAATGGAACAACCAATGTCAGTATTTGTAGATACATTTGGAACAAATACAATTCCAGAAGACGAGATTTTAGAAATGATAAATCGTAATTTTGATTTAACACCAAAAGGAATTATTGAATATTTACATTTACAAGAACCAATATTTACAAAAACAACAAATTATGGTCATTTTGGAAAAAAAGATTTACCATGGGAAAAAGTCATCACACTAAAATAATAAAACACATATAATAGCCATAAGGAGGAAGATGGTATGGAGAATTTTGTAATTAATGCAATACTCTGGACATTTGCTCTTTATGGCTTATTTGAATTAATAAAACAAATAATATATATGTGTACATATACAAACATGAAAGCAGATGGTATTTATATAATAATTGCAGTAAAAAATCAAGAAGAAAGAATAGAAGGATTTTTACGTTCAAGCTTATTTAAATTACTATATGGAAAAGAAGAATATGTAAAAGACATAATTGTTGCAGATTTAGATTCAAAAGATAAAACAAAAGAAATTCTGAATAAAATGTCATTAGATTATGAATGTGTAAGAGTGACTAATTGGAGAGAATGTAAAGATTTAATAGATAATATAAATGATATAAATAACTAATTTGAAAATTTACATAAAATATGGTAAAATATATATAGGTACGTTGTACAAAAAATCCGTGCAATAAGGCGGAAAGAAAGAAAAGGAGAAATAAAAATGATACGGAAACATACTCTTAAAGGAAACATCATTTCTGCAACTATTGGAATTGGGCTAGGATTATTAACAATTCCCTTTATGTTAGCTGAAAGAAATGCAAGAACACTTGAACATGAAAATCATGTTCAAACTGAAGTAATTTCAGTAGCTAAAAATGTTCCTGAAACTTTAGAACAAGAGGAAACAGCCACTGAAATTGAAACAGTGAAAGCTGAAGAAACAACAAAAGAAGAACCTTATTTCCCATATACACAGGAAGATATATATCTTGTGGGAAATACAGTTTTTCACGAGGTGGGAGTTCTTCAGTACAGATGTACTGAAGAAGATGCTATGAAAGCTCTTAGAATGACAGCATCGTGTGTTGTCAATAGGGCCAAAATGAACTACATGTTCTTAGGAAGGAGCATCCAAGAACAAGTTTATAATGAAGATCAATATGCTTCTTATAAAGAAATATCAAATACAAAACAAGATGATGTAGATGAAATTTTTTACCAGATTGCAGAAGAAATTCTGCAAAATGGCCCTGTAGTTTCTGAAAGATTGGTATTTCAGTCAGAATTCAAACAGGGAGAAGAGGTTGAACATATTGACAACCAATGGTTTGGCTTGCTTCCAGAGAGTGAGTACGAAACATACCAAAAATCAGATTAAAAGCAAGGAGAAAGCAATGCAATTTCCTTGCTTTTCTCCTGTTTATAATTATAATAGAGAAAATCATTGAAACTAACATAATTATATGATAAACTATATAAAGATATTTAGAGAAAAGAGGACCAAAATTGGAAGAAAAAGAAGGAATACTATCAGAAATAATATATCAAAATGAAGTAAATAGTTATACAGTAGGAATATTTGAAACAGAAGATGAGCAGATAACAGTAGTAGGATATTTACCATTTATAAGTAAAGGAGATACATTAAAAATAACCGGAAAAACTGTAGAGCATAAAGACTATGGAGAACAATTCAAAATAGAAATATTTGAAAAATTAATGCCACAAACATTAGCATCATTAGAAGCATATCTAGCAAATGGAAATATAAAAGGAATTGGACCTGCAACAGCAAAAAAAATAATAGACAAGTTTGGAGAAGAAACAATACATGTATTCAAATTCGAACCACAAAAATTGGCACAGATAAAAGGAATAAGTAAAGATAAAGCAATAGAAATGTCAGAAAGTTTTATAGAAAATTGGGAAGTATGGCAAATAGTAGGATTTTTAGAAAAATTTGGATTAGGACCAGAAAGTGCAAAAAAAGTATATAATCTATTAGGAATAAATGCAATAGAAGAAATAGAAGCAAATCCATATATATTGATAGATATTTCAAGAGGTGTAGATTTCAAACAGATAGATGATATGGCAATAAAAATAGGAATTGAAAGAGAAAATAGTAAAAGAGTACAAAGCGGAATAAAATATGCACTTATAAAAATTACATATAATGGTCATTGCTGTACATTAAAGGAAAATTTAAAAGAATATGTAAAACAATTATTAGGTGTAAGTGATGAAATAATAGAACAAGAAATAATCAATTTAAAAGTAAATAATGACATAGTAATAGAAGATAGAGATGGAGAAGAATGGGTATATTTATTTACATACTATAAAGCAGAAGAAAAAATAGCAGAAAGAATAATAAAATTGAATAATGCAAAAAATATAAAAAAAGTAAGTAATATAGAAAAAGAATTAAAACATATAGAAGAAAAAACTGATATGTTTTTATCAGAAAAACAAAAAGAAGCTATAAGAGCAATAAATGATAACAATGTTACAATAATAACTGGTGGACCTGGAACAGGAAAAACAACAATAATAAAAAGTATTATTGAAATTTATAAACAAAAAAAATACAAAATAGTTTTATGTGCTCCTACAGGAAGAGCAGCTAAAAGAATGACAGAAACAACAGGAGAAGAAGCATGTACATTACATAGATTATTAGAAATTGGAAAAGTAGATGAAGAATCATTAGTAAAAAAAGATACAGAATATCAAGGTGCACCAATAGATGGAGATATAATAATTGTTGATGAAACATCTATGGTAGATATGTTTGTTATGAGTTATTTATTAGACTGTATATATTTAGGAACAAAATTAATACTAGTAGGAGATAGTGATCAATTACCATCAGTAGGTCCAGGAAGTGTATTAAAAGATTTAATAAATTCTCAAAAATTAATAACAGTTCATTTAGACAAAATATTTAGACAAGCTGCAAAAAGTAAGATTATAGTTAATGCACATAGAGTAAATAATGGAAAAAACTTTATAGGAAAAGATGATGAAGAACTTGAAGAAGATTCAAAACAAGATTTTTTCTTTATAAAAGAAAATAATCAAGAAAAAATATTAGAACAAGTTTTATCATTATGTAATGGAAGACTAAAAAAATTTGGAGATTATGATTTTTTTGAAAGTATACAAGTGTTAACACCAACAAAAAAAGGATTATTAGGAACAAAAGAACTAAATAAAGCATTACAAAATGAATTAAATCCACATAGAGATGGAGAAACAGAAAAGAGTAGTATGGGAGCAATTTTTAGAGTAGGTGACAGAGTAATGCAAATAAAAAATAATTATGATATGTACTGGGAAAAACGAGATGGAGATAGTTTAGAAACTGGAAATGGTGTATTTAATGGAGAAACTGGAACAATAACAAATATAAACGATAAAGAAAAAAATATTAGAGTAAAATTTGATGATGAAAAAGTATGCTGGTATGAGTATAATGATTTAGAACAAATTGAACATAGTTATTGTATTACAATTCATAAAGCACAAGGTAGCGAATTTGATGTAGTAATTATGATAATACCACAAACTGCACCAATGCTATTGACAAGAAACTTGTTATATACAGGATTGACAAGGGCAAAAAAAATGTTAATAGTAATAGGAAATGAAAAAATTGTTGATTTCATGATAAGAAATGTAGATAGTAAAAAAAGAAATACAGGATTGGAATATAAATTGACAAAAAAATTAGATTGAGGTATTATATATATGGAGGTAAAGTAGATGGGAAACAAAAGAATTGGACCAATAAAACGTATGGCTAAAAAACAAATAAATAAAGAAATAAGAAAACAAGAAAAACTTGAAAAAAGAGCCTTAGATAGAGAAGAAAAAAGAGAAATAAAAAATAATGTTTTAAAGAAAATGCGTACAAGAGCAGCAATATTTGGAGCTGTTGGGGTATTAGGCGTTGGTGGATTAGGATTAATATTACATAATAATGGAAAAGATGAGATAAAAGGGCTAAATGAGGGAAAAACAGTAGAGACAGATATAGAAAAGAATCAAAGTCCAAGAGAAAAATTTGCAAGTGATTTAAATGTAACGATACCAGAAGGAATGATTGATGAAGTAAAAACAGAAGTTTTACATGAAGTGCAAGAACTTAAAACTTCAGAAGAAGTATTAAATTATGTAAAAGAAATGTATGTTGAACAATATAATGAAAATAATAATACAGAGATAGGTGTAGAAGATGTTAAATTTTATAAAACATCATTTGATAAAGTATTTTATGAAGATGAAAATGGAATATTAAGATATTGCACAGAACAAGAATATCAAGAGATGGGAAAAAAAGGAGTAGATGGAGATTTACCAGTAATAAGTGCAACTATTTCAAATGAAGAAGGCAGTACTAAAGAAAAAGTAGCACAAAAACAAAATGGAGATATTGTTAACATATATGAAAAAGATGAAGTAGTAGAACAAGATAAAGAAACTACATTAACACAACTAGGAGATGTAGTATTAACAGGAATTGATTATTCTACTCTAATGCAACAAGAAAGAACTTATGAAGATGTGAGACAAAAGTATCAAAATAGATTTGTAAACGCAATTGCTGAATATAGAGAACAACAAGAATCAGAAAAAGAAAATACAAATACAGTAAACAATGAAATACAACAAGAAGATGATGAGCGTTATTAATAATTAAAAAATGTATAAATAACCACTTTTTGCAAACAATATGTATAAAACATATTTGCAAGGAGTGGAATTTTTTTGAAAAAATATCAAAACTTAAATATAGAGAGTGCAATATTAGATGAAGAGCAATTAAAAAAGCAATTAGAAAAAATAGGAATGCAATATTCATTAAAACATAAATCAAATAAAAGCACATACCCAATACCTAAATTATTAGAAAATTATGGAATGATAAAAAATGTATATAATTTATTAAATGAACATATAAAATTAGGAATAAGTATACATCCAGCAGGAGAGTGGATATTAGACAATTTTTATATAATAGAAGAAGCAGTAAGACAAATAGAAAAAGAAATAACAATCAAAAAATATACAAATTTTGTAGGAATTCAAAACGGAAAATATGCAGGATTTGCAAGAATATATGTCCTAGCAACAGAAATTGTAGCATATACAGATAACAAAATAGATAGTGATAGTCTAAAAAAATATTTACAATCATATCAAACAATAAAAACATTAAACATGGAAGAAATATGGAATATAGGTGTATTTTTACAGATAGCAATAATAAACAATATAGCAGAAATATGTGAAAAAATATTAAGTAGTCAGATACAAAAATATAAAGTAAGAAATATAATTGAAAGGCTAGTTGAAAAAAAGGAGAAGAGTGAATTAAAATTCAATCAATTATCAGGAACAAAATTAAGAAATAATGAATTTAAAAGTATGAAATATCCATTTATAGAATATATGTCATATTCACTAAAAAAATATGGAAAAAAAGCATATGGATATTTAAACATATTAGAAGAAGAAGTTGAAAAAATAGGAATAACAGTACCAGAAGCCATACAAAAAGAACATTTTGATACTGCAATAAGGAAAATTTCAATAGCAAACTGTATAACAAGTATAAAGAAAATCCAAAGAATTAACTTTTTAGAAATATTTGAACAAATAAATGGAGTAGAAGGAATATTAAATCAAGATCCAGCACACATATATGAAAACATGGAATATAAAACAAAGGAATATTATAGAAACTCAATAAAAGAAATTGCTAAAAAAACTAAAATGTCAGAAATATATATTGCAAAAAAAGCAATAGAAATATGTGAAGCTAATAAAGAAAATACAAAACAAAAACATATAGGATATTATTTAATTGATGAAGGAAAAAAAGAATTATATGAAAAATTAGAATATAAAGAAAGAACCATAAAACCAGAAAATAAAGTAAAATTATATATATGGTCTATAATAATATTTACATTACTAACAACAGTTTTAATATCAAGAAATATTTTAATAGCAATAATTTTAACAATACCAGTATCAGAATTTGTAATTCAGATAATACAATATATATTAGGAAAAATAGTAAAACCAAAATTAATTCCCAAAATGGACTGTTCAAAAGGAATAGATAAGCAAAATGCAACATTTGTAATAATCCCAACAATAATAAAAAGTAAAGAAAAAGTACAAGAATTATTTAAAAAACTAGAAGTATATTATCTAGCAAATAAAAGTGAAAACTTATATTTTGCTTTATTAGGAGATTGTTCAGAAAGTGATAGCAAAAATGAAAACTTTGATGATGAGGTAGAAGATGAAGGAATAAAACAAGCTGATAGATTAAATCAAAAATATTCAACTGATGGTTTTACAATATTTCATTTTTTGTATAGAGAAAGATTTTATAATAAAAATGAAGATAAATATTTAGGATGGGAAAGAAAAAGAGGTTTAATAACACAATTTAATGAATATATTTTAAAACATGAAAAAAACAAATTTAAGATAAACACAATAAATCAAGAACAATTACCAAAAATAAAATATGTAATAACATTAGATGCAGATACAGAATTAGTATTAAATACGGCATTTGAACTAATAGGAGCAATGTCACATATATTGAATAAACCAGAAATAGATGAAAAGAAGAATATAGTTGTAAAAGGACATGGATTAATACAACCACGTATAGGGATAAATTTGGATATAAGTAATAAAAATCTATTCACAAAAATATTTGCAGGAGCAGGTGGAATAGATAGTTATACAAATGCAATATCAGACACTTATCAAGATAATTTTCAAGAAGGAATATTCACAGGAAAAGGAATATATGATGTTGAAGTATTTTCAAAAGTATTAAAACATGAAATACCAGAAAATAAAGTATTGAGTCATGATTTGTTAGAAGGAAATTATCTAAGATGTGGATTAGCATCAGATATTATGCTAATGGACGGATATCCTCTAAAATATTCAAGCTTTATGAATAGATTATCAAGATGGATAAGAGGAGATTGGCAGATAAGTAGTTGGCTAACAAGTAAACTTAATTTACTTTCAAAATATAAAATATTTGATAATTTAAGAAGAAGTATATTTGAAATAGCAACATTATTACTAATATTTGTAAAACCACAAAATTGGTTTGTAGCAACATTATTAGGGATAGTAATATTACCTCAATTATTAGAAATAATTAATCTAGCATTTTCAAGAAAAGAAGGAGAGAAAAAACAAAAAACATTTACACCTAGAATAGCTGGATTTAAAGGTGCGATATATAGAGCAATATTAACAATTGGTTGTCTACCATATAAAGCATATATCGGAATTATAGCAATATCAAAAACTATATACAGATTATTAATTTCTCACAAACATTTATTAGAATGGATGACATCAGAAGAAGCGGAAAAACAATCACAAACATCACTAATAAATTATTATAAAATGATGTTAATTAATGTGATATTAGGAGCAATTCTTATAGTAATTGGAATGTTAAATAAACAGATATTATTAACAATTATTGGTATTTTGTGGATAATTACACCATATGTGATGTGCATGATTAGTAAAGATACTACTAAAAGTTCAAAGATAGATGAAATAAGTAAGGAAGATAGTAAATACTTATTAGAAATTGCAGAAAAAACATGGGGATTTTTTAAAGAATATCTTACACCAGAAAATAATTATTTAATGCCAGATAATTATCAAGAAGAAAGAAAAACACTTATCGTATCAAGAACATCATCAACAAATATAGGATTATCACTATTAGCGGTCATCTCAAGTTATGATTTAGGATTAGAAAGTGAAATAGATACAATAAATTTATTAACAAATATCATAAATAAAATATATGAATTACCAAAATGGAATGGACATTTATATAACTGGTATAATACAAAAACTTTAGAACCACTAATACCTAGATATGTATCAACAGTAGATAGTGGAAATTTAGTTGGATATATGTATACAACTAGAGCATTCTTACAAAACTTAGAAGATGTAGATGTACAAGATTTAATAGATAAATTGACACAGATGATAGAAGAAACTAATTTTAAAGTATTATATAGTGAAGAACAGAGATTATTTTCAATTGGGTTTAATATTGAAGATAATAAATTAACAGATTCATATTATGATTTGTTAGCATCAGAAGCAAGACAAGCAAGTATAGTTGCAATAGCAAAAAAAGATGTACCTTCAAAACATTGGAACTGTTTAAGTAGAACACTTACAGTATTAAAAAAATATAAAGGATTAATCTCATGGTCAGGAACAGCATTTGAATATTTAATGCCAAATATAAATATACCTAGATATGAAGGAAGTCTATTAGACGAATCATGTAAATTCTTAATAATGAATCAAATTGAATATAGTAATAAATTAGGAATTCCTTGGGGAATATCAGAATCAGCATTTAATTTAAAAGATTTGCATTCAAATTACCAATATAAAGCATTTGGAATTCCGTGGTTAGGGCTAAAAAGAGGACTTGCAGATGAAATGGTAGTATCAAGTTATGGAAGTATATTAGCAATTACAGATAAGCCAAAAGAAGTAGTAGAAAATTTAAGAATATTAGAAAAACAAGGAATGAATAATAAATATGGATTTTATGAATCAATAGATTATACACCAGAAAGATTATCAAAAGGTAGAAAATATGAGCCAGTAAAAACATACATGGCACATCATCAAGCACTTATATTACTATCTATAAATAATTTGTTTAATGATAAAATTTTTCAAAAAAGATTTATGCAAAATCCAGAAATTGAAGCAGTAAGTATATTATTACAAGAAAGAATGCCAGAAACATTTATAATAACAAAAGAAAACAAAGAAAAACCAGAAAAAATAAAATATGAGGATTATGAAAATTATAGTGTTAGAGAATATACAAAAATAGATGAAAGAGTAATAAGAGGAAATGTAATCGGAAATGAAAAATATACTGTTGCAATAAATCAATTAGGTGAAGGAGTAAGTAGTTTTGAAGGAAATTATATAAATAGATACAAAAAGACTGATGATTATGAACAAGGTATATTTTTCTATATTAAAGATATAAAAACAAATGAAATATGGTCAAGCACAGGAAATGATAATTGTGATAAATTTACAATAAGTTTCATGCCTGATACAAGTAAATTTGAGAAAATAAAAGATGATATAAAAACAACATTTAAAACAACAGTAGATGCAAATGAACCAGTAGAAATACGCAGATTAGAAATTAAAAATAATTCTAATGATGAAAAGATATTTGAAATAACAAGTTATTTTGAACCTGTATTATCAAGAAAAGAACAAGATTATGCACATCAAGCATTTAACAATTTATTCTTAATATATGAATATGACGAAAATACAGACAGTATAAAAGTAAAAAGAAAAGAAAGAGAAAATAATAATAAAGAACTATATTTAATTGCAAAAATGCAGACAAACTGTGAGAAAATTGGTGAAACTGAATTTGAAATAAGTAAAGAAAAATTCATCGGAAGAAATAATTTGGGAATTCCAAAAATGATACAAAATTCTGAACCATTTTCAAAAAGAGTAGGATTAGTGACTGAAGGAATAATTGCATTAAAAAATACAATAAAAGTAAAACCAAAGGAAAAAGTTTTTGTGGATTTATTATTATCAGTAGAATATGATGCAGAAATTGCACTAAAAAATCTAGAAAAATTTAATATAATGGAAAATGTAACAAGAGAGTTTGAAATTGTAAAAGCAAAAACAGAAGCAGAATCAAGATATTTGGAAGTCAAAGGAAAAGATATAGATATATATCAAACAATAATGTCTTATATATTATTTGACAATCCTATAAAACAAAATGAAAAACTAGGCTATAAAATATATGAACAAAAAGATTTATGGAAATATGGAATATCAGGAGATTTACCAATAATTACTGTAACAATTAAATATGTAAATGATTTATATGTTATTAAACAAATAATAAAAGCATATGAATATTTAAAAACAAAAAATATAAAAGTAGAATTAGTAATTATAAATGAAGAAAATTATAGTTATGAAAATTATATAAGAGATGAAATTGAAGGTGTTATATTAAATAGTCATTTAGCATATATGAAAAATATATATGGAGGTATATTTGTACTTTCAAAAAATGAAATGAATATTCAAGATGTAAACCTAATTAAATTTTTATCAACAATTGTCATAGACAGCCATTTAGGTAACTTAGTAAATGTCATAAAAGATATTGAAGAAGATGTATTAGACAATTATAGAATAATTGAGAAAACTGAAAAGATTGTTTCAGAACCTGATAATACCAATTCAATTGATATTTTAAGTAATACAGAAAGATTAAAATATTATAATGAATATGGAGCATTTTCAGAAGATGGAAAAGAATATTTAATAAAAGTAAGTAAAGAAAATAAAACACCAACGACTTGGAGTCATATAATTGGGAATGAAAAGTTTGGAAGTGTTATAACAGAAAGCAATGGTGGATATACTTGGTATAAAAATAGTAGATTAAATAGAATTACAAGTTGGCACAATAGTAGTAGTATAAATATTCCATCAGAAGCAATATATATAAAAGATATTGAAAATGGAAGAATTTGGTCACCTACTGCAATGCCAAAACCTGATGACAAAATTTATAATGCAATATTTGGGTTTGGATATGCAAAATATATTCATAGTAGTGATGAAATTATGCAAGAGCTTGAAGTATTTATACCACAAGAAGATAGTGTAAAAATAAATATATTAACACTTAAAAATAATGCTCCTAAAAAGAAAAAATTAAAGATAGTTTATTATATTAAAACTGTATTAGGTGAAGATGAAATAAAATCAGATAATTATATAAAACTTCAATATGAAGAAAATTCTAATATTATAATTGCTAAGAACTTGTATAGAACTGATGAATTTCAAAATATTGTATATGTATCAAGTAGTGAGAAAATAACATCATTTACAGGAAATAAGAAAAGTTTTTTCGGAACAGGAGGCATAACAAATCCAAGTGGATTACATCATATGAGATTAGATAATGATACAGGACTTGGAAAAAAATCTTGCATAGCAATTGAAATAGAGATTGAAATAGAAAGTTTTTCAGATAAAAAGATTTCAATCATAATGGGAGCAGATGATAATTTAATAAATGCAAAAGATGTAGCATATAAATATTCAAAAACTCAAAATTGTAATATGGAATTAAATAAGGTAAAAAATAAATGGAATGAACTACTTGGAAGAATACAAGTCAAAACACCATATGAATCTTTAAATATCATGCTAAATGGTTGGGTAGCATATCAGACAATAGTTAGTAGATTAATGGGAAGAAGCGGATTTTATCAATCAGGAGGAGCATTTGGATTTAGAGACCAATTACAAGATACATTTTCATTAAAATATTTGACACCACAATTTTTATATAATCAAATAATAAAACACAGTCAGCATCAATTTTTAGAAGGAGATGTAGAACATTGGTGGCATGATGAAAATAGTAGAGGAATTAGAACTAAATTTTCAGATGACTTATTATGGCTTCCATATGCAGTAATTGAATATATTTTCCATACTGGAGATTTTGATATATTAGAAGTAAAAACACATTATTTACAAGGACAAGAGTTACAGGAAAATGAAAAAGAAAAATATGACAAATATTTACCAAGTGACGTTGAGGAAAGCATATATGAACATTGCAAAAAAGCAATAGAAAGAGCTAGTAAATTTGGAGAAAATGGCTTGCCTAAAATAGGGATAGGAGATTGGAATGATGGATTTAGCAATATAGGGCCAGAAGGAAAAGGAGAAAGTGTGTGGTTAGGATTTTTCTTATATAAAATACTAACAGAATTCATCAAAATTGCAAGAAGGAAACAGGATAATGAATTTATAAAAAAATATAAAGTTGTAATGCAAAATTTATATGAAAATTTAAACAAAAATGCTTGGGATGGAAGATGGTTCAAAAGAGCTTTTGCTGACAATGGAGATGTATATGGATGTATGGAAAATGACGAATGTCGAATAGATAGCATTGCACAAAGTTGGTCAGTAATTTCCGGGGCAGGTGAAGAAGAAAAGAAACACCTTGCAATGGAAAGTCTAGAAAAGCATTTAGTAGACAAAGAAAATGGAATTATCAAATTATTAGATCCACCATTTGATAAAGGAAAATTAGAGCCAGGTTATATCAAATCATATCTACCAGGTGTACGTGAAAATGGAGGACAATACACACATGCAGCCATTTGGGCAATTATAGCTGAAGCAATATTAGGAGATGGAGATAAAGCTGTAGAATGGTATAGAATGATAACACCAATAGAACATGCCCGAACTAAAGAAGCATCAAATAAATATAAGGTAGAGCCTTATGTAATAGCAGCAGATGTTTATGGTGCTCAAAACTTAGCCGGTTGTGGAGGTTGGACATGGTATACAGGTTCAAGTAGTTGGTACTATTTAGCTGGTATTCAATATATTCTTGGACTAAGAATTTATCATAATACTTTATCATTCGAACCATGCATTCCTAAAGATTGGGAAGAGTATAGTATGAGATTTAAATATGGAGAGAGTATTTATAATATAAAAATAAAAAATGTGAATAAAAATAACCAAGGAGAAACTAAAGTTTTACTTGATGGAAATGAAATTGAAAATAGTATAAAACTAGATGATTCAGGTAAAATATTTAATATTGAGGTAATAAGGTAATTTTGGGACAGTCCCCTTTTTTCCCTTTGGGTAATTTTGGGACAGTCCCCTTTTTTCCTTTTTGGAAATTTTGGGACAGACCTTATTTCAATTTTTGTGATTTTTTTGTGTTAATACTAGCCAAAAAAGGAGAAACATGTTACAATAGTAAACATAAAAAAAGAAAGGAGGAAGAGAATTGCCGAGACAAAATAGAAAATATAGTTATTCGAAGACTTATCACATAATTATAAAAGGAATTGATGACCAAGATATATTTTATGATGATAAAGATAGACAGTTTTTTCTAAAAAGAATTTTAAAAACAAAAAAGTTATTTAATTATGATATATACGCATATTGTTTAATGTCAAATCATGTACATATGGTAATTAAAATTCACAATGATTTTTTATCTAAAGCTATTCAAAGTTTAACTGCAAGTTATGCACAATATTTCAATAAAAAGTATAAAAGAAAAGGACCTTTTGTTCAAAATAGATTTAAAAGTAAAAATGTTGAAAATCAAAAATATTTTTTAGAAGTCTGTAGATATGTTCATAGAAATCCCGAAAAAGCTTATATAGCTAAAACAGAAGATTATAAATGGAGTAGTTATAAAGAATATATAGGTAAAGAAAGATTGATTAATAAAAAAATATTGTTACATTATTACAATGATGATTTAAATGAATTTATAAAATGTACCAAAAACATTAGTGACATAGAAGAATTAAACACTTTTGCTGAATATGAAATGATTGGAAGATTAACTGATGAACAATTAGCAAGAATTATTATGAAAAAATTTAACATTGATAATGTAGAAGATATTACGGAATTCTTTAGAGATAAGTCTAAATCAGAAGAAAAAAGATGTTTAAAAGAGGTAAAAAACATATTAGGAACAAATATAACACAAGTTGCACGTGTTACTAGAATAGGAAGAAAGAAAATTGAAAAAATATGGAATGAAGAATAAAAAAGGGAAAAAAGGGGACTGTCCCAAAATTACCCAAAGGGAAAAAAGGGGACTGTCCCAAAATTACCTAAAATTCACAATTTTTTGGTGTTCTAGGGAAAGGAATAACATCTCTAATATTTTGCATACCTGTTAAGTACATAAGAGCCCTTTCAAAACCAAGTCCGAAACCAGCATGGTCAACACTACCATATTTTCTAAGGTCAAGATACCAATCATAACCATCAATATCCATATTAAGTTCTTTCATTCTAGAAAGTAATTTATCATAATTTTCTTCTCTTTGACTACCACCGATAATTTCTCCAATTCCAGGAGCTAATAAGTCAGCAGCTGCGACAGTTTTTCCATCAGGATTTTGTTTCATATAAAATGCTTTTATATCCATTGGGTAATCGGTAACAAAAACTGGTTTTTTGAAAATTTTTTCACATAAATATCTTTCATGTTCTGTTTGTAAATCTACACCCCAAGAAACTTTATATTCGAACTGGTCATTTGCTTTTTCTAATTCTTTAATTGCATCAGTATATGTGATTCTAGCAAATTCTGAATTTATTATATTATTTAATCTATCTAATAATGTTTTATCTACAAAATTATTGAAAAATTCCATTTCTTCTGGACAGTTTTCTAAAACATAAGAGAAAATGAATTTTATCATATCTTCTGCTAAGTCCATAGAATCTTGTAAATCTGCAAAACAAATTTCTGGTTCTATCATCCAAAATTCTGCTGCATGTTTTACAGTGTTAGAATTTTCAGCTCTAAATGTTGGTCCAAATGTATATATATTTCTAAAAGCTGTTGCAAATGTTTCACCATTTAATTGTCCACTTACTGTAAGATGTGCAGGTTTTCCAAAGAAGTCTTTTGAATAATCTACTTTTCCATCTTCTGTTAATGGTACATTTGCTAAGTCAAATGAGTTTACATTAAACATTTCTCCAGCACCTTCTGCATCACTTGATGTTAAAATTGGTGTATGAACATAAACAAATCCACGTTCTTGGAAGAATTTATGTATTGCATAACTTAATACACTTCTTACTCTAAATACTGCATTAAATGTATTTGTTCTTGGACGCAAATGAGAAATTGTACGTAAATATTCAAATGAATGTCTTTTCTTTTGAAGAGGATATTCACTTGGACATAAATTTATTATTTCAATTTCTTCTGCTTGTATTTCAAATGGTTGTTTTGCATTTTCTGTTATTACTAGCGTACCTTTAACTTTTATTGATGAACTTATTGTTAATTTTACTATTTCTTCAAAATTTGATAATTTATCAGTAAATACTATTTGAACATTTTTGAAAAATGAACCGTCATTTAATTCTATAAAACCAAATGTTTTTGAATCTCTTACAGTTCTTACCCATCCTTCAACTGTTACTTCTTTTTCTTTGTATTCACTTGTATTTCTAAATAATTCCTTAATAGTTAATTTTGCCATAATTTACCTCCATAAATATTATGTAAAGATTATATAATATTATACTGAAAATTACAAGTGTTTGTAAAGATTTTTAAAAAATATAGAAATAAAAAAGTAAAAAAATCTTGAAATATTATAATATAAATAGTAAAATGAATAAAAATGCGAAAAGAGGTATAAATATGTCTAAAAAAACGAGTTTGATAATAGTAATAAGTATATTAGTAATAATAATAAGTCTAGTAATTTCTATATATATGCCAAACAAAAAAAGAATAACTGAAAATCTTGATGAAAATTCAGAAACATATTCTTTATTAAAAGAAGAAAAATATGGAGTAACAAATTCTAAAAAAGAGGTAGTAATAGAACCTCAATATGATGAGATAATTATTCCAAATCCAAATAGAGCAGTATTTATTTGTAAAAATGGAGAGGAAAGTAAAGTAATAAATGAAAAAAATGAAGAAATATTCAAAGAATATCAGAATGTAGAAGCAATTAAACTAGAAAATATAATATCAGAAACAGCAGTTTATGAAAGAAATGTATTAAAATATGAAAAAGACGGAAAATATGGATTAGTAGATATGAGTGGCGAAGAAGTTGTAAAACCTAAATATGAGGAAATTTCAAGTTTAGGATATAAACAAGGAGAAATACTTGTAAAAGAAGATAATAAATATGGCATACTAGATTCACAAGGAAACACAATAATAAAACCAACATTTGATTCAATACAATCAGATCAATATTATACAGAACAAGATAAATATGAAAAATCAGGATATATAGTATGTGAGACAACAGAAGATGGATATAGATATGGATATTATGATTATGAAGGAAGCAAAGTCTTAGATAACGAATATAATGAAATAGTAAGAATTGCAGAAGTAAGTGGTACTAATGATATATATTTAATTGCTTCAAAAAATGGACAAGCAGGAGTATTTATAAACAATAGTAAAATAATAGATACTAAATATCAATCAATAATTTATAATGATGACACAAAAAATTTTATAGTAGAAATAACAGGTAAATATGGAGTTTTAAATGATAAAGGAGTAGAAGTATTGCCAGTTGATTATTCATCAATTGAAATAAAAGGAATATATATTTATACAACTAAAGAAGAAGAACAAAAAGTGCTTGATAAAGAAGGAAAAGAAGTTGACATTCCATTTGATACTATAATTGAACCTACTGCAAATTCAGAATATTATATAAAAAGTGTACAAAATCAAAAATATTCAATATTAAATTCGAATTTAGAAGAAATTTCAAAACAAGAATATACATATTTAGAATATGCATTTGACAAATATTTTATAGCAACAAATCTTGATGGAAAAAGCGGTATAATTGATGCAGACGAAAACATACTTTTAAATTTTGAATATGATGTAGTTCAATCAATAAAAGGAGAAAATATTTTACAAGTAAAGAATTTTGATAGTGCAGTTACACAAATTTATAATAACAAAATAGAAAAAGTTATAGAAATAGAAAATGCAAATTTCCAGAGTTCAGATGACTACATAAAAATCTATAATGAGAAAGAAGAATATTATTTAGATAATAATGGAAATATAATAGAAAAATAGTCACAAAAATATGATTAGAAACATAATAAAGAGTAAATAATTAATATAGTTATTTACTTTTTATTTTTTTGGAGGAAAATTTATGGGTATTGGTGTAGCATTATCAGGTGGAGGAATTAGAGGAATTGCACATGCAGGAGTATTAAAAGCACTTGAAGAAAATGAAATAGAAATAGATGCAATATCAGGAACAAGTGCAGGAAGCATAGTTGCAGCATTATATGCGATGGGATATAGACCATATTACATATATGTGTTATTTAAAAAATATGCACAAGAAATTATTAATATAGGAAATGCGCCTATAATAAATGGAATAGGTAATTTTATAAAAAATAAGAAGATAGGAATATCAGGGTTAAATGATGGAACATTATTAGAGAAAATGTATAATGAATTAGCATTGAGAAAAGGTGTAAAAGTAATAGGAGATATAAAAATGCCATTAGCAATTCCAACAGTTGATATAAGTGAAGCAAAAGAATATATAATAACAAATTGTGCACCACGTAATAATCCATTTGATAATTATATAACAGAAATTCCAATTGGAAAAGCAGTAAGGGCAAGTAGTAGTTTTCCTGCCGTTTTTTGTCCTTGTGAATATAAAAATCATATGTTTTTAGATGGAGGAACATTAGATAATATCCCTATAATACCATTAAAAAATATTTGCGATAAAAAAATATTAGCAGTAAATTTTGAAGCTGATAAAGTAGAAGTTACAAGTGATGTAATGGATATAATAATGAAAACTCTTGATATTATGGGAAATAAAATTGCAGAAAATGGGCTAGAACAAAGTGATTTGATTCTTACAGTGCCAACAGATAGAGCAGGATTATTTGATATAGATAAATTAGATAAATGTTATAAGTTTGGATATGATACAACAATAAAAAATATTGAAAAAATAAAGAAAATATTTAACGAAAATGATATATAAGACATATAATATATAAATTGTAGCTAGGAGGGATAAGATGGAGACTATTTATTTTGATAATGCAGCAACAACTAAAATAAAAACAGAAGTATTAAATGAAATGATGCCATATTTAAGTATGGAATATGGAAATGCATCATCATTATATTCAATAGGTAGACGAGCAAAAAGGGCAATAGAAAATGCAAGAAAACAAGTAGCTACACTATTAAATTGTAATTCAAATGAAATCTATTTTACAGCAAGTGGTTCAGAAAGTGACAATATGGCAATAAAAGGTTTTGCATATGATAATAGAGATAAAGGAAATCATATAATAACATCTAAAATTGAACATCCTGCAGTTCTAGAAACTTGTAAAAATCTTGAAAAACAAGGCTTTGAAGTATCATTTATAAATGTTGATGAAAATCGGAAGAATAAATTTAGAGGAATTAAAAAAGGAGATAAGACCAACAACTATTTTAATAAGTGTTATGTTTGCAAATAATGAAATTGGAACAATTCAACCAATTAAAGAAATTGCCCAAATTGCAAAATCACATAATATAGTTTTTCATACTGATGCAGTTCAGGCAGTAGGCAATGTAAGAATTGATGTAACAAATATGAATATTGATATGTTATCTATGTCAGGTCATAAAATAAATGCACCAAAAGGTATAGGTGCTTTGTATATTAGAAATGGAATTAAAGTAGAAAAGATTATAAATGGTGGACATCAAGAAAAAGATAAAAGAGCTGGAACTGAGAATGTTGCAAGTATTGTTGGAATTGGGAAAGCTTGTGAAATTGCTAATAGAAATTTAGATTCTCATATTAGAAATTTAACAAGATTAAGAGATTATTATATTAGCAGATTACAAAAGGAAATGCCTGATAAAATTAGAATAAATGGTTCAATGGAAAATAGACTGCCAGGAAATGCTAATGTGTCTTTTGAAGGAATGGATGCTTCTGAAGTGATTTTTAAGCTAGATGAAAAAAATATTTGTGTATCAAGTGGTTCAGCTTGTTCATCAGGAAAGCAAGGACCATCACATGTTTTAACAGCAATAGGAGTTCCTGAAAAATATTTAAAATGTGCAATCAGAACAACTTTTGGAGATAATAATACTTTCGAAGAAATTGATTATTTAATTAGAAATTTAAAACAGATAATTAATTAGAATATAATAAGAAAAAAATATATAACTATTATTTGTCGAATCATGCCATGGTTTTCGTACCAGGTTCAACTTCATAATAGTTATATATTTTTTTCTTTTATTATATTTCTTAAATTATTCATTAATTGTACAAGAATCTATATTAAAGTCATTATTTTTAATTGACAAAATAACTTCACCAGTAGCTTCTGTAGTAGGATTATCAATTACCATAGAATCAACAATATTAAAAATAACTTTATATTTATCATCAGAAGTTTCTTCAATAGTTTGAACTATAGCCTTTTTATCAGAATAATCTATACTATTAGCTCCTGCCTCTATTCCTGCAATATTAGAATTAGCACCAGGTGTTTTTTCAAAAGTATCATTTTCAGGATTATAAGTATAATCAGAAACAATTATACCATGAAAATCCACACCACTTGGAATATATTTTGAATCTACTAAAGACATTATTTCAGAAGTAGAAACTTCATTTGCTGAATTATTAGATGCAAAATATGAATCTAAAGCTCTTTTTAATTTAGACTGAAATATTTCAATGTCATTATATTCACTTTTTCCTGCTAAATCATAAAGAGTAGCTACATCTAATAAGTCATCTTCTAAATAATTATAAACTGCAATTCTTTCAAAATCATTAAATTCTAAAGTGTGATTTTTTGATAAATAAACTGCAATTACGACAATTGATACTATTAAAACTACCATAATTATAATGAAAATTGCCAATTTTTTGTGATCAAATTTAAAATTTTTTTTCTTTTTTACTTCCATAACTTTTTTCCTTTCGTACAAAAATTTATAAAAATATAATATCATAATAAAAAAATTTTTTCAAGAAAATTCGCAAAAGTACTTGCAAAATTATAAAAAATGTATTATTATTTAATCGAAGTGGAGAAAAGTGGTACAAAGTGGTAAGAAAGTGGAAAGGAGGAAGTTCAATTGTTAATTGGTGAATACGAGCATTCTCTAGACGTTAAAGGCAGATTGATAATGCCATCAAAATTAAGACAAGACATAGGAGAAAAATTCATCATAACAAAAGGATTAGATGGATGTTTATTTGTATTTTCACAAAATGAATGGTTGAATTTCGAAACAAAATTAAAATCACTTCCATTATCAGACAAAAATGCAAGAAACTTTGTAAGATTTTTCTTATCAGGAGCAACAGAATGTGAAATAGACAAACAAGGAAGATTTTTAATACCAAGCAACTTAAGAGAATCAGCCCACTTAACAAAAGATGCTATGATAGTCGGAGTAGGAACTAGATTAGAAATTTGGGATAAAGAAATATGGAAAAAATGTGATGAAGAAATTTCGGCTGACGAAATAGCAGAAAATATGACAATGTTAGGTATATAACTTGCAAAAGTTTATATAAAAACACTAAAGATAAAAGTACAAAAGATGTCACACAAAAGAAAAAAGCATACAAAAGAAAAATTGAAGAAAAACAAAAGATAAAGTTGCAAAAGATAAATTCCAAGAGGTAGAAACAAAAGAAATATAAAAAACATAAGAAAAGCAGCTGGTGGCAATTTATAAAAAAAGCCAGCTGCAATTTGTTAATAAGAGGTGAAAAATTGGAATTTAAGCATAAACCAGTATTGTTAGAAGAAACAATAAATGGATTAAATATAAAAAAAGATGGAATATATGTAGATGGAACTTTAGGTGGAGCAGGACATAGTAAAAAAATTCTAGAACAATTATCTAATAATGGATTATTAATAGGAATTGACAGAGATGAAGAAGCATTAAAAGCTGCGAAAGAAAATTTAAAACAATTTTCAAATGTAAAATATATCCATGGAAATCATGACGAAATAGAAAAAATACTAGAAGAAATAGGAATAGAAGAAGTTGATGGAATTTTACTAGATTTAGGTGTATCTTCATATCAATTAGATGAAAGAGAAAGAGGATTTAGTTATTTAGGAAATAACGAATTAGATATGAGAATGGATAAATCCCAAAGCCTTACAGCTAAAGAGATTATAAATACATATAGTGAAGAAAAATTAGCGCAGATAATATATGAATATGGAGAAGAAAGATTTTCAAGACAGATTGCAAAAAATATTTGTAAATATAGAAAAGAAAAAGAAATTAATTCGACCCAAGAATTAGTTGAAATAATAGATAAATCTATTCCATCATTTGCCAAAAAAGAAGGACATCCGGCAAAAAGAACTTTTCAAGCAATACGAATAGAAGTAAATGATGAAATTAGGCCTTTATATGAAACTGTAAGAACTTGTATAAAACATTTAAAAAGTAAAGGTAGATTATGTATTATTACATTTCATTCATTAGAAGATAGAGCAGTAAAAAATGCTTATATAGACGCAACAGGAAAATGTACATGTCCAAAAGATTTACCATATTGTGTATGTGGTGCAAAATCAGAAGGACAAATTATTAATAAAAAACCAATTATTGCATCAGAAGAAGAACAAAATGAAAATTCAAGGTCTAAAAGTGCAAAATTAAGAATTTTCGAAAAAAGATAGATAACAAAGGAGGTGAGTAACATGGCAAGAAGTTCATATCAATATGAAACTAGTCCACGTAAATATGAACCAGAATATACAACAAGAAAAACAACTAAAAAACAAACACCAAAAGTTTCTAAAAAAGAAATAGAAAAAAGATTAGAAAAAGAAAGAGCAAAAAAAGCAGAAGAAAGAAAGAAAAAAGCTAAACAGATTATAGCTGTTGGAGTTGTATTTGCCATGTTACTAACTGTAAGCTATAGAGAAATTCAAATAATGGAAATGTTTGACCAAAAAAAAGAACAAGAAGAAAAATTAGCACTAATACAAAAGGAAAATGGTCAAGTTGAAAAAAATATAAAAGAAGAAGAAAGCAAATTAGAATGGAATACAATAAAACAAAGAGCAACAGAAGAATTAGGGATGGAAGTAAAAAAAGGAATACCAATTAATCTTGAAAAATCAGATAATGTAGAAACTGAAAATACATATATAAAAGAAGATGAAACAAGTTGGCTAGAAAAAATAGTAAGTTTTTTTGTAAATAGATAAGCTTAAGGCAATCATACCTTAAGCTTTTTAATTATTTTAATCTCTTTATGTAAGTTTTGTAAAATATCTTTTCTTAGAGTATAAGCTTCTTTAAATTCTTGATATAGACTTTCAAAATTTTCAATAGATTCATCAGGTCTTAATAACATATCTATATATTGTTCATAATAAACAATATCTTTTTCTTTTGTAGCAGATGCTCTTTTCTCAATATAGTTTTCAATTTTTTTATATCTATCTAATTCTTTATCTAAAAATTTAACATAATCAATTGTACAAGCAATTTCATACTCAATATCATCTATTACAACTTTTATTAATTTTTTAACAATTAATTTATTATTTTTTCCTGCTTTTGTAAAACCTGTACCTTCAGGTGCACCTGGAGTAGGCTTTGTATTTTCAATTATAATTTTTAATGCTTCAGAAACACCTATATGTGTTTTATATTGTCTTTTATGAACTAAAGCATCATATTCATCAGCAACTCTAATAATTTGTGCTTCAAATGGAATGTCTTTTTTTACCAAACCTTGTGGATAACCTGTTCCATCTAAGGCTTCATGATGATAATATGGTCCTGCATAATATGGTCTTAATTTGGTATCTTTTATGCATAATTTATATCCCAATTCAGTATGTTTTTTCATAGTTTCATATTCTTCATCAGTTAAAGCAGAAGGCTTTTGCAAAATTTCAGCAGGTATAAATAATTTACCTATATCATGCATATATGCACAAATTGTACAATATTCTGTAAAACCTTTATTGCAATGTAGTTTTTTGCATAAGTTACAAGTTATTGTTGCTACATTTTCTGAATGTTCTCTTGTATAAACATCTAATGAATCTAACAAGTTTAATTGATACTGTATTGCTTTGTCTAAATTATAAGATTTTAAATATGTTTGGTCATAAAAATTAAAAGTTTGTTTTCTTTCTTCCATAGCTTTCTCCTTAAAATATATTACTTAAATTTTAACATTAATATTATAAAAATTCAAGTAATAAATATTGTAAATATAAAATATTTTTTAAAAAAATCAAATACAGAAAACATTGAAATACAGCGAAAAAATGGCACTTTGTCGAATTATGTCGATGAAAAGTTCTTGACAAAATATAGAAATAGGTGTTAACATATTGTTAGAATTTAAATTCAAAAAATTTTTTTCGAAAAAAATTCCATAAAAATTTAAATTAAATAAAAGAGGTGATAGTAAATGTATGTTTAAATTTACTAAAGCTGGTATAAATTTAATAAGTCTAGGGATAACCACAATAATATTTATATTAATACAAATTTTCATGTTTCAATATGCGAATGGAATAGATATGAAAGTAGATATTTCTCAAGAGATAATGCAAAAAAATGGAATAGACTTTACTGTTCAAAATAGTGAAATGAAAGAAGATATTAAAAAATGGGAGATAGAGATACCAGCAATACAATTAAAAGCAGAAATAGCAGAAGGAACAGATAAAGAAACATTAAATAAAAAAGTAGGACATTTTGAAGAAACGCAAAAAGAGATGGGAAATATAGGGCTTGCAGGACATAATAGAGGATATAATGTTAATTATTTTGAAAATTTAAAAAAATTAAAAGAAGGAGATGAAATAAAATATAGGCATAATGATTATGAGAATACATATGAAGTAATTAAAAACGATATAATCGAAGATACTGATTGGAGTAGATTAGAAAATACAGAAGAAAATATGATTACATTAATAACATGTGTAGAAAATGAACCAAATTACAGAAGATGTATACAAGCAATAGAAAAAGAGGAGGAAATAGATTGAAAAAGATAATTTCGATAATACTAATAGTAATAATATTAATAGCATTAAATTTTGCATTAATAGGAAACTGTGTACAAGCTGTTGAAAATAATAAAATATATTTATATGGGACAAAGATATTTGATAGAATGTTAAAATATGATGGAGTATTATTAAAAGTTGCAAGAGTAGTATATTCTAATAATGGAAATGAATATCCTGCATATTGTATGAATGTAGAACTACCAGGAATTGAATTAGATGGATATGAAGTAACAAACTTAGGAAAGATTACAGATTTAGGATTATGGAGAGTAATGATAAATGCATATCCATATAAAACTTTTGAAGAATTGGGAGTAGCAAATGAAGATGAAGCATATACAGCAACAAAACAAGCAATATATTGTTATTTATGTGGTAGACAACCAGATAAATATTCAGGAATAGGAGAATCAGGAGCTAGAACCGCAAATGCTATAAAATTAATACTTGAAAATGCAAAAAATTCAACAGAAAGTTTTGAAAATCATAAATTTGAAATAAATGAAAGTGGAGATTGGAAAAAAGAAGATAATTATATATCAAAAGAATATAAAATAAAAAGTTTAACTAATATTTCTAAATATTCAGTTCAATTAGAAAATCAGCCAGAAGGTTGTAAAATAACAGACTTAGATGGACAAGAAAAAGATGAATTTCGCTCAGATGAAAAGTTTAAAATATCAATACCAATAAAAAGTTTAGAAAAATCAGGGAATTTTAAAATCTATATAAAAACTCAAATGGAAACAAAGCCAATTTTATATGGTAAAGCACCAAGTGCAGATGTACAAAATTATGCACTAACAGGATATAAATTTGAAGATATAGAAGGAGAATTTGATCAACAATATCCAGAAAATGAAACAGAAATTAAAATAGAAAAAACTGATGAAAATGGTCAAAAACTGCAAGGAGCAGTATTTGAAATATTAAATGAACAAAAAGAAGTAATAAAAACAGTAACAACAAATGAAGATGGTCTAATAATCTTAGACAAAATTTTACCAGGAAAATACTATATAAAAGAAATACAGGCACCTGAAGGATTTGAAATAAATGACGAAATAGTTGAAGTAGAAATAGAACTTAATGAAAAGATTGAAATAACAATCACAAACAAAAAAATAATAATAGAACCTGTATCAGAACCACAAGAAGAAGTTAAAAGGCTACCTGTTACAGGAATGTAGTTAATAAATCTATATAAATAGATTATGATAATTTTCATATTTTTCTATAAAAATAAACAAAAAGGAGGAATTTAATGAGAAAAAGTAAAAAAATAATACTCATATTAACTTTATTGTTAGTAGTATTAACTTTAGGAATAGGAGGATATACCTATGCAAAATATATAACATCAGTAAGAGGAGGTGGACAAGTAGATGTTGCCAAATGGTCATTTAAAGTAAATGGAGATAGTGAACAATTGGAAACAATAAAATTGGTTGACACAATTGATGAATCAAAACTAGTAAATGGAAAAATAGCACCAGGTACAAGTGGAGAATTTACAATAAATATTGATGGTACTGGAACAGAAGTTGGAATAGATTATTACATAAAATTTGAAAATGAGCAAAATAAACCAACAAATTTAGTATATTACTATGGAGAACAAAAATTTAATTCATTATCAGAAATTGGACCAATAGCAAATGGAACAATATATGCAAATGATGAAGAAAAAACAAAAGATGTAACAATACAATGGGAATGGCAATATGAAACAGGCAATCTAGATGAAATAGATGAAAATGATGTAATAGATACACAAGAGGGAATAGCAAATTTAGACTATACATTTGATGTAATAGTGACAGGAACACAAGTTCCGTTTTCAATAGATTAATAGAAAATAATATAGAAAAATATGAAGCGAAAAACTAAAAAAGGAGGAACATGAAAAATAAAAAGATATTAATAATATTAATTGTAGTTATTGTATCATCAGCAATTTTAATACCAACATCAATAAGCAAATTCAAAGAAAAAGAAGAAATAAAAGATAAAATAGAAATAGCTGAACCAATATTCATAGTAGAAGGAAATGAAAAAACAAAAATTAGTGCAATAAACAATATTGGGTATTATGAATTTTCGATAAAAAATTTTAAAGATAATAAAGTCAGTGAAACTGGATTCAAATATATAATTGAAATAGTGTCAAAAACTGATGAAGCAATAAAATTTGAACTATATAAAGGAGATGAACAGATAAAATTAGAAGAACTAAAGACAGAAGAATTATCAATAACTGGAAATGAAAAAATAGAACAAAAATACAAATTAAAAGTTACCTATGATAATACAAAAGGAACTCAAGGAAAAGACATATTAGAAGAAGTGCAAGTAAAGATACATTCAGAACAGATGGAAATAGGATAGTGATAAAATGAAAAAAAGGTATGTAATTTCAATTATTTTAATTCTAATAATAATTTTAATTTTCAATAGAACAGAAAATAAAAACATATTAAAAGATGTATTAATATTTAACTTGTGGAGTGACTTAGGAGATCAAAATGAATATATTATAAATCCAGAAAAAGAAACACAGATAGATATATTTCAGACAATAGAATATGAAAAAGAAACAGACAGAGAAACAGCATATAAAATACATAAGAAAGTAGCACCAGGAACTTATGGAAATTTTACTATTAAATTATCAAGACCAGTAAAAACTAATTTGAAAATTAATTTATCAGAAACAGGAACAAAACCACAAAATTTGATATTTATAATTGGTGAAAAAAGATACAATTCTGTAAAACAGATGGAAGAAGAGGTAACTCAAAAATTACAAGAAGAAGGAAAAATTATAATAAACTGGGAATGGCAGTATTATAATAATACGCAAAATGACATACAAGATACTAAAGATGGAGAAAATTTAGAAAAATACTATTTTGAAATTCAAGCAATAATAGAGGAAGGATAATATGAAATTTAGAAAAATAATTGTAATAACACTTATAATTTTGATCATTGTTAATATAAATACAATATCTTTTGGAAAATATGTATTTACATATACGCAAAATGCAATTGAATTAAATATTGATAGAACACCACCTAAGCTAAGTATTGAATATTCAAGTAAAGAGCCTACTGCAAAAGGGATTGAAGCGAAAATAATCGCAAATGAAGAAATTCAAGAAGTAAATGGGTGGAAATTACAAGAAGATGGTAAAACATTAATAAAAATATATGAAGAAAATATAAATGAAACAATTATTGTAAAAGATTTAGCTGGAAATGAAAGTAGTGCAAATATTATAATAACAAATATAGACAAAAATCCACCAATTGCAGAAATAATAGAGATAAAAAATACAAATACAGGGTATGAAAAATATGCTAATAATACACATAAAATAACAATAAAAATCAAAATTTCTGATGAAAATA
The DNA here is from genome assembly GCA_944392805.1 of uncultured Clostridia bacterium. Taxonomy (GTDB): domain Bacteria; phylum Bacillota; class Clostridia; order TANB77; family CAG-508; genus CAG-269. The sequence continues at coordinate 165,173 of CALXXZ010000002.1, read as the reverse complement.
AAATAATAGATAATTTAAAAGAATTAAAAATATTAGTAGGAGGCAGAGAAAATAATTGTACAAAAGAAATCAATAAAATTGAAGAAAAAGAAAATTATATAATTTATGAAATCCAACTTGAAAACATTGAAGAAAATGGTAATCTACTAATAAAAATACTTTTAGATAGTTTTGAAGATATTGTTGGAAATAAAATGAGTGAAAAAACACTAAATACTGGAATAGAAATAGATAACATATCTCCAATTATTGAATATAATCAGAATAAACTTGAAGATGGAAAAATATTAGCACAAATAATAGGAAATGAAAAAATAAGAAAAATAACAGGTTGGGAGTTAGACGAAAGTCAAAAAATTAATTCAAAAAAATTTATTTCAGATATCATATATCAAAAAGAAGTAAAAGATTTGGCTGGAAATATAGCCAATATAGAGATAAATGTTAAAGATTCAGAATTTTTGAAATTAGAATATATGGGACATATTTCAGAGAGAGGTTGGATAAAAGCAGAAAATAATTTTGTTGGAACAATACAATCAGGAAATAAATTGAAAATTGAAGCAATTGCGTTTAGAACAGGAGAAAAAGTAGAAAAAGACTTTGTACAGTTTTCAGCATACGCATATACTCATTGGGGTGAAAATTCTTATGCAAAAGACAGAATAACAAATATGATTTATAATCATGGTTGGAATCCACTTTCAGGATATAAAACAATGGAAAATGCAGAATTTGCAAACATATATAATGAAAAATATATTGAATTGTCAGGTGCAGGAATAAATGAAATGGGAGCAACAGACTTGAATGGAAATAATCCAATTCCATTTGAAGAAGCAAATAAATATACATATGGAGTTTCTGGACTGAAACTAGATTTAAAAACACACGAAGAAAATTCAATAATTTATCAAATATATTTAAATGATGTAGGATGGCTAAAAACATGCAAAAATGGAGAACAAGCTATGTATGCTTCTAATAGACCAATCGAGGCAATGAAAATTGCAGTTGTACCAACTTCTGAAATGGAAGAAATAATTGCACAATGGAATAAAAATATTGTATAAATTCTATTAAAGTGGAAAAAATTAGAATATAAGAATTTTCCAAAGGAGTGATATAATGGAATCAAGCGATATGAAAAATATGGTGGTATTAAAAAATCTTCCATCAAATATGGTAGAAGAGGCCATAATAATATTTAAGCAAAGCCAAAAAATTAAGCAAAAAGAATTAATTGAAAGAAGTAAGCAAATAGATTTTGTGGAACCACAAACAAAATCAAAAGAATATATTGTAAAAGAGGCAGAAATGCTTGTTAAAGATTATATCAACAAAATAGAAAACAAAAAAATAATGCCGAAAACAGATTTAACATTAAAACATAAATATAAAAATTTAAAAAAATATAGTATTGTTTCTACAGCACTTTTACTTATCAGCTTAATAATAAATTTCATATAATAAACATAAAACACTTTATAAATGCATAACATTAAACAAATGCATTATAAAGTGTTTTTTGTATGGAGGAAAAAAGATGGAAAGAACGATGTCAGTTGAGGATAAAATTAGAAGAGCAGAAGAAATTTATTATAGAAGAAGAGGTCAGGCTGTTTCAAACAATACAGAGTATGTAAGAGAAGATAAAAAAGAAAAAAAAGATGTAAAATTATTCAGGAAAATGATAATTCAAATAATAGTGTGTTTAGCTATATATAGTGGTTTTTATTTAATAGTCAATAATAATTATATATTTTCAGAAGACTTTACTAACAAAGTAAGAGAAATATTAGCGCAAGATATAAATTTCATGGAAATGTATTCAGCGATTTCAAATAAAGTAACTGAAATATATAATTCAATACAAGGAAAGCCAGAAGAACAGCAACAAGAAGAACAACAAAGTTCAGAAGAAAATATTCAAAATAATGATGAAAATATTGGTGGAGCAGAAGAAATACTGACAGAACAGCCAACGGGAGAGACAAGTGAAACAGAGCAACCAGTACAACCTGAAGAAACACCACAAGAACCAGCAGAAAATTTGAGCCAGATGGAGCAAGATGCAAATTATATAAAAAGTACAGTAAGTTTTATAAAACCTATAAATGGAGTAATAAGTTCAGGATATGGGCAAAGAAATCCAACAACTCCAACTGTTCCTAAAAATCATACAGGAACAGATATTGCAGCAAGCATAGGAACTAAAATTGTTTCTGCCACAAATGGAACTGTAATTTTAGCATCTTCTGAAGGAGATTATGGTAATCATCTAAAAATTCAGGTAAATGATGTGATTGTTGTTTATGCACATTGTAATAAACTTTATGTAAAAGAAGGAGATGTAATTACACAAGGACAAGAAATTGCAGAAGTTGGAAATACAGGAAATACTACAGGGCCTCATTTACATTTTGAAGTTAGATATCAAGATAGATATGTAGACCCACAATTAATTTTAGAATTATAGAAAGGATAAATATGAGAGTTAGAATAGATTTAAAAATCTTTATTTTTTTAGCTTTGTTTTATTTTACAAATCAAATAAAAATATATTTAATTATAATGTTTTTCTCTATTATTCATGAATTAGGACATATAATTATGGGACTTATTTTAAAAATGAGACCTAATAGATTGGAAATTATGCCATGTGGTTTGGCAATTTCTTTTACTACCGATGTAGATGATCTAAATTGTAAAATTAAAAATGGTAATTTATTAGAATTAAAAAAAATATTTGTTGCACTTGCAGGACCAATGGTAAGTTTAGTATTAGCAATTTTATATACATATATTGAACCTGTTTATATAACTAAACAAGATGCAATATATTCAAATATATTAATTTTACTTTTTAATTTAATACCTTTATATCCTTTAGATGGAGGAAGAATTGTTAAAGGATTATTACATATTGAGTTTGGAAATTTTAATTCCCAAGTTATAACAAATAGATTTTCTAACATTACAATGATTGTTTTAACTGTAGTAAGCAGTATTGCAGTATATTCACTAAAAAATATAGCAATATTTTTAATTTGTATTTTTTTATGGATTGTTACTATACAAGAAAATAAGATTTTTAATAATAAGATGAAAATGTATGAATTATTAGATTCAAAAGGTTCGGGCGAATTTTCTAAGTAGCAGAAAATTCGCCCTTGAGGATACTTTTGATAAATACAAATTTTATGTAAAATAGCAATTTTTATTGAAGATACTTTACTAAGAAGACAAAAAAATATATAATAGTTGTTGATATAAAAGATAAGAGGTAGAAAAATGTTAGAAAAATGCACAATATGTCCACATAAATGTGGAATAAATAGAAATAAAAATATAGGAAGATGTAAATCAGGAAAAGAAGTAAAAATTGCATTATACTCAATACACAAATTTGAAGAACCATGTATAAGTGGAGAAAATGGTTCTGGAACAATCTTTTTTTCAAATTGTAATATGAATTGCATATATTGTCAAAATTATGAGATAAGTCAATTAGGAAAAGGAAAAGAAATAAGTATAGAAGAACTAGCAGAAATAATGTTAAAACAACAAGAAAAAGGTGTAGAAAATATCAATTTAGTAACACCGACAAGTTATGCATTACATATAATTGAAGCTATAAAAATAGCAAAACAAAAAGGACTAAAAATTCCAATAGTATATAATACAAATGGGTATGAAAATGTTGAAACTTTAAAATTATTAGATGGGCTAGTTGATATATATTTACCAGATTTAAAATATTTTTATAATGAATTAGGAGAAAAATATTCAAAAGTAGATAATTATTTTGAAATTGCAACAGAAGCGATAAAAGAAATGTATAGACAAGTAGGACAACCTATATTAGATGAAAAAGGTATTATGAAAAAAGGTTTAATGATAAGACATTTAATTTTACCAAATAATATAGAAAATAGTAAACAGATTTTAAAATGGATAAAAGAAAACTTTGATAATAATGTATATGTAAGTATAATGGCTCAATATTTCCCAACATACAAAGCAAAAGAAACAAGTGATATAAATAGAAAATTAACACGAAAAGAATATGAAGAAGTAGAACAATATTTATATGAGTTAGAATTAGAAAATGGATATATTCAAGAACTTGGGGAACATGAAGAAGAATATGTACCTAAATGGGATATATAATTACAAAAAATACTTGAAAAGTAAAAAAAATTTGATATAATGTAAAGAAATGTTGGAGGTATAAAAATGACAGAAGCGGATAAAAATTTTATAGATACATGTAAAGAAATCATAAAAAATGGTTATTCATCAGAAGGAACAAATGTAAGAACAAGATGGGAAGATGGCTCAGAAGCAAATTATTTTTCAATAGTTGGAGTTACAAATAAGTATGATGTTGAAAAAGAATTTCCAATGATAACATTACGTAACAATAGTCAAACTGTAAAAAGAGCAATAGATGAAATATTATGGATATGGCAAAAAAAATCAAATAATATAAAAGATTTAAATTCACATATTTGGGACCAATGGGCAGATGAAAATGGTTCAATAGGAAAAGCATATGGATACCAAATGGCTAAAAAATATGAATTCAAAACAAAACAAGGAATTCAAAAAATGGACCAAGTAGATTTTGTACTATATTTACTAAAAAATGATACATCAAGTCGTAGAATAATGACAAATATATTCAATCATGAGGACTTAAAAGATATGGCATTAGAACCATGTGTATATGGAACACAATGGCTTGTTAAAGAAGGAAAATTACATTTAATATTAAATCAACGTTCACAAGACATGTTAGCTGCAAATGGATGGAATGTAATGCAATATGCTGCATTACAATGCATGTTTGCACAAGTTGCAGGATTAGAAGTTGGAACATTAACACACAATATAGGAGATTGTCATATATATGATAGACATATTCCACTTGTAAAAAAATTGATTGAAGCAGAAGCGATGGATGTACATCCAAAATTAAAAATAAATAATCCAACAAAAGATTTTTATGAATTCAAGGTAGAAGACTTTGAAATAGAAGGATATGATTATAATAAAGAAATGAAATTAGGAAAAATACCAGTAGCAGAATAAGAGATATGAAAGGAAGTCAGAAATGTTAAGTATAATAGTAGCAAAAGCAAAAAATAATGTAATTGGAAAGAATAATGAATTAATATGGCATTTGCCAAAGGATTTAAAAAGATTTAAAGAATTAACAACAGGACATACAATAATAATGGGAAGAAAAACATTTGAATCATTAGGACGAGTATTGCCAAATAGAAAACATATAATATTCACTCAAAATCCTGACTTCAAAGTTAATGATGAAAATGTGGAAATTGTACATTCAATGTTACAAATTCAAGAATATATAGAAGATGAAGAAGAACATTTTGTAATAGGTGGTGCAATGATATATAATTTATTAATGCCATATGTTACAAAAATGTATGTAACACAGATTGAGAAAGAATTTGAAGGAGATGCATTTTTCCCTAGAATAGATGAAAATATATGGGAAGTAATTGAAAAATCAGAAGTAATGGAAGATGTAAATAGTCATCTAAAATATGAATATATTACATATAAAAGAAAATAAAATTAAAAAATTGGGTTAAACTATGGAAAAGGAGAATTCATATGTTTAACCCAAAAGCTATTTATTACGAAAAAGAAATAATTAATTATCCATTAGGAAAACAATTAATGGAACAATATAAAGAAACACCAAAAATAATAATAGATAATCATAACAATATAGAAGAAATGAGAAAAAAACAAAATTCAGAATTTGCAAATATGAAAAGAAATCTAATAATAGGTGTAAGAAAGACCCACAAATTTGTAGATAATCATAAAACATCGGATTATTTAGTACCATATACATCATCAGGTTGTACAGCGATGTGCATGTATTGCTATTTAGTATGTAATTATAATAAATGTTCATATTTAAGGTTATTTGTAAATAGAGAGCAAATGTTAGAAAAAATAATAAAAACAGCAGAAAAAAGTGAAAAAGAATTAACATTTGAAATTGGAAGTAACAGTGATTTAGTACTAGAAAATACAATAACAGGCAATCTAAAATGGACAATAGAAAATTTTGCAGAAACTAAAAAAGGAAAACTAACATTACCAACTAAATTTGATATGATAGATGAATTATTAGATTTAAAGCATAATAAAAAATTGACTATTAGAATGAGTGTAAATCCTGAAGAAATAATAAATAAAGTTGAATTTGGAACATCTAGATTAAAAGGAAGGATAGAAGCAATAAATAAATTAGCTGAAGCAGATTATCCAGTTGGAATACTAATTGCACCAGTTATATTAGTTGAAAATTGGAAAGAACTATACACAGAATTAATACAAAGATTAGATTTAGAATTATCAGAAAAAGTAAAAAATAATGCGTTTTTTGAAATAATATTTATGACATATAGTTTTGTCCATACAAAAATAAATGAAGAAGCATTTCCAAATGCAATAAATTTATATAATAAAGATATAATGACTGGGAGAGGTAAAGGTAAATATGCTTATAAACAAGAGACTAGAAAAGAAGCGGAAATTTATATTAGAGAACAGATGGAAAAATATTTCCCTAAAAATAAAATAGAATATATTGTGTAAAATGCTTGAAATTTATGACAATATATGGTAAAATTAGTCCATACTAGAATTTTAGTATGGTTTTAAAATTTTTATTCGGTGCTAATTTTCATAGCACAAAAATTAAATCAAAATTGTTAGTTCCAATAAAATCAAAAGGAAACAAAAATCACATATGAAAAAGAAGAAATATTAAAAATTCATAACAAGGAGGAAAACGAAATGAATCCATTAGATGAGGTAATAGAAAGAATAAATAGAAATGAAGCGAAAAGAGAAAAAAGATTAATTGCAAGTAGTACAAAAATTGGAAAAAAAGCAGGAATAATGGAGATAGTTAAAAATATGTTATTACTAAATCAAGATGAAAAAACAATTATGAAATTTACCAAAGTTAAAAAAGAAGATATAGAAAAAGTAAAAAAAGAATTAAATATGCAAGTTAACTAAAAGAAAAAATCCTTAATTTGATTAATTAAGGATTTTTTCGAGTAAAAGTATACTATTAATTTATAAAAAAATCAAGAGATTTATAGATAATTGTCGAGCAAAGTAAAAATATAAAAATAATGTGTAAAATTTAGTCAAATCAATGCAATAGGGAAAAACGTAAATCCTTAATTAATCAAATTAAAGATAAAAAGTTATTGATTTTTTTTAGTAAAAATATTATAATAAGGCAGAAGAAAGAGAGGGAATAAAATGGGATTAAAAGTAGAAAAAGTAACCAAACATTTTGGAGAAAAGCTCGCAGTAGATAATATCACTTTTGAAATGGATAAACCAGGGGTATTTGGACTGCTTGGAACAAATGGAGCAGGAAAAACAACCACAATAAGAATGATGTTAGGAATGTTAAAAAAAGACTCTGGAGAAATAACATGGAATGGAAAGCCTGTGGAAAGGAAAAACGTAAATTTTGGATATTTGCCAGAAGAAAGAGGAATATATCCAAAAACCAAAATATATGAGCAATTAATATATTTTGCAGAACTAAAAGGATTAAAAAAAGAAGAAGCATGTAAAGAAATTGATTACTGGATGGGAAGACTAAAAGTAGAAGAATACAAAAATATGTTAGCAGAAAAATTATCAAAAGGAAATCAACAAAAAGTACAATTTATAACAGCAATATTACATGATCCTGAATTAATAGTATTAGATGAACCATTTAGTGGGTTAGACCCAGTAAACTCAGAACTATTAAAAGGTGTTATATTAGAATTAGTAGAAAAAGGGAAATACATAATAATGTCAAGTCATCAGATGTCATCAATAGAAGAATTTTGTAGTGATGTTGTAATAATAAATAGAGGAAAAACTGTATTAAAAGGAAACTTAAAAGAAATCAAAGATTCATATCCTGCAAAAAAATTAGAAATAAGTGTAAAACAAGATATAACAAATCAAATACAAGAAGCAGGAATGCAAATAGATAAAAATATAGATAACAATTATGAAATAACAATACAAAACGAAGACCAAGCACATCAATTAATGAAAAAATTAGTAGAACAAGGAATTTTAATAAATAAATTTGAATTAAAGAAACCTAGTCTAAATGATATTTTCATAGAAAAGGTAGGTGAGTAATATGAGAGATTTATTTATAGTTGCAAAATTTACCATAAAAGATATGGTAAAAAGAAAATCATTTATAATATCAAATTTAATAATATTAGGAATAATAGTTTTATTATTTAATGTACCTAATATATTAAACTTGATAAAAGGAGAAGATTCTGGTGTAGAAGCAGAACATAGTACAAATATATTGATAGTAGATACAGAAAATATATTTGAAGGAACGCTTGAACAAATAAATAATATGGAATTAGGATATAAAGTGCAAGTTTCAAACACAGAAGTACCTTTTGAAGAAATAAAACAAAAAATAGAAAATAATGAAATAGATGATGCAGTAGTAGTAACAAAAGTTAATGGCCAAATAAATTTAGAATATATTGTAGAGAGTCTAGCAATGATAGAACAAATGCCTGAACAATTAGTAAATGCAATAACTGCAGTATATAGTAATTTGCAAATATCAAAATTAGGTTTAACAGCAGAACAAATACAAAGCTTAACACCAAATTTCAGTTTTGAAATGAAACAGACTTCAGAAGATGAAGTACAAGGAAATCAATTTGCAATGATGTTAATGTCAATGGCATTATTTTTTGCAATATACTTCTGTGCATATCAAGTATCAAGTTCAATAACAACAGAAAAAACTTCAAAAATAATAGAAACATTAGTGACATCAACAACACCAAGAACAATAGTACTTGGAAAAACTATAGGAATAGGAATTGTAGGACTATTACAAATTGCTGTAATAGTAGCAACAGCATTAATTTCAAATGCATTATTCTTAGACGAAGGAATGTTAGATGGAATAATAGATTTCAGTAATATAACACCATATTTAGGTGTAGTAACAATATTATATTTCCTTCTAGGTTATGCGGTATATGCATTATTATATGCATTAACAGGTTCTACAGTTAGCAAACCAGAAGATGTACAATCAGCAAATGGACCAATTGCAATCATAGCTGTTATAGGATTTTATTTAGCATATTTTACAATGATGAACCCAACAAGTGATTTAAATCAATTTGCTGCGATGTTACCAATTTCATCACCATTCTGCATGCCTTTTAGAGTTATGATGGGAATTACTTCAATACAAGATGTTTTAATATCTTTAGGATTATTGGTAATAACAATAGTTGTTGTTGCACATATTTCTATAAAGATATATTCACAAGCAATATTAAATACTGGAAGTAGAACAAGCTTAAAAGAAATGCTTAATATGTATAAAAATAAGAATGTTTAATATTTAAAACTTTATATATTAATATCTCATAAGCAAAAACATAGCTATGGTCTTCGTCGGGGGTCTTTGCTTTATTCGATATTAATATATAAGTCTCAAATAATAAGAAAGAGGTTTATATGAAAAAGATAGGAAGTTTAATTTGGGGAATATTATTTATAATAGTTGGTTTGATATTTGGATTAAATGCAATGGGAATAACAGATATCAACATATTTTTTAGAGGATGGTGGACATTATTTATAATAATTCCAAGTTTAATAGGAGTAATAAAAGAAAGTTATAAAGTAGGAAATTATATATGGCTATTAATAGGTATAGTATTATTACTATCAGCACAAGGAATAATAAATTTTAGTACAATATGGAAATTAGCATTACCAACAATATTAGTAATAATAGGATTATCAATAATATTTAAAGATGTAGTAGGCTCAAAAATAAATGATAAAATAAAAGAACTAAATAAAGAAGGAAAAACAGAATATTATGCAACATTTTCAGGAGAAGAATTAACTTTTACAGGAAGTGAATTTAAAGGTGCAAGTTTAAATGCAATATTTGGAGGAATAGATATAAACTTAAAAGATGCAGTAATTGAAGAAGATATAGTAATAAATTCAACTGCAGTATTTGGAGGAGTTGATATTTTAGTTCCAAACAATGTAAATGTAAAAGTAAAATCAAGTTCAATATTTGGAGGAACAGACAATAAAATGACAGAAAATAAAGAAAATGCTCCAACAATATATGTAAAAGCATTTAATTTATTTGGTGGAACTGAAATAAGATAGAGAGGAAATTAATATGAAAGAATTTCAAAAAATAATAAAATATGTTGCAATAGCATTTGGTATATATTTGGCAATAACAATTATAAGTATTATAGTTGGAGTAATAGGAGCAATTTTTACAGGAATATATGGAGTGCAAATGATTACAGAACAAACGACTATTGAAAGAGTAGATGAAGAACAAGTATTTTCTGAGTTTTCAAAACTAGAAGTAGAAATATTTGCTACAAATTTGAATATAAAAACAGAAGGTCAAGAATTCAAAGTAGAAACATTTCAAGTGCCAGAAACAACTAAAATAGAAAACAAAGATGGAAAGCTAATAATAAAAGATTCAAAGAAATTTACATATAAAAATGAAAGTAGTATAACAATATATATTCCAGAAAATACAAAATTGGAAAAAATCAATTTAGATATTGGAGCAGGAAGACTAAATATAGAAAAATTGGATGTAAAAGATGCAAATTTTGATTTTGGTGCTGGAAGCGTAGAAATCAAAAATATGAAATCAGAAAAAACTGATATAGAATGTGGAGCAGGTCAAGTGAAAATTTCTGATTCAGAATTAACAAACACTGATTTAGATGCAAGAGTTGGAAAATTAGAATTTACAGGCTACATAAAAGGAAATTCACAAGTAAATTGTGGAATAGGTGAAGTAATTCTAAATTTAGAAGGCGGAAAAGATTTATATACAATAAGAGCTGAAAAAGGTATAGGAGATATAAAAATAAATGAAGAATCAGTATCAAACGAATCTACTACTGGTACAGGAGAAAATAGAATTTCTGTAGAAGGTGGAATTGGAAATATAAAAATAAAAATGTAATAAAATTGAAAAAACCCCCATATACATTAATAAACAAAAATGTAGAGGAGGTTTTTTTGATGGATATAAATATAACAAAAGAAGCTTTAAATGTAAATAAAGTTGTATGTGAAAAAAAAGAATTAATTGATGTACAAGGAGATATGATTGTACCTGATTCAAAGCCAGACATATTAAATACAATAAGTACGAGTGGGAATGTATGCATATATAAAAAAGAAGTTATGGATGGCAAATTAAGAATAGATGGAAATATATTAACATATATTATGTATTTAGCTGATGGAAGTAATGATAATGTAAGAGGATTAAATACAGGACTAGATTTTTCTGAAACAATTAATGTACCAGAATTGTTAACTGGGATGAATGTGGAATTAAGTACATCAATTAAAATGATAGAATGTAAAGTACTTAATGGCAGAAAAATAGGAATAAAAGGGACTATTGAGATAAATATGAAAGTATATTCAAAAGAAACTATAGATATTATAACAAATTTAAATGATGATAATATACAAACACTAAATCAGAACATGAAAATAAATTCATTATTAGGAGATGGAAGTACAAAATCATTTGTAAAAGAAAATATATCAATACCAAATACAGATAATCTAGTAGAAATTTTACAAGTAAAAACAGCTTTAGTAGATAAAGATATAAAAATTAGTTATAATAAAGTTTTAGCTAAATCAGAAGTAGAAATCAAAATGGTATATTTGACAGAAGATGGTAGAATTTGTAATACTCAAGCAAGAGTACCATTAGTAGGATTTATAGATATACAAAATGTAAAAGAAGAAAATATATGTGAAACTTCATATATGGTTAAAAATATGATAATAAAACCAAATACTGTAGAAGAACATTCAGTATATATTGAAATTGAAGTAGAAATATCATGTATGACTTATGAAGAAAAAGAAATCAAAATATTACAAGATATGTATTGTCCATGCGAAAGAATGGAATTTGAAAAAAATATGGTTAATACTATTACTAATAAGCAATGTAAGAAAAATATTTGTAATATAAGAGAAAAAGTAAATGTTCCAGAATTAGAAAATGGAAATATTGTTGATGTAGAAATTAATCCAATTATAAACAAAGAAAATAGATTAAATGGAAGAATTATGTATGAAGGAGAATTGGAATTAAACTTTATATTTACAGATAATTCATCAGTAGGAATAAATACAAAAAAAGTAAGTATTGCATTTGAACAATCAATAGATGATATTACAAATATGGAAAATTGCAAAATTGATACTCAAATTGAAATAAATTCACAAGAATTTATTAATCAATCAGGAGTAGTAAGTGTAAATGTAGATTTGAGTTTTGAAACTAATATATATAGAAATTCAGCAATTCCTGTAATCAGCAACGTAACAATGGAAGAAGAGGAAGACCAAGAAGATTATAGTGTAATAATATATGTAGTAAAAAGTGGAGATACTTTATGGAAAATTGCTAAAAGATTTGGAAGTACAGTTGATGATATAGTAAGAGTAAATGGAATCGAAAGACCAGATAAAATAAATGTAGGAGAAAAGATATATATACCTAAATTTGTATTAAAAAGAGCAAAAGAGCCAATAACAATTTCTCAAAATGTATAAGATTTATTCAAGAAAAAGATTTTTGATAAAGCCTTTTTTTAAGAAACCACAGTTTAGACCAAAAAGTAAAGCTTTTAAAATTTGTGTAATTATAATGGTAATTATTATAATTATTAAACTTATTTTAAATTATATTGAACCAGTCTTTGAAACAATGTGTGAAGAAAGTGCTAAATCTATAGCAACTATTATCACAAACCAGCAATCAACAATTGTTATGAATAACTATCAATATGAACAATTATATTCTATAGAAAAAGATGATAATGGTGATATTGTTATTATTAAAGCTAATGTTGTTCCAATAAATAATATGCTATCAGATTTAGCAGAAAATATACAAAATGAATTTAACAATTTAGAAAGAACTACTGTAGATATTCCACTTGGTAGCTTAGCAGGAAATTATATTTTAGCAGGATTAGGTCCTAATATACCAATTCAAGTTGCAATAATGGGAAATATAGATACTGATATGAAAAGTGAATTTATAGAACAAGGGATTAATCAAACTCTTCATAGAATTTATGCTGTTGTTACATGTAAAATGAAGATTTTAACACCAATTAAAAACTTTGAAAGAGAGATTACAAACCAAGTTATAATTGCAGAACATGTTATTCTTGGAGATATTCCTGATTCATATTATAATTTGAATGGTATTAACACAGAAGACACATTGAACGTGTTAGAATAATTAAAAAACTCGGAAGTTTTTACTTCCGAGTTTTGATAAATTCTATCTCTTTGAGAATTGTGGTGCTTTTCTAGCTTTTTTAAGACCGTATTTTTTTCTTTCTTTCATTCTAGGATCTCTAGTTAAGAATCCATTAGATTTAAGAGCAGGTCTATATTCTGAATTAGCTTCATTTAAAGCTCTAGCTATACCATGTCTGATAGCTCCAGCTTGACCAGAAACTCCACCACCATAAACTGAACAAATTACATCATATTTAGCTAATGTATTTGTAACAGTTAAAGGTTGTCTAACGATAACTTTTAATGTTTCTAAATCGAAAAATTCTTCTATATCTTTTCCATTAATAGTTATTTTTCCAGTTCCTTCAACTAATCTAACTCTAGCAATAGAGCTTTTTCTTCTACCTGTACCCATATATACTATTTTATTTGCCTTAGCCATTATAGTTCCTCCTTATTAAAAATTCCATATTTCTGGTTTTTGTGCTTGAAGATTGTGTTCACTTCCAGCGAAAACTCTTAATTTTGTTGCCATTTTTCTTCCTAAAGAATTATGTGGTAACATTCCTTTAACAGCTAATGTCATAGCTTTTTCTGGATTTTTTGCCATCATTACACTTGCTGGAGTTTCTTTCATTCCTCCAATATATCCTGAATGATGTCTGTAAATTTTTGAATTGATTTTATTTCCTGTTAATACAACATCTTTACAGTTGATTATAACAACATTATCACCTGTATCGATATTTGGTGTGAAAGTTGGTTTATGTTTTCCTCTTAATAATCTAGCAGCTTCTGTAGCAACTCTACCAAGTGGTTTGTTAGCTGCATCAATTATATACCATTTTCTTTCAATTTCTGCTTTTTTTGCACTATATGTTACGTTATTCATGGTAATATTTACCCTCCTATTTTTAAAATTAAATTTTATATATGAAATTTAAATCTAAAACCACCGGGGAGAAGTTTCATATTTAAATCATATTTCTTAATAATACCCAATAATTTTATTACAAAAAAGTGAATTTGTCAATAAATTTATCAAAAGTTCTTGATAAATTTTGGCAATATATATATAATTAGCATAAAAAAGTCATAGAATTTATAATAGGAGGAATCATGGCAGTCAAAAAAGAAAGTTTCATGCAAGGTGTAGTTACAATAATGTTCTCACAAATACTTATAAAAGTATTGGGATTAATATATACATTATATTTAACAAATAGGGAAGGATTTGGTGATGCTGGAAATGCAATATATGCAAGTGGATATCAAATATATGCATTATTACTTACAATATCATCAATAGGAGTACCAAATGCAATTTCAAAATTAGTATCAGAAAGACTAGCAATAGGAGATAATAGAGGAGCAAATAGGATATTTAAAGTAGCACTTGCAACATTTGGAGTAATAGGTGCTGTAGGTACAATGCTATTATTTTTTGGAGCACATACTTTAGCATATGATTGGATTCAAATACCAGAAGCAGAACTAACATTAGTAGCATTATCACCGGCAATATTTTTTGTATCAATATCATCAGTAATGAGAGGATATTTTAATGGAAGAAGAACATTAAAAACAACTGCAAGAGCACAAACATTAGAACAAATATTTAAAACAGTATTAACAATAGTAATTGTAGAAATTGTAGCACATGTAACTTCAACATCAACAGAAATGATGGCTGCAGGAGCAAATGTGGCAACAACATTAGCAACATTCTCAAGTTTTGCATATTTATTTATGTATTATAGATTAAAAAGAAAAGAAATTGGCAGAGAAATTGAGCAAACTGTAAATTACAAATATGAAAATGTAAAAACAATAATAAAAAGAATATTAATGGTATCAATTCCGTTAACATTAAGTTCAATAATGACATCATTTAATAAAAATATAGACTCATTTACAGTAAAAAGAATATTAAGCACATATATGTCAGCAGATGTAGCGACAAAGCTATATGGACAATTGAGTGGAAAAGTAGACACATTAACAAATTTGCCACTTGCAATAAATATAGCATTTGCAACAGCATTAGTACCTGCAATATCAGCCGCAAGAGCAAAAAATGACAAACAAACAGCTACTAAAAGAACATCATTTTCATTATTAACTTCAATGCTAATTGGATTACCTTGTGTTGTAGGAATGATAATATTTGCACAACCAATATTAAACTTATTATATCCAAATGCAAATGATGGAGCATTGTTACTACAGATAGTTTCTGTATCAGTAATATTTTCTATATTAGATCAAACAATAAATGGAGCATTACAAGGATTTGGAAAAGTGATGGTACCAGCAATTGCATTAGGAATAGGTGTTTTAGTAAAACTTATATTAAATTTAGTATTATTACCAATACCAGAATTAAATGTTTATGGAGCTGCAATTGGTTCAGTTGCTTGTCAAGCGATTGCATTTGTAATAGTATTTAATGTTTTAAAAAGATATGTTAAATTAGATTTGCCATTTAGAAAATTTGTATTAAAACCAGCATTAGCAACAGGAATAATGGGAATATGTTCATATACATTATTTTTAGTATTAAATGGAATAAATCTTGGAAATAAGGCAACAATAATATCAATATTATTTGCTGTAATAGTTTATATATTATCAGTAGTAGTATTAAAAATATATAACAAAGAAGATATACTTATGTTACCTAAAGGAGAAAAAATCTATAAAATTTTACAAAAATTAAAAATATATTAAAAAAATAGAGGGATTTTAAAAAATTTTGGAGAATAAGATAAAATAGAAGTACGGATACTGCAGTAATGCAATATTTAGTACATATCACAAAATAAAATAGGAGGTAATGTATAATGAACAAAGCTGAATTAGTAGCAGCTATTGCTGCAAAAACAGGAGAATCTAAAAAAGCTACAGAAGCAGCAGTTAATGCATTCGCAGAAGTTGTATCAGAAGCATTAAAAGGAGGAGACAAAGTTCAATTAGTTGGATTTGGTTCTTTCGAAGTAAGAAAAAGAGCTGCTAGAAAAGGTAGAAATCCTCAAACAAAAGAAGAAATAAAAATACCTGCATCTAAAGCTCCAGTATTCAAAGCTGGTAAAGCATTAAAAGATTTAGTAAACGGATAATTATAAAAAAATATAAATATATGATAAGGACTAGATAACTAGTCCTTAAAATTTTATATAAAAAAATAGCGACTTATTTGTCACTATTTTTCTTTTTTTCTCCTGGAATAACGATATTCTTAGGATTTTTATCTTTACTTTTTGGTTTTGCTGCATTTATATGTTCATACACAGGTGAAATAACTAAATTAGAACCATCTCCATTAATAACTTCAATGTCTTTTTTTTCATCTTTATTGTTTTCTGACATAAAATACACCCCTTATAAACTTTTTGTAATATTATCACAAAATTATAAAAAAGTAAATAAAAAAACAAAATAAAATATAATTATTTAGAAATCATTAAAAACCTTGACATAAAGCGCAAAACGTAATAAAATATAACCATTAAATGGTTAAAAAATAACAAATTTTTAATTTTTTTAACTAGAAGAGTACCTTATGAAGGAATGAATAAAAATGGAAATAGAAAAAGTAAAAAAAATAATAGAAGCAATACTATTTTCTGCTGGTAGAGCTGTAACAGAAGAAGAGTTAGTATTAGCTTTAGAAATAGACAAAGAACAGATAGAAAAAATAATAAGAAGCATGCAAGACGAATATATTACAAGAGGAGTAGAAATAATCAAAATAGAAAACAAATATCAGATGTGTAGTAAAAAAGAATATTATGAATACATATACCCGATATTAGACAAAAGGGCTAAGCCTAATTTATCAACAGCAGCATTAGAAACACTAGCAATAATAGCATATAATCCAAGAGCAACAAGAGCAGAAATAGAAGCAATAAGAGGAGTAAACAGTGATGGAACAATATATAAATTGCTAGAATATGGATTAATAGAAGATGCTGGAAAATCTGATTTACCAGGAAAGCCTACAACATATAAAACAACAGAAGAATTTTTAAAAATGTTTGGGTATGAAAATTTAAGTAAACTACCAGAATTGCCGAAATATAAATTAGATTCAAATAGACAGATAGTGATTGATGAAATAATAGAAGAAAATGGAGGAAATTAAAATGATGAAATTATCACAAACAGGAATGGGAACAACAAAATTAAATAATATAGATGAAATGTATCCAGGACAAAGTATATTATTACAAACAGGACAATTAGTACAATATGGAGCAGGTTTATTTGGGTATAATACAATACCATTATTAGTAAGAAGAAAAGTAGAAAAAATAATTGTAGATACATTAAATGATTATGGATGTATAGAAGTATTATTACCAACATTACAGCCAGACACAATATGGAAAAATTCTGGAAGATATGAGCATTATGTACAAGATGGAACAATGTTAATAACAGAATCAAATAAAGGAACATTTTGTTTAGCTCCAACAGGAGAAGAAGCAATGTTAGAATTTGCAAGAGAAAAACTAAAATCATATAAAAACCTACCAGTAACATATTATCAAATAGGTGAAAAATATAGAAATGAAATTAGAACAAGAGGATATTTATTAAGAGGAAAAGCATTCCCAATGCTAGATGCATACAGTTTTGATACAAATGTAGAAGGAATGGAAAAATCATATGAAAATGTAAGAAATGCATTTTTAGAAATATTTAGAAAAATAGGATTAAAAGTAATTCCAATAGTTGCAGACAATGGAGCAATGGGAGGAAAAAAATCAGAAGAATTCATGTTAATTTCAGAACAAGGGGAAGACAAAATATTATATAATGAAAAAACAGGAATAGGATTAAACACAGAAATATTAGAAAGAGAAGATTATAAAACATATTTAAAAGAAGAATATGGAATAGAAGATATTTCAGATTTCAAAGAAATAAGAACAATGGAACTAGGACATATATTCCAACTTGGAACAAGATATTCAGAAATGATGAATGGAAAATACATAAACCAAGAAGGAAAAGAAGAACTTTATTACATGGGATGTTATGGAATAGGAGTAAGCAGAACAGTAGCAGCATTATATGAACAATATGTAATAAAAGATGAAAAATGGGGACCATGTGGATTTGCATTACCATATAGAATAGCACCATATAAATTGCAAATAATACCAAAATTAGAAGATGAGTCAAAAATGAAAATTGCAGAAGAAATAATAAGAAAACTTGAATTTGGCGGAACAAAAGTTATATTAGATGACAGAGAAAATATCAGTATAGGTGCAAAAATAAAAGATGCTAAAATACTTGGAACACCATATGTATTAGTATTAGGAGATAAACAACAAGGAGACAATTTAGAAATAGAAAATATTAAAACAGGAGAAAAAGAACAAACTACAATAAAAGAAATAAGCAAATTATTTTTAGAAAAGTCATTGAGAAGATATGATTATGAATAAAATATCAAAAAACAGTTGTAAAAAAACAAAAAAATTGATATACTATTGATGATAAAAAGATAATGGGTATAAAGTACCCAAGAATGGAGGAATTTATTATGGAAGAAAACAAAAATGTAGAAGTAGAAAAAGAGGAAATTGTAGAAGAAATTGTAGAAAATGGAAATGATGGAATAAAAATAGCAAATGATGTAGTTGCAGTAATTGCAGGTGTAGCAGTATCAGAAGTACCAGGAGTAGCAAGTATGTCAGGAGGATTTGCTGGAGGAATAACAGAAGTACTAAGTGGAAAGAAAAATTTATCAAAAGGAATAAAAGTAGAAGCAGATGAAAAAGAAGTAAGAATAGATGTAAACATAATAGTAGAATATGGAACAAGAATACCAGATGTAGCATTTGAAATACAAAATAGAGTAAAAAAAGCAGTTGAAAATATGACAGGACTAAAAGTAGAAGCAGTAAATGTACATGTACAAGGAGTAAAAACAGAAAAAGAAGATAATGAAGATACAACTTCAAAAGAAAATTAATAGAAGAAATGGAGAAAAAATATGAAATTAGTAGAAAGAATTGCACTAGTAATATATTCATATATAATTATAATATTAGCAATAGTACTAAGTCTATTAATATTTAATTGGTTAGATTTTGATACAGTATCAAATATGGTAGAAGCACTAATAACAGGAAATATAAGCTCAAAAATAACATTAGTAGTAAGTATTATATTTATACTATTATCAATAAAATGTATCTTTTTTGATGAAGCTTCAAAAGAAAAAATAAAACAATCACAAGGAATACTTTTAAAAAATGAAAATGGAGAATTAATGATATCAAAAGAATCAATAGACAATATGGTAAAAAATTCAGTTTCAACATTTGAAAATGTAAAAGAGTGTAATACAAAAATAGATGTAAATAGTGAAAATCAAATAGTAATAACACTATTTCTAACAGTAAATGACAATGTAGTAATAAAAGATTTAGCAACAGGAATACAAAATAAAGTAAAAGAAGAAATCAAAAAGATATCAGACTTAGATGTACAAGAAGTAAATGTAAAAATAGTAAAACTTCAAGAATCAAAACAAAACGAAGAATAGGTGATAAAAATGGATAGTTTTAAAGAATTTCTAACTAAATATAAAGGCGCAATAATAGGAATAATAATAGCAATATTAATATTATGTACGAGATTGTACCAATTAATAATAGCAATTGTACTAATATTTTTAGGAGCAGTTGTAGGAAACTACATACAACAAAATAAATATGAAGTAAAAGAAAAATTAAAAAACTTCATAGATAGATTATAAAGGTGGGGAAAATGAAAAGGTCAGCGATTAGAGAATTAACATTTAGACTAATTTACAGTTTAGAAATACAAAAAGAGACAAATTTAGAAGAACAGATACAATTATATTTAGAATGTAATGAAGTCGAAGAGCAAGAAGCAAAAGAATATATAAAAGATGCGATAATAGGGATAAATAAAAATATAAGAGAAATAGTAAACTTAATAGAAAAAAATCTAAAAGCTGATTGGAATATAGACAGAATATCAAAAATAGATTTAAGTCTATTAAAACTTGCAATATATGAAATTAAATACAAGCAAATACCATATAAAGTTGCTATAAATGAAAGTTTAGAACTAGCAAAAAAATATGGAGAAGAAACTTCAAAAAATTTCATAAATGGAATATTAGCAAGTATTGTAAAAGAAATAGGAGATTAACAAATGAAATATAATGCAGTAACAGTAACACAATTAAACAAATACATAAAAGACAGATTTGATGAAGATGAAAACCTAAATGCAATATTAGTAAAAGGTGAAATCTCCAATTTTAAAAACCATTACACAGGCCATCTATATTTTACATTAAAAGACGAGAATTCGTTGGTAAAATGTATAATGTTTAAAAGCTATGCTGAAAAGCTAGCTTTTAAACCAACAGATGGAATGAAAGTAATGGTTTTTGGTTCTGTATCAGTATTTGAAAGAGATGGAGTATATCAAATATATGTAAAAACAATGATGGAAGATGGAATGGGAGATTTGCATGAGCAATTTGAAAAATTAAAAGCAAAATTAGAAAAAGAAGGACTATTTGATCAAACACATAAAAAAAGAATCCCATTATATCCTAAAGTAGTAGGAGTTTTAACATCACAAACAGGAGCTGTAATAAGAGATATAATAAATGTATCAACAAGAAGAAATCCAAATGTACATATACGATTACTGCCAGTACCTGTTCAAGGGCCAGGTGCGGCAGAACAAATTGCAGAAAAAATAAAAATAATGAATGAAAAAAAATTGGCTGATGTGATAATAGTTGGTCGTGGAGGAGGTTCATTAGAAGATTTGTGGCCATTTAATGAAGAAATAGTTGCAAGAGCAATATATGAATCAGAATTACCAATTATATCAGCAGTAGGACATGAAACAGATTTCACAATTGCAGACTTTGTAGCAGATTTAAGAGCACCTACACCATCAGCTGCAGCAGAGCTTGCAGTGCCTGATGTATATGAATTAAAAGAAAAAATAATAAGTTATCAAAATAGAATAAGACAATCATTAAAAAAGAAAATAGAATTAATGAAACTTAGATATGAAAAATGTATGAAATCTAGAGTATTTACAGATCCAACAAGAAATATAAAAGATAGATATATTATATTAGATACATATATAAAAAGATTGGAAACTAGAATACGAAATATTCAAAAAGACAAACAGACCAGATATGTAGAAATTGTCGCAAAATTGGATGCATTAAGTCCATTAAAAACTTTAACAAGAGGGTATTGCTTAACAGAAAAAGAAGAACATATAATAAAAAGTGC
This sequence comes from uncultured Clostridia bacterium, assembly GCA_944392805.1. Lineage (GTDB taxonomy): Bacteria > Bacillota > Clostridia > TANB77 > CAG-508 > CAG-269. The sequence continues at coordinate 143,430 of CALXXZ010000002.1, read as the reverse complement.
AAAACAACTAAAAGCAGATGATGAAATAAAACTAAAATTTTATGATGGAGAAAAAAATGCAAAAGTGCTATAGATTGGAGGTAACATATGATGAAAAAACAAAACATATTAACAGTAATAATAGTAATTGCAGTAATAGCGTTAATTGGAATAATAGGATATGTAGCATATGAAGAGATAACAAATAGAAATAAAGTTGAAACTGAACCAACACCACAAGTAGAAGAAAAGCAGGAAGAAGATAAAACAACAGAAGAACCAATAGAAGAAAAAGAGCCAGAAGAAGAATATGTTGGTGAAGAAGAAAAAGAAACTCAAAAAGAAGAAAATACACAAATTTCAAAAGATGAAAAAGCAATACAACTTGCAAAACAGACTTATGGAGAAGATGATACTGTAACATTTAGCATAGAAGAAAAAAAAGATAATATATATTATATAGCAGTAAAAAGTAATGCAACAGTAATTTCTTGGTATGAAGTAAACACAGATGATTGGACAATAAGTGAATTTTATTAAAGAAAGGAAACAAAAATGAGTAAAGAAAATTTTGAAGAAACAATGACCAAATTAGAAGAAATAGTAACAGAATTAGAAAATGGAAATTTAAATCTTGATGAATCAGTACAAAAATTCGAAGAAGGAATGCAAAAAGCAAAACAATGCAATAAAATGCTAGAAGAAGCAGAAAAGAAAATAACCATTCTTTTAGAAAAAGATGGAGAAATAACTGAAGAAAATTTTGATGCAGAGTAAGGGAGAGAAAAAGGGGAATGAATGATTTTGAAAAATTTATAACAAATAAATATATATATGTACCACTATTAGTATGGTTTGGAATACAAACATTTAAAGTAATATATGATTTAGTAAAAACAAAAAAATTCAATTTTAAAAGAATAATGGGTGCAGGAGGAATGCCAAGTTCACATACAGGAGTAGTAACATGTTTAGCAGCTTTAATAGGAAAGTATGAAGGATTTGACTCAAGTTTATTTGCAATATCATTAGTATTTGCAATGGTAGTAATGTATGATGCAGCAGGAGTTAGAAGAGCTGCAGGAAAACAAGCCCGTTTATTAAATAAAATAATAGAAACACCAGGATTAACAAATGTAGAGGTACAAGAAAGACTAGTAGAAGTATTAGGACATACACCATTACAAGTTGTAGTTGGAGCAGTTATTGGAATTACTGTAGGTTTATTAGCGTAAAATAAAAGGAGTGATATTATGACTGATATAGAAATAGCAAAAAGTGTAAAATTAGAAAAAATAACAAAAGTTGCTGAAAAAATTGAAATAAGTGAAGATGAATTAGAGTTATATGGAAAATATAAAGCTAAAATATCAGATGAAGTAACAAAACGCCTAAAGAATGAAAAAGATGGAAAACTGGTATTAGTAACAGCAATGAGTCCAACACCATTAGGAGAAGGCAAAACAACAATATCAATTTCAATTGCAGATGGATTAAGACAAATTGGGGAAAGAGCAATATTGGCATTAAGAGAACCATCACTTGGACCAGTATTTGGAATAAAAGGTGGGGCAACAGGTGGAGGATATGCACAAGTAGCTCCAATGGAAGATATAAATTTACACTTTACAGGAGATATTCATGCTATAACATCAGCAAATAATTTATTATCAGCACTAATAGATAATCATATATATCATGGAAATGAATTAGAAATTGACAAAGTAGTATGGAAAAGATGTGTAGACTTAAATGATAGACAATTAAGAGTAGTAAATACGGGATTATCTAAAGAAAATAAAATTGTACCAAGAGAAGACAAATTTGATATAACAGTTGCATCAGAAGTAATGGCAATACTATGTTTGGCAACAGATATTGAGGATTTAAAACAAAGATTAGGAAATATCTTAATAGGATATAATAAAAAACAAGAACCTATTTATGCTAGAGATTTAAAAGCAGAAGGAAGTATGGCAGTACTTTTAAAAGATGCAATAAAACCAAATTTAGTACAAACTTTAGAACATACACCAGCAATAATTCATGGAGGTCCTTTTGCAAATATTGCACATGGATGTAATAGTATAGTAGCAACTAAAATGGCTATGAAACTTGCAGATTATTGTATAACAGAAGCAGGATTTGGAGCTGATTTAGGTGCAGAAAAATTCCTTAATATCAAATGTAGAAAAGCAAATATCAAACCAGATGCAGTTGTTTGTGTTGCAACAATAAAAGCAATTAAATACCATGGTGGAGCACCAAAAGATAGTATAAAAGAAGAAAATATGGAATGCCTTGCTAGTGGAATGGATAATTTATATAGACATATAAGTAACTTAAAAGATAAATTTGGATTAAATGTTATTGTTGCTATAAATAAATATAACACAGATACTGATAAAGAAATAGAATATGTAGAAGAAGAATTAGCAAAAAGAAATATTCCATCTAGTATTGTTGAAAGTTGGGCAAAAGGTGGAAAAGGAGCTATTGACATTGCTCAAAAATTGGCAGAGCTTTGTAAAAAAGAAGAAGATTTTAAATTTATTTATGATTTAAATGAAACTATTATTGAGAAAATCAATAAGGTTGCAATGAATGTATATGGAGCTAATAAAGTAAATTATTCAGAAGAAGCTATTATTAATATTGATAAAATTGTAAAAAATGGTTATGGAAATCTACCAGTGTGTATTGCAAAAACTCAATATTCTTTTTCTGATGATGCTAAAAATGTTGAATGCAAAACTCCTTTTGAGTTTAATATTAGAGATGTTGAACTTAAAGCAGGTGCAGGTTTTATAGTGGTTCTTGCTGGTAAAATTATGACTATGCCAGGTTTACCAAAAGTTCCTGCTGCGGAAACAATCGATATTGATGAAAATGGAGAGATTGTTGGGATTTTTTAAACTAAAGGAGTGACACTTTGTTTAAAATAAAAAAAATGAGACATACTAAATTCAAAGGAGAAATGAAGTATGTATAATTTTAGAACTGATTTAGCACTAGAGAGAAGAGACATCTATAAAAAAGTAAATAAGTTACAAGAAATAGATGGAGTAGAAAGCACAGAAGAAGATATAAATGAGAACATAAAAGTTACAAGAGTTAAGATAGCAAATGAAAATGGTGAAAAAGCATTAGGAAAAGCAATTGGTAATTATGTAACAATTGATGTAAAAAAATTAAAAATTGCTGGAGAAGATGAAATTCAAAAAACTTCAGAAGTATTAACAAGTGAGTTGCAAAAAATGATAGATTTGCACACTGATAAGCAAGGAGAAATTTTAATTGTTGGGTTAGGAAATATTTATGTTACACCAGATGCTTTAGGACCAAAAGTAATTAATGAAATTGATGTAACTAGACATGTTATAAAATATTTACCTCAATATGTAGAAGAAGGGACTAGACCTGTAAGTGCAATATCACCAGGTGTATTGGGGACTACAGGAATAGAAACTGTTGAAATTTTAAAAGGTATTGTTGATAATATTAAACCTAAACTGTTAATTGTAATTGATGCTTTAGCATCTAGAAGTATTGACAGAATAAGTAGTACAATACAAATTTCTGATACAGGAATTGTTCCAGGTGCAGGTGTAGGAAATACTAGACAAGAAATTAGTCAAAATAGTTTAGGTGTACCTGTAGTTGCAATTGGAATTCCTACAGTTGTTGAGCTTGCAACTTTAGTTTCTGATGGAATTGATATTTTTATTGATAGATTACAAGAAAAAGCAGAATCAAATGAGTATTTGAATAAATTACAACAAAATGATAAATATGAAGAAGTAAAAGAAGCTCTAAATGTAGGGGACTATAATATGATTGTTACACCTAAAGAAATTGATGATTTAATTGAAAATATGAAGGATATTGTGGCAAGAGGTATAAATTTTGCAGTTTAATAATAGGAGAGATTTTTTCTTTCCTATTATTTTTGTTATAAGACAAAAGCATAAAATTTTTTATAATCTAGAAAAAATTTCAAAAAAGACTTGCCAAAACTCAAAAAAGTTGGTAATATAGAAATGTACTAAGATTTTTAGTATAAAAACTTTTTGATTCCAGGGGAAAATCAAAACCCTGTAAATTTTTATAAATATATTTTTAAACTAATTTTTTAAATTCAAAAATCGAATCACAAAAAATCCAAAAAAATAGAAAAAGGTATTAAGGTTTATTAAGCGCGCAAATAGACCAATTTAGAAATTTACAATTTATCTAAAAATCTAATTGAAAAAGGGGGAAAAATATGATAAAGTAAGGAGTAAGAAATGGAACGAAAAAGAAAAAAACTATTAATACCAAAGACGGATATAGTGTTTCAAGCATTATTTGGAACAAAAGGAAATGAAAGAATTTTAGAAGGATTTTTAACAGAAATCTTAGATAGTAAAGTAGAAAATATATCACTAGATGCAAATCAAGTGCTAGTAAGAGAAATACCAGAAGATAAATTAGGAATATTAGATTTAATTGCTAATATTGGAGATAAAACAACAGTAAATATAGAAGTACAATTAATAAATCCATATAATATGCCTGAAAGAATATTATATTATTGGGCAAAATCATACAGAATGGAAACTATTAGAGAAGAGAAATACTAAAGTAATAGTGTTTAAAAATTTGGAGATACATATATTAGAAATACCAAAGTGGATAAAAAATCAAAATGAGACAAAAGAGGGATTAGGAAATTGGATTGAGTTTTTGACAAATCCAGAAAGTGAGAGGGTAAAAATGAGTGCAATGAAAAATATAAAATTAAAAGAAGCATGTGAAAAATTAGAATATATAAGTGAAAATGAACAAATACGAAGAGAAATAGAATTTAGAAGAAAAATTATGATGGATGAAAGAAATAGAAATAGGGTATTGGCTGAAATAAAAAATAAATTAGATGCAGAAAAAAGTGCATTAGATAAAAGAGCAAATGCATTAGATAAAAGAACAAATGCATTAGATGCGGAAAAGAACGCATTAGCTGAAAAGGAAAATAAAATAGATGAAGTGCGAAAAAAATTAGTAGAAGGTTTTTTATTAATAAACACTCCTATTGAAAAAATAATTGAATATACAGGATTAGCTAAAGAAGAAATACTAGAAATAAAGAATAAAAAGGAATAAAAATGAAAGAAAAAATATTATTTATAATAACAATAGTAATAATATCAGTAGTAATGTTATTTTGGATCGGTCAAAAAGAAGGATTTCACGAAGATGAGATATTTTCATATGGAAGTAGTAATTATAAATATGACAATGTATTTCAAAGATATGGACCCAAAGATGAAGTAAATCAGATTATATTTGATGAAATATTAAAAGAAAATACAATTGAGCAGACGATATACTATTTAAAAAATCCTGACCAATTCATGGAAAAATATGAAACAAAGGTAGAACAAGAAGTACCTGTTTGGAAAACTAGAGAAGATGCAAAACAGTATTTGACAATAGGAAAAGACGATATATTCAACTATGCTAGTGTATATTATAATCAAAGTAGAGATGTACATCCACCATTATTTTATTTTACAGTACATTTAGTATCAACAATATTTTTTGGAGTATTTTCAAAATATATAATATTTACAATAAACCTAATATTTTTAATATTATCATTTATTGTAATAAGAAAAATTTTGATAATATTGGATAAAAAATATTTAACTATACCAATAATAATATTATATGGATTAAGTATTGGCTCGATTTCAATAATGATGTTTTTACGAATGTATCAGATGTTAACATTTTTTGTTTTATTATCATTGTACATACATATAAAAATAATAAAAAATGATTTTGAGATAGATAAAAAGAATAGAAATGCTCTGATGATTACTACGATATGTGGATTTTTAACACAATATTATTTTTGTATATTCGCATTTTTTGAATTTATCATATTTATTATAATATTGATAAAAAACAAGAAATATGATAATTTAAAGAAGTATATAAAATATCATATAATAAGTGCAATTATAGGAATAATTATATTTCCTGCTTCAATATATCATATATTCTTTTCATATAGAGGAATGGGAGCAGAATTAGAAACTAATTTTGTAGAAAGAATGATAATGTATTTTAAAGAAATGTGTTATTCATTCTCAATATCAGAAAAAATAGGGCTAATTATTATTGTAGCATTAATAATAGGATATATATTCACAAAAAATAAATATATAAATATTATAGTGATTCCAACGTTAGCATCATATTTAATAATATGCTTAATTGCACCACAGATGGCAAATACAACAATAATTCGTTATATAGCATTTATAATCCCATTATTTAGTTTAATTGTAATACTAATATCAGAAGGTATATTAAACAAAATCATAAAAAACAAAAAGATTATAACTACGGCTTTAACCATTATTGTAAGTTTATTAAGTATTTATGGACTTATAACGAGTGAGCCAAGATTTTTAATAAAAGGATATGACGAAATATTAGAAACAGCAAAAGAAAATAAAGATTCAAAACTAATATCAATATGGGATAATAATTTTACATATATAAGTTCATTACCAGAATTCTTGATATATGAAAAAACACTTATAATAAATGCGAACCAAGACTCTTTAGAAATATTAAAAGATGATACAGAAATACAAGATGAAGTAATTGTAAGTATCAAGAAGTGGTTAAATTATAATGAAATAATAAATAAAATTATGGATTATACTGAATTAAATCATTGTGAAATGATAAAAGATTCAGATGAACTACAAACAATAATCTATAAATTAGAAAGGAGTCAATTATGACAGAAAAAGAAAAAATGTTAGCAGGAGAATTGTATGATGCAAATTATAATGAGGAGTTGTTTAAAGAAAGACAGGAAGCAAAAGAAAAATGTCATGAATTCAACAATTTAAAACCATCAGACTTAAAAAATAGAGAAAAGTTATTAAAAAAATTATTTGGAAAAACAGGAGAAAAAATTTATATAGAACCTAATTTTTGGTGTGATTATGGTTATAATATAACTGTTGGAGAAAATTTTTACATGAATCATAATTGTACTATTTTAGATGCGGCAAAAGTTGAATTTGGAGATAATTGCTTTATAGCACCAAATTGTGGTTTTTACACAGCAGGACATCCAGTAGACCATAAATTAAGAAATAAAGGATATGAATATGCAAAACCAATAAAAATAGGAAATAATGTATGGATAGGTGGAAATGTTGTAATTTTACCAGGTGTAACAATTGGAGATAATGTAACAATAGGAGCAGGAAGTATAGTTACAAAAGATATTCCATCAAATGTTGTTGCATATGGAAATCCTTGTAAAGTTGTAAGAGAAGTATAAAATTTTAGAAAGAGAGCATATAAATGGCAGATTTAAATTTTGTAGATATAAGAGAAAATAACAAAGACATAAAAAAATTATATAAGAGTGCATTTCCAGCAAATGAAAGAGTGCCTTTTTGGCTATTAAAAAGATTAGCCAAAAAAGAAAATGCTGATTTTTATGGTATTTATGATAAAGAAAAATTTGTTGGAATGATATATAGTATATATCACAAAGACATAGTTTTTATATTTTACTTAGCAATAAATGAAAATTTGAGAGGACAAGGATATGGAACTAAAGTATTAGATTCAATAAAACAAAAATATGATAATCATAGAATTGTATTAAATATTGAAGAAATAGATTCCAAGAGTACTAATAATGAACAAAGACTAAAAAGAAAAAAGTTTTATCAAAAAAGTGGATTTAAAGATTTAAATTATAAAGTAAAAGAAGCTGGAGTAATGTATGAAACATTATGTTATAGCTCAAATAATGTTATGGTGAGCAAAGAAGAATATATGGAAATGATGAAAAAATATTTTGGGAAATTAATTTCTAAATATGTATATAGAAAATAAATTAATAAAGAATGGTGTTATTATTATCACCATTCTTTAATCAGTTTCAACAAATAAAGCTTTAGCAAGAAAAGGAGTAATTTCATCTATATTATACCAACCAGAACTTTTATTATCGTTTTCAAGACCATTAGCATTTGAAACATAAACCATATCATTACCATCAGTAGCAAGTAAAACCATGTAGTGAGAAGCTGTTGTCCAACGATTATCATAAGGCTTATTCCATACACAAACTAAAACAGGTCTATTAGATTGCAAGTGTTCTATAATATAATCTTTTGACAAATGAACAGAATCAAAATAAAAATCAGTATTTTCAACTCCGTAAGAAGTAAGTACAGATGATATTTTTTCAGTTGCCAAAACTGGATAATATTTTTGTCTTAAATCTTCTGGAGTTACATTTTTATTATAACCACTTAAAATTATTGAAAGAGAAGTTATACCACAACCATTTTCTGCCATAGTACCACCCCAATAAGAATTTTCACTCCAAGAAGAAGAACCATTTTGTTTATATTCTTTATAAGTTTTTCCATTTTCAGTTGTAAAAGTAGTAAAATAACCATCTTGATTTGAAACTTTTTCTTGTCCAACTCCAGAATAACTTGAAATACTATCATGTTTTATAACTCTTTTGCTAGAAATTGATGTAACAATTTCATTATCGGAATTAGCAAAATAAATAAATATCACTAATAATATAATTGCTAAAAATATCTTTTTAAAACTTAATTTTTTCTTCTTAATTTTTTTCATATGAAAGCCCCCCTTAAACTATCTAAATTATACAACTCATAAAATAAAAGTGTTTTAAGAAACTATTAAATAAATCTTAACTTTTTCTTACATTTTGAAAAATAATTTGTAATTTGGAAGCTAATATGTTACTATAAAAAAGGGGTTAAAATGAACATATTAGTATTAGATGATGAAAAAGAAATAGCGGATTTAGTAGAATTATATTTAAAAAACGAAAATTACACAGTATACAAATTTTATGAATCAGAAGAAGCAATAAAATGTATAAATGAGACAAAATTAGATTTAGCAATATTAGATGTTATGATAAAAGGAAAAGATGGATTTGAAATATGTAAAATGATAAGAGAAAAAAGCTTAAATTTTCCAGTAATAATGTTAACTGCTAAAATAGCAGATACAGATAAAATAACAGGGCTAACTATTCGGAGCAGATGATTATATAACAAAACCATTTAATCCATTAGAATTGATGGCAAGAGTAAAATCAGCACTAAGAAGATATAAAAAATATAATGGTGAAAACGAAGAAGATAAAATATTTATAGAAGGCTTAGAAATAAGTAGAGATAAGCATAAATGTCTATTATATGGAAAAGAAGTAGATTTAACACCAATAGAATTTGATATATTATTATATCTAGCAAATAAGAGAGGAAATGTAGTAAGTTCAGAAGAACTGTTTGAAAAAGTATGGAAAGAAAAATATTTAGAAAACAATAATACAGTAATGGTACATATAAGAAGAATAAGAGAAAAATTAGGAGAAGATACTAAAAATCCTAAATATATAAAAACAGTTTGGGGAGTTGGATATAAAATTGAGTAACTTAAAAGAATTTGAAAAAATAAAAAGTAATATTGCATTAAAAGCAGTAGGAAAGATAATTGGATATTCTGCAATTGTAATGATTTTGCTTATTATTTTAGTTGATGGAATATATAATGACTCTATTGCTGATTCATTATATAATTTTGATAATTCAATTTATTATTTCTTTGTACAAAATAAACTAATTATGATGAGTATTGCATTTGCAATAATATTTTTAGTAATAACATATATAGTTATAAGAAATACAACAAATAATCTAGTAATTATAATAACAGCAATGGATCAAATAACAAAAAATCCAGAAGAGTCAATAAAATTACCTATAAGTTTGGCACCAATAGAAATAAAATTAAATGAAATAAGAACAGAATTGGTAAAATCAAGAAAAGAAGCAGAAGAAGCGGAAACTAAGAAAAATGATTTAATAATGTATATGGCACATGATTTAAAAACACCTCTAACTTCTGTAATAGGATATTTAACATTTTTAAAAGAGGAAAAAGGAATTGACCCTAAAATGCAAGATAAATTTGTAGATATAGCACTTAATAAAGCATTAAGAGTAGAAGAACTTACAAATCAATTTTTTGAAATAACAAGATATAATTTGCATAATATGATAATAAATAAAAAACAGATAGATTTATCAATATTGATAGAACAATTAATAGATGAATGTTATCCAATGTTACAAGAAAGAAAGTTAGAATGTAAAACAGATATGCCTGAACATATATATTATACAGGTGATGGAGATAAGTTAGCGAGAGCATTTGGAAACTTATTAAAAAATGCAATAAATTATAGTTATGAAAATACTGAAATTCAAATAATAGTAGAACAATCAGAAAATAAAATAAATATGGTATTTAGAAATAAAGGAGATAAAATACCAGATTATAAACTAGAAAAACTATTTGATAAATTTTATAGAGGAGATGAATCAAGAACAAGTAGTACAGGTGGTACAGGCTTAGGACTTGCAATTATAAAAGAAATTATAGAATTACACAACGGAAAAATTTATGTCAAAAATGATGATGAATATATAGAATTTTATGTTGAACTATAGAATAATTTAATATTTAATGTTATAATTGTCATAAAAAATAGAGGGGAAATAGCAAATGAAAAAAAGAACAATAATATTTTGGATAATAATCATTATAGGAATAGCATTAAGAATATATAATTTTCCAACACTATTGCAAGAAATGAATAGTGATGAAATAATGACAGTTGTAAATGCAAAAGCAATTGCAGAAACAGGAAAAGATATTGGAGGAATAAGCTTTCCTGTTTATTTGCATGGCTGGGGAGGACAAAGTGTAGTATTATTATATTTAATGGCATTAAGTATAAAAATATTTGGATATACTTTATTTGCGATAAGACTTCCAATTCTGCTTGTTAGTATAATTGCATTATTTGTATTTTATGATTTAGTTAAAAAAATAACTAAAAATCAAGATATAGCATTAATTGGATTAACATTAGTAGCTTTTTGTCCATGGCAAATATTACAATCAGTTTGGGCATTAGATTGTAATATGTTTCCACACTTTTTATTATTTGCAATAGACATATTTTATACAGGAATAACAAAATATAAAAAATCAATTTTATATATGTCAATGGTATTTTTTGCAATAAGCTTATATTGTTATGGAATTGCAATATATTTTGTACCAATATTTTTATTAGTAATGGCAATATATTTAATAAAAAATAAAGAAGTAACAGTAAAAGATATTATAATATGTATAGCCATTTTCTTAATATTAGCAAGTCCATTAGTAACAATGTTTGCAAAAAATGTGTTAAAAATAGAAGGAAATATGCAAATAGGACCTATTACAATTCCATATTATGAAAGCCTATCAAGAAAACAAGATATGGTATTTTTCAGCCCAAATCCATTACAACAGTTAGGAAAAAATATAAATTCTACATTAAAAGTAATAATTGCTCAAACTGATGGCGCAGAATGGAATTCTCCAAAATTATTTGGCGCAACATATAGAATAACAATCATATTTGCAGTAGTAGGAATAATAAAAACAATAAAAGATTTAAAACAAGATAAGAAAAATATTTCATCTGTTATGCTTATTACATGGTTGAGTACAAGTATATTAACAAGTTTTATAGTAAACGAGGCTAATATAAATAGATTAAATTCAATTTGGTATGTGATATTAATATTAGCAGGAATAGGAATTTACGAAGGATATCAAAAGATAAAATATAAAAAAGTTTATGCAATATGTGTAGGAGTATTATATACAGCAATATTTATAGCATATACAATATACTTCTATGGATATTACACAGAAGTTGTAGACCAATCAGGTACTTTTTCAAGAGGATTTTTCCAATCATTAGATTATGTAGAAACATTAGAACAAAAAACAGTTTTATATGATAATATAAAAAATGATGGATGTTTAGAATTATATATACAATTTAATCATGATGAAAATAAAGAATATAAAGAAATAAGAGATGAAAATGAACTTAAAGAAAAAATTAAAAACATAGGAGAAGATGAAGTATTAATAGTTGATATAGAAAAGAAACAATATGAAAATGTAGAAAATAGTCATCAAATAGGAGACTTTCTAATAATTACAAAATAGTGGAGGTAAATATGAAAACTGGTTTATTGCTTGAAGGCGGAGCCAGGTTCAATGCCATATGTATCAAAACCAGTAATTATAAAAGATAAAAAATATTTAGATGGAGGAATATCAGATAGTATTCCTATAGAAAAAATAATGAGTATGGGATTTGATAGAGTTGTAGTAATTCTCACTAGACCAATTGAATATAGAAAGAAAAAAGGTAATGAAAAAATTCCAGAAATATATTATCGTAAATATCCTAAACTAGTAGAAACAATAAATAATAGATATAAAATGTACAATGAAGAAGTAGAAAAAGTAATTCAATTAGAAAAAGAAAAGAAGATTTTTGTAATTAGACCTTCAAGAACAGTTGGAATAAAAAGAATAGAAAGAGATATCGACAAAATCCAAGAAATGTATGATTTAGGAAAAAGTGATATTCAAGAAAAAATGGATGGATTGTTAGATTATTTAAAAGAATAAAATTTGAAAATCTTGTATCATAATATTACATATACACATATTATGTAATGTGAGGTGAACAAGATTGGATTGGTTAGAACATTTACACCCAACGCTTCAAGCATTAATTGCAACAATGTTTACGTGGGGAATAACAGCATTAGGAGCACTTGTAGTTTGCTTTTTTAAAAATGTAAATAAGAAAATATTAAATACAATATTAGGATTTAGTGCAGGAGTCATGATTGCAGCATCATTTTGGTCATTACTTGCTCCAGCAATAGAATTATCTGGTGAATTAGGATACATAGAATGGATATTGCCAGCAACAGGATTTATTGTAGGAAGCCTATTTGTACTGTTATCAGATAAATTTTTAGATAAAGTATTAAAAAATCAAAAAAATTCTAGAAGTGCAGAATCACTAAAAAGAAGTATATTATTAATATCTGCAATTACAATTCATAATATACCAGAGGGAATGGCTATTGGTGTGGCTTTTGGAGGAATAGCAAGTCAAGTTCCTGGGATGACATTAATAGGAGCAGTTATGCTAGCTATTGGAATAGGAATTCAGAATTTTCCAGAAGGTGCAGCAGTATCACTACCATTAAGAAATGAAGGCTTTTCAAGAACAAAAAGTTTTTTCCTTGGGCAGGCATCAGGAATAGTTGAACCAATATCAGCAGTAATTGGAGTAATATTAGTAATGAAAATTAGAACTATATTACCATTCTTACTTGCATTTGCTGCAGGAGCAATGCTCGCAGTTGCAGCTAGAGAGTTATTACCTGAATCAGTAAAAGAAAATAAGAATTTAGCAACGATTGGTTTAATATTAGGATTTTCTTTAATGATGATATTAGATGTTGCATTAGGGTAAATAATTTTAAAATATAGAATAAAGAACTATACAAATTTCTCAAAAATAAGAGAATGCTGTATAGTTTTAATTTTATAAATGAATTTCTTCAATCTATAGAAATAAACTAATTTATGTGATATAATCAAAAAAAGTGAAAGGGTGGGATGATATGAAAGAAAAAGAAGAAACAAGAAAATGGTTAAAAATAATACTAATTGCGATAGTTGTATATTGGGGGTTAAATAATTTAGGAACATTAGGAAACTTCTTAAATACTATAATAAAAATATTATCACCATTTTTAATAGGTGGAATAATAGCATTTATATTAAATATCCCAATGAGATTTTTTGAAAACAAATTAACTAAAAAGAAAAAAAGAAAGAAAATAGCAAGAATAATCTCATTAATATTATCAATAATAATAATAATATTAATAGTAACATTAATAATAAATTTAATATTACCAAAATTAATAGACATAGCGCAACTGTTAATTGAGCAATTACCACTATACACAGAGAACATAAAAAATGCATTAGGAAGTGGGCAGATAGATAGTATAATGGAATACTTAAATATAAATCAAGAATCAATAAATCAAGAAATAATAAATATAGTAACAGGATTTATAACATCATCAATCTCAATAGTTGGAAACTTTGTAAGTGCTATATCAACAACAGTAATAGCAATAATATTTGCAATATACATATTAATGAGTAAAGAAAAATTACAAAAACAATTCACAAAAATATTATTTGCATATGTAAAAAAAGAAAAAGTAAGAAAAATACTTGGAATAGCAAGATTAACAAGAAATACATTTGCAAATTTCTTAACAATACAATGTTTAGAAGCAGTAATCTTAGGAGTTTTATGTACAATAGGAATGTTAATATTACAAATACCTTATGCTATGCAAATAGGAGTGCTAATTGGAGTAACAGCACTAATACCAATAGTTGGAGCATTTATAGGAGCGGCAATAGGAGCAGTATTAATAGCTTCTGTAGATATTATGAAAGTAATAACATTTATAATATTTATAATAATATTACAACAAGTAGAAGGAAACTTAATATATCCTAGAGTAGTAGGAACATCAATAGGATTACCAGGAATATGGGTACTAGTTGCAGTAAGTGTAGGAGCAAGTCTATTTGGAATAATAGGAATGTTAGTAGCAGTACCAACATTTTCAGTATTATATACAATATTGAAAGTAGATGTAAACCAAAAATTAGGAGAGGTAAAAAAATGATAGAAATCAAAAATGTATCAAAATCATATGTAAAAGGAAAAAAATCACTTGACAACTTAGATTTAGAAATAAAAAATGGAGAAATTTTCGGATTTTTAGGACCAAATGGAGCAGGAAAAACAACAACAATAAAAATAATTACAGGAATACTAGATGCAGATGAAGGAGATGTTCTAATAGATGGAAAAAGTATAACTGATAATCCATTAGAAGCTAAAAAGAATTTTGGATTTGTTCCAGATAATCCAGATATGTTTTTGAAATTAAAAGGGATAGAATACTTGAATTTTATGGCAGATGTTTATGAAGTATCAACAGAAAAAAGAAAAGAAAAAATAGAAGAATTAACAAAAAAATTTGAAATATATAATGAATTAAATAATCCAATTCAAAGTTATTCACATGGAATGAGACAAAAAATAGTAATATGTGGTGCATTATTATCAGAACCAAAAAATTGGATATTAGATGAGCCTATGACAGGACTAGACCCTAAATCATCTTATGACTTAAAAGAAATGATGAGAGAGCATGCGAAATCAGGAAAAACAGTATTTTTCTCAACACACATATTAGAAGTTGCAGAAAAATTATGTGATAGAGTAGGAATAATAAATAAAGGAAAATTAGTATTTGTAGGAACACTAGATGAAATGAAAGAAAAATTTAAAGAAAATGGCTCATTAGAAGAGTTGTTCTTGGAGATAACAGAAGAGTAATAGGAAAAGAATCAATTATAAATGACTGATAGTATTAATATATATTTAATGACAAATAGTGATTGGTAGGGGGAAACTATGAAAAAATTAAAAATTATTGGAATTGTTTTTGTTACAATTGTTATTTGTTACGTGCTATATGTTGGAATTGAATTAATTAGATTTAACAACAATTTTGGAGTATATCCACTAATTAATTTAGGAGCTATTGATATTGATGTGAATGTAGAAAGTAATTTACAAAAGAAAAGGATATATGGAATAGGATATATTATTGAATATGAATATATAAAACAACAAGAGGAAGATAGTGATATACGATTAAACAAAATAATTAGTGGAAAATTTAAATTATTCAACGAATTTCTTTTGAGTTCTTGGATTGAATAACAAATTTTAATGATGCTTGTTATATTTATAATTACTCTGTTTTATGATATTAAAAACAAGTAAAAATTTGTAGGGCAGGTTGTATTTTTAAATTTAAATAAAAAAAGTAAATAAATGTATAGGATTTAGAGTGAGTATATTAATTTTGATATGCTCATTTTTAATAAAAATAAGGTAAAATTTCTCATAACCTTCTTGAATTATGTAAAATAAGCAAAATATTGTATAATATAGTTGTAGTTCTATATTGCGATATTTTAAAGTGTAAGGAGGTAATTTATTTGAGAGAGTTATTTGTAGAAAAAGTAATTGATAAGACTGAAAACTTTTTAGACAATAACCAAAGAAAAATGTTAAAAGAAATACTAACAGAAATATGTTTAAATTACCAAATAGAAATATTAGAGCAAAGCCAAAGAGAAGCAATACAACACAATAATGAAGAATTATTAAATAAATTTATTTCTTCAAAAGAAATTGAAGGATGTTCAATAAGAACTTTAAATTACTACAAGGATAATATAACTAAAATGTTAGAAAAAGTAAACTTACCAATTGAAGAAATTACTACTGAAATATTAAGAGATTATTTAGCTGATTACAAAAATAGTTCTAAAGCAGGAATGGTAACAATAGACAATATCAGAAGAACATTATCAAGTTTCTTTGCTTGGTTAGAAAATGAAGATTATATTGTAAAAAGTCCTGTTAGAAGAATACACAAAGTAAAGACCACCAAAAGAGTTAAAGAAACTTTAACTGATGAAAATTTGGAAAAACTAAGAGATACTTGTTCAAATGTAAGAGATTTAGCAATATTAGAACTATTAATATCTACTGGTATGAGAGTAGGAGAACTAACTAGATTAAATATTTCTGATATGGATTTTCAAGAAAGAAGTTGTATAGTTTTAGGAAAAGGAAATACTGAAAGAGAAGTATATTTTAGTGCCAAAAGTAAAATGTACATAGAAAAATATTTGGAGACTAGAACAGATGATAATGAAGCATTATTTGTATCATTAATAAAACCATATAACAGATTAGGAATATCAGGAATTGAAATTATTATCAGAAATTTAGGAAAAGAAGCAAATATAAATAAAGTACATCCACATAAATTTAGAAGAACAATGGCTACTATGGCTATTGATAAAGGTATGCCAATAGAGCAAGTACAAAAATTATTAGGACATATAAAAATAGATACAACAATGGAATATGCTATGGTAAATCAAAATAATGTAAAAAATTCTCATAGAAAATATATAACATAGTATGATTATTATAAAAATATTATGTAAATGTTGAATTTAAAAGAATTATATAGTATAATACAAATATGGAAGTTCTTTCCATGTAAGAAATGCATATCAATTAGAAAGGTGTCAGAAAGTATGAAGGTATTAAGCTTAATTGAACCATGGGCAACTCTTATCAAAGAGGGCAAAAAGGTCATCGAAACAAGAAGTTGGAAAACATCTTATAGGGGTGAACTTTATATCCATGCAAGTAGCAAAAAAATCAAAAGGAGTGATGAACACACAATTGAACTACTGAAGTTAATTCCTAATGTTCCTATGGGATATGGTAACATTATATGCAAATGCAAATTGGTAGATTGTGTATATATGGATCAGGAATTTTTGGACAGAATTCAGAAAGACAAGCAAGAATTCTTATGCGGAGAATATAGCTTAGGAAGATATGCTTGGATTTTGGAAGATGTAGAAGTTCTTGATGAACCAATTCCTGCAAAAGGACATTTGAACATTTGGAATTATGATGCTGACGAATAACAGAAAGGAGCATGCAAGATGAAAATCATACAGCTGAAAGAAACTGAAAGAATTCAAGAGGGATTGCGGAGTTTGACTGAAGAATTTATAGGAGAGTATCCATATTACTCAACATGGATTCAGAAGAACGAAGCAACATTCAAAGATGGAACAAGAGTTATTTATGAACTCAACGACGATGGAGAAACAGTAGGATACATGATGATTCATTTTTCAACGGCTAAATGTGCCAAGATTAATGGAATCTATGTGTTTCCCAATTGTCAGAAAAGAGGATATGCTAAGGAAGCTTTGTTGCAAGTTCTGGAAGAACTTAAAGCACAGAAATATGACTATGCATATATCCAAACCCGTATTCACAACAAGATTGTGGTTCATATGTTTGAGTCACTGCATTTTGATGTGATTGGTCAGAATTATCACAACATAGAGAAACAGAGTAACTGGGTTGCTGTGTATGATCTGTGGCATAGAAGAAATTTTGATGAGATGCTTGATTTAGCAGAACAACTCTATCCGGGCTTTTCTAAGAACTGATATGTAATGAGGCAAGGTGTCAAATGACATCTTGCCTTTTTCAAAATTTAGAATTATAATATAAACGAAAAAGGGGGAAGATAATATGTCATATTTTGATACTCATGCTCACTATGATTGGAAAGAATTTGATAAAGATAGAGAAGAATTATTTGATAAATTTAAGGAAACAATTTGTGGACTTGTAAATATAGGTATAAATATAGAATCAGCTAACAAAGTTATAGAATATGCCAATAAATATTCATATATGTATTATTCATTAGGAATACATCCTATGGAAGTAGAAAAAGAAATTTCAGTGAATTTAATTGAACAAATAGTAAAAAACGAATTAAAAAATAAGGAGTCAAAGTTAGTTGCAATTGGAGAAACTGGTTTGGATTATCATTTTAATTATCCTATAGAATTGCAGAAAAAGTATTTTATTGAACAAATAAAATTAGCTAATAAATATGATTTACCAATAATTATACATTCGAGAGAATCACACGAAGATGTAGAAAAAATATTAAAAGAATATAGAGTTAAAAAAACAGGGATAATGCATTGCTATTCTGGAACACCAGAAATGTCAAAGAAGTTTATCGATATGGGTTATTATTTAGGAATAGGAGGACCTGTGACAAGATATAAAGATATACAAGAAACAGTTAAAATAACCCCTATTGATAAAATTGTTATAGAAACAGATAGTCCAGTTTTGCCACCTGAACCATTCGAAAAACATTCAAGAAACAATTCACTATACTTAAATTATATTGTCAAAAAAATATCAGAAATAAAAGGTCTATTAGAAGAGGATGTTATAAAATATACAACTCAAAATGCATATAGAGTATATGGAATAAAGGATTATTTTGATAAATAATCTAAGAGACAAATTTTAATGGGAGTAGTTATATTGATAATTACTCTCATTTATGATATTCTGAAACATATAAAAATAGTAAGTTGTGTAATAAACTAAAACTAAACTAAAGGTTTAGTAAAGTAAACTAACTATCGGTTGAGTTTTTAAAAAAGCAATATTACAATAGAATTAACAAAGGAGGGATTTATATGTCAAATAAAAGTATCGGAGAAATGATAAGTTCTTTAAGAAAAGAAAAAGGAATGACACAAAATGATTTAGCAGAAAAAATGAATGTAACAGATAAAGCTGTGTCAAAGTGGGAAAGAAATTTATCTTGTCCTGATGTTAATTCTATTCCAAAATTAGCAGAACTTTTAGGCATAACAGTAGAAGAGTTGTTAAATGCTCAATCTAAAAAGGAAGATAATAAAATTGATGAAATTGTTAATATAGTATTGATTGGCATCGGATTAGCAATGGGAATTTGCATAATAGTTACTTCTATATTGAAACAAATTGATATGAATAATGCTATTACTATGTTAGGAATAGGAATGAGTTGTCTAGCAATTTATTTACTAAAAAATAAAAATGATAAACAATGAGAGATAGGACTAGATATTTAATTAGTAGCCCTCAAATTACAAGTAGTATAGAGTAATTCAAACGAGTTACTCTAATTTTTTTTGTTTAAAAATAATTTTTTCAAAAAAGTATTGACAAATTTATATTAACTGTATATACTGTATATATACAGAATAAAAAAGGAGAAAATTTTGATGAATATAATAATAAGTAATTCAAGTAATACACCAATATATGAGCAAATCAAAGAACAGATAAAAAACAAAATTGTATCAAATGAATTAAAAACTGGTGAACTACTGCCATCAATAAGAAGCTTAGCAAAAGACTTAAGAATAAGTGTAATAACAACAAAAAGTGCATATGAAGAATTAGAAAAAGAAGGATATGTAGAAACAATACCAGGAAAAGGAACATATGTAGCAAACAAAAATATAGAACTAATAAGAGAAGAGCAACTTCAAAAAATAGAAAACTTAATAGATACAGCAGTATCAATAGCAAAAATAAGTAATATATCAAAACAAGAAATACAAAATATAATAGAAATTTTATATGAGGAGGAAAATTAAAATGATACTAGAAGTAAAAAACTTAAACAAAAAGTATAAAGACTTTCAATTAAAAAATGTAAATTTATCATTACCAAAAGGAATGATAATGGGATTAATAGGAGAAAATGGAGCAGGAAAAACAACAACAATAAAAGCAATATTAAACATAATAAACACAGATAGTGGAGAAATAAAAATATTTGGACTAGACAATAAAAAAGAAGAAAAGAAAATAAAACAAGATATAGGAGTAGTTTTAGATGATAGTTTTTTATCAGAATATTTAAATCCGATGGACATAAACAAAATAATGAAAAACTTTTATCAAAACTGGGATGAAAAACTATATTTCAAATATATAGAAGAATTTAAATTACCAAAAAACAAAATATCAAAAGACTATTCAAGTGGAATGAAAATGAAATTAAAAATAGCAGTAGCATTATCACATCATCCAAAATTATTAATACTAGATGAACCAACATCAGGACTAGACCCAGTTGCAAGAAATGAAATATTAGACATATTTCAAGACTTTATACAAGATGAAGAACATGCAATATTGGTATCAAGTCATATAACATCAGACTTAGAACATATAGCAGATTATATAACATTTATAAATAATGGTGAAATAGTATTAACAAAAACAAAAGATGAATTATTAGATAGATATGGAATAGTAAAATGTTCTGAACAAGAATTCAAAAAAATAAATAAAGCAGATTATTTAAAATATAAAAAGAACAGATATGAATATGAAATATTAGTAGAAAACAAAAATGAATTTAGAAGAAAATATGACATACAAATAATAGATAAGCCAACAATAGAAGACATCATGTTAATATATATAAAGGGGGAAAAATAGAATGAATGGAATAAAAGGACTTATAGTAAAAGACTTGTTAAATTTATCACATTATAAATTTTCACTTTTAATAGTAATAGTGGTATTTATAGGTTTAGGAGTATCAAGTAAAAGTTCATTAACATTTATGCCAATAATGTTAATGACAGCAATAGGAATGATAGGATTATCAACATTTAGTTATGATGAAATATCTAAAGCAGATAAATATTTATTAACATTTCCTACAAATAAAAAAGAAATGGTAAAAGCAAAATATATATTAATTATTGGAATGATTGTATTAGGGGCGATAATTTCAATAATTGCAACATATGGAATAAACTATATTGTATATAGCGAAATACCAGATATTGAGCCAATATTAACAATGGTACTAGGAGGAGTATTTGGAATAAGTTTAGTAGAAGCTATACAAATACCAAGTATATATAAATGGGGAGCAGAAAAAGGTAGAGTTCAGATGTTTGTACTAATTATACTAATAGGAGCATTAATAGGAGGATTAGTATTTTTAATAACAAGTGCAGGACTAAGTATTCAATTTGATACAAATCAGATATTAGGATTTATTAAAAACTTTGGAACATATATATTAATTGCAGTAATATTATTAATGTATTTCTTATCATATAAATTATCTTGCAAAATTTATATGAAAAAAGAAATATAAGTAGACAACTAATAATTAATATGATATAAATAATTTAAATTAATTATTAGGAGGGGAATGTATGAAAAAATCTACAATTATATTACTTGTACTTATAATATTAAGTGTTGGAATCTATTTTGGAGTTAACTATTTTTTAGACAAAGATATAGAAAAACAGCAACAACAACTAGATGATATGATAGCAGAATATGGAACAATAGAAAAAGAAAATGTAAATACAGCAGTAGCAAAATTTAATACTGAAATAATGGACGGAGGCCTTGAAAACCAAGCAAAAGAAGATGCAAATTCAACATCAGAAGATCAGTTATATTGGTATATGATAGAAGATGGCATATATTGCTATGTAAAACCAGAAGAATATACAGGAAATCCTGAAAATGATATTGTACATACAATTTCAGTATATTATGAAATAGCAAGTGGAAAACAAGAAAAAGCATTAGAATATTTTAAATTATTAATAAAATCAAATAAAAATGATTTTACAGATGAACAGATTACAGAATTAATAAATAAAGCGGAAGAATTAAAAGAAGAAAAACAAAAAGCAGTAAATGGAAGTGGAGTTATGGTTGGAATAGCTGAAACTGCAGACCATATAGAATATCAAGTTACAAGAAATTATGAATAATATCAAAGTTAAGAGTACATGAAAATGTACTCTTTAATTATGACAAAAATGTAAGAATTATGTAACAAAAATCAATGGCAAAATGTCGAAAAATATTGTATACTAAATATAGAAAGAGAGTTGAGAAAAATGAAAGTTATAAAAATAATAATTAAAATATTATTTATACTATTATTGATATTAACAAGTATAGCTCTACTTTATATAGGAAATGGATACAATATGTACAAAACAGCAATAGAAGAAATGTCAATAGAAGATAAAGTAAAAGAAATACAAAGTAAAGAAAATTATACAAAAATATCAGAATTGCCACAAATGTATATAAATGCAGTAATATCAGTAGAAGACCATAGATTTTATGACCATGGAGGAATAGATATAATTGCAATAGGAAGAGCAGCAATAAATGATATAAAAGCAATGAGTTTTGTAGAAGGAGGAAGTACAATAACACAACAATTATCAAAGAACATATATTTTACCCAAGAAAAGAAAATGGAAAGAAAAATTGCAGAAGTATTTATGGCATTTGAAATAGAAAAGAGGTATGAAAAAGATTTTATATTAGAATTATATTTAAACACTAGTTATTTCGGAGATGGATATTATACAGTAAAAGAAGCATCACAAGGATATTTTGGAAAAGAGCCAAAAGATATGACAGATAGTGAATGTATATTGCTTGCAGGAATTCCAAATGCGCCCTCAGCATATTCACCAACTAAGAATCCAGAATTAGCAAAACAAAGACAAAAACAAGTAATAAATAAAATGATAAAATATAAATATTTAACACAAGAAGAAGCTGATAAAATTTTAGAAGAAGAATAGCATAAAAAGCTATTCTTTTTAAAACTTTTATGTTAAAATGGGATAGAAAAATAAGTGGGAGGATTCCAAAATGGAAAACACAATAGAAATAAAAAATTTAACTAAAAGTTATGGCAAACAAAGAGGAATTGAAAATATAAATTTAGAAATACCAAAAGGGATTGTATATGGATTTATAGGTCCAAATGGAGCGGGAAAAAGCACAACAATAAAATGTATAATGAATATGATTAGAAAAAATTCAGGAGAAATAATTATAAATGGAAAAAAAGTAGAAAACAAAAATTATGAAGTAAAGCAAGAAATAGGATATTTACCATCAGAAATTCATTTATACGAAGATTTAACAGTAAAGAAATTACTAAAATATTCAGCTTCTTTTTATAAAAAAGATTGTACTCAAAAAACAGAAAAATTAGTAAAAAGATTAGAAATAGATATAAATAAAAAAATAGAAGAATTATCATTAGGAAATCTAAAAAAAGTAGGAATTACATTAGCATTAATGCATAATCCACAATTTATAATAATGGATGAAGCCACAAGTGGTTTAGATCCATTGATGCAAGAAGAATTTTATAAAATATTAGAAGAAGAAAAAGCAGAAGGAAAAACAATATTTTTTTCATCACATATATTAAATGAAGTAAAAAGAATATGTGATAAAGTAGCAATAATAAAAGAAGGAAAAATCGTAAAAATAGAGAACATAGAAAGTTTAGAAGATACTAATATAGTAAAAGTAAAAATAGAAACTGAAGAAATAGAAAAATTAGAGAAAGAATTAGAAATAGAACAAGTTATTACAAAAAAGGAAAATAAAATAGAATTTTTATATTCAAAAGAGATAAATAGTTTAATAGAAAAAATTTCAAAATATAAAATATCAAAACTATTAATACAAGAAATTGATATTGAAGAAATATTTATACACTATTATAAATAGAAAAGGGGAAAAAGATGTTAAAAAGAGAATTAAAAATAAATTTAAAAAGCTTGATAATATGGTCAATTACATTAATATTAATCTATATATTGATATATGCAATATATCCAAATTTAATAACAGAAGAATCCAGAGGAGCATTGGAACAGATGATGAATTCTATGCCAAAAGAAATACTTGCAAATTTTAATATGGATATAGTAGGAATAGAAACAGTATTTGGATGGTTTAAAACTGAAGGATACATATTTTTAACATTAATAGGGGGAATATATTCAGCAATATTAGGAGGAACAATTTTATTAAAAGAAGAAAATGATAAAACAATAGAATTTCTTTACTCAAAGCCAGTAAGTAGGAATAAAATTGTAACATCAAAAATATTGTGTGGAGTAATAAACATTTTTATATTTACAACAATAGTAACAGTAATAAATTGGATATCATTATCTAATGGAGAAGATTTTGATACAAAACAATTTCTAATGATAAGTATATTACCAATATTATTATATTATATGTTATTTTTTATAATGCTTTTCATATCAACATTTTTTAAAAAGACAAAACCAGTAATGAGTCTATCAATAGGAATAGTATTTTTATCATATTTCATGCAAATAATAGGAAATATGGGAGAAAACGTAAAAATAATTAAAGATATTTCTTTATTTGAATTTGTATCATCAAGATACATTATATTGAATAATGCAATTGATATGAAATATGTGTATATAGGTATAGGAATAATAGCTTTAACAATGTTAGGAACATATTTCAGATATAATAGAAAGGAATTTTTAGGATAGATAATAAATATTTAAGGAGGAATAAAGTGAAACTAATAGTAAAAAATGTAACAAAGAATTTTGAGAAAAAAGAAGTATTAAAAGGAATAAACTTTGAATTTGAAAAAGGAAAAATCTATGGATTATTAGGAAGAAATGGAGCAGGAAAAACTACATTTTTCAATTGCTTAAATGATGATATCAAAATAGATTCAGGAGAATTTATAATAGAAGAAAATGAAAAACAAAGAAAAGTAGAAATAGACGATATTGGATATGTATTATCAACTCCAACAGTACCAGAATTTTTAACAGGAAGAGAATTCTTAAAATTCTTTTTAGAAATAAATCAAAAAACAATACAAAATCCAAAAACAATTGATGAATATTTTGACTTTATGAAAATTCAAAAAGAAGATAGAGATAAATTATTAAAAGACTATTCACATGGAATGAAAAACAAAATGCAAATGTTAGTAAACATAATTGCAAATCCTAATATATTATTATTAGATGAGCCATTAACATCATTAGATGTAGTAGTAGCAGAAGAAATGAAACAGATGCTAAAAGGAATCAAAAAAGACCATATAATAATATTTTCAACACATATTATGGAATTAGCATTAAGTTTATGTGATGAGATAGTATTATTAAATCATGGAATCTTAGAAAAAATAGATAAAGAAAACTTGGCAGAAAATGAATTAAAAGACAAAATAATATCAGCATTAAAGGAGGAAAACAATGTTTAAAACATTTATATTATCCTTTAAATTACGAAATACATATAAAGTAAATACAATAATTTATGCTATAAAACAATTGCCAATAATAAAAAAGATATTACCAAATAGTTTGTATCAAAATAGAGGAATAAAAATATTTGCTAATATAATAAGTGCGATATTAGAAATAATCTCAATATTTATTTGGAAATTAGTATATATTTTATTAATGATAGTAACACCATTAAGTTTATACAAAACTAATATGGTAAATAACTTTTTCAATATAATGTTATTTCTAACAATAGCTGGAGCATTTATGAATACATATATGTTCAATCCAACGAAAGATAAATATTATGCAATGTTTTTAATGAGAATGAATGCGAAACAATATACATTATCAAATTACTGGTATTCAATATTAAAAGTAATAATAGGATTTATGCCATTTACAATAATTTTTGGAAAAATGGCTGGTCTAAGTTTATTAGCATGTATAATAATACCATTTTTTATAGCAAGTGCAAAAATATTAGTAGGCACACATAATTTAAAAAGTTACGAAAAAAATAATATAGTTGTAAATGAAAATACACCAGTTAAATTTGTATGGGGAATAGTATTTACATGTCTAATATTAGCATATCTATTACCATATTTGGGATTAGCCATAACACCATTTGTCTTTTCTATAATAGAATTAATCAGTATAATTGGGGCATTATTTGGAATTATATTTATTAATAAATTTAATAAATATAGAGAAATGTATAAAAAAATACTAACAAGTTCAAGTATGAATACTCAAGAAAATGCAGAAAAAATTGCAAGAGAAACAGTATTAAAACAAATAGAAATAACACCAGAAACAACGAGTAATAAAAAAGGATATGCATATTTTAATGAAATATTTATAAAAAGACATAGCAAAATTTTAAGTAAATCAGTAAAATGGCTATCATATATTATAATATTTATTATAATAGGAATGATATTTTTTACACAAATAAATGAAGAATTAAGAACAAAAACAAATGAGTTACTAATGTCATCTTTACCATATTTCGTATTTATAATGTATTTAATAAATAGAGGTCAAACTGTTACACAATCAATGTTTATGAATTGTGACCATAGTATGCTTACATATGCTTTTTTTAGAAGTCCAAAATCAATATTAAGTCTATTTAAAGAAAGAATAAAAAGTGTAGTATTTATTAATGCAATACCAGCAACTTTAATTGGAATAGGATTATCATTGTTATTATATTTTACAGGAGGAACAACAAATAATATTGACTATTTAATAATATTTGTATCTATAATATCAATGAGCGTATTCTTTTCGATACATCATTTAGTAATGTATTATTTGTTACAGCCTTATAATGTAGCAAGTGAAGCAAAAAGTAGCACATATTCAATTGTAAATATGTTGACCTACTTGGCATGCTATTATATGATGAAAGTAAAATTGCCAACAACATATTTCGGAATTGCAACAATAATATTTGCTAGTGTATATTGTATAATATCACTGATTTTAGCATATAGATTAGCACCTAAAACATTTAGGCTAAGAGTATAAATTATAAAAGTAGCTTTATCTAATCAACTGTAAAGCTACTTTTTATGATGTATATTTATATTTTTATATAAATTACAAATATTACAATCAGAACAAATCTCTAAACGATCTTCAAAAATCAATTTTAGAGTATTAATAAACTCTGAATTTGAAGAAAGAGAACTTACATGTAAAAAAATTTTACTAGGGAGTAAATTAAGCAATGTATTTAAAATGTAGTCATTATCAGAAAAAGTAACATCTGATAAATACTTTGCATTTAAAGTATTTTTATTAATCTCAATTATTTCAAGATTTTCATTAAGTAAAATAGTATCAAAATCAAAACAAATAATATGGACTATACCATAATTACTTGGTTTAGAATTGACATATAATCTTACAAGAGAAATAAATTCTAAATATTCTCTTTCAATAATGAATTCATTAACTGAAAAATCTACTAAATTATTTAACAAATTTCTATATTCATATAATCTAAAATTGATAAAACCAGTTAATACAATAGAATGATGAGTGGTAATATAATTGTAAAATGCATCAAATAAAGAAATTTGCCTATTTGATAGAGAAAACTCATCATCACAAAGATTTTCACTACATTTGTCTAAAATATTAGAAAATTCAGTATTATCAAAATAAAAATAGTTAGATATAAGAATATTTTTTATAATATCTTCTTCAAAATTATCTATAACAAGATAAGATAAAATAGTTGCAAGTTTTGTATAAAAAAGTTCTGTATCAATACCTGTGTAGTGAATAATTATATTTTTATATAATTTGAATTCATTACAAGAAAATGAAACATTTAACATATTAAATTCAGAAAATTCGTTTTGCAAATACTTTAAAATGCTATCATCATTTGTTTTTATACATAATGAATTCATAATAACTTCCTTTCATGTCATTTTGTATAGTATCTACGAAAAAATTAGATTTTATACAATTTATAATATTCAAAAAAAATAAAAATGTTAAAAAGTGGACGGTCCTGTTTAGAAGGGGACGGTCCACTTTAGCGTTAATTATAAATATGATAATCAATGTCTGGAAATACGCAATCCTTTTCTTGAATATCTTTTAAGAAAGTTTTATCAATTTTATTATTTTTAATTTGATAATACAATTTTGAAAAACGACCAATATGATCTTTAATACGTTTTTTTGCATAATCAACCATAGTACCATTTGTAATGATAAATAGCCAATCACTACTTTGTGCAAGTAGAAGTTCACGAGCTGCTTGGTTTAAAGCATCTTTTATAATTCCATCAGCATCAGGGAAAGAATGTGCAAGTTCAACCATTCTATCACCAGCTTTATGTAAGTGACGATGAGCATAGTCATTTGTAGGATTTAACCATACTCCGCTATATCCATTTGCACCCCAACTTGAACGACAAGGTGAAGATACTTGAATATTTGGATATTTATCAATATATTCTGATGGAGTGATTAATTCAAAGTTACAATCATCATAATAAATCTTTTTAAATAAGATATATAACCAATATGGTCCTTCATACCACCAATGACCATATAATTCTGCATCATAAGGACACAAGATAATTGGTGGAACTTCCATATAATCTGCAACATTATTTATTTGTTGAGTTCTTGAATCTAAGAAATGTCCTGCTTGTCTTTCTGCTGAATCTTTAGCCCATTGTAAATTATAATAATCTTTGAATTCAGTTTTTCCAGTAATTCTATAATATTTTATTCCTGTATGAACACGAACTCCATTATGTGCAATATATGGTTTGATGTAATCATAATCAGCTTCATATCCGATATCACGATAAAATTCTCTGTAATTGAAATCTCCTGGATATCCATCAATTGAACTCCATACTTGTTGAGAAGATGGAATATCACGTCCAAATGTAACAAGCCCTTCTGGTGAAACAATTGGTGCATAAGTTCCATATATAGGAGTAGGGTCAGCATATAAAATTCCATGTGATTCTACAATTGCGTAATCTATTCCAAATTCTCTTAAGTATTTATCAGCTTCTGGAACATATCCACATTCAGGAAGCCATATTCCACGTGGTTTTCTTCCAAAATATCTTTCATAAGTTTGAACACCTACAGCGATTTGAGCTCGTATTGTTTGTTCTGTTACATATAATATTGGAAAATATCCATGTGTTGCACCACATGTGATTATTTCTAATACACCAATATCTTGAAAATGTTTAAATTTTTCTATTAAATTACATTTACATTCATCTCTAAAAAAGTGTAAATCACTTGAATATCTATCATAATAATAATGAGATAATTCATTTAATCTTTTATCATATGCTGTTCTTTTTATTTCTTTTTCTGATAATTCTATAAGTTGCTCTAAATATCTAATATATTTTTGTTGTAATAATTTATTGTCTAACATTGAAAGTAGTGGGGGAGTCATAGACATTGTAATTCTAAAATTTACTCCTTCATCTACTAGTTTTTGAAAATTGTGTAATAATGGTATATATGTTTCTGAGATTGCTTCATATAACCATGATTCTTCTAAATAATCATCACTTTCAGGATGATGAATAAATGGAAGATGTGCATGTAATACGAAACTTACATATCCTTTTTTCTGCATTTTATTATTTCTCCTTTATTAAAATAAAGTCGTAGGGGAAGTATAGTCCTACGACATATTAATCTTCTAAAATTTAACTGGAATACTTCCTGATGAAGGATTTCCTCCTGATGTTGGATTTGAAATTCTTTCAAAGAATGAAATATCTTCGCTTTGGTATATTCCTTCATATACTTTTTGGAATAATTCTTCTTTTATATATGGTATATTTTCTACTTTTCTCATTGCTGGCAAATTTTTAACTATTTCATATAATGATTTTGATGTTTCATTTTGATTTTTTATATTTCTGAATTTTATTGTATTATTTTCGTTTGTTGAAAATAATACTCTATCATTTGGTGATTCTATTTTATTTGAATCAGAGACATATATATAATCTGTATGAATATTTTCTTGAATTTCTTTTGTTGCATCTTCATTATAGTAATTAGGACGTCTACCTAATTCTACTCTATAATTACATTTACTGTCATTTATATGTAAATACCAACTGTTTGCAAAGTCGTTTATTGGAATTTCAAAACTGTAATTCATTGTATCATTATGTACTATTAATACAGGTCTTGTTATATTAAAGAAGTTTTCTCCATATTCAGCTATATAATTTTCTCTATCTTTATCTGATATATCCCAATATACAAATAGGGTATCAGGAGTTTGATACAAAATTTTTACGATTGTTTCATTATATCTATATGGCAAGTCATAATATTCCACTACTTCAGCAACTGGTTTTGCTTTTTTAGTTGCTACTTTTTTTGCAGTTGTTTTCTTTGCTACAGTTTTTGCTGTTGAAGTTTTTTTTGTTGTGGTCTTTTTGGCTGTAGTTGTTTTCTTTGTTGTAGTTTTTGTAGCAGTTGACTTTTTGGTACTTGCTTTTGTAGTTGCCTTTTTTTCTTCTTTTTTTACAGTTTCTTTTTTAGCTGTTACTTTTTTTGCTGGCTTAACTTTTTCTTCATTTATTTCTTTTGTTTTTGTTGGCATTTTTATCCTCCTATGTAAAAGACATTATTTTTCTATATACTATATCAAAAAAGAAATAAATTCAAGGGAATTTACAAAAAAAAATAAAAAAGTTCATGAAGAGAACTTTTCTATATATTTATAAAAATACAAATAAAGAATATATAGTAACTATTACAGGCAATGCAAAGTAATAGAATAACATTAATAGTTTATTATAAAAATAGCAAGAAAATACTTGCTATTTTTTGTGTGTAATAGTAAAATAAGAGCAGATAGGAGGAAAACAAATGATAGAGATATCAACATCAATATTAACAGTAGAAAAAGGAAAAGAGGCAGAAACATTTTTAGCACTAGAAAAATCAAAAACAGACTATTTTCATATAGACGTAATGGATGGAAAATTCGTAGAAAAAGACACATATCAAAAAATGCTAGAATATAGTACATATATAAAAAGAATATCAAACTTGCCATTAGATGTGCACCTAATGGTAGAAGACGTAAAAAAAGGAATAGAAGACTTTTCAGTAGCAGAGCCAAACACAATAACATTCCATTTAGAAGCATGTAAAAGTAAAGAAGAAATAATGGAAAACATACAACTAATAAAAGAAAGTGGTTCAAAAGTCGGAATATCAATAAAACCAGAAACAGACATAAAAGAAATATATGAATACTTACCATACATACATGTATGTTTAGTAATGACAGTAGAGCCAGGAAAAGGTGGTCAAACGCTAATAACAGACATGTTAGGAAAAATATCAGAACTAAAAACATATTGTGAAAGAAAAAATATAGAAATAGACATAGAAGCAGATGGAGGAATAAACCTAAAAACAGCTCCAAGAATAAAAGAAGCTGGAGCAAACATATTAGTTGCAGGAACATCAATATTAATGGCATCAGACTACAAAGTAATAATAGATGAACTAAAAAGTTAGAAGAGGAGTGGAAAAATGTTAAATTTAAAATTAAATCTAAAATATTCAGGAGTAGAGCAAAAAACAGTAATGCAATATAAAGAAAAAGTAGAGCAAATACATCAAGAATTACATAAAAGAGCAAAAGATGAAAAAGATTTTGTAGGGTGGCTAGAATTGCCAACAAACTATGATAAAGAAGAATTCGAAAGAATAAAACAATCAGCTAAAAAAATACAAGAAGAATCAGAAATATTAGTAGTAATAGGAATAGGTGGATCATATTTAGGAGCAAGAGCAGTAATAGAAAGCCTAACAAGCACATTTTATAATATGTTATCAGAAGAAAAAAGAAAAGCACCACAAATATTATATGTGGGAAATAATTTAAGTCCAAACTACATAAATGACTTAATAGAATTAATAGGAACAAAAGACTTTTCAGTAAATGTAATATCAAAATCAGGAACAACAACAGAACCTGCAATAGCATTCAGAATATTCAGAGAAATATTAGAAAATAGATATGGAATAGATGAAGCAAGAAGTAGAATATATGTAACAACAGATAAAGAAAAAGGAGCATTAAAAATATTAGCAAATGAAGAAGGATATGAAACATTTGTAATACCAGACAATGTTGGAGGAAGATATTCAGTACTAACAGCAGTAGGACTATTGCCAATAGCAGTAGCGGGAATAAATATAGACAAATTAATGGAAGGTGCAAGAACAGCACAAGTAAAATATGAAGATCCAAATTTAAAATATAATGCATGTTATCAATATGCAATAGTAAGAAACATATTGTATAAATTATACAAAAATACAGAAATATTAGTAAACTATGAACCTAAAATGCATTATTTCACAGAATGGTGGAAACAACTATATGGAGAAAGTGAAGGAAAAGACCAACTAGGAATATTCCCAGCAGGAGTAGATTTTACAACAGACTTACACTCAATGGGACAATATATACAAGAAGGAAGAAGAAACTTATTTGAAACAGTAATAAGAATAGAAAAATCAAATTCAGACATAGAAATAAAAGAAGAACAAGATAATTTAGATGGATTAAATTATTTAGCAGGAAAAAAATTAGACTACGTAAACAAAAAGGCAATGGAAGGAACGATAGAAGCACATGTATCAGGAGATGTTCCGAATATAGTAATAGAATTACCAAAATTAACAGAAGAAACAATTGGACATTTAATATATTTCTTTGAAAAGTCATGTGCAATGTCAGGAATGATATTAGGAGTAAATCCATTCAATCAACCAGGAGTAGAAAAATATAAAAAGAATATGTTTAAATTATTAGAAAAACCAGGATATTAATACGAAAGGAGTGTTATACTCAAAAGGGGACGGTCCTCTTTTGAGCATTTTGAACAAAATGATAGTTGAACAAGAATACAGAGTAAAGTTGTCAGAAATTGGACAAGATAATAAAATTACAAACAAAGCAATATTAAGTGATTTAGAAGATGTAGGGGAAATACATTCAAATATAGCAGGTTATGGTGTATTAGATATACCACAAACACATTTAACATGGTTATTGCTAGATTGGAGACTACAAGTTATTAGAAGACCAGATTATTCAGAAAAAATAAGAGTAAAAACATGGTCAAGACATGCTGTAAAATGTTATGCATTTCGTGATTTTGAAATATCTAATGAGCAAGGAGAGATTATAGCAGTTGCAGCATCTAAATGGGTATTATTAGACACAGAAAAGGAGAAAATTGTGAGAGTTTCTGATGAAGTTCTTGAAAGATATAACCCTGAAATAGATAAAAAAGTATTTGAAAATGAACAATTTGATAAAATATTAGAACCATCAAACTTTGAAAGAGAGATAAACTATACTGTAAAAAGAGCAGATATAGATGTAAATAATCATATGCATAATTTGAATTATTTAGATTTAGCTAATGAGGCATTACCAGAGGATGTCTATATAAAAGGCGATTTGAATAATGTTAGAATATCATATAAAAAAGAAATAAAACTTGGAGATACTGTAAAATGTAAATATTCATTTGAAGATGGCAAACATATTGTAACTATTAAAAGTACAGATGAAAAAATAACACATGCCATTATACAATTGAATTAATTAAAGACTACGGTCCTTTTTGATGCATTTTTCAAAATTTATAAATATAATGAAAAGTTTATATATTACTATGAAATAAAGCAAAGCCCCCCGACGAAGACCCAAAATATGTTTTTGCTATGGAATAGTAATATATAAACTTTTCATTTATGCTAAACATAGAAAATGCACCAAAAAGGACCGTCCCCTTTAGTGCAAAAGTTTCAATAATTTATATCCACTAAGAGTAAAATCAATAACCTCACTAATAAAAATAGAAATTATATAACCACTAAATCCAAGAATAGGGACTAAAAAATAAATAAAAGCAATACTAACAACGCAATCAAAAACATTAATTCCCATGACACTAACTTGAGCATCTAATCCCTTTAAAATACTATCAATAACAATATCAAGATACATAATAATAATTAAAGGAGAAAGAATACGTAAATATTTAGCAATTTCTATTTTATCATAAATGAGAATAGCAAGTTTATCAGCAAAAATAAAAATAATAATAGCAACCAAAAGTGAAAATATAAAAGTTGCAGAAAGAATAATAGTTGAAACACTTTTTATTTTCTTAAACTTTCTCTCAACATAATACCTAGAAAACTCTGGGACAAGTAAACCGCTAAAACTAGTTACCAGAATTACAGGAAACATTATAATAGGCATTGCCATCCCATTAACAACACCATAAGCAATTAAAGAATTAGAAGAATTCATACCACTTTTTTGAAGACTAGATGGAATAATAAGTTGTTTAGCAGTAGACAAACCAGAACGCAAATATGAAGTTAGTGCAACAGGTATAGTAATTCTTAAAATACGTTTATCATATGAATCTAAATCCTTATAACGAGATTCGGATATAGATTTGCGTTTATCCATTCTATATAAAATATATAAATATATAAAAGAAAGTACTTCAGAAATTACATCTGCTAAAATAAGTGCATAACAAGCATAGTCAATTCCATCAGGCATAAAAGATTTTAGTAGAAATGCTGTACAAGTTATTTTAACAAATTCTTCGAAAAACTTAGCAAAAGCATTTTTATATACACGCCTTACACCAGTAAAATATCCATTAACTGCAGAAGACATAGCAATAAAAGGAAGAGCAATACAAATTAAATAAATAACATCCTTACTAATGCGATTATGCAAGCAATGAATAGTTATAAAATCTGCGAAAATAAAAAATATAATACTAGCACCAATACCTGATAAAACACTAAAAAATATACATCTTTTAGCAGCATTTTTTGCACCTGTTTCATTATTACAAGCAAGTTCTTCAGAGACTACACGGGTTGTGGCAATATTAATTCCAGCAGAAGCAAGTGTAATGCCAAACATATAAACTGACATGACAAGAGAAAATACACCTACAGCTTCTTCACCTACAGTATTAGCAATATAAATATTAAAAAACATTCCTATAATTTGTAAAATTATAGAACTAAATAATAAAATTAAAGTATTAAATACAA
The DNA here is from genome assembly GCA_944392805.1 of uncultured Clostridia bacterium. Classification (GTDB taxonomy): domain Bacteria; phylum Bacillota; class Clostridia; order TANB77; family CAG-508; genus CAG-269. The sequence goes on along the minus strand of CALXXZ010000002.1, from coordinate 108,090 downwards.
ATATTTTTAATGTTTTCATGTTTAATAATATTTTGAAAATAAAAAAATATTACCAAAAGGAGTGCATCCTCTTGGTAATTATTTGTTTGTTTGAATAATACGTTTTTGTGGTTTATATGTATCAGTAGATAATAAAGTTTTAGAAATCAAATTTCCATTTTGATAAAGTACTCTATAAGTAGAGCATTTATAACCTTTCTTTCCAGTTTGTTTTATAACTTCTGTACCTTTTGGAATAGAAGAATTTTTTTCGTAAACTATGTCAAAATCTTCTTCTTGAGTTTTTTCTACAATTATTTCAACAGTAGGTTCATTTTCCTCTTTTACACCATATATTGAAATAGTAACAAGTCCTGAATTTACAGTTGCAACAATTTTTATAGGATAGCTTCTAGAATTTTTAAATTTAAAATCTACACTTCCATATGAAACTGTTGCATCAGTACCAATTGGTTGGTAGTTAACAGTCATACTGTGATTTTTTCTTTCAATAATTTCAAGATTTGCTTTAAGTACAGTATAATATAAGTTTGAAGAAATTTGACAAATTCCACCACCAAGTCCATAATCTAATTCTCCATCAGCATATATAACAGCTTCTTTGAATCCGCTTTTTGCTGTACGCTCTCCAACAACTTTATTAAAAGAGAAAACTTCTCCAGGCGCTAAAACTACTCCATTTATTTTACTTGCAGCAATTTCCAAATTTGTTGCTCTATTTGTATTTGTTGAATCATATTTTGTGTTACTTGTACTAAGCATAGTTCCAAAAATATCTTCTCCTAAATCAGCAACAGTAATTTCAGCATCTTTATATACTAAAGGAATAGAAATTTCATTGCTTTCAGAAGTATTTAATAAATTTTGAGCTTCTTCAATTGAAATTGCAAAATCTACACCTTTTTTATCAACTGAAATTGAATATGGTTCTTTTGTAACTGATGCATTTTCTGGTTCTGAATATATTTCATCATGTATTTTTTGCATATCAATTGCTTCTGGTTCAACTGATTTTACTGGTAATGTAATTGCATCTTTTTTCTCATCAATTGAAGAAATTATAAGTTGTTTTGTTTCTTCTTTATCCAATGTGTTTCCAGCAGTACCTTTTGTCAAAATAAGCTCATTGTTATTAATATAATAAGTTGGTTCAACTACAAGATTAGGAATTTCTACACTCATATTATCAACAATATTATCTAACATTTCGGAATTGTATGTAATAGGTGCTTCTATTTCAGTCTTTTTAAACAAAGATAATAAAATTCTGAAATTATTTGTTAATATGTTTCCAGTTCTTCCTATACCATAAGCTTCTTCTAAAGCTGTTGCTAAATCATAAGAAAAATCTATTTCTGCAGGAAGAATACTTGTCTCATAATCTTCAAACTTTATTGATATTTCTTTTTCTAATTGTTCATCAATTATTGCTTCTAATTTATTTCTAGCTTCTTCAGTTGTTAATGATGATACTGATATTCCATTTATATATACATTATTTATGATATTTGTGTTTCCCATATTTAGGATTGAGAAAAATGTTGCTAAAAATACAATACATAGCAAAATTGCAATTTTTACAACTAAAGGCCAATTGAATTTTCTTTCTTTTTTTCTTTTATTATTACGATTTCTGAAACGTCTTTTATCCATTGTAAAGCTCCTTTCAAAAAGGATAAATTTCGATAATATTTTCCTAAAAATATTATAATTGTAAAATTTTTAAAAGTCAATGTATATAAAAGAAAGAAGAGGAAATTTGTAGAAATAATTAAGACATACAAAAAATTTTCAAAAACCCTTGCAATTATTGGAAAAATTGGGTATAATATATAAGGAACATAAAAAGAAGCAGAAGAGTAGGAACAAATCCTACTCTTTCATTGTAAAAAAGAAAAGGAGGAACTCATGGCGAAAATAGAAGAAAAAGTAGAAGAACTAATCAAAGACAAAATAGAAAATATAGGATATAGCCTATATGATGTAGAATATGCCAAAGAAGGACCAAATTACTATTTAAGAATATATATAGACAGTCCAAAAGGAATAAACTTAGATGACTGTGAAAAAGTAAGTAATGAGATAAACGAAAAATTAGATGAAGCAGACTATATAAAAGAACAATACTTTTTAGAAGTATCATCACCAGGAATAGAAAGAGCAATAAGAAAAGAAAAACACCTAGAGCAAAATATAGGTAAAAAAATAGAAATAAAACTATTCAAAAAAGATGAAAATGGAAAAAAAGACTATATAGGAATATTAGAAAAATTTAATTCAGAAGAAATAATAATAAAAACAGAAGAACAAGAAATAAAAATAGAAAGAAAAAATATATCACAGATGAAAACTGTGTATGAATGGTAGGAGGAATTAAAAAAATGAAAGCAATAGATAATAAAGAATTAATATTAGCTTTAGAAGAATTAGAAAAAGAAAAAGGAATAAAAAAAGAAGAATTATTAGAATCAATAAGAACAGCATTAGTAACAGCATATAAAAGAAATTTTGATGCATTAGAAAATGTAGATGTAAAAATGGATGAACAAACAGGAGCAACACATGTATATGCAATAAAAGAAGTAATGGAAAATGCAAAAGATGATGCATTAGAAATAAATTTAGAAGAAGCAAGAAAAATAAACAAAGAACTAAATATAGGAGACACAGTAGAAGTAGAAATAGTACCAAGAGATTTTGGAAGAATAGCAGCACAAACTGCAAAACAAGTAATAATCCAAAAATTAAGAGAAACAGAAAGAAACCTAATATTTAATGAATATAATGAAAGAAAAGGAGAAATAGTAACAGGACTAGTACAAAAAGCTGAAAAACACATCGTAGTATTGGATTTAGGAAAGCTAGAAGGAGTAATGTTAGCAAAAGACCAGATACCAACAGAAACTTATAAAGTAAATGATAAAATAAAAGCATATGTAGTAGATGTAGAAAGAGGAGAAAAAGGAATACCACAAGCAGTAGTATCAAGAACACATCCAGACTTTGTAAGAAAACTATTAGAATTCGAAATACCAGAAATATATGAAGGATTAATAGAAATAAGAAGTGTATCAAGAGATCCTGGGCTAAGAAGCAAAGTTGCAGTATATTCACCAAATGAAAATATAGACCCAGTAGGTTCATGTGTAGGACAAAAAGGAATACGTATACAAAGTGTAATAAATGAATTACATGGAGAAAAAATAGATGTAATAGAATGGAATCCAGATCCAAGTATATACATAGCATCAGCATTATTACCAGCACAAATAATGGCAGTAGATATAAAAGAAGAAGAAAAATTTGCACAAGTAATAGTGCCAGATGACCAATTATCATTAGCAATAGGAAAATCAGGACAAAATGCAAGACTTGCAGCAAAACTAACAGGTTGGAAAATAGACATCAAGTCAGAAACACAATTCAGAGAAATGTTAATGACAAAACAAGCCGAAAAAGAAAATGAAGAAGAATAAATCTTTAGGAGGAAATAGTGAAAAAAATACCACAAAGAAGTTGTGTAGTATGTAGAGCACAAAAAAATAAGAATGAATTATTAAGAATTGTAAAAAATAAACAAAACGAAATAAAAATTGATACTTTAGGAAAGGAACCAGGACGAGGTGCATATATTTGTTATAGTGAACAATGTTTAGAAAAAGCCCAAAAAAGTAAAAAAATAGAAAAAGCATTAGAAATAAAAATAGAAGAAGAAACATATAACAAAATAGAAGAAATAATAAAAAATAAAAACGGGGGTGATGTTATTGGGTAAGATAAAAATATATGATTTAGCAAAAGAATTAGGCTTAACCAGTAAAGAAGTAATAGAAATGGCACAAAAATTAAATATAGAAGCAAAAAGTCATTTAAGTTCATTAGAAGATGAAGATGTAAAAAAAATAAGAGAAAATATGAGAAAAGAAAAGCCAGCAAAAAAAGAAGAAAAAAAATCAACAACAGAAAAGAAATCAAATGAGACACCAGTAATAATAAGAAGAGAAGTTATTATTTCTGATGACAATAAAGTGCAAAAAGAGCAAGTAAAAAAAGAAGAAAAGAAAAATAATAATATAGGATTTGTAGAAAGAAAACAAAATAAAGATTTTAATATTGTATACAGGAATAAGCCTACAAAACCAATGACAGTAGACGAATTATTCGGAATCAAGAAAGAAGCAAAAAAAGAAGAGCCAGTAGCTCCAAAAGTTGAAGAAAAGGTAGAGAAAAAAGAAGAAAAGATGGATGTTGAACAAAAAATAGAAGAAAAAGTAGAAATAAAAAAAGAAACAGAAAACAAAATAGAACCAAAACCAGATGTTGTTAAACAAGAAACAAGAAAACCAAATAATCCTAACATGAATAACAATCGTAATAGAGAATTTAGACCAAATAATAGAGAAAATGGATATAATAAAAACAATAATCAAAATGGAAACAACAATAAGTTTGAAAATAGAAATAAATTTAATAAAGATAGAAATCCTAATAACAGATTTGATAATAAAAACAGACCAAATGGAAATAATAGATTTGGTGGAAATAGACCATTAGATGAGAGAGGAATTGAAAAAAATATAAAAGATATAATGGCAGTAGAAACAATTGAAAAAGAACCAGCAAGAGAATATAATAAAACAATAGATAAACAAAAAGATAATAACAGATTTGAAGAAAATAGAAGCAATAAAAAGAACAATAAATCAAGAAGAACAAACCAAAATGGTGAAATAAATGAACATAAACTAAAAGGTTTAAAAAGAACAAATCAATTATCAAATATGTTTGATGACCAAGATGGTGGAATGTTAGATTATTATGATTTAACAACACAAAGAGGAAAAAAAGGAAAGAAAAAATCTAATGGAAAAGAAGAAAGGACGAAACAAAAAATATTTAAGTTAGAAGAAATTACAATACCAGAAACAATAACAGTTAAAGATTTTGCAGCAGAATTAAAGAAAACAACTGCAGAAGTAATTAAAAAATTATTAGGATATGGTGTAATGGCAACAATCAATAACGAAATTGATTTTGATACAGCATCATTAATAGCTGATGAATTTGGAGTAAAAGTAAATAAGAAAGAAACAGTAACTGAAGAAGACATCTTATTTGATGAATCAGAAGATAAAGAAGAAGAATTAGAAACACGTCCACCAGTAGTAGTAGTAATGGGGCATGTTGACCATGGTAAAACATCATTACTTGATGCAGTAAAGAAAACAAATGTAATAGAAGGAGAAGCTGGAGGAATTACACAACATATAGGTGCATATAAAGTAAAAGTAAATGATAGAGAAATCACATTCTTAGATACACCAGGACATGAAGCATTTACAGCAATGAGAGCAAGAGGTGCACAAATAACAGATATAGCAATATTAGTAGTAGCTGCAAATGATGGAGTAATGCCACAAACAGTAGAAGCAATAAACCATGCAAAATCAGCAGGAATTCCAATAATAGTTGCAATAAATAAAATAGATTTACCAGATGCTAATATAGACAGAGTAAAACAAGAATTAATGTCATATGAATTAGTACCAGAAGAATGGGGTGGAGATACAATATTTGTACCAATTTCAGCTAAAAACAATCAAAACATTGATCAATTATTAGAAATGGTATTATTAGAAGCTGATGTACTAGAATTAAAAGCAAATCCACATAAACAAGCAAAAGGTGTAGTAATAGAAGCAAAACTTGACAAAAATAGAGGTGCTGTAACATCAATGTTAGTACAAAGAGGAACACTTGATGTTGGAGATACAATAGTTGTTGGTTCAGCAATAGGAAGAATAAGAACAATGACAGATGAAAAAGGTAAAAAAGTAAAATCAGCAAAACCATCTACACCAGTAGAAATAACAGGATTAACAGAAGTTCCACAAGCTGGAGATATCTTCTATGAAGTAAAAGACGAAAAAACAGCTAAACACTTAATAGAAAAGAGAAAACGTCAAGAAAGAGAAAAAGCAATAAATGCAATGACAAAAGTAACATTAGACAATTTATTTAGCCAAATGGAAGCAGGAGACTTAAAAGTACTTAACTTAATTGTAAAAGCTGACGTTCAAGGTTCAGTAGAAGCAATAAAACAATCAATGGAAAAATTATCTAATGAAGAAGTAAAAGTAAAAGTTATACATTCAGCAGCAGGAGCAGTTACAGAATCAGATGTAACACTTGCAAAAGTATCAAATGCAATAATAATAGCATTTAATGTAAGACCAATGCCAACAGCAAAAGAAATTGCAGAAAAAGAAGAAGTACAAATAAAACAATATTCAGTAATATATCAAGCAATAGATGATGTAGAAGCAGCAATGAAAGGTATGTTAGCACCAAAATATGAAGAACATGTAATAGGAAATGCAGAAGTAAGACAAACATTTAAAATATCAAATGTTGGAACTATTGCAGGTGCATATGTATTAGATGGAAAAATAGAAAGACATGCAGGAGTAAGAGTACTTCGTGACAATGTTGTTATACATGATGGAAAACTTGCATCATTAAAAAGATTTAAAGATGATGTTAAAGAAGTTGCTAAAGGATATGAATGTGGTATCCAAATTGAAAAATATAATGATATCCAAGAAGGAGATATAATAGAAGTTTATATCATGGAAGAAGTAAAAAGGTAGGAGGACAAAATGCCAAAGAACAATAATAGACAAGGAAGAATTGACGAAGAATTCAGAAAAGAATTAAGTCAAATAATCAGTTTTGAGTTAAAAGAACCTAGTGTTACTGGAATGGTAAGTGTAACAAGAGTAAAAGTAACACCAGACTTAAAATTTGCTAAAGTATCAGTAAGCATATTAAACTCAAAAAATATAAAAGAAACAATGGATGGTCTTAAAAAATCAGCAGGATATTTAAGGTCAGAATTAGCAAAAAGAATAAACTTAAGAAATACACCAGAATTAGTATTTGAATTAGACGAATCATTAGAATATGGAGCAAGAATAGATAGTATACTAAATGACTTAAAAAATAATTCAAAATGAGAGGAGATTAAATAATGACCTTAGATGAAATTTTATATGAAATAAAAAATGCAGAAAAAATCGTAATATTAACACATGAATCACCTGATGGAGATGCTGTATCAAGCTCTCTATCAGTGATGCATGCATTGAAACAATTAGACAAACAAGCAGATGTAATAATACCAGAATATCCAAGAGATTTTAAATTTTTACCAGAAGCTGATAAAATCAAATCAGAAAGTGAAATAAAAGAATATGATTTAGCAATTGCGGTAGACTGTACGGACTTAAAAAGACTAGTATGTGGAAAAGAATATTTTGAAACAGCTAAAAAAACAATAGAAATAGACCATCATTCAGTAAATGCAATGTATGCAGACTTAAACTATGTAGACCCAGTATCACCAGCATGTTGCCAAGTATTAATAGGAATGTTTGAATATTTTGGAATAGAAATAAACAAAGATTTAGGAACATGTATATTAACAGGAATAATAACAGACACAGGAGGATTCCAATATTCAGGAGTAACACCAGAAACATTAGAATTTGCAGCAGAAATTTTAAGAAAAGGTGTAAACATATCAAAAATATGCCAACAAGTTTTAAGAAACAAAACAATGGCAAATTGTGAATTAACAAAATTATTATATGATAGAATGGAATTTTTCGAAGATGGTAAAATAGTAATATCTTACATAACAGTAGAAGATAACAAAAAAGTAAATGCACAAATGGGTGATGATGAAGGTCTTGTAGAAATCGAAAGAGATATAGAAGGAGTAGAAGTTGCAGTACTTTTAAAAGAAAAAGAGGGAGCAAATGGATTTAAAGCATCATTACGTTCTAAAGACCAAGTAAATGTATCTAATGTATGTTTCTTATTAGGTGGCGGAGGTCATCTAAGAGCTGCAGGATGTTTTGTTAGTGGAACATTAGAACAAGCAAAAACTAAAATATTAAATTCAATCAAACAAGAAATGAAATAATTTGGAGTTAATATGAATGGAATAATAATTATAAATAAACCTAAAAATTATACATCACATGATATAGTATATAAAATAAAAAAAATAGTAAATGAAAAGGTAGGGCACACAGGTACTTTAGACCCAAATGCAACAGGTGTCCTACCACTACTTATAGGAAAAGGAACAGAAATTTCTAAATATCTAATAAATCATGACAAAACATATGAAGCAGTAATTCAATTAGGAGAAAAAAGAGATACAGCTGATATAGAAGGACAAGTTATTCAGACACAAGAAGTACAAGCTTCAATTTTAGAAAAAGAAAAAGTACAAGAAATCTTAAAAAGTTTTATAGGAAAAAGATTGCAGACACCACCAATATATTCAGCTATAAAAGTAAAAGGAAAAAAACTATATGAATATGCAAGAAAAGGTGAAACTGTAAAAATTGAGCCAAGAGAAATAGAAATATATAATATAGAATTAATTGATATAGATAAAATGAATAAAACTATTGAATTTAGAGTACAATGTTCAAAAGGAACATATATCAGAACCTTATGTGAAGAAATTGCAGAGAAATTAGGTAATATAGGATATATGAAAGAATTAAAAAGAACACAAGTAGGAGAATTCAAAATAGAAGATTCAGTACAAATAGAAGAAATAAAAAGTAAAGAAGAAGCGGAAAAGTATTTAATAACATTAGAAAAATATTTTTCTAATAAAGAAGATATAAAATTAAAAGAAATTACGCCATTTTTAAATGGTGTGCAAATATCTTATAATTTACCAGATGATATATATAAAATATATGATAAAGATGGAAAATTTATAGGAATTGGAACAATAAAAAATAAATTATTAAAAAGAGATATAATAATCTAATCACAAGGCAAAGGGGGAAAAAATTATGAAAAATACATTTTATGTAACAACACCAATATATTATCCAAGTGGAAAATTTCATATAGGAACAGCATATACAACAGTATTAGCAGACACAATAAAAAGATATAAAAAACTAAGAGGATATGATACTTATATGTTAACTGGAACCGATGAACATGGTCAAAAAATTCAAACTGTTGCAGAAAAAATGGGAAAAACTCCACAACAATATGTTGATGAAATGGCACAACAAGCAAAAGAGTTATGGGCAAAAATGCATATAAGTTATGATGATTTTATAAGAACAACCGAAGACAGACATAAAAAAGTAGCTCAAAAGATATTTGAATATTTCTTAGAAAAAGGAGATATTTATAAAGGAGAATATGAAGGATTATATTGTATGCCATGTGAAAGTTATTTTACAGAAACACAATTAGTAGATGGAAAATGTCCAGATTGTGGTAGAGAAGTAAAATTAATGAAAGAAGAAGCATATTTCTTTAACATGAAAAAATATGCAGATAGATTATTAAAATATTATGATGAACATCCAGAATTTATAGAGCCAGAATACAGAAAAACTGAAATGATAAACAATTTTATAAAACCAGGGCTTGAAGATTTATGTGTATCAAGAACAACATTTGACTGGGGAATAAAAGTAGCAAGTGATTCAAAACATGTAATATATGTATGGGTAGATGCATTAACAAATTATTTAACTGCATTAGGATATTTATCAGAAGATGATACATTATTCAAAAAATACTGGCCAGCAGACCTTCAAATAGTAGGAAAAGACATAGCAAGATTTCATTTAATTTATTGGCCAATATTCTTAATGGCATTAGACTTACCATTACCAAAAACAATATTAGTCCATAACTGGATAATGATGAAAGACGGAAAAATGTCTAAATCAAAAGGAAATGTTGTATATCCAGAAAAATTAATAGACAGATATGGATTAGATGCAACAAGATATTTTCTATTAAGGGAACTTCCTATTTCACAAGATGGATTATATACACCAGAAAGTTTTGTAGAAAGATATAATTCAGACTTATGTAATGATTTAGGAAACTTAGTAAATAGAACAGTATCAATGGTTAACAAATATTTCGAAGGAAAAGTTCCTGAATATAATGGAACTCCAAATGAAGTTGATACAGAATTTGAGGAATTCACAAATAAACAGATTGAAAAAATAGAACAATTAATGGATAAATATGAATTATCAAATGCACTACCAGAACTATGGGCACTAATTTCAAGAACTAATAAATATATTGACGAAACACGTCCATGGGAACTTGCAAAAAATGAAGAAACTGAAAAATTAGAATCAAGTATGTATCATTTAATAGAAAATATAAGAAAAATAGGTATTTTATTAATTCCAATAATGGAAGAAACTGCTCAAAATTTATTAAAACAGATTGGAATACCTGAAAACTTACAAACATGGGAAAGTTTAAAAAAATATGATGAATTAAAAAATATAAAAGTAATTGAAAAAGGCGAACCATTATTTATGAGAAAAAATATGGAAGAAGAATTAGAATATTTAAGAAACTAAAAAGGTGGAAAAATGGATTTGATATCTATAAGAAGAAAATATAGAAATAGAAGAAATATAATAATAGCACTTTTTCTAATAGTAATGATAATACTATTAATAGTATTAATTCAGGAAAAACGACAAAATTCATTAAATGAAAAAATATATCTTTCATATTATAAACAATATGAACAAGCTAAAGCTAATGAGGAAGCAATTTTAGAACAGAAAAGACAAGAAGAAGAAAGAAGACTAAGAGAAAAATTGCCTAATTTGACAGAACAGGGAAAAGCAAACATGGCAAATATATATAAAGCTGATACTAAAAAGGTATATTTAACATTTGATGATGGACCTTCAAAAACTGTTACAATTCCGATATTAGATACACTAAAACAAGAAAATATAAAAGCAACATTTTTTGTGTTGGGAAGTAGAGTTGAGTTATATCCTGATATAGTAAAAAGAGAATATGATGAAAATCATTATATTGCAAGCCATGGATATTCACATGTATATTCTCAAATTTATTCATCTCCTCAAACAGTTTTAGATGAATATAATAAATCAGTTACAGCAATTAGAAATGCAATAGGACAGCAAGAATATAATCCTCATTTATTTAGATTTCCAGGAGGATATCCAGGTGGAAAATATTTTCCAGTAAAAAAAGAAGCCGAGCAACTTTTGGAGCAAAATGGCATTTTGCATGTTGACTGGAATGCACTAATTTCAGATGCTGCAGGAGCTAAAAACACAGAGCAGTTTTTAAGCGAGCTTAATAAAACTGTGGGGACAAAACAAAATGTTGTAGTATTAATGCATGATGCAGGTACAAAAAAAGCAACTGCTGAGGCCTTGCCACAAATAATTGCATTTTTCAGAGATAGAGGATATGAATTTGATAATTTTTATAATATTATAAAATAGGGAAATTTAGGGACAGTCCCCATTTTGCCAAAAGGGAAAAAATGGGACTGTCCCCAAATTTGCCAAAAGGAAAAAAGGGGATAGACTTTAGTTAAAGATCAAAATTGAAAAAAGCAAAGTTTTGTATAAAAATAAAAGTATAAAATGCTGAAAAGCAGGCTTGTAATAATTTCCCCAAAATATAAGGTTTAATAGATAAATCAGTTTTAGAAATTGTACTCCAAACTTGTAACAAAATTGAAATTCCACCTAAACCTAGTAAAAATGATGCAATTATAATATTAATAGAAATCTTTTTTTGAGGTATATTACAAATTATATTTAAACCATTAGTAAGTTCAATTATTCCTGATAGTAATCCTGAGCAAAATTCTGTAGGGATATGTAACAAATTAAATAATGGTTCAATACAATTAGAAAGTGCTTCTAAAATGTGGCTTGTTTGCAAGATTGATATAATTACAGAAAATAATACAACAAACCCACCAATTAATAAAATTGTATTAATAGAACTAGAAATGCTATTTCCAATAATTCCACCCAAATTAGAAATTGAAATATTATTAGTAGTATTTACATGAGAATTACTAGAAATATTTTCTGTTTTTTGTTTGTACTTCCAAAATCTAAAAATAAAACCTACTGTTAAAGATGCAAGTAAATGTGTAATTAATAGTAAAAATCCAATAGTTGAATTTCCAAACATGACAATACCAACAGTCCCGATAATAAATAAAGGACCAGAGTTATTTGTAAAGCTTAATAGTCTTTCACATTCCTCTTTAGAACAGATATTATTTTCTCTAAAATTTGCAGCAATTTTTGCCCCCATAGGATATCCACTAATTATTCCCATTATAAAAGCGAAACTTCCTTCACCACGAACATTAAAGATTGGTTTCATAAATCTATTTAAAATCTTTCCTAAGTAATATGTAAAATTAGTATGTGAAAGTAGTTCAGTTGCAACAAAGAAAGGGAATAAAGATGGAACAACAGAATTGACCCATAAAACAAGTCCATTTTTTGCAGCAAGTAAATTTGTATTTGAAAATACAACAAGACAGCCAGTAAATACTATTAAAAACATAGGTAATATAAGCTGTTTTAATCTTATAATATAAAAGCGACTTTTCATAATACACCTCAGTTATATATATGTAAAAAAAAACAGATATATAACTAATTTATTTTTTTATAAAAAATCGAACATTTTTTTGAAAAAAGTATTGACAAAATAAAAAAATGGATATAAAATAAGAACAACAAAAGCGAACAATAATTCGTAAGAAATAAGGAGGAAAAAAAGATGAGTATATTTGGAAGAAAAAATGATGTAATAACATACACAGTAAATAAAGCGGTAAACAGAGATATGTATATAACAGTTCAAAATGGCGAAGTTGTAGTAAATGCACCTTGGTATTTTACTTCAAACAAAATACAAGAAATTGTTCAAGAAAAAAAGAACTGGATAATGAGCAAAATAAAAGAATATGAAGATCAAAATATTCCAAATATACAATGTGTAAAAATATTTGGAAAGAACTATGATGTAAAAGTAGAATATAAAAATATAAAAACACCAGAATTAAATATAAGAGAAAATTCAGAAATAGAAATAATATTACCAAACAAATATAAAAAAATCGGAAATGAGCAAATATTAAAAATGTCAATAGAAAAAATGTATGAACAAATTGCAAATCAAGAAATAGATAATATTATGGAAAAAGTAAGAATAATGTTAGGAATTGCTCCAGAAGAATATGTTATAACTAGAATGAATAATACATTAGGAAAATGTACAGATGGAAAAGTCATATTTATAAATCCAGAATTAATGAAATATAAAAAAGAAATAATAGAATATGTAATAGCACACGAATTTTGTCATTTAAAATATAAAACACATGGTAAAAGATTTTATCAACTTTTAGAAAAAAAAATGCCTGAATATAAGAAGTACGAAAAAGAAATACAAGAATATGAATTTTAAAAAATACACTCCTAATTTTAGGAGTGTATTTTAGCTTGAAGTCTAGACAAATTAGTAAATATGTGATAATATATCATATGTAAATATTGGGGTATAGCCAAGCGGTAAGGCATCGGATTCTGACTCCGACATTCCTGTGTTCGAATCACAGTACCCCAACCAAATTTCAAAAATAAAGGAAAGAGTGGAGCAAAATGAAAATAGGAATAGTAGGATTACCAAATGTAGGAAAAAGTACAATGTTTAACAGTATAACAAAAGCAGGAGCAGAATGTGCGAATTACCCATTTTGTACAATAGAACCAAATGTAGGAATTGTAGCAGTACCAGATAAGAGAGTGGATAAATTAGCAGAAATGTACAAACCACAAAAAGTAACAAAAGCAGTAATAGAATTTGTTGACATAGCAGGACTAGTAAAAGGAGCAAGTAAAGGAGAAGGATTAGGAAACAAATTCTTATCACATATAAGAGAAGTAGATGCAATTGCACAAGTAGTAAGATGTTTTGAAGACTCAAATGTAATACATGTAGATGGAAGTGTAAATCCATTAAGAGACATAGAAACAATTAATTTAGAATTAATATTTGCAGATATGGAAACACTAGAAAAAAGATTAGACAAAGCAAAAAAAATGTTAAAAGCTGACAAAAAATATCAAGCAGAAATAGACTTAATAGAAAAAATAAAAGGAAACTTAGAAAAAGGAATACCAGCAAGAGCAATAGAATATAGTGACGAAGAAAAAGAAATGCTAAAAGAAATGTTCTTATTAACATCAAAACCAATAATATATATAGCAAATATATCAGAAGAACAAATAGAAAATGCTGAAAATGAAGAAATGGTAAAACAAGTAAAAGAATATGCTAAAAAAGAAAAAGCAGAAGTAATACCATTATGTGTAAAAATAGAAGAAGAATTATCAGGACTAGAAGATGAAGACAAAAAAGAAATGCTAGAAGCATTAGGGTTAGAAGAATCAGGACTAGATAAATTAATTAAAAAAAGTTATGATTTATTAGGACTAATGTCATTCTTAACAGCAGGAGAACCAGAAGTAAGAGCATGGACAATAAAAAAAGGAACAAAAGCACCACAAGCAGCAGGAAAAATACATTCAGACATAGAAAGAGGATTTATAAAAGCAGAAATAGTATCATATGAAGATTTAGTAAGAGAAGGTTCAATGGTAGCTGCAAAAGAAAAAGGATTAGTACGTCAAGAAGGAAAAGAATATGTGATGCAAGATGGAGATATAGTACTATTTAAGTTTAATGTTTAGAATATCCAAAAATTACTTCAAAAAAATTATAAAAAACACTTGAAATAAAAACAAAAATGTAGTATAAATATATATAGTGGATATACTATAGATAAGAAAGTAGAAAGAGGTTGGAGAAATGAAAAAAGAAAAAATATTAAAAGTTATATTAGTATTAGCAATTGGAGTTATGTTATTTATAATGTCAACAAATGTATATGCTGTAGAAGACGATATATATTTAGATATACAAAATTCATTAAATACTAATACAAACACAGGAACAACAAATACAAATTTAAGTGGAACTAATACCAATACAGGAACATCAAATACCAATCTAAGTGGAACAAATTCAAATTTAGACTATAGTACTAATTTACCAGAAGCAGGATTGGCAGAAAATACTTTATTAGGTGTAGGAGTTACAGTATTAGTAATTGTTGCAATAGTAGCATATAAAAAAGTAAATGAATATAAAAACATATAAGAGACAAAGTAAAATAAAGGTTGCCAACAGAGAAAATTAGTCATAGGTTGAGAACTAATTGTGGAAAACATATTTGAAAAACTAACTCTTTAGGTTTCTAGCGAATAAGTTAGACGTATAAGATGCGTTAAATCAAATTAAGTTAAAAATGGGATGGAACCGTGTAAATAAAGCACTCCTATAGATTAATAGTCTATAGGAGTGTATTTTTATATATAAGGGAAAAAAGGGGACTGTCCCCAAATTACCAAAAAGGAAAAAAGGGGACTGTCCCCAAATTTCCCAAAATAAAAGGAGGAATCATTATGATTAAAGTAACACTAAAAGATGGAAAAGTTTTAGAAGTAGAAAAAGGAAAAAGTGTATTAGAAGTAGCAAAAGAAATAAGTGAAGGACTAGCAAGAATGGCAACAGGAGCAGAAGTAAATGGAGAAATAAAAGACATAAGATATGAATTAAATGAAGACTGTAGCTTAAACATATTAACATTTGAAAGTAGTGAAGAAGGTAAAAAGCCATATTGGCATACAGCATCACATATATTAGCACAAGCTGTAAAAAGACTATATCCAAATACAAAACTAGGAATAGGACCAGCTATAGATAATGGATTTTATTATGATTTCAAAGTAGAAAAACCATTAACAGAAGAAGATATGGGAAAAATTGAAGAAGAAATGAAAAAAATAATAAAAGAAGATTTACCATTAGAAAGAAGTTCATTATCAAGAGAAGAAGCAATAAAATTAATGAAAGAAAAAAATGAAGATTATAAAGTACAATTAATAGAAGAATTACCAGAAGGAGAAGAAATCTCATTTTATACACAAGGAGAATATATAGACTTGTGTGCTGGACCACATATAGCAAGTACAGGAAAAATAAAATCAATTAAGCTATTATCAACATCAGCTGCATATTGGAAAGGAAATCAAGAAAATGATTCTATGCAAAGAATATATGGAATAGCATTTCCAAAAGCAAGTATGTTAGAAGAACATTTAAAACTACTAGAAGAAGCAAAAGAAAGAGACCATAGAAAAATAGGAAAAGACTTAGAATTATTTATGACACATGAATTAGTAGGTTCAGGACTTCCAATGTACTTACCAAATGGTGCAAAAATAAGAATGTTACTAGAAAGATATATAGCAGATAAAGAAGTTGCTTTAGGATATAGTCATGTATATACACCATCACTTGCAAATGTAGAGTTATATAAAACAAGTGGACACTGGGATCATTACAAAGATGATATGTTCCCACCAATGAAATTAGATAATGAAGAAATTGTATTAAGACCAATGAATTGTCCACATCATATGTTAATATTTAAAAATAAAACACGTTCATATAGAGACCTACCAATACGTATAGGAGAATTAGCACATGACTTCAGATATGAAGCAAGTGGAAATGTATGTGGACTTGAAAGAGTAAGAGAAATGTGTCAAAATGATGCACACTTATTTGTAACACCAGAACAAATAAAAGAAGAAGTTGGAAGAGTTATAGAATTAATACTTTCAGTATATAAAGACTTTGGATTTAAAGATTATACATTTAGATTATCATTAAGAGATCCAAAAGATAAGAAAAAATATTTTGATGATGATGAAATGTGGGAAAGTGCAGAAAGTCAATTAAGACAAATCCTAAAAGAACTAAACTTAAACTTCTATGAAGCAGAAGGTGAAGCAGCATTTTATGGACCAAAATTAGATGTCCAAATAAAAACAGCACTAGGACATGATGTAACAATATCAACATGTCAATTAGATTTCTTACTACCACGTAGATTTGAATTAGCATATATCGGAGAAGATAATAAAGAGCATACACCAGTTGTAATTCATAGAGCAATATTAGGAACATTTGATAGATTTATATCATTCTTAATAGAAGAAACAAAAGGAGCATTTCCAGTTTGGTTATCACCAATACAAACAAAGATATTACCTATTACAGATGCTCAAAAAGATTATGCTGAAGAGTTGTCTAATAAATTAAAAGCCAAAGGAATAAGAGTAGAAGTTGATGATTCAAACGAAAAAATCGGATATAAAATTAGAAAAGCACAACTTGAAAAAGTACCATATATGTTAGTTATTGGTGCAAAAGAAGTTGAAGCAAATATGGTTGCAGTACGTTCAAGAAAAGCAGGAGACATTGGTCAAATGCCAGTAGATGAATTTATTGCAAAAATACAAGAAGAAATAGAAACAAAAGCAATAGACTAGAGAGGAGTAAAAACTCCTCTTTTTAAATTTTTGCTATTTTGTTGTAAAAAGAAAAATAATAAAAAAAGTTGAAAAAATAAAGACAAAAATGTATTAATATGATATAATTCAAAAATAGAAAGGGCGATTACGAATGGAAATTAGATTATGTAAAAATAATAAAACTAATCCAACAAGAAAAGGAAAATATATAGACAAAGAAATAGCAAAACAATTAATAGATATAAGTAGAGGAGTAAGAGCCTTTAGAGAACAAAAATATGCAAAGGCAGTCCAATATTTAGAAAAAAAGGCATTAAATCAAAATGCTGTAGAAAGAATAAAATTTATGGTTGGAACAAGCTATGTAGAAACAAAAATACATGAAAAAGAAGCCTCAGAACTATTAAAATTAATAATTCAAAAATATAAAGATGAGCCTAAAAATAAAAGACCATATATTTATACAGGAGCAATATTAGAATATGCAAAAATTCAGCTAAGAAATGAGTTAACAGAATTTGCTATATATCTATTAGAAGATGTAGAAGTAGAAAACAAAAAATATAATATATATGCTTTAACAGAATTAGCCAAAGCATATGATATGCAAGCACAGGAATTTAGAAGAAAAGAAAAAATAGAAGAAGCATTAGAAATTGAAAAAAAATCAGAAAAAACATGTCTAGAATGTTTAGAAGTAGCAGTAGGAAATGAAAAATTAACTATAGAAGCAAGAATATTATTAGGAATACTATATGTAAGACAAGGAAGTATGGACATAGCAGAACAAGAATTTGAACAAGTGAAAAAAATCTATCCTGAATATAAATTTAATGAAAAAGATTGTATAGATATATTTAAAAAGACATATTTTAAAGAAGAAAGCGAAGAAGAAGTAAACAAAAGAATAAAAAGATTAGAAAAAAAATTAGAAGCAATAGAAAATGGCGAAGAAGAAGAAATTAAGGAATACGCAAGAGAACTAAATGTTGTAAGCAGAATAGAATATTTTGAAGAACTATCTCCAGAATTAAAAATATCTAATGGATTAGATATTTTTACAGGATATAAAATGTATGAATATCCTAAAAAAGGAGTAATAGTAATAGACAAAATGTTTAATGAAATAAAAGATGATAAAAAAATATTAGGATTTACATATATATTTCCTTTAAATATGGAATTCAATTTAGAAAAAATTTCAAGAGTTGAAGTAATGAAAATGCTAGATGAAAATGTTCAAAAACAAGAACATAAAGGAGATTATTATAATTCAATACAAGAAAAGATGAAAAGAGCAGAATTAGAGGGACTTGTAATAGAAGAAAAAAAATTAAAAGAAAAAGAAAGCGAAATAGAAAAAAATATGAAAGCAGAAAATGCTGAATTAACAGAAAACACGGAATCAGAAGAAAACGAAGAAGAAGGAGAACAATAAATTGGAAGATAATAAATGGATGATTGTTAAAAAAGAAAAAATAACAACAAAAGTAAAAAATTATTTGAAAAATATTTTTTCTAAAATTCTTAATACTCAAAGCAAAAAGAAGAAAAATAAAATAAAACAGGAAGTTGTTTATGAAGAAAATATAGTTATGCCAAAAGAGCCAAAACAAGTACCTGTAAAAAATAAAGAACTTACAATAGAAGTAGAAACTAAAAAAAGACCAAAACAACTTGTAATAGAATATGAAAAAAGGAATACACCTAAAAAGAAACAGATTGTGGTAGAATATGAAAAAAGGCAGAAAAAAGCTCAACCACCAAAGCCAACACCTCAGCCTAAAAGAGTTCAATCACAACAATCAACACCTCAGCCTAAAAAAATTCAACCACAACAACCAACACCTCAGCAAAGAAAAGATATACAAATAGAAGTAAAAAAGGTTGAAAAGAGAGTGATAGAACCAAAAAAAGTTGAAGTACAACCAAAAGTAAAAAAAGAAAAAGTTGTTGAAACAACTGCTCTAAAACCAGTAAAAGCCAAAAAAGAAAGAAAGCCTTTTAACATATTCCAATTATTTAAAGATAAAGAAAAAAAGAAAAGAAAAGAAATTTTAAATAGACTTAGAGAAAATAAAGTGGAAGAATATGTAACAATATCTACTAAAACAAAATTATCAAAAGGAAGTATTGCAGTTGACGATGTAGATGCAAACGAATTAGACCCACTTATAGATTTATATAGAGATAGTAATAATAAATTGAGAAATAGAATAAGAGAATCACAAATGAGATAAAAATGAAGGAGAGGTTAGAATACCACTCCTTTTTTATTTAAAGAATTATATGTAAAATTAACATAAATATCCAAAAGTATTGATAATTCGACATTTTTATTATATAATATGAAAAGAAATAATAAAAGGAATTAATAAAAAAAGGGGAAATTGATTTATGTATAAAACCAAAAAAAATTTTATAATAACAATTATTTTTTTAGTAATATGTGCTATTATCAGTAGTTTTCTTATATATATAGCAAACAATCAATTTTTAGACAATGCACAAGTAATGGGAGAAGAAATTGTAAATAATCTTGTTAGTTTAGAAGAAAAATCATATATATCTAAATATCAAGAACTATTAAAATCAATATCAGAAGAAATAAATAGTAGTAATAGTCTTAATATAGAAAAAACAAACAATATATATGATAGGTTCAAACAGATAACTTCATTAAGTAAAGTTAATATGTACATAGTTAAAAACAATGAAATATATGAATATAACGATGAAGTTAAAAAAAGTAATATTAATTATGCAGAAACCCAATGGTATAAAACTGCTATCGAGGCAAACGGAGAAATGAAAGTAACTAATGTTTATGAAGATGAGACTACAAAAGAAAGAATAGTAAGTTTTGTATTAAAAGCAAATGAGAAGAATGATGTTATTTCTGTAAATTTATATATTGATGCAATAAATAGTTGGACAGATATAGAAAATTTACCAGAAGGAGCACGTTACTATGTTTGCGATTCACAAGGAAATATTATACATGCAGAAATTGGAGACCTTAGTGAAGAGCAGATAAATGATAAAATATATAATTTATATAAAAATATAAAAAATGGCCAATATGAAAACTCAAATACATATTTAACAGATGAAAGTGGAGAAAAAAGAGGAGTATATTATAAAGAAACATCAACACAATGGACATTTATAATTACAATTCCATATGATTATTTATTAAGAGGAATAGATAAAATTTCTATGGCATATTATGGAGCCATTGCAATATTTGTTGTATTAATTATCTATCTAATAATAGCAGAAAGAAATTCAGAAAAGAAAAATTCATTATATAATAGAATTACAAAAGCGTTAGGTGACTCATATTATGCTTTATATTTAATAGACCTTGAAAAAGGAACATATTCAATGTTAAAGGCATCAGAACATGTACGTGAAGCAATACCACAAACAGGAGAATATACAGTATTCTTAGATTGCATAGAAACACTAATGGAAAAAGATGTATATAAAGACTTTAAAGAAACATTTTCTATTAGTAATATTCAAAGTCTTGTTGATAAAAATGTAAAACAATTCGGAGGAGATTTTAAACGTATATTCTCTGACCATACAAGATGGGTAAATGTAAAAATGCTATATAATGAAAAAGAAGGAAAAGAAGTAGTACTAGCATTTCAAGATATAAATGAAGAAAAAGAACGAGACCTAGAAAGAAACCAAATTATACAAGATTCTATAGTATCTACAGAAGAAGCGGTAAAATCTAAAAATAAATTCTTTGCAAATATGTCTCATGATATGAGAACACCACTTAATGCAATAATAAACTTTTCAGAAATGGCAAAAGAACAACTAGACAATAAAGAAAAATTAAATAGTTATATTGAAAAAATAAATATATCAAGTAAACAACTATTAGAACTAATAAATGACATTCTAGATATTTCAAAAATGGAAGAAGGAATGGATAAAAATCTAAACAAGGAAAAATTTAATATAACCCAAAATTTAAAAGATACAATATCTATTTTTGAAGAAGAAGCAAAAATACAAAATAAAAAATTCCAAGTTATTTATAATATAAAAAATAACCATGTCATAGGCGATTGGGGAAAAATAAGACCTATAATAAATAATTTACTAGCAAATGCATTTAAATATACACTTCAAGGAGGAAATATAGTTGCAGAAATAAATGAAATAGAAGGAAAATTTGTATCAAAATATGAAATATTAATTGCAGATGATGGAATAGGAATGAGTAAAGAATTTCTTGAAAAAATATATACACCATTTGCAAGAGAAACAAGATTTTATTCAGGAGAAATAAAAGGAACAGGATTAGGAATGGTAATAGTACATGCAAATGTACAAAGACTAAATGGACAAATTGAAATAAAGAGTGAACCTGGAAAAGGAAGTACATTTAAAGTAACAATTCCATTAGAAATAAGTGACAGTACAGAAGAAACAAAAGTAGAAGAAAAATTAATAAATTTAGCAGGAAAAAGAATTTTGATTGCAGAAGATAATGAATTAAATATGGAAATTTCAGAAGAAGTTTTAGGAATGCAAGGAATAATAGTTGAAAAAGCAATGAATGGACAAGAAGCAGTAGATAAATTTAAACAAAGTGCAGAAGGATATTATGATGCAATACTTATGGATATGCAAATGCCTGTAAAAGATGGATGTGAAGCAACTAAAGAAATAAGAAAGTTACCAAGAAAAGATGCAAAAATAATACCAATTATAGCAGTAACAGCAAATACATTTGCAGACGATATTGTAAATACAAGAAAAGCAGGAATGGATGACTTTATAACAAAACCAATAGACTTTAAAGAACTTCAAAAAACACTATCAAATTATTTAAAAAATAGGAGATAAATTTTATGGAAGAAAGTAATGAATTAAAAAGGTATAAAATAAAACCAATTAGGAAACTTACAGAAGAAGAAATAGAATATATAGCAACAGAAAGTACTAAAAGAATGGAGACAATGATTGTTGAATTTGATGGTAAAAACATGTATGACAAAATAAAAAAATCAACAATGTATTTAGCAGATATTCCAGACAAATTTACAAGAGTAAATTTTATACTATCTACAAATTCTATTTATATAAGAGACGAAGAAAATTTGAAAAAAATAGATGAAGTTATGTTTCATGAAATCTTCCATTATATACAATGTAATCAAAATTATAATGAAGATGGAAAACTAGAGCAAATGGGATTATGCAAATTTGGGGCATATAATATAAAAGGACTTGCAATCAATGAAGCAGCTTTACAATTAATAATTTCTATGATATTTGATGAGCCACAAGAAAATAACAAATATTTCGGAATACAAATAACATCAATCCATAATGAATATTTTCCAATTTTATGTGCCATCTTACAACAGATAGTTTATATCATTGGACATATTCCATTATTAACAAGTATACTTGAAAATAGTGATGATTTTCAAATTGCATTTGAAGAGTTTGCAGGAAGTAATTCTTATGAATTTTTGGTATCATCATTTGATAAAATGATGAAAGCTAGAGATAAAATTGTAGAAAATAATAGAATTATGAATGAACAATATTTAAGTAAAGGTAAAAAAGACATATTTAAAAAACAAAACCAAATATATGTAAATGAGATTCAAAATCATTTTTTAGCAATACAAAAATTATGTTATACAAAATATTTTAACAAAAAGCTAAAACAGATAAAAAATAAAGAAGAATTACAAATATTAAAAGAAGAGATAGAAAAATATCATAAGCATGTTGGAATAATAAATGATAAAGATGATTTTATGATATATATACAAAAACATCTTAATAAAATAAACAAAAAAATTAAATAAACATATTTAAAATTGTTATTACAATAGCACTGAATATTGACTTTGCAGATACAGATAAGCTTTGATTAAAAAGTTTATATGTAACTTGAAGTCTATATTCTTTTTTTATAGTTAAAGCTAAACAGTTATTTTGAAATAAAGCCATGTTATCAGAATTTTCATATATAAGTTGCATAATACCCTCCATAAAAAATTATAGACTAATTATATCATATAATTAGTCATAAAACAATAAAAAATTAATATTATGTCTTGCTTTTTATATTAGTACAGCACCTAAAACTAAAATTCCTAAATTATCATAATATATTTTATCAAATTGAGAGATTGGAAGAGGATTAACTCCCATACCAACTTCAACTGTATATCCAGGTCTATTATAATTTTGAATAAACCAATCTTTATAACCTGCAAAACTAGAATTGTAAGGAGTACTTTCAAGAGAATATCCACTAACTGAAGCAAATTGTTCTCCAATATATAATGCTCTAGGAGGATTGTAATTTTGGAATTGCCAATAAATAACTTCTCCTTGAGAATGATATGCTAAAATTAATCTAAAATTATGTTGTAATGTAAAATTGTAAACTGCTAAAGATTCAGGCTCTGTAAGTGGCCCAAAACCTACAAAGTCACGAGGTGCTGGAGATGTAAAGCCTTGTGCGTATTTTATATCACGTGCATTTGTCCATCCAGCAGGAAATTGTAAATTTAAATCCACACCTCTAATATTAGCTTTCCAACCATCAACAAAAGGGATAGAAGGATATGAATTCGCAATTCTTTTGGCTGATAAATATTGTGAAGAACCTGGAGGAATTTCACCAGTAACCAGGTCAACTCCATCAGGATTAACCATAGGAACAATATAAAAAGTAGTAGTATTAAATAAATTTCTAGCAGAATATCCGAAGATAGGAAGATTATTCTGATAGCAATAGCAAAAATCAGCCAAAAACTTCATAAGGACAACAGAAGTAATCCATTCATTTGCATGAAAAGAAGCGGAATAGAAAACTTCTTTAGGACCATTACCTAACTTTATATAAGGAATATCTCTTTGTAAAACACTTCTTCCAATACTACCAATAGTAATAAAAGGATAAAGCATTTTTAAAGAATTCAAATTAATATTTAAGATACTAGAACTATAACTTATATTTGTTGGAACAATAAACCCAAGTGCACCATTAATATAGGGAGATAATGCATGCCATGTTAAAGCTCCAACAATACCATCAGGAACAAGTCCAAAATCCCTTTGGAATCTAATTACCGCATTACGTGTATTATTACCAAAAATTCCATCAATATTACCAAAATAAAAACCAAGTTGCTGTAATAAATTTTGCAAAAATTCTACCATAGGACCAGTATCACCAATTCTTAAAATTTTCATAAAATCACCTAAAATATAATATGAAAAAATATATTTATTGATACTAAAAAAAGGTTGTGATATAATCAAACAAAAAAGGAGGAAATGTTATGAATAAATATATGGAAATAGCAAAAGACAAATCATTAGAAGGAAGTAGAAAAAATGAAGGAGGGCCATTTGGAGCAGTTATTGTAGACAAAGAAGGAAAAATAATTGCTGAAGGAAATAATAAAGTATTATCAAAAAAAGATCCAACTGCACATGCAGAAATCGAAGCAATAAGGAATGCATGCAAAAAATTAAATACATATGATTTATCAGATTATATTTTATACACTTCATGTGAACCATGCCCAATGTGTTTATCAGCAATAATATGGTCAAACATAAAAAAAGTATATTATGGATGTACAAAAGAAGATGCAGGAGAAATTGGATTTAGAGATGATATGATATATGAATATTTAAAAGGAGAAAATAAGGGGCTAATAAATTTACAACAGATAGATAGAGATGAATGTATAAAAGCATTTGAAGAATATAAGAATAATGGTGGAACAATTTATTAATAAGTAGGTGAATTAGATGAAAAAGAAAGAAAAGAAACAATTAATAAAACTTTTAATAGGATTAATAATTTTAATAATTTTATCAATTACGGCATATTTTAATCCAAATATAAAAGAGCAACTAAATAATTTATTTGAAGAAGAAAAACAAGCGACAACAACTGTAACATCATTTGATTTAAACAGTATACCAGAATATAAAGATAGCCCATATGTATATATAAATGATAATAAACCAAATTTTACAGAAGAAGATTATAAAGCAGAAGCTTTTGAAAAATATTCTGAATTAGATAGTTTGGGAAGATGTGGTGTAGCATTTGCAAATATATGTACAGAGCTAATGCCAACAGAAGATGATGAAAGAACATCAATAAGTAATATAGAACCATCAGGATGGGAAAATGTAAGATATGATGGAATAGTTGATGGAGGATATTTATATAATCGTTCACATTTAATAGGATGGCAATTAGCAGGAGAAAATGCAAATGAAAAAAATCTAATTACAGGTACTCGTTACATGAATGTAGAGGGAATGTTACCTTTTGAAAACATAGTAGATGATTATTTCGAAAAAGAAGAAAATCAAAATAATCATGTATTATATAGAGTTACACCAATTTTTGAAAATGACAATTTAGTTGCAAGTGGAGTACAAATGGAAGCATATTCAGTTGAAGATAATGGAAAAGGAGTATGTTTTAATGTATATGTTTATAATGTACAACCAGGAATAGAAATTGATTATAAAACAGGAAAAAGTATTGCTATTTAAGATAAAATAATGTATACTAATTATGTTCTATCAAAATTAATGTTTTATCAAATTTCTATAAAAAGGAGAGAAAATTATTGAATTTAGATTTTTTAAACAATCTTGCAAATAATCTAAAAGAAAATGAAGTTGTACAAAATTTTATGAAAGAAATAGGAGAATATTTAGAAAATAATATACAAAAAGATGAAACAAGAAATATAAGTATTGCATCAAGAAATACAATTAGAAATAAGAAAAATGAAATATTAAAAAAATATGGAAATGAAATTGAAACAGAAGAAATAAAAGCAGAAATTTCAAAAATGGAAAATGAAGTGTTAGAAAGACAAGAGCAAAAATTAAAAGAATTTAGAAAAGAAGGACATTTGTATAGAGTAGAAGAAGATAGAGAAAACAGAATTTTTTTAGCAGATACAACTACTAATATAGTATTAGAAGAAGTTGATTTTCCGAAAGAATTATTAAATAAAGCAAAAGAAGGGGCAATCTTTCAATATAAAGATGGTCAATATCATTTTTGTTCATAAAATTTCTAATATAAGGAAATAATAATAAAAACGCCAATATATTAGGGAGGAAAAAATTTGTTAAAAGAAATAATATTAATAGTAATAGGTTTCGTCTTTTTGGTAAAAGGTGCAGACTTATTAGTAAAGGCTGCAACTAGTATTGCTAAGAAATTTGGCTTATCAGAAATGTTAATAGGATTAACTATAGTAGCGCTAGGAACATCACTTCCAGAAGTTTTTATTACAATTACATCTTCAATAGATGGACATTCTGATTTAATTATTGGAAATGCAATTGGGAGTTGTATATGTAATTTTCTATTTGTTATAGGAATTTCAAGTTTAATAAGACCAGTAAAATTTGATAAAAGAATAGTAAATAGACATCTTCCAATTAGTATTGCTACTATGATTTTAGTATTAGTTTTAGGAAATACTAATAAAATAGGAGATGCACACTTAATAACTAGGTGGCAAGGAGTTGTACTACTTGTGTGTACTTTTCTATATATTTTATATACAATATATGAAGAAAAGCAAATGAAGAATCAAAAAATGGATGAAGAAATTGTAAAAGATGTAAAATCGAAAGAAAAAAATTCAATTGTTACAATTCTTATTTTCTTAGTATTAGGAATTTTAGGATTAAAATTTGGTTCAGACTTTGTTGTAGATAGTAGTATAAATATTGCCTTACTGCTAGGTTTATCAGAACGATTTATAGGGACAACTATAGTTGCAGTAGGAACAGCTCTACCCGAAATTATAACAGGAATAATATCAGCCAGAAAAAATGAAACAGATTTATTATTAGGAAATATAGCAGGGTCTAATATTTTAAATTTATGCTTATTAATAGGTTTAGGAGCAATAATAAATCCATTAGTATTTATTGCAGATTTTAATAGTAGTATTATTGTTTTAATAATTATAACTATACTTTTGCAATATATTGCAACTAAAAATAAAAAAAATGAATTAAATAGAGAAGTAGGAGTTTTCTTGATTTTCATGTATATTATCTATATTGTTAGTTTGACATAAAGTATATTATGATATATAATATATAGGTAAAATTATTTGAAGGAGGACACAAAATGCTTGATGAATTACGCCGGATTGAAGAATACAAAAAATCCAATCCAAATGAGTTGACACCACAACAATTTAAGAAACTAGAACACGAAATCGAGTATCCAAACCGATATACTATATCAGATGAATATGTAGATTTTAAGTTATGGATGAGAGGAGAGACATCAAGACAAGAAAAGTTTGCAAAGTTCATAGTAAAAAGATTGAAGAAAGGAACTAAGATTTTAGAAGTTGGAGGAGGGAGAACAGGAAGATTATCAAGGATTTTAAGTGAAGAAGGATTTAGAATGACCTGTATGGATCCTAAGCTAGAGGTAGAAACAACTGAAAAAGTGGAATTTATAAAGGACGTTTTTAATTACAAGAGAACTGTTTTGGCAGAATATGATTATGTAATTGCACAAGAACCTTGTGATGCAACAGAACATATTATAAGAGCATGTGTAAAACAAAAGAAGCCTTTTATAATAGTTTTATGTGGAGTACCACATAAATTGATGTCGGGAAAAATTCCACAGGATGTAGATGAGTGGTATGAATATTTGGCAAACATTGATAGCAAAGAGACCAAATTAAGGTATATAAAATTAGATTCTATTTCTTTAACTCCTATAATTAGAAGCAATATTCTATAAAATGAAAAAATAGCAGTTTTCGGACTGCTATTTTTCCTATAATAATTTCTCTAATTCTTTAATTTTATCTCTAATTTCAGCCGCTTTTTCGAATTCCATTTTACTTGCAAAATCAAGCATTTCATCAGTTAATTTACTAATAGTATCTTTAATATCATCATCTTTTTCAAGCTTAAATTCAACACCAATATTTTCGGTTTGAATAGCTTTAATAGAATCTCTAACTGATTTTTTAATAGTTTTAGGAACGATATTGTGTTCAATATTATAAGCTTCTTGAATTGCACGTCTTCTGTTAGTTTCTCTTATAGCTTTTTCCATAGAATCAGTTAGCTCATCAGCATACATGATAACAGTACCATCAGTATTTCTTGCAGCTCTACCTATAGTTTGAATTAATGAACGTTCTGAACGTAAGAATCCTTCTTTATCAGCATCAAGAATTGCAACTAAAGAAACTTCAGGAATATCAAGACCTTCTCTTAAAAGGTTAATTCCAACAAGAACATCAAATTCTCCTAAACGTAAATTACGTATAATTTCCATTCTTTCTAATGCTTTAATTTCTGAATGCATATAATTTACTTTTATATCTAAACTTTTTAAGTATTCAGTTAAGTCTTCTGCCATTTTTTTAGTTAAAGTAGTAACTAAAACTCTTTCATTTCTTTCAACTCTGATTCTAATTTGTTCAATTAAATCATCTATTTGATTTGTTACAGGTTTTACTTCAATTTTAGGATCTAATAAACCAGTTGGTCTAATAATTTGTTCAACAACATTATCTCCAGAATGTTCTTTTTCATAATCAGCAGGTGTAGCACTAACAAAGATAACCTGATTAATTCTTTCTTCAAATTCATTAAAAGTAAGAGGCCTATTATCATATGCAGAAGGTAATCTGAATCCATATTTAACAAGAGAATCTTTACGAGCTCTATCTCCATTATACATTGCTCTTACTTGTGGAATTGTTGCATGTGATTCATCTATTAATAATAGAAAATCATCAGGGAAGTAGTCAAATAATGTAAATGGAGGACTACCAGGTTCTCTTCCACTTATATGTCTAGAATAATTTTCTATTCCTTGACAAAATCCAGTTTCTTTCATCATTTCTATATCAAAATTTGTTCTTTCTTGAATACGCTGTGCTTCAATTAATTTATTTTGAGATTTAAAGTATTCAACTCGTTCTTCCATTTCTTGTTCTATTGTTTGAATTGCTCTTTCCATTTTTTCACTAGATGTTACATAGTGAGAATTAGGGAATACCATTACATGTTGTCTTGTTCCAATACTTTTTCCTGTTAATGGATTGATTTCATGGATTTTTTCAATTTCATCTCCCCAAAATTCAACTCTTATTGCTGATTCACCTTTATCTGATGGATATATTTCTAAAATATCTCCTTTAGCTCTAAATGTACCTCTTTTAAAATCTATTTCATTTCTTGTATATTGCATATTTACTAATTTTTTTAATACTTTATCTCTTGCTATTTCCATTCCAGGACGTAATGAAACTATCATGTTTTCATAATCTATAGGGTCACCTAAACCATATATACATGAAACTGATGCTACAATTATTACATCTTTGGTTTCAAATAATGAAGCTGTTGCTGAATGTCTTAATTTATCTATTTCATCATTTATAGATGCATCTTTTTCTATATATGTATCTGACTGTGCTATATAACTTTCTGGTTGGTAATAATCATAATAACTTACAAAATATTCTACATGGTTTTCAGGGAAGAATTCTTTGAATTCTGAATATAATTGTCCTGCTAGGGTTTTATTATGTGCTAATACCAATGTTGGTTTTTGAACTGTGTTTATGATATTTGCCATTGTAAATGTTTTTCCAGAACCTGTTACTCCTAACAATGTTTGAAATTTTTTGCCTTGCTTTACACCATTACTTAAATATTCGATTGCTTGTGGTTGGTCGCCTGTTGGTTTATATTCTGAATGTAATTTGAACATGTTATTATCCTCCAAGTATTTTAAATTTACGTAAAAATTATATCATACAATACATTTGTTTGCAATAGAAATGCGAAAATATA
Organism: uncultured Clostridia bacterium; assembly: GCA_944392805.1. Lineage (GTDB taxonomy): Bacteria > Bacillota > Clostridia > TANB77 > CAG-508 > CAG-269. The sequence goes on along the minus strand of CALXXZ010000002.1, from coordinate 77,866 downwards.
AGAAAGTAGTGCCTCTGCAAAGAGAGACACTACTCAACAAAAAATTACTTGTTGCTTTTCTAAGCGTTGGTATGTCAGCTTAGTGAATAACCTTTTTTGATGGATTCAGCTAAATACCAACAGGTGGTAATTATTAAACTACCATTTCTTGTAGAACCGTCGTCAAGTTGCCAAAGATTATATGCGCATCTGGACATTGGATTCACATCAGAAGGAAGAAGCAGAGATTTTTTTTCAAGTTTCAAAATTGCTAGAGCATGAAAAAGCCTAGCGTAGTTGTCTGGTAACATTTGATTACCATGTTTGGTTTCTGTTTGATGGAGAATTGCATCAACAATTTCTTCAATCAGTTCCTGCCATGCTTGACGTGCTTCATCCTTTGTTGGACCAATGCCTAACTCATGATAATATCCGTTGGTTTCTAAAAAATAGGGAGGAACTTTCCGCTTGAATTCAATAGCAGTTTGTAACCCCTGTAAAACTTTAAAGTCATAACCATGAAGAATTCCTTCGACAAAATCTTTGTATTTAGACATCTTGTACCTCCTGTTTCATCTTAGAGTTTATAAGTCACTATTCTAGTATATCATATTTTTAAGCAGAATACAACTTAAATAAAGATAAAACGTTATAATAAAAAGAAGGTTGCATCGCAACCTCCTCGTGAACTCATTTTTTATAAACAGTACAATTAAATAATTTTAACTGTTTATTATAAATTGATTTTCTGGTCACTAAAACCGGATATTTGCTTTCTAGCCAGCCTATTTCACCGGAGTACAAAATCATATCCACGCTTGGTAGAGAGTCACTATTTAATAATATTGTGACTTTTTCAATGATATCTTCTTTCCGTGATTTGAAATCATCTCTCATAACGTAAAACCTCCTATGGTTCATATAAATTTTTGCTGTGTCAATAATTATTATATAACAAAAACTAGCAAAAGTAAATAGAAATAGGCTTGATTTAATGATTTTAATAAAATGAAAAATCCTTAATTATATAAATTAATGATTTTTATTTTATTCAAAAGTTATTATTTACAATATTTATGTTTTGTAATCTTGTTTTAATTAAAACGAAAAAGGTTTTATAAATGTCTTGATTTTTTTGAATTTTATTGATATAAATTAAATTATTATATCCTTAATTTATATAATTAAGGATAAACAAATATGAATAGGAGAAGACAAAGGAGAAAAAATGAGAAAAAAAGAAAAAGGTATAACACTTATTGCTTTAACAATAACTATAATAGTGTTATTAATATTAGCAAGTATAGTAACTTATACAGGATTAAGTACAATAAAATCAAGTAAATTAACAAAATTTAAACAACAATTAGAAATAATGCAAGCACAAGTAGATAAATTATATGAAGAATGTAAAAATAGTGATGGAACTTTAGATATGGATAAAGCTAATGCTATTGGAAAAGATTTAACAAATTTAGATATAGAAGAAATTAATAATATTTTTGATTCTCTTAATATGGATAATACAGATGATTATAGATATTTTGATAAAGAAACATTAGAAAGTCTTGGAATAACAGGACTAGATGATGAATATCTTGTGAGTATAAAAGATAGAAATGTAATAAGCAGATATGGTTTTGAAAATGATGGAATTATGTATCGTAATTTATATCAATTCCCTGATAAAGAAAGAATTAGTGGTGATATAAATAGAGGAGATGTATCTTTCTTATTAGATTTTCAAAAGGTTTCAGATGGTTGGAATATAAATGTTACAAATATTAAATTTTCTAAATATGTTGGAAAAGGTAATATTAAATATAAAAAATCAGATAGTTATGACTGGATAACAGTAGAAGATAATGCAAAACAGTCAGACTATAGTTTTAAAGTTAGTTCTTCTGGAAAGTATATTGTAAAAGTAACAGATGCAGCAGGAATATCAGCAGAACAAGAAATTGCAATTAGTGATGGAGGTACTTGTGGTAAAAGATTTGATGAAGACACAACGATAACAATAGGAGATGACAAAGTGTCAATTCCAGGAGGAGCGACAATATCAAAAGTTCCAGGAGAATGTGGTAATGTAGATAATGGATTGGTAATATATATAATACCAAAAGATGAAACACCAGATTGGGATGCAGATGATAATAGTAATGGAATATTAGATGTACAAGAAAAATATGACCAATTTGTATGGGTCCCAGTGCCAAATCCAGTATTAGATTTAAGTAGCAATTTTAGTTCATTAGATGAAGCAGGAATAAAGGCAGAAGTACAAAAAGAAATTGATGCAGGTAGATATCCAATGGCAATAAAGAAAAATGCGACTGATTATATAGGAGTATTGTATCAGTTTACAGAGGAAGGTGGAAAAGTAAAAGTAGAGCCATTAACTAATGATGTAAATGGATACAAATGGACACCATTATCAACAGCAGGGTGCAGAGAACCAGCATATTTAAGTGATAGTTCATATGGAGATGAGAGTAGTTATAATAACACGAATCCAAAAGTATCACAAGATTTATTACAACAAGAGTTTAATACAATGGTAGAGAAAGTAAGTGCTCAAAAAGGATTTTGGATAGGAAGATATGAGACAAGTAGTATGTATGGAGGAAGTGACGGGCATGATAATAGCAAAGATACAAAAAATAAAATAAAAGTAGTAAAAGGTACAGTAAACGGAATTAATAAAGTAAGTTGGTATAGAATGTACGCACAACAAAAAACATATAGGAGTCTAACTGAAATAAGTAGCAGTAGAACAAGTAGTATGATATGGGGAAGTCAATGGGATCAAGTAATGATATGGTTGAAAGAAGTAAAAAATGAAAGTAAAGGTTCATATTATGTAGTAAATTCGTCAGGAATGGGAAACTATGGAACAGCTGATGATACAGATACTGATATTAATAATCCAGCTCCAACAGGAAATTCTGAGAGATATAAAGTGAAAAATATTTATGATTTAGCAGGAAATATATATGATAGAACTTTAGAAGTTAATAACATAGACGGTCGTGTTCACCGTCGGAGGTGGATGCAATATCACTGATTCTTACTATTCTCGTGCAGATTATCGTTATAGGCATAATCCTAGTTATTCGCTGTCTTTTAATGGTTCGCGTTCTACACTTTATTAGTAATTGCATAAAAAGAAAGGTTTTAGATAAGTAGCATGTCTAAGACCTTCTTTTATATGCATGGAGATAAAGAAAAAATAAAAATAGCAAACTGAACAAATGTATTGCAAAAAAACAAAAAATGTAATATAATACAAATGCTAGGGGGAAATAAAATGAATGACAAAATAATAATAAAAGGTGCAAAAGAACATAATTTAAAAAATATAAACTTAGAAATACCAAGAGATAAATTAGTAGTAATAACAGGACTATCAGGTTCAGGAAAATCATCATTAGCATTTGACACATTATATGCAGAAGGACAAAGAAGATATGTAGAAAGTTTATCATCATATGCAAGACAATTCTTAGGACTAATGGAAAAACCTGATGTAGAATCAATAGAAGGATTATCTCCAGCAATATCAATAGACCAAAAAACAACATCAAAAAATCCACGTTCAACAGTAGGAACAGTAACAGAAATATATGATTACATACGTCTATTATATGCAAGAATTGGAACACCATATTGTCCTCATTGTGGAAAGAAAATTGAAAAACAGACAATAGACCAAATTGTAGACAATGTAATGAAATTAGAAGAAGGAACAAGAATACAAATATTAGCACCAGTAGTTAGAGGAAGAAAGGGAGAATATACAAAACTACTAGAAGAATTACAAAAAGAAGGGTTTGCTAGAGTAAGAATAGATGGAGAAAATTATGAACTAACAGATGAAATAAAATTAGATAAAAATAAAAAACATGAAATAGAAATAGTTGTAGATAGATTAGTAATAAAACCAGAAATAGTAGGAAGATTAACAGAATCAATAGAAGTAGCACTAAAACATGCAGAAAACATGGTATTAATAGATATTGTAGGAAAAGAACCAGTATTATATAGTTGTAATTATGCATGTCCAGACTGTGGATTCAGTTTCCCAGAATTAACACCAAGAATGTTCTCATTTAATAACCCATTTGGAGCATGTCCAAAATGTTCAGGAATAGGATATTTAATGAAAATAGACGAAGATTTAGTAGTTCCTGATAAAGAAAAAACACTATATGATGGAATAAAAGCCTTTGGAACAAGTACAATGAAAAAAGGTGACACAATGGCAAAAATGTACTTCGAAAGTATAGGAAGACATTATGGAGTAGAAATCAAAAACAAAAAAATAAAAGACTTGCCAAGAGACTTTCTTGAAAAAATACTATATGGAACAGGAACAGAAGAAATAGACTTTGAATTTGAATCACCATATGGAACACGAAAATTCAAAACACCATTTGAAGGAGTAATCCCAACATTAGAAAGACGTCATAATGAGACAAAATCACAAGGAATGAGAGACTTTTACGAAATGTATATGAGTAATATGCATTGTGACGAATGTAATGGAGCGAGACTAAAAAAAGAAATCTTAAGTGTAAAAATAAATGGAAAAAACATAAATGAAATGACAGATATGTCAATAAATCAGATACAAAAATTTCTAAAAGAATTAGAATTAACACAAACACAAAAAATGATAGCAGACATGATATTAAAAGAAATAGATGCAAGGCTACAATTCTTAATAGATGTAGGATTAGAATATCTAACATTATCAAGAAGTGCTGGAACACTATCAGGAGGAGAAGCACAACGTATACGTTTAGCAACGCAAATAGGTTCAGGACTAACAGGAGTACTATATATATTAGATGAACCAAGTATAGGACTTCATCAAAGAGATAATGATAGATTAATAGCAACTCTAAAAAAATTAAGAGACTTAGGAAATACTTTATTAGTTGTAGAACATGATGAAGATACAATGTATGCAGCAGATCAAATAATAGATATTGGACCAGGAGCAGGAGTACATGGTGGAAGAGTAATGGCACAAGGAACAGCAGAAGAAATCAAAAATATAGAAGGTTCAATAACAGGAGATTATTTAAGTGGAAGAAAAAGGATTCATGTACCAGAAAAAAGAAGAAAAGGAAACAAAAAAAGTATAGAAATAAAAGGAGCAACAGAAAACAACTTAAAAAATGTAAGTGTAAAATTTCCACTTGGAGTATTTACATGTGTTACAGGTGTATCAGGTTCAGGAAAAAGTACATTAATAAATGAAGTATTATATAAGAACATAGCACAAAAACTAAATGGAGCAAGTGAAAAGCCAGGAAAATGTAAAGAAATAAAAGGAATAGAAAATATAGACAAAATAATAAACATAGACCAATCACCAATAGGACGTACACCACGTTCAAATCCAGCAACATATACAGGAGCATTTGACTTAATAAGAGATATATTTGCAGGAACAAATGAGGCAAAAATCAGAGGATATGAAAAAGGAAGATTTAGTTTCAATGTATCAGGAGGAAGATGTGAAAGCTGTAATGGAGATGGAGTACATAAAATAGAAATGCATTTCCTACCAGATGTATATGTACCATGTGAAGTATGTAAAGGAAAACGTTATAATAGAGAAACACTAGAAGTAAAATATAAAGGTAAGAATATTGCTGATGTATTAGATATGACAGTTGAAGAAGCATTAGAATTCTTTAGTAATATACCAAAAATAAAACAAAAAATCCAAACATTATATGATGTAGGACTTGGATATATTAAATTAGGACAACCATCAACAACATTATCAGGTGGAGAAGCACAAAGAGTAAAACTTGCAACAGAATTATCAAAAAGAGCAACAGGAAAAACACTATATATATTAGATGAACCAACAACAGGACTTCATATTGCAGATGTTCATAGATTAGTTGATATTTTACAAAGACTTGTAGATACAGGAAATACAATAATAGTTATAGAACATAATTTAGATTTAATAAAAACTTGTGACCATATAATTGATTTAGGTCCAGAAGGCGGAGATGCAGGAGGAGAAATAGTTGCAATAGGAACACCAGAACAAATTTGTAAAAACGAAAGAAGTTATACAGGAAAATTTTTAAAGAAATATTTGGATTAGGGAAATTTGGGGACAGTCCCCAAATTGCCAAAAGGGAAAAAAGGGGACTGTCCCCAATTTACCCAAAAGGAGAAGATATATGGAAAGAGTAGATAAAACAAATTATTATTTAAATATAGCAGAAACAGTAGCACAAAGAGGAACTTGTATAAGAAATAATTATGGAAGTGTAATAGTAAAAAATGATGAAATAATATCAACAGGGTATACAGGAGCACCAAGAGGAAGAAAAAACTGTATAGACTTAGGATATTGTAGAAGAAAAGTAAATAATACACCAAGTGGAGCAGGATATGAGTTATGTAGGTCAGTACATAGTGAACAAAATGCAATAATAAGTTCTGACAGAAAAAGTATGATAGGTTCAACACTATATTTAGTAGGAATCAATAAAAGAACAGGAGAATATATTACAGACAATGAGCCATGTACTTTATGCAAAAGAATGATAATAAATGCAGGAATTGAAAAAGTTGTAATGAGAGATGACAAAGAAAATTATAGAGTAGAAATGGTTTCTAATTGGATAGAAAATGATGATACAATCTAAATAAAAAAATAAGAAAAAATGTTCGAAAAACTATTGACAAAATTAAAAAAAGTCAATATAATAAAAACGAACATTTTTTTAGTTTATGAAATTTAGGAGGAGCATATGATAACAAATTTACATATTAGAAACATAGGAATAATAGAAGATTTAGAAATAGACTTTAATAAAGGAATGAATGTATTAACAGGAGAAACAGGTGCAGGAAAAACTTTAATAATAGATTCTTTAGGGATAATATGTGGAGGAAGATTTTCAAAAGAAATGATAAGAAAAGGAGAAAATCATTCTTATGTAGAAATATGTATGTATGTTCCAAAGGATGAAAATGCGATAGATGGAAACATAATAGTTGCAAGAGAAATTTTTAGTAATGGAAGAAACACATGTAAAATAAATGGAAGATTAGTAACTGTAACAGAGCTAAAAAAATTTATGAGTAATTATATAGAAATACATGGTCAAAATGACAATCAACAATTATTAGACAGTACAACACATATAAAATATTTAGATAGTTTTTCTGGAGAAGAAATTATAAAATTAAAACAAGACTACAAAGAAAAATATATAAGATATAATGAAATAAAAAGAGCTTTAAGAGAAAACTATGGAGACGAAAAAGAAAAGCAAAGAAAACTAGATTTATTAAAATATCAATTAAATGAAATAGAAGAAGCTAAATTGAAAAATGGAGAAGAGGAAAAACTAGAAGAAAAAAGAAATAAAATGCACAATTCTGAAAAGATTGTTAAAAACCTAATAGAAGCAGAAAATGCAATAGGAGAAAACACAATAGATGTAATAAATGTAGCAATAAGAGCATTAGAAAAAATAGAAGATATAGATAATAAATATGAAAAAACAAATACAGCATTAAAAAGTATATACTATGATTTACAAGAAATATCAAGAGATATAAATGAATATACAGAAGATGTTGAATTTGATGAACAAGAAAGAGAAGAAATAGAAACAAGATTAGATACAATATATAATTTAAAAAGAAAATATGGAAATAATATAGAAGAAATATTAAATTATAAAGAAGAAATTGAGCAAGAAATAGAAAAAATAGAAAATGTAGAAGAACATAATAATAAATTAAGAAAAGAACAAAAAGAAATTGAAAAACAGATGACAGAAATTGCAGAAAAAATAAGCGAAATAAGAAAAAAATATGCAGAGCAAATGAGTGAAAAAATAAATCAAGAATTAGTAGAATTAGAAATGAAAAATGCAAGAATAAATGTAAAAGTAGAATATAAAATAAATGAATTCTTTGAAAATGGAAAAGATGAAGTAGAAATATTCATAAAGACAAATATAGGAGAAAATGAGAGTGAACTTATAAAAATAGCATCGGGAGGAGAAATGTCAAGAATAATGCTAGCAATAAAAAAAGTATTAGCAGAAGTAGATGAAATGCCAGTATTAATATTTGATGAAATTGACACAGGAATAAGTGGAAAAGCATCAAAATCAGTGGCAGATAAGCTAAAGAAAATCTCAAAAAATCATCAAGTATTATGTATTTCACACCAACCTGCAATAGCAGCAACAGCAGATTATAATTACTATATAAGTAAAAAAGTAGAAAATGATAGAACAAACACAAATGTAAAATTATTAAATGAAGAAGAAGTAATACGAGAAATAGCAAGAATTTCATCAGGAGAAATAAATGAAATAACATTACAATTTGCAAATGAACTTAGAAACAAAAAAGCTTCTTAACTATTTCTCATAGAATATTAATAAAAGTTTAATAAAAACATATAGTAAAATAAAAATTATAATGATATAATGACCATGTAAAAAAATATGGTCATTATTATTTTTGACTAAAAAGGAGGTACTATGAAACAAGTTTATTATGGAGGAAACATAATAACATTAGAAAAAGAAAATGTAGAAGCAGTACTTGTAGAAAATGGAAAAATAATTGAAACAGGAACAAAAAAAGAAATATTAGAAAAATTAAAAAATGAAGAAGTAGAGCATATAGACTTAAAAGGGACAACACTAATGCCAGCATTTATAGATGCACATAGTCATATAACAGCATATGCTCAAACATTAGGAATAGGGCAATTAGAAAAATGTACAAATTTTCAAGAAATTGTAGAAACAATGCAAAAATTCAAACAAGAAAATGATAAGAAAGAAGGTGATTGGTTAATAGGGTTTGGATATGACAACAATTTCCTAGAAGAAAAAGAACATCCTAGCAAAGAAGTGCTAGATAAAATCTCAAAAACAAGTCCAATATTAATAACACATAAATCAGGACATATGGGAGTGTTAAATACAAAAGCATTAGAAATATTAGGAATAACGTCAGAAACACCAAATCCAGAAGGAGGAAAAATAGGAAGAGAAAAAAATGGCCAGACTCCAAATGGATATTTAGAAGAAAAAGCATTTACAGAAGCAAATCAAAAAATGGAAGTAAATACATTTGAACAAATGATAAAATTAATAAAAAAAGCAGAAAAGGTATATGCAAGTTTTGGAATAACTACTGCACAAGAGGGAGTAACAAAAGAAAATGAATTTAATTTGCTAAAGTATATGGCAGAAAATGAAATGTTGGATTTAGATATAGTAAGCTATGTAGACTTAAAAGAAGCGAAAGATATAGTAGAAAAAAATAATCAATTTGTAAAAAAATATTATAATCATTATAAAATTGGTGGGTACAAAATGTTTTTGGATGGTTCACCACAAGGAAGAACAGCATGGCTCAGTAAACCATATGAAGGAGAAAAAGAATATTGTGGATATCCAATATATGAAAATTCTCAAGTAGAAGAAATGGTACAAAAATCAATAAATGAACAAATGCAATTATTAACACACTGTAATGGAGATGCAGCAGCAGAACAATTGATAGAGTCATATGAAAAAATAAATGCAACAGAAAATTATAGACCTGTAATGATACATGCACAATTAGTTAGAAAAGACCAATTAAAAAGAATGAAAAAAATTAATATGATACCATCATTTTTTATACAACATGTATATTATTGGGGAGATATCCATATTAAAAATTTTGGAGAAAGAGCTAAAGAAATTAGTCCAATTAAAAGTGCAATAGAAAATGGATTGATATACACAATGCACCAAGATACACCTGTATTATTACCAAATATGTTTGAAACAATATGGTGTGCAGTAAAACGTCAAACTCAAAATGGAATTAAGCTAGGAGAATCTCAAAAAATAAGTGTATTAGAAGCAATAAAAGGATTAACTATAAATTCAGCATATCAATATTTTGAAGAAAATCAAAAAGGAACTATAAAACCAGGAAAGGTTGCAGATTTCATAATAATTGATAAAAATCCATTAGAAATAGAAATTGATGAAATAAAAAATATAAAAATAATATATACAATAAAAAATGGACAAATAATTTATAAAGGAGATACAAAATGCCAGAAAGAATAGAAGTAACTAGAATGAAACAAAATTCAAACAACAGAGAATATGTAATAGAAAACGTAAAAAAAGAAGGAGCATTAGTGGAATTTGCAAGTCCAGAACTTAGAGATGACAAAGAAGTTATATTAGAAGCAATAAGAAATAATCCAGAAGCATTAGAATTTGCAAGTGATAGATTAAAAGGAGACAGAGAAGTAGTATATGAATCGGTTAGTAAAGTGGGATGGACATATTGTTATGCAAAAGAAAATTTATTAGAAGATAAAGAATTGTTATTATCAGGGTTAAAAATATCAGGGCAAATTTTATATTTTGCATCACAAGAAATGAGAGATGATAAAGAAGTTGTAATGACAGCAGTTACAAATAAACCAATAATAATAAAATATGCAAGCAATAGACTGAGAGAAGATAAAGAAATAGGTCTAGCTGCAATGCAAGTAAGTAAAAAATGTTATGAGTTTTTAGGACCAAATCTAAAACAAGATGAAGATATTTTAGCAATATTAAATGCTTAAAAGAAAGGGGAATGAAAAAATGAGAATCTTAAAAAAGATTAATAAAGGAGCAATATTAACAATAATAGTATTAGTAGCTTTAGTAATATATTTAGTAGGAGTAGAAAATCAAAGAAAAGAAGATAAAGTAATAATAAAACAAAAGTGTGAAGAAATTATTGGAGTAATAGATGACTGCATGGTATATCCAGAAGATATGCAAAAGTTAGGAGAAGAAATTTCAAAAGAGGACCAAGCAAAATATGAAGAACAAGTAAAAGAAAAACTTGCAGAAAAAATGATAGATAATGAAGAAGCGGTAGAAATACAGTCTAAAATGTTGATATCAAATTTAAATTATCAAAATAATGAAAATGAAATAAGAACAAAATATAAAAGAAATATAGATAAAATTACAGGATATCTATTTGAAGGAGATCAAGTAACAGTAACATTTTTATCAACAGTACAAGTAGAGAAAAAATATAAAGATGCTCTAACAGGAGAAGAACAAACTAGTTCACAAAGTTTTAGTACATCAAGTGATGAAATCGTACTACAAAAAATAGACGGAAACTGGAAAATAGTATATACAAATTTACAATACAATGAATATGGAAATAATGCAATAGATACCGATTCAGTAGTAATGTATTAGAAAGGGGATAAAAATGGCTAAAACAGTATTAGAATTAAAAAATGTAAATAAAACATTTGGAAAAAGAAAAGTAATTGACAATATTAGTCTTGAGGTAAAAGAAGGAGAAATTTATGGATTTTTAGGGCCAAATGGTTCAGGAAAAACTACAACAATAAAAATGATATTAAGAATGATAGACCTTGATTCTGGAGAAATCAAAGTAAATGGATATGATACTAAAAAAGAATTTGAAAAAGCAATGGAATGTATAGGAGCTATTGTAGAAAATCCAGATATGTATAAATATATGTCAGGAATAGATAATTTAAAATTACATGCAAGAATAAGAAATATAGACCAAAAAAGAATACAAGAAGTGCTAGAAATGGTAGAATTAAAAGATAGGGCAAAAGATAAAGTTGGAAAATATTCATTAGGAATGAAACAAAGATTAGGTCTAGCATTAACATTATTACATAAACCAAAAGTATTAATATTAGATGAACCAACAAATGGATTAGACCCTGCAGGGATAAAAAAATTAAGAGATATATTAAAAGAAATATCACATAAAGATGGAGTTGCTGTATTTGTATCATCACACATATTATCAGAAATGCAATTAATGTGTGATAGAGTTGCAGTTATTGATAATGGAAAATTAATGAAAGTTGAAGAAATTACTCATTCACAAGAAAAAGTAGAAAAATTAGAAATAAGAGTAAAAGAAACAGAAAAAGCAATGAATACACTAAAAGAAAAATTTAATATAGATTCTAATTTAGTAGAAAACAATATAGAAATAACAGTACAAACTGAAGAAGTACCTAAAATAATCAAAGAATTAGCAATTGCAGATGTGGAAATAAGTGCAGTAATACCAAAAGAACATACATTAGAAGAAATATTCTTTGATGCAACAGAAGGAGGTAAAAAAGATGAGTAAAATATGGAAACTATTTGTAAATGAAAACATAAAAACATGGAAAAAACTTTCAACAAAAATATTAATAATTGTAATTTTAATAGCATTAATAGGTTCACTTGCAATAGTGAAGCTTTCTGAAAAAATTTCTGAATCAAATCGAACAAGCGTAGACTCTATGATTGATGATGGAAAAGTATTTCTTGAAGGAGCTATAAAAAATTTAGAAGAAGAATTACAAAATGAACAATTAGATGAGCAAACAAGAGAAGAATATGAAAAACAACTACAAACTTATAAGTTGTCATTAAAATATAATGTATCACCATATAAAACATCTTGGAAATCAGAAGCAATAGAAAAAATAGTTTCTTCTGGAAATGAACAGGCAGTAAAAATAGAAAAAATATTGGAAGAAGATGATTTTTCTCAATACATAGAAATTCAAAAACAACAAGTAAAAGAAGAATTTGATAATGGAACAATTAGTGAACAAGAATATAAAGACCAAATAACAATATTAGATTTAAAAGAAAAATATGAAATTGGAAAAAGTGAAGATGATTCATATTGGAAAACAGCAACATTAACACAAATAAAAAATGCACAAAAAAGTCTAAGAACAGGTATAGATACTAGCGATTATAATAATAAAGTTTTAACAGTAGAAAGAAAACAAGAATTAGAAGAATCTATATTAATGAACACATATAGATTAGAGCATAATATGCCAACAATAGAATATACTCAAAACTTTAGAACAATTTATGAATATTTAGCTCCAACATTTGTTGTTGCAGTAATAGCAATAACAGCAATTGTAATGGCAGGTGGAGCAATATCAACAGAAATATCATCAGGAAGCATAAAATTCTGGGCATTAACACCAAATAAAAGATGGAAAATACTAACTGCTAAAATATTATCAATATTATTCTATATAATTGTAATAACATTAGTAATGTCAGTATTAACTGTAATATTAGGAAATATATTCTTTGATACTCAAACAGAAAGATATCTTTTTGTTAAAGATGGAAATGTAGTAGAATTAGGAAATGCAGTATATTTAATTTCATTATATTTTGCAAAACTAATTCCAGTATTTATATTTGCACTATTTGCTCTTATGCTTTCAGTATTGACAAGAAATACAGCAGTAGCTGTAAGCTTTGGAGTTGCAATATATATAGGAAATTCAATTGCAATGGCAATAATAAATCAATTCATAAAAAAAGATTGGATACGTTTTGTGCCATTTAATAATTTAAATATTGCTGATAAAATATTTCCAAATGCAATTAATCCAATAAGTTTCGGAATGGATAGTTTTGCAACATCAACATCATTGTGGTTTTCACTTGGAGTATTAGGAGTTTGTGCAATTCTTATGCTAGTTACAATGTATGATAGTTTTAATAGAAGAGATATAATATAAAAATAATTGACAAATCAAACTATAGATGTTATTATATTAATACATCTATAGTTTTTGCTATTTTATTTCATTAAATTATTTCAAATAAGTTTAAATCTAAAAATTGAAAAAATCATCAAAATAATATATAATAAGGAGGTAAGATGCCATTAATTTCACAATTTTATGGTATTTTGATTTATTTGTATAAAGAAATCGGAGGACACCATAAAGAACCACATATACATATAAAATATAATGAATACGAAATGTCTATGACATTAGATGGAAAAGTATTAGAAGGGAAACTACCCAAAAAACAAATGAAAATAATTGAAGCATGGAGAGTAGTACATGAAGATGAATTAAAAGCATCATGGTATGCATATAACAATGATGGAGAAATCATAAAAATAAAAGGATTGGAGTGATATAAATGAAACCAAAAGCTATAGATGTAAAACCTTTAAATAATTATATATTAGAAATAAAATTTGAAAATGGAGAAAAAAAATATTTTGATGTAAAACCATATTTAGAATTTAAAAAATTTGATGAATTAAAAGATGAAAAAATTTTTAAAACAGTAAAAATAGCAGGACTATCAATAGAATGGGAAAATGGTGTAGATATATGTCCAGATGAATTATATAATAATAGTTATGAAATATAGAAAAAATTACCATAAACACTTGATTTCTGTTCAAAAGTATAGTACAATATTTATGTAAAAAAATGTTCCTTAAACTTAGCACAATAAAATACACCTATTATTGTGGCTCGGTATAAGGAGAAAAGAAATAGGAGGTGTAATTATGACAGCTGAAAGAAAACAAGAAATCATTAATCAATACAGAAGAGACGAAAAAGACACTGGATCATCAGAAGTACAAATCGCTCTTTTAACAGAAAGAATTAATGAATTAACAGAGCATTTAAAAGTTCATAAAAAAGACAATCATTCAAGAAGAGGATTATTAAAAATGGTTGGAAGAAGAAGAAATTTATTAAACTACTTAGCAAAAAAAGATGAAAATGCATATAAAGCAATAGTTGAAAAACTAGGACTAAGAAAATAGTTGATAAGTTGTAAGAGGCGTTTGCAACAAGCTAGCGTCTCTTTTATTCAAGTAAACTAAAGTAGAAAAGTAGCTTGTATAATGTCCTAAGAAATTAAGATATTATAGAGGTTACAATCTAATTAGTTTACTTGAGGAAATAGGTGTAAAAATAAAAAAAAGGAGAGTAAAAAAATATGTTTAAAAGTTATGAAACAGAATTAGCAGGAAGAAAACTTGTAATAGAAACAGGTAAACTATGTGGACTAGCAAATGGAAGTGTAGTAGTAAAATATGGTGATACAGTTGTAATGGTAAATGTTACAGCATCAAAAGAGCCAAAAGAAGGAATAGACTTTTTCCCATTATCAGTAGATTATGAAGAAAAATTATATGCAGTAGGAAAAATACCAGGGTCATTCCAAAAAAGAGAAGGAAAACCAAGTGATAAAGCAATATTAACATCAAGAGCAATAGATAGACCACTAAGACCATTATTTCCAAAAGACTTTAGAAATGATGTAGTAGTAGTAGCAACAGTTTTATGTGTTGAACAAGATAATTCACCAGAAGTTGCAGCAATGATTGGAGCTTCAGCAGCATTATCAATATCAGATATTCCATTTGGAGGACCAACAGCAGCAGTAAATGTAGGTTTAGTAGATGGACAAATTGTAATAAATCCAACAGAAGCACAAAGAGAAGTAAGTGACTTAACATTAACAGTAGCAGGAACAGAAGAAAAAGTTGCAATGATAGAAGCTGGAGCAAATGAAGTTTCAGATGAAACAATGTTAGAAGCAATAAAAAGAGGACATGAAGAAATTAAAAAAATATGTAAATTTATTTCATCAATAAAAGAAGAAATAGGAAAACCAAAATTTGAATATAAATCATTTGCAGTAGACCATGAATTATATGACTTCATGGAAGAAAACTTCACAGAAAAAATGAAAGTAGCTGTACAAGAAGTAGATAAAGACACAAGAGATAATAATGTAGCAGTATTATCAGAAGAAATTGTTACAGCTGTAACAGAAAAATTAGGTGAAGAAGAAGCAGAAGAAAGAAAACAAGAAATTGGGGAAGCAATATATAAATTAGAGAAAAAATGTGTAAGAGATATGATATTTTATGAGCATAAAAGAGTTGATGGTAGAGCATTAGATGAAATCAGACCATTATCATGTGAAGTCGGAATATTACCACGTACACATGGAAGTGCATTATTTACAAGAGGACAAACACAAGTAATGTCAGTTGTAACATTAGGTATGACAAGTGAAGAACAAGAACTAGATGGAATAGACACAGAAACAGCTAAAAGATATATGCATCAATACAATTTTCCAGCATATAGTGTTGGAGAAGCAAGACCATCAAGAGGACCAGGAAGAAGAGAAATAGGACATGGTGCATTAGCAGAAAAAGCATTAGTACCAGTAATACCATCAAAAGAAGAATTCCCATATGCAATAAGAGTTGTATCAGAAGTATTATCATCAAATGGTTCAACATCACAAGCAAGTATATGTGGAAGTACATTAGCATTAATGGATGCAGGTGTTCCAATAAAAAGACCAGTTGCAGGAATTTCAACAGGATTAGTAACAAATCCAGAAAATCCAGATGATTATGTAATGTTAACAGATATTCAAGGATTAGAAGATTTCTTTGGAGATATGGACTTTAAAGTTGGAGGAACAGAAAAAGGAATTACAGCAATTCAAGTAGATATAAAAGTAGATGGTTTATCATATAAAATAATTGAAGAAGCATTTGCAAGAACTAGAAAAGCAAGACAATATATTTTAGATGAAATAATGAAACCACAAATAGCTGAGCCAAGAGAAGAAATATCAAAATATGCACCACATATTGTTTCAACACAAATAAAAGTAGAAAAAATAAAAGATGTTATTGGTAAAGGTGGAGAAACAATTAACAAAATAATAGATGCTACAGGAGTAAAAATAGATATCGAAGAAGATGGACAAGTTATGATTTATTCAGCTGACCAAGACAAAGCATATCAAGCTTTAGATATGATAGAAGACATTGTTAGAGAATTCGAAGTTGGACAAATCTATTATGGAACAGTTACTAGAACAACAACATATGGAGCATTTGTAGATATTGGTGGAGGAAAAGAAGGATTAGTTCACGTATCTAAAATCTCAAAAGAAAGAGTTAAAAATGTAGAAGACTTTGTAAAAGTTGGAGATAAAGTACCTGTTAAAGTAATTGATATTGATGAACAAGGTAGAATTAATCTTACAATGAAAGATTTAGTTGAAAATAAAGAAGAAACAACTGAAAATGAAGAAGCAGAAAACGATAACATAGATAATGAATAAAAATAGGGCGATAAAAGCTCTATTTTTATTAAGGGAAATTTTGGGACAGTCCCCAAATTTCCCAAATGGCAAAAAGGGGACTGTCCCAAAATTTCCCTAGAAGGAGAAAGATAGAATGAAATGGACACAAGAACAAGAACAAGCAATATATGAAAAAGGAAGTAATATATTAGTTGCAGCAGCTGCAGGAAGTGGAAAAACAGCTGTATTAGTAGAAAGAATAATAAATAAAGTAATAACTGAAAACATAGATATAGATAAACTATTAGTAGTAACATTTACTAATGCTGCCGCATCAGAAATGAGAGAAAGAGTATTAAATGCAATATATAAAAAAATAGATGAAGAACCAGAAAACGAGAGATTACAAAGACAAGTTACACTTTTAAACAAATCAAATATATGTACAATAGACTCATTTTGTTTAGATGTAGTAAGAAACAATTTCTTTGAAATAGACATATCACAAAACTTCAGAATAGGAGATACAACAGAAATAGAAATATTAAAGCAAGACATAATAGAAGAAATATTTGAAGAAAAATATGAAAGTGAAGACAAAGATTTTGAAAAGCTAATAAATACATATACGAGTTACAAAGATGATACACCATTAAAAGAGCTAATCTTAAAAATATATACATATATACAAAGTAATCCATTTCCAGAAAAATGGTTACATGAAAAAATTGAAATGTTTAACTTAGAAAATTTAGAACAAGACTTTGCAAAAACAGTATGGGGAAAATTACTATTAAAACAAGTAGAAGAAATATTACAAGATGGAATAATTAAACTAGAAAAAGAAAGAGCTAATTTAGCAAAATATCCGGAATTAACAACATATTTTCAAATAATAAATGATGATATAGAACAATTAGAAATATTAAAAGCAAATTTAGATTCTTGGGATAAAGCATATGAATTAACATCAAACTTAAAATTCAAAACATGGGCAGTAAACAAAAAAATAACAGAAGAAGCAAAAGACATTGCAAAAGAAACAAGAGATGAAGTAAGAGGGGCAGTCAAAAAAATAACAGAAAAAATATTGATATTTAATTCAAAAGAAGCCAACCAAGATATAAATGACACGTACGAAATCTTAAAAAAATTAGAAAAAGTAATTTTGGAATTTGGCGAAAAATTTGCAAAAAGAAAAAAAGAAAAAAACATAGTAGACTTTGGAGATATAGAACACTTTGCATTACAGATTTTATTAAATGAAGACACAAAAGAACCAACAGAAATAGCAAAAAAATATCAAGAAAAATTTGAAGAAATTGCAATAGACGAATATCAGGACAGTAACTTAGTACAAGAATATATATTAAATGCTGTATCAAGAGGAAATAACATATTTATGGTAGGAGATGTAAAGCAGAGTATCTATAAATTTAGACAAGCAAGACCAGACTTATTTTTAAATAAATATAAGACATATAAACTAAAACAAGAAAAAGATGACAATGATAATTTAAAAATACAATTATTTAAAAACTTTAGAAGTAGAAAAGAAGTTTTAGATTTTACAAATATAATATTTGCAAACATAATGAGTGAAAATTTAGGAGAATTAAACTATACACAAGAAGAATATTTGAATTTAGGTGCAAATTATGAAGACACAAACCAAGATTTAAGAACAGAAATCAACATATTAAATATAGATGAAAATCAAGAACAACAAGAAATATCAGAAGATAATGAAAATAAAGAAGAAACAGAAAGAGTAGAAGATATAGAATTAGAAGCAAAATTTGTAGCTAACAGAATAAAAAAACTAATACAAGATAAGTTTCAAGTATATGATGCAAAAAAACAAGAAAAAAGAAATATAAGATTTTCAGATATAGTAGTTTTACTAAGGTCAACAAAAGAATCAGCACCAATATTTGAAAAAGAAATATTAAATTTAGGAATGCCTGTATTTAGTGATTCATCATCAGAATACTTAGAAAGCATAGAAATTCAGACAATAATGAGCTTATTAAAAATAATAGATAATCCATTACAAGAAATTCCACTAGTAGCAGTAATGAGAAGCATGATAGGAGGATTTACTGATAATGAATTAGTACAAATACGATTAAGTGATAAATATGATAATTTTTATAATACAATATTAAAAGCAAAAAAAGATGTAGACAAAAACTTAAGAAATAAAATAGATGTATTTTTAAATAATCTAGAAATGTGGAGAAAAGAACAAGAATATTTAAGTTTAGATGAATTAATTTGGAAAATCTATAATGATACAGGTTATTACAACTATGTTGGACTAATGACAAATGGAGAACTAAGACAAGCAAATTTAAAAATGTTATTTGAAAGAGCAAAACAATGTGAAAGTATCAGTTTTAAAGGATTATTCAATTTTATAAATTATATTGAAAAAATAAAAACAAGTAGTAAAGACATGGATTCAGCCAAAATAATTGGAGAAAATGATGATGTAATAAGAATAATGAGTATTCACAAAAGTAAAGGACTTGAATTTCCTGTTGTATTTTTATCAGGAACAGGAAAACAATTTAATATGCAAGACTTAAACAATAAAATTTTATTACATCCAGAAATGGGAATAGGCGTAAAATATATAGATTATGATAGACAAATTGAATATGATACTTTATCAAAACAAGCAATGAGAAATCAGATAATGTTAGAAACTTTATCAGAAGAAATGAGAGTATTATATGTTGCATTAACAAGAGCAAAAGAAAAACTAATCATAACAGGATATAGCAAAGATGATACAGAAAAAGAAAAAAATATGATTGATATAATCTATAAATATGGAAAAGAAGATGACAAAATAAATTATATTTTATTAAAAAAATATAAATCATATTTAGATTGGATTAGATTAGTTTATTTATATAATAAAGAACAGATGCAAGACCTTGCTACAGTTGAAGTGTATAACAAAAATGATATCTTAAAACAACAAAAAGAAGAAGCAGAAATAGAAAATAAAACTTCTGATGAGATTTTACAAAAGTTAGATAATAATGAAATTGACAAAAATGAACAACAGAAAATAATAGAATTATTAGAATATCAATATAAATATAAAAATTCTACAATAATTCCTACAAAAACTTCTGTAACAGAGTTGAAAAATTTAAAACTAGAAAAAGGTACAACATTTGAAGAAACAGAAAATACAACAGAAATAGAAATGCCAAAACCTAAATTTTTACAGGATGATGAAGAAATAAAAATTACTAATGCAGAAAAAGGAACATTAATACATCTATGTATGCAAAAACTGGATATAACAAAAAAATCTTATACAATTGAAGAGATAAAAGAGTTAGTTGAAAAACTACAAGCCAAAAAAATAATATCTCAAAAAGAAGCGGAAGCAATCAATATAAAAAAAGTATACAACTTTACAAAATCAAGTATATGGAGCGAATTAATTAATAGCAAATTAGTTGAAAGAGAAAAGCCATTTTATATTAATATACCTGCAAAAGAAATTTATGATAAAGAACTAGATGAAAATATTTTAGTTCAAGGTATGATAGATTTATTTTATATAAATGCTCAAGATGAAGTGGTTTTGGTTGATTATAAAACTGATTTTGTAGAAAATTCAGATGAGAATATATTAATTAATAAATATAAGACACAATTAGATTTATATAAAAGAGCCTTAGAATATGCTTTAAACAGAAAGGTTACTAAAACATATATTTATTCGACATATTTAGACAAAGTTCTACCATTAGGAAATTCCTAATGGTAAAATTTTTACCCAATGGACACAAATTGACTTAAAAAATCCATTTAAACTTAAGAAAATACTTTATTTTTAGTACAAAATATGATAAAATGTGCAAGATAAAGGAGAAAAGGAGCAATATGGAAACAAAACAAGAAATAGAAAAACAAAAACAATATATAGAAAAGGTGCAAGAAATAAACAAAGAAAAACAACTAAAATATTACATATTAACAATGGGCTGTCAACTTAATGAAAATGATTCAGAAAAAATATGTGGAATGTTAGAAGAGATGGGGTATATCTCTACAGAAGACTATACACAATCAGATTTAGTAATATTTAATACATGTTGTGTAAGAGAAAATGCTGAAGACAAATTATTTGGAAAACTAGGAGAACTAAAAAAGGTAAAAGAAAAAAGAGGAACAATTATAGCAATTGGTGGATGTATGATGCAAGAAAAACACATAACAGATAAAATTAAAGAAAGCTATCCATATACAGACATCATATTTGGAACACATACAATGCATAAACTTCCAGAAGATATTTATAAGATATTAGAAAATAGAAAAAAACTTCAAGATGTAATAGACATTGATGGAGAGATTTATGAAGGTTTGCCAATAAAAAGAACAAGTGACATAAAAGCATCAGTAACAATAATGTATGGATGTAATAACTTCTGCAGTTATTGTATAGTTCCATATGTAAGAGGAAGAGAAAGAAGCAGACATCCAAAAGATATATTAGAAGAAGTAGAACAACTTGCAAAAGAAGGATACAAAGAAATAACATTATTAGGACAAAATGTTAATTCATATCTAAGAGCTGAAAAATGGAAAGAAGAAGGAAAAGAATATAAAGGAATAAATTCATTTGCAACATTGTTAAAAGAAATAAATAAAATCGAAGGAATAGAAAGAATCAGATTTGTATCACCACATCCAAAAGATTTTACAGATGATGTAATTGATGCAATAGCTAGTTGTGAAAAAATTTGTAAATTAGTACATTTACCTTTACAATCAGGAAGTACACAAGTATTAAAGACAATGAATAGAAAATATACAAAAGAACAATATTTAGAATTAGTAGAAAAAATGAAAGCAAAAATACCAAATCTAACATTATCAACAGATATAATAGTAGGATTTGCAGGAGAAACAGAAGAAGATTTTGAAGATACACTTGATGTAGTAAGAAAAGTATGTTTTGAACAAGTTTATATGTTTATATATTCAAGAAGAATAGGAACACCAGGAGATAAAATGGAAAATCAAATTCCAGAAGAAATCAAGCATAAAAGATTTGATAGATTAAAACAATTAGTTGAAAGTCAAATTGCAGAAAACAATCAGAAATATGTAGGCACAATTCAAAAAGTATTAGTAGAAGGTCCAAGCAAAAATAATCCTAAATTATTGACTGGAAGAACAGATAGTAATAAAGTAGTTATTTTTGAAGGAGAACAGGAATTGATAAACAAAATAATAGATTTAAAAATAGTTTCAGAACATATGTGGTATTTAAAAGGAGAAAGGAAGTAAAATATGGCAGAAACAGCAGAATATTCACCAATGATGCAAAGATACTTAGAAACAAAAGAAAAATATAAAGACTGCATACTGTTTTATAGGTTAGGAGACTTTTATGAAATGTTTTTCGATGATGCAATAATAGCATCAAGAGAACTAGAAATAACATTAACAGGAAAAGACTGTGGACAAGCAGAAAGAGCACCAATGGCAGGAGTGCCACATCATGCGGCAGAAACATATGCAGCCAGATTAATAGAAAAAGGCTATAAAGTAGCAATATGTGAACAATTAGAAGACCCAAAAACAACAAAAGGAATAGTAAAAAGAGGAGTAATAAGAGTATTAACACCTGGAACAATAGTAGAATCAAATTTGCTAGAAGAAAAGAAAAACAATTATATAATGAGTATATATAAAAGTGGATTATATTTTGGACTAAGTGTATGTGATATATCAACAGGTGAATTCTATAGTAGCGAAATAAAAGAAGAAAACAATTTTGAATTATTACTAGATGAGATTGCAAGATTTACTCCATCAGAAATAATTGCTAATTCTAATTTTTTCGAATGTGAAGAACATTTAAATAAAATTAAAGAAAGATTCCAAATCTACATGAGCAGATTTAATGATAAGTTTTTCACAGATGAGATAGGAAACTTACAATTAGATTACAACATAATAGAAAATAAAAAAGAAGTAGAAAATCTAAAAGAAAAAAGCTTAGTAGTAAGAACAATAAATGCTTTATTAGAATATTTAAATGAAACTCAGATGACAAGCTTAGAACACATAAATACAATAACAATATACAATATATCAAAATATATGTCATTAGATATAAATGCAAGAAGAAATTTAGAAATAACAGAAAAGATGAGAGATAAATCTAAAAAAGGAACATTACTTTGGGTATTAGATAAAACATCAACATCTATGGGAGGAAGACTACTTAGAAGATGGCTAAATGATCCGTTATTAGACACAAAGGAAATTCAAGAAAGACTAGAAGCGGTAAAAGAGTTAAAAGAAAATATGATACTTAGAGGAGATATAACAGAAACACTTAAAAAAGTATATGATATAGAGCGTTTATCAGGAAAAATGGCATATGGAAATGCAAATGCAAGAGATATGATAACTCTAAAAAATTCATTAGAAAAATTACCAGCTGTAAAACAGGTGTTGTCACAATGTAATTCAAAAAAATTAAAAGAACTATATGAAAATATAGATGAATTACAAGATATATATGAATTAATAGAAAAATCAATAGTTGATGACCCACCAATGGGAATAAAAGATGGAGGAATCATCAAACTAGGATATGACGAAGAAATTGATAAACTAAAAACAGCTACAACACAGGGAAAAAATTGGATTATCAAATTAGAAGCAGAAGAAAAAGAAAAAACAGGAATAAAAACATTAAAAATAGGATATAACAAAGTATTTGGATATTACATAGAAGTATCAAAATCATTTATACCACAAGTACCAGATAGATTTATAAGAAAACAGACATTAACAAATGGAGAAAGATATATAACAGAAGAACTAAAAAATTTGGAAAATCAGATACTTGGGGCTGAAGAAAAAGTAGTAAACTTAGAATATAACGAATTTGTAAAAATAAGAGAAGAAATTGCAAAAAACATAAAAAGACTTCAAAAAACAGCAAATGTAGTATCAACACTTGATGTATTATCATCATTTGCTCAAGTTGCAGAAGATTTAAATTATTGCATGCCAGAAATAAACAATGATGGAATAATAGATATTAAAGAAGGAAGACATCCAGTAATAGAAAAAATGATAGGAATTGGAAATTTTGTGCCAAATGATACTTATTTAGACAAAAATGAAAGTAGATTATCAATAATAACTGGACCAAATATGGCAGGAAAATCAACTTATATGAGGCAAGTTGCATTAATAACATTGATGGCACAAGTAGGAAGCTTTGTACCAGCACAACAAGCAAAAATTGGAGTGGTAGATAAAATATTTACAAGAGTTGGGGCATCAGATGATTTAAGTATGGGGCAAAGTACATTTATGGTAGAAATGATGGAAGTTGCAACAATTTTAAGAGAAGCTACTCAAGACAGTCTAGTAATATTAGATGAAATCGGAAGAGGAACATCAACATATGATGGTCTTTCAATAGCCTGGGCAGTAGCAGAATATATAGCTGATAAAGAAAAATGTGGTGCTAAAACATTATTTGCAACACATTACCACGAATTGATAGAACTTGCAGACAAAATTGAAGGAGTAAAGAATTATTCAATAGCTGTAAAGGAAAAAGGAGAAGATATAATCTTTTTAAGAAAGATTGTAGATGGTGGAACTGATGAAAGCTATGGAATTCATGTTGCAAGACTTGCAGGAGTTCCTAAAAATGTAACTAAAAGAGCTAATGAAATCTTAAGAAGTTTAGAAAGAAAAAGTATGATTAGTGGTAAAAAGCAAGAAAATAAAAAAGTAGTTGAAGGGCAAGTTGACATGTTCAATTTTAAACTTGCAGAAATTGCAAATGAAATTGATAAAATAAATTTAAATGAATTAACACCAATAGATGCCTTAAATACTTTAGTAAAAATAAAAGATAAGATGAAATAATTGTCGAAACTTGTCGATGAAAAATTCTTGACAAACTACAGTTAACAATAGTATAATAGAAACATAATTTTTATAATTGTGTTTCTATATTTTTTTATCGAAAAACTCGCATTTTGAGTGAAGTAGAGGAAACACGAAAGTTTGATACACATATTTTTTAAAATCAAATTTTTTAAATTCAAGGTAAAAGATTTAATCTTTAAAAACAATCAAAAAATTAATTTGTAATGAAAGGAGAAATTATTATGCAAGAAATGGAATTATTAACTCAGTTAATGAACACATTAACTACTTTTCAAGCGGAAACAATGAAAGCATTTAATGAAATAAGAGAGGAATTAAAAGAAAATAGAAAGCGTTGGGAACAAAATGAAAAACGCTGGGAAGAGAATGAAAAACGCTGGGAGGAAAACGAAAAGCGTTGGCAAGAAAACATGAAACACTGGGAGGAGAACGAAAAGCGTTGGCAAGAGAATATGAAACGTTGGGAGGAAAACGAAAAGCGTTGGCAAGAAAACATGAAACGATGGGAGGAAAACGAAAGACGTTGGCAAGAGAATATGAAACGCTGGGAGGAGAACGAAAAGCGTTGGCAAGAAAACATGAAGCGCTGGGAAGAGAACGAAAAGCGTTGGCAAGAAAATAAAAAAATGTGGGAACTAAATGAAATACGTAGAAAAAAGGATAAAGAGGATATAGAAGCAATATTGTGGTCATATCAAACATCAACAGAAGACATGTATAAAGAAAATAAACAAAAAATAATAAAACTAGAAAAATACATAAAAGTATAAAAAATAATAAAATGTGTGTCAAACAAAATCTATATAATATAAAAATATAAAAAAATAGAAATAAAATTGCAGTAAAAATTAACAGTAAAAAAACTCGACAAAAATATTGCAATTTTATTTTTATTTGATATAATAGAATTGATATATTATGTAGGAGGAATTTTTGATGAAAAGAACATTGGTAAATCTGATAGTTATAGTATATGTGATAATAGCAATAACAGTAACATTATGTTTGTTAAACTATAATGAATATAATGTAACAGAATTTGGAAACAACACATTAATACTAATAACTGATGATTCACTAGAGCCAGAATATGTAGAAGGAGATTTGGTAATAGCCAAAAAAGAAAAATTAGATGAAATAGAAGTTGGAGATAAAATCTTTTTTTACAATGATAGAGATATAAAATTAGGTGAAGTAAATCAAATAAATGAATACGAAGGAATAAGTACTACTTATATTTTAGACGGAAATCATCAAGTAATAGAAGATGATGTAATAGGTAGCGAAGAAAATGTGAAAGTATATAGTAAAGTTGGAAAAATCCTAAGTATATTAGAATCAAAATGGGGATTTTTATTTTTAATAATATTCCCATCAGTAATAGCATTTTTACATGAAATTTTTGAGGTAATAGTAGAATTAGGAAATAAAGATTAAAACAAAGGAAACAAATATGAGAAAAATATGGATATTATCATCATTAATAATGTTAATAATCACGCTATATCAAATAAATAGTGCTTATGCCAAATATTATACAGAAGCAGAAGGAATGGTTGAAGAAAACATAGGAGCATGGATAGTAAAAGTAAATGGAACAAACATATCAACAGGAGAAGATGTGGAAGAATTTACTATAAATGAATTAACATACAATTCGAATGATTATGTACTAGAAGGAAAAATTGCTCCAGGGTTATTAGGATATTTTGATGTAGAAATAGATGCAACAGAAGCAAGTGTTGCAGTAAGATATGATGTATCAATAAACTTTGACCAACTAGACTTAACAGATTCAATCTATTTTGCAAAATTAGTAAAAGTAGTAGATGATGTAGAATCAACAGATGGAATTGTTAAAACAGGTGAAAGTACATACACAGGTGTAGTGAGTCTAGATGACATACAAAATAAAAAGACAAATACAATTAGAGTCTATTTAGGATGGGAAGATGATGGTACAGGTGCAAATGATGAAGCTGACTCAGAATTAGGATTGCAAAAAGATATACAAATACCTATACCAGTAGAAGTAAAAGCAAGTCAATATTTGGGAGAACCTATAGAAGAATATAATCCTTAATTTAATAGAGATTTAAATATATAACTATTGAATTAAGCAAAGACCCCCGACGAAAGCCCCAGATATGGTTTTGCTATGAAATAGTTATATATTTAAATCTATTAAGAAAGGATTAAAAATGTACAAAGTATTTGAAAAAATAGCACATATCATACTAAATATAATAATAGTATTTGTATTTTTAATAGTATTAGTAGTTGGATATAACTATATACAATTAGAAATAATGAATAAAGACTATACAAACTTTTTTGGATACACAGTATTTGAAGTAAAAACAGGAAGTATGGCAAAAACATTAAATGTATATGATGTAATACTAGTAAAAATAACAAAAGACGTAAAAGAAAATGACATAATAACATTTAAAAAAGACAATGAATTAATAACACATAGAATAATGGAGATAGATGGAGAAGAGATAACAACAAAAGGAGATGCAAACAACACAGAAGATGAAAAAATCACAAAAGAAGCAGTAATAGGAAAAGTTGTTTCAGTATTTCCAAGAGTTGGTATTTGGGCAAAAGTCTTTACAGAGCCAAATGTTTTAATTTGTATATTTATAACATTAGTATTAATTGGATTAGCGATATCAAAAGAAAAAACTGAAAAACAAAAATAACGAAAGGAATAAAAATGAGTAGAAGGAGAAGAAAATTCAAATTTTATAATAAAATAGTAATAATATTTGTATTAGCAATTGTCCTAATGCTCACCATAAAAGCAACATTGGCAAGATATAGCTCATCAGGAAAATCAGAAGCAAATGTAGATGTAGCATTTTATTTGCTAAAAGAACAAAAAATATCAGAAACCATTGCATTAGAAGAAATGATTCCAAGTGACGAAAAATATATATACAATTTTTCAATAGCAAATAATGATGGAACTGATAGAACAGAAACAGCACTAAAATATACAATAGCAATAAGAATGACAACAAACCTTCCATTAACATACAGTTTATATATGAATGATGGAACAGAAGACTTATTTAAAGATTACCAAACTACGCAAGATGAACATGGTACATATTTTAAAACAATAACATCAAGTGAAAATACATTTGGATTCGAAAAAGATGAAATAAATAATTACAGACTAGAAGTTACATTTCCAAAAGAGCTAAACTCAGTAGAGTATCAGGGAATAATAGAAGCAGTTGAAATTACAATAAATTCTGAACAAATTGTTTAATAATTATTAAATTAGAAAAGGAAGTTCAAATGACAAGGAGAAGAAGAAGAAAAAATAATAATAAAATAATACCATTATTAATTATTCTGATAATAATAGCAATTCTTGTGCCAACAATGACAAGTTTATCAAAATATGTATATAATGCAGTACAAGATTATTATTTAGGGTCAAAAGGATTTTATTTTAATAGTGATAAATTAACAACAGACCATGCTGAATTTGAAATAGCAAATAACTGGTCAGGAGCAGAAACATATACAATAACAATAAATTTAAATAGCAAAAAAAATGACCTAGTATTTGCAGAAACAGATATAGATTATACAGTAAACTATACACATTCTGATAACATAGAGTGTGAAATAAGTAAAACAACAGGAACAATAGTAGGCAGTGATAATGGTGGAATAAATGAAGATTATTTCACTATAAAGATAAATCCAGCAGGAGGAAAAGCATTAGCAAATGGAGAAAAAACATGGGTAGATATAGAAGTAAAATCAACATCACCATATGAAAAGACATTAAGTGGAAAATTAATAGTTGGAGTAGGTACAGAAGACATATCATATGAAATAATAGACTCAGAAAATAGTCCATACCTAGAAGTAAATATAACTAATTCACTAGATGTTGGAAAAGATGTAAAATTGTCATTTGATCCAAATATAATATTATTAGACATGACAAGTAGCTATTATTTAAAAGCAACAGAAACAACAACAACACAAATAAATGGATATTCATATGTAAATTCAGTAACATCATTTGTAGATACACTTCAAACAACAACAGTAAAATTTTATAAAATAGATCCATCGCAAAACTATACACATGAACCTGGAAGTGATGAACCACCAGTAGTAACATTAACATACTAAAAAAAGAGGTGAAAATATGACATATAATATAATGGCAGAATATATAGAATACACAAAAAAATTTCTAAAAGAATTTATGAAAGAATTCTTCAAAGAAAAATATGATGAAAACATATCAAATGAATTCATAGAAACATATATAGATGCCAGATATAATAATTATGGAGGAAATGAAAAACAAAGAGTATTTTATAGAAGGATATATTCAGCACTGCAAAAATCAGCAACTAAACTAGAATTCAATCAATATGAAGAAAATCATCCAATAATTAGAAATATGTTAGAAACATATCAATATATATTTTACATAGATTTTGTTCGTCCATTACACAAAGAATGGAAAGAATTTATAAATGAAATGTATGAAAAAAGAATAACTAAATTTGAAATGAAAAGAGATGGAGAATTACGAGACAATCTTTATAAAATGATAAAAGAATTTAGAGATAAAAAAGAAAAATATCTAAAACAATTCGAATCAGATGATTTTGAACTTGTAATTACAAAATATCCACTAATCAAAGATGTATATAAAGTTGATTTAAAATACAATTTTAAATTTCCATATATTTTTAGCAATAGAGCGATAACAGACGTATATAATGAAAATATAATAAATGAAGACAAGCTAATAATACAATATTTAATGTTAACAGTTTATAATATAAGAATGATATTAGATGGAAAATTTAATACTCAATATTTAGTTGAATTTCCAATGACATTATTTGAAAAAAGGAAAAAGCTAGATCAGATATTACGAATAATAAATGATCCATCAATACAGGAAAAAATAAAAATAAAAATAAGATATAGAGATTTTATAATACATAGAAACGAAATATATGAATTAATGAAAAGTGGATACAAATTTGCTATAATTATAGATGACTCATTTATAATAAGCAGAGAACACATAAGAAAATTAGAAATATTTAATTATGTAATAGTAAGTAAAAAACTTGAATATTTCGAGGAATTTAAAGAAAATGCAGATGAATTAAAAAATTTAATAATAGATGAAGGATAGGGGTACAATGGATACATTTGTAAGATTTTTATATGAATTTATAAATCAAACAGTTTCAGGAATATTGATGATATTTAGAGGCTTAATAGACGGTATTAAGCAAATGTTTAATGTCCAACAATATGTAGAAGTATTTAGAAACTATTATGCAGATTTCTCAGCACCTGAATGGGTTATGGCAATATTATCAATATTATTTGTAGTAATATTTTTAGGATTAATAGTATTTTTAGTACTATTTGTTGTAAGAAAATATACTAAACTAAGAAAACCAGTAATAGACCAAGAAGCATTACTAGATGAAGTAGCAACACTAAATAAAAAAGTAGTAAAATTGTCAAAAGAAAAAGATGAAATATTAGCGATGAAAGTATCACAATTAGGATTAAAGCCATCAGAATTAGATGAAGAAAATCCTCAAGGAAATGGAGAAGAAGGAGAAGAAGTCGACCCAGCAACAACCCAACGTTTTGCAAAATTGTCATTAATAGATATGGAATATGCAAATTATAAGATACAAAATTACAATAACTCATTTGACTTACCAGAATTTTGTGCACATTTTAGAAATTTTGCAGCATCAAAATTAAAATTATATTATAAAGAAAAAATGATGAGAATATTTATAGCAGGAATGGCATCAACAAAATTAGTAATTTTACAAGGTATCTCTGGTACAGGTAAAACATCACTTGCATATGCATGGGGAAAATTCTTAAAACATGACTCATGTGTAGCATCAGTACAACCATCATGGAGAGATAGAACTGACCTTTTCGGATACTTCAACGAATTTACGAAAAAATTTAATGAAACAGACATATTAAAAGAAATGTATATAGCAAACTATACAGATGATATATACACAATAATACTAGACGAGATGAACTTATCACGTGTTGAGTACTATTTCGCAGAAATGTTATCAATACTAGAAATGCCAAACAAAAAAGAATGGGTAATAGAGGTTGTACCAAACAGTTGGCCAACAGACCCTAAAAAATTGATGTTTGGAAAAATACAAGTACCTGCAAATATGTGGTACATAGGTACAATCAATAACGACGACTCTACATTTGCTGTAACAGATAAGGTATATGATAGAGCTATGCCTATAGACATAAATGATAAAGGACAAGTATTTGTGCCAGAAGAAAAAGATGCTATGAATGTAAACTATTCATATTTAGACAGAATATTTTCAGAAGCAATGGAAACATATGCAATATCACAAGATACATTAAATAAAATAGAAAAAATGGATGACTATGTAATAGCACATTTCCGTATAGCATTTGGTAACCGTATCGTAGCACATATGAAAAAATTTGTGCCTGTATATGTAGCATGTGGAGGAACAGAAATAGAAGGTGTTGATTACTTTATAGCTAAAAAAATATTAAGAAAATTCGAACAATTAAACATGGCACTAATAAAAGATGAAATAGATCCATATATAAAATTCTTAAATGATACATTTGGAAAAGATGCAATGGCTGAGTGTATAGAATATTTATTAAGGTTAAAGAAAACTGCATAAAAAGGAGAAAAATAATGGCAGGATTAGATGTAAATGATTTAGTTCATCAAGTAGATGATAGTAAAGTAAGTGACTTCGGTAATAATCTTGAGTCAAACATGAGAGTACAAACTGATTATTTTAGAGATAGCTTTGATGATAAATGGTTAGACTTGTTTGAGTTTACACTTCCATATCTTGACAAAATAGTTAGAAATCCTAAAAGATTTATTACAACAGAAGAAGAAATTATAAAAGTAGAACAAGCAAAAAAAGTAGGAGTAGAAACAATAAAGCATTTAGCAAAACATACTAACTTCATACAAGACTTAGATGAAGACACAGGAGATGTAATACCATCAAAATTATTAAATGTATTCAAAGAAGAAACATTTAATACATATGAAAATAGATTCATATATACATTAATCGCATATATGGAACAATTTATAAGATTAAAAAAAGATAGTACAAACAAAGACCCTAGACTTAAAGATAACAAAAAAATAGACTATACTAGTACAACAATGGTTGGAGAAGAAAAAGTAAGTGTAAATATAACATTAAATACAGATCTTAATACTTCACTAAATAAGGATCCAAACTATGAAGAAAGAATAAAGAAAATAGAAACAGACATAAAAGCATTAAAATATTCAGAAGTTTATCTTGCATTAGATAAAGAAGGGGTAGCATTTGTTACAAATCCAATAAAAAAGACAAACGTAATATTAAAAAATGTTAATTTCCAATATGCGATGAAATTATGGGATTACATTATGGATCATATGGCTGATAAAAATGAGCCTGAACAAGAAAAAAAGGACTATCAAGACAAAAGTCAATTAAAAGAATTAATTGACCAGACTTTCTTATTAGAATATTTAACAGTAAATTCTATTAATAATAAAGCAAGTACTGAAGATATTGAAAAAGCAAAAGAAAAAACATTATCAAGTATGCTTGATAAAATAATAGAAATGAATCCAGAAATGACAAAAAAACAATTACAAGAAAAGCTAGGAGACAAATTTGACAAAGTAAAAGAAGTTAGAATGGCATCTAAAAAAGACATTGAGAAAATATTTAGAAAATATATGGATAAATATTTTGAAAAAATCAATGAAGTAAGCATTTAAAAGGTGAAAAAATGAAAACATTTAAATTTGTAATATCAGTAATAAAATTTATATTAACAGCATTAATAATAGTTATTATAGGCGTAATATTGATACAAAGATTTTCTAACAATAATATGTCACTAGCAGGATATAGAATATTTACTGTAGTAACAGAAAGTATGGTACCTAAATATAAAGTAGGAGATGTAATATTAGTTAAGGAAGAAGAAAAAACAAATATTCAAATTGGTGATGATGTTACATATATGGGAAAAGTAGGAAGTTATGCTGACAAATTTATAACCCACCAAGTAATAGGAATAGAAAAAGGAAAAGATGGATTATTAAAATTCCATACAAAAGGTATTGCAAATGAAGATGAAGACCCATTAGTTAGTGAAGAACAGATATATGGTGTAGTTCAAGCAAAACTACAAGTAGTAACATTTTTAAATGGCATAATAAACAATATGTATGGAATGTATTTTTTAATAGTAATACCACTTGCTATAATAATGTTTACAGAATTTAGAGCATTTAAAGAAGATAAAAATGATTATGATGAAGATGACGAAGATGATGAAGATGATGAAGATTCTGAGGATGAAGAAACAGAAGAAAATGATGATAATAGAAAAACAATAGATAAAAAAGCAAAAAAACGAAAAGAAAAAAGAGCTAAACGTAGAAGAAGATACGAATAGAAGAAAGGAGGATGTAATGAAAATAAAAAGAGAAGAAAGAAGAAAACGTAGGAGATTAAAATTAAAAACTTTATTCTTACTTTCTTTAACTTTAATTTTTAATACATACGCCTGGTTTCTATATGTAACAACAGTATCAACAAATATGACAGTACATGTTGATGCATGGAGTGTAAATTTTGAAGTAGGAGATGAAGTCATAGAAGATGATTTTGTATTTGAAATAGACCATGCATATCCAGGAATGGATGATATTGAAAAAACAGTAACAGTTAATAACTCTGGAGAAAAAGATGCGACTTTAAGTTATGTAATAACTACTGTTAGAATATTTGATGATGTGTATATTGTAAAAGATGAATTGTCACAAGAAGAAAAAGACCAATTAACTGGTAATGAAATCGAGAAAACAGCTGAAGAATTAAAGAAAATGCTAGAAGAAGATTTTCCATTTAAAATTACAGTTTCAATTAATTCAAATGATTTGACAATGAATGGAGGAGAAGCTACAATAAATGTTAAGTTTACTTGGGAATATGAAAGTGGTGATGATGAACTTGATACTAAATATGGAGTAGATAGTTTCAAATATTATCAAGAAAATACAGGTAAACCAGCAATAGAAGTAAAAATAAAATTGAGAGCTGAACAAAAGAATTAAAAGTCAAAAGGGGACGGTTCTGTTTAGAAGGGGACGGTCCTCTTTTGTACACTTAAATAAATATTAAAAAGTTTATATATTACTATGTAATGAAGCCAAGACCCCCGACGAAGACCCAGAATATGTTTTGGCTATGGAATAGTAATATATAAACTTTTTATATATAAATATAAATAAAAAATGCACAAAAGAGGACCGTCCCCTTCTAAACAGAACCGTCCCTATATAATTTGTTCAAATTTTAAAGAAACATCTAAAATTGCAGTACCACCAGCGATACCTAAAGCAGTATCTTCTACTGAATCAAGTCCATCATCTAACCAAGATGTATAAATTCTTATAATAGTTGAATCAGCATCTAAAGGAATATCATAAGAAAATGAATCAGTATCTACAAGATCAATAACTTCACCATCATTAATAGAATATCCTGTAACCACGAAATCAGTAGTCAAATTGCTAGCTTCATTTATTGACGTAGTAACAGTTATAGAAAATGGAACTGTTACATTTGAAGAATCTATATTCAAATCAAAATAACCAGTTGAACCTGGAACAATGACATCATTTTTCATAAATTCATTACCAGGAAAAACAGCAGTCATTGTAGCAGTGATATCAGAGTTTTCAGAAATGTCCTGATTATTGACTAAGATATTCCAGTATGAAATTGAAATATTTGTATTTGCATCTAAATTGGTTACATATTTTGCGTATGTTGTTTGAATTACTGAAAAACTAATAATAAACCAAATGCAGGCAAGTAAAAGAAAAGCCTTTTTTTTAGCAATTATATTTTTATTCATAAATCCTCCTATTTCCCTAAAAAAAGAATAGCATAAAATGCTATAAAAAACAATAAAAAAACGAAATGTTACAAAAAAATTGAAAAAATGTAAAAAAAATGTAATATAAATGTAACAAAAATGTAATTGTATTTAATATTCCAATATGCTAAAATTTATATAACAAAATATCATGTTTTGTTCATTTTTGATGAAATAACAAATGGGGTAGGTAGAATGTAAATGTCAAAAAGGAGAATACGAAAGAGTGCCAACCAAATAAGCGAAAGAAATTCTAAAATACGATGGATAAGACGAATGCTTGTTATAATGGTCATTTTCTTGTTAATTATATATTTTATATTAAAAATTGTATATGATGCAGGAAGATTTACAATTATATTAGACAAAGCTGGAGATCCAATGAGTGGCATTATAATTTATGACAAATTAGAAGAAAAGAAGGCACAGCAAAAATTAGAGGCAGATACAGTTGAATTTTTTACGAATATAGCAGAAAGTTGGTTGCCAGAAAACATCGATAGTGAAGCAGAAGGAAGTCACAATGGAACAAACTATATAGCCTATACATTCTATGTAGAAAACAGAAGTGACAACACTATGAACTATTGGTATCAAGTTGTACTAGATGATGTTATAAAAAAAGTAGATGAAGCACTAAGAGTAACAATATTTCTAAATGGTGAGAAAAAAGTATATGGAAAAGTAAATAGTACAACAAAAGAACCAGAAGGAAATACAATCCCATTTAAAGATGCAAAAGAGATTATAGTCGAACCTAGAGAAAATTTCAACTCAGGTGAGATAGATAAGATTACTGTCGTAATATGGATTGATGGTAATGACCCAGAATGCTTAGATGATTTAATTGGAGGAGAAATTAAAATGCATATGAGTATTTTGGAGGAACAAATTACACAAGAAAACATATAAAAAGGAGACGGAAAGATGAGAAGAAGTAGAAAAAGTAAAAGAAGATTAAATTCATTATTTATGGTATTAATACTAACTGCAATGTTAATGGTATCATCAACATATGCATGGTTTTCAGCAAATAAGGAAGTAGCACTTGAAGGAATAAATGCAAAAGTTGTAGCAGCAGAAGGTTTACAAATATCACTTGATGGAGAATCATGGAGTTCGAAAATAACAATAAATAAAGATACATTAAGTCAAGCAGTAGAAAATAAATATAAATGGCCAGATGCATTAGTTCCAGTTTCAACAGTTGGAGAATCAACTTCAGGAAATATGAATATGTTCTATGGAGATGTTAGCGCAGATGGAACACAATTAACAAATGCTGCACAAGAATCAGATGATGATACAACAAAATACATAGTATTTGATCTATATTTTAAAAATTCATCTTCAAAAGCAACTGATGATTTACAATTAAATGCAGGTACAAAAGTTGCAATTAATCAATTAGATGGAAAAAATGGTACAGGTCTTGAAAATACAGTAAGATCAGCTGTAGTATTATATGAAAATACAGCACTTATGACAGATGATGGAGCAACAATTAGAAAAATCGCAGCAGGAACACCATTAGTAAGTATGTGGGAACCAAATTATAATAAACACATAGCGGAAGTTGTAAAAAATGATCATGATAGAATTCCGTCAGCAGATACAGACTTTACAACTCTAGGAATAAAATCAGCTGGAGAAGGAACAATTTCAGATATAAATGTAGCAGCAGATCCATCAAATGAATTTTTAGGACCACAGAAAACGATTAAAACAGATGCAACAGTTGGAGCAGCTACAAATATGACAGCAGTAGATGGAGCTACTCAACTTAAATTAAAACAAAATTGTGTTATGAAAGCAAGAGTATATATATGGCTAGAGGGACAAGATCCAGACTGTATAGACACAGCATCTACTGGTAAATCAATAGATATAGTATTAGGATTTACAAAGCCAGCAGCAGATATAGGTGGATAGTAATTCAGATATAAGTGAAGGTTAATAAATTTATAAGAAAATAAAAAAAGGAGATTAGTTATGAGTAGAAGGAGTAGAAGAAGTAAAAGAAAATTAAATTCCTTATTTATGACATTAATATTAACTGCGATGTTATTATTATCATCAACATATGCATGGTTCTCTGCTAATAAAGAAGTAGCACTTGAAGGAATAAATGCAAAAGTTGTAGCAGCAGAAGGTTTACAAATATCACTTGATGGAGAATCATGGAGTTCAAAAATAACAATAAATAGTGGTACATTAGGTGCAGCAACTGATAATAAACATAGTTGGCCAGAAGCATTAGTACCAGTATCTACAGTAGGGGAAACAGCTTCTGGAAATATGAATATATTTTATGGAGATGTTAGTGCAGATGCTTCAGAATTAACAGGGGTTGCGCAAGAATCAGATGATGATACAACAAAATACATATCATTTGATTTGTATTTTAAAAATTCATCTTCAAAAGCTGATGGAGATATATTACAATTAAATGCAGGAACATCAGTTGCAATTAATAATACGGATGGAAAACAAGGTACAGGTCTTGAAAATACGGTAAGATCAGCTGTTGTATTATATAGTAATTCAGAAGTTATGACAGCTGATGGAGCAACTGTTAGAGCAATAGCTCCTGGTACACCATCAGTATGTATATGGGAACCAAACTATAATAAACACATAGCAGAAGTTGTAAAAAATGACCCAACAAGAATACCAACTGCAACTACTGTATTTACAACATTGGGTGTAAAATCTAGTGGAGAAGGAACTATTACAGGAATAAATGTACCAAATTTAGATGACCCAAATGAGAATTTAGCAGAGCAAACAACATTAACAACAGATGCAACAGTTGGTACAGCAGTAAATATGACTAATTTGGGAGCTGGAGATATAATGTTAAAACCAAATGCAATAATGAAAGCAAGAATATATATATGGTTAGAAGGACAAGACCCTGACTGTATTGATACAGCATCTACAGGAAAATCAATAGATTTAGTATTAGGATTTACAAAACCAGCAGTAGATAAAGGCGATGAAGGACCATAATTATTGAAATAAAGTGCACCAGAGAGGATTGCCCTCTTTAGTGCATTTTTTGAATTTACAAATATATAAAAACATCTTGAAAAAAAACATAAAAAACTATATAATAAAGTGGAAAATACAGGAAAGGGATAAAAAGATGTTAGAAAAGATAAAAAATAAGAAAACACTTATAACACTTGGACTAGTATTAACAATATTATTAGTAATATTAACAATTATAATAATAAAAATAAATAAGCCAAACAAAACTAAAGAAGTAATACAAGAAATAGGACAAGTAGATCAAGGAAAAATAATTTGTGAAACCACTGAAAGACAAAATATTGTAGGAGAGCCACCACCAAATGTGGACCAAATTGATGAAGAAGAACCAGAAAAAAACCAGAAGAAAAACCGTCAAAAACACCTAAATATTATATAAAAGTCAACAATCAAGCAAATGTAGTAACAATTTATACAAAAGATTCAAATGGAAATTATACTGTACCATATAAAGCAATGGTATGTTCAATAGGAACTGCGACACCAACAGGAGGAGTGTATACAATTCCAGGTAAGACATGGGATAGATGGACATGGGGACAAATGGAAGGAGGAGTATGGGCACAGTATTATGTGAGAATAAAAGGTAGTATATTATTCCATTCAGTTCCATACACAAGTAGAGATAAATCAACACTAGAATATTGGGAATATGACAAATTAGGGACAAAAGCATCAGCAGGCTGTATACGATTAACAGTACGAGATGCTAAATGGATATATGATAACTGTCCAGCAGGAACACAAGTAGAATTTTATTATGATTCAAATCCAGGACCATTAGGAAAACCAACAGCACAAAAAATATCAAATGAAGAAAGTGTAAGAGGATGGGATCCAACAGACCCATCAAGTGAAAATCCATGGAAGAATTATGTTCCAAATACTGGAGAAGAAGTTGATCCACCGATTACAGAGCCACCTGTAGAAGAAACTCCGCCACCAGTTATAGAACCACCAGAGGAAGAAATACCACCAGATGAGGAAAAACCACCAGAAGAAGAAATACCACCAGATGAGGAAACGCCACCAGAAGGAGAAATACCACCAGATGAGGAAACGCCACCAGAAGAAGAAACTCCTCCTCAGGAAGAACCACCAAAAGAAGAAGAAAATTCTAAAAAAATATAGACATATAAAGATTTTTTAGATATAATTTTATACGAAAGGAATGAAAGAAACAATGGAAATAAGTGAAATAAACTTAAGTAAAATAACAAATGAAGAACTGTTAAGCATATATAATAGAACAAAAGAATATATCGATTTTTTAGAAAACGAAATAAAAACAAATGAGGTGGAGAAGAAATAATGAGCAGTCCAATAGAGATTTTAAATGAAAAAATAGATACAGATAAAGAGATTTTAGCAGTATTGCCAAAAAATACAAAGAAAAATGTAGAAGCATATATAAAAAAAGTACAAGAAATAAAAATTAATTATGAGAAATACTTGGGAAGTATTTTGGGAGAAATTCAAGAAAGAGTAAACAAAATAAATGAAATAAAAGTAAATCCAGAAATAAAAGAAGTTGAAGAAGATTTAGAAAAATTCAATAATTTAGACTTATTAGGAATAGGAAATACATCATATGAAAAAATGAAACTAGATGAATTATTATTTATATTAAGAAGATTTTACAAAAACAATCTAGAACAAGTAAATAATAATATATTAGCATGTATAAGAAGATTTGCAGAGGTAGGAGTAGATTTAAAACCAGAAGACTTCAATTATAGTCCATTTGCAAGAAGATATATGAAAACATTTTTTAGAGAGTATAAAAAAGGTGATGTAAATTCACAAACAATGAAAGACACATTTGAAAAATTATATTGGGAATGCTCAGATATTATTGTACATATAGAATTAAATATCAGATACTTATATTTAAAACACGAAAAAGCAATTGATAAGCATTTTGCAAATGAAAACAAATTAATATTAAAAGACCTAGAAACTTCTGATAGAGAATATCTAGAAAAATATAGAACATTAAAAGCAAAACTAGATGATTTAAAAGGACCTGATAAAAAATTAATATTAGATAAATTTTTAAATAAAGAAATGGATCCAAAGGATTACGAGCCTATTGCAATAGACAAGCAATTTGAAAAAGTGCTATCACAACCAATAGATACATATGTAAAAACTGAGCTAAATGATATAAAAGAAAATATTGTTAAATTATCAAAAACATTAGAAGAATATCAAAATTATTTAAAATATAAATTTGTATTTAATGATTTATTAAAAATATATAAAGAAAAAGACAAATACAAAAATGGATATGAAAGACAAAAAAAGGAAATTCAAAAACTAGAAAGTAAATTAGTTAAAACAAATAGAAAATATGAAAAAACAGATAGATTCAAAGAAATGATATTTTTCAAGAAAAACAGTGATGAAAAATTAAAAACATTAACAATAGATATAAATAATCAAATATTATCAATAAAAGAATTATATAGAAAAATAGATGATGACAAAGTTTATGATAAAATAGCAACTATGTTAACAGATAATTCAACAATATATGATGCACTATTTTTAGCAGGTTCATTTTACACATTTTTAGTAGAATCTATAATAAAGGAATTTCCTGATATACCAGAAAAAGAAATAAATGAAAATGTTGCTAAAATACGAGAGTTTATTACAAGTCCATATATTACAATAATAAATAATGTAACAATCAAAGAAGATAAAGATATGGCCCTTATGATAAAAGATAAATATAATTTATTTAATATAAATATAACAAAAGCAGATTTAGAAGAATCTTCAATAGGAGCATTAATAAATACTGTAGAACAATTAGTAAATGCATATAACTTAGAAAATAGTGGTTTAGACTTAGAAGATGTAAAATTTATTTTAAAAGCAAATAAGATTTTAGAAGAAATAAACAAAAATAGCTGAAAGGTAAAACATGGAAGAATACTACAATGAAAAAATAAGAAAGAAACAAGTGAAAAAAACGATAAAAAACATATTAGTAAAATTAATTTATATATTATTATTACCAATAATAATTTGGGATTTAATAATTATAATAGAGACAATACAAAATCCGAATGAAACACCAAGTGTATTTGGAATAAAAACATTTTGCATAATATCAGGAAGTATGGAACCAACAATTTCTGTTAATGATATTGTTATAGTAAAAGAAGTAGATCAAAGTGAAATAAAAAGAGGAGATATAATTGCTTTTAAACATAAAGGAGAAACTATAACACATAGAATAGTTAATATCTCAAAATCAGAAAATGGAGAATTATTATATACCACACAAGGTGATGCAAATAATACTGAAGATGAAGATAAAATTACTTTTGATGAGATTGAAGGAAAATGTATAAAAGTTATTCCAAAAATCGGAAAAATTGTCCTTGCTTTAAAAAGTAAAACAACATTAGGAATAGTATTAGCAGTATTAATTATAATATATATTTTTGAACAAAAATCTAATACAAAAAAAATCAAAAGAAGTAATGAAAGAGCAGAATATGATGAAAAAAATAGCACTAGTTAAGTGCTATTTTTTCTTACTTTTACTCCTTGAAGGTGGTACATTATAAACTATATTAAAACATGAAAATTTATCTAATTCATTATCATCTAAACAATCTAAGTAAATATCAAGTTCTTTCAAATTTTTACATGCTGCAATAATTGCAGGATTTAAATTTGATTGGAACATTAATTCAAAACCTAATTCAATTGCTTCTTTTAAATGACCATGTTCTTTTTTCTTAATTAATTGATAAGCTTCTCTAAAACGTGACTTGATTGGATTTTTGAAATTATCTGTTGGAATAATATACTCATTTTGTATTAAATCCTTAACAGAAGAATATTTCTTTTTATTTTTCTTATATTGTCTTTCAACATCTGATAATTTATAAGGAAGGATAACTTGGTTATCTTCTTCTGAGATAATTAAAGTATCATTATCTTTCATTAAATCAAGTTCATCATCATCTTCGTATTCATCTTCTTCAACAACTTTAACAGGTTTTTTAGTCTTTTTCTTAGTAACAGGTTTTTCTTCTTCAACATTCACATCTTCAATAGGTTGAGGTGTGGCAACAGGTTCTGCAACAACAACAGGTGGTGGAGTTTGAACTTGAGTAACTGGAACTTGTGGTTGTGGTTGCACTACTGGTGTTTGAGGTGGCATTTGAATTACTGGTTGAGTTACTACTTGAGCTACAGCAGGTTGTGCTTGTATAACAGGTTGTTGCCCAATAGGTGAAGCTACTTGTTGAAAAATTGGTTCAACAGGAGCTGTTTGAGAAGCTACTAGTTTTTCTGGAATAGGCTCATCTTCAGAAGGGCTTACAGAATAAGTTTTTGCATGTTTTGCTCTAACTGGTTTAATTTCTTCTAATTCATCAGAAAAAGTAATCTCATTTTTTGTAACAGCTATACTTAATGTAGAATTATTAACACCAATCTCTATAAAGTTTTTGTTTCTATCAATTCTTGAAACACTTATATATGATGGCACTTCAATAGGCATATTTGTTATTATAAAATATCCTGTAGTTTCACGAGATATTAATAAAACATTTTCAGAATTTGAAATCTGAACACCAATTGTTTTTATTGTTAAATTGAAATTCTCTTCTTCTATACAAACTGTTGCAGCTTCTTCATTAAATAAAACTTTATATGTATCTTGAACAGTTGAAATTGCAAGAATATCATTATCTGATTTTGGAAAGAAACATAGTAAATCAGAAGATGCTTTATCAGTAATTTCTTTTATATTTCTTTCAGCATTTCTTTTTCCTCTTGTCTTTTTTTCTGTTCCCATAATTGCTTTTTTTGCCTCATCTAATTTTGCTTTATTAGCACCATTTGAAGCAATAGCTTTATTTGATATAGCTGATAATTGCTCAAATGAATTTATTGTTTTTTGTAGAATTTCTCTTACTATTGATATATTTTTCTCAACTTTAGTAAATAATTTGTTATATTGTTCAACATTTTCTTTTAATGATGATTTTTGGCTTAATATTATATCTAAAATATTATACAAGTTTGTTAAATCAGTTGTATTAATTCCGATTTGTAATAATGCTGTTTCAAGACTTGCTAATAACATGTTTTTAAATACTTCATCATTTGCAAAAGTTGTTGAAATTTCTTCAACATATGTATTAATATAATTTTTTAAACTATTTTGAGAAAGTTGAAGACCGTCAATTATTGCCATTTCTTTTGTTATTTTAGCATCAAATTGAGCGGGATTTTTTAGTTCTTCATCGTAATTAATCATAATTTTACTCCTCTTTTAAAAAATTTCATAATTCATGTCCGATTATATCATATAAAAAATAAATTTCCAATAAAAATGACAAAAAAACTAAAAATTTTTTATATAAAATAGAGAGCCAAAACCTTTATATAGGTAATGGCTCTCAGAGAGGTCATTCTTTTACATAATATGCAATAGAACCGTAAACTCCAACTCTGTATTTTGCTCCTGCGAGATAAAATAAAGTTGAAATAATATCTGCGTTAATACAAGTTGAAACAGCATATAATACTGTACCTAGTTCAGCATTTTTTATGCGTTCTATTTCTCTCTTTTGGATGTTTACAGCCATCCGCTGGTTTAAATCGTACTTTTCTAAAATCATACTATAAACCTCCTAAACTTAATAATTACATTATACTACATTTTTATTATTTTTTCAAATTTAGTGCTGATCTATCGCATAAAATGTGTGAAAAAATATGAATATAAAATTGTAATACTAATGTAATAAAAATGTAATATAAATGTAATATTAAAAGAGGTGAAATAAGTAGAAAAAAAGTTGCAAATGTGGTATAATTTCGATAGATGTGTAATTTTGTCAAAATATGAATGGAGGAGAAGATGAGCAGAAGGCGAAGCGTATTACATTCAGAAAAAAGACATAGAACTAGAAATTACAAAAGAAGAATAAAAAACTTAATAATAGAACTTATATTAATGATAATTTTAATATTCGTAGCAACAAAATTTGTAAAAAAAGAAGAAGAAAAACCAGAAGTAAAAAAAATAACAGCAGAAGAACAAAAAGAGATAATAAA
This sequence comes from uncultured Clostridia bacterium, assembly GCA_944392805.1. GTDB lineage: Bacteria > Bacillota > Clostridia > TANB77 > CAG-508 > CAG-269. The sequence continues at coordinate 33,755 of CALXXZ010000002.1, read as the reverse complement.
AGAACAGTTAGAAGAAAAGCCAAACAATAAAAATGAGAAAGAATTAAAAATACCAGAAGTAGAAAACGAAGAAATAGTAATAACAAAAGTAACAATGAGTTATCAAATAGATAAGAATCAAACAATCATGAATATAGAAATATCAAATTACGGAGAAGATGTTCTTTCAAACAGAATACCAATTAATATAGTAAATAATGATGGAGTGGTATTAGAAGAAACATATGTATATGTTCAAGAATTAGAACCGAAAGGACATGTTAGATTAAATATAGTTTGTGAAGGAAATTTAAGTGAAGCAACTGGAATAGAAATACGAGATGAAAGAGTAAATTAGGAGGAACAAATGAGGCACTTAGAAAAAAATAAGAAAAAAATGTTAAAAAGAAAAATGATAAATACATCATTTCTTTTAATATTTTCTATTATAATCATAGCCACATATTATACATCAAATTTTTCAAAAGCTAAAGATATAGTAGAAGTAAGTGTTAATATTAAAAATTCAAATTCGCAAGATGATGAGGAAAATCTTATAGTAGATGCTACATCAGGAAGTGATGGTGAATCTTTTTATGTTAAATTGCCTAATTATATAAATAATAAAAAAGTAATAAAATACTCATATTATTTAGAGACGAGCAACAATGAAGAAACTAATATAGCAGAAACTAATACAATAGAAACTAATACAATAGAAACTAATACAGAAGAAGATATTAATGAAATTGGACCAAATGACATATTGCCAGAAAGTAAAATATATTTAACAACAAATGAAGTTAGAGATAAAAAATTAACAATTTTAGCACATTATGATACAAAAGAAGTAGAAGGACAAGTATTATATAATCAACTTTTAGAACAACAAATAAATGATAGTAAAATAACAGTAACAGGATATATGCCTGAAAATGCACAATTAAAAATAGAAGAAATAAATAAAAAAAATGCTCAGACAACAATAAGAGAGCAAACATCAACACCAGTAATTTTAGCAGTAGCATATGATATAAAAATTCAAATAGGAGAAAATATATTTGAACCATATGACATTGCAGAAAGTTTAAATGTAAGTATAGAAAAAGCATCATTAGAAAATAAGAAAGTAAATGTGTGGCATATTGATGATACAAATAAAGTAGAAAAGTTAGAAAATAGTCAAGAAGATAATACTTCAAGAGTAGAAACAGATGGATTTTCTATATTCGCATTAGAAGACATAGAAGCAACAGAACTGGCAATAGATGGAATGGCAGACAGTGTATTAACAATAGATGATTCTGAAGCAGATAGATATTATTATTTAGGAAAAAATTATACAGATGATATTTCAGGAGAATATAAAGGGACATATAAAGATTCTAATTTAGCAAATGTAACTTTGAATTATCATGCATATGCAAACAATGAAACTGATCCAGAAAAAATAGGATATGTATCGCTTACAGAAAGATATAATGTAATTACATATAAGAAAACAGCTCCTATAATAAACGGAAATGTTTCAATTGAATTAATAGATAATCCATTTATAGATAGACCAACAGGATATGGATTTGGAGGTTGGACATCTACTGATGGAGTAATAAACAAAAACTCAAATACAAATATACAAACAATAACAGTAACAGGTTCTAACGATATAACAATAAATATATATACTAATTGGACACCAGCAACAGTAGTATATGTTAATCAAAACACTGGTGTAAACTCAAATGATGGATTAACACCAGAGACTCCAGTGGGTTCATGGGAGGATGCATTAAGGATAATAACATATAGTACATCAAATGCAAATGATAGAGAAAATAATATTGTTGTTATGATGTCAAACATGAATACATCATTCAATTATACAACACCAGTAACATCATCGACATATACAGGTTATGAATCATCAACATCAATATCCTCAGGTACATTTATATTAGCAACAGGAACAGGTGCGGGAAGTAATGCAATAACTGCAAATGGAAATTCAATAACAAATACAAGATTACCAGACGAGAATCCAGAAGATAATGTTAAATGGATAATAACAGAAATTGAGGGAAGTGGTTGGTCATCATCTACTTATACAATAAAAAACGTTGCTACTGGTCAATATTTAGCATATGATGATGGATTAACGATGAGCAGTAATGAATTTGAATGGGATTATTCAAATAGAAGATTTTCATACACTACCGGAGGAGCATGGTTTGGAACAACATACTATATTAGCTATAATAATGGTTGGACAACAGCAACTAGTTCTAGAAATGGACAACAATTTTACTTTTTAACATATACAAGAGCAGGTGAACCTCAATTAGGAGAAACACAAGAAAATGGTTTTTATTATAGTGATATGAATGTAGCATTTACATTAACAAGTTTATATGGAGATGTAGATTATAGACAAAATGCAATATTAACATTAACAAATTCAAGATATTTCAATTTTGAATTATATAATGACTTGCAAATGGAATATTTGAATATAGATGCATCAGGATATACATCTAATGATGATGGTACAAGTTTTTCCACAAACTATCCATGGCTTTATGGTAATGCGAATAATGTAAGAATAGGTAGAGGAATAACTGTCGCAGGAACTGGAGACAATGCAGGAACATTTGCAAATGTATTAGGAGCAACAGGTGCAGGAACAATTGGAAGTTCAAGAGACGATGATAATGAATATAGATTAGTAATTGAATCAGGAAAATATTCTTCAATACAAGGAATTAATAAATATCAAAGTACGACATCTTATTATGGAACAGTATATTTAGTACTAGGAAATGATATAGATAGAGCTTTAAAAAATAATAATGACTTATCAGTATATTACAGAACAACAATGAACTCAGGAAGCGGAATAAACGGAAAAAACAATGTAGATGAAATGGCATATCTAATAAATGTAAAAAGCGGAAGATATGGAACAGACTATTTTGATACCTATGGAACTGGAAATGAAGATAGTGCATATGCTGGTATATATATTGGAGGATATGGAACAACTTCAGGTAGATCAACAAAAGATATAAGTGATAGATATATGCTTGTTGAAGGAGGACAAATAGCTAATATAATTGGTGGATTAAAAACTACTGAAAATTCAGGAGTTGAAACAAGAACATATGTAAAAGGTGGAGATATATATAATATAGTAGGAGGAGCAGGACGTTCTGAGACTTATGAAGATAGAATAATACAAGTAACAGGAGGAACTATAAGATATAGTATAAGTGGTGGTTCAAATGGTGCTTATTCTACAAGTTCAGATAATGGAAAGATACTAAATTGTGATACATTAATATATATAGGAGGAAATGCACAAATAGGAACTCAAGAAACTTTAAATGGTACATTATATAATGTAGAAGCAGGTTGTGTATTAGGTGCAGGAAATGGAACTAATAGAGTAGCAAATTCTGGACAAGTAAATAATTCTCATATAATAGTAGACCAAAATGCTCATATATTAAATAGTGTATATGGTGGAGGAAATTATGGTATAGTAGGTCCTACAAGTTCTACATCAGCCACTGCAAAAGTAGAAATAATTGGAGGAACAGTTGATAAAAATGTATATGGAGGAGCAAACCAAAATAACATATATGGTCAAACATTAATAAATGTAAAAGGTGGACAAGTAAAAGGAGCTGTATATGGAGGTTCAAACTCATCAGGAACAATATCTACAACATCTACAATAAACGTTACAGGAGGAACATTAGGAGTAGAAGGAAATACTACAGATAATGGAGTACTATTTGGAGGAGGATATGGACAAAATACAACAATATCAGGAAATACAGTAGTAAATATTCTAGATACAGACCAAAATGTACACATTTTTGGAAGTGGTTATGGTGGAAGTCAATTAGGAAGAATGGGAAGGAATGTAGAAGTAAATATACAAGATATGCCAGATACTGCAAATACAATTTCAATAATAGGATTTATATTTGCAGGAGGAAAAGGAACTCAGCAAACAGCAGCAACAATTGCTGGAACAGCAACAATGAATGTAGATGGAAGTAATCTTCCAGAAGCAAGTGTATTTGGAGGAAATGACATAAATGGAACAACATCAGGAATAATCACAGTAAATATAGGAAGAACATATCAATCAACACTTTTGGCAGCATATGGTGGAGGAAATCAAGCTAATATAACTACATCATCACCAGGAGTATATGTATATTTGCTAGGAAATGCAGATGTAACAAATGCATTTAATGGAGGAAGAGCAGCAGATTTAATTTCATCAGGTTCAGCAGATACATCAAGAGAAATTTACTTACAAGGTGGACATGCTGAAAACATATTTGGTGGTTCTGATTCATCAGGAACAGTAACTGCAAGCCATGTATATATACAGTCAGGTACTGCAGAAAATGTTTATGGTGGAAATAATATAGGTGGAACAACAACAACCTCAAATGTACTTGTAACAGGAGGAAATGTTACAAATGTATATGGAGGAGGATTTCAAGCTGAGACAACAGCAAGTAATGTAAACTTAACAGGAGGAACTGTTACAAATGGATTTGGTGGAGGAAATGCAGCAAATGTAAATAACTCTACAATCACACTTGCAGGAAGTACAGCAACAAATATATATGGAGGTTCTAATCAACAAGGAACAGTAACAAAATCATATGTAACAATAAATTCAGGAGCTGTAACAAATGTATTTGGAGGAAATAATGCAGGAGGAAATACAGTAGATACAGAAGTTATTGTAAACAGTTCAGCAGAAAATGTATATGGAGGAGGAAATGAAGCAATAACATCAGGAAATACAGATGTGAAATTAACAAATGCAAATATTACAGGAAGTGCATATGGTGGAGGAAATGGTTCAGCAGCAGTAGTTATAGGAGATAGCATCACAACAGTAGAAGGTTCAACTAATATAGCAGGAGACTTATTTGGAGGAGGAAATGCAGCTGCAACAGGAACAGAAGAAAATAAAAATTCAGTAGTAAGAGTTTATATAACAGGAGCAACAGTAGGAGGAGACGTATATGGAGCAGCAAATACCTCAGTAGTAAATGGAGAAACACAAGTAAGAATAGGAAAAACTGTAGTAGGAGATAATAGCTTAGCACAAGGAAATATAGAAATAGGAGGAACAGTATTTGGTGGAGGAAAATCAAACTCAGCAGGTTCAGAAGACTATGACTTCACTTTTGAAAGTGTTACAGGAGATGTAAATATAGACATAAATGCAAATGAATATGATAATGGAACATATACATTTAATATAGGAAAAAGTATATTTGCTTCAGGAAATGCTGCAAAAATATCAGGAAATGGATATATAAGAGTATCAAACTATGGTTCAGCAGATAACTTGAAAAATAATATATCAATACAAAGAGCAACACAAGTAACATTAGACAATTGTGGAATGTATTTAGAAGGAACAACAGATAGAACAAACGAAATATCATCAGCAGTATACACATTCAACAGAATAAATGAACTAATAATCAAAAATAATACAACATTATATTTGGAAAGTGGAGCAAACATACTTGAAAAATTGACAAGTGTAGATGGAGCAAATAATAAAGCAACTGTAGAAATTGGAGAAAATGGAATAATAAGTAGAAATGTTGATAACAGAATATATATGTTACAAGGAAAGAATCTAATATTAGCAACAGAGGCAGGAGCACATGGAGACGTAAGTGGAATGACATATATAGGAATGTTTAGTGGAACAATGACAAGAAATACAGGAATATATTCACCAAATTATGATGAAGGTGATACAATTCCAGCAGACATAGAGCAATTTGAAAGAAATTCATATGTACAAGGAAAACATTATGAAAGCCATGATATTGAAGTAGATGGATTCTATACAAACTATGATAATGAAGGAATAATAGATGTTCAATACATTGTACCAACTCCAGAAGATGCAATATATTATCAATGGATATTAGGAGAAATAACAGATGACATATTCTATGGACCAATAGAATTAATAGCAACAAAATATGCAACAACATCAACACATGTATTGTCATTAGATGGATTAAGTTTCCCAAATACAACTGTAGAAGTAGTGGGATTCGACACATCAGAATTAGATCCTTCTGTAGAAATAGTAGATCAAAATGAAATACCAAATATTGAGATGGATCCAACTAAAGCTAATGGTAGATTCGGATTAACAATGACAACAGGAGATACAGGATGGCAAACAAAAGGAACAGCAGAATTCTTCACTAATGCTCAAGATAAAGAAAATGGTACATATGGAGGAGAAACACAATTTTTAAGTGATAACTCAACCTCAACACCGACATTCAGTTTTTACTTAGCAAATTCAAAAAATATAAGTGAAAACAAGAATTTAGGAACAGTAACAATAGAGCTTAAAGCAAGATATCTTGAAAATGAAGAAATGCAAGAAAGAAGAATATTTATAGACTTAATGATATCAACAAATAATACAAAATCATTAGCAAATGACTATTATGAAGGAGCAATAACACCAGGTAAAAAATATAGTATGTTCCCAACTACAAACACAAGTATAACAAGTAACAGCTCATTATCAGCATATTATTCATTATATCTAGGAAACTATTCAACAGACGAAAACTATTATGATGATTTTGTTGGATATAAACATTGGTTAATATCAACATGTGTATTACCAGCAGAAACCAAAATAACTATGATAGATCGTTCAGGAAGTACGATAAAATATTATTATTATATAGTAACACCAGAAGATGAAGCAAGTGGAAAAAAAGAATATCCATTTATAGACTTTACTGCAATGGGAAGTACAGACGAAAAATACAATTCTGACCAATCATATTATAATAAGCAGATGGATATTGTATTAGAAGAATTCATATTCCAAGTAGACTTTGCAGACATAACATTAGCGAATACACTATCAAATCAAAGATTAATAGTTGAATTAAGAGATTTATGGGACGACACAATGAAACTTACAGTAAATACAGACCAATATCCAATGATGTTCAACTTATATAGTGATAAAGAAGCAATAAAAAGTGTAGATGCAAGTACAAATAAACAATATATATATATGGGAGAAAATTTTGGAGTAGACATATCAACTGAGTATGAATTCCAAATGGAAAATTCAGAAATAATATATGATACAACACATTTTGATGATCAATTAGGTGTAAAATTAACAATATTAGAAGGAAGTACGCCATTAACATCAAGTGATTTAACCGGTATATATATTGAACTAGATGGAAATCGATATTATGCAAGAGCCGATGGATCATTTAGAATGAAAATTGCTGATGCAGTATCAAATGTATTAACCAATATGATAATTTATACAACAAATGGTAGCTTAGAAACAGCAACATATACATTCCAATTTGAAACATTTGGTTCACTAGACGGAGTATACTTCTCAAGTGCAATAGCAACAGATAGTTTCAATATGCAAATAATAAACACAGATTATGGACTATCAGCAGAATTGGATGATAATTCAGTATTGATAGACAAAACAACAGGATTTACTAAAAATGATAATAATGATTTAAACTTTACAATTAAATATCAAGCAGAATTTGAAAATCCAAAACTAAATGTATCATTATATAGAAGAGATTATGATAATATCTATACATCAACATATAGTCAAGTGAATTTAGCTGATTATGTATCAAATACATTAACTGCAACATCAGTTCCAAATGAGTATTTAGTAACGGATAATGTACAAGATACTCAAAACTTTAATTTAAAACTAAAAGAAAATTTAATTACTGGTACATATAAAGTGGTATTCTCACTATATGATGGGGAAAATTACATTGGTAATGTAGAAAAGATGATAATAATCAAATAAACAAAAGGGGGGCGGTCCTGTTTAGAAAGGGACGGTCCTTTTTTGTGTGCTTGTTTTGTCGAAAACTTATAAGAAATCGACAAAACTTCTTATTTTTTGCTCTTGGAAAATAATGTAAATAGTTATATAATACAAAACGAGCATAAAAATGAACCCAATAGGATAGTACCCCTTTTGGGAAAGGAGGTAAAATGGAAAGTATATATAACAAAATGGACAAGCAATTAGTCTTCAAAATAGATGAAGATATAGATGAATGTTGCGCACAAAAGATAAGGAGGAGATTAGATAATGAAATTGAAAGATATATGCCAAAAGAAACTATATTTGATTTTAGTAATGTTACTTTTATGGACAGTGCAGGAATAGGATTATTAATAGGTAGATACAAACTAATAAATATGTTAGGAGGAAAAGTAAAAATAGCAAATATAAATACACCTGTTAGAAAAATATTTGAAATGAGTGGAATATTAAAAATAATGCCAGAAGTAAGAGATAAAAAAAAGGAGGTAAGATATGAATAATATATATGACAATGAAATGAAAATAGAATTTTTAAGTAAATCAAGCAATGAAGCATTTGCAAGAATTGCAGTAGCAGCATTTGTAGCACAATTAGATCCAACATTAGAAGAAATAGCTGATATAAAAACTTCAGTATCAGAAGCAGTTACAAATTCAATAATACATGGATATGAAGGACAAATAGGAATAGTAAAATTATTTTGTAAAATAGCAGAAAATGAGGTATTTATAGAAATTTCAGACACAGGTAAAGGAATAGAAAATATAGAAATGGCGAAACAACCATTATATACAACAAAAGCAAATTTAGAAAGGTCAGGTATGGGATTTACTATAATGGAAAGCTTTATGGATGAAGTAGAAGTTGAATCAACACTAGGAATAGGGACTAAAATAACAATGAGTAAAAGAATTAAAACTAACAATAAGGAAGAAAACTTTGCTGTGACAGCGGTAAGGAGAGAGGAATAGTGTATGAAAATGATATGAAAATCATCGAAAGAGCTCAAAATGGTAGTAAAGATGATATGACAAAATTAGTAGAAGACAACAATGGCTTGATTTGGAGCATAGTTCGAAGATTTAGTGGAAGAGGATTTGAAATTGATGATTTATATCAAATTGGATGTATAGGTTTTATAAAATCAATACAAAGATTTGATACAAGTTTCGAAGTACGCCTTTCAACATATGCAGTACCATACATTTTAGGAGAAATCAAAAGATATATAAGAGATGATGGACCAATAAAAGTAAGTAGAAGTATTAAAGAATTAAATGTAAAAATATTAGAATTACAAAAAGAATATTATAATAAATATGGAAAAGAGATAACACTAGAAGAAATTTCAAAAGAACTCAGAACGTCAAAAGAAGAAATAACAATGGCTTTAGATTCAACAAGACCTGTAGATTCCATAGAAGAAGCTCAATATAGAGATAATAAAACAGATAAAACAGTAAGTATATTAGAACAACTTTCTACAGGAAAAGATGAACAAACAGAAATAACAAATAAAATAGCAGTAAAAAATTTAATAAGTGAATTAGGCGAAAAAGAAAAAGAAATAATAATGTTAAGATATTATAAACAAAAAACACAAATGCAGGTTTCAAAGATTCTTGGAATAACACAAGTACAAGTTTCGAGAATAGAAAGAAAAATTTTAGATGACATGAAAAGAAAGCTAACAATTTAAAAAGTGAAAGGAGAACAAAATGAAAAAATTTCTTTTATATAGTAGTGCTTTTATAATGTTGTTTTTTATATTTCCTGCAATTTGTACAATAAGTCCAAAAGATGAAACATATGAAGCAAGTACTGGTGATACAACTTCTAATGAAGTAAATAATAACGAAACACAAAATACAGAAGAGACACAAACACAACAGCAAGAAAATCAAACATCAGAAAAATATGATTATCAAAAATATAAAACAATAAAATTACTACATGTAGATACGAATCAGATAGAAGAATTAAATATAGATGAGTATTTATATGGAGTAGTTGCAAGTGAAATGCCTGCAAATTTTGAAATTGAAGCACTGAAAGCACAAGCAACAGTTGCAAGAACTTATACAATTTTTCAAATAATTAATAATTCTGCAAAACACGAGAATGCAGATGTTTGTGACGACTTTAATTGTTGTCAAGCATGGATCAGTAAAGACGAAAGATTTGCAAGATGGAATGCAGAAGAGGCAGAATCAAACTGGAACAAGATAGTAGAAGCGGTAAATTCAACAAGTGGAAAAATAATAACATATAATGGAGCACCAATAAATGCATTTTTTCATTCGAATAGTGGAGGTGTAACAGAAAGTTCATTAAATATATGGGGAGGAATAGATTATCCATATTTAAAATCAGTTGAGACATCAGGAGAAGATGGATATACCCAATATAGTTCAGAAGTGACATTTTCAAAAGAAGAACTATTAGCAAAGTTGAAAGAAAAATATCAAGATTGTGAAATTGATTTTAATCAAGAAAATTGTATTCAAATAACAGAATTAACATCAAGTGGAAGAGTTAAAACAATAAAATTCGGAAATAAGGAAATTGCTGGAACAGAAGCAAGAACAATATTAGGGCTAAGGTCAACAAATTTTACATTTTCAATTAATGGAGATAATATTACCTTTTCTGTAAAAGGATATGGGCATGGTGTTGGAATGAGTCAGACTGGAGCAGATAGTTTGGCTAAATCAGGTTCAAATTATGAAGAAATAATAAAACATTTTTATACAGATGTGGAAATTATTGAAGTAAATTCTCTTTAAATGAATAATCTTTGAAAAAAAGTAAATAATGGTATTAATAACATATTCAAGGAGGAATTTATGAAAAGAGGAAGAAGATTTTTTGAAAATGATAATTTGCTAATATATGGAGGAATAGCAGTATTTATTATATTAGCAGTTGCAATTGGAATTATTATGTATATGACATCTAAATCAGAGAATGGAGAAAGTGTAGGAAATACAGTAGGACAAAATCAAACTGTGAATCAAGATACAGAAAGTGCAAGTACTGATATAGGTAAAACTGTAAAAGAACAAGAAGGCAATTTACTAAAAGAAGATAATACAAATTCTACAGCAAATAATACAACAATAGACACAAATTCTAACACAAATACTAATTCAAACACGACTACAAATAGTTCAAGCAATACAACTACACAAAATACAACTAATAATACAAATACAACGACTGAAAAACCTGTAAACGAGGAAAATAAAGTTACTGAAACTAAAAAAGAAATTTCATTTGTTAAACCAGTAGAAGGAGAAATAATTTGCGAGTTTGCGAAAGACAATTTAATTTATTCAGAAACTTTAAAAGAATGGATTACTCATACAGCTATAGATATTAAAGCTGATAAAACAAGTGTTATCAAATCAGCTGCAGCAGGTACAGTAAAATCTATTGTAAATGACCCTAGATATGGATTAACAGTTGTTATTGAACATGATGATGGTTATGAAACAGTTTATTCAAATTTACTTACAGCAGAGTTTGTTGTTGAAGGAGAAGATATTGAACAAGGACAAACCATTGGAACTGCAGGAAATACAGCTGCTTTTGAAAGTAGCATGGAATCTCACCTTCATTTTGAATTATTAAAAGACGGAGAATATTTAGATCCAACTATTTATTTGAAATAGCTCAAAAGGGGACGGTCCTGTTTTGAAAGGGACGGTCCTCTTTTAAAACATATTGACGAAAATGGCCAAAAATGTTAAAATAGAACAGAGTTAAAAATAGAAAGAAGGAATGAAATTGAGAATATTAGCAGTTGGAGACATTGTTGGAGAACCAGGAGTAAGAAAGCTAAAAGAAGAATTACCTAAAATAAAAAAAGAAGAACAAATAGATTTTGTAATAACAAATGGAGAGAATTCAGCAGGAGGAATGGGAATAACAGAAAAGAATTTTAAAGATATAATAGAAGCGGGAACAAATGTAATAACAATGGGAAACCATACATGGGGAAAAAAAGACATCTTTAAATTTATAGATAATCCCCAATTATTGAGACCTGCAAACTATCCAAAAGGAGTAGTCGGAAAAGGATTAGGTACATATGAATGTAATGGAAAGAAAATTGCAGTAATAAATCTTATGGGAAGAGTAGATATAAATATATTAACTGAAAATCCATTTATAATAGCAAAAGAAATGGTAGAAGAATTGCAAAATAAAGTTGATATAATAATGATAGATTTCCATGCAGAAGCTACAGCAGAAAAAATTGCTATGGCAAGATATTTAGATGGAAAAATAACAGCATTATTTGGAACACATACACATGTACAAACAGGTGATGAACAAATATTCCCAGGAGGAACAGGATACATAACAGATTTAGGTATGACAGGGCCAAAAAATTCTGTAATAGGAATGGATATAAATGTTTCAATAAAAAGATTTGAAACAACACTTCCAGAAAAATACAAATTAGCAGAAGGTGAATGTATATTAAATGCAGTAATATTTGATATAGATGATAAAACTAATAAAGTGACTGATATAAAAAGAATTTACAAAAAGTAAAATGGGCAAAATGTAGTAAAATGTGTCGAAAAGCGCGATGAAAACTTGAAAAAATTTCCAAAAAATACTAGACAAAAATTACCAAATGTTGTAAAATACAAAATGTAAAAGTTGCAACAAAAAATAAATTAATAGGAGGCAAAAGAAAAATGGAAATTTTAAAAATTTCATCAAAATCTAATCCAAATTCAGTAGCTGGAGCTATTGCAGGATTAGTAAAAGAATCAAACAAAGCAGAAATGCAAGCAATCGGAGCAGGAGCTCTAAACCAAGCAGTAAAAGCAGTAGCAATAGCAAGAGGATTTGTAGCACCAGCAGGAGTAGACTTAGTATGTATACCAGCTTTTGCAGAGGTTGAAGTTGAAGGAGAAGACCGTACAGGAATAAAATTGATTGTGGAATCAAGAAAATAAATAAGGGGAGCATGAAATGCTCTCTTTTGTATTGTTACTATAGAATGTTTTAAAGTACGAACTACCTGGGATGGGTAAGGGGTGCGCAAACTGCACATATGTATTAAAATAATGGAAGATTTTGTACATCTAAACTTAACGTTAGAAAATCTTATTTATTCAGCTGAGGAATGTTCACGGGCAAGCTTATAAATATGTGTACTTTTCATAAATGCCTCGGTTACCTTGCATAACGTTAACAAATTCTAAAACTAAAGTCATAACAATACCCGAAAACGGGATCCTTTATGACTTTAGTTTAAGAATTTGTAACACTATTCCAGTCACATTCGTCATTTATTCAAATCACACATATTTATAAGCTTGAGCCTGAGTGAAAGCGGCTCAGCTGAATAGATTAGAGTTTTTACGGGAAGTTTAGCTTGTCCAAAATTTGGAATGTTTTAATACATATGTGCAGTTTGCGCACCCCTTACCCATCCCAGGTAGTTCATACTTCAAAACTATTCTATAGTAACTTTGTATTGAAAAAAATTAAAAAAGTATTGATAAATAAAGAAAAATATGGTAACATAATATTGTTATATTCAAAAAATTCAATTGCATTGCAACTTTGGAAAGCAAAAAAATTCTAAAAAAATCCAAAAAAGAAAAACAATAAAAAGGAGGGAGATAAAAATATCCCAAAACACTTGAAAAAAACTGAATAATAATATATTATAACAACACGAGAGGGTGATACTTTGAAAAGTAATTTTATAAAATATATATTTTTCATATTTGTAATAGGGATAATGGGATTTGCAATATATAAATTAAATAATCAAGAAGAAGAAATTCCAGAAGAAGAACCAACTGTAGAAGCAGAAGAAGAAATTATAAAGGAAATAACATTAGGAATAGCTGAATTTGATACTATAAATCCAATATTAAGTAATAATAAACATGTACAAGAAATATCAAAAATAATATTTGAACCATTATTAGAAATAGATTCAGAATATAAAATCAAAAATTGTATAGCAAAAGATTGGGCAAAAACAAGTCAGACTACATATTTAATAAAAATAAGAGATGATATTAAATGGTCAGATGGACAAGCATTAACTGTTGATGATGTAATATTCACAATAGATATTTTGAAAAAAACGCCATCAATATATGCATATAATGTTCAATATGTAGTTAGAGCCGATAAAATAGATGAAAATTCATTGCAAATAACTTTAGACCATGAAATACCATTTTTTGAATATAATTTGATATTTCCGATAATGAGCAAAAGTTATTATGAAGGGCAAGATTTTGCTACAACAGAAAAAAATAATATGCCTGTAGGAAGTGGAAAATATAAGATAGTAAAAAATGATGGAGAAGGAATAACTTTAAATAAAAATGAAAATTATTATGAAAAAGAATTAACACTAGAAACCATAAATATAGGAAAATATGCAAACTTAGGAGAATTATATAATGCTTTTAAATTAGGAAAAGTAGATGTAATAACAACAACAAATATTAATATAGAAAATTATATAGGGACAATAGGATATAATAAAAAAGAAGTAGCAGGAAGAGAATATGATTATCTAGCAATAAATACGCAAAATCAAATTTTAGCAAATAAAGAAGTAAGAAGAGCAATAGCATATGCAATAAATAGAGAGAATATAGTATCCACAGTATTTAATAATAAATATAAAACAATAGATTATCCTTTGGATTATGGAAATTGGTTAAGAGGACAAGAAGGAAATAAAACCTATAATCCAGGTATGGCAAAACAACTTTTAGAACAAAATGGATGGACTTTTAAAAATAATAGATGGCAAAAAGTAGAAAATTATAGTACAAAAACTATAAACTTAAAATTAGTTGTTCAAGCTACAAATCAAACAAGAGTAACAGTTGCAGAAATGATAAAAGCAAATTTAGAAGAAATAGGAATAAGAGTATCAATAGTAAAAGCAAGTGATTCTCAATATCAAAATTATTTACAAAATAAAAACTATGATATGATATTAACAGGAACAACAGAATCAGCAAACCCTAGTTTAGAAACATATTTTACTGCATCAAATTATAATAATGAAGAAGTCAATTCTATATTAAATGAAATTAGAAATATAACAGATGAAAATTTATTAAAAGAAAAATACACAAGACTAAGACAAATATTTAATGAAGAACAACCATTTGTAGGTTTATATAGTAGTTATTATGCAGTAATGAGTAACTGGAATTTAAAAGGAAATGTAGAAGCTAATTGGTATAATATTTTCATGGATATAAATAATTGGTATAAAAATTAAAAAAATTTAAAAAAAGACTTGACAAAAAAAGATAAAAAGTGTACGATACAGTTATCGAACAAAAGTTTATAAAATATAGGAGGAAAAAATGGAAGAAAACATAGAAAAAAGAAAAGCACTAGAAGTGGCAATGAGCCAAATAGAAAAACAATTTGGAAAAGGATCAGTAATGAAATTAGGAGAATTTAAAGCTATGGAGGTAGAAGCAATACCAACAGGAGCATTAAGTTTAGATATAGCATTAGGTATAGGAGGAGTTCCTAGAGGAAGAATAATAGAAGTATTTGGACCAGAATCATCAGGTAAAACAACATTGGCATTACATGTAATAGCAGAAGCACAAAAAATGGGAGGAGAAGCAGCATTTATAGATGCAGAACATGCTTTAGACCCAGTATATGCAAGAAAATTAGGTGTAGATATAGATAATTTAATAGTATCACAACCAGATACAGGAGAACAAGCATTAGAAATAACAGAAGCATTAGTAAGAAGTGGAGCATTAGATGTAATAGTAGTTGACTCTGTAGCAGCATTAGTACCAAAAGCTGAAATAGATGGAGATATGGGAGATTCTCATATGGGACTACAAGCAAGATTAATGTCACAAGCATTACGTAAATTAGCAGGAGCAATAAATAAATCAAAAACAGTATTAATATTTATAAATCAATTAAGAGAAAAAATAGGAGTAATGTTTGGAAATCCAGAAACAACAACAGGTGGTAGAGCATTAAAATTCTATGCTTCAGTTAGAATGGATATTAGAAAAATTGAAAATATCAAACAAGATGGAGATGTAGTAGGAAATAGAGTTAGAGTAAAAGTTATAAAAAATAAAGTTGCTCCACCATTTAGAGAAGCTGAATTTGACGTATTATATGGAAAAGGAATTTCAAAAGAAGGAAATATCTTAGATATGGCTGTTAACTTAGATATTGTTGAAAAAAGCGGTTCTTGGTTTAGCTATAATGGAGAAAGAATTGGTCAAGGTAGAGAAAATGCAAAAAGATACTTAATAGAACATCCAGATATGTTAAAAGAAGTTGACAAAAAGGTTAGAGATAATTTTGCAAAAGCTTTTGAGCAAAGTTTAGGTGAAGAACTACCAGAAGAAGAAAATGAAGAAATAGAAGAATAATTTAAAATATAAGCGTTTTTTAAATAATAAAATTAAACAAAATAGCAAGTAAACCTTGCTATTTTTGTTATATAATAGTAAAATGTAAACAGGAAAATTATTATAAAGAAAGGGAAAGAAATGAACAAAAAATGGCAAATATATCAAGCAGATGAAAATAAAGTAAAAGAAGTACAAGAGAAATATCAGATAAACAAACTACTAGCAACAATACTAGTAAATAGAGAAATAACAGAAAAGAAGCAAATAGAAAAATTTTTAAATCCAAAAAGAAATGACTTTTATGATCCATATGAAATGCCAGACATGGAAAAAGCAATAGAAAGAATAATAAAAGCAATAGAAAATAAAGAAAAAATCATTATATATGGAGACTATGATGTAGATGGAATAACAAGTGTAACAGTATTAAAAAGTTTCTTAGAAGAAAGAGGAATACATGTTTCAGAATACATACCAAACAGATTAGAAGAAGGATATGGACTAAATAAAAAAGCTGTTGAATATATAGCAAACCAAGGAAATCAATTAATGATAACAGTAGACTGCGGAATATCAGCGATAGAAGAAGTTGAATATGCAAATAAATTAGGAATAGAAACAATAGTAACAGACCATCATGAGCCAGGAGCTGAACTTCCAAATGCAATAGCAGTAGT
Organism: uncultured Clostridia bacterium; assembly: GCA_944392805.1. GTDB lineage: Bacteria > Bacillota > Clostridia > TANB77 > CAG-508 > CAG-269. The sequence goes on along the minus strand of CALXXZ010000002.1, from coordinate 16,763 downwards.
AGACACAAAAAGAAAAGACAATAAATATCCATTCAGAAACTTAGCAGGAGTAGGAGTAGTATTCAAACTAATACAAGCAATATCGCAAAAGTTAAACTTAGAAGAAAAAGAATATTTAAAATATTTAGATATAGTATGTATAGGAACAATATCAGACATTGTACCATTAGTAGATGAAAATAGAGTAATAGTAAAATTAGGGTTAAAACTCGTAGAACAAACAAAAAATTTAGGACTAAAAGCAATATTACAAGCATCAGGCTATAGTAAAATAGATTCAAATACAATATCATTTGGAGTAGCGCCACGAATAAATGCATGTGGAAGAATGGGACATCAAGAAGAAGCGTTAAAACTATTTTTATCAAAAGAAATCAAAGAAGTACAAGAATTAACACAAAAACTAAATGAATACAATAGATTAAGACAAGAAACTGAAAAACAGATATATAATGAATCAATAATACAAATAGAAGAAAAGGGATTAGCAGATAGAAATACAATAGTAGTAATGGGAAAAGGTTGGCATCATGGAGTAATAGGAATAGTATCATCACGAATAACAGAATTATATTTCAAACCAAGTATATTATTATGTGAAGAAGATGATTATGGAAAAGGTTCAGGAAGAAGTATACCAGGATTTGATTTGTATGAAGCATTAACAGAATGTAAAGATACAATAGACAAATTTGGTGGACATTCAATGGCAGTAGGAATAAATGTAAAAAAAGAAAAATTTGAAGAATTTAAAGAAAAATTAGAAAAAATTGCTAAAGAAAAACATACAGAAGAAATAGTACCAATATTAAAAATAGATGCATTAATAAATTTAGATGAAATAAACAAAGAAATGGTAGAAAGTCTAAAAGAACTAGAGCCATTTGGGGAAGCAAATAAAATGCCACTATTTGCTTTCAAAAACTTGAAAATTGATTCAATAAGAGCATTATCAGAAGGAAAACATTTAAAACTAACACTAAAAGATGATAGAAATATAGTGAATGCAATAGGATTTAATTTAGGAGAATTATCAACTGAGTATAAAATTGGAGATAAAATAGATGTGGTTGGAAATTTAGAAATCAATTCATTTAATGGAGTAGATAATATACAAATTAATATGAAAGACATAATGAAATCAATATAGGGAAAAAAGGGGACAGTCCCCAAATTGCCAAAAGGGAAAAAAGGGGACTGTCCCCAAATTTCCCAAATTGTCCTGGAAGGAGGAGAACATGACAAAAAATTATACAATAAAAGACATAATAGATATAGTCAAAAAAAATAAAAGATGGCCCAATATAAAATTAATACAAAAAGCATACAATTATGCAGTAGCGCATCATGGTGACCAGTTTAGAAAATCAGGTGAACCATATATAATACATCCAGTAAATGTTGCATATACAATAGCTGAATTAGGTCTAGATGAACAAACAATATGTGCAGCATTATTACATGATGTAGTAGAAGATACAGAGGCTACAAATGAAGATTTAAAAAATGAGTTTGGAACAGAAATTGCAGAAATGGTAGATGGAGTAACAAAATTAAAAAAGATACAATATGCAACAATAGAAGAAAACCAAGTAGAGAACTATAGAAAAATGTTTCTTGCAATGGGAAAAGACATCAGAGTAATAATAATAAAACTAGCTGACAGACTTCATAATATGAGAACTTTAGAACATCTAAAAAGAGATAGACAAATAGCAATAGCACAAGAAACGATGCAATTATATGCTCCACTTGCAAATAGACTTGGACTATATTCATTAAAATGGGAATTAGAAGATTTAGGATTCAAATACTTAAATCCAGAAGAATACTTAGAATTAGTAAAAGGAATAGAACAGAAAAGAGAAGAAAGACTAAAATTCATAGAAAAAATAATGGAAGATATACGAGTTCAATTAAAAAAACAACGTATAGAAGCAGAAGTAACAGGAAGAGCAAAACATTTATATAGTATATATAGAAAAATGCGTAGAGACAATAAAACTCTAGACCAAATATATGATTTATTTGCATTAAGAATAATTGTAAACTCTGTAAAAGATTGTTATACAACATTAGGAATAGTACATGAAATGTATAGCCCTATGCCAGGAAGATTCAAAGACTATATAGCAGTACCAAAACCAAATATGTATCAATCAATACATACAACATTATTAGGAGAAAAAGGAACACCATTTGAAGTACAAATACGTACATGGGATATGCATAGAGTAGCTGAATATGGAATTGCTGCACATTGGGCATATAAAGAAGCAAACTATGGAAACAAAAAAGGACAACAAACTGTAAAAGCAACTGATGATAAGTTAGCATGGTTAAGAGAAACCTTAGAATGGCAACAAGAATTACAAGATCCACAAGAATTTTTAGAAACTTTAAAGACAGAATTATTTGAAGATGAAGTATATGTATTTACACCAAAAGGAGCGATAAAAGTATTACCAAGAGGAGCAACTCCAATAGACTTTGCATATGCTATTCATGCAGAAATTGGAAACCATATGACAGGTGCAAAAATAAACAGTAAAATGGTACCAATAATTACAAAAATTCAAAATGGAGATATAATTGAAATTATTACGTCCGAAAATTCAAAAGGTCCAAGCCAAGATTGGTTGAAATTTGTAAAAAGTTCAAGTGCGAAAAATAAAATTCTACAATGGTTCAAAAAAGAAAGAAAAACAGAAAATATCGAAAGAGGAAAAGAAGCAATAGAAAAAGAACTAAAAAGAATAGGAATAGATTATTCAGAATTATTCAAAATAGAATATATTAATCCTATGTTAGATAGATACAAATACAAAAACCTAGAAGAAATGTATGCAGCAGTAGGGTTTGGAGCAATGTCAGCAACAAAAGTAATTGCAAGAATGTTAATAGAATATAGAAAAGAACATAAAGAAGATACAATACAAGAAAAATTAGAACAATTAGAAACTGCAAAAAATAAAAAAGTAACACCATCAGGTTCTGGAATAATTGTAAAAGGAATAGATAACTGTTTAGTAAAACTTTCAAAATGTTGTAATCCATTACCAGGAGACGAAATTATAGGATATATAACAAAAGGTAGAGGAGTATCAGTACATAGAAAAGATTGTGTCAATATAAATGACTTATTAAAAGAAGAAAACAGAATAATAGAGGTACAATGGTATAACCAAGAAAAAGTAATATATACAGTTGAAATAGAAATTTTTGCAAATGATAGAAATGGACTATTAGCAGATATCGTTCAAAAAATAAATGAATCAAAAGCAAAATTACTAGGAGTAAATGCAAAAGCTACTAAAGAAAGGATTGCAATTACAGATGTAAGTATAGAAATCGATAGTTTAGATAGTCTAAATAAAATAATTAAAGAATTACGAAAAGTAGATAGTGTTTATGAAGTAAATAGAAAAAAATAATTTGAATATGTAAAAAACGGAAAGGTAAGAGGGAGAAAGATGATATTAAAAGAACTAAAGATAGACACATGGGCAGGAGATCCAACAAATTGTTATATTATTCAAGATGAAGAATCAAAAGAAACAATGGTAATAGATCCAGCCGGAGATGTGGACAAAATAGTAGAAATGCTAGATATATTAAAAGCAAAATTAAAATACATTTATATTACACACTGCCATGGAGACCATATAGGAGGAGTAAAACAATTAAAAGAAAGATATGGAGGGCAGATAATAACAGAAAGAAATTCAGCAGATAATTTATTAAATCCAGATATTAACTTAACAACATATATTGGCTTAGGAGGACTAACTATAGATGCTGATGCAAGAATAGATGAAGGGGATTTATTACATCTAGGAGAATTAGAATTTAAAGTTTTACATACACCTGGTCATACTTCAGGAAGCTCATGTTTATATTGTGAAGAAGAAAAATTATTATTTTCTGGAGATACATTATTTAGAGGGACATGGGGAAGAACAGATACTCCTACAGGAAATTTTGAAGATATTATAAATTCAATTACAAAAAAGCTAATGATATTACCTGATGAAACAATAGTATATCCAGGACATGGAAAAAGTACTATGATTAGAGAAGAAAAACCAATTTATCTAGAATTAAAACCAAGATTAATTTAAAAGTTTAAAAGGGGACGGTCCTGTTCTGAAAGGGACGGTCCTCTTTTGTGTTCTAAAATGAAAACATTAAGCATATAATATATATAGGAACATTAGGGACAAGGAGAAAAATATGTTTAATGTAACTATAATAAATATGAAAAAATCTACGAAACACATACTTATATTGGTTATAATTTTAGTTGTAATATATGTATTTACAAAAAGTTTGAGTCGCATAAAAACAAGTAAAATTCTCCAAATAAATTTATCAGAAAAACTCGTACAATGTTTAAATGAAGAAATTCCAGTAATGGCAAGTACATATTATAAAGCTAATAATACTATAAAAGAAGATAATGAAGAAGAAAAAACAGAAGAAAAAAATATTGTGTCAGAGATATTAGGAGTAGAATTATCAAAAATACCGAAAAATGAAAATACTCAAGAAGAGACAGAAACAGAAGAAAATAATGATAGTAAAAATGAAGAGACTCAAGTAGAGAACAATACAGAAGTTGCAACTGGTGTACCAACAGAAATTGTAACTAAAAATCCAATAAAAGAGAGTTTTAATATAGAATTAAATGGAGTAAAAATAAAAAATGAAACATCATTTGAAATAAATGAAACTATATTACAAAAACAATTAGAAATAAATAAGGAAAATATAGTAATTTTTCACACTCATACATGTGAAAGTTATACACCAAGTGAACAATATCCATATCAACAGACAGGAAACTTTAGAACAACTGATTTAAATTATAGTGTATCAAGAGTAGGAGATGATTTAACAAATTATTTGTTAGGATATGGATTTAATGTAATACATGACCGAACATATCATGATTATCCTGCATATACAGGTTCATATAATAGATCACTTAAAACAGTAGAAAATGTATTAAAAACGAATCCAAGTGATATAATAATTGATTTACACAGAGATGCAATAGGAAGTAAAAGTAATTATGATCCAAGTGTTAAAATAGGGGAAGATGTCGCAGCACAATTGATGTTTGTAGTAGGAACTAATGGAGGAGGTTTATATCATCCAAATTGGCAAGAAAATTTAAAATTTGCAATTGATGTGCAACAAAAAGCAAATGAAATGTATCCAGGGTTATTTAAACCAATGATTGTTAGAAATTCAAGATATAATCAACATCTTGGAAAAGCAGCAACTATTATAGAAGTTGGCTCAACGGGAAATACTTTAGAACAATGTATTACAAGTATGAAATATTTATCAAAAGTTTTAGATGAGCTACTGCACTAAATATTGATATTAAACCAAAAAGTTTATATATTACTATGGAATAAAGCCAAGACCCCCGACGAAAGCCCTAGCTATGTTTTGGCTATGGAATAGTAATATATAAACTTTTTTATTTTAATAATTATTTTTTTGTGCATTTTGAACAGAAATATATACATTCTGAATTTGTGCATAGAGAAGAATTGGAGAGAATTTTATCATAAGAACATTTTCCGTCAATTTGATAAATACAATTTAAAGTGCAATTGATATTTGTCAAAAAACTCACCTCTTAAAAGATATTATTATCATTTTTTTGAAAAATATTCGCAATAGTCTTTTACTGTACATTGTTCGCAACGAGGTTTACGAGAATCACAAGTTTTACGACCATGCCATACAAAAAGGTGATTGATATCTTTTAAGTATTCTTTTGAAAAAATCTTTAATAAATCTTGTTCAACTTTTTCTGGGGCATTTTCTGAAGAAAGACCAATTCTATTAGAAATTCTTTTTGCATGTGTATCAACAGCAATACCATTTGCAATTCCAAAAGCTTCTAATAAAATAACATTAGCACTTTTTCTTCCAACACCTGCCAAAGTTAAAAGATCATCCATGTTCTGAGGAACAACACCATTGAAATTTTCCAAAACTTGTTTTGCACAAAGTTTAATATTTTTTGCTTTATTTTTATAAAAACCACAAGGATGAATAATATCTTCTAATTCTTTAATATCAATATCAGCAAAATCCTGAATAGTTTTACATCTTTCAAAAAGGGCAGGAGTTGTTTTATTAACTCTTTCATCAGTACATTGTGCTGAAAGCATAACAGCTACTACCATTTGAAAAGGTGTTTTAAAATCCAGACTACATGTAGCATCTGGATATGTTTCTTTTAAAATATTTATAAAATTATCAATATCTTTTTTCTTCATACTAATCTCCATTTAAAAGTAAATCTATAATTTTTGGATATAAATTATTTGCATTGTTTTTCCAATTATCAGAAATTTGTTTAGCTCTTTCTCTAGAACCAGCAAAAGCTGAAACTTCAAATAATGTCTCATTTTTTTCAACAATCTTACATTTTACAGTATAATTATTTTCATCTTTTGGGATATATTCAGTAATTATAGAAGATTCTTCGACAATTGTTGAAATCTCATCTTTAAAAACACTATCAGCCTTTAATTTTAGAATTCCAGGTAAAAGTGATTTTGTTAGTGATAATGCATTTTGACCTTCTGAGGTGATTTTAATAAATATATCTTCATCTCTTGTAAAAGAACCAACTAAGTTTGTATCAATCAAATCAGTCAATAATTCTTGAAAATAAAAGTAGTTAATGCCATTTGCAGAAGAAACAATTTTGAATAAATTGTCACTTTTTATACCATCAGGTAGTTTGTTTAGTAAGTATAATATTAGTACTTTATTTTCTGCTAAATCTTGAGTAGATTGTTCCATAAAATGCCTCCTTTTTCAAATTTCTGTACACATTATATCACGGAAAAAACGATAAGTAAATAGTTATATGTAAACAAATGTCGGAAAACGCCAAGTAATAAAAATAATATTAGTTATAATAAATTTTTTAAAATTCCAAATATTAGAAAAAATCCATTTTTTTCTATTTTGCCTATTGACATATTATATAAAAAAATATATACTTCCAATTAAGTAGAGCATTCATGTTCTATCAATAAAATATAAAGCAAAAATTTTATTGAATATTTATAAAAGGGGGGATTTTATGAAGAAAAAAATAATATTATCAACTTTATTTGTAATAACTTTAATGTTGATAAGTGTTATTTTATTTCAGAATGTGTTAGCAACCGAAGTAATGGAAGAAGGGTTAGCTAGTACACAAGTTTTAAAAGATGTAGAAAGAAAAATTGTTAATCCTGATGAACCTTTAGAAGAGGTTATAAGAGAACAAGTTCTAGAAAAGGAAATATTGCTAAATGATACATCTAAAAAAGCATTATCTCTGTATAATATAGAATATCAAAATATACAGAGTATAGATAATGTGCAAATTATCAAAGATAATTTGCTAGATAGAACAGTTAGCAGACTAGAGTTAAGTAATGCTCAAATTGATATAGACCAAAATGGTAATATAGTTAAGTTAATAAATAAAGAAGACTTTTCAACTCAAGATAAAAATAGGAGGAACTATCAAGAAAATAATAAAATTGAAGAGATAAGTTATCCAATTAAAACAAAGGAACAAATACAAAATATAATTGATGAAGTTGTTAATACTTATAATTTACAAACATATGAAATAGTAGAATGTCATAATGATTTAATAGGAACATGGACAGTAGTATGGAATAATGTTTTAGCTAATGAAATAATAAATCCATATGATGTAGTAGTTGTAAATATAGATGCAAGAGATGGTTCAATAATGATGTTTTCAAGAAATATAGCTACGCCTACTTCAATAAATATTATAATATCAAAAGATGAAGCTATTAGTAAAGCCAAAACGGTAATAAATCATAATAATGAAAATATTAATGTAAATGCGGAATTAACAACATTCAGACCTAATTTTTATTGGGAGAATAATATAAAATTCTATCAAGAGGCTGATTTTATAAGAGTTGCTTGGAAAATAATAATAAATGATGGTATTATAGTAATGATAGATGCAGAGACTGGAGAGATTTTAGGTGGTAGTCAAGAAAAGTCCGACGGAGCGAGAGCAATGACATTAGTACCGACTTTTTATAAAGCGTCAGAAGCTACAATTTTTGCGGATAGAGGATTAAAAAAATTAGGATATTCAGAGCCTGTTGGTTGTCAACCGCATTGTGGTTGGGTTGAAAAAATTGACGTTGAATGGGTTATACATCACAAAGAATTATATGGATTATATATTTCATGCCATGGTGAGGTAGATGAGAATGGAAATTTTCGAAATGCTATTACAGATATGAATAATTGGACGTTAAATGCATCAGAAGTTACTGGAAATTGGCATTTTGTATTTCTTGATGCTTGCCAAACAGCTACTACAGATGCTTTTCCCAAAGCTTTTAAAACATATGGATATGAAGGAAGAGCTTATATAGGATGGAATGTTAGCGTTTATGAGACAACTGCATATTATTTTGTACAATCGTTTTATTCTAAAGTCGGAAGTATGACATTGCATCAAGCAGTATTATCAGCAGCTAGTGAAGTAATAGCTGCAGGGCATACAGATTGTAATGCTGGATTCTATGGAGATTTAAATTATTATGGATGGGCGTGGTAAAAATGAAGAATTTTAATAAAATTTTAATAGCGATAGTAGCAATAATTATTATTGTTTTAATTATATTTGTAATTTATAGAAATAGAACAAAAGATAATAAAGAGTCATCTAATAATGAAGTTTTTGAATTTGTAAAAACATCTAAAATAAAAAGTCTTGAAGAAATTGAAAATCCAGAACAAATTATATATTATATTGATGGCAATAAAAAAATTATAAATAGAGGCACTAAAGAATATGAAGAAATAGTTAATTTAAATAGGACAAGAAGCATTAGTAAATGGGGATTACTAAAAACAGCGATAACCGGACTAGATGAAGACACCCCTAATAGTTGGTTAGAATATAAATATGATAAATTTTCTATATATTTTTCGTTAAAAGAAGATGAAGAAAATTATTTATGGGTACCTAAAAATGAAGGCTTTATGGAAGTGGGAGCATATGGTTATATCAGTTCCGCTAGTGAAATAAATAAATATATAAATCAAAATAATAAATAAAAATATTCAATAAAAGCAGCTATAAGCTGCTTTTTATGATATCAACAATAAAATTATGTAAACAAATATTAAAAAACATCATATATTATAATAGCCGAAAATATAGAGGTGATAATATGAATGAAATAAGAAAAGGTGATATAGTTACTAGAAACTCATATGGAAATGATATATTATTTAAAATAAAAAGAATTTTGAAACTATCAAATGGGCAAAAAATCGCAATATTAAAAGGAATAGATGTAAGAATTGAAGCTGATGCCCCAATAGAAGATTTGCAATTAGCGACTAAAGAAGAACATAATAGATGTGAGAAGGAATTAGAGAACAGAATAAAAAATAAAATAAAAGAAGGCTTACCCAAAAGTGAGAATAGACAAAAAGAAATTATTTATACGGGAAAAATATTACATTTAGATGGAGACAAAAAATATAGTCAAAAATCAATAATGTATTATAACAAAATGGGATTAAATGCTATAGTTAAAAACATACCAGAAAATAGACAGCCAAGAGCAGTATATAGATTACTTTCGATATATAAACCAGATATTTTAGTTATAACAGGACATGATGGAATGATAAAAAACGGTGCAAGATATAAAGATATATTTAACTATAGAAACTCAAGACATTTTATTGAAACAGTAAAAGAAGCAAGAAAATATGATGAAGTAAATGGTAAAAAATTAGTAATATTTGCAGGCGCATGTCAAAGTTATTTTGAAGCATTAATGGATGCAGGAGCAAATTTTGCGTCATCACCTGCACGAATATTAATAGACTTTCTAGATCCACTTATAGTTGCTAAAAATGTTGCTATTGCAGACAAAAATAAATATATAACAATAGATGATTTTTCAACAGAATTAAGAGATGGAAAAAAGGGAATAAATGGGCTAGGAGCTAGAGGAAAAAGTAGTGTAATATTTTTGTAACACAAATGTAATATAAATGTAACAAAGCGAACTAACATGGTTGAAACACCTGAAAACAAAGCGATTGATGGATTTGACAAAAAAATCCAAGCTTTGACAAAATCACCTACAAATGATATACTCAAGTCATCTTAAGCAAAGTAGGTGATTTAATGATTTGTAAGACTGACATAACAAATCTAAAAACAGATATTTTAGATAAAGTAGGTCAAAAGATAATTGTTAAAGGTTCATTAGGAAGAAGTAAGGAATTTGAAAAAGAAGGTACAATAGAAAAAGCATATCCTAATATTTTCGTAGTAAAATATGAAGAAAATGATAGAACTGCGTCATATACATATACTGATTTACTTACTAGAACTGTTGAAGTAGATGTATTTGATGGAAATGGATATAGTCCATTGTTACCACCACTTGTAATGGAAGGTAAAAGAAGAAGAGTTAAAGAGCAACTTGTATAGTTGTTCTTTTTTTGTCAAAAGGGGACGGTCCTGTTTGGTGCATTTTTTTATTTATAAATATTAATGAAAAGTTTATATATTACTATGAAATAAAGCAAAGACCCCCGACGAAGACCCAGAATATGTTTTTGCTATGGAATAGTAATATATAAACTTTTCTAATGTTTTTATTAAATGCACCAAACAGGACCGTCCCCTTTTAACACTTGAAAAAAAATAATTTATGTTATATAGTATAAGTAGAAAATGGAGGTGGTATTAAATGACAATAAAAGAAGCACAAAATAAAGGAACAATAATGTTAAAAAATAATCAGATAGAAAGTCCAAAACTAAAGGCAAGATTACTATTACAATACGTTTTAGACAAACCAAGACAATACTTAATAGTATATGATAAAGAAGAAATTACGCCAAAACAACAATGGGAATATTTTGTAAATATAGACAAATTAATACAAGGAATACCACTACAACACATAACACACACACAAGAATTTATGAAAATGGACTTTTATGTAGATGAAAATGTATTAATACCAAGGCAAGATACAGAAGTATTAGTAGAAGAAGTAATAAAAATAGCTAAAAATATAAAAGAACCACAAATATTAGACTTATGTACAGGAAGTGGAGCAATAGGAATATCGATTGCCAAATATGTTCCAAATGCAAAAATATATGCAGTAGATATAAGTACAAAAGCATTAGAAATAGCTCAAAAAAATGCTAAAAAACAGCAAGTAGACAAACAGATAAAATTTATAAAATCAGATTTATTTGAAAAAATAAAAGGAAACAAATTTGATATTATAGTATCAAATCCACCATATATAAAAAAAGAAGATATAAAATATTTAAGTAATGAAGTACAAAAAGAACCTCAAATAGCACTAGATGGAGGATATGATGGACTTGATTTTTATAGAAAAATTGTAAAACAAGGAATTGAACATTTAAAATTAGATAGTTATTTATGCTTAGAAATAGGATATGACCAAAAAGAAAAAGTAATAGAAATAATAGAAAATGAAAAAAAATATAAAAATACATATTGTAAAAAAGATTTATATGGTAATGACAGAGTGATAGTAACAAGAGTAGGAGGATAAAATGTCTTTTTCAAAAGAATTAAAAGAGGAATTAAGTAAAACTGAGAATTTATCAAACAAAGAAGCTGTAAAATATGAATTAATGGGTTATTTAATTAGTAACAATGTAAATCAAGAAAAAACAGAGACCAGATTCAATACTGAAAATGAATATAATATAAACAGATTTTCTAGACTATTAAATAATATGAATATTAACAACTATGGTATTACAATACAAGGAAAGATATTTACAATAACTGTAAAAACAAAAGATTTAATAAAAATAGAAATAGATAATTTAACACAAGAACAAGCTAGGTGGGTAATAAGAGGAGTATATTTAGGAAGTGGTTCAATAAATAATCCTGAAAAGAAATATCATTTAGAAATTGGAATAAAACATCTTGAAAATGCCCAAATTTTAAAACAAGAACTAGAAAAATTTGAAATAAAAGTAAATATAATAGAAAAAAATAATGAATATTCAATTTATATAAAAGATGGAGAAGAAATCTCAAAATTTCTTGCATTAATAGGTGCAAATAAATCAGTATTAAAATTTGAAGAAATACGAGTACAAAGAGAAATGAATAACAAAATAAATAGATTAGTAAATTGTGAATCAGCAAATTTAAACAAAACAATGAATGCTTCAATAGAACAGATAGAAGCAATTAAGAAGTTAAAAGAAAATCATAAGTTTGAAAAATTACCAGAAAATTTAAAAGAGATAGCAACATTAAGAATAAATAATCCTAATGCAAATTTGACTGAATTAGGCCAAATGTTAAAAGAACCTCTTGGAAAATCAGGTGTAAATTATAGATTAAAAAAGATAATGGAGATAGCAGATGAAAAATAATCAGATAGGTATATATGTACATATTCCATTTTGTAAGCAGAAATGTTATTATTGTGATTTTGTTTCATATTGTAATAAAAATGATTTAATAGAAAAATATATACAAGCAGTAAAAAAAGAAATTCAATTACAAGAAATAAAATCAGAAATTGTTACTATATATATTGGGGGAGGTACACCTTCATATATAGAAGCAAAATATATAAAAGAAATTTTAGAAGAGATAAAAAATAAAAATATTTCAAAAGAAGCGGAAATAACGATTGAAGTAAATCCTGGAACAGTCACATTAGAAAAATTAAAAGAATATAAGAATTGCGGGATAAACAGATTGAGCATAGGTTTGCAAAGTACTCAAGACAATTTATTAAAAATGATAGGAAGAATTCACAATTACGAACAATTTTTAGAAACGTATAAAATGGCAAGAAAAGTTGGATTTAAAAATATCAATGTAGATTTGATGTTAGGGCTTCCAGGTCAAAAAATTTCAGATTTAAAGGAAAGTCTTGAAAAAGTATTAGAATTACAGCCAGAACATATTTCAGTGTATTCATTAATTGTAGAAGAAAATACACCAATTGCTAGTAAAATAGAAAAAAATGAATTAATACTTCCTGAGGAGGAACTTGAAAGAAATATGTATTGGTATGTGAAAAATACATTAGAACTAAATGGATTCCATCATTATGAAATTTCTAATTTTGCTAGAAAAGGTTTTGAATCAAAGCATAATTTGGATTGTTGGAACCAAAAAGATTATATAGGGTTTGGAGTTGCATCACACTCTTATATAGATAGTGTTAGATATTCTAATACAGAAAGTCTAGAAAAATATGTTGAGAATATTGAGTCAGGACTTCCTGAAAATAACAGAACAGTACATGAAGTTCAAAATGAAGTTGATAAGAAAAAAGAGTACATGCTTTTAGGGCTTAGAAAAATCGATGGAATTAAAATAAGTGAATTTAAAAATATGTTTGGAGATAATCCGATATATTTATATAGAAATGAGTTAAGTAAGCTTTCAGATGAAGGACTAATAGAGATAGATGAGGATGTTATTAAATTGACTAATAAGGGAATTGATTTAGCTAATTTGGTTTGGGAGGAATTTGTTTAACCAGGGGGACACTCATTTTGGTAACTTTTTTTACCAAAGGGACAGTCCTTGATATTATAATAAATTCATATAAATATAATTAAAAACATTCCAGTATTTTGGATAAGCTAAACTTTTGCAGAAATTATAAGAAAAAACGATGAGCCTCTTTCAATGTGAAATTGAACATTCCTCATCGTTTTTTCTTTAATTTCTTAGCTTCAAGTTTAGATATACAAAACACTTCCATTTATTTTAATTATATTTATATAAATTCATAAATAAAGAGTGTCCCCTTGGTAAGATTTTTTACCAAAAAGAGTGTCCCTCTGGTAAAAAAAATTCAAAAAATTAGCAAAAACTATTGACAAGTGCTAAAAAATAATGTAATATATATGGAGTAAATTAGCAAACGACATAATCGAGTGCTAAAAAGGAGGTCTATAAATTGCTAGATGAAAGAAAAAAAAGAGTATTACAAGCAATTGTAGAAGAATATATACAAACAGCAGAACCTGTAAGTTCAAATGCAATAATGAATTGTGAAGGTTTAGAATGTAGTAGTGCAACAATAAGAAATGAGATGGCAGAACTAGAAAAAATGAGATATCTAGAAAAACCACATACATCAGCAGGAAGAGTGCCATCAGCAAAAGGATATAGATACTATGTAGATGAGTTATTACAAGAAGATAAAATAACACTAGAAGAAATAAAATATATAAGTGAAAAACTTGAAAATAAGGTAAATCAAATAGAAGAAATAACTCAAATAGCATCAAGTACAATTTCAGAAATAACACACTACACAACAGTAGCAATAGGACCAAACACAAATGAACAAATAATAGAAAATATAAGATTTGTACTGCTAAATAGTAGAATGATGATGGCAGTAATATTAACAGATACAGGTTTAGTAAAAGAAACAATAATAAAATTCGATGAAGATATTACAGAGAATCAAGTTCAGACACTAAGTTATATGTTCAATAATAAATTAAAAGGCCAACCAATTACTAAAATTGATAAACCATTAGAAAAATATTTAGTAGATGAAATGAGTTATAGTGTAAATTTAATTAAGCCAATTATTGAGCAGATGAAAAAAGTAGTAGAAGAAGAAAGTATACATTTAGAAGGAGCAACAAGATTATTAGAATTACCAGAATTTAATAGTCTAGAAGTTGCAAAAAACTTTGTAAACATATTAGATGAAAAAGAATTAATGGCAGATATGTTGAATACAGGATTTGCAAAAGACATAAATGTATATATAGGAGAAGAAAACGAAAAAGAAGAACTAAAAGACTTTAGCATAGTAACATTCAAACATAGAATAGGAAATAAAGATTTGGGAACAATTGGAATAATAGGACCAAAAAGAATGGATTATGCAAAAGTAATTTCAGTAATGAAATATATTAGTAAAAAATTAAATGGAAATGACACAAAAAAAGATGAATAGAAAGAAGGTAGAGAGATGGAAGAAGAAAAAGATAAGAAAGTTGAAGAAAAACAAGATTGCATAATAGACCCGAAACAACAAGAATTAGATGAATTAAATGATAGATATAAAAGAGTATTAGCAGAATTTGAAAACTTCAAAAAAAGAAGCGGAAAAGAAAGAGAAACTCTATATAATTCGATATTAGCTGATATAGTAGAAGTATTTCTACCAATAGTAGACAATTTAGAAAATGCATTAAAAACAGAAACTAAAGATGTCGAATATAAAAAAGGAGTAGAACTAGTACTAAAACAATTTAAAGATATATTAAAATCAAAAGGTGTAGAAGAAATACCAGCAGTAGGAGAAACATTTGATCCAAGTCTACACGAAGCAGTAAGTAGTATTCAAGATGCAGATAAAAATGCACAAGAAATTGTAGAAGAATACAGAAAAGGTTACAAAATTGGTAACAAGGTTATACGCCATTCAATGGTAGTAGTAGCCAACTAAAAAATAGTTATTAAATTTAAAAATATATATTATGAGGCAAGACCTCAAAGAAAGGAAGTAAATTAAAATGGGAAAAATAATAGGAATTGACTTAGGAACAACAAATTCATGTGTAGCAGTAATGGAAGGAGGAGAACCAGTAGTAATACCAAATGCAGAAGGAAATAGAACAACACCTTCAGTAGTAGCATTCTCTAAAAATGGAGAAAGACTGGTAGGACAAATAGCAAAACGTCAAGCTGTAACAAATCCAGAAAATACTGTAATATCAATAAAAAGAAAAATGGGAACAAACGAAAAAGTAGATATAGAAGGAGATAAATTCTCTCCACAAGAAATATCAGCAATGATATTACAAAAACTAAAAGCAGATGCAGAAAACTATTTAGGACAAAAAGTAACACAAGCAGTTATAACTGTACCAGCATACTTTAGTGACAGCCAAAGACAAGCAACAAAAGACGCTGGAAAAATAGCAGGACTAGAAGTATTAAGAATAATAAATGAACCAACAGCAGCAGCATTAGCATATGGAATGGATAAAGAACAAGACCAAAAAATCATGATATATGACTTAGGTGGAGGAACATTCGACGTTTCAATCCTAGACATCGGAGATGGAGTATTTGAAGTATTAGCAACAAATGGTAACACACATTTAGGTGGAGACGATTTTGATGAAGCTATAATAAAATACTTAATATCAGAATTCAAAAAATCAAATGGAATAGATTTATCAACAGATAAAATGGCAATGCAAAGATTAAAAGAAGCTGCAGAAAAAGCAAAAATAGAATTATCAGGTGTACAACAAACACAAATAAACTTACCATTTATAACTGCAGATGCAACAGGACCAAAACACTTAGATATAACATTAACAAGAGCAAAATTCGAAGAATTAATACATGATTTAGTAGAAGCTACAGCAGGACCTGTAAATCAAGCATTAAAAGATGCTGGATTAACACCAAATGATATTCACAAAGTATTATTAGTTGGTGGTTCAACAAGAGTTCCAGCAGTACAAGATGCAGTAAAAAGAATAACAGGAAAAGATGCAGACAAAGGAATCAACCCAGATGAATGTGTTGCAATTGGTGCAGCAATTCAAGGTGGTGTATTATCAGGAGATGTTAAAGACTTAGTATTACTAGATGTAACACCATTATCATTAGGTATTGAAACATATGGTGGAGT
>CALXXZ010000001.1 GCA_944392805.1 uncultured Clostridia bacterium | reverse complement strand
TTTTTTACTTTAATAGATAAAAAAATAAATCTCCAAACTCAAAAAGTAGAGTTACTCAAGATGTATGAGAAAAAATTTATAAAAAATTTATTGAATAGCAATAACAAAGATTGGAAAAATCTTACACTTAAAGACTGCTGTCTTGGATTTGATCATTTAAGAAAGCCTATTATTTCTACTCAAAGGAAAACTGGGAATATTCCTTATTATGGTGCAAATGGTATTCAAGATTATATAAATGATTTTTTATTCGATGGTGAATATATTTTATTAGCTGAAGATGGCGGTCATTTCGATGAATTTTTTTGTAAACCTATTGCTCAATATATAAATGGAAAAGCTTGGGTAAATAATCATGCCCATGTAATTCAAGGAAATAATGAGAATTGTACTAAATTTTTATATTATTGCCTTAAGCATAAAGATATTAGGCAATATGTAAATGGTACGAGCAGAGCAAAACTAAACCAAGATAATATGTGGAAAATCCGATTAAAGCTACCTCCTTTAAATACACAAATTCAAATCTCAAATACACTAAGTATTTTTGATAAGAAGATACTAATACAAGAAAAGTTGAAAAAGAGGCTAGAAGATTTTAAAAAATGTTTATTGCAACAAATGTTCATCTAAAAAAGGATTACACTTTAAAATGTAATCCTTTTATTTTAATTCCTTCAGTCCTAATTCTTTCAAATATTTATTAAGTTCTTCTGTTACTTTCTTTTCTTCTTCATCTATTTTTTCTAGCTCTGCTTGAACTGCATCCAAGTCAATTTCTTCTTCTTCCTCAAAAGTATCAACATATCTCGGAATATTTAAATTATATTCGTTCTCTTTAATTTCATCCATTGTAGCTAGATGAGAATATTTTTCTATTTCTTTTCTTTCCTTATATGTATTTATAATTTTATCTACATCCTCATCTCTTAACCTATTTTTATTTTTTCCTGGTTCAAAATCTTTTGAGGCATCTATAATTAGTATATTATCATTTGTTCTACATTTTTTAAAAACTAAAATACATGTTGGAATTGAAGTTCCATAAAATATATTTGCTGGTAATCCTATTACTGCATCTAAATAATTTTTATCTTTTATTAAATATTCTCTGATTGTCCCTTCACTTGCTCCTCTAAATAGTACACCATGTGGCAATACTACAGCCATAGTTCCATTATCATCCAATAAATATATCATATGTTGAATAAATGCATAATCAGCTTTTGATTTTGGAGCTAATTTTCCATAGTTACTAAATCTTTCATCATTTAAAAACTTGGAATCTGCTGACCAATTTGCAGAATATGGTGGATTAGCTACTATTGCTTGAAATCTCATCTTCATATGTTCTTCACAAGGATTTTCTAAAGTATCACCATTATAAATATCAAATCTATTAAACGGAACTCTGTGCAATAACATATTCATTCTTGCCAAGTTATAAGTTGTACTAACTTTTTCTTGTCCATAAAATGCACTTACTTTTACATCTTTTTGCCTTGCTACTCTTAATAACAAAGAACCAGAACCACATGTGGGGTCATATACATTTTTTAAATCTTTTATTTCCATAGTAACAATTTTAGCTAAAATATTTGATACTTGTTGAGGAGTATAATATTCTCCTGCTTTTTTTCCTGCATTAGCAGCAAATTCCCCTATTAGATATTCGTAAGCATCTCCTAAAACATCTATTTCCGTATCTTCAAATTTAAAATCTATGTCATTAATTTTAAGCATTATTGTTCCTATTAATTTACTTCTTTCCTTTTCTCCTCTACCCAATTTAGAAGAATTTAAGTCCATATCCTCAAATAAGTTTTCAAAGTCATGTTGACTTGCTTTCCCTAATGTTGATTCTGAAACTTTATTAATTGCTTTATTAAGTATTGAAATGTCAAAATTTCCTGTTTTTATTAATTTTATAAGATTTGAAAATAAATATTCTGGTTCTATTATATATCCTACGTCACTATCTTTCGTTAAATCTTCAATAATTGCCTCTTTATACTCCTCTTTTTTCCATGCTTGTTCATATGTTAATTTATCACTATTTAGCAGATTTCCTTCTATATAGCTTACTAACCTTTCTGATAAAAATCTGTAAAATATTAATCCTAATATATAATTTTTGAATTCAGATGCTTCCATTGTTCCTCTTAAATCATTTGCTATGCTCCATAATTTAGAATATAATTCTGTCTGCTGCTTGTTTTGTTTATCAGCTACATCCATTTCTATTTCTCCTTCTATTTAAATTTATTTATTAGATTTATAATAAACTCTTTTATTGTTTTCGTTATATTTACTTTTTCAATTAGTGGTTTATTTATTTCTTCTTTAATTTTTCCAGTATCTAAAATTCCTGAATATTCATATTCTCCTATAATATCATTTAACAAATTAATATCTATATCATATTTCTTTGCTATTTGTTCTATTTCCTTTTTTTTATGCTCATCCATAAAGTTATAGTAATTTTCTTCAATCGAATCATTTTCATTAAGTGTTGGTATAATTTTATTCAAGAATTCTCTAATTAAATCAGATTTTAATCTTAAATCTTTATTGTCTACATTTTCCAATTTGTTTAAAATTTCTTTTATATCTTTCTCTTTTTGTTCTTTATCTTTTAAATCTATTGATTTCATTAAGTTTAAAATATAGTCTACATTTATTTTATCTGTATACACTAATTCCAATTCAAAATCAATATCGTTCAATATACTAACTTTATTTTGTGCATCTCTGATAATAGCTAAATCTAAGTATTTACTCTTATAATCAAGATATTCCTGATGAGATATACCTACTTCTTCCTCTGTAAACTTAAACTCTCTAAAAATTCTAAGTTTGATTAATATTTTTGTTAATTCTCTAAAAATAATTATAAATTGTTTTTTCTGTTCTTCTGATTGGATTGTATCAATGAATTCAACTGTTGGTGCGAACTCTTTTAATTCTTTTGCTCTTTCAATAAATTTTTCTTTATAGTATTCATATGGTTTTAATAACACTTCATCTGGATCGCTTGTATCAGAAAAAATTCTAATTGCTTCATCCACTGCTTTTTTTGTCGTTCTAAAACTTACTATATTCCCTTGTGTTTTTGTTGCTTTTTCTACTCTATTTGTCCTTGAAAATGCTTGTATCAAATCATGATATTTAAGTGCCTTATCAACATATAAAGTGTTTAACGTCTTACTGTCAAATCCTGTTAAAAACATATTTACTATGATTAAAATATCTATTTCAGCATTTTTTACTCTTTTAGATACATCTTTAAAATATGCATCAAATGTATTTGCAGAATAATTTGTATCAAACATTTCATTATAATCTTTTATTATTCTTTCCAAACTTTCAAATGAAAGTTCATCTTTCCCCTCATAATCTTCATTTGGTCCATATGTAAAAATCGCAGCTATTTTTAAGTTTGTTTTTTTAGATTTAAAACAGTCATAATATTTTACTAGTTGAGGAATGCTGGATGTTGCAAATATAGCAGTATACATCATATCATTTGTTTTTAATGGATGCATAGAAAGTATTCCTTCTGTAATATTATTAATTCTTTCATCTGCCATATATGCTTCTTCTGTATTAATTCCTTCTACTTCTACATAATCTATATTATCCAAATTAGCATCTATTGTTTTATAATAATCTACTGAAAATCCCAATACATTTCCATCATTTATTGCATCTTTCAATAAATATTTGTGTAAGCATTTTTCAAAAATGTCAGCAGTAGTTCTGCCATCTTGGCTCTTATTTACTGGGAATCTTGGTGTTCCTGTAAATCCAAAATATTGTGCTTTATTGAAATGCATCTTTATAGCTTTATGCATATCTCCAAATTGGCTTCTATGACATTCATCTATGATAAATACTACTTTTTCATCTCTATATTTTTCCATTAGTTCTACATATCTAGGATTATTAATTGCATTAGCCATTTTCTGAATAGTTGTTACTATCAATGGTTTTGTAGAGTCTTCTATATTTTTCACCAATTTATATGTACTATTTGTAAAATCTACAGAACCAGGTTCAAATTTATTAAATTCATCAAAAGTTTGTGTATCTAAGTCTTTTCTGTCTACTAAGAAAAACACTTGTTTTATGCTTGGTTCATTTGCTAGTATTTGGCTTGCTTTAAACGATGTTAAGGTTTTTCCTGAACCAGTAGTATGCCATATGTATCCATTGTTGCTTGTTTCTAACGCTTGCTTCACTAAGGCTTCTACTGCATATACTTGATATGGTCTCATTACCATTAACTGCTTGTCTGTTTCATTTATAATCATATACCTAGCAATCATTTTAGATACAAAACACTTCTCTAAAAAATACATTGAAAACTCACTTAAATTACTTATTCTATTGTTTTCTTCGTCTGTCCAGAAAAATGTATATCCAAAATTTATTTCGCCATCTGTATTTGCAAAATATTTTGTATTTACTCCGTTACTTACTACATATATTTGTATAAACTTGTATAATTCTTTATATGATGTTCTTCTATATCTTTCAATTTGATTTACCGCTTCTTTTAATGTTTTTCCTCTTGATTTTAATTCTATTTGTATCAATGGTAATCCGTTAATAAATAATGTAACATCATATCTAGTTTCTCTTTCTTCAGTTATACTTGTTATTTGATTTGAAACTTGATATATATTTTTACACCATTGTCTTGTGTTAAACAATTCTATATATACCTTTTCACCATTATCTCGTTCTATACATTGTTTTTCTCTTAAAATTTTACTACTTGCAAATACTCCTTTTCCAGTAATCATTGTATATAATCTTTCAAACTCTCTATCAGATAATTCTTTCCCTTTTAATTCAACTTTATTGTGAGTATTGACTTGTTTTCTAAAATTTTCTTTTACATCATCTAAATTATTTAACTTTATCCTTGTATACCCTAATAATTCTAAGTGCTTTATTAGCTTTTCCTCTAACATCGCTTCGCTTTCATATTCTTTAGACATATTTAGCCCCCAATTTTATATAAAAATCTACTTTTATTCTATCATAAAAGTATTTTTTTTACAATATCTGCAAAATTTCTAGTAAAATAGTCTTTTTATTGTTTTATCTCTGAATCTATGATAAAATATAACATATTAATTGTAAAGGAGAGCTACTATGATTATAGAGTATGATAGAAAATATGATGAACAAATTAAAGATTTACTTGTAGAATTGCAAAACTATTTAATTGATATTGATGATTGGCACACACAAATACCTCTTCCTGAATATAGAGAAAATATTTTTAAAATAGATATTAATAAAGTAAAAAAACAAGATGGCAAAATTTATTTGTCAACAGAAGATAACGTCGTCAATGGATTGATCATAGGAATAGTAGAAGAAAAAGATGAAATTGATAAACTAACAAATGACTGTGCTAAAACAGGTTCTGTAATTGAATTAATTGTTAAAAATGATATTCGTGGTAATGGAATTGGTAAGTATCTATTAGAGAGAATGGAAGAATACTTTAAAAGTATCAATTGTAAAAGAATTAATATTGAAGTTTTTGAGCCAAATAAAAAGGGACTAAATTTTTATGAAAAAAATGATTATATTATTAGAGATATGATTGTTTCTAAAAAAATCTAGGAGGTAAAAATATGACTAATTTATATATCATCACTGGTCCAGCAGGAGTTCGGAAAAAGTATAATTTCGAAAGAATTAGCTAGATTAAGTAATAAATCTGCTCTAATTGAGGGAGATGATATTTATCATCAAGTCATTGGTGGATATGTTCACGCCTGGAAAGAAGGAAACCATTTAGAAACTTTTTGGAAAGTCTGTGTGAATATAATAAAAACTTATTTAGAAAATGGATTTGATGTAATATTTAATTACATTATTACACCCCAAAATCTAGAATTAATAAAATCTGAATTTAAAGATTATATTATTAAATTTATTGTTTTGTTAACAGATGAAACTACTTTACTTTCAAGAGATAAAGAAAGAGCCATATATTGTCAAATGAATGAACGCTGTCTAACTTTATTAAATAGTTTTAAATGCAAAAATTATGATGCAAAAAATATATTAAACACATCAAATTTATCAGTTAGTGAAACTGTAGATATTATTGAAAATGACATTAGATTTATTCTATAATAGGATATCACAAAAAAACATTAATTTGAATCATCTCCTCATTACACCAAAATTGCTCCAAAAGCAAAAAACAAGGGTTCAAGCAAATTATTGAACCCTTTGATATTACTTGATTGCGGGTGGGTAAGGCTCGAACTTACGACCTTCGGGTTATGAATGCATTTAAGCACTTTTTATAACAGTAATGTTTTGGCAAAAACTATAAGTTCTAATAAGTTAGTATTACTATACTGAAACTCTATAATTTATAACGATTTTTATATAAAATGTATATATATTCTTTAAAAAAAGTAGTATGATTTTCATATTTTTTTATTTAGATGTATTAACATTTAATTGTATTTTATTATATATCTTTTTTATTTTGATTTTATATTATATAATTCAATTTCATGTTCTATACAATATTTTGCTCCAGAATAACTAACTGATTTAGAACAGCCATTCTTTGAACATTTATCATAAGTTGTATGTTTAGTACAATATTTCTTTTTAGATGCATAATTATTGCAAGATGGATATTCACACTTATGATTTGTAGAATATTCTGAATTACTATCGTTTGTGTCAATGTGTACAGGAGTTAATGCTCTTGAATTTTTTTGATGTGTTGTACAATAATGAGGGTGTCCATTTGATTTTTCTCTAGCACAACCATAAGCTTCACACCATTTATAGTTCATGCTTATATTTTTTTCTTCATTTAATTTTAACTCATATTTATTTATTAAATCAATATTTTTGTTTTCATTTGATTTTAATATATTAATAGCTTTTTCATAATACGGTTCGGCATATGCATACATTGTAACAGAAGTATATTTTTCGGCAATTTCAAAATAAATATTGGCTATATTAACAATATTATTGGGGTCTATTATTGCTAAATATTTTGAATCAATCTTATCAAAATATTCTAACATTAAATCATATCTATTACCAGAATTTTTCCCTAAATCAAGAAAATAAGTAGCCATATCAAAATTTATTTCATATAATTTTATAATAGAATCTTCGAAATCCTCAAGTTTTTTTAAATATCCTATAATTTCATCATATTGACTTTCTTTTTGTTCTTTTAGATTACTAGATTTATTTAAAAACTCTATATATGAACAACAATATTTATATATTATTTGTTTTGAAATTATGCTTTCAAAATTAGAATCTTCTTTTTCTACTATTTGAATAATTTTGTCAAAAATATCTTTGTCAAAATTAGTATTTTCTAATATATCTACATAAATATTAAAATTTTCTTCACTAAATAGTGGTTCGTTCATAGATGTTAATATATCTATAGCAAAAGCTGGATTTTCTACTTTAATTTGTTTGGTTAATTCTATAATTTGTGTATTATCTAATTGCAAGATTTGTTCTAATGCCAAATCATAATCATTAAAACTATAATATAACTTAAACATTAAATAATTATTATTAAAGATATATAAAAATCCAATTATTAGAGTAATAACAGTTATTATTAAAATAGTAATTATCTTCTTTTTCATATGATAAAATCTCCTTTTCTTTTATTTAATATATTTAGCATATATTGCAAAGTCAGAACTCTTATTATCTACAGTTATAACTTCTCTACGACCACTTTTATATACAACAGTAAAAGTAGTTTCCGATTTATTTTTTCCACTTATTGCACCACCAACTAGCCCAACTGGTCCAAGTAAAGCTCCACCAATAGCACCTCTGGTAACAGCACTACCTAAAGATTTTTTTGAATTCTCTGAAACGATAATGGTATAATCAATTGTATTATCTAACTGTTCTTGTTCTTTTTTACGATAATATTCTTGTTTTTCATCATCTGATAAATTTTGAATTCGTTCTTGTTCTTGTTTATCCACAATTTCTACATAATATTGTCCAAGTTTTACAAATAATGGTAAAAATACAAAAGGACACATCATAAGAAGAAGTGTTATAATTCCTGAATCATTTATATGGTTCAACCAACACAATATAACAGTTGCACATATTAAATAAATTATAAAACCAATATTTTTCCTTTTTATTTCTTTGTAACAAATTGAACAGTATCCATTATATTTATCTGCTTCGTCTTTTGAAAGTTCATGAAAGCACTCTCTACAATTTGCCATATTAACACCCCCTAACATTTCAAATTTTACCTTTTATGTAATAATTTTATAAAATATTACACTTTTAGTTATATTATCACAGTTTTAGTTTTAGTTCAACAGTTTTAGATTATTTTAATAAATTTATATTGATAATACAATAATATAAATGAGGTGAACTATCATGATAAAAGAAATAAATTATAAAGATATTGGAAAAAGAATAAAAGAAGGTAGAAATAAAATTGGAATAACACAAGAAAAATTAGCAGAACAAATTGATGTTAGCCCATCATATATTAGTGAAATTGAAAGAGGTAGTAGCATTTGTAGTTTACAAGTCCTAGTTAATATCGCAACTGTTTTACATCTTAATTTAGATTCTTTAGTAAACGATATTAATGAAAATAATATAGACTCTTCTTTTACTGAAATATTAAACAATATACCTAAAAAATACCATAATTTATATATTACAATTTGTAAAAATATAGCAAAGAGTTTTAAATAAGAACACACTTTTAAAGTATGTTCTTATTTTTTTAAACGTAAATTTTTATTAAGATATCTAATTCAATTATTATCTTATCTGATTTTTTTATTATTTTCATTATTTGATGCCTATTTACTTTAATATTTCTATTTTCTAAGTTCCCTATGTAAATTCTATGTGTATCCAATATGCTTCTTATTTTTGTCATATGCATAGTTAATTCAATAATACCTTTTACTTTAATAATTGAATAGTTATTATTGTTTATCTCTTTAATTGCCTCCTTTATTGAAATATACATTTCCATCAACTCCTTTCACCTATAAGTAAAAAGAGTATGACAATTGATATTTATCCTACTATAAGAAGCTATTATATTTAAGTCCTATATATATTATAAAAAATTCATATAAGATACCATTGAAAATAGAGAAGCCCCCTATTTAATATTTAACGAAACTAATGAACTTCATTTTCACATATTTATAATGAATAATAATTGTTTTGTATTTTTTATAGTAACCAATTTTGGAAATTTGTTAGCTATTTTTCTTCTGTATTTTGGTGTAAATGATATATGATATTTGTTTACATGTGCTATGGTTAAACTATTATTGTCTACTCATAGCTAGAAGCCTTTAGACCCCCACGTATGACACAAGGTTTTCAATAGAAAAAAATTAGCAAGGTCTTAAAAACCCTGCTATTTCTGGTTGCGGGGGTAAGACTCGAACTTACGACCTTCGGGTTATGAGCCCGACGAGCTGCCAACTGCTCCACCCCGCGATGTACTGACTTAATTATTATACAACCAACAGTAAAATTTGTCAATAGTTTTGCTCAAAAAATCCCAACTTCACAAATTGTAAAACTGTCAATCTATATCATTTGCAAGATAATATTATAGGTAGGTATACTATATTATATGCAAAAAAATAGTAAATATAACAAAAAATCAGAACAAATAATTAAACCGTAATAAAATCCTTTAAAGACTCAAACTTAGCATCTCCAATCCCCTTAACATTCTTAAGATCCTCTAATTTAGAAAACTTACCATTTTCATTTCTATACTCAATAATTCTAAGAGCAAGTGAAGGGCCGATACCGAGGTAAAAGTTCAAGTTCAGTTTGAGAAGCAGAATTAATATTTACCTTTTGCTTAGAAGGAGTATTCACACCTCCTCCACTAGTTTTTCCCCCACTACCAGTAGTAGTCTTACTAGCAGAAGAAGCACCGTCAGAAGAAATAGAATCTTCACTGTTTAAACCTCCTTCTCCTGAACCTAGAATAATATACTCAAAATCCGGATTTTCTTTCAAATCATTAAAACTAGGAATATTAAGCTTAACCCCATCACTCAAGACATAAACCAAATTAATCTTAGAAATATCAGCATTAGGAGTAACACCTCCAGCAGCATCAATAGCATCAGTAATTCTAGAACCTTCATTTAATACTACAACTCCACTCTTATTTACCTCTCCAGTAACATACACATAAATCTTTTCACTTACCCCCTCGTCACTTATCTCACCATTAGAAGATTCTAGATTTCCCTCATCTTCTCTCGAAACATTATTATTTTCACTTTCATTCTTTTCTTCAGAATCAATATCAGAATTAGAAGAATTATCACTTACCACATAATCTTCATTATTACTAATTACCTCTTCTTTATCTAAACCTCTAATAAAAAATTCAAATATAAAATATACACATACAATTGCAATCACAGCAATTGAAATTAAAATAACTTTTTTTCTTTCCATAAAAAACCTCCAATCTAAATTTAATTTATTAAAATTAACAAAAAAATTCTTGCAAATAATCTAAAAATGAGATATCATATTAATACAACAAAATAATAAGGAGAGCAAAAAAACAAATGAAAACTAGCAAAACAACAATAATACTAACAATAATAGCAATTATAAGTATCTTATTTTGCAATTACTCATATGCAGATACACCCCAATCAACAAATTTAGAACAAAATTTAACATTATATTCAGATGCAGCAATATTAATAGATTTGGCAACTGGAAAAGTACTAGTAGAAAAAAATTCAAATGAAAAAATGTATCCAGCAAGTACAACAAAAATATTAACAGCTATAATAGCAATAGAAAATTGTAAATTAGATGATAAAATAACCGCAAGCTACAATGCAGTAATGTCAATTCCAGCAGGCTATTCAAATGCAGCTATACAACCAGATGAAACCTTATCAGTTGAAGATCTTTTAAATTTATTTTTGATACACTCAGCAAATGAAGCTGGAATGATTTTGGCTGAACATATTTCAGGAAGTATAGAAAATTTTGCAAATTTGATGAATCAAAAAGCGGTTGAAATTGGATGTACAAATACACATTTTACAAATCCTAGCGGAATTCATGATGAAGAACATTACTCAACAGCATATGATATGGCATTGATTGCTAGATATTGTATGCAAAATGAGACTTTTAGAAGTATTGTAGCAAAACCATCTTGCGAAGTTGCTGCAACTGATAAATACGAAAAACGCTATTTTGTAAATTCAAATGATCTATTACGTCCTTCAAGTAAATATTATTACGAATATGCTATAGGGATAAAAACAGGATTTACAAGTTATGCCAAAAATTGTTTAATTTCTGCAAGTAAAAAAGATAACATGGAATTAATTGCTGTAGTCCTTGGAGCACAAACAACAGAAGATGGTAAAAGTGCTAGATATATAGATTCAATTAATCTATTTGAATATGGATTTAATAATTATAAATTTCAAGAGATAAAAGCTCAAAACGATATAATTCAAGAAGTAAAAATTAAAAATGCAACAAAAGAAACTGAAAATTTACAATTACTTTTAAAAGATTCAATTAGTAGTATCGTACCAATTAATTTTAACTTAGAAAATTTGGATTATTCTGTAGAACTTAATGAAAATATTTCAGCACCTATTTCCGAAGGTTCTACTCTTGGAAAAATAACTTACAATATTGATGGAATTACATATACTTCTGATTTAATTGCTAGTCATAATGTTGAGAAATTTGATTTATTTTTATTGATTGGTCAAATTATTCTAGTGATAATTGTATTATTTATATTAGCAAAATTACTTTCTCCAAAAAAGAATAAAAAATATAAAAAAAATAAGAAATAATTTAATTAATATATTTTAGTGGAAGTCTAAATGACTTCCACTTTTTATTTATAATCTTTTCCTATAATTATTGTTATATCTACATTACTTGAACTTACTGAGCTTGATGAAATATTTCCTACTCCTAAAATTTCTTTTATGTTGTTTTCATATTTTCCATCTACATCAGTTTTATTAATTATAGTTGTTTTTGATGTGTTTGTCGTAGTTGATGTTTTTGAAATTTTATATCCTTTTGCAGTCAAGGCCTTCTTAACTTCTGTAAGTTTCTTATCAGAACCTGAACCGTTTAATATCTCTATTTTAATTTTTGATGCTTCTGTTTTTGTTACTGAATCTGTTGATGAATTTGATGTGTTATCATTTGTTTTATCATTCGTATTACTTGTATTGTCATTTGTTGATGTATTAGATTCTGAATCAGTTCCATCTTCTCCAGTTCCATCCTCACCTGTTGTATCAGTTGAATCTGTACTATAATATAATTGTTGTACTAGTGCTTCTGTTTTTTCTTTGTCAGCTTGGAAAAACCAATATGGTACGCCTTGTGGTGGTCCTACTGAAACTCCTGGTAGATATTCACTTTGAATTGCATTAATATCTACATTTATTGCATATGGAATATAATCTTTTATAGCTGATATTGATAAATTTGTGTCTACATATTCATAAACTAAATCTACAATTTCTCCAATTTTGAATACGTTTTTAGCTTGTATTGTCTGTTTTGCTGTCGCAATGATGAATTCTCTTTGTGTTCTCATTCTTCCATAGTCATCTCCACCATATTCTTGTGGGTAAGTTTGATTATTATTGTTTTTTCTAAATCTCAATAATTGTTCAGCTTTATTTCCATCAATTAATTGTAATCCTGGTTGTAAATTTATGTGTAAATCTTGTGATGGATCATCATATACCATTCCACCAGGTACATATGGAACTTCAAATTCTACTCCACCTATTACATCGACTAATTTTATCAATGCTTGATTATCAATTACCATATAATATTTTAAGTCTAAACCTGTTAGTTTATTTACTGCTGCTAATGTTTTTTCTGCCCCACCTATTTGGTAAAGTGAATTTATTTTGTCAGTTCCTCCACCAGTTTTTATATTTTTACCAACAAATGTATCTCTTGGAATTGATAATAGTGATGCTTTTTGTGTTTTTGGATCATATGAACCAATTATTATTGTGTCAGTTAGCTTTAGCCCATTATCAGTACTTACTCCCATTAGTAATACTTGCAGTGTGTCTAGTTCTTTTAATGTGTTTTCATCATGCCCTACTAATGTTGATAATAATCCTTGCATTCCTCCACCATTTTTTTGTGTTCTATATACTACAAATCCTGTTAAACCAATTAATACAATTAATAAAATTAATAAGATTTTTTTCAATACTCCTGATTTCTTTTTTACTTTTATTGTTTCATCTTCTCTTTTGTTTTTTCTTCTTCTTGACAATTTTCTCACTCCTAAAATTATATATTACTTTATTACTATTTTACTATAACAGATATGCAAATAAATTTCAACAATTATTTGTTTTTTTTACAAAAAATTCACATTTTGGATAAATTTTAAACTCCTTATTGTGAATAAGGAGTTTAATTTTAATCTATATTAAAATATTATTGTTAATAGTAAATTGTGTTCATAGAAGAATTTTGTTATAAATGAATTTGCTATAGCTTCTGATATTGTAGTATTTCCTGTAATATATACTATAAAGAATAATATTGCTAGTATTACATAAATTATTAATAATGATTTTATAATACCATATAGTACTCCACCAACTTCATTAAATTGTTTTAAAATTGGTAATCCAGTTATTATATCTGCAACAAATGTAAGTAATATTAAAATTACTCTTGCTATAATGAATATACCTAACATTGCACCTACATTTATTACTTTTACAGCAATTGTCTCTGAAGCTTCTACTACTATTTCATTTCTTGTTTTATTTACTGTATCATCGACATAGCTTTCTATATATTTCATAAATCCATCATCTTGTTTTTCTTCTGTGTTTTCTTCACTTGTAAAGTTTTCTATAATTGCATTTTTTATATTTTCATCTATTTCTGTTTTTTCTATTATTAAATTTGATACTGGCTTATATAAAATAACTGCTAATATTATTGATACAAGTACTGCAATTAATCCAACTGCAAGTTTTACCAATCCCTTTTTATAACATATAAATATATTTAATGCTACTATTGCAATTAATATTATATCAAAAATTATTCCCATAAATTTTCCCCCTTATAAATTTATAATTTGAATTCTATCTCTATACACTACTCCAACTAAACTATCAGTCATTACAATATCATTAATCTCTGTTTCTGATATGTATTTTTTTAGTAAAATACCATTTGTACTGACTATATGTAATTCTGTTCCAAAATTAATAGCAATTTTATTTTCTACAGTCTCTAATGATTTAGCAACATCTTCAGTTACATATTGTCTTTCTTTTAATGTTACTGGATTTATAATTTTCGCATATGTATCTGATGTATATTCTCCTGTTGAAATTTCTTCTAAAATAGCTATCTTATTGTTAAGCTCAATTGTTGCAAATGCTATATTTTTTTCTTTTAAATCAATTATTTCTGTACTTGTATTGTTTTCTAAACTTTCTATTGAATCATTGTACATACATATTAGTTTACCTTTTTCTTGATACTCAATATTTAATATTAATTTATCAGTTGGCGCTTCATATTTATATAACATTGATTCTTTTGGCGCGGTCTGCGCTAAATCAATTGATATTATTTGAATACTTGATTTTATTATTATTCCTGAAATATCTATTTCAGCTATTGCTAAATATTTACTGTCTGGTGAAATACTTACATCAACAACTATTGATGTTACTAAATTTGTTTTAAAAATAGATTTTCCGCTTCTATCATATACATCTACTATTGATTTATAACTTGCATTTGATAGAACTATTGAAACATATCCATTTCTGTTTACATTTATTTGCGTTATATTACCTTCTACTTCATTTTCATATATTTTTTCTCTTCCTGATATTAAATAAAATTTCTGTCCGTTTTCTTCACATATTGCCATATATTTTCCATTAGATACAAACACAGCTTTATTTATATCTAAATCTATTGTAGAAACTTGACTTCCCACTCTATTATAAAATTCAAGTGTTTTCTTTCTAAATACACATATATATTTGTCATATGCATAAACTTGCGTGTTTTCATCTCCATCTAACTCTATTGTTCTGGTGTCTTCTTGTAGTACCTCTTTTTTTAAGACATTCTCATCACACCATCTTCTAAAGTTTAGATTGTACATATATATAATTATCAGAATTAGTAGTATCATGAAAATTGCCAGAATTCCAATAAATACTGCCAGTTTTTTTAATTTACCTTTCCTTTGGTTCTGCAATTCTTCAGCCCAAAAATCCTTCATTATTTTCTCCTTGTCTTTTGATATTTGCTATTATTATACCACAAGCATCATTTTTTGCAAATATTTTTTGACAATATTAACAATATTTGTATGATTCCTATATATCCAAAAAACGGATAGACAATATTTACTAATTTTGAAAACCCAATATTTGAAATTATAAGACTACTTATGCACATAAATATTACAAATTGTGGATAACTTTTTTCATTTTTGCTTATATTTTGTAAAAATCCTGTTCCTATCGAAATTGCAGTTGTGAATATTGATGATAATATTATAAATGCATAAATTTTTTCGAACTTACTGAAAAATTTGCTTACTACATATACAACAGGCATTTCTAATTTAGAAATATCTACATCTGATTTTAATAAAATAGTATATATTATAAATGATAAAATTAGCATTATTATTGTGCTTATTATTGCAATATATTTAATATCTGATATTTTTCTTATATGTTTTCTTAATGATATTAATACTGGTATTATAAGAATTATATTGTAACTACAATATGTTACTGCACTTATTAGCCATCCTTTTTTTATAGTTTCTATATTTTGAAAATTGTCTATTGTCTTAAAATTAATTATACCTATAATTACTATGAATACGATTAATAATGGTACTATGTATTCACTTACTTTTAACACTCCTTTAACACTTGTTAAAAACACCAAAAAACATAGTACAACTAATATAAAAGTTCCTATTATTCTGTGTACACCTATCTGTTGTTCAAAATATGCTCCAAAACCTGCAATCATTATATAAAATGTTATAAGTAACAATACGTTCAATATATTATTTACAATTTTTATAACTTTTTTGTTTTTTATAAGTTGGCTTAAAAATTGGTCATAACTATTTATTTCATATTTTAATATAATTTTCATTATTTTGTTTATTAATATTCCAATTAAAGCACATGTTACAACTAATCCAAGCATTCCTTGTGGCCCATAACTATAAAAAAATGAATAAATTTCTTGTCCTGAAGCAAATCCTGCTCCTATTAATGCTCCAATTATAACTAATACAATCACAAATATTTCTTTCATAAACACCTCTTGTATTAATTATATATTTTTTTTGAAATTTAATACCAAAAGAACACTCCTAATAGTAAATTTTCTTACTATTTAAGAGTGTTCTTCTATTAACTTATTTTATTTTTTTCTTCTTCTAACTTGCCATACAACTATTCCTAATCCAATAATAATAACTGGTATTGCAAAAATAATTGTTTTTATAATTGCATCTTCTTGTTCTGTTACTGTATAAGTCTCTTGCTCATTAGTTTTTCTAATTGTAATTGTATCTGTTCTTTCTGTTAAATGTGAAATTGAGTTTAAAATCATATCTTTATTGTTATGTAATTCAATTGCATATGTATAATATTGTCCACCTATTTGAAGAGGCATATCTGATGCACAAATTTCATTTGAATAAATGATTAATTCTGATTTTACATCATCTGATATTGTTTTTGTAACTAATGCTCCAACTATACTACTTCCTTCTTCACTATCTTCATTTGTTCTCGAATATGACTTTATATCGAAATTATTTCTTACAAAAGATTTCTCTCCAGTTTCTGCAATAACTTCATATTCAACTCCTAATTCTGATAATTTGTTTTCATCAGCAAATTGAATTTTTCCTGCATCAACAAAACACATTTTCATAGTCATATCAATATCTGACATGAAGCTTGCATTTGCTTCTGTTATAACACATTCTGGCATTCCTTGTAATATTTTTGCTGTATCTTGCTCAAATATTGCACCATATCCAATTGTTATTCCATATTGAGATAAAACTTGGTCAAAATTTGGTGTATCTGCTTCTACAATATTTTGTGAAGTAAGCATCATTATTTTTCCACCTTTTTTAATATATTCTATTATCTTATCTCTTTCTAATTCTGTTATATCTTTTTCTAATGTTGTTATTACTAAACAGTCACAATCATCTGGTACTGAACCAGTTGATAATATATCTAAATATTTTACTTCATTAGATTCATCTTTTAACTCTGCTATTATACTTGATAGTGCTTGATCTGTTTGATAAAATGTTTTTCCTGAAAGTATATATATTTGTGGTTTTTCATCTAATGTTATTTCTACAATTGCATTTGTTAAAGCTTCTTCTGTTGTGTCAATTTGTTCATATGTTGAATAATCATATGTATATAAATCATTTATACTTAATGTCTTTTCTTTGTCTCCTG
Organism: uncultured Clostridia bacterium; assembly: GCA_944392805.1. Taxonomy (GTDB): domain Bacteria; phylum Bacillota; class Clostridia; order TANB77; family CAG-508; genus CAG-269. Next base: position 296,884 of record CALXXZ010000001.1, on the reverse strand, counting down.
TTTTTACAACTATTAAACTGTCTGAGGTCTCAAGATTGTATTTTGACATTAAATCTGCTCTTGATGATAAATCATCAATTTCTTCTATTTTTATTTTATCAGTTACTTGTGTATATTTATTTGCATATTCTTTTAAATAATTATATTCTGATAAGTTTATTAATTGTATTGTTATATCTTTATCTAATCCTTTTAATTTGTCTTTTGTTTCATCTGATAAAGAATATAATTTTTTTTCTGTAAAGTCTAAATCTTCTATATTAATTTTTTCTACTGCCCAATTTAGTAATATATAACATGCTATTACTATAAGTACTAGCGCTATTGTTGTTGTGCCTTTTATTAGCCATTTATTTTTTATTATTTCTAAAAACTTTTTCACGCTTTCCCTCTCCTTATTTAACTAATTTTCTTCTTTGCATTACAATTATTGTAAAAGCTGTAAACATTCCTGTAAATGATATCAAACCTACTATTTCACTTAATGAAATTACTCCACTTGGAAAGTATTGATAAAAGTTCATTATTGCTAAATTTGAAAATACATTATTTAAGTCTTGCATGAATAATGACATTATTAGAAATGCTATTGTTATTACTCCAGCTATTATTTGATTTTCTGTTATACTTGATGCAAACATTCCTATTGATAATGCTGCTGCACTTACTAATATATAACCTAAAATACTTACTAATACTACAGCAATATTTGGTGAACCAAAGTGGTCTACTATTAAGAAATATCCTAATGATATTACTAATGTTATACATATAACTGTTATTGCTGCTAACAATTTTCCCATTACAACTCCTGTCATACTTACAGGTGATGTTAAAATTAGTTGCTCTGTTCCTGTTTTTCTTTCTTCTGCAAACATTCTCATTGTTAATATTGGTACAATTATCATTAATCCATATAGTGCTGCATAATAGTATAATGCTCCTAAATCAACACTTCCAGTTGCTACTGTTGTTAAATAGAAAAACACACTAAATACGAATAAAAATATTCCTATTACTATATATCCTATAGGAGATAGAAAATAACTTTTTAACTCTTTTCTATATATTGCCCACATTATTCTTTTCCTCCTTCATCTTTTTTGCTTTCTTCCTCATCTTTTGTATCATTTTTATTCTCTTCTTTTTCTTCATTTGGAGTTTTAGTATCTATCAATTGCATAAATGCTTCTTCAAGTGTTGCATCTGCTTTTTTCATTTCAAATATTGTAATTCCTTCTTTTGAAAAGACTTCAAATATACTTTTTCTTAAATCTACATCTTTTTCTGCTGTTATTAAATATTCCTTTGTTTTATCTTCATTTTCTGAAATGAATTTTACTTCTTGCACATTTTCTAATTTTTCTTTTATTGAGTTCATTTTATTTTCAGGGTCTTCTACTGTAACATGAATAGAATTTTCTTTAACAACCTTTTTCTCTAAGTTTTCTGGTGTGTCAATTGCTACAATTTCTCCTTTATTTATAATTATAACTCTATTACAAATTTGGCTTACTTCTGATAATATATGTGAGCTTAATATTACTGTATGTGTTTTTCCTAATTCTTTTATTAATGCTCTTATTTCAGTTACTTGTTTTGGATCAAGCCCAACTGTTGGTTCATCTAGTATTATTACTTTTGGATTTCCAATTAGCGCTCCTGCCATACTTACTCTCTGTTTATATCCTCTTGATAAGTTTTTAGTCAATTTGTTTTGTACATCTGTTAATCCAGTCTGTTCTAAAACTTTTGCAACTTTTTCTTTCTTTTCTTTTTTGTCTACACCTTTTATTTCTGCCATATAAGTTATAAATTCTTTTACAGTCAAGTCACTATATAGTGGCACTCCTTCTGGCATATAACCAATCTGTTTTTTAGCTTTTTTAGGTTTTTTGGACATATCATATCCATCTACTATTACTCTTCCTTGAGTCGGTTCAATAAAACCTGTTATCATATTCATAGTTGTACTTTTTCCTGCTCCATTTGGTCCTAAAAAACCCACAATTTCTCCTTCTTCTATTTCAAAATTGATGTTATTTACGGCAGTAAAACTTCCGTATTTTTTTGTAATATTTTCAACTTGAATCACGAATTTTTCCTCCTCATTTTTTGTTCTTAACACATATTACCATTTAGGCTCTCTTTTGTAAATAATATTCACACAACTTTCACATTTTTTCTTACGGATACTTCTATCATATACATTATTTGCATATTATTTGTTGGAGAGGTTTTTATGCAATTTTTGTATACTTTTATTATATCTTTTATTTTTATATTTTTCTCTGAACTTGGTGATAAAACTCAAATTCTAGTTTTATCTCTTTCAGGAAAACATAAAGCTTTTAATATATTATTAGGTGTTGTTTTAGGAACACTCCTTAGTCATGGTTTAGCAATTACATTTGGCAGTCAGCTTAGTAATATAGGGGATATTTACTTTATTGCAATTTTAAAATTTATTACATATATAACTTTTTTGGCTTTTGGAGTTTTGGGTTTTTGGAAATTGAAAAAAAATAATCCTGATAATGTCTCTACAAAAAAAGATTCTAAATCTACTATTATTAAGTTTTTAAATTCATTAACTAAAAATTGTATATTAATTGTTGCTTTGTCTATTGCTATAGGAGAACTTGGCGATAAAACTTTTCTAGCTTCTTTGGGACTTGGAATTCAATATCCATCTTATAGAATTTCACTAATTTTGGGGTCAATCTTTGGTATGGTTGCTAGTGATTCTATTGCTATATTTTTTGGAAAATTAATTGGCAAAAAGGTTTCTTCAAATACTATAGATATTATTTCTAATACTATTTTTATTATTTTTGGTATTATTGGAATTTTATCTGTTTTAATATAAAATAAATAGTCCCTGTTGGGGTGACCAAACTAATAGGGACTTTTTCTTGATTTTTTTATTGATTTAAAATTTTTTCTAGATTTAAAATTTTAAAACTATTTTCATCAGTTTTTAATCCTACTCGACGTATTTCTGCTGATAAACTTACTTGCCTTTGCTTATTAGATTCATAAGCATCAAATAATATTGCTATTTTTTCTTGATACTCTGTTTCCATTCTAGTTACTGTCATATTTATAGAATGCAATTCTTCAAATATTTTTTCATGTTCTTCTTTATTTTCTTCTAATGCTCTAAATATTCTTTCATGCTCTTTTTTATTTTCTTCTAATGCTCTGAATATTCTTTCATGCTCTTTTTTGTTTTCTTCCAATGCTTTGAATATTCTTTCATGGTCTTTTTTGTTTTCTTCTAATGCTTTGAATATTCTTTCATGGTCTTCTTTGTTTTCTTCTAATCTATTTTCAATTGAATCCATTCTTTTATCCATTTTATCTAGCCTCACATTTATTTCGTCTAATTTTTTCAAGATTAGTTCTGTTTCTGCTGTCATTTTCTTCCTCCTTTCTGTTTATAATCTGGGATTTTAATAAGATTTAAAAAATTATATAATTTTGAAATAAAACTCTAAAACAGTATACAATAAATTTACCAAAATTGCAATACCAAAAATGAAAAAAGGGAAAAAAGGGGACTGTCCCCAAATTTCCCAAAAAATTATTCTATTCCTAAATATTCATTATAAGTAACTTCTCTATCAATAACTTTATCCTTTTTAATATCTATAATTCTATTTGCAACAGTTTGAGTTAATTGATGGTCATGTGAAGTAAATAAAATATTTCCTTTAAATTTGCTCATTCCATCATTAACAGAAGTTATGCTCTCCATATCTAAGTGATTTGTAGGCTCATCGAAAATCAAGAAATTTGCACCTGAAAGCATCATTTTAGCCAATACACATCTTACTTTTTCTCCTCCTGAAATTACATTAGCTTTTTTCAATGATTCATCTCCTGAAAATAACATTCTACCTAAAAATCCTCTTACATATGTTTCATCAGGATCTTTTGAATATTTTCTTAGCCATTCTGTTAAGTTTTCGTCTGTATCAAATAAATAATTATTATCTTTTGGGAAATATGAACTTGTAATTGTTGTTCCCCAAATTAACTCTCCTTCATCAGGCTCCATCTCACCAGCAATTATCTGGAATAAAACTGTTTTAGCATTTTCATTATCTGCTAGGAATGCTATTTTATCTCCAGGTTTTACAATAAATGATATATTATCTAGTATTTTTTCTCCATTTATTGTTTTAGATATATTTTTTACTTGTAAAATTTCTTTACCTGGCTCTCTATCTGGCTTGAAATCTACATAAGGATATTTTCTGTTTGATGGTTTTATTTCATCTAATTCTATTTTTTCTAATGTTTTCTTTCTTGAAGTTGCTTGTTTTGATTTTGAAGCATTAGCACTAAATCTTGCAATAAATTCTTGTAATTCTTTGATTTTTTCTTCTTTCTTTTTATTTTGTTCTTTCATCTGTTTTAATGCTAATTGACTTGATTCATACCAGAAATCATAATTTCCTGGATATACTTTTATTTTTCCAAAGTCAACATCAGCAATATGTGTACATACTTTATTTAAGAAGTATCTATCATGTGATACAACTATTACTGTATTTTCAAAATTAATTAAGAATTCTTGTAACCAGTTTATACTTTTTAAGTCTAAATCGTTTGTAGGCTCGTCTAGTAATAATACATCTGGGTTTCCAAATAATGCTTGTGCTAATAATACTTTTACTTTTTCTCTTGCTTCTAATTCACTCATTAATTTATAGTGATTTTCTGGAATAATCCCTAAATCATTCAGAAGCACTGCTGCATCTGATTCTGCATTCCATCCATCTAATTCTGCAAATCTTTCTTCTAATTTAGCAGCTTTCATTCCATCTTCTTCAGAAAAATCAGGTTTCATATATATTGCTTCTTTTTCTTTCATAATGTCATATAATTCTTTATTTCCCATCATAACTGTATCAATTACTGTGTATTCTTCAAATGCAAAGTGGTCTTGTTTTAATACTGATAGTCTTTCACCTTTTTCTAATGATACATCACCTTTGCTTGGTTCTAATTCTCCTGATAATACTTTTAGAAACGTTGATTTTCCAGCTCCATTTGCTCCTATTATTCCATAACAGTTTCCTTTAGCAAATTTTATATTTACATCTTCAAATAATACTCTTTTTCCAAATCTTACGGTTACTCCATTTGTTGTTAACATGGCTTCCTCCTTTAATTATTTTATTCCTTATATACTATACCACATTTTTACATTTTTGTCTAGCTCTAACGGCCTGTGCCATTTATGGTATTCCCTTGTTGCTTTTTTTGTCGAATTGTGATATTGTATGTCCATAAGGAGGAGATCTTATGAAAAAAATAAAATTAAGAATTATTAATAAGACTCGTTTCATTATCGCAATAATATTATTAATTTCTATATGTTTTTGCTTATATAAATTTGTATTTAAAAAAATTGGAAATGAAGTAGTAGAAACTTTTGCTCCTATTGAAGATGGTAATATAGATGGAACTCAAGAACAAGTTCCTGTAGCAGAAGATAAACACATATCTATGAGTGTTATTGGAGATATAATGTGTCATAATTCACAATATAATGATGCATATAATTCTTCAACCGGAACATACGATTTTTCTTATGTTTTCGAAAATATTAAACAATATATCGAACCAGCTGACATAGCAATTGGTAATCTTGAAACTACTTTTGCAGGAAAAGAAAGAGGATATAGTAATTATCCTACATTTAATTCACCAGAACAATTAGCTACTAATTTAAAAGATTTTGGTATTGACGTACTTTGTACTGCAAACAATCACAGTCTTGATACTGGTTACTCTGGGCTTGTAAGTACTTTAAATTTTTTAGATGAGGCTGGAATTTCTCATATGGGAACATATGCTTCTGCAGAAGCTCAAAACGATGTTTTAGTTAAAGATGTTAATGGTATTAAAATTGCATTTTTAGCCTATACATATGGAACTAATGGAATTCCTGTTCCTAAGGATAAACCTTATTGTATTAATTTAACTGATAAAGATTTAATCTTGAGTCAACTTGAACTTGCTAAAAAACAAAATCCTGATTTAATTTGTGTTAATATGCACTGGGGTGTTGAATATAAAACAAAACAGTGTTCTGAACAAGAAGAATTAGCTGATTTCTTATTTAAAAATGGTGTTGATATTATTTTAGGTAGTCATCCTCATGTTTTACAACCTATGGAAAAAAAGACTATTACTCTTGAAGATAGTTCAACTAAAGATTGTTTTGTAATATATTCTTTAGGTAACTTCATTTCAGGACAATATCAAGATAATACTAGAAATTCAGTTATTTTAAATATAGAATGTACAAAAAGTGGAGAAACTAATAAAACTACAATAGATTCTGTTTCTTATGTTCCTATTTATATGTACAAATCTTCTTCTGGAAATACTAAAAGATATAAAGTTTTAGATATAGAAAAGTCTATTGCAAATTATGAAAATGGTACTGATAAATCTATTGGAGAAAAAACTTATTCTACTTTAAAGACTGAACTTTCTAAAATTAGAAAAACTATGGGAGAAAATATTGATTTTAAAAAGGATGTATAAAATACATCCTTCTTTATTGTTCTTTTCTAATTTGGTGCACCATCTCGGGTTCGAACCGAGGACCTCTTGATTAAGAGTCAATTGCTCTACCAGCTGAGCTAATGGTGCATAACAATAATTATTATAATACTAAAGAGCTCACTTGTCAATATGTGAGCTCTTTTTATTATAAACTTTTGCTAGATTATTTACCTAAAACCTTTTTTCTGATTACAACTATTCCGATTGATAATACAACTAATGCTACTGCTCCTACTGAAATATATAATACTATATTATTTGATAATCCTGTAGGTGGTGTAATTCTAATTGTTATCATATCATCATCTTGTTGATGTAATCCGGCTTCTTCTCTGAATTCTCCTGTTGTGTGTAATTCATTTCTATATAAGCTTGGTACATAATCTCCTGGTTTATAAGTTTTTCTAACTTGTTCTCTAGTGTCATCATCTACACTGTCTATGGTTCTAGCAATTTTACCATTTAATTGGATAATCTCTGCATGGTTTTCATATACATAGTCTTCTGCTTGATTTGCTAGCAATTTACTTGCAAATAAGTTTTCTTTATGTTGTTCTCCTGGTGCTAAATCTTTGAAGACATCTGTTGTAAATACTAAATAATTTTCTTCTTTAACTGTGTCTAATGTTGTTTGTGAAATATACCCTTCATCAAATAATTCTTGTACATTTGTAATTTGTGTCCAGTTTCCATTACGTGTATCTTCAGTTGTACATGTAAGTTCTGTATCTACATAGTCTACTACTAATTCCGCTGATGGTTCTATTAATGGTGAATTTGCATTTCCATAGAAGTAGTAATCTGTATTTCCTCCTTTATCAGGGTCATATTCATAATCTATTTCACTATTATTTGAAACAGTTATTGCATATAGAATATCTAATCTTGCTCCTTGTATTAATTCTGTATCCATTTCTATATATAGTGCTTTTTCTTTTCCTAATGATTGTGAGAAATCATCTCTGTCGAATATTTCTTTTCTTCCTAATGCTCTAACATAATTCATTTTTTCTTCATATGGATTTCCTTCAGTTAATACTTGTCCATTTGATAATGTTATTTTTAGATTTTCTATTGTTTTATCTATTACAATATCTTCTCTAGGTCTTTCTATTATACCAAAGTCGAATACTGTCCAATCAAGTGGGAAGTTTCCTCCGTCTATATCTACTTCTGAGTGTTGTGATTCTGTATATTCTACTTGAACTTTGAATTTAGGTGAGTATGCTGAAACATTATGTGGATCATTATAATTTCCATATTTTAATGATGGTATTTGTAGTCTATTTTCTATATCATCTACTGCTATTGATCCATTGTCTTGTTGTGTTAAATGCCACATTACAGTATCATCGTTTCCGGTCATTACTGATTTTACAGGTTCTGTTGTTATTATTGTTGATTTGTAGTTTCTAGCATTTATTTCATGTCCATTTATTTTTGATGCTCCTCCATTTATATTGTCATTACCATATGTGTATTTAATTATGTAGTGGTCTACTACTACACCTGTGAAGTTATAATTTCCGCTACTATCTGTATATGTTACTGCATCTACACTATCTGTTGAACCTTGTGTTGGATATAGTTTTACTACTTCTCCGGTTTCTGCACTTAATAATTCAACTTTTACATTTTCTACACCATATTCATTTCCGTCTTTTGTACCATTTCCTAATCTTTCATTGTTGCTTGTAACATCTGTATCTTCCCATACAGTTCCTGATACTACTTTGTTTTCGTCTAAGACTAGTTTGAATATTGGTGCTTTATCTGTATCATCTTCATATGTTCCTATATCTCCTGGTACTGCAGTTCCTGGTATTGAGTCTAGATCTATTCCTGCATATTGTGTTCCAGTTTTATTTCTACTTGCTGCTGTTGTCTGCTCTGCACATCTTGTATTTTCACCATATAGTACTGAATATACATTTATTTCTGATACATTAAATAATTGTTTTTCTCCACCTATTAATTCTTTTACTGTTTGATCATTTACTTTAAATGTTATAGATGTTCCTGCACTTTCTCCTGGTTTTAGTACTGTACCTGATAATGCAGTTGAATATGCTCCTATATATCCATTTCCATTATATGAACTTCCGTACTTGCCCGATAGTGTCCACTCTGGTGATACTAATTCATATCTACTATCATAGTAATTTACTATTTCTGATACTACCGTTTGTAATGTTGTTGATTGATTATATACTCTTATATCATATTGTACTTGTATTGTCATATCATTTGTGTTGTTATCATTTATATATGCTATATCTGATGGGTTTATTGGTCTTGTGTATACTAATCCATCATCACTGAATGATACTTGTGGTGCACTTATATTTTGTATACCTCTTTTTCCATAGTAATATGTATATTGTTGGCCTTTCATTGTTACTATTACATTATTTATATCTGATTTTAATGCTAGGTCTGGTTTTTCTCTTCTTACTAATCCTAAGTTTACGTTTTTGATTGTGAAGTGTGTAGCTACTGAATTTCTTCCATCTACTGAGTGGTTTCCACTATTAGCATCTTGGTAATCACAGCTCCAATTAACACTTATATTTCTTGCTCCTGATGGAGCTAAACTTGAAGGGTTTCTCCAGCCATTAACATCGTCACAGTATATGTCTGCTGAATCATGTTCCCAGTGTGAGGTATCCACATATGTTTCATAAGTACCATCATTATCTTTATCTATATAATATCCACTTTTTACCCATTTTTCATAATTAACTGTTCCTATCTTATGACGAGTTGGTCCTTCTTGCCAATCACCTTTACTTCCGTTAGCACCTGTTCCTCTCCAATAGTTTCCATAGCCATAACACCATTTTGTATGATAACTTTCTCCTTTTGCATATACTCCATCTATTGCTCCGTTTGTATATCCTGGTCCATACATATATGCTCCGCTACTAGTCATCTTATAATGTCCATTTGCATTATCATCATGTACGATTGTTCCTAATAAATTACTTAAAACTCCTTTGGTTGACGCGCTAACGTTATATCTTGGATCATCTTGAAGTTCATTATCTCCTAAAGCATCTTTTTGTATATTCAATGGATCACCTGTTGGTTGTACCTTATCTTTTGTTATGTCTCCAAATAAGCTATCAACTTTTACTCTATCAGTTTCTGACTCTTTTCCTCTTGAGCCAACTACTTCAGTTATATTAGTTGCTACTGTAGTATATTTTACTCCATTATATTTAAATACAACATATGAATTTGTAAGTTCATCTAATACACCTTTATCATACTCAAATGGTTGAGTTGATTTTATTATATTTCCATATTCTGAATCATATGTCATTTCATAATGTCCACTACCATTAGTTTTAGTTTCTTTTATATATCTACCGCTAGATGTATACCATATTACTGTAACATTTGCTACAGGGTGATCTCCGCCTCCATATAAGTTATCTGAATTGTTACCTTTTCCTTGGAAATCATCTTCCCATACAGTTCCTTCAATTTTTACAGTTCCTTCTCCGCTACCTCCTGATGGTGGTGGGACGTCTGGTTCTTCCTCCTTAGCATTCTTTATCGTAACTACTCCTAGCCCCGGATTTGCCGACGACACTGTAGCCGCGACTCTTTGCATTACTGTATTTTCATAATCTGCATTACGGTTTGCAATCTCTGTTATAATATAATCTCCTTCTGGAACTTGTATATTATAAGAAGAACCTGTTGTTGTATGTGGATTACTCATAGCTACGTTTATATCTGATGTTGTAGATCCATCTGGTAATATATATGCACCTGTATTACGTTGTATTATAAAATCAACATTTGCTAAATACGCTCCTGTATCAGCATCTATTTTATTAATAGTTAGCCCTGACTGTGGTGCTTCACCTACTACAACTTCATATACTTTTTGGTAACTTGTAGTTCCATTACCTGCCACATATATGTATATATCTACAACGCCTCCACTGCCATATATACCTGCATTCATTATTTGGTTGTATAATGAACCTAATCCTGCATCTTTGTATAATTTAGAAACTCTGTCCATACCACCATGAAGTCTTGGATCCAATCCTAAGCTTGTTTCAACATTTTCAAGCCAAGTATTAAGAAATCCCCAAAATACTAATTGTGTGTTTGTATAATGATTTAATCTTCCATAACCTGTTTTTCCAGTATATTCTCCTGATAATATTTTGTACATAGTTCTATTAACAACTGCTTGATTGCTATTTCCTGGATCTGTAGTAGTACCTGTAGTCAAATTTGTTGCAACATCACCATCTATACGTACATGTGCTGATAAGTTATATGTAATATCTCCTCTATATTTACCTTCTCCTGGTTTTGGGAAACCACCATCATGGTCTCCACAATACCTATTTGGATTATTTTCAATATAACTTCTATTTATTTTAAGTTGTGCTTCTCCTACACCATAACTTATATTCTTAAACATAAATACTAGTAATATTGCTATAAATATTGTCGCAAATATTTTTAATTTCTTCATTTTCTCTCCCTCCTTTCTATCCTTTATTTCTTCATCCTATTTTTTATGAATATTAGATATATTGCTACACCTATTAATACTGTATTTATTATTATTAATATTGTAAATATTACTGTTCTTGCACCTGTTGCTATAGCTATCATTACATCTGCTGAGCCTAAATCATCTTCGTTTGCTATTTGATTATTTGGTGTTGAATCTATATCTGTTTTTCCATATTCATTATATACTTCTACTATTTCTGCTCTGTTGTTTACTACACCTACATTGTCACCAGTCATTGTCTTAGTTAATATTAATTTTATTTCTTTTGTTTCTCCTGGTTCTATTCTTGTATTTGATAAACTATTTGAATATAGATTATTTCCTGATAGATACCAATCTGAATTTAATTCAGAACTAAATGTCATTCCACTTGGCATATAATCTATTAAATTTGTTATTGTTCCTGCTAATCTTCCTGTATTTTTGGCTTTTATTGTATATTCTACTACTACTAATGTTCCATCTACTTGTTTTCTTGGTATTTGTACTTGTACAAATGTTTTATCTTGTCCATTATAGTCATATGATTTAGTTCCTTTACTATTTTGTACTGATACTTTTGTTACATATTTATCTAATTCTAAATCAAATGCTAAGTTTTCTTTCAATCCTATGTTTATGTTATAAACATTTTCTTTTAATTCTATTGTATCTGTTACTGCACATGTTTTTTCTTCACCGTTTATAGTAATTGTTTTAACTACTGCTTTTGAATTTAAAGAATCTGATACTCCTTCTTTCATGTATGTTGTTGGTTCATAATTAGACATATCATATTCAAATATAACTATATATTGACCTTCATTCATTCGTGTAAAGATATATTCTCCATTTGCATCTGTTTTTGTTTCAGCTACATTTCCATCTTTATTTGTTGCAATATTATTTGTTGCAACATCAAATAATTTTACTGTTATATCTGATAATAATTGTTCTCCAACATCTTTTTGTCCATTTTGATCAGAATCTAACCAAGCTAATCCACTTACTATTGATTTTGTTTCCTCTGATGATGCTTTTTTAATAGTATGTATAACTTCTGCTGATTTTGCTAATTCACGTCCTTCTATTTCCACTGTTGCATAATTACTTATTTGTTTTACTTCAAAATCTTCTCCATTATCTATTGCTCTTGCAATTACTGTTATTTCTTGTACTTCTCCTGGTCCTATCCCTATAAGACTATTATAATTATTTGATATATTTGCTACAAAGTTTTCTAATGAGTCCATATCTACACATTGTAATACTAATTCTCCATTCAAATATATTTTTTCTAGTTTTACATATGTTGGAAAATCATCTAATATTCTAAAGAATGTTGATACTGTACCTGTGTTTTTAACTGTTATTTTATATTCTATTTCCTCTCCAACATTTACTTCTTGTCCTGCTGTAGGTGAAGTTACAGTAATTTCTGCTCCCATTTTGTCAATTGTTTGAACATCAAAGTTTGATCTATAACTTTCATTATTACTATCTGTTACTTTTACATATGCTGTAGATTCTGAAGAACCATTATTTGCAATTTTTGTTACAACAGAATAATTTGCTAAACCTTTTGCTGGTATTTTGTCTATTGTAAATGTATTGCTTCCTTTAGCTACTGTTGTTAATGTTTCTTCTATCAAGTCTATTTGTAGTATTTCTTGATTTTGAACTATTACTTCAACTTTTAAATTTGTTATGTCTTCATCTGATAAGTTCTCTACAAAGAATTGATATTCCATTATACCTTCTGGCATTACTTCTGAATTCAAATCTTTTGCTCTTTTTATAGTAACTCTTAAATTAGCTTTTCCTATTGTATTGCTTAATTCTTCACTCTCGAAACTATATTCTCCATATGTTGATGTTGCTTTATTTGTTATTACAGTTCCTTCTGCAGTATCAGTTTTTACTCTTACTTCATATTCAAATGTATATTCTTGTCCTGCTTCTAAACTTTCTACTATTTTACTTACTTCTTTCACTTCTGGTTTTTCTACATAATATGATGGTCCTGTATATACATAGTCTTCTTCTGGTTCTACATATACTGTTCCTTCTGGCACTATTGATTTTACATTTATATTTGTTAATGTTTGTGTTCCAGTATTTTTTACTCTTGTTCTATATTTTATTACTTCTCCATTTTTTATAATGTCTCCATTTTTTAATGTATCATTTCCTACTGTTCCACTTATACCTGCTTCTAGTTTTACTGTTTCTCCTGTTGTCATTCCTACTAATAGTGAACTTGCTGTATCACTCCCATTATAAGTTACTTCATATCCTGTATATGATTGTTTATCATATTCTAATGTTTGTGGTAATGTCATTATATATCTTGCTTCAAAGTTTGTTTCTGCTGGCATTTCATTTATTACTATTAAATATGATTTTGCATTATTTAATGTATTTACATCTTGTGTCCAACCATTGTTTGCATCTGTTAGATCATTTGTTGCATCTGTTTTTTCACTATAATATATTGCACAATTTGTTGCATTTATTGTTCCTTTTAATGTTGCTCCTAATGTATTTATTATTTTTTCACCTTTTATTGTGAATTCTCCATCTGTTGGAAATCTTCCTAATATGTTTACATTTTGTATATTTGTTTTTGTATTATTTATTAATGCTATTTTAAATTCTCTGTCTGTTCCTCTTGCAGTATTTATATCTAATTTTTCTAATTGTTTATCTTCGTTTACTCCTATTATTCCTTTTATATTGCTTGTCTCTATATTATTTATTGTTACTAATCCACTTGGTGATGATATTCCTATTGTTTTTTCTACTACTCCTTTGTCTGTTCTATCACCCATGTATTTTGTTGCATTTTCATTTGTGAATTCCATTGTTATTTTTTCTGTTGTACTTGGTGCAGTTTCGCTTAATCTTGCATTTATATTTATTTGTAAATATAATTGAGTTGCTTGGCTTTCTGCGAATTCTAGTTGTTCTCCTTTTAGATCTATTTCTATTGTCTTTTCTACTTTATTATATACGGCTCTCTCTATTTCGAATTCATCACCATATAATTTATCAAATGCATTTATTGTTATTTCTTCTACTTGTTTTGGTAATTGTATTTTTATTTTTGGATTTTTATATAAATCATATTTTGTATCTGCTGTGTTTAATTTAACTCCTATTATTAATTCATTGTTTACTGCCATTGTTGATAAGTTTTCTTTGTTTACTGTTAGTTCTGCTTCTGAATATGTTTCTTTCATCTCAATGCTTGTTTCCGTAGAATTTTCTACTACTTTACTATCTCCTAATACACCTTCTACTGTACTTGTTATTTTCATGTTTTTTATTGTTTTTATTTGTTGAGTTGTATAAGTATTTCCTGTAATTACTTTTGTATGTTGTATTTCTAATTGTCCTACATTTACTGGCTTACTTGTTGTTATTTCTAATGTGTCTGGTAAATTTTCATAATTTATTACTATGTTTCCATTTTCATCTGCTTCACTATCTTTTGTAATATTTATTGTGTTTTCTCCAAATTTTATTGATATATTTCCATCTTGTCCTAATATTGCTAACATTTTTTCTTTGTTTATTTCTGTTCTTAAATATTTAGTATTTACTGGTAAGTCTGTTGAATCTGTTGCAAATACACTTTGTCCGTCTCTTACTACTATTTTGTCTGCAATTCCTGTTGTTGTAACTTCTAATATATCTTTTATTTTATATTCAATATCTTTTTTATTTTCTGATTTTGCATTTGCATATAGTTGACCTTTATATAATTCTCCTGTTATTGCCTCAACTTTATTTGTTATAGTACTATTTGGTTCTTTGTTTTCTATACCTTTAGTATATTTTGCTGTATATTTATTTTCTGAATTATGTATTAATATTTCTGAGTTTGTATTTATTTCAACTCTACTTGCATCTACTGTTTCATCATATATGAATGTTACTATTATTTTGTCATAAGCGTTTTTGTTCCATGTTACTTCATTATTTTCGTTTGCTTCATTTTTTATAACCATTTGAACTACGCCATCTTTATTTGTCCATCCATCTATGTTTGTATTTGTACTTCCATTTGTAGCCATTGTTCCTAATGATAAAACTTGTACCTCTTCTGGAGCTTTTCCTCCTAATTGTGGCACTTCAACATTTATTGTTGTTTGTTTTATTGGATATGCATTTTCAGTTAATCTAGAATTTATCAATAATTGTACTACTCTTTTATTTGTTCCATTTACTGATAATACTTTATTTGTTATTATATCTGTTACTAATTCTGCATTTATGTCTTCTGATGGTTGTAAATTTAATGTAACTGTTTTCTCTGCTCCAATTTCTACAGAACCAATATCTGTTGATAATAATTTTTGTTGTGTTTTTACATATTGTCCTGTTAATTTAACTATTGATTCTTTAGATAATTGTACTTTATCTGATACTATTGGTTCAATATCTAATTCAATTTCTACAGTACTTCCTGCATTTATTTGATTTAGGTTTACTTTATTTCCTTCTATACTTAATATTGAATCTGATAGTATATTGTTTTTTATGTTGAAATTACTATTAACTATCTCTATAGACCCATTAAAGTATCCTTCATTTTTTACAGTTATTTGTGCATATAATTTTAAGTCTTGTTTCTTTATACTTTCTGTTAATGTGTCTATTTTTTCTCCTTTTTCATTTTTGAAATATGTAGAAAATTCAATATTTTCGTTATTTGTAGAATTATCTGAATTTGCTGCATAGCTTATTATTCCTGACCCTAACCAGAAAAAATCAGTTGCTGTTAGCATAATTATAAGAATTATTACTAATAACTTTTTTAAAATCTTCCTTTCCATATTTACCTCCTTATTTTTTATTGTGGTTTAGTTCCAACTCTTACTATTCTTTTCATTGCATTATATGTATCTTTTGATAGTAATGTTGTTGAAACTACTTTACCATTTAATTTTACTACTTTATATGCTTCTACTTTTCTACCATTGCTTCCTGCTTGTTGTACAACTTCTTTTCCTACTGGTAAGTTTGGATCTTGAATATATTGTGTTGTATATGCTATTGTTGCTGTTTTTTTAGTTTCTATTGATATGTCATATTCAACATCCTCTTTTACTCCCCATATTGTAATTGTTGCAACTCCTCCACTTACTGTTGCTTCAATTCTTATAGGGTATTTTCTTGTGTTTACAAATTTAAAATCTTGAGATCCCCATACTACTGTTGCATCTTTTCCTGCTGGTAAGTATGATGTTACAAATTGATGATTCCTTCTTTCTGTCACTTTTAAATTAGCATATATTACTGCATCATATAGTGTTGATGATATCTGACAAATGCCTCCACCTAATCCATCTACTACTTCACCATTTGAGTATGTTGCTGCTTCTTTGAATCCTGCTTTTATTGTTCTTTCTCCTACTGTTTTGTTAAAAGAGAATTCTTCTCCTGGTAATAAGACTGTTCCATTTATTTTTTGTGTTGCTAATATTAAATTTGTTGTTCTATTTTTATTTCCTGCATTGTAATTTGTTGAACACGTGCCTAATCTATCAGGAAATGCTTCTGTTCCTATTTCTTTTACTGTTTTAGTTGGTTTTGTTATTATTAATGGTATTTCATATTCTTCTTTTGGTTCTGCTAATATTGTTTTTGCATTTTCTACATCAAAGTCTATTCCATCTGATTCTGGATATATTGTAAATGGGTTTTGTGTGTAATATGCATCTTGTACTTGTTTATAGACTTCTTCATGTATTTTTTCTATATCTATTTCTTGTGGCTCTACTGTTACAGTTGGTATTATTATAGTTTGTTCACTTTGGTCATCACTTTTTAATAACATATATATTTGTCTTAGTAATTCTTTTTCATCTACTTGATTTCCTGTTTTTCCTGATGTTATTATTAGTTTTCCATTTTCAATATAATAACTTGGTTGAACAACTGCTCCTTCTAAACTGTTATTTATATTTTGAGATATCTGACTTACCATCTCTGTATCTATTGTTGGTTCTAATTCTATATTTTTTCCTTTTATCCATGTTTTTAAAATTTCTATATTGTCTTTAAATATATTTCCTTGTCTTCCTACTTCATATGCTTCTTTTATTGCATTGTCAATCTGATACTCAACCTCCAGAGCCTCATATGTTATTGCTGTTTCATTTTCACCGTATTTTAAATATATCTCATTTTTAGCTTTAGCTGAATAAATTTCATTTAGTGTCTGCTTGGCTTCTTCTTTAGTCATATTGGATACATCTATTTTTCCTATTGTTACTCCCTTCATTATTTTTGTATTTCCTAGGTTTATTACTGCAAATATTGTTGATAATATTCCTATAATGACTATTAGAGCTATTGATATTATTAAAAGTATAATACTTTTTTTTCGTTTTTTTTGAGGCTTTTCTTCTTCTATTTTTTCTTCTGGTATTAGTTCAGTACTTTTTTCTTCTTTTTCATTATTTTCTGTCTCAACTTTTTCTTCATTTTTATCTTTAGTTTTATCTATATTTTCTGTTTCTGTTTTTGGTTCAGTTTTATCTGTATTTTCTACCTCTGTTTTTTGTTCAGTTTTATTTATATCTTCTGTCTTCTCTAATACTTGAACTGCCTCGTTTTTCTGTTCTTTTGTTTCATTTTTTATTTCTTCCATGTTTTACTCCTTTTCCCTCTATTTATATCATACCACAAAATTGTTTTTTTGACAATTTTTTTTCAAAACTTTTCTTATAATATATATGTTTTTTTTAATATTTTATGACTTTTCAAAAAAATTTACATTTTTTTTGAAAAAATACTTGAATATTGTAAAATTTAATATTATAATTGTGCTAACAAAAGATGAGGGAGAATTAAAAATGGAGTTAACAAAAAATATTTTTTTTAATACTGACAAATTAGTTGAAAATAGTAGAATAAAAATTTCATATACTGGAGAATTGTTTCAAAATTCTTCAGAATCAGTCTTTATTCATTATGGATTTGGGAATAATTGGAACGGAGTTAATGATTTAAATATGGAAAAAACAGAATTAGGTTTCCAAGCTGAAATAGATTTAGGCGATGGAGATACTTTTAATTTCTGTTTCTGTAATGAAAAAGGTGAATGGGATAATAATTTTGGAAATAACTACATATTTCCAATTGAAAAAAAACAGGTAGATTTAATTGTGTTAGATGATGAACCTGTTTCTTTGGGAACCGCTAGAAAATTAAGAAAATCATATATTTGGAGTAAAAAAATAAGATTAGCTGTATATAAAATTATTACATATCTTCCAAAATTGATTTCAGGTAATTATAAGAAAAAAGCATCAAATGAGCAATAAAAAAACGGATAGCAATATCCGTTTTTTATATTATTACCCATCCACCATTTATTGAAATTACTTGACCTGTAGTATATTCATCTTCTATTAACCAATTTACACATTTAGCAATATCTATTGTTTTTCCAATTTTTCCAAGTGGAATTTCTTGCTCTAATTCTTGTATTTCTTGTTCTGTTAAATTTTTATTCATATCTGTATCTATACATCCTGGTGCAATTGAATTAATTCGTATATTTGATGGTCCTAATTCTTTTGCTAATGATTTTGTCATTCCATCTATTCCTGCTTTTGCTACAGAATAAATGGTTTCACATGATGCTCCTACCATTCCCCATATTGAAGAAATATTTATTATGCACCCTTGTTTTCTACTTATCATATTTGGTAATACTTCTTGTGTTACACAAAATACTGAATATAAATTATTGTTTATCATTGTATTCCAATCTTCATCAGTTACATCTGTAAATAACTTTTCTTGTGAAATTCCTGCGTTGTTTATCAAAATATCTATTTTCCCGTATTTTTTTATTACCTCTTGTACCATTTTTGATACTTCTTCTCTTTTTGATACATCTGCTTTATATATTTCTATATTTTCATTTTCTTGTTGTAATTTTTCCGCTTCTTCTCTAGATTTATTGTAATTTGCAATTACTCTGTATCCCTTTTGTGCTAATCCTTTTGCTATTTCTCTTCCTATTCCTCTTGATGCTCCTGTTACTAATACTATTTTTTCCATATCTACTATCATTCCTTCCCTCTTTTTTTTATTTTATCATACTTTTTAATTTTTTAATAGTAATAAAAGATTCTAAAATTAATTTTTAACATAAAAAAAAAGCCAATAATCAAGCTCTTTGCAAGACTAATGACCTTCTGGAGCCACTTCCCAGATTCGAACTGGGGACCCCCGCATTACAAGTGCGGTGCTCTGGCCAGCTGAGCTAAAGTGGCGTTGTGGTGACCCCGACGGGAATCGAACCCATGACTCCGCCGTGAAAGGGCGGTGTCTTAACCTCTTGACCACGGGGCCTTAAATATTGAATTCTAATTGTTTCCAATTAGAATTCTTGGTGAGCTATCCGCGACTCGAACGCGGGACAACTTGATTAAAAGTCAAGTGCTCTACCACCTGAGCTAATAGCCCATATGCGAACTGCATAACGCTTATTTATATTACACTATTTTTTGTCGATTGTCAATACATTTTTTAAAATTTTTTAAATTTTTTTAAATTTTTTTAAATTTATATAAAATATTGGAATATTTTTATATTAATATTCCAATATTTATATTATTTATTCTTATTCTGCATTTAATTTTTCTACAACTTCTTCTACATCTATTCCATGAACTTCGCAAGCTTCTTCTAATGTTTCCATTTGTGAAGCTGGACATCCAATGCAATGCATTCCACAATCCATTAAAATTTCTGCTTTTTCTGGAGCAACTTGTAATATTTCTCCTATTTTTGTATCTTTATTAAATTTCATATTCTTCCCTCCTAAATTTATTGTCAAAAATATTTTAACACATTTTTTCAAAAAAGTATAGACAAAATCAAAAAAATGTTGTATTATGTTTATCAACAAGGTGGTGGTAACATAAATAAGATAACAAATTTATTTTTTATTATTTATATCATTAATATTTTAGTTACTTTATATTCAATTTATACATTTTTTGAAATACATTTATTTCATAATTTACAAGGTTCTAAATTAAATCTAAAAAAACAATTATCAGATAAAACGGAGGTATAATTATAAAAAAGTTATTTTTCACATTTTTGTACACATGTATTTCTTGTTTTTGCGCGTACAAAATTTTTAATCCAATTTTTAATGCAGAAGAAGTTGTTATTCCTTATGGAATACATATATTCGATATTTGCTCCGATAATCCTTTATTATGGAAATATATAAAAATTTCTTTTATTATTACTTATATCTTTTCCAATTTTATTTTGATTAATACCATTTTTTCCAGATTAAATGTATTCCCCAGAAATACTAAAAATCGTTCATTTATTACTCCTTACAACTCGAATTTTAAATTATTGATCGGACAAGAGTTTTCTTCCCAACTACCTATTTATTTGCCAGAAATAGGTCTATATCAAAACTTTTTAATAACTGGAACAATTGGTACTGGAAAAACAAGTTCTGCAATGTATCCATTTACTGAACAGATTTTAAAATATAATTCTCAGCATTCAGATAAAATTGCAATTTTAATTTTAGATGTAAAAGGAAATTATTTCAATCAAGTAAAGAAAATTGCCTCCAAATATGGATTAGAAAAAGATATTATTGAAATAAGTCTTAAATCAAAAATCAGATATAATCCGCTTCATAAACCACATCTCTCACCTAGCATTTTAGCAAATAGGTTAAAAACTATTCTACTACTATTTTCTGAAAATAATTCTGAATCATATTGGCTCGATAAAGCCGAACAAATTTTAGTAGAATGTATAAAGCTTTGCAGATTATATAATGATGGATATGTTACATTTACTGAACTTCATAAATTAATTACTGAACCTAATTATTATAAATTGAAAATAGAAAAACTACGAAATTTATTTTATAATTCTAAATTTTCACATAGTGAAATTTATGATTTAAACACCGCCTTGGAATTTTTTGAAAAAGAATTTAATTCTTTAGATTCACGTACTTTAGCAATTTTAAAATCAGAAATTACTAGAATTACAAATGTTTTTATTTCAGATTATTATATTTCACAAACTTTTTGTCCCAAAAAAGAGGACTTAAATTTTAAAGGTTTTTCTTCAATGTTATCTAACGGAAAAATCGTTGTCTTAAATATGAATATTGCTGAATATAAAAATCTTTCAAAAATAATTGCTGCATATTTGAAATTAGATTTTCAATCAGAAGTTATGTACAATTTATCTCATAATAAGGTAAAACCTTCTGCATTTATTTGCGATGAATATGCGGAATATGTTACAAAAACAGATGCTGATTTTTTCTCACTAAGCCGTGAAGCCAAATGTATTAATATTGTATGTACCCAAAGTTATTCCTCTTTAAAAAATACTTTAAAAGATGAAACTGCAGTTAAGGTTATTACCCAGAATTTAATTAATAAACTTTGGTTTAGAACTGATGATATTTTTACAATTGAAGAAGCTCAAAAACAATTAGGAAAAGAAGAAAAGTTACAGACTTCTACTAGCATTTCTGAGAATTCTAGAGAAACTAGATTTAATTATATTACAAATTCTTTAAATTCAAAAGATTCAAATATTACAGAAAGTTTAAATACTTACGTTCAAAAAGATTATGTTTTTGACACAAATTTTTTCACACAACAATTGGAAACATTTACCTGTCTTTCATTCTTATCAGATGGTTCAAAAATACTAAAACCATCAAAATTAAAAATGTTTCCATATTTCAAAAAGGAGGATTTATGAAAAAAATTTTATTTACTACTATTTTGTTTTTGTCTATTTTATTAATATTTACTAATATGTCTTTTGCAGCAACTCCAAAACTTGTTAATAAATTAAATGATGCTTTTGAAGATATAGAAAGTTGGATAATAAAAATTTCCACTCCTGCTGCTGCAGTTGCTGTTTGTACAGGAGCTCTTATGAGAAAATTTAGTTTTGGAGATGAAGAAAAAATTAGAGTTGGAAAAAAGTTGATAACAGGTTCTTTGTTTTCTTATGGTTTTATATTAGCTGTTGACCTTATTCTATCAGCTATTCAATCATTAATTGGTTAGGTGTTTTTTATGGAAAATAATTCAAATATAACTTCTACTATAATAGATACTATTAATACTATTTTAGGAAATTTATTTGCATCTATCGATAATAAATTATATGAAGTTCTTGATGATATTACTTTTATAAGTTCTGATATTATAAATGATTCTTATTTTGAAAAAATTCTAGGTACTTCTGCTTCAAATGGACTACTTTTAATTGCAAATTCTTTATTATTCGGTTTTATTTTATATTATGCAATAAAATATTTGTTTTCACATTTCACATATAATCAAGTTGAATCTCCTACTCAATTTGTTTTTAAGTGTATAATTTTTTGTATATGTATAAATTTTTCTTATTTTATAATTGAGCAATTATTAAACATTGTATCTATTATTTCTCTTGCGATAAGAGAAATTGGAGAAATATTATTTCATAAAAATATTTGTTTTTCTGAATTAATTTTAAATATAAACAATTTCCTAGCTATAGATACTGCCTCGATTGATGTATTTTCTTTAGATGGTATAATTAAAGCAACATTAACTATGTCTTTACTTAATCTTGTTTTTACATATTCATTTAGATATGTTATGATAAAAATTTTTGTTTTATTAACACCTTTTGCATTTTTATCATTACTTTTACAAAATACTTCTTGGTTTTTTAAAGCATGGGTACGCAATATATTTTCTTTACTTTTTATACAAATTATTGTTTCTATTGTTTTACTAATTATGTTTTCTATGGACTATTCTTCTGAAAATTTACTTACAAAATTTATTTACATAGGTGCAATTCATTCACTTATAAAAGCAAATTCTTTTGTACGCGAATTTATCGGTGGAGTTTCCACAACTTTTACTCAAAATGTGAATAACTTTTTTAAAAAATAGAAAGGAGCGACATGAAATTTATAATTCCACAAAATTATAGTTTTAAAAATAAAATTTTTGGCTTTATTCCTTATTCAACTTTAATTTTTAATATCGTATGGTATTTTGTAATTTTTTCCACTCTAAATCTATTTTTAGATGATTGGAATATCAAAATATTTATACTAATATCCCTTGCCTTCCCTATTACTTTATTAAGTATTTTAGGTCTTAATGGCGAACCTTTTATTGATGTACTAAAATATGTGTTAAAATATATATTTAGCACAAAAATTTATTTGTTTAAAAAATATTAAAATTGACTTGATTTTTTTCCACATAATGATATAATTTGACAAAATGGAGGAAAGTAAAATGAAATTAGAACAACCTGAATTACCTTTATTATTCTCTGAAACAGTTGTCCCTGACATCTTTTTTGCAGAATACTTATCAAATATGCCATCAAATAGTGTAAAAATTTATTTATATTTGATGTTTTTATCAAAATATAACAAAGATGTAAGAATAAATGATTTATCAAAAAAATTAGAATTACCATTAAAAGATATAAATGATGGAATATCATACTTAGAATCTAATGGATTAATAGTAAGAAAAGAAAATGGATATATTATAACAAATTTACAAGAACAAACTCTTCATAAATTATATAAACCAAACCTAACAGCTTCTCCTGAAAAAGTTGCAGATATTGCAAAAAATAAAGCTAGAGCAAAGGTTATTGATCATATCAATAATTCTTATTTCCAAGGAATTATGGGGCCATCATGGTATAATGATATAGATTTATGGTTCACAAAATATAATTTTGATGACCAAGTTATGATAGCTCTTTTTGATTATTGCTACAGTCGTTCTGCATTACACAAAAATTATATTCAAACAGTTGCAGAAGCTTGGGGTAATAACAATATAAAGACATGGAATGACTTAGAATTATATTCTCAAAAACAAGAAAAACTTGTTAAAATCAAAAAAACTATTGCAAAAAAACTTGGAAAACAAACACTTACTCAATATGAAGAAGCTTATATTGAAAAATGGGTTATTGATTTTGGATATGAGTTAAATATAATAGAAATAGCTTTAAAAAGAACTACTTTTAAAGCTAATCCAACATTTGAATATATAAATAATATTATTACAGATTGGCATGATAGAAATCTTAAGACTCCAAATGAAATTCTTGCTTTTATAGAGCAACGTAATAAACAAAAGAAAGATACAAAACAATTGGAAAAACAAGTTGCGAAAGCTTCTTTTGACCAAAGAAATTATGATAATTTAGCATTTTTATATGCAAATTCTGGAATTGAACCTAATGTAGAAGGAGACTCTAATGGCTAATGAAATTTTATCAACTTTATTATTAGAATATGAACAAAAAAAACGTAAAGCTGAACTTGATTTAGAAAAACGTAAAACTGATTTATATGCAAAATTTCCTGAATTACAAGAAATAGAAAATCAGTTAAATAATGATGCTATAAATACTGTAAAAAGCATTTTAAAAGGAAGCTCAGCTTCATTAGATAGCCTAAATCAAAATGTCATTGAATTAAAAAATAGAAAAACTAAAATATTAAAGGAAAATAATATTCCTGATGATTTTTTAGAACCTAATTATGAATGTAAAATATGTAAAGATACAGGATATATTCAAAATGAAGGCCATGGTTCTTCATTTTGTCCTTGCTTAAAGCAAAAATTATTAGATATTTCTTATAATAAATCTAATATTTCTAATCTTAAACATGAGAATTTTGATACTTTTAATGCTAATATTTTTTCTGATAAGGCTGAACCAGAAAAGTATAAAATGAATATTTCTCCTCGACAAAATATGTTAGCAATTAAACAAAAGTGCATTGAATTTGTGGAAAATTTTGACAGTCCCGAGCATAAAAATTTATTGTTTACAGGTAATACTGGCCTTGGAAAAACTTTTATGTCTAATTGCATTGCTAATGAATTAATTAAAAAAGGCAAAAATGTTCTTTATCAAACTGCTCCTGTATTACTAGAAACTGTTATTGATGAAAAAATGAATAAATATAAAAATGCTAATCAAGAGGCTTTTTACAAAAATGTCTTAGAAGCTGATTTACTTATTATTGATGATTTGGGCACAGAGTGCTTAAATAGTATGAAATTAAGTGAGTTATTTACTATTTTGAATACTAGATTACTTAACCTAAATAATAAAGTTACTAAAACTATTATTTCTACAAATTTGAATATAAATAATATTTTTAAAAGTTATGAAGAACGTATTGGTTCTCGTATCGCAGGCTTTTATGATATTTATTATTTCTTTGGTGATGATTTGAGATTTAGAAAAAAAATATAAATTTAATATAAAAATAAACCTTTATTTAGATTTACTAATAAAGGTTTATTTTGTTTTTATTCTTCTACTTCTGCAATTTCTGGTACTAATGTTTCTATACTTACAACTTTTCCGCCATCTGTAGTTCTCATTAAAGTTACTCCTTGTGTTGAACGTCCTAGAACACTTATATCTTTTACTTTCAATCTAATAATTGTTCCTTTATCTGTTATAAGCATTACATCTTCATCATCAGTTGCAATTCTAACTCCAACTAATTTACCTGTTTTTGAAGTTATTTTGTATGTTATAACTCCTTTTCCTCCGCGAAGTTGTACTCTATATTCATCAAGTTCTGTTCTCTTTCCAAATCCGTTTTCAGTTATTGCAAGCAATGTAGCTTTTCCTCCTGATATTATAGATTCCATACCAATTACTTCATCATCTTCATCTAATCTGATTCCTATAACACCTTGTGAAACTCTACCTATTGGTCTAACTTCTTTTTCATCAAATGTTATACACATACCATTTCTTGTTACAAGTACAACATTATCTTCTCCATCAGTTAATCTTACTGCAATTAATTCATCTTCATCTTTTAGTGTTATTCCTTGTAATCCTGTTTTTCTTGCAGAATTATATTCTGATAAAGCTGTTTTCTTTATTAAACCATTTTTTGTTGCCATTAATAGGTATTTACCTTCTGCAAAGTTTTGAATTGGTATTACTGCTGATACTTTTTCTCCTGCATCTAAACTTAATAAGTTTACTATTGCAGTTCCTCTTGCTGTTCTTCCTGCTTCTGGTACTTCATATCCTCTTAAATGGTATAATTTTCCTTTATTTGTGAAGAAAAGAATAGTATCATGTGTTGAAGCTGTAAATATTTGTTTTACGAAATCTTCTTCTCTTGTAGCAATTCCTGTTATTCCTTTTCCTCCACGTTTTTGACTCTTATATGTATCTATTGGCATTCTTTTTATATAGCCAAAGTGTGTTAATGCAATTACAGCTTGTTCTTCTTTTATTAAGTCTTCTACATCTATTTCGCCTTCTGCTGCAACTATTTTTGTTTTTCTTTCATCTCCGAATTTATCTCTTATTTCGATTAATTCTTCTTTTATTATATCAAATACTAGTTTTTCACTATTTAAGATTGCTCTTAAATGTTCTATTAATTCCATTAATTGTTTATATTCTTCTTCGATTTTTTCACGTTGCAATCCTGATAGCGTTTTTAATCTCATGTCTAGTATTGCTTGTGCTTGTATATCTGTTAATCCAAATCTTTCAATTAATCTTTCTTTTGCATCATCATATGAATTACGTATTATTGCTATTACTTCGTCTATATTGTCTATTGCTATTCTTAATCCTTCTAATATATGAGCTCTTGCTAATGCTTTATCTAAGTCAAATTGTGTTCTACGTAATATTACTGTTTTTCTATGATCTATGTAATAGTCTAAGCATTGTCTTAATGTTAATATTTTTGGTTCTCCATCTACTAATGCTAACATTATTACACCAAATGTGTCTTGCATTTGTGTATTTTTATATAATTGATTTAATACAACTTGTGGGTTTGCATCTCTTTTTAGTTCTATTACAATTCTTACTTTATCATTTCTATCTGATTCGTCTCTTAATTCTGAGATTCCTTCTATTCTTTTTTCTCTACATAATTTTGCAATATTTTCCAATAGACGTGCTTTGTTTACTTGATATGGTAATGATGAAACTATAATTCTTTGTTTGTTTCCGCTCATTTCTTCTATTTCTGCTTCAGCTCTCATTATGATTTTGCCTTTACCTGTTTTATAGGCTTCTTTTATTCCTTCTATTCCAAGTATCATTCCTTCTGTTGGGAAATCAGGCCCTTTTATTATTTGCATTAAGTCTTCATCTGAAACATAATCTTCATCAATTATTTTTATAATTCCATTTATTACTTCTGTTAAATTATGTGGTGGTATATTTGTTGCCATTCCTACCGCAATTCCTGATGAACCATTTATTAATAATGCTGGTATTTTTGCTGGTAGTACTGTTGGTTCTTGCAATCTGTCATCATAGTTTGGCATAAAGTCTACTGTATTTTTTTCTATGTCTACTAACATTTGCTCTGCTATTTTTGACATTCTTGCTTCTGTGTACCTCATTGCTGCTGCTCCGTCACCATCAATTGAACCAAAGTTTCCATGTCCATCTATTAGCATATATCTCATTGAAAAGTCTTGTGCCATTCTTACCATTGCATCATATACTGAACTGTCTCCATGTGGATGATATCTTCCTAATACTGAACCTACTGTGTTCGCACATTTCCTGTATGGCTTGTCTGAGGTAATACCATCTTCATGCATTGCATATAATATTCTTCTATGTACTGGTTTTAGCCCATCTCTGACATCTGGTAGTGCTCTTGATACTATTACACTCATCGCATAGTCTATATAGGCTGTTCTCATCTCTTGTTCGATGTCTCTTTTTATGATGTTTCCATCTTGTCTTTCTTCCATTGTTTCTACCTCTTTCCTTTTTCTTTTACATGTGTATTATATTATACTATCAGCCTTTTTGCAAGGAATTTCGGCAATTATTTTTGAATTTTTTTCATATTTTTTGTATATAATTTGATACAAAATTTATTCCGTCTTTGAACCCTTCTTTATAATATAATTCACTTATTATTGATAATTTTATATTTTCTTTTTCTTCTTCATTTTTTATTTCTTTTATTCTTTTATGATATTCTTTATTTACTTTTTCTTCTACTTGTTCTTGTCTATTTTTGTATATCTGGTTTAAAAATTCTTCACTTAACATATTTATCACCTTGTTATATTTTTGCCATTATTTTGGATTTTTATTCGTTTGGGATATATATTTCTTGTATTATTATTTCCATTTTTGAGTTTATACTTCCTTGTAAATATATTTCATCTCCAATTTTCAATTTACCATAACAAAAATCTGCAATTTCATCATATCCTTTTATTATGATAATATTATCTTCTACCTGTATTTTAAATATTGAAATTGCATTATTTCTATTATTTATTATAAATTTATATTCAATTTGGCTTATTATTTTTCCTTCTAAAAAAATTATATTCATATCTTCCTCTTTTTTTTAGTCGTAAAATATGTATATTCGATTTCTACTAATACATATTTTACTGATTCATGTTTACCTATATTAGGAAGGAATAAATCCCTTTAATATTCTAATATATCTCTGTATATATTCCTTGAAATATATAATCTGGAATAATATTAGAGCTGGGTACGGAACGAATTGTTGTCGTTCTGATTGTCTGGACTGTTGTTGTTGCGATTGCCTGCTGGATTGTTGTCACCTTCATTGTTGTAGTTGCCTCCTCGATTGACACTGTTAGTACTTTATGATTTATCCCTAATTTTAACTTATTCTAAATAGAATAGTTTTTCTGTAAGTGTTTTTACATTTGCCATTTTTATATAACCTAAATGTCCTGCTAAATATTTTTTTGCATCTTTATTTGTCATTCTTTCATTTTTTATTTCATATTTTAAAAATTTTATTTTTTTCTTTAGTTTTCTTTTTCCTTTATCTCTTATTTTCATTCTATATTCATTTATTTTATATCCACAAAAATTAACACCTTGTTTATTTTTTATTATTTGTGTTTTTTTATTTAATTCTAGTTGTAATTTTTCTCTTAGAAATTTTCTTATTTCTTCAAGACATTTTCTCGCTTCATCTTTTGTTTTTACAATTATTATACTATCATCGAGAGATATCTTGCATAATATTTTATTTTTAATTTATGTTTTATCATCTGGTCTACTTCATTTAAATACATATTTCCAAATGTTTGTGATGTATAATTTCCAATTTCTAAACCTGTTTCTTTCTTTTGCGCATATAATATTTCTTTTATTAGCCATAATAAATTTTCATCTTTTACTTTTCTTTTTATTATTTCTAATAATATTGATTTATTTATACTATCAAAATATTTCGATACATCCATTTTTAATATGTAATATTCTCCCCATTTTCTTTGTGCTTTTTTCATACATTCTTGTACATATTTTGCTGCTTTATGCATACCTTTATTTTTTATACATGCAAATGATGTACTAATAAATTGAGAAATAAATGCATGTTCTAAAAAATTATCTACTACCCATCTATGTACTATTCTATCCATATATCTGGATTTTTCTATTTTTCTTACTTTAGGTTCTGTAACATAAAATACTGTATATCCTCCATGTTTATAGGTTTTATTTTTTAATTGTTCATACAGCCACATTATATATTCTTCTTGTTTTAGATTAAATAATATTATCTCTTTTCTTAAGCCTTTTCCTTTTCTTGATTTTTTGTGCGCTTCCATTAATTTTTCATATGTTAATTTTTTGTAATATTCATTTCTTATTGTTTTTGCCATAATATTTTATTAGTCCTCCTAATATTTTTCCTATTTCTGATATCTTTTCAAATGCAATATTGTATTTTTTTATATCTATCCATCTTTTTTTATACATTATCCTAATTAATATTCTTTGAACATTTAATTTTGTATCTATTAAGTTTAAATATTGTATTTTTCTTTCTGTTTTATTTAATATTAATATATTTTCTAACATTTCATACATACTTTTTTTATATTCATTACCTATATTAAATTTTTCTGTTCTGGGTATTTTAAATAATATTTCTAACATGTATTGAATATAATCTTCTGATTTTGGTATTAATTGTAAAATCTGTTCTTCATTCATTTTTATTTTTATCCTTTACATATTGTTCTAATATCTGCATAGCTTTTTCTATTGTTTTTACTCTTTTATTTCGGTTATACCAACATTCTTCACAATTTAAATGTTCTCTATTTTCTTCATTTAGTAATCCATCTATTTTTGAAATTAATTTATATTTTTCATTACTATCTTTAAATCCATTTTTATTATAATCATAAATTAAGAATGAATATCTTGATTTTTGGAATTTTATTATATATTTGTCTAATGAATTTGCTGGGATTGAACACTTACAAATACCATCTGTAATACATAATAATTTTAATCCAAATAATTCTGATAATTTTATAGCATTTTTTCCTATTGCTGTTAAAAATACTCCACTTCTCATAAGCACTATATAACCTTTATTTTCTTCATTAAGCTTTTTCATTAATTCTAAATAATTCACCTTTATTTTGCCTCCTCATTCATTTTTGAGCAAAAAAATAGTACCCGTTAGGGTACCCGTTAGGGTACCCGTTAGGGTACCCGTTAGGGAGAAATGTTACGCATTACACGCATAACATTTCTCTATTGTTTTTAGTGGATGTCCCACCCACTAAAGATTTCTTTTATTTAATTATTATCTATTTCTATTTATTCTATATCTTCTAATACCGTTCAGCTTACAGCTATACATTTATATAAAGCTGGGTACGGAACGATGCGCCGTTCTGATCGTCTGGACTGTCGTTGCTGCGTCTGCCTGCTGGATAGAAGTCACCTTCATTGTTGTAGTAGCCTCCTCGAACGACACTGTAAGTACTGTCATTATTCTGATATGTTTCTTGTGTCCATTCCCATGTATTTCCTGCTAAATCATATATATTATTTGCTTTCCAATACTCACTTCTTCCAGTTGTAAAATTCATGTTTTCTGGACCTGCATTTGTTGCTGCATTTCCTGTTGAGTTATAATAATTTCCCCAACTTCTACTATCGAATAATACTTCTTCTGTTTTTTCTCCTGTTTCTATTATCCAATTTAATGCTCTATCCCATCCTGCTCCTGTTATTAGTTGACTTGTTATTGCTCCATTTCCACTACACATTCCACTTGATAAACTTTTTGCACTATCATTTGTTATATAATTATATACATATGCTCCTTTTTTACTCACTAATGTATTTGTATCTGATGTTGAAGATGTTCTTGGAGCTGTTGTTGTACCATCTCCTGCTTCATATCTTCCTATATAATATCCTCCATATTTATTTACACTTTCTATATTTTGATTATGGTCTTCAAATTCTGCCATCATGCTTTTCATTAGTCCTTCAAATTCTTCCTTTAATTCTTCTACATATATCATTTCACTCATCATGTATATTTCTATTGATGGATATCCTCCTGTACTAAGCAGTGTTTCTATTGAATCTACTCCTTTTACTTCCAACAATTCAGAAACTGTATTATATTTTTCATGTGCTGCTACTTCAAATGTTGCTACCATTACTGTTGTAAATGCTTTTACATCTTGTGCATATAAACTTGAAACTCTTTTACTTGCTTTTTTCGAAGTTGTTGCTGTTTTTACTTCTACTTCATATACTCCATTTTTTGTCATTGTAATTTCGCCATTATATGTTTTTCCACTTGCTGATATCGTAGATTTTGAGCCATCTGGTTGTGTTACTACTATTTCTGTTATATCTTCTTTACTTGTTACTTCTAATGTTAATTTTTGATTTTGATTTACTGGTATCCATACAAATTGATTTCCGTGTTTTGAGTTATTTAAGTCATCTCCATCCATATCTGAAATTACTACTCCTTCGTCTTTTGTTCCTCCTACATAGTAAAATCCTTCTGGTATTGGTACATTGTCATCTACTACTTCTTTTACATTTGGTAATTCACTTACATTTAATGTTTTATTTTCATGTGTTAAAGTTAATTTTATTGCTATTCCTGTTTCATCTTTTCCGCCCTCTGTTACATTTCCATTTTCGTCTACTGTATAGCTTCTATTACTATCTGTATATGTTACTATAAAATTTTCTCCATCTTTTGCTAATGTATAGTCTTCATCTCTTGGTCCTATCATTTCATTTAACTCTATTTCTAAGTTTGCTTCTGTTATCTCTCCATAGCTATTTCTTCCAGCTGCTCCTACTGCTGCTAATCCTACTATCTCTCTTTCTCTTCCTATATCAGTTTTCTCTTTTGCTTCCTGTGCCTGTTTTATTATTCCATTCTCTCCTGTTAACATTGATATACTTACACCTGCTAGTATTAGTAAAACAACTATTGTTACTACTAATGCTATTAGTGTTATACCATTTTTATTTTTTAACATCTTTTCTTTTGCTCCTCTCTTATTATAATTCAATTCATTTTTGTAATCTTTCACATTTCGTATAAATAACATTGAAACTATACAAAAACATATCTTTTTGCACAAATTTATATTTAATTTTCAATGTTCATTTATACTTATGCTTATTGAATACATTTTTATTATATATTATTTATTTTAATTTTACAAGTATATTTTTTGGTAATTGTTTCATATTTATTTTATTAGATAATTTCTTCTATATATATTTCATCATTTACTGCTACTACTGTATATTTTCTTAACTTATCAATTGATGCAATTTCTTCAAATTTGCTGTATTCTTCAATCTGTCCTTTTGCTTCTTTTTGCTTTTCTTCTAATTTTTCTTTTTCACCTTTTTTTAGGTATTTAAACTCTATCATTACCGAATAATATCCCTTACTTTTATATTTGGGTATTAATAATATATCTGGATATTTTCTTTGTACTTCCATCTCTGACTTTACTCTATATGTTCCTAATCCCATTGCTATACTATAAAATATTATTTTTACATATTTCTCATCAAATCTTTCATAATCTCTATTTGATAAATTGTTTAAATATATATGTAATAATTCTGTTATTTTATTTATTTTTCCTTCTGTTGCCAATTCTTTTATAATTTCTATTGTATTATCATTTACTCGTATAT
Organism: uncultured Clostridia bacterium; assembly: GCA_944392805.1. GTDB lineage: Bacteria > Bacillota > Clostridia > TANB77 > CAG-508 > CAG-269. The sequence continues at coordinate 263,673 of CALXXZ010000001.1, read as the reverse complement.
TCATCTGTTTTTGTATTGCATCTAAGAAGTATTCTGAATATATTTCTTTCATTACTTTATTTGGTATTCCTAATACTGGATATCCAAATTCTTCTCCTTGAATTGTTAGATATCCTAAATAGTATAACATTGATGTCATTTCTTTTTCTGTAAACTCTACTGCTGGATTAAATTTTTGTATTATATCTTCTACTATTCCTTCTCCTGATATTGTATTTTTTATTATTTCTTCTCTCTTTTCTCCTACACACAAATTTAGCATTCTTGATAATTTATTATAATCACTCGCTATATTCATGTCTATTAATTTATTTGGTATTTCTCTTGACCATGTATAATTTGATAAAAAATATAAACACATTGTTGAATTATATATTTCTTCTTTTCCTCCTAATGTGAATTTATATCCATCATAATTTTCTTTCATTATTGGTAATATTTTTTCTTGTTCTTCTTTACTTATTTCTTGTTCATCTAATAATTTTATTAGTTCTTCTTGTGTAAATCCCATCATTTCATTAAATCTTTCATCTTGTGTTATATCTATACCTATGTTAAACCCTGAAGTTAAACTATCTAATGTTATTGGAGCTACTCCTGTTATAAATATTCTATCTATTACTGTTTCTGTTCCTTGTTTTAATATTTCATACCATTTTCTTATTTTTCCATTTTTTGATACTAAGTTTTTAAATTCTTCTGGATAAAATCCTAATAATTCATTCGCAAAGTGATCATATTCATCTATTATTACATATATTTTTTCTCCTAATTTTTGCAATTCGAACGCTTTAAATAAACTATCTAATACTTCTTCAGCATCTTGTTCATAATTCACATAAAAATCCATATTATATTGATTTACAAATAAATTTATTGAATTTGCCACTTTATTTTTAAATCCTTGTATAGTACTTTCTACTGTTGATGTGTCTATTCCTGAAAAGTTAAATCTTAATATGTCATAACTATTTTTGTTTGGTGTTGGATTTTTTCCTATATATGTTTCTCCAAATAATTTTTCGAATTTCTCTTTTTTCCTTACATCATAATAGTTTTCTATTATACTAGTAAATAGTGTTTTTCCAAATTTTCTTGGTCTTAAAAACATTATATTTGGCTCTGATAAATTTTCTAATTTTTCTATATATTTAGTTTTATCTACATATTCATAGTTTTCTTCTACGATTTTTTCATAATTACTTATTCCATATGGCAATTTTTTCATTTTCATTACCTCTCTTTCCATTTCATTGTACTCTAAAAGAAAAAAAATGGCAATAATAAATTAATATTTTAAAAAAGTTTTTAACTATATTTTTTTGACATTTTTCTAACTATCTCCTATAATATTATTCGGAGGTAAAAATGATAAATATTGAAAATGCTTATATTGAATTTGATAAATATGTTTCACAATTTAATCCAAATGAAGGCAGAATAAAATTAAAAATAGATCATATAAAAAGAGTTGCAGAAATGAGCAAAAAAATCGCTAAAAATTTACATCTTAATGAAGAACAAGTAAAATTAGCTGAATTAATAGGATTATTTCATGATATAGGAAGATTTAAACAAGCAGAAATGTATAATACATTTAATGATAAAATTTCTATTAATCATGCTGAATTAAGTGTAAAAATATTATTTGACGAAAATTTAATTGATAATTTTAATGTAGAAGAAAAATATAAAAAAATTATTAAATTAGCAATTCTTAATCATAATAAAGGAAAAATTGATAAAAATTTAAATGATGATGAACTGCTATTTTCAGAAATAATAAGAGATGCTGATAAATTAGATATATTTTATACAATATGTGAATATGATTTTCCAAGTATATTTTGGTATTCTGATTTTAATTGTGAACCAATAAGTGATTCTATAATGAATGATTTTATAATTAATCATTTTATAAATTATAGTAATATAAAAACAAATTCTGACCAAATTCCTATATTTTATGCATATATTTTTGACTTGAATTTTGGTTTTTCATTAAAATTTTTAAAAGAGAAAAAATATCTGGATAATTTTACAAATAGAATTTATAAATATTTCTCAAATGATACTGTAAAAAAACAAGTTAAATATATTTTAGAAATTTCTAATGATTTTTTAAACAAATATTCTGTCTAAAATATGTTGCATATAAAAAATATATGCTTTCCGCCCATTATATGTTGACAAATTTCGATATATAATGTAAAAAATTTTTCAGAGGTGGTAGCATGCAATATAATCAAGACGATATTGATATTGGAGAAAGATTACGCGGTATACGTGAAAGTATGAAAATGACTAGAGAAGAATTTTCAGAAAAAATTGATATTACTGATTCTTTTTTAGGTCAAATAGAAAGAGGAGAACGTGCACTTAGTGTTAGAACATTAAGAAAAGTTGTTAGATATACTGGTGCTTCTGCTGATTATTTATTATTCGGAAAAGGACCTGGTAATGAGACTATACAGAAAATTAATAATATTTTATCACTTAACTCTCAAACAACATCTGATTTTATTTACCATATAGTGTTATGTTCAAGTGATTTTTGTAAAAAATTTGATAATGAAGAAATAGTATAAAAGAGAATCTAGTATTCTCTTTTATTTTAACTTAAATTTTCTGCTAATTTAAGTTCTGAATCAGTTACATCAAAATTTTTTCCGTTATTTTTTATTAATAAGTGTAAATTCTCAACTTTTCTTACTTCTTTTATTGTATTTTCTATAGGTAATATATTTTTTATTTGAATTTTCATTTTATTATATTCTTTTTCCATTCCAGAAAAATCTTTTTGATTATAATAATCTTTCCAATTATCTATATATTTATTTAATTTTTCTATGGAATTTGATTGATAATCTAATTCATTTTTTATATTATTTGATACATTATTTAAAATAACATCTTTTCCTTTTCTAATTAAATTATTAACAGTATAATTTATTTTTCCATTTTCATATGCTTTATCAAGTACATTTTCTACTACATTTGATATTGTATCTAATATTCCTCCATTTCCTATTGCTGTTTCTACTTGAGACATATTTTGAAATTCTCCAGTAAATATTCCTGTTACACTTTTTCCAAAGTTTATTGCATTTTCAACTGCACTATCTATTGCTCCTTTTAATCCATTTTCTATTAAAGCATCTTTTATATCTATAATCTGATTTTCAATTAAATCTGGTAATATTGCTCTTAGCCCAATATCTATTCCTGCATTTATTGCTTTTCCTATTGTACTATTTAAAAATTTATTTTGCTCTTTTTCTATTTCCATATTATTATTTATTGTATTTTCTAATTCCATTATTTTTCCTCCTAAAATTTTATTTTTTATTATTTATTTTTTAATTTAAAAAGTTTTTTATTTTTATTTTTTATTTTAAATATTTTTAATTATTTATAAATATTTAATTTAATTAAAAATATTAAATATTATTTTTTAATTATTTATAAAAATAGTTTTATTAAAAAATTCTTCCATTTAATTTTTTTTATTTTTTTGTTTTTTTCCATTTAATTAAAAAATTTTTTAAAACTTTTTTCCAAATTTTTTTATTTTACATTTTCCAATAAAAATTTGACCATTTTTTGTAAGTACGTTTTTGAATATCATATCATTAAATTTTCTCTGAAAGACTCTTTACTTTTTTAATGTAATATTAAATTTATAAGATTTTAAAAGTTTTCGCTTGCCCCTAGTAAGTTGTGCTCTCTTTTTTGTAAATTTCTAAGTTTTTTTTACATATATTTACATCTATGTTCTTCTGTTTTTATTTTACTATCTTCTGTATACCCCTATTTTTCAAGTTTTTCCACGAAACATCTAATTTCTTTTGTAAAATTTCCTTTTTGTTAGGACTGGTATTACATAAATTTTTATTAGTTTTGCTTCTATAATTTTGGACCATAAGCCTTTATTTCCGCTATATTTTATATTTTAACATTCTATATTTTAGTGATATAAATACCTTCATTTTTCATCATCTATGCCTCTTACTTTTTTCCATTTTTCTCATACCAAAAATTCTTTAGCTTTTTTTGCTCTCTCCTTAACTTTCCATTTTTGGAAATTTTCTTTAGATTTTATTTTGGAAATTTTTTATCCTTTTTTAATTTAAAAAAATTTAATAATTATTTTTTATTTTCCATATTTTATTTTTAATTTTTTTTACCATTTTTCTATTTATTTTTTGATGTATTTTTAATTTTTATTTTTATATTAAATTTTTATAATTAATTTTATTTGTTTTTTATTTTATTATTATTTAATTTTCTTTTGAAAATAAATTTATTTTTTTACTATTAAATTTTATTTATTATTTATTCATTATTTTTTTATATTTTATTTATTATTTTAATTTCTTTTTTATTATTTTTATGTTTTATTTATTATTTATTTTTTATTAACTATAATAATTTATTTTTATTAATAAAATTAAATTATATTTTTTAAATTATTTATTTATGAAAAATTTTTATTTTATTATTTTTAATTAAAATTTTCTTTTAATTTTTTATTTTGCATTTTTTTATAAAAATTTGACCACTTTTTGTAAGTCTATTTTTGAATAACATATCATTATATTCTTTCTGAAAGTCTATTTTATTTTTTATATAATATGAAATTTCTAAGATTTTAAAAGTTTTCGCTTGTCCCTAGTAAATTGCGTTCTCTTTTTGGCAAAAATCCAACTATTTTTTACATATATTTACATCTACTTTCTTTTGCTTTTTATACTATGATCCTCTGTATTTCCTCATTTTTCAAGGTTTTCCATAAAAAAGCAATTCTTTCCCCTTTAATTTTCTTTTTGTTAGCGTTATTCTTACACAAATTTTTATTGATTTTGCTTCCATATTTTCAAGCTATAACCCTCTATTTCCGCTATATTTCATATTTTAACATTCTTAATTTTAGTAATATAAATATACTCATTTTTCATTATCTCTGTCTCTTACTTTTTTCTAATTTTCTCATATAAAAAATTTATCAGCTTTTTTTATTTCAAATTTTTTAAAATTATTTTTTTATTTTATATATTTCATTTTTATTAATAAATTAAAATTATATTTTTAATAATTTTTTATTTTATTTAATAATTTTTTGTTTTTTTCATTTAATTAAAATTAAAAAAAATCTTTTTTCCATTTTTTTATTTTAAAATTAAATAATATTATTTAATTTAATATTATTTGATTTTTTTATTTTAATTTAATTTTATTTTTTTTTTGATTAAATTTATTTTTTATTATTAATTTTTATTTATTTATTATTTGTTTATTTATTATTTTATTTTTTTATAAACTATAATATTTTATTTTTATTAATAAATTAAATTTATTTTTTTAATTATTTATTTTTTTAATATTATTTAAAATTTTTTTATTAAATTCTTTTTTATTTTTTTGTTTTTTCATTTAATTAAATTTTTTTAAAAAAACTTTTTTCTAAATTTTTATTTTAAATTTTCCTAAAAAAAGTTTAAAGCTTTTTTTGGGAGTTCGTTTTTTAATATCATAAAACTAAATTTTCCCAGAGATACTATTTACTTTTTTAATATATTATGAAATTATCTAAGATTTTGAAAGTTTTCTCTTGTCCCTAGTAAGTTGAGACCTATTTTTTACCAAATCTCAACTATTTTTTTACATATATTTACATATTTAGTCTTATCTTCTTTTTTTAATATCTTCTGTATCTTTTATTTTTCATTATATTTGCTCCTCTCTTTTTTCTAAGTTTCTCATACAAAAAATCCATCTGCTTTTTTTATTGTTTCAGTATTATATCTTTATAAAAAAATCTTTTATATTTTTTTAATTTATTACTATTTTTTATTTTGCTTTATTTTTTTACTAATTTTTTATAAATAATTTTATTATTTTAATATTATTTTAATATTATTTAATTTTATTATTTATTTAATTATTCTTTTTATTAAAATTATTTTTTTATTATAAAGATTATTTTTTTTATTTTTAATTAAATAAAACTTTATTTAATTAAATTTTTTATTTAACCAATTTTTTATTTTATTATAATAATAATTTTATTAATTAATTCTTGAAAAATATTTTTTAATTTCATAATTTTTTTAATAATTTTATTTAATTATTTTTTTTACAAATATTTTTAATTTATTTTTTAAAATAATATTTAAATATTTTATTTTTAATTATATATATTTTTTTAATTAATCTTTTTTTCCATCAATTTAAAAAATATTTTTTCATTTTTATGGTATTTTTATTTTTTAATTTTTCCATATTTACTTTTGGTATATATTTTCTACTTTTAATAACTCCTCTGATTTCTCTGCTGAATACGTCTTAACTGGTATCATCTCAATCAAAAATTCAATTCAGTTACTTTTTTTACACTTTTAGCCTGCCCCTAGAGTTCTACATGGCCTTTTTTAATCACTTCCTGTTATTTTTATTACATTTATTACCAGTTTTATGTATTTTTATATTTCTTTCTTATCTATAAAATGCCTAATTATCAAGTTTTTTAAAACATAGATGTGTTTAATGACTATAGTTTTCCATCTCGATTGAATTTTTAACAAATGTTTTTGTAAAGTTTTCTTCAACTTTTATAGCCTCAATCTCTTTATTTCCGTTATCTTTCTCATTTTTTTAATGATATACATCAGAACAAAAATAGTGTTATTTTTCCCTTCTACTTTTAAAAATTTTCCCAATTCTATTTTCTTTTTTATCTATCCTTTTTTCATATCTTCTAAAAATTTCTTTTATTACCAAATAATAGATTCCATTTTTTTTGTTATTTTTTTCTATTATTAATATTATTTTATTTTTATTTATTTTTAATTCATTTTCCATTTTATTTATTAAAAAATATATTTTTTTAATATAATAAATTTGTGATTTTATATAAATAATTATTTCATCACTAATTAAAAAATATTTTTTTATATTATTAATTTTATTTTTTTCATTATTAATTATTATTAAATTATATTTTTTATTTAATTTTTTTATTTTTTCTAAATTTAAAAAATTATTTATTTTTAATATTTTTTTATTTTTATATTTTTTAATTATTTTATTTATATTATTTTTTTTAATATTAAATAAAAATATTATTTTATTTTTTTCAATAATTAAACCTCTCCTTCTATTAATTCTTTTTCTAAATCGCTTGCTTCAATATTAATTAAAATATGTTCATTTCCAACAAACATTAAACACTCCCCTCTTCTTAAAGATTTTATTTCTATTTTTTCTTTTTCTGAAATATTTGAAAATTGAGATAATAAATTTATATTTTCTTCTTCTAATGAAAAAAATGTTTTTATACTAGAATTATTTAAAATACTTTTTCCATATGTCCCATTATCTAAGCTGAATAAATCACTAATATCTTGTGTAATTGCTACACTACTTCCTCCATATTTTCTTATTGTTTTAAAAATTTTATAAATAAATTTTGCAACTTCTTTTGAAGATGTTACACCAATTAATCTCCAAATTTCATCTAAATAAATTGCTTTTTTTATTTTTCTATTTATTTTTATTTTATCCCAAAATAAATCTGTAAATAAATACATTCCATATTTTAAATTATCTTCACCTAATTCATATACATCTGCAATAATTAATTTATTATTTAATTTAATATTTGTATAATTATTAAAAAATTTTAATGAACCTTTTATAAATGGAATTAATTTTATTTTAAATTTTTTTGTTTTTTCATCATTTAATATATTATAAAAATCTTCAAGTATTGGCATGTCTTTACTAGTTTTAAATTGTCTTTTTTTATATAAAGATTTATCATTAAAATTAATTCCTTTATTTTTATAAACTTCAATTATTTTTTCTTCTAATATTCCTTTTTCTTCTTCATTAATTTCTCCAAAAACTAAATTAAAAAATCCAATTAATTTTCCTATTTTCGTTGCCAAATATCCATGCTCATTTTCTTCTATACTTTCTTTTCTAATATCAAAAATATTTATATAATTATTAGATGTTGGTCCTATTTTTATAATTGTACCATTTAAATTTTTTGCTAATTTATTATACTCTTTTTCTGGGTCAATTATATATTGTTCAATTCCTAATAAAGTATTTCTTAATATTAATAATTTAGTATAAAAAGATTTTCCTGCACCACTTGTTCCAAAAATACACATATTTGCATTTTTATATTTATCTGTATTATATCTATCAATTAATACTAATGAATTATTATATATATTATTTCCAAAATAAATTCCGCTTTCTTCAAATATAGATGATGAAATAAATGGATATGTACTTACTAATCCACTTGTTAAAATATTTCTTTTAGCAACACTTTTTAAATCTTTATTATTTTCTGCTAATGGTAAACATGATAAAAATAATTGTTCTTGCCTAAAATTTGCCCTTCTTGTTTGTAGTCCTTTACTTTGTAATAAAGCTTCTATTTTATCTAAATTTTTTTCTAATTCCTCTTTAGTTTCTGAAAAAATATTTAAATAAATATATAAATAATAAATTTCTTCACCATTTATTTGAATTTCTTTTCTAATATATTTTGCATCATTATATGAAAAAAGTGCAATATCTATATCTTGTCTATTTTCTTTTCCTTCTTTTAATTCGAATCCCACATTACCAATATTATATGTTAATTCTTTTATTGCATTTAAATTATTTATTTTTTCATAAAATATTGATATATTAATATTTACATTTGTTTCCATTAATGTTTTTAATATTAATTCATCATATTCTCTATAATAATTTACTATAATTAATCCTGAATAATAAATCTCATCTATTTCTAAATATTTTGGATTATTTAAATTCAAATAAGATGGACTTACATAATCTTTTTCCGTGAATTTTCCTTTTTCTAAAATTAATATCACTCCTTTAATATTTTAAAAATTTTTTTGAATTTAAAAAAGAATATATTATTTCTTTTGTTTCTTCTTTTGAACATTCTAATACTATATTTCCACATCTTGATAAATTTTCTTTTATTTTAAAATATTTTTCATTTAATTCTTGAAATATATTTTCTTCTTCTGATTTTATTTTATTATTATTTATTATTAAATAAATGTTTTTTGATGAAGATTTATTTTTATTATTTTTTTCTTGAATAAAATTAATATAATCTTCTTTATATTTTTTTATAATATCTAAATTTTCTTTGGAATTTTTAATATTGCTAATGTGTTGATTTAAATTTTCTTTTTTACTTTGAATTAATATTTGAATATCAAAATTACATGATTTTAAAAAAATTTTATAAGCATTTAAAATTGCTTCTTTTTCTAATTGTGTTTTTAAATTAAAATTTATTGGAATTATTTTTAATATTTTTACATATTTATTTTTATTTAATTTAATAATTCCTCTTTCAAAAATTTTTTCTATTGGTATCCATTTTTGTATTGATTTAATTTTTTCCTCCTTTCTAATTTATGAAAACAACTCTTACATTGAAAATATTCTACTATCATTTTTTTCTTTTGTCAAGAAATTTTTTTGAATAAAATAAAAAAAATTGTACATAATATTTGTATAAGGTTAATATCAGTTGAGTGAAGAGTATTAATGGATTAAAATTTAGTTCATTAATATTCGAGCAAAGATGTATATTGGTTTATTTTTATAGATCAATATATGTCGGCGATAAGAATATATTATGTGTATGTAGGCTGTATCTTATTTAAATTTTCAAGGATTATTTTTATATTTTCTATATGGTTAAATTATATGTAATATATTTGAACTAAGATTATTCTTATATTATATGGGATTGTTAATAGTCCCTCGAGGATGAATATGGTTCCTACTAATATATTTATAGTCGAGCAACTGATTAATATATGTGGTGTATAGTTTATTTGTATAGCAATATACATTAGATTAGACCACTATGTATATTAGTTTGAGTGGAGATTGGTATTAGCTTTATAGATAAGAGGATTCCTTGATTGAGGAATCCTCTTAATTTTATATATCTAGATTTTTTACAAATTTTGCATTTTGTTCTATAAATTGTCTTCTAGGATCAACTTCATCACCCATTAAAATTGTAAATATTTCATCTGCTTTAATTGCATCATCCATTGTAACTTGTATTAATGTTCTTCTCTCTGGATCCATTGTTGTTTCCCATAATTGTTCTGGGTTCATTTCTCCTAAACCTTTATATCTTTGAATTGAAACTGTATCTCTTGCAATACCTTTTTCAGCTAATTCTTTAAATGCTTCTTCTAATCCTTCATCTGTATAACAATAGATATCTTGCATTCCTTTTTTAGATAATTTGAATAATGGTGGTTGTGCTAAATAAACATTTCCATTTTCTATAAGTGGTCTCATATATCTAAAGAAAAATGTTAATAATAATGTTCTAATATGTGCTCCATCTACATCAGCATCAGCCATAATTATTACTTTTCCATATCTTATTTTTGTTATATCAAATTCATTTCCAATTCCTGCACCAATCGCAATTATTACTGGATTTAATTTATCATTTCCATATATTTTATCTGCTCTTGCTTTTTCAACATTAAGCATTTTTCCCCAAAGTGGTAATATAGCTTGAAATCTTCTGTCTCTTCCTTGTTTTGCACTTCCTCCTGCAGAATCTCCCTCTACTATATATACTTCACATTCTTCAGCAACTTTACTACTACAATCAGCTAATTTTCCTGGTAATGTAGATGTTTCTAATGCACTTTTTCTACGTACTAATTCTCTAGCTTTTCTTGCAGCTTCTCTTGCTCTTGCAGCACTTACACATTTTTCCAATATAGCTTTTGCTACATTTGGGTTTTCCTCTAAAAATGTTGATAATGCTTCATTTACCATGCTTTGTACAACACCTGTTACTTCACTGTTTCCTAATTTTGTTTTTGTTTGCCCTTCAAATTGTGGTTCTTTAACTTTTACAGAAACTACTGCAGTAATTCCTTCTCTTATATCTTCACCTTGTAAATTTGAATCTTTATCTTTTAAGAAATTGTGACCTCTAGCATAATCATTAAATACTTTTGTTAATGCTCTTTTAAATCCTTCTAAATGTGTTCCACCTTCTATTGTATTTATATTATTTACAAATGTATGTATATTTTCTGAATAACTTGAAGTATATTGAATAGCAATTTCAACTGGAACTTCTCCATCTTTTTCTATATATATAGGTTGTGGATGTAATTTTTCTTTATTTTTATTTAAAAATTCAACAAAAGATTTTAAACCTCCTTCAAAACAAAATTCTGCTTTTTTAGGTTCTTCTCCTCTTTGGTCTTCTATTGTTATTTTTAATCCTTTTGTTAAAAATGCTATTTCTCTAAATCTTGTTTCTAATGTTTCATAATCATATTCAAGTGTTTCGAAAATTGTATCATCAGCAAGAAATCTAACTTTTGTTCCTGTTTTCTTAGATTCTCCAATTTTTTCAAGTTTTCTTACTGTTTTTCCTTTTTCAAAATACATTTGGAATAAACCACCATCTCTTTGGATTGTTACTTCTGCCCAATTTGATAATGCGTTTACAACTGATGCACCTACACCATGTAATCCACCAGATACTTTATATCCACTATCTCCCCCAAATTTTCCTCCTGCATGCAAAACTGTATAAACAGTTTCTGCTGTAGATATATGTGTTTTTGGGTGTATTTCAACAGGTATTCCTCTACCATTATCTTCTACACTTATTACATTTCCTTTTTCTATAATTACATTTATTTCTGTACAATATCCTGCTAATGCTTCATCAACACCATTATCAACTATTTCATATACTAAATGATGTAATCCTCTTATTGATGTACTTCCTATATACATTCCAGGTCTTTTTCTTACTGCTTCTAATCCTTCTAATACTTGTATTTGTTCTGCTCCATATTCGTGTTCATATTTTTCCATTCTTTTTCCTTCCTTTCAATAGCACAAAATTGGAAAATTTTTCATCTCAAAATGTACTTATTCTTTTTCTATAACATCTCCGTCCACAACATTATATAAAAAATATTTTAAATTTTCAAGCCTTATTTTTTCAGTACATGTTATTATTACTTGAATGTTATTTATATTATCTAAAAAATTTTTTATTCTTTTGTTATCTAATTCAGACATAAAATCATCTAATAATAATATTGGATATTCTCCAATATCATCATAAATAACTTGAAGTTCTGAAAGTTTTAATGAAAGTATTGATGTTCTATTTTGTCCTTGTGAACCATATATCTCTACTTCTTTTCCATTTATATATATCATAAAATCATCTCTGTGTATACCCTTTGTTGTAAATCCTTTTATAATATCTAACTTTCTTCTTGATTTTAACTCATTTAAAAAATTTTGTCTAGTACTTGCGTCAGAAAAATATTTAATTTCTATTTTTTCTTTTCCTTGTGTAATATCTTCATGAATATTTTTTATTTTATTTTTTATTTTTTCTATATATTCATTTCTGTATTCATATATTTTTATTCCATATTCAACTAATTTTTCATCCCAAATATCTAATAAATTTTCATCTTTATTTTCTAATTTTATTTGCTTTAAATAATTATTTCTTTGTTCTAAAGTTTTCATATATAATGTTAATAAATGCATATAATTTGGTCTTAATTGACTAATCATAACATCTAAAAATTTTCTTCTATTTTGTGGTCCACCTTTTAAAATATTTATATCATCAGGTGTAAAAATTACAATATTTATATTTCCTAATAATTCACTTAATTTTTTTAATTTAATTCCATTTAAATAAATATTTTTTTTATCCCCTATTTCTATTTTTATTTTTCCATCTCTATCATTTTTATTAAATTTAATTTCTATTTCTGCTTTTTCTTTTTCAAATTTAATTAATTCTTTTTCTTTACTTGTCCTAAATGATTTTCCTATACTACATAAATATATTGATTCTATTATATTAGTTTTTCCTTGAGCATTTTCTCCAAAAAATATATTTATATTTTTATTTAATTTTATTTCTTCATTATCATAATTTCTAAAATTGGTTAATTTAATATTATTTATCCACATATTATTCTCCATTTGTGTATTATTTATTATTTTTTTGTGATTTTTTAAATATAAAATTATATTATCAAAAAATAAAAACGGCTTATTTTGGATTTTCGCGCTTCGTTTTTTTAATTATTTTTTATTTTTTTCTAATTTTTTTTAATTTTTTCTTTATTTTTTATTTTTTTAATTTAATTTTTTTCTATTTTTTATTATTTTTTTAATATTTTTTTATTATTTATTCAAAAAACTTTAAAATCTCTTTTTTTCTTTTTTTTACTAATTTATTCTAATTTATTCTTTTTTTCTTATTTATCAAAAAAACTGTCAGAGGAAAATCCCTCTGACAAAAATAATTATTCTTTTAATCTTATTGGTAAAATCATATAAACATAGTCATTGTTTTCCACAGATTTTACTAAACATGGGGATATGTTTGTTCCAAATTCAACAAAAACTTCTTCATCATCTATTGCTTTTAAACTATCTAAGAAATATTTTGGATTAAATCCTGCTTCAATATTTTTACCTTCAGTTGAAATATATATTTCTTCTTTTGCTTCTCCTGTTTGATTTGTACAAGATATTGTTATTTTTCCAATATCAACAGAAACTTTTACAGGATATTTCTTCTCTTTTTCTATAGATGAAGCTGAAATTAAACTTATTCTTTCAAAACTATTTTGTAAATTATTTTTATTTACTCTTATTCTTGTTTCCCAATTGCTTGGTATTACTGATTTATAGTTTAAAAATTCTCCATCTAATATTCTTGTTACTATTTTACAGTTTTCCATTTCAAATAATGCTTGATTTTTAGCAACTCCTATTTTTATGTGATCAAATGAATCTAATAATATTTTATTTACTTCATTTAATGTTTTTCCTGGTATTACTGCTTTAAAATCATTTACTTTTGTTGGTAAATATATACTTCTTAATGCTAATCTAAATCCATCTACTGCAACAACATTTAACTTATTGTTTTCCACTTCGAATAAACAACCTGTGAATATTGGTCTATTTTCTTCATTGCTAACTGCAAATATTGTTCTTTTAATCATATTTTTTAACATATTTTGTTCTAAATCAATTGAATTTTCTACTTCTATTTTTGGTAATTCTGGAAATTCTTCAGGGTTCATTGTTGTTAATTTGTATAATGCACCTTCACATTCTATTTCTAATAAATTATTTGAATTTAAAGAAATATTTATTTCTGTATCAGGTAATTTTCTTATTATTTCACTAAACATTATTGCATTTACTACTGTTGAACCTTGTTCTATAACTTCACATTCCATCACATATTCTATTCCGATTTCTAAGTCATAAGTTGTTAATTTTATTTCTTTATCATTAGTTTGTATAAGTATTCCTTCTAATATAGGCATTGTTGTTTTAGAAGCAACACCTTTTACTACGGAATTTAGTGCTTTAAGGATATTATCCTTATAACAAACGATTTTCATTTTGCCTCTCTCCTTTATTATTATTAAATATAATATAAATATTATTAGTAGTAATAGTATTAGGTCCTGTGGATAATGTGGAAAACTATGTGGAAAGTATGTAACCCTAAGAAAAAATCTTGTGTATAATTTTGTGGATAGCTTACCATTTTTTCCACACTATTAATTTGTAATTATGGATAACTTACTTATTAACAGTTTATCAACAAGAAATTCACAATTGGTTGTGGATATCAAACCTAGCTGTTCCGTAAGTAAAGATAACTTAAATGTAACCGAAAATTTATTTGTAGAACATTTTTTTTATTTGGACCTACTAATCTATTTACTTTTCTATTGTTCACCATTTATGATTATGTTTTTAACACTTTCCACAATTAATTTTGTATTATTTTTTTCTTTAACTTCTTTTTCAATTTTCTTACATGCGTGCATAACTGTTGAATGATCTCTATTTCCAAAGTCCTCTCCTATCTTAGGATAAGACATATTTGCTACTTCTCTACATAGATACATTGCAATTTGTCTTGGAAATGCAATTTCATTTGATCTTTTATTACTTGATAAATCTTCTTTATTTATGTTGAAATATTTTGCTACTGTTTCTTGTACAAAATCAGAAGATAATACTTTTTCATTTGCTGCTTTAAATTCATTAATGGTATTTTCTGCCAATTCTATTGTTATTGGACTATGTGTAAGTGAAGCTCTAGCAATGATTTTATTAAAAACTCCTTCTAATTCTCTTATATTTGAATCGATTTTATTTGCTATATTTGATAATATAATATCATCTACAACAATATTTTCATCTTGAGCTTTTTTTCTAAGTATTGCTAAACGAGTTTCATAATCAGGACAAGAAATGTCTGCTAATAATCCCCATTCAAATCTTGATTTTAACCTATCTTCAAGAAATGGAATATCTCTTGGAGGTTTATCACTTGAGATTATAATTTGTTTTTTGTCTTCATATAATGCGTTAAATGTGTGGAAAAATTCTTCTTGAACTCTTTCTTTTCCTGCTATAAATTGAATATCATCTATTAGTAAAACATCAATTGTTCTGTATTTATTCCTAAATATTTCATTTTTGTTGTCTTTAATTGCATTTATTAATTGGTTTGTGAATTTTTCTGATGTTACATATAAAATTTTTGTAGACCTATTGTTTTGCAAAATTCTATTACCAATAGCATGCATAAGATGTGTTTTTCCAAGACCTACACCACCATACAAAAAAAGTGGATTATAAGATTCGCCTGGCTTATCCCCTACTGCTATTGCTGCTGCATGTGCAAAACGGTTGTTATTTCCTACTACAAAAGTTTCGAATGTATATTTATGATTAAGTGTTTTGTTTGAAACTTCTAAATCTGCATCTTGATTATTATCTTGTTGTGAATTTGATATTATAGTTTCATCTTTTACTTGTTTTTTGTCTTCATCATAAATTACAGAAAATGTCCATTCTTTATTTGTTAAGTATTGAAATGTATTAAGGATTAAATCAGCATATCGTGTTTTTAATAAGTCGTGATGATACTCAGAAAAAGCTTTAAAAACTATGTGGTCGTCAGTCATTTCAGCTATTTCTAATCTTTTTAACCAAGTATTATATGCAATCTGAGTTACTTCGTCTTTTAATAGTAATTTTGCTTGGTTTAGTAGTTCATCTTTGTCATATTGCATTTTAAAACATCCTTTCAATATATAAAAATTATAAAGTTATCCACAAAGTTTTCCACACATGTGGATAACTTTGTAATAATTATGTAATAAATAGTGAATTTTTTACGAACGAATTTTTTGAACTCTTTATCCCCTATTTTTCATTTCCCATATAATATCAAAATATTACACAAATAGTCAATAGAATTGTGGATAAATTTTTTAAAATGTGGATAATTTTGAAAATTTCTGTGGAAAACTTACTAATATTACAAAAATATTACAAATTTTTCTTTTTTATACATTATTTTTTTTCAAAAATCAATAGTAAATTTTTAAAATTTAAATTTTTTGAAAAAGTATTGACAAAAACGATAGTTTTGATGTATAATCGATATACTTGTTATTTTGTAACAAATATTTCCAAAAGGAATTAATATATAACTTTAAAATTTAGGAGGTGCAATAATGAAAAGAACATTCCAACCAAAAAATAGACAAAGAAATAAAGAACATGGATTTATGAAAAGAATGTCAACAAGATCAGGAAGAAACATATTAAAAGCAAGAAGAGTAAAAGGAAGAAAAAAAATCTGTGCTTAATGGAAAGAGCTAAAGGTCTAAGGCCTTTAGTTGTTTTTGTAAGATAATAAAAATGCCCAAAAAGCCTTTTATAAACAAGGAATAGGGGAGAAAAAATGAAAAATACAGAAATGTTAAAAAAGAATTACCAATTCAAATCAGTATTAGAAAAGGGTAAATTTTATATAGAAAAACAATTACAAATAGTAGTTCTAAAAAACAACAAAAAAGTTAATTTTCTAGGTATTGCAATAGGAACTAAAAATGGAAAAGCTTTCCAGAGAAATAGAGCAAAAAGAATAATTAGAGAATGTTATAAAAACCTAGAAAATCAACTAACAGAAGGGAATTCTATAGTTGTTTTAATAAAAAAAGATTATGATTTAAACAATTTAAAATATAGTGAAATTTTAGAACTAATGAGTAATTGTTTTAAAAAGGCAAAAATTGTAAAAGAAGAATAGAAAAAATGAAGAAAATATGTATATTTTTAATAAATTTTTATCAAAAAAATATATCAAAATTTTTAGAATATAAAAATATAAGATGCAAATTTTATCCTAGTTGTTCTGAATATACAAAACAAGCAATAGAAAAATATGGAGCATTCAAAGGAAGTATAATAGGAGCAAAAAGGATTTTAAGATGTAATCCTTTTTCAAAAGGAGGATATGACCCATTAAAATAGAAAGGGGTAAAAAATGATAGATTTTTTAGCGAGTTTATTTGGTTATATATTAAATTTTATATATAATTTTGTACAAAATTATGGACTTGCAATTATATTATTTTCAATACTTATAAAAATATTGATGATACCAATATCAATAAAACAGCAAAAAACAATGAAAAAAAATGTAAAAATGCAAGCTAAAATGAAAGAAATACAATTCAAATATAAGAACAATCCAGAGATGTTAAACCAAGCAACTATTGAATTATATAAAACAGAAAAAATAAATCCTTTTAGTGGATGTTTAAGTGCAATTGTGCAATTAATCTTATTATTAGCAGTATTTTATTTAGTAAGATCACCATTAACATACATGAAAAAAATAGATCCAAACGTAATTAATAAATATTCAACAATGATAAAACAATATGAATTAAGTGAATTAAGTGGATATCCAGAAATAGATATAATAAGAGAAATAGACAATATAAAAGAACTAAGAAATAAAGATGTAAATGAAGATGACAAAGTAAAAAAATCAGAAATAAATGATGAAGAATTAGACTCAATGAAAATGAATATGGATTTCTTAGGACTTAATTTAGCACAAATACCTACAAAAAGTTCAGATTGGAAAGCATATATAATACCAGCATTATATGTTATAGTTTCAGTAATATCAATGAGAATGACAACAAGTATGACATCAGGTAAAAAGAAGGATAAAGAAATAAAAGAAACAGATAAAGAAAAAGCATTAGTTGAAAAGAAAGAAGAAGAGTTTGACCCAATGGCTCAGATGAATAAAAATATGTCATTAATGTTTCCAATAATGTATTTAGCAGTAGCTTTAATAGCGCCATTAGGACTAGCTTTATATTGGCTAACAAATAGTTTATTAATGATTGTTGAAAGATTAGCATTAAATAAACTTATAAAAGATGAGGAGGAAAAATAAATGGCAAAAAGTGTTATTTCTGAAGGAAAAACAACAGCTGAAGCAATAGAAAAAGGTTTAAAACAAATAAATTTACCAAAAGAATTAGTTGAAATAAAAGTTATAGAAGAAAATAAAAAAAGCTTTTTTGATATATTAGCACCTAAAATTGTAAAAGTAGAAATAAAAGAAAAAGAGGCTAAAAAGCCTGAGGAATTTGAAATAGAAACAACAGAAGAAGAATTAGAAAAAGCAAAAAAAGATATAGAAAAATTCTTAGAAGAATTTATAAAAAAATTCCCAGAAGATACAAAATATGAAATAAATATAAAAGATAAATGTATTTATGTATCAATAACTGGATCAAAAATAGGAAATTTAATAGGATATAGAGGAGAAGCATTATATGCTTTAGAAAATATCTTAAAAGCAATATCAAATAAAACCTCTGAAAATAGAGTGATAGTAAGATTAGATATTGAAGGATATAAAGAAAAAAGAGTAAAAACATTAGAAGATTTTGCTAAAAGAAAAGCTCAAATAGTTGAAAAAACAGGAAAAACAATTATACTTGAACCAATGCAAGCATATGAAAGAAAAATAATACATAGTTTTATACAAAACAATCCAAAAGTAGAAACAAGAAGTATTGGACAAGAACCACATAGAAAAATAGTAATTTCAAAAAAATAATAAAAAATCGGAAGTCAAAGTTCGGATTTTAATCAAAAGATTAAAAATAAGAGCTTTGGCTATTTTTAATAGGAGGTAATTATGAGCACAATAGTATCAATTGCTACAGCACCAGGAATTGGAGGAATCGGAATAATACGAATGAGTGGAGAAAAAACATTTGAAATAATAGAAAAAATATTTAAGCCAAAAAATCCACAAAAAATAGAAGAAATAAAAGGATATACAATAAAATATGGAAATATAGTAGATGGGGAAGAAATAATAGATGAAGTATTAGTTTCTTATTTTAAATCTCCTAAAAGCTATACAACAGAAGATATGTGCGAAATAAATTCACATGGTGGAAATATAGTAGAGAAAAAAATATTAGAAATATGTTTAAAAAATGGGGCAGAGCTAGCTGAACCAGGAGAATTTACAAAAAGAGCATTTTTAAATGGTAGAATAGACTTAGCACAAGCTGAATCAGTAATAGATGTAATAAATGCAAAATCAGAAAAAGAGATGAAAAGTGGAATTAAACAATTAGAAGGATATTTATCAAAAGAAATAAAACAGATAAAGCAAGAAATATTAGATGTATTAGTAAATGTAGATGTAACAATAGATTATCCTGAATATGATGTACCAGAAGTTCAAGAAAATGAAATAGGAAATATGCTTGAAAGTATTGATATAAAACTAAAAAGACTAGAAAAATCATTTGATGATGGAAAAATAATAAAAGAAGGAATAAAAACTGCAATAATAGGAAAACCAAATGCAGGAAAATCTTCACTTTTGAATGCGATATTAAAAGAAAATAGAGCAATTGTAACAAATATAGAAGGAACTACAAGAGATACAATAGAGGAATTTGTAACAATAAATGGTATACCTTTAAAAATTATTGATACAGCAGGAATAAGAGAAGCAAAGGATGAAGTAGAAAAAATAGGTATAACAAAATCAATAAAAGAAGCAGAAGAGGCTGATTTAATAATTGCAATATTTGATAGTTCAAAGGAATTAACAAAAGAAGATAATGAAATTTTAAAAATGATAGAAAATAAAAAAGTAATAATATTATTAAATAAAATAGATTTAACACCTACTATAAAAGAAGATGATGAAAGATTAACAAAAGTGACAAAAAATATATTAAAAATATCAGCACTAAATAAAGAAGGAATAGAAAAAATTTATGATAAAATATCAGAAATGTTTAATTTAAATGAAATTAATTTAGATAATAATATTTTAATTACAAATATACGTCACAAGAATATAATTTCAAAGGCCATAGAAAACGTTAAAAAGTCAAATGAGGCATTAAAAATGAATATGCCTATAGATATCATAGCTTTATACTTAAAAGAGATTTTAGAGGATTTAGGAGAAATAACAGGTGAAGTTGTAACAGATGATATAATAAATGAAATATTTTCAAAATTTTGCTTAGGCAAATAAATCAAAAATAAGACAATTTAAAATTGTAGACATATAATTTAACACAAAAACAGCAAAAAACGAAATATAACGATTTTGAGAAGAATTAGAGTAATATAAAAAATAGAAAAGAGGAGAATAAAATGAGTTATTTTGCAGGAGATTATGATATAGCAGTAATTGGAGCAGGACACGCAGGATGTGAGGCAGGACTAGCAGCTGCAAGGCTAGGAATGAAAACATTGATATTTTCAATAAGTCTTGAAGCAATTGCAAATATGCCATGTAATCCTCATATAGGAGGAAGTTCAAAAGGACATCTAGTAAGAGAAATAGATGCACTTGGTGGAGAAATGGCAAAAAATATTGATAAAACAATGATACAGATAAAAATGTTAAATACATCAAAAGGGCCGGCAGTACATTCATTAAGAGCACAAGCAGATAGAAAAAGATATCAGATGGAAATGAAACATACTCTTGAAAAACAAGAAAATTTATATGTAAAACAAGCAGAAATAGTTGACATAAAAATAGAAAACGATAAGGTAAAATCAATAGAAACTAGTGTTGGTGCAATATACAATGTTAAGTCAATTATAGTAGCAACAGGAACATATTTAAAAGGAAAAATATTTATAGGAGATTTTTCAGAAGAAAGTGGCCCAGATGGAGTAGCATCAGCTAATAAGCTATCAGAGTCTTTAAAGAAAATAGGAGTAAATTTAGTAAGATTTAAAACAGGAACACCTGCAAGAATAAATAGAAGAAGTATAGATTTTTCAAAGATGGAAGTTCAAAAAGGAGATGTAGACATAATACCATTTTCATTTGAAGATAAAATGAAGCCATTTGAGCAAGTAGATTGCTATTTAACATATACAACTGAAGAAACACATAAAATAATTAGAGCAAATTTACATAGATCTCCATTATATGCAGGAGTAATAGAAGGAACTGGACCAAGATATTGTCCATCAATTGAAGATAAAGTCGTAAGATTTGCAGATAAACCAAGACATCAAGTATTTGTAGAGCCAGTAGGACTAGATACTGATGAAATGTATATACAAGGAATGAGTTCATCATTACCTGAAGATGTACAAATAGCAATGTATAGGACAATACCAGGGCTTGAACATGCAGAATTTACTAGACCCGCATATGCAATTGAATATGATTGTATAGACCCTTCAGAATTAAAATTATCTTTAGAATATAAAAACATAGATGGATTATTTTTTGCAGGACAAACAAATGGAACTTCAGGATATGAAGAAGCTGCAGCACAAGGATTAATTGCAGGAATAAATGCTTCACAAAAAATAAAAGGAAAAGAACCATTAATATTAGATAGAACAGAGGCTTATATAGGAGTTTTAATAGATGATATTGTTACAAAAGGAACAAATGAGCCATATAGAATGATGACTTCAAGAGCAGAGTACAGGCTACTTTTGAGACAAGATAATGCAGATATAAGATTACTTGAAAAAGGATATGAAGTTGGTTTGATTTCTGAAGAAAGATATAATAAATTCTTAGAAAAAAAGAAGAAAATAGAACAAGAAAAAAAGAGACTTGAAAATACAGTAATAAAACCAACAGAAGAAGTAAACGAATTTTTAAGAAAATGCGGGACAGCAGAAATATCAACAGGTGTAAAGCTTGCAGAATTGTTAAAAAGGGCAGAAATTACATATGCTTCACTTGAAGCAATTGATAAAGATAGACAAGATTTGCCTGAACAAGTAAGAGAACAAGTAGAAATACAGGTAAAATATGAAGGATATATAAAAATGCAAGAAGCACAAGTAGAAAAATTTAAAAAAATGGAAAGAAAATTATTGCCAGAAGATATAGATTATAATGAAATTAAAGGAATTAGTCTAGAAGCAAGACAAAAATTAAATAAACACAAACCACACTCAATAGGGCAAGCTTCAAGGATTTCAGGAGTTTCTCCTGCAGATATATCAGTATTATTAGTATATTTACAAACAATAAAAAAGAAAGGAGAGTAATTATGGAAAAAGAAGTATTTTTTGAAAAAATGCAAAAAAAACTTGATATAAAATTAAACGTGGAGCAATTAGAAAAATTCTACAGCTATATGAATTTGCTAATTGAATGGAATGAAAAAATGAACCTAACAGCAATTACAGAACCAAATGAAATAATTTTAAAACATTTTATTGATTCATTAACTATTTTAAAAGAAATAAAAGATGATTCTAAAGTTGTAGATGTTGGTACAGGAGCTGGTTTTCCTGGAATTCCATTAAGTATTACTAATGAAAGTTTAAAAATAACACTTGTAGATTCATTAAATAAAAGATTGATTTTTTTACAAGAAGTTATTGATAAATTAGAGTTAAAAAATGTTGAAATTATTCATTCAAGAGCAGAAGATTTTGGGCAAAATAAAAAATATAGAGAAAGTTTTGATATTGCAACTTCAAGAGCAGTAGCAAATCTATCAACATTATCAGAATATTTAATTCCATTGGTTAAAATTAATGGAAAATGTATATGTATGAAAGCATCAGAAGTAGAAGAAGAAATTAATCAAGCTAAAAATGCGATAAATGTTCTTGGTGGAACAATAGGAAAAGTAGAAGAATTTAATTTGCCAGAAAGTGATATAGGAAGAACAATAATTATAATTAATAAAGAAAAACAAACACCTAATAAGTATCCTCGAAAAGCAGGAACACCAAGCAAAGAACCAATTAAATAATAGAAATGCTCCACGAAAAAAACGTGGAGCATTTTTCGTAATATTTTCAAAATAAAAATATAACTATTTCATAGCCAAAAACATATTCTGGGTCTTCGTCGGTGGTCTTTGTCTTATTCAATAGTTATATTTTTATTTTGATATAAATTAAAAAAATCTTTGTGAAAAATTCAATAAAGTTATTGACATATTTATTAATATTATATATTATTATAGTGTAATTTATAAATGGAGGAATAACATGGGAAAAGTAATATCAGTAGCAAATCAAAAAGGGGGAGTAGGAAAGACTACAACCACAGTCAATTTAAGTACACTTCTAGCCAAAAAAGGTAAAAAAGTTTTATTAATAGATGCTGATCCACAAGGAAATGCAACAAGTGGATTAGGAATTACAAAAGAGATAGAATTTTCAGTATATGATATATTGGTAGGAGACACAGAATTTAATCAAACAATACAAGAATCAGCAATAAAAAATTTAAAAGTATGTCCATCAAACATTAGTTTGGCTGGAGCTGAAGTTGAACTTGTATCAATGCTTTCAAGGGAACAAAGATTAAAAACCAAACTAGATGTCATCAAAGACCAATATGATTATATATTAATTGACTGTCCACCATCATTAGGATTAATAACATTAAATGCTTTTACAGCATCAGATAGTGTTTTAATACCAGTACAATGTGAATATTTTGCATTAGAAGGACTAGGACAATTGTTAAATACTGTAAATTTAGTAAAGAAACATTTAAATAAAAACCTTGAAATAGAGGGAGCTTTACTTACAATGTATGATGCTAGAACAAATCTTTCTAATCAAGTAGTTAAAGAGGTTAAAAAATATTTTGAAGATAAAGTGTATAAAACTGTAATCCCTAGAAATGTAAGACTTAGCGAAGCCCCAAGTTATGGAATGCCTATATCTTTATATGACCCTAGATCAAAAGGGGCAAAAGCTTATGAAAAGTTCACAAAAGAGCTTTTAAAAAATAATGGATAATAAATTATGAAAGGGAGATTATTATGGCAAAGATGACAGGATTAGGAAAAGGATTAGATGCTCTATTTGGAGGAGCAACAATTGAGGAGCCAGTATTAGAAGAAATAGATAAAGGTAATTTAAGAACATTAAAAATAACAGAAGTAGAACCAAATAGAGACCAACCAAGAAAAGCTTTTAATCAAGAATCATTAGAAGAATTGGCAGAATCTATCAAAGAATATGGAGTTATTCAACCAATTGTTGTGTCTCAAAAAGATGGATATTTTGGAATTGTTGCAGGAGAAAGAAGATGGAGAGCTGCTAAATTAGCAGGTTTAGAAGAAATACCAGCAATAATAAGAGAAAATGATGAACAAACAAATAAAGAAATTGCTTTAATAGAAAACATACAAAGAGAAGACTTAAATCCATATGAAAAAGCAATAGGGATAAGAAATTTAATGGACAAGTATGGTATGACTCAAGAAGAAGTTTCTAAAAAACTTGGTAAAAGTAGAAGTAGTATCTCAAATACTGTTAGAATATTATATTTAGCTCCAGATGTATTAGAATTAGTAAAACAGGGTAAACTAACAGAAGGACATTGTAAAGCTCTTGCTGGAATAACTGATGAAAAAAGACAATATGAAGTTGCTGTTAGAATGATAGAAAGAGGAGAATCAGTTAGACAAGCTGAAAGCAAAAATAGAACAACTAAAAAAGAAAAAAGATTAGATCCAAGATATAAATATTTATATGATGATATAGAAGATAAATTCCAAGGATTTTTTGGAACTAAAGTAAAATTAGACCAAGGTAAAAGAAAAGGTAAAATTATAATTGAATATAATAATAATGAAGACCTAGAAAGAATGTTAAATCTAATTAAAGGATAAATTAAAAAAATATTCAAATTACTATTGACAAATGTTTTAAAAAATGCTATTATAAGTACTGTCGTTGACATTTGTCAAGCAAATGGAGAGGTGGTCGAGTTGGTTTATGGCACCAGTCTTGAAAATTGGCGTGCGTTTATAGCGTACCGTGGGTTCGAATCCCACCCTCTCCGCCAAAAAAGTTAGATAGGTATATATTATCTAACTTTTCTTAATATAATGGAGATGTACCCAAGTGGTGAAGGGGACTGTTTGCTAAACAGTTAGGTCCAGAGATGGGCGCGGAGGTTCGAACCCTCTCATCTCCGCCAGATATAGAATGTCGTAAAATGTAGTATACTATAAGAGTGTACTACATTTTTGGTATAGGAGAGTATGAAATGGAAATACCAAAGGAATTAAAGAAATATTTTTGGGATACAGAATTTGAAAAATTAGATATAAAGAAAAATAAAAGATATATAATATCCAGATTGTATTGTTATGGAGATTTGAAAGCAATAAAATGGATAAAAAATACATATAGTTTAGAAGAAATAAAAGAAGTTGCAATAAAAAGTAGAGATTTAAAACCATTAGTTGCCAATTATTTGAGACAACAGTTTAATCTAAAAAAGGAAGAAATGGCATATTATAGAGCAGTACAGGGAATGAACTATGAATATTGGAGAGTGAATTATTAATGTATTGGAATATATTCGATGAATCTAGATATGAATTGTTAAAAAAAATATCAGAAGTAGTTAGTATAGATGACTATTATATGATAGGGGGAACAGCATTATCTTTGCAATTAGGATTAAGAGAGTCTTATGATTTTGATTTTTGTGTAAAAAGTGGGTTTAATAATGAAATATTACTAAATGAATTAAAAAGTATAGGTAAAGTGGAAATTATACAAAATCAAAAAGGTATATGTGATGTTCTTCTAAATGGAGTGTAGGTCAGTTTTTTCTATTATCCTAATAAAGTAATAAAGGATTTTGAAAAAACAGAAGAAATTCCAAACTTAAAGTTTGCAAGTATTTTAGATATTGAAATAATGAAAATAGTAGCAATAGGAGGAAGTGGCGCAAAAAAAGATTTTTTTGATTTATATAATATAATAGAAAAATGCGATATTACTGTGGATGAATTAGTAGATGGATTAATGCAAAAATGTGGAGATAATATAAACTATGTAAATATAATTATGGGATTAAGTTATTTTGAAGATGCAGAAGATGAAATATTGCCAAAGACATTTGTTAAATATGATTGGGAGAATATAAAAAAATTTTTTATTAAATTTCAAAATGAATTCCAAAATAAATTAGAAAAGATGGAATAAATTTCAAAAAAGTGTGAATAAATCCGCACTTTTTTGTTTTATATATAGCATTAATAATATAAGAATTACCAAAATTCACTTTTGACGATAATAAAGGAACATTTGAAGCAACTAAAGAAAAGCAAGATTTTTGTAAAATGAGTATAATTAGTCAGATAAATCAAAAAAAGACGAATTTTGTAAAAAAAACTTGCAAGAAACTTTTAAATAGTATATAATTAAGATGATAGTGTGTAAAATAGCCAAAGTGGGTGAAATTATGAAAATAGAAAAAAAATTAATAATGATAATTGCAATATTTATAATAGTAATATTTTTGAATGGAATAGAAGCATTTGGATGGGATGGATATACTGAAGAAACTTCAGCTTTAGCAGAAGGGGAGAGCTATAGAATAAGTTCGAGCAAATTTCAAGACCCTGTTGATAACCCTGACTTTTGGGATCCAGTTGAAAGCGATGAATCAGAATTAGCAGATAAAGCAGGTATATTGTTAGGAGTTATAGCTACAGTAGGTGTAGTTGCAGCAGTAATTATATTAGTATTATTAGGAATGAAATACCTTTTAGGAAGTGTTGAAGAAAAAGCAAATCTAAAAAAGTCAATGTTGATATATATATTAGGAATTATATTTTTAGTAGCGTGTACAGTAATACCAAATATAATATATAATTTTTCACATGATGTGTTTGGCTAAAGATTTAAATTTGACGAATAAAGAAAAATATTGTATAATCAAAAGAGGGGAGTTGATAGTAGTGAAGCAAATTTCCCACACAATAATAAAAATATTGTTAATAATTATTATAATAAATTTTGCATTTATACCAACTAGTGAAGCAAGTTTTTGGGGAGATATTTTTCAACAAGGAGATGACTTCATAGCAGATGGAAAAAGTCAAGGTGCAGTACTGGATGGAGATAAAATGAAAAAAGAAATTGATCATATATATAATATTTTATTAGCATTAGGAGTTGGACTTTCTGTATTGGTAGGGGCTGTGCTAGGAATAAAATATATGTTTGGAAGTATAGAAGAACAAGCAAAAGTAAAAGAAACATTATTTCCATATATTATAGGATGTATAGTAGTATTTTCAGCATTTGCAATATGGAAATTAGCAATAGAAATTTTATCACAAATATCATAAGTTATTTAAATTCTGGGAAACCAGATTTCAATAAATAAAAATGTAAAAGGAGGAGAAAAAAATGAGTATAAAAACACAAAAAATATTAGTATTTATAGCAACAATATTATTAGTATTTTCAATAGGAGCAAATGTAGCATTAGCTACAGGTAGTGGTAGCGGATCTGGTGCAGGAATTATAGCACCAAACAGTATTACTCCAGTAGCACCATCAAGTAATGATATACAAGATATTGGTGGAAAAATATTAGGTGTATTACAAACAGTAGGTGTTATTTTAGCTGTAATAATATTAGTAATATTAGGTATTAAATATATGATGGGTAGTGCTGAAGAAAAAGCAGAATACAAAAAAACAATGATACCTTATGTTGTAGGTGCAGTATGTATATTCCTTGCACCAACATTAGCTAACATAGTTTATAACTTTATTAAGAGTTTAGCACCTTAGTAAAAAAAATTAAGAAATTTAAACAAAAAAACGATAAATACTTCCATTTATCGTTTTTTTTTGCTATAATATAATAGAATGATTATAAGAGAACTAAGGAGGAAAAAATGGGAACATATAATTTACCAAGAAATGTAAAAGGAGAGGGAAGAATTTTATTTATATTTTCAACAAAATCACTAATTACTACATGTTTTGGGGGAGCTATAGGAATAATATTTTATCTTATATTTTCAGCTTTAGGAATGTCTATTGTTGGAATAGTAATAACATTAATATTTGCATTAATAGGGTATGCTATAGGAATGTTTAAGATTCCTGATACTGCAGGTTTAGAAATAACGAGAAAAACAGGCGGAGAAAATATAGATGATATTATAAAAAGATATATAAAATTCAAAAAGAATAATAAAAAAATATATGTTTTTACAAAGGAGGAAAAATAAATGAATAGTCAAGCAAAAACACAATTAATAGAGATGCTAATATATATATTAGTTCCTGTTATAGTAGCAATATTTATATTAATAGGATTTTTAGTATATCTTCATTTTAAAGAGAAAAAGAAAAGAGAACCTAAAGTAGAAAATGCAACTACAAACCCATCAACAAACGAACAAAATAAGCAGTCAATATTTAATTTTATGGAATTTGACAATATAGAAGATAGCATGATATCACAAAAAAATGGGACAAGATATTTAATGGTAATTGGATGTCAAGGGGTAAATTATGACTTAATGTCAAGTATAGAAAAAAATAGCGTAGAAGAATCTTTTGTACAATTTTTAAATACATTAAGAAACCCAATACAGATATACATACAAACAAGGTCAATAAACTTAGAAAATAGCTTACAAGGATATAGAGAAAAACTAAAAGAAATTGAAGATAAATATAAAAATATGCAGATGAGATATCAACAGATGAGGAATTCTGGCAATTATTCAGAAGAAAGAATACAAAAAGCATATTATGAATTAACTAGATTATCTAATTTAAGAGAATATGGTACATCGGTAATACAAGATACTGAAAAAATGAGTTTAAACAAAAATATATTAAGTAAAAATTATTATATAGTAGTTCCATATTTTGCATTAGAAGCTGGAAATGAAAAAATGGATAAAGAAGAATTAAAAAATGTGGCTTTTTCTGAATTATATACTAGATGTCAATCAATAATATCATCTATATATCCATGTGGAGTTAGAGGAAAAATATTAAGAACAAATGAGTTGATAGAATTATTATACATGGCATATAACAGAGATGAGGCAGAAACATTTGGACTAGATAAAGCGATTAAAGCAGGATTTAGTGAATTATATTCAACAGCTGAAGATGTATATGAGAAAAAAGCTAGAGAGTTAGATAAGATTATACAAGAAAAAGCAATAAAAAAAGCTAGAGAAAAGGTAAATGAAGCAAAATCAGAAATTCAAAGACAAGCAGAAGAAAAAGAAAGAAATATGAATGATATAGTAGATGAAGTTGCAAGAATGATATTAGAAGATAATGAGAAATATTTAGGAAAACAAGTAAAAGATTTAGCTGTAGAAAAACTAGAAGAAACTAAAGAAGAAGGAGGTAAACAAGATGGCAAGAAAACAAGAGGAAGAAAAAAAGCTACAACAATACAACAATGAAAATAATGTACAGTTTTTAAAGAAAAAAAATATAAAAGAACTAATTGCACCATCAGGAATAGATGCAAGAGATATAGATCATTTAGAAATAATTTCAAATGTAAAGAAATATGCAAGAAGTTTCTTTGTTTCTACATTACCAAGAATGTGTACTTTCCCTGAACTATTTAGAGATATGTACTTTTTTGGAGATATAAATACATCTATTTATATAACACCTGTACAAGAAGCAAGATCACAAAATGAATTAAATAGAGTAATAAATGAATTAGAAACAGAAAGAATTGTTGCAGCAGATAAAGGAAATATAAATAGAGAAAGTAATCTTACTCAAAAAAGATTTGAAGCAGAACAACTAAGAGATGAAATTGCAGCAGGATTTAATAAATTATACGAAGCATCTGTAGTATCAACAATATTTGCATATAGTTTAGAAGATCTAGATAGATTGACCAAATTATTATCGACAGAAATGGCAAAATCTTTAGTTGGAATAAAAACTGCTTGGGCAATGCAAGAAGATGCATTTAAGTCAAATTTGCCATTAATGGAAGATAAAATAAATAAAAAACATACATTTGATAGACGTTCTATGTCAACAGTATTTCCTTTTACAACATCAGACGTAAGTCACTCAACAGGAATACCTCTAGGATTTAATAAACAAACAGGAACACCAATATTATTTGATAATTTTCACAGTTCACTTACAAATTATAATATGGTTATATTTGCTAAATCAGGAGCTGGTAAATCAGTAACAATGAAAACGCTAATAAGTAGATCATCATTATTAATGGGAATTGAAAGTCTAGCATTGGATGCTGAAGGTGAATATACAATAGTTGCTGAATCATTAGGTGGAATAAATGTAGTATTAAGTCCTACATCAAAAACAGTAATAAATTTATTTGATATAGAAACAGAGACAGCTAGAGATGAAATAACTGGTAGAGAAAGATTAGTATTAAATATAGAGAATAAAGTAGAAGATGTAACACAATCATTGCTAACAATGGCGAGAGGAAGTACAAGAAGTAAGGATGTAAATGAATTAACAAAACAAATTATTGCAGAATCAGTAGCAGAAGAATATGCGGGAATGGGAATTACAAGTGATCCAAACAGTTTATATGAAGCTGCAAGTGGTTTTAATAGAAATGATAAATTATATAGAGAAAAGAAAAAAATGCCAACAATTGGTTCTTGGTATAAGAGAATCCAAAGAAAGGCAACTGAAAATACTAATGAGGATTATAGATTTCATTACAGTTATTTATTAAAAGTAATGAAACAGTACATAAGAGAATATAATGGTCAAATGGCATATTTTGATGGACAATCAACATTTGAATTGCTAGAAGGAGCACCATTTATAAATTTGGATATTTCCCAATTGGAAGAAAAATTTGCAAGACCTCTTGCTCAACAAATTCTTTTAACTTGGATTTGGGAAAAATTTGTTAAGAAAAACAGTGAAGATAAAAGAAGAGCTAGAAAGAAAAGAGTTATAGTAGATGAGGCGTGGATGCTATTACCATATCCAGAAGCAGTAGATTTCTTAAACACTATGGCAAGGCGTGCAAGAAAAAGAAATGTATCATTAGCAGTAGTTTCACAAAGATTCCAGGACTTTTATGAAAAACCAGAAGCTCAAGCTGTTCTAACATCTTCAGATACAAAATTGTTTTTAGCTCAAGATAAATCAGAAATACAATATTTAAAAGAAGTATTTAAATTAAGTGAAGGAGAAGCTGGATTTTTAGTAACTTGCGGAAAAGGTGAAGGACTATTTAAAGTTGGACAAGAAACTGCAATACTAAAGATTACTCCAACACAAAAAGAATTTGAATTTGTAGAAACGAATTTAAATAAACTTGTAGAAGCTAGAAGTAGAAGAGAAAATTAAGAGGAGTAGTGAAATGAGTTTTTTTACAAACAGAAAGTTTTTATTTAAATTAATAGCTACATTATGTGTATGTTTAACTATATTTAACTTTATACTAACACCTAGGTCGAATGCTGCTAGTGAATTATCAGCACTTGGTGGACAATTACTAGATCCTATTGTTGATTTAATATTAGTTTTAGGCGATGGTATAATGGAAATTATACATAAATCAATTATGGGAACACCAGCTGGATTGATTTTTAATAATGAAACATCATGGTTAGATGTTATAAAAACAGCTCTTAAAGTAGTAATGTCCGTAATAATAGGATTATGTGCGGTAGCATTTATAGGATGGCTAGCAGCTTTTATTCCTTTTGTAGGACCAATTCTAGCAGCAGGATTAACTAGTGGAATAATAGGAGCAGTTGCTAATGCTGCTGCTGTGTATATTGCGTATTCGGCTATATCTGCAGATGATATGCCAGATAATATATTTCTACCATCAATTCATATAAGTCCAGAAGAGATATTTTTAGGACAAATTTTGCTATTTGATGTTAATATATTCAATCCTAAAACAGTAATGGTTGAATTAGAAAAAGAGGACTCATCAACAGAGGTAATGACAGTTGAAGAATATAACGAAAAGAAGATAGATGATACATCAATGGTGCAAGATTATAAAGTAAAAAGGTATTATTACGATGAAGACAAAAATGGTGATGGTACAATTCAAGAAGATGATGGAGAAAGAATAGTAACATCTGTTAATAATTCTGCATATGAATTAAAAAGTAATATTGCAAAATGGTATTATACAATAAGAAATATTGCTTTAATTGGATTAATGTTAGTATTAATATATGTAGGAATAAAAATGTTGACATCAAGTATTGCTTCTGAAAAGGCTAAATATCAGCAAATGCTAGGAGATTGGCTTGTAGCGATATGTTTGATATTTGTAATGCATTATTTTATGGTTTTCCTTAATGTATTTGTAGATAATGTTGTAAATATGTTATCAACTATTGCAGAAGCTAATGGAGATGTAACTATAATAGAAGATGCAGACAAATTAGCAGAAGAATTGAAAAATCAAGGATATAGTGAAGACTTATTACCAGGTAACGGGCAAGTTGTATGGGAAACAAACCAAATAGGAAGATTTAGATTTGAAGCACAGAGAAAAGATGGAACGGCAGCATATGTAGGATATGCAATTTGTTATTTAGTATTAGTCTTCTTCACAGTACTATTTACATTCACATATCTTAAGAGGTTATTATATGTATTATTTTTGACAGTAATAGCTCCATTTGTTGCTATGACATATCCAATAGATAAGATAAAAGACGGAAAAGCACAAGCTTTCGAAATGTGGATGAAAGAATATGTATATAATTTAATAATACAACCATTTCATTTGTTATTATATATAATATTTATCAGTATGGCATATGATATTGCAGGTCAAAATGTCGTATATTCATTAGTAGTAATAGGATTTATGATACCTGCAGAGAAATTCTTAAGAAAGATGTTTGGATTTGATAAGGCATCATCACCGGGATTCTTAGCAGGTGCAGCAGGTGTAGCAATGACAATGACAGCAATGAAATCACTAGGAAGTTTTGCTAATAGCGGAAAAAAAGAAGATAAAAAAACAGGTGGAGGAAATGATAAAATTAAAGAATCTCAAAATGACTTTTTAGATAGATCTGCAAATTCTGGAAATGGACTACCAAATCTACTTGATGATGCTGTAGCAGAAGGTCAACAAGGAAATAATACAGGAAGAAATGAGCCAGAAGAAAATAATCCGGGAGGAAATGGCCAAGAAGGAGATTCAGGTGAGCCAAACCCAGGAGAACAAAATCCAAATGATTTATTAGATGAAAATGATCCTAATGATAATACATACATAGGACCATCAAATAATCAAAGGGAGCCTATAGATGATGGTAATAATAATCCTGATCCTGAACCTGAACCACAAATAGATCCAGAACCAGTAGACAATAGTTCAAAAAAACCAAAAAGTTATCTTGGTACAGCATTTAGAAACAATTTCAGAAAAAATATCTCAGGAAGTCACATAAAAAATATGGCAGGAAAGACATTTACTAAAGGTGTAAAAGATGTAGCTAAGATTACAATGGGTAGTGCAGGGGCTGCGATAGGATTAGCTGCAGGAATTGCTAATGGTAGTCCTGGAGATGCACTAAAATATGGAATAAGTGGAATGTATGCTGGTTCAGCAATAGGTAGTGGACTATCTAATAGAGGTATTTCTTTTGTTTCAGGTATTTCAGAGAATGTAAAAAATCAACATGAAGAAATACAAAAAACACGATATGGAAGCGACTATAAAAAAATGATAAACCAGAAAAAAGATGAAGAATTTAAGAAAGATGCTGAAATGAGAAAATTATATGCAGATAAATTTGGATTAACTAAAAAAGCAGATATTGATAAAGTTATGAATGAAGCAGTAGAATTTAGAAAATATGGTATAACTGATAATAGTTTAATTATGAAAGCAATGTCACTTGATAAAAATAATAAAGCAAGTAAACAAAATATAGCAGCAGCAAGATTATCAACTATAGCTAAAACACAAGAAGATCTAGACAAAGCTATGGAAAGATATGCACGATCAGGAGCTTCACAACCACAAATAGATAAAATGAGAGAAAATATAGAGCAAATTAATTTCTAATGAAGAGAGGAGAACTATAAATATGCATAAATTAAGAAGATTTTATTATAAAAATAAAGAAAAAATTTGGGCTATCATAATATTTATAGTTCTTGTTTTCTTGTCTATACAATTGCTAAACAAATTAATGAGAATGGAAAATCAAAATGAGCAAAATCAACTTAATGGGATTAATAATATAGATACAACATACTCAGGGAATGGAAATACCCATATTACAAATGAGGAATCAGTAGTAACTGGTGAAAAAGTTGATGAAAAAGACTTAGAAGATGCAAGTAAGGTAATTGAGGAATTTGTTTCAGCATGTAATAATCAAAATATAGAGCAAGCATATAATTTGGTATCAACAGATTGTAAAAACGAAATGTATCAAAATATTGAAAAATTCAAGACATTATATTATGACCAAATTTTTAATACAAATACAAAAAAAATAGCAAATATAGAAAATTGGGTTCTTAATACATATAGAGTAAATATTTTAAACGATATGATGAGTACAGGAAATTTATCAGATCAAGGAATACAAGACAATATAACAGTAGTTGAAGAAAATGATGAGCTTAAATTAAATTTAAATAATTATATTGGAAGAGAAGAAATTAATAAAGAACAAATAATTGACGATATAAAATTTAATATTATAGAAAAACATATTTATATGGACTATGAAATATATAAAATAAAAGTTGAAAATCAATCAGAAAATAATATAGTATTAGATACATTGGAAGATCCAAAAACAATTTATTTACAAGATAGCAACAATGTTAAGTATTATGCTTATAGTAATGAACTTATTGATAATATGCTAAAAGTTAATAAAAACTTTTCTACAGAAATTGAAGTTAAATTCTCAAAAGCTTATAGTAGTAGTAAAGCTGAGATGAAATCGATAATATTTTCAGATGTTATAATAAACAATAATAATACTGATAAAAAGAGTATAAAAATAAATTTATAAAAATTGCATGAAAATGCAATTTTTTTTGTAAGAATACAGAGAAAAAAGTAGAAAAATAGATAATGATATGATATAATTTATATAGTGAATATAAAAAGAAGGTGGTGCCATGGCAGAAAAGCAAGATAATAATAAAAACAATAAAAATAATAATAATCCTGCAAAAAATCAAGTAAGAAATGCAATAAAAAGAATAGCTATTAGCATTGGAATTAAAGTTGCAATAGTTTTAATACCGATTATTATTATCATGGTATTATTGAGTGCTATAACGTGGTTTTTAAGTATAGAAGAAGGAACATGGAAAGATGAAAAAGGTAATCCGTCTACATATACTAAAACAGCGCAAGCAACGCTACAAGATGGTATTAGCGTAGATAAAGAAAAATTAATAAACCAATCACTCTTAGATATGGGATTTACAGAAGAAGAAATTGCAAATTTTACAGAGGCAGAAATCATAGATATTTTTGATGTAGAAGAAAAATTAGGGAAAACAATAACAAAATTAACTGATCTTACACATGCAGAAATTTTATGGTGTACAAATGACGTATATCCTAAATATTTAAAAAAACCTGAAGATTTACAAAAATTACTAGATGTAGAACTTATAACGCAATATCCAAAAATTGAAGGACTAGCACCAGATAAATTAAATGGAATTGTAGAATTTGTTAGATATACAACAGACCCTGATACTCAACAAGAACAAGCAATAACTTTAAAATGGATTTCTAATGATGAGTTCGAAGAAAAAATGGAAAGATATGAGTTGATGGGAAATACAGATGTATTGAACTTTTTTACTTTAGATGAAAATGGAAATATAAAAATAGCAACTTGGAAAAGAGAAGAAGGGGATTTTTATAGTAATAATACAACTTGGCAAACTAATAGAAAAAAAATAAGAGCTGGAATAACTGGTGAAGAAATTACGGCATATTATGATTCCAGATATGTCGTAGATAAAGATGACTCTAGTTCTATAGAAGCATCATTTGTTGATTATACTATTGAAGAGCAGACAATAAATTACAAGATGATGGTTCAAAAGTATACT
This sequence comes from uncultured Clostridia bacterium, assembly GCA_944392805.1. GTDB lineage: Bacteria > Bacillota > Clostridia > TANB77 > CAG-508 > CAG-269. The sequence continues at coordinate 227,328 of CALXXZ010000001.1, read as the reverse complement.
TTACCATTTGAATATTTATGGGCATTTCTAGTAATGACTAAAAGTGATCAATTTGTATTAAGTTTAGCAGATTTAGCATATGATTCTGAGATAAAAATAGGAATATATGACAATATTGATAAAGTTGTGAGTACAAATACTGAAAAATATAGAGAAGAATTTAGAGAAAGATATGTAGAATACTTAAAAGGAAATCATACACCTATTAAAGAAAGACCTTCACATGATGGTTGGGATACAGAGGGCTATGATTATGAAATAAGAAATACAATAACAACATATACTGATAATATACAATGTGAAATAATGCACGCTGATGTATGGATTGTGGAAGTTATGATTAATTATAAAAATACTATTGAACAACAACCCATAAATACTAATAAAAATTCAGTGCCAGATGAAGACTGGGATAATGATATAAGTACAAATGAATGGGAAGCTCTTCCACCATATTCTCATGTTCAAGGAACGACAGGAACAAGTAAAGTTCCATATATAAGTTATACTTATACTGGTAGAAAAACTATAAATCATCAATATGAATCAAGTACAGAAACAACTCTTAGCAAATATGAAAGAATACCTCCTAGCAAACCTAGAGCAAAAGTTGATAAAGATCCAAATGCAGACCCTAATTTTGTAAATCTTGCATTCCAAGATACAAATGTATATAGAGTACTATCCAATATGGGAAGTGTAAGTTGGTTACTTGATATAATAGAGAGAAATGCAGATACTGCAAATATGGTTGATGTAACTAGGCATTTAATATATTTAGTAACTGGAAATGAAACATATAATATGAATTTTGACTTTAGCTATTATGAATCCGAATTATCTTTTAGCTCTATAACGAATCCAATTTATGGTGGAACTATACAAGAAAAAGTATGGTTCGCTCTAAAAGACTTAGGACTTAGTGATATTGCTGTAGCAGGAGCCATGGGGAATATACATCATGAGTCAGGTTCATTTGATCCTACTAGAGTAGAAGGTGGATATGATGAATTTAACGGAGGAATAGGAATTTGTCAATGGACAAATTATCCACGTGATAGCGGTAAAGGAAGAAATGCACAATTGAGAGCATATGCAGCATCTAAAGGAAAAACATGGCAAGATGAAGATACACAAGTTGAATTTTTGGTTGCAGAATTAACAAATGGAAATGGCTTTGCAGAAAAACAATTAATTACCTCCAAATCTTATTATGATGGGGTAAAACATAGTCCATCAGAATGGAAAGATGCTGATAATATTGAAACAGCTACAAAAGTATTTTGCTATTGTTTTGAAAGACCAAGTGCAGAAGCTGCTAGTTCAAGTATGCAAAATAGAATAGATAAGGCAATAATGTATTTAAACCAATTTAGTGGCAAAGAAAAACCTACTGGATCAAACGAAGATTACATTAATGCAGATAAAGTATCAGTAATGGGATATACATTTCCACATTACTATCAACGAAATTATGCTTATAGAAGATTCGGTGCACCAGGAAAAACAATAAGTAGTTCTGGATGTGGACCAACAAGTATGGCAATGATAGTAGCAGGACTAACAAATAAACCTAATGTAAATCCTGATAGTTTTGTAACAGCACTAGAAAGCTATTTCCCAAATTATAATAGTTATTATACAAATGGTGTAGGAAGTAATTATGCTGGACTTTGTAATAGTCAGTTTTTACAAATATATTATAAATTAAAATCTAGAATGTATCCGACATATTCAGAGACAATAACAGCATTGTCAGAAGGAAAATGTGCTATTGCTAGAATAGAAGGACACGTATTAGCTCTAGTTCCAGTAACGGAAGAACAAAGACAACAAGGTTATGTATTTTATGTTATGGATTCTGCTTCTGGATTAGATGGACCATATAGAAATCAAGAAGAACTTAGAAAAATGGTTGATATAAAAAGACCTGGAAGAGGATTTGGATTTTCTGTAAAAGCAATTATAGAGCCAATGTAAAAGAGGTGAATTAATGGAAAAGTTTAAAAGAATAATTATGATTATAATTCCAATATTTATAGTAATTGTTATAGTAATAGGCATAATAATATTTATTTTACTGAAAAATGATACTGGAGGAAATGAAAATATTCCTCCAGAAGAAATAGAAGAAACATCAGGGTATAGTAGAGAGAATCTAACTAAGGTAATGTCACATGCTGAATTTTATACAGTAGCAAATTGTGTACAAAATTATTTAGATTTAATAAATAGAAGAAATACATATTATGATGATGAAGAATTTTTAAGTATAATTAATAACACTATTATAGAAATACTTAATGTTGACTATATTAATAAAAATCAGATTAATTCAGACAATATAGAAAATTATATTGATGAAATACAAGAAAAAGTAATATATGTTCCAATAAAAATTAGTGGTATAGAACAAAATGATAATATAGTTAGTTATGTGACATATGGATTTATTGAGAATTTAGAAAACTCTTATATAAAAGATATATATGCAATTGTAAATTTTGATATAATAAATACAACATTTTCGATAGAGCCATTACTAAATAATACAACTGAAATAGATAATATAGAAGTCACAGAGACTACACAAACAGAAATTGAAAAAAACGAAAATAATGTTTTTACATATGAAAAAACAAGTCAAGAAAATATTGTTAAAAAATATATAGAAACATTTAAAAAAATAATTTTAGCAAAACCCGATATAGCATATAATCTTTTAGATGAAGAATATAGAAAGGCTAGATTTGCTAGTTTAGAAGAATTTGAAGAATATGTAAATAGTAGTAGAGACATAATTTTTTCGACAAGACCAGAAAAATATTTAGTTGAAAAAGTAGATGGTAATACTATATATACATGTGTCGATCAAAATAAAAAATATTATATTTTTATAGAAGATGCATATATGGACTATAAAGTAATATTAGATAATTATACTCTAGAAGATGAAGAAGATATTGAAAAATATAATGCTATGAGTAGTCAAAATAAAGTATCAGCTAATATACAAAAGATAATAGAAGCTATAAATAATAAAGATTATAAATATGTATATAACAAATTAAATGAGCAATATAAAAACAATAAATTTCCAAATATAGAACAATTAAAAAATTATATAAATGAAAATTTTTATAATGTTAATATATTAGGAAATGGATCAATAGATATAAATGGCGATGTATATATAGTTAAAGTCCAAATTAGTAATGGACAAAATGAAACAAAAGAAGTATCAATACTTGTTAGATTACTAGAAGGAACAGATTTCGAAATATCATTTGCAGAATAATAAAAGAAGCGGTAAAATATATTTATTTTATCGCTTCTTTATGTTATAATAACTGTGGGAGAAAAAATATGATAAATAATAAAATAAAAAATTTAACTAAAATATTTTTAAGAGAATATATAGAAAAATTAAATATAAAAAATGAAAAAAATAAAATAAATAAAAAATCGTCGACAATATGGTTAGGAGTAACATTAATATTTTGTATAACATATATAAATGTATATTTAATAAGTAATTTAGAAGCTCAAAATACACCAGAAATATTTCTTAAAATATATTTTCCAATAATAGCAACATTAATGTTATATCAACTAATAATATTAGAATGTAATTTATTTTTCTATTCAAAAGACATAGAATATATATTACCATTACCCTTAAAACCCATAGAAATATTAATTGCAAAATTATTTACAATAATAGTAATAATGTATATGTTTGAAGCGGTAGTATTAGCTATACCTATGTTTATGTATGGAATACTAGTAGCAGGAACAATAAAATATTTTATATATGGAATATTTACATTAGCAATATTTCCAATATTATTTACAATAATAATAGGAATATTAACATTAATACTAATGAAAATATTTGGAAAAATAAAAAAACAAAATTTAGTACAATTATTAATAGTATTTACTTTAACAGGGATATTAACAATACTAGTATTTAATATTATAATGGGAAATGTAAATCAAATAAATAATGAAACAAATATAGAAATAATAAATCAGAATTTTGATGAAATGGACCAGAAATTTATAATAATAAAGCCAATAGTAAAATTATTAACAGAAAAAAATATAATAAACAATATATTTAATATATTAAAAATAATAATAATTAATTTTATTTTATTTATATTATTTATATTAATAGGAAAAAGAACATATACATATAAAATATTAAAGATACAAACGAAAAATAAAATAAAAAATAAAAAAGAAAATAAAATAAAAAATAATTATAAAAAACAGAAAAAAGAAATAAAATATTTAAAAATAGAAATAAAAAAAATATTCAAAAATACAACATATTTTACGCAAACAATATTTAATTATATTAATATAATAATATTAGCATTATTTTTATTAAAAATATTAACACCAATGTTTATAGACCAATTACAAACAGATAATTATATAGAAAGTGTAGGAATTGAACAAATAAAAATAGAAGCAACATGTACAGTTTTAGTAATAATACAGATAATAGCTACATTTAACAATTTAGCGATGACAGCAATATCTAAAGAAGGAAAAGAAGCAGTAATTATGAAATATATACCTATGTCATTATACAGACAAATTTTAATAAAATTAATTCCACAAATAACATTAAATATTATAATGAGTTTATTAGTAATAATAGTAATAAATACATGTATAAAAATACCAATTTTATATTCAATAATAGTATTTATAACATCATTATTAATAAATATAATATATAGTACTATAATGATAATAGTGGATATTAGAAAACCAAATTTAGATTGGACAAATATAGAATCAATTACAAAAAATAATAATAATAAAATGTACAGATATGTAATTACAATTGCGATTGTATTAATTTTGATGTATTTTGGAAAAATATTCAAATCTATCAATTATAATATTTCAATAATAATTATGAATTTAATTTTAATAATTATTTTAATAATTTTAAATATTTTTATAAAGAAAAATATAAGAAAAATATTTAATAAATTAATCTAAATTCTTGTTCTAAAATCATAAACAAGCTAATACAATTCAGTAAAGACAAGGAGGAAAAATATGAAAAAGAACAAGAAAAAAATAATTGCTATAATTACAATAATAGTAATTATAATAGCTGTATGGTTTATCTACAAAAATGTAAGCATAGAAAAAAATGTAGATGAATATCAAGATTATACACCAGAAGAAGAAATATCAGAAGAACAACTACGTCAAACAAAAATAATGCTATATTTTGCCAATGCAGAAACAGGAGAATTAGAAAATGAAATAAAATTAATAGATGCAAATACATTAATAGAAAATCCATGTAAAGAATTAGTAAATTTATTAATAAAAGGACCACAAAGTAGTAGTTTAAAGAAACTAATTCCTGATGGAACAGTTTTACATGATGTAACAATGGAAGGTTCATGTGCAGTAATTAATGTATCAAATGAATTTTTAAATTATGAAAATGATGAAAATAAATTAAAAATGATAAATAGTATAGTTGAAACACTTAGTAATTTAAAAGAAGTAGATTCAGTTAAATTTTTAATTAATGGTGAGCAAAATGAAAAATTAGCAGAAACATATGTAAAAAATAAAGAATAAAAAATCCAGATATTTCTGGATTTATTTTCTTTTTAATAAATTATATAATTTCATATATTTTAAAAAAGAATTAAAATCACATAAAAAATGTTCGACATCATTCAAAGAATTACAAGCATTATTTTTTAAACATATAAAATCAAATTTTTTCTTTTTTGGAGGAGGAGAATTTGGCGGACCACCTCTATTTGAAATAGGAGAAGGGGGTGGTAAATTTTCATATCTATACATACTATCACACTCATTTTTAATAATTTTATATTATAATATATGAAAAAAATGAAAAAAGGCTATAAAAATTTTTATAAATATGGTAAAATATTCAAGTAGGAGTGATATAAAAATGAAAGGAACATTATATATAGTAGCAACACCAATTGGAAATTTAGAAGATATAACTTTAAGAGCATTAAGAATTTTAAAAGAAGTAGATTTAATAGCAGCAGAAGATACTAGACAAACATTAAAATTATTAAATCATTTTGAAATCTCAAAACCATTAATAAGTTATCATAGGCACAATGAAGATGTGAAAAGTGAAATATTAATTGAAAAATTAGAAAATGGAGAAAATATAGCTTTAGTATCAGATGCAGGAACTCCAGGAATATGTGATCCAGGGGAAGAAGTTATAAAAAAAGCAATAGAAGAAGATATAAATGTTGTGCCAATACCAGGTCCATGTGCAATGATAAATGCATTAATTGCATCAGGAATAGATACAAAAGAATTCACTTTTTTAGGATTTTTACCTTTAAATAAAAAAACAAGAAAAGAAAAATTAAAAGAAATAGAAGAATCAGAAAAAACAATTATAATATATGAAGCTCCACATAAAATGAAAAATACTTTAAAAGAATTGAGCGAAATTTTAAAAGAAAGAAAAATTGTTTTAGCAAGAGAATTAACAAAAATTCATGAAGAATTTATAAGAGAAGATATAGATTCTTTAATGGAAAAAATTGAAAAATTAAAAGGTGAAATGATTTTAATAATTGAAGGTAAAAAAATAGAAAATAGTAACCAGGAAAATATGTTAAATAAATTAAGTTTAGAAGAACACTATAAATATTATGAAAAGCAAGGATTTGATAAAAAAGAAATAATTAAAAAAATAGCAAAAGATAGAAATGTAAGTAAAAATGAAATATATATGAATTTTATAAAATAAAAGAAGAAGGTTTTATTCTTCTTCTTTTTTATCTAATTCAGCGATTTGTTTTGCACACTTTGAACAAATTAGCTTATCTTTATATATTGATAAATTTTTAGTATTTCCACAAAAAACGCAATTTGGTTCATATTTTTTTAATACTATAGATGAACCGTCAACGTAAATTTCTATAGGATCTTTTTCAGCAATATCAAATTTATTTCTAATTTCTATAGGAATAACTACTCTTCCCAATTCATCAACTTTTCTTATAATTCCTGTAGCCTTCATAACATGCCTCCTTAAATATTATATTCAATTCATATATATGATAACATAAATAAAATTGTTGGTCAATTAATTTTGAAAAATTTTTCAAAAAATGTATATATTATATTCAAAAATAATATAAATAATAAAGTAGGAGTGGAAAATATGTTAAATATATTATGGCCAATATTTATAATAATTTCTATAATATATGCAGTAATTTCTGGAAATATTGAAAATTTGAATAATTCAATTTTTGTAGAAACAGAAAATGTAGTTCAATTTTCATTAACATTACTTGGAATGACATGTTTATGGAGTGGTATAATGGAAGTTGCACTAAATACAAGAATAATAGATTGTTTATCAAAAATTTTAAAGCCAGTAATAAATTTTTTATTTAAAGATATTGAAAAAGATGATGAATGTAACAAAAATATAATTATGAATATTATTGCAAATATATTAGGTTTAGGAAATGCTGCCACTCCATTAGGCCTTAAAGCAATGAATGCTCTACAAAAACATAATAAAGAAAAGAGTACACTAAGTGATAATATGATAATGCTAATAGTTTTAAATACAGCTTCATTACAAGTGATCCCTACAACGGTTATTGCTATAAGAAATTCATTAGGTTCGAAAAATCCAACAATGATAATATTTCCTGTTTGGATTGCTACGGTTTGTGCTGCAATTGTTGGGGGATTAGTAACAAAAATTTTAATTAAATTTAATAGGAGAAAATTATGAGTTTAATTAATTACATATCAATAGTAGCTATACCGATAGTGATATTTATAATTATTGGTAATGCTTTAAGAGAAAAGGTTGCTGTTTTTGATATATTTTTAAAAGGGGCAAGAGATGGATTAGAAATTGTATTGAAAATTTTTCCAACTTTAATTGGATTATTTGTAGCAATAGGAATGTTAAGAAGTTCTGGTGTTATAGATTTTATTACAAGAGTAGTATCACCAGTAACTAGTTTTTTTATGCCTAATGAAATTTTACCTCTTGCTATTTTAAGGCCAATTTCGGGAAGTGCATCAATGGCAGTAGCTACTGATATAATAAAAATGAATGGGGTGGATTCTTTTATAGGAGTTTTAGCAGCTGTAATAATGGGGTCAACAGAAACAACATTATATACAATAGCAGTATATTCTAGTAGTGTAAAAGCTAAAAATACAAGATTTGTGCTATTTGCATCACTTATGGCTGATATAACAGGAGTAATCGTATCAGTTATAATAGTATCTAAGATATTTGGATAATTGCTGAAACGCACTATTTGTCGATATTTGTCGAAAAGTTTTTCTTGACAAAGAGAAAAAAATATTGTAATATATTGTCAAAGGAAAAAATTATGATCTTTAAAATTTTAATATTTATTTCAATATTTTTAATAGTCAAGAAAATAATCATAAAAATTTTTGCTCTTGAAATTATTGAAGAAATCACTAAAAAAAGTTTTTAATCTTGTAAAGGGAATAATGAAATTCCCCATAAAATGAACAAAAATATTTATAATTTATATAAAAGAAATTAAGCTTTTAGTCCCCCTAAAACCTAATTACATTCTTTTTACCGAGTTTGTTCCTAAATTATTCCCTTTACAAAACCATATATAATTATAATTTAATAAATTTACTAGGATGTTCTCTGTCAGCAACTGATAAATTAATAGAATTATCTTTATAATTTATTAATTCATCTACAACGGTTTGATAAGCAAGTTCAGGAAAATTACTTTCTTTGCTTAAATGACCTAACATTGCTGTATGTAAATTACTATTTTTAGATAAGTATGAAATTGTTTTACCAGCCATTATATTAGACAAATGACCATTTTCGCTAGCAATACGAGATTTTAATCTAAAAGGATATGAGCAACATTTTAATACTTCTGTATCATAATTAGATTCTAATAAAATAAATTCACTACCTTCTAAATATTTTAGAATATAATTTGACATATGGCCAATATCTGTAGCAATACTAATTTGATGTTCAGAATCTTTTATAATATTAAATCCACAAGGATTAGCTGCATCATGTGGAATTTTAAAAGGTAAAATCTCTAAATCATTTATACAAAATTTTTCCTCTGGCTTAAAAAAATTAATATTTTTTTCTGATAGTTTTTCTGTTTGGCTAGGCATTGCCTCAAAAGTTTCTTTTGTCGCAAAAACAGGAATATCAAATTTCTTAGAAATTGTTGATATTCCCTTAATATGATCAGAATGTTCATGTGTAACTAAAATAGCATTAATTGAAGAAGGATTAACTTCAATAGAATTTAAAGCTTCTTCAATCTTTTTACAACTCATTCCTGCATCGACTAAGATTTTTGCATTTTCACTTTCTACATATAAACTATTACCACTACTACCACTATATAAACTGCAAAAATTTAACATATATATCTTCCTTCTAATGTTTATTCATTAACTCTTTTGATTATAGCACCAAGGTTTGTAAATTTTTGTTCTATATTTTCATAACCTCTGTCTATGTGCTCTAAATTATATATTTCTGTTGTACCTTCTGCGATTATACCAGCAATTATTAATGCTGCACCGGCACGTAAATCAGAAGAATATACAGGAGAACCATATAATTTTTCAACTCCTTCGAAAAATGCTGTTTTTCCTTGAGCTGTTATATTTGCTCCCATCTTATTTAATTCTTCTGTATATTGGAATCTAGATTCCCAAATACTTTCTATTATTTTACTTGTACCATCTGCTATTGAAAGAACAACTCCCATTTGTGGTTGCAAATCAGTAGGAAATCCTGGATAAGGAAGTGTTTTTATATTCGCTTTTGATGGTCTACGATTACAACTAACTCTTATACTATCTCCAAAATCTTCAACTTGTCCACCAATTTCAATTATTTTAGCAGTAATTGATTCCAAATGTTTTGTAATACAATTTTTTATTAAAACATCTCCTTGAGAAGCTACTGCTGCAAGCATAAATGTGCCAGCTTCAATTTGATCTGGAACGACAGAATATGTACTATCTCCATGTAAATGTTTAACACCATTTATTTTAATTACATCTGTTCCAGCACCACGAATATCTGCTCCCATAGTATTCAAAAAGTTTGCAACATCTACTATATGTGGTTCTTTTGCAGCATTGTCAATAATTGTTGTACCTTCTGCTAAAACTGATGCTAACATTACATTGATTGTTGCTCCAACAGAAACAACGTCCATATAAATAGAAGTTCCGACTAATTTAGAAGCTTTTGCTATAATTTTTCCTTGTCCAACTTCAACAGTTGCCCCAAGAGCTTCAAATCCTTTTATATGTTGATCTATAGGGCGAGCTCCTAATTTACAACCTCCAGGCATACCAACAGTTATTGAACCTTTGCGCCCTAACATACTTCCTATTATATAATAAGAAGCTCTAAATTTTCTTGTTAATTCTTCTGATGCTACAGTTTCATGTATATCTCTTGTATCAATTGTAATTTCATTAGGTGTATTCCATGTTATTTTTGCACCTAAACCTTCTAGAATTTTGCAAATTGTTTTTACGTCACTAATATTAGGTAAGTTCTCAATTGTACAAACTCCATCTATTAAAAGTGTTGCAGGTAAAATAGCTACAGCTGCATTTTTTGCACCACTAATTGTTACTTCTCCCTTTAAAGGTGTTTTTCCTGTGATAACTAATTTTTCCAAATGTATTCCTCCTAAAAATATTTTTCTTAAGAAAATATATCATAAATATTTAAATATTACAATATTTTTTTGGACATATTCTAATTTTTTGCTGTGAAAAGACCTTTTTCAGCAAAAAATTCTATTAGTTTAAATTTGAATTTTATTTCAGAATGCTCGGTATCTGAAATAATTTCATATGATTCTTCGTCTAAATTATCTTCAAGATTTTCTTTTGCTTCATCATCTACAACGCCTGAACTTACATCAATAAAGCAAAGAGAAGGGAACATTACACACCACCAATTTTGGCCTTTTGCTTCTCCAATTTCAACTCGTAAAGCATCATAAAGACCAGCAGGCAAAGAAATATCACCATAATTTTTAGTAGGAAAATAAAAATTTCCAATATTAATTTTTACAGAATAATCATATCCGTTTTCTTTAATAGTATTTTCTGCAATTTTTTGAAATTCTTCTTTATGAGATTCTGCAATAGAAATTGCTTCTGCTTTTGTAGTACAATTTGAACTAATTGAATTCATATATTCTAACAAGGAATCTCTTACTTTTATTTTTAATGCTTGATCTTCATCTGAATCACTATTTGCTAAAACATGTAATCTAAATACTGCATCTGACAAATTCTCAGAAACAGCAGTAACATATGATTGAGCTGAGATAAATACATATAAAAAAAGTAAAAATATTAATAAAATTGCATTTTTTAACTTGGTATTTTTCATAAAATTTAAAAGTTTTTTCATAAAAATCCTCCTTGTATAAAATAAAACTTTTTTGTAAAAAAATATCTTTAAAATAATTATTAACCAAAAAATATAAAATATACATTGTCGAAAAAATATTAATTAATTTGGCTAAAATGGCTTGACAAAACAACAATTAAATGGTAATATTTACCAGGAGATAAAAACAATCGAAAGGGATGAACAATATGATTGTTAAAAACAAAGGAATAGAAAAAACATGTGGTTTCTATGTAAGTGATTTTCATTTAGAAATGATATTAATTCCATACATAAATGAAAAGATTGAGAAAAATGAAGAAGTAGAAATTGTTTCAGAAAAAGATTTAAGAGAAACGGTAAATACTTTGATGTCAAAAATGAATATAAATGAAAATAATAAGAAAAAAATATTGGGACTAAAATGGGATAAAAGTCAAGAAACGGTTGTAAAAGAAAATATGATAGTTGTAGGAACAAAATCATATTTAAAAGAAATTAACGAAGAAATTGAAGAAAAAGGAATAGATAATATAAAAGTAGTAAATTGTTTTGATTTTGAGGAAGTAAAAGGAGATATGGGAAACATCATAAAACAACATGATAAGAGCCTAAATACGTTAGGAAATAATCTTTGGTAAAAAAAATGTGAAAAGTATTGAAAAAAAAAACGAAATGGTGTATATATAATAATATGTAGCAAGAAAGGAAGATACATATGGAAGAAAAAATGGAATCAATAAGGAAAACTCTGAAGAAATATTCTCAAGAACATTTATTAAATGGTTATTCTCATTTAAGTGAAGCAAAGCAAAAAGAACTATTAAATCAGATAGAAAATACTGATTTCGAATTAATAAATAACTTATATAATAAATCAAAAAAAGAAGTAGATGTTCGAGAAACAAATATTACACCAATAGAATACTTAGATAAAGATAAATTAAATGGTTATTACAGAAGTTTTCAAGAAACAGGAGAAAGAGCAATAAGAAATAGAGAATTAGCAGCAGTAACAATGGCAGGAGGACAAGGGACAAGATTAGGACATAAAGGTCCAAAAGGAACATTTGATATAGGACTAGATTCACACAAATCATTATTTGAATTACTTAGTGACAATTTAAAAGAACAAGGAAAAAAATATGGAGTAGTAATTCCATGGTTTATAATGACAAGTAAAGAAAATAATGAAGCTACAATAGAATTCTTTGCCAAAAATAAATATTTTGGTTATGAAAAAAATAAAAATATATTTTTCTTTGAACAAGGCGAATTACCTATGATAGATACTGAAGGAAAAATATTAATTGGTGAAGATGGTTTAATAAAAGAAGCTGCTGATGGACATGGCGGAATTTATGAAGCTTTAGTAAAAAACGGAATGACCAAAAAAATGAGAGAATTAGGAGTTCAATGGTTATTTATAGGAGGAGTAGATAACTGTTTAGTAAAAATGGTAGATCCTATACTTATGGGAATAGCGATTCAAAAACATGTATCAGCTGCTGGAAAATCAGTAGTAAAAGCAAATCCACAAGAAAAAGTAGGAGTATTTTGTAGAAAAAATGGTAGACCTTCAGTTGTAGAATATACTGAAATATCAGAAGAAATGGCACAAGCAACAGACGAAAGAGGAGAATTAATATATGGAGAATCTCATATATTATGTAATTTATTTAATATAGATGCAGTAGAAAGAATGGGGAGTAAACCACTTCCATATCATACAGCATTTAAAAAAGCTACATATATAGATAAAAATGGAAACACAGTAGTACCAGATGGACCTAATGCATATAAATTTGAAGCATTTTTATTTGATGCATTTGGTGAATTAGATGATATGGCTATTTTAAGAGTAAAAAGAGAAGAAGAATTTGCACCTGTAAAAAATGCTTCTGGAGTAGATAGTCCAGAAACAGCAAGAGAATTATATAAAAAATTTTATAAAGTTTAAGAAAAAAGCTACTGGTATTTTACAGTAGCTTTTTGTAAAATGAAAAAGAGAGGAAGATACATATGAATTATTTAGAAGAATATAAAAGATGGTGTGAAGATCCAGCTTTTGATGAAGAAACAAAAAAAGAATTATTAAGTATAAAAGATAATGAAGAAGAAATAAAAGATAGATTTTACAAAGAATTAGAATTTGGTACAGCAGGTTTACGTGGAGTAATAGGAATGGGAACTAACAGAATGAATAAATATACAGTAGGAAAAGCAACACAAGGACTAGCAAATTTTATAATAAAAAAAGGTGTTCAAGATAAAGGTGTTGTAATAAGTTTTGATTCAAGACATATGTCACCAGAATTTGCTAAAATGACAGCATTAATATTAAATGCAAATGGAATAAAAACATATATAATGGATAAATTAAGACCTGTTCCAGAATTATCATTTGCAGTTAGAGAGTTAAAAGCAACAGCAGGTGTAATGATAACAGCAAGTCATAATCCACCAAAATATAATGGATATAAAGTATATTGGGAAGATGGTGCACAAATTGTTCCACCAAATGATAAAGATATAATAACAGAAGTAAGAAATGTAACAGATTATGCAGATATAAAAACAATTTCAGAAGAAGAAGCAAGAGAAAAAGGATTATATAATGTAATTGGAAAAGAAATTGATGATAGATATATAGAAGAATTGAAAAAATGTGTATTAAATCCAGAAATAATAAAAGAACAAAGTAAAAAACTAAAAATTGTGTATACACCATTACATGGAGCAGGAAATGAAATGGTACAAAGAATTTTAAAAGAATTAGGATTTGAGAATGTATATGTTGTACCAGAACAAGAAAAACCAGATGGGGATTTCCCAACAGTAAGTTATCCAAATCCAGAAGATCCAAAAGCATTTAAGATGGCATTAGAATTAGCAAAAGAAAAAGATGCAGATGTTGTATTAGCTACAGATCCTGATTCTGATAGATTAGGAATATATTCAAAAGATTCAAAAACTGGAGAATATATAGGATATACTGGTAATATGTCAGCTATGTTAATTGCTGAATATGAAATTTCTCAAAAGAAAGAAAAAGGAATATTACCTGAAAATGGTATGATGATAAAAACAATAGTATCAACAAATTTAACTGATGCAATTGCAGAAGAATACGATTTAGATTTAGTTGAAGTATTAACAGGATTTAAATATATAGGAGAAGTCATAAGAAAATCAGAAGAAAAAAATGATAGAAAATATGTATTTGGATTTGAAGAAAGTTATGGTTGCTTAATTGGTACATATGCAAGAGATAAAGATGGAGTAGGAGCGGTTATGGCACTATGTGAAGCTGCAGCATATTATCAATCTAAAGGACTTAGCTTGTGGGATCAAATGATAAATATTTATGAAAAATATGGATATTATAAAGAAGGTCAAGTTTCAATTGTTCTAGAAGGAGCAGATGGTGCTGAAAAAATAAAATCTATGATGACAGCGATGAGAGAAAAGGATATTAGAAGCATTGGCGATTATAATGTTTTAAGATTTAGAGATTATGATAGAAATATTTTTAAAGATATGGCTACAGGAAGAATCAAAGAGACAGGATTACCAAAATCAAATGTTTTATATTATGAATTAGAGAATAATGCTTGGTGTTGTGTTCGTCCATCAGGAACAGAACCTAAAATAAAACTATATGTAGGAGTAAAAGATTATGATCCTGATAAAATAGATAAAAGATTAGAAGATTTACAGTCAGCAATGGAAAATTTAGTAAGAAATGCATAACAAAAAATACCACAGGGGAAATCCTTGTGGTAAATTTTTTATTACTTTTCTGATGACCAACCTTTTAAATTTCTTGAAATTGCACCAAATAAATTTGCTCTAACCATTGGTATATCTTTTTGCCATAAAAATATTTGTTCTTTCATTGTTTCTCTTTTTGTGTGTTCATCCATTGGACAAACTTTAGGCATTATTTCTTTTTTATTCTTTTTAACAAATCTTTTTGTATCTTTTTCACTTAATAATATTAAAGGTCTTATCAATGTAATTTTACTTCTATCCATATAACTTTTTGGCGCAAAAGTTGATAAACTTCCTGTATATAATAAATTTAATAGAAATGTTTCTAATACATCATCCATTGTATGTCCTAGTGCAATTTTGTTACATCCTTCTCTAATTGCTACACTATTTATTATCCCTCTACGTAAATTAGCACATAATGAACATGGATTTTTTTCCTTTCTTACATCAAATACAATTTCTTTTATATTGCTATTTTCTATAAATAATGGAATTCCAACTTCATCACAGGTTTTTTGCAAAAACTCAGTGTCAAAAAATTCAAATCCTGGATTTACTGTAATTGCTATTAGTTCAAATTTTTTTGGATAAAATCTTTGTAGAGCTTTTAATCCATTTAGTAGTGTTATTGAGTCTTTTCCTCCTGATAAACATACAGCAATTTTATCTCCATCTTCTATCATGTTATATTCTTCGATTGCTTTTCTCATTTTACTTAATATTTGTTGCATGTATTTTTTTCCTTTCAAATAATATATTTATTATTATAACATATTTGTCAAGTATTCAAAAAAGAAATAAATGTATTGATTTTTGAATAAAATTAGAGTATAATTTTAAAAGATGTGCTTATAGCTCAGCAGGATAGAGCAGTCGCCTCCTAAGCGACCGATGGTGGTTCGAGTCCGCCTAGGCACACCACTAAAAGAAGAAGCGAAAATAAATAATCGCTTCTTTTTTCAATAAAAAATATATTAAAAAATTTAAAAATACTATATGAAAATAAAAAAAAATATTATATAATTAGATAAATAAAAAAGGGGGAATAAATATGTTTTGTGAAAAATGTGGAAATGAAATAAAAGAAGGAGAAAAATTTTGTGGTAAATGTGGAAAAAATATCGAGCAAGAAGAAGTAAAAAATGATATCTCAAATGAAAGAAAAGCTGAAAGTAACCAAGGAGCACCACTAGTTAGATTAGTATTATATATTGTAGCAATAATAGTAATAATAATGTTTTTTAATGGTGCAGGAACAATAGCAGAAGCAAGTGACAAAATGTTAAGTCTTAGGTCAGTAAGTGGAGAAACAGTTGCAGAAGCATATTACCAATATTATGGTAGATTTTTAGAAGGATTAGCTGTAGTTATTAGAGGATTAGGAATAACATGTGGAATTATAATAGGATATATAGGAAGAAAATTCAAATAGGAGAAATAATATGTTTTGTAACAAATGTGGAAATGAAGTAAGCGAGGGAGCTTCTTTTTGTAAAAATTGTGGAAATAAATTAACAAATAAAAAAGAATACGATTTAAACAAATGGATTAAAATTTTAAAAATAGCATTAATAATTTTTATAATTAGTGTTATTGTAACAGCTATAACATCACAATTAGAGATTGATTTGATTTGGCAAATAGCTAGAATTATAACATTTATAATGATACCAATTGTACTTATACCATTTATAATATGTACAATAATTTCTTTTAAAAATAAAGAAAAAGTACCATTATGGTTTACGATACTACAAGGGATAATAATTGCTTTTATAATTATATTTATTATATCAAGTATAATAGAAAAAAATCAAAATGATAAATTACAAGAAAATATAGAAAAATATAAAAATGAAAATAAAACTACATATAATAGTAGTTATATTACATTAGAGGAATTTAATGAAATAGAAATAGGAATGACATATGATCAAGTAGTAGAAATAATTGGCGGAAAAGGAGATTTAGCTGCAGAAGATGCATATAGTGAAACATATACTTGGGAGCCAGCACCTAATAGTGGAATATATTCTGTAACTATGAGTTTCTATAATGGCAAATTGACAAATAAACTTAAATTTTAATAGTAAATGTTGGGAGAAGATAATATGTTTTGTAGTAAATGTGGTAAAGAAATAAAAGAAGGAGATACATTTTGTACATATTGTGGACAAAAAGTTGAAGAAAATATCAAAAAAGAAAAAAATTTTTCTAAAAGCAAAAAAATCATAATTATAATTTCAATTATAATACTTTTGATTATAGTAGGAGTAACGATTTGGGTTTATTTTAATAATAAAAAAGATGATGATAAAAATAATGTAAATACAGAAAGTAATTTAGAAGAACAAAAATCACCAATAGAAATTGGAAAAAAATACAAATGTACAACTAGTTATATGGTGGGAAATATAGAATTTTTGACAGAAACAGAATTTGAAATGGAATTAGGTTCTATGAATTCAGAATTCGGAATTACAAAAGGTACATATGAAATTGAAGAAAATACAATAACACTAAATATAACATATGATAGTAATTCTGATTATAATATGGAACAAGGAAGCAATAATATTTTTAATCCTTATACAGAAAAGATAAAAATAATTGAAGATGGTATTTTAGAATATACAAATAAATATAATAATACATTTATATTTGAAATATCAGATGAAATTGAAGAAAAACCAATAGCAACTATGAAAGTAAAAGGATTTGGAACAATAAAAATCGAATTATATCCTGAAAAAGCACCACAAACAGTAAGCAATTTTATTCAACTTTCAAATAGAGGATTTTATGATGGATTGACATTTCATAGGGTAGTAAAAGATTTTGTAATACAAGGTGGAGATAGAATTGGTGATGGAACAGGTTCAGCAAGAAAATCAGATTTAATGGGATATGGTGAAAATGATGAATATTGCATAAAAGGAGAATTTTCAGCTAATGGAGTCAATAATGACCTGAAATTTGAAGAAGGGGTTATAGGAATGGCAAGAACTGATTATACATCATTTTCACCTTCACTAGATGAAGAGTCATACAATTCAGGTAGTTCACAATTTTTTATAATGACAAAACAAAATGATTATTTAGATGGACTTTATACTGCATTTGGAAAAGTAATTGAAGGACTAGATATTGTGCACGAAATCGAAAATGTGGAAGTAACGAGTACACAGTACAATAGTGAAGGTAGTACACCAGTAACACCTGTAGTAATAGAATCAATAAGAGTAGAGACAAATGGAGTTGATTATGGAATGCCTGATATATTAGAACCATTTGATATATCATCTCTATACTATTAATAAAAGAAATGGAGAAAATTAAATGCAAGAATATTATATGGAGCAAGCTTTAAAAGAAGCGGAAAAAGCATATAAAAAATTAGAAGTACCTGTTGGTGCAGTAATAGTCAAAGACGGAAAAATAATAGCAAGAGGACATAATCAAAAAGAAACAAAAACAGACACAACAAAACATGCAGAAATGATAGCAATACAAAAAGCAAGCAAAAAATTAAAATCATGGAGATTAATAGATTGTGAAATGTATATAACATTAGAACCATGTACAATGTGTGCAGGAGCAATAATAAATTCAAGAATAAAAAAAATATACATAGGAGCAATGGATGAAAAGACAGGAGCAGCAGGATCAGTATTAAATATATTTGAAGATTATACATTTAATCATAAGGTAGAAGTAGAAAAAGGCATAAAACAGGAAGAATGTGAAAATATATTAAAACAATTTTTTAAAGAATTAAGGAAAATTAAAAAACGGAGGAAAAAATGTTTAATAGAATAAATAGAAAAATAATTCACGTTATAACAATAATAGTAGTAATATTTGTAATTTTATTTGTATCAGGAATATTTATATTAAGATATCAAGTAGAAGGAGAATCAAATATACCTTTTACCATAACAAAAATATCTATAATACAAACTGTTGAAGGGATAGAAAATCAAAATACAGGAGATAAGTGGAATTTTAACGTAAATGAAAATAATGATATATATATTTACTTAGAAAAAAATTCAGAATATAATAAAACAGAAATTATAGAATCAGTTACAATAGACAATTTTAATATAGAAAGAGTAAATGAAACAGGAAATTCTAAAATATATAAACCTGTTAAAGATGAAAAAAGAATGTTCATAAATACAGCAGAAAATGAAACAACAGAAATAACATATACAGGAGATTTAGAATCAAATATAAAAGAACAAAAAATATCAAACCAAGGAGGAAAAATTGCATTTAGATATGCAATAGACAATATTTCACAATATATATCTCAAAATGATGAAGAAATAAATCACAGTAAATTATTAAAATTAACAAATATACAAAAAGAGGATATAGAATCAAATATATCATTTAACTTAACAATAAAACTAAAAAGTGGAAAAATATATCAATCAGAAATTAGTGTACAAATACCTGGAGATGAAATAATTGAAGAAGGAACAAAAGGTATAGAAATAACAGATTTACAAGACATAATATTTAAAAGGATTGAAAATTAACAAAAACTACTTGCAAATTTCACAATTACATTATATAATAACAATGGTATGAGAACTGACCTCTGTATGGAAAGCAAAATCAATAAAAGCCTATGAACCTTGTCAGGTCCGGAAGGAAGCAGCAATAAGTAGATACTTTTATGTGATAATTGCTTTCCATAGAGAGATTGGCGCTCAGACCATTTTTTAAATGCAATATAAAGGATGTGAAAATATGGGGTACACAGCGCTTTATAGAAAATTTAGACCACAAACATTTGCAGAAATGGTAGGACAAGAACATATAACAAAAACACTAAAAAATCAGATAATGGCAAATAGAGTAGGTCATGCATATTTGTTTAATGGTGGAAGAGGAACAGGAAAAACCACATCAGCAAAAGTATTAGCAAGAGCAATAAACTGTTTAAATCCCAAAGATGGAGAACCATGTAACGAATGTGAAATATGTAAAGCAGCACTTGCTGGTTCACTAACAGATATAGTAGAAATGGATGCTGCATCAAATAATAGTGTAGAAGATATACGTTCAATTAGAGAAGAAGTAAATTTTTTACCAACAAAAGCAAAATATAGAGTATATATAATAGATGAAGTTCATATGCTATCACAAGGGGCATTTAATGCATTATTAAAAACATTAGAAGAGCCACCAGAACATGTAAAATTTATATTAGCAACAACAGAACCACAAAAACTGCCAGCAACAATATTATCAAGATGTCAAAGATTTGACTTCAAAAGAATATCAGATGAAGATATAATAAAAAGACTGGAAATTGTAAGTAAAGAAAGTAATATACAAATTACAAAACAAGCATTAAATATAATTGCTTCATTATCAGAAGGGGCAATGAGAGATGCATTATCAATATTAGAAAGATGTATACAAGATGGAGAAAACAACATAGATGAAGACAAAATAAAAGAATTAGTTGGGATACCTAAAATAACATATATACATAGTATTGCACAAGCAATTATAGAATATGATATAGATAAAGCAATGGATGCAATAACAAAAGTATTAGATGAAGGAAAAGATCTAAATAATCTATTATGGGAAATAATAAAATATATAAAAGATATTTTAATGATAAAAACAAACCAGAAATTAACTATATATAATGAAAAAGATTTTGCTGATATAAAAGAATTAGCTGACAAAATAGAAAAAGAAAGAGCAATAAAACTTATATATGAATTATCAGAACTAGAAAATGAAATGAAATCATCTACACAAAGGCTAATTGTTTTTCAAGCAGGAATAATAAAACTATGTAATAGATATGTAGAAAATACTTCAACAAATAGTAATTCAGATAATGGAAACAATGATGAAATATATAGAAGATTAGAAAAAATAGAACAATATTTAAGAACTGCCGGAAGTGGAGTAAGGCAACAAATTCCCAGGAAAACAGTAGATGCAAAAAAACAAGAAAAACCACGAGTAAATGTAGATGCAATTACTGGGATAGGAAAAAACAGTAAACCAGCAGAATATTGGAAGAAAATTGTAAATAATTTCAAGCAAAATGGAAAAATGATTTTGTATACAAATTTATTACAAACAAATGCTGTAGAAATAAATGATATGACTGTTGGAATAGAATTTCCACAAGGAATAACTGCATTTGATAAAGATTATTTACAAAGTCCAGAAAATATGAAAGAAATATCTGACCAAGTTTCAATTGCATGTGGAAAGCAGATGGCAGTAAAATTTATAGATACAAAACCACAAGAAGGTGAAATGACTGAAGAACAGGAACTTTCAAGCTTTGCAAGTGGATTTGATATACCATTTGATATAATAGAATAGGAGGAATGTATAATGTCAAAAAGAGGAGGATTCCCAGGAGGTATGGGAGGATTTGGCGGAATGAATATAAATAGTTTAATGAAAGAAGCCAAAAAAATGCAAGCAGATTTAGAAAAATCACAAACAGAACTTGCAGCAAAAGAATTTGAAGCATCAGCTGGAGGAGGAGCTGTAACAGTAAAAGTTACAGGACAAAAAGAAATTAAAGAATTAAAATTACAAAAAGAAGTAGTAGACCCAGATGATATAGAAATGTTACAAGATTTAATTGTAACTTGTATAAATCAAGCATTTAAACAAGTTGATGATGCACAAAGTGCTTCAATGGGAAAATTTAATATACCAGGATTAATGTAAAAGAAGGAGTAACAAATGTCGTTTTATTCACCATCAATAGAAAAGCTAATAGAAGCATTTGAAAAATTACCAAGTATAGGAAACAAAACAGCGGCAAGACTTGCATTTTATATATTAAATGCATCAAAAGAAGAAACAGATGAATTTGTTTCTGCAATAGTAAATGCTAAAAAGAATTTAAAATATTGTAGCAAATGTTTTAATATATCAGATACAGACCCATGTATAATTTGTGGAAATCCAAAAAGGGATCAGTCAATTATATGTGTTGTAGAAGACGTAAGAGATATTATTGCAATGGAAAGAACACATGAATTTAAAGGCGTATATCATGTATTACATGGTTCAATTTCACCAATGAATGGAATTGGACCTGATGATATTAAAATAAAAGAATTACTTTCAAGACTTATGGATGGACAAGTTAAAGAAGTAATTTTAGCAACAAATCCTAGAGTTGAGGGAGAAGCAACAGCAATGTACTTATCAAAATTGATAAAACCTTTAGGAATTAAAGTTACTAGAATTGCACACGGAATTCCAGTTGGAGGAGATTTGGAATATACTGATGAAATCACTCTTACAAAAGCATTAGAAGGTAGAAGAGAACTATAAACAAGAAACCACCTCATAATAATATATGAAGTGGTTTTTTATGTGTTAATTATCTAATAATATTTTACAAATATCTCTAGTAGAATTCTTTTTTGCAAGAAGTCTTGCTCTAATTTTCATTTCACGCATTTTAGATGGATCAGAAAATAAAGCATTTAAAATTTCTTCAACATTGTCATTTTTCTTTATCCAAATAGCAACTTTATGTTTTTCAAGATATGTAGCATTTTCTTCTTCTTGACCTGGAATTGGATTAATTACAACTATTGGTAAACCTGAAGCCAAACTTTCTGTTGTAGTAAGCCCACCAGGTTTAGTTACAACTAAATCAGAAATACTCATAAGTTCTGGAACTTTATCGGTATATTCTAAAACTTTTACAAATTTTTCTTTATCTAAATCTTTTACTAAATGTTCAAAACTTTCTTTCATCTTTTGATTTTTTCCTGAAATTGCAACAATTTGTATATTATTATTATTTTCAACAAAAGATTTAAAAATCTTAAAAGTTTGAGTTTTTCCTAAACCAAATTCTCCACCACCAAAAAATAGAACTGTTTTTCTATCAGGTGATAATCCAAAATTTTGTAAAATTTGTTTTTTATCATATTTTAGCAAAAATTTATTAGAAAGAGGAATACCAGTTGCAAAAACATTTTCTTTTGAAACACCTTTATTAATTAATTGTTTCCTCATACCTTCATGTGAGACAAAATAATAATCTACATATTTATTGAATACAAGCCATTGGTCATGTGGTGCATAGTCAGTCATTACCGTTGCAATTTTTGCATCTAATTTTCCTAATTTTTTCAAATATGCACACATTTGAGTTCCAAATGGATGTGTAGATATTATAATATCAGGTTTAAAATCTTTTAATAATTTATTTAATTTTAATGATAATACTTTATTTGATGCTGTACTTATATGTGCTAAAGGACCTTTTTGAGATTTCCAATAAACTCTTCCCCATGTGCGTGGAGCTTTTTTTGCCATTTCTGCATATGCTTTTGTAGTAACTTTATTAACTACTTTATTTACATATTCCATACAATCTACTAATTTTAATTCAACATCATCATAATGATTTTCTATATATTCTTTTATTGAGCGGGCTGCTGATAAATGTCCACCACCATATGATGCATAAAATATAATTACTTTCCTCATATAAACTTCTCCTCAAATTTTTAAAAATATTTTATCATAAAAATTAATTATATTGTATAATTTTTGCAAAAAAAACCAAAAATATTTTTAAATTAAGAATTTGTTAAGGAGGAATTATGAAAAAAAATATAATTTGGATAGCTGTAATAGCTGTATTAGTAATAGCACTTGGTGTTTTAGGATATAATTACAGTAAAGAAAGTAAGAAATATGCGATTACGAAAGAAAATGATTATAATAGAGCATTTTATGAAGTTGTTGATTATGTGCAAAATGTAAAAACATATCTTGCTAAGACAATGGTCTCAAAAACAGCAGAACATGGAGCAGAGATGCTTACACATGTGTGGAGAGAATCAAATTTAGCACAAAGTTATTTAGGAATGTTACCAATTGAAAGTCAGGAATTAGAAAATACAGAAAAATTTTTAAATCAGGTAAGTGAATATAGTTATTTTCTTTCAAGAAAAAATATAGAAGGAAATGCACTTACTGATGAGGAAATTGGGAAAATAAAAGAATTATATAATTATAGTAATGATTTATCAAATACTTTAAATGAAATGTCAGATGAATTAAATAATGGAATAATGACTTGGGAAGATTTGATGAAAAATAATGAAGGGGCAGAAATTGCTGAAGTAAGTACATTTGATGTTGTAGAAGAAAATTTCCATGAATATACTGGTCTAATTTATGATGGAGCATTTTCAGAACACATTACAAGTAGTGAGAAAAAGGGATTAACAGGAGATGAAATTGATGAAGAAACTGCAAAACAAAAGGCAGAGGAATTTATTGGAAAAGATAATGTAAAAAATACTAAAAACAATGGATTTGTTGAAAATGGAGATATTCCTGTTTATAGATTTGAAATTACAACTAATGATGATAAAACAATTGGATTATCAATTTCTAAAAAAGGTGGACATCTTGTATTTTTAAACTATAATAGAGATGTTTCAGAAGAAAAAATAAGTGCAGAAGAGGCAATTGAAAAGGGAAAACAATATTTAAATGAAAAAGGTTTTCATAATATGCAGGCAACTTATTATTTGAAAAATAATGGATTTATTACAGTAAATTATGCATATAAACAAGGAGATGTTTTAATATATTCAGATTTGATAAAAGTAAAAATAGCTTTAGATAATGGAGAAATTATGGGACTAGAAACAACAGGATATTTAAATTGCCATTATGAAAGACAAATTCCTACACCTAAGATTTCTATAGATGAAGCAAGAAAAAGCTTAAGTGATAAAATTGAAATTAAAAGCGAAGGTTTAGCAATGATTCCAACTGAATGGAAAACTGAAACTTTTTGTTATGAATTTAAAGGAAAAGTAGAAGATATTGATTTTATAGCCTATATTAATGCCAAAACAGGTGAAGAAGAAGACATTTTATTGATTACTAATACTCCAAATGGAACTTTGACTGAATAATTTACAAAAATTGATTAAATAAATTTTGTTTTTTTGCTAATAATATTTTTAGAAAGAGTTAATTAACTTTTTCTAAACGGTCCGTAAAACAGATTAAATTTGAAAGGATGAGTAATCATGTCTAGAAATAGCAAATTAATATCTGAAAACTTACGAACAGAGATAGCAAAAGAATTAGGTGTATATGATCAAGTTAAAAGAGATGGTGGAAGTTGGGAAAATGTATCATCTAAAACATGTGGTAATATAGTTTCCAAAGCTATAGAGATTGCTAATAGAGCAGTTGAAAATAAATAGTTTTTAGATAAAAGCAATGTTGTAATTTATTTTATGGCATTGCTTTTTTTGATTGATACTTACAAATTGATATAAAAATGTGAAAAAAGTGTCGAAAACTTTTCTAAAAATGTGATAAAACCACATTGAAAACTTTCTAAAAATGTGATAAAATATTATCAGGAGGTAAAAATTATGGAAAGATTAAAAAGAAAAATTGATGATTACCTTATTGAATGGAAAAATAATAAAGACAGATTACCCTTAATAATAAAAGGAGCAAGACAAATAGGAAAAACAAATGCAATTAGAAATTTCGGAGTTAATAACTATAAAACTTTCATAGAAATAAACTTTGCACTTCAACCACAATTTAAAACAATATTTGAAGAAGGTTTTGAAGTTGATAATATAATAAAAAACATAACATTAAAAATGCCAGAACTTGAGCTAAACGAACATGATACATTAATCTTTTTTGATGAAATGCAAGATTGTGTAAGTACAGCAACTTCATTAAAAGCTTTTAGAGAAGATGGTAGATATGATATCATTTGTTCAGGTTCTTTAATGGGAATTAATTATAAAGAAATTGAATCAAACAGTGTTGGTAATAAAGAAGATTATATTATGAGGTCACTAGATTTTGAAGAATTCTTATGGGCTAAAGGATATAATAGTGAGCAAATTAACGACCTATATAAATATATGATAGAGCTAAAGCCATTAAATAATATGCAGTACAATGTTATGATGTCTAATTTTAAAGAATACATGATAGTAGGGGGCATGCCTGCAATAGTAAGTCAATTTGTTAAAAATAAAAATTTTAGTGGAATTTTAAAAATGCAACAACAAATTTTGATTGATTATGAAGAAGATATAACAAAATATGCAGGTGGGCTAGATAAAACAAAAATATTGAACTGTTATAGAAAAATACCAGTGTTTTTAGGAAATGAAAACAAAAAGTTTAAAATATCAAAAATAGCTGATGGGGCGAGAAATAGGGAATATGTTGGTGTCATTGAATGGCTTGAAAATGCTGGAATTGTAAATGTTTGTTATGCAATGGAACAGGCATGTCTTCCACTAAAAGGAAACTATAATCCAGATAATTATAGACTATATTTTGCAGATACTGGTTTATTAATTGGCTCATTAGATGAAGAAATACAAGATGATTTAAGAAATAATGAAAATATGAATACATATAAAGGCGCTCTGTATGAAAATATTGTAAGTGATATGCTAGTAAAAGAGGGATATGATTTATATTTTTATAGAGATGATAGTAAAAAAATTGAAATGGATTTTATGGTAAGAGATAAAAATTCTTTAATTC
This sequence comes from uncultured Clostridia bacterium, assembly GCA_944392805.1. GTDB lineage: Bacteria > Bacillota > Clostridia > TANB77 > CAG-508 > CAG-269. The sequence continues at coordinate 200,489 of CALXXZ010000001.1, read as the reverse complement.
CTGTTGAGGTGAAAGCAAACGATGGTGCAACAATTTCTTTAAATAATTTGGTAGGTAGTAAAAAATATCAAGATATTAAATATGGTATAAAATTATGTAATAAAAATATTGGATTTAATGGAGAATTTTATACTTTTCCATATTTCTTAACATTTCTTCTAAAAAGATTTTTAAGGGAAAGAAATTAAGTAAAAAGCAATGTTGTAAATTTATTTTATGACATTGCTTTTAAAAAAGTCAAAAAATGCACAACAAAATGCTCAAAATTTGCACAGCAAAATGGTCAAAAAATGCACAACAAATATTGAAAAAAATAACAAAATATGTTATCATATAAGAGAGGTGAAGTTAATGAAATTAACGAAAAAAGGTTATATGCCAAGATTAATAGATAAATTAATAGAAGAAAATTTAGAAATTTTTGGTGCAATTAGTATTGAAGGACCAAAATGGTGTGGAAAGACTTGGACAGCTTTAAATCACTCAAACAGTGTAGTATATTTAAATAATACAGCCGATAACTTTAGAGAAAAACATTTAGCAGAAATGGATGTAAATTTAGTTTTGGATAAAGATGCACCAGAACTTATTGATGAATGGCAAGAAGTACCTGCTATATGGGATGCAGTAAGATTTAAATGTGACCAAGATAATGAAAAAGGTAAATACATTTTAACAGGTTCAAGTGTTCCTGTAAGTGATAAAATACATCATTCAGGAGCAGGAAGAATTTGCAAAATGAAAATGTATACAATGTCTTTATATGAATCGGGTGATTCTAGCGGAGAAGTTTCTTTAAAAGGTTTATTTGAAAACAAAGTAAAAAACAAACTGGTAAACAAAGTAGAATTGAAAACATTAGCAGAACTAATTGTAAGAGGTGGATGGCCCGAAACGATTAATATTAGTGTAGCAGGAGCTATGAAAATCGCTAGAAGTTATATTGAAGCAGTATTAGATAAAGATATAGTAGAAATAGATGGAGTGAAACGAGATAAACAAAAAATGGAAATGCTGTTAAGGTCTCTTGCAAGAAATGAGAGTACTATTTCGGCTAATAATGTATTAATGAAGGATATTGACGATAACATTACAGAAGAAGATGTTACTATAAGTAGAAATACAGTTACAGACTATTTGGATGTATTAAACAGATTACATTTAATAGAAAATCAAAATCCATTTATGTATAAAATACGTTCAAGATTAAATGTAGGAAAAAATCCTAAAAGACATTTTGTTGATCCATCATTAGGATGTGCAGTTTTAAATATTACTCCAGAAAAATTGATAAATGATTTAGAAACAATGGGCTTATATTTTGAGGCATTATGCGAAAGAGATTTGAAAATATACGCAGAGAGTATAGGGGCTAAGTTATATCATTACAGAGAAAATGATACTGGAGTAGAAGTAGATGCAATAGTAGAAATTGCAGATGGAGAATATGGAGCAATAGAAATAAAATTAGGAGCGAATAAAGAGGAAGAAGCAGCAACAAGTCTAAAGAGATTTTATGAATTAGTTGAAGTTAAGCCTAAGTTTATGTGTATAATTTGTGGTTTGTATAATGCAGTTGTCAAAAGACCAGATGGAATTTATGTATTACCAATTACAGCACTAAAACCGTAATTTATTCTGCGAATGTGAAAACTAGTATTTACAAGTACCTGTAAAAAATATATAATATAAGAAAACTAAGGAGGAATAAAGATGTTAAAAAACAAAAGTGGTATAACACTAATAGCATTAGTAGTAACAATAGTAGTTTTACTAATACTAGCAGGAGTAAGTATATCAATGTTAACAGGAGAAAACGGAATAATAAAGCAAGCACAAGATGCTAAAGAAAAAAATGAGATAGCAGAAGAAAAAGAGCTAGTAGAACTATCAGCAGGAGGAGCAAAAGGAAGAGCAGAAAACAACTGGTGAAAAATAACATATGATAATTTAGATAAAGAATTAGCAATGAATTTAGGAGATAGGGAATATACATTAGATGGAACAGGACCATTTACAGTAACATATGATAATAAAACATTAAATGCAGATGACTTACCAAATGTAAAAGAAGTAACAAATGAAAATGTGCCAATACCAGAAGGATTTTACTATGTAGGAGGAACAAAAGATGAAGGAGTAGTAATCTCTGATGTAGAAGGAGATGATTTAGATAATTCAGGACATGGAAATCAATTTGTATGGGTACCAGTAAATCAAAATCAAAAATTAACATTAGAAGTAACAAGTAAAGAGGATATAACAGAAATAGTAGTAATACAACCAGATGGAGCAAAAACAACAATAGAAGCAAGGGGAAAGACATATAATGGCGAAATTACAATGACAAAAAATGGAGTATATGAAGTAGAAGTAAAAACAGCGACAAACTCAAAAACAGCAAGTAAAAGAGTAACAAGCTTATATGCACAAGATGTAGAATTCTCTATAATACCAGGCATGTTTTGGTTTCAAACAGAAGCATCAGAAAAGTATAATACAGTTTCAGAATTGTTAAAAGCAAAAGGAGTAGATTCAATTGAGACATTACTTAGTGAAAGTGGATGTGAATCAATAGAAGAATATATGGGTACAAATGGAATATATATAGAAGAGTTAAAAGAAGAAATAAAAAGGCTTATGAGAGCAGGCTTTCGTTTGAACGAAGATCACAATCAAAATCCAGAAAGTGTAAATAAATATGGAGGATACTATATAGGAAGATATGAAGCGGGAGATGGAACAACGACAGTTAGAAGAGATAAGAATTCATTAGAGACAAATACATTAGTAAGTAAAAAAGGAGCATATGTATATAATTATATATCAAATAATAGTGCAAAAAGCTTATCAAGTGGAATGTATAGTGGAAATGGAGCAATAACAAGTCAAGTAATAACAGGAGCAGGATGGAATAGAACATTAAATTGGATAATAGAAACAGGAGGAAAAACAGAGACAGAAGTATTAATAGATAGTAGTAGTTGGGGGAATTATGACAATTCAACAGGACCTAGGATGCAAGATAATTCAGAATACGAAGAGATGAATTATACAACAGGAAGAAGTGAATATTGGAAAGTAAATAATATATATGATTTAGCAGGAAATACAAATGAATGGACGCAAGAAACAGATACGGAAGAAACATATCAAAGGACGATTTATGGCCAAAGAGGAGGAGACTTCGAGGATAGAGGTAATGATGCTCCAGCAGTAAATCTTATTTTTTCTTATCCAGGTGGTCCAAGCTATAACTGTTCATTCCGAGTGCAACTTTATATAAATATATAAAAAAATAGAGAAATGTTATGCAAGAAATGTGTAGCATTTCTCTTAATTTTTTTGATGATAGTTGCAATGTAATTAAAAATAGAATATAATAAGAAAAATTCATATGGAGGTAAACATGAAAGAGGTAAAAGTTAAGGATATAGTTAGAGTAACAAAAGGTAAATTAATATGTGGAAATGAAGAAAAAATATGTAACAATTTTTCAAAAGACACAAGAACGATTCAAAAAGGAGACATGTACATAGGATTAAAAGGCGAAAAATTTGATGGAAGCAAATTTTGGGAACAAGCAATAGAAAATGGAGCAGAAGGAGTAATTATTGAGGGACAAGAAATAACTCAGGAAAACAAGGAAAAATATTCCAATAAAATAATAATAGAAGTCGAAGATACTTTAGAAGCTTTATATGAAATTGCAAAATACAAAAGAAGTCTATATGATATTCCAGTAATTGCAGTAACAGGGAGTGTAGGAAAAACAAGTACAAAAGATATTATAGCAAGTGTAGTAAGTACACAATACAAAACCTTAAAAACAGAAGGAAATAATAACAATAATATAGGATTGCCATTAACAATATTAAAATTAAAAGACCATGAAGCAGCAGTAATAGAAATGGGAATGAATCATTTTGGAGAAATAAGCTTATTAACAAGTATAGCAAAGCCAACTCTTTCAGTAATTACAAATATAGGAACATCACATATAGGAAATTTAGGTTCAAGAGAAAATATATTAAAAGCCAAACTAGAAATATTAGAAGGAATGGATAAACCCAAAATCATAATAAATGATGACAATGATTTATTACATAAATGGTATTTAGAAAACAAAGAAAAAATAGAAATATATCCATATAGCATCAAAAATGCAAAAGATATCAAGTTAAAAGAAGAAAGTAGTACATTTAAAACAGTAATTCAAAAAGAAACACAAATAGCTGTACCAGTAGGTGGAGAACATTTTGTATATAATGCATTATGTGCAATAGAAGTAGGAAAAATATTAAATATTCCTGATGAAAAAATACAAAAAGGAATAGCAGGATTTGAATTAACCAAAAAAAGAATGGATATAAGAAAATTAAAAAATGGTGCAACATTAATAAATGATAGTTATAATGCAAGTTATGAATCAATGAAAGCAAGTATAGAATACTTAGCAAAATACCCAGGAAAAAGAAAAATAGCCGTATTAGGAGATATGTTTGAACTGGGAAAATATTCAATTGAATTACATGAAAAAGTTGGAAAAGAAGTTGCTAAAAACAACATAGATATACTAATATGTTCAGGAGAAAATGCAAAATATATAATAAATGAAAATAAGCAAATTGAAAATTATTATCTAGAAAATAATGAAGAAATATTAAACAAATTACAGCAAATTTTATCAGACGGAGATGTTGTATTAGTAAAAGCATCAAATGGAATGAAATTTTACGAAATTTGTCAAAAACTATAGATTTTTTTACAAAGAATTGATATAATACAAGTACCAATTTTTTGGGAGGACGTCAAATGAAATTTAAAGATTATTACAAAATATTAGAATTAGAAAACAGTAAAGTAACAATTGAACAAATAAAATCAGCATATAGAAAACAAGCAAAGAAATACCATCCAGATGTAAATGTAGGAAACAAATTAGCAGAAGAAAGAATAAAAGACATAAATGAAGCATATAGGATATTATCAGACACAACAGCCAAAAGAAAATATGACAGAACATGGAATTATAATGTAGGAAGTAAGCAAAAAAAAGCTAAACAAAAAACATCAGGAGAAATGGCAGGAGACTTTTTTGGTATGTTTTTCGGAAACAATCAAATAAGAGAAGAAATAGCACAAAGTAAATTACCACAAATAAAAGGAGAAAACATAGAAACAGAAATAAACATATCAATAGAAGAAGGATACTTTGGAGCTGATAAAAAGATTGCTCTAAAAAATTTAGAAGGAAAAGATAAATTTATAACAATAAAAGTACCAGAAGGAATTCAAAATGGAGAAAAGATAAGACTAGTAGGACAAGGAAAAGAAGGAAAAAATGGTGGAAAAAATGGAGATTTATATATAAAGATAAATGTACAAGACAGTAAAAAATATAAATTAGAAGGAAAAGACTTATATACAGAAATTCTATTATCACCATGGGAAGCAGCTCTAGGAACAAAAGCAAAAGTGAATTCAATAGATGATACAAAAACGCAAGTTTTTATACCAAGTGGAATACAATCAGGAGAAGTAATTGAAATACCTCAAAAAGGATATAAAATGCCGAATGGAGAAAGAGGAAATTTAATTGCCCAAGTAAAAATAGTAGTTCCAAATAAATTAACAAAAGAAGAAACAGAAATGTTTAAGAAATTAAAAGAAATATCAAAATTTAATCCAAGAAGAATCTAATGTTAGGGAAAATAGGACAAACAGTTGACAAAAAAGCTTTTATAGTGTATAATAAGAGTTGGTGACTTCGTAAACATAAGATAAACTATGGATTAAAAATCATAGGAATGAGGTGTAATATTAAATGGAGATGTTACAAGGAAAACATTTTAGTATAACAGATCCAAAAGGAGTAAACACAGTAATTTACCAAATAAATGAAACAGAAAAAGAATTTTTAAACCAATATCCAAAATATACAGTAGAAAGGTTAGACTTTACAGAGGAGCTTAGAGGAGAGACAAAAAGAAAAACCTTTTATGTTGACGAGCCACAACCAGATGGAAATCAATTAGTAATTCTATCATTTGGAAAAGAAAATGTAATAATAAATACAGGAATACTAATTGGAGACGAAGTAAAAATATCAAAAAGACCAACACCATTTAAATTCAATACATTATATTCAGAAGAAGAACAGGAATATAAAGAATTTAATTACACACCAAATTTAAAAAGAGACATTTGTGTAATTGACCCAGAAACTACAGAAGAATTAAAACCTAGACTTTATTTTGATGAAAAAGAAAATAAAGTAAAGGGTAGATGTAAATTAAAACCAAATAAATCTTATTTCGCATTTGAAATAAGAGAATAGAAAATTAAGGAGGCAATTTACTATGCGAAATAACACAGTAAATGAAGATGTGCAAAATAGTAGTGCAAGGAGTACAATGACTAAAAAGAAAAGATTTAAACCGGCAGGATTAAGAAATACTCCTAAAGTAGTAGCTGTGGAAATTAGACAAGAAGATAAAGAGAAAATTAGAAGTTTAAAAAATGGAAATCATGTTGCTATTCCAACATTAGTTACAAATTACGAAAAAAATGTACCTAATGTAAATATGGCAGATTTCTTACAAGCAGGGGAATTTGTATCAATTAAAGCATATGATGGAAATAGACAAGACATGGAAAAGAGAAAAGCAAAACAAGAAGCAGATAGAGAAAACGAGAAATAGTATAATAACCAAAGAGAAGGTGATTTACATATGAACTACAAGGTAGAAGGAGCATTAAGAAGAAATAGAAAATATCTTATATTATTTGGAATACTATGGTTATTTATAGCCATAGTATTAATCGTGCCTGTGACATTATTAATTTCTATAGGCGGAGAAGAAGGTATATCAGCATTTGTAGATGCAATAACAAAACCTGTTGCAAGTTTTTCAGAGATAACTTCACGAAACTTAATGGGAGCATATTTAAAAAACTTAGGAATATTCACAATAATATATGCAATCTTTTTTGTAATAGGAGTTGCAAGGTCAGCACCTAAAAATGAATTCACAGACTTTGAACATGGCTCAAGTGACTGGAGTAAAAATGGAGAACAATATCAAGTATTAAGTAATAAGAAAGGAATAATATTAGCAGAAAACAATTACTTGCCAGTAGATAAAAGAGGAAATGTCAACGTATTAGTAGTCGGAGGTTCAGGTTCTGGTAAATCAGCATCATACTCAATACCAAATGCATGTCAATTACTAGGGTCATATGTATTTACAGACCCTAAAGGAGAATTATATGACAAAACAGCAGGATATTTGAAAGCAAATGGATATGAAATAAAAGTATTAAATTTAGTAAAACCACAAAATAGTGATGGATATAATCCATTAATGCATATATCATCAGAAATAGATGTAGATGTTATAGCAAATACGATAGTAAAAGGACAAAAAACAGAAGGCTCAGGTTCAGATCCATTCTGGGATGATTCAGCTGAGATGCTATTAAAATCATTAATATATTATTTAATTGCTACAAGACCAATTGAAGAACAAAACTTAGCAAGTTGTGCGGAATTAGTAAGAGCAGCAAATTCAAATGGTGGAAACAACTTATTGACAGAATTAATTAGTAAATTACCACTTGATCATCCAGCAAGAATGAATTATAAATCAATTGAAATAGCACCAGAAAAAACATATAGCTCAATATTAAGTACATTACAATCAAAATTAGGAAAATTTGACTCAAAAGAAATAGCTGAGCTAACATCAACAGATACAATAAATTTTGAAGAAATAGGAAGTAAGAAAACAGCAGTATATGTAATATCATCAGATACACATACAGCATATGATTTCTTATTAACAATATTCTTCTCACAAATGATACAACAATTATATAATTTCGCAGATGATAATGGAGGAGCATTAAAAGTTCCAACATATTTTATACTAGATGAGTTTGCAAACATAGGAAAAATACCAGACTTTGATAAAAAAATATCAACATCAAGAAGTAGAAAAATATCATTTAGCGTAATTTTACAAAACTTAGACCAATTAGAAGCAGTATATGAAAAATCATATGAAACAATTATAGGAAACTGTGATACACACGTATTTTTAGGAAGTAACTCATATAAAACAGTAGAATATTTCTCAAAAGCATTAGGAGAAAAAACAATTTCAAGAGATAGTATTTCAATAAACAGAGATAGACAATACTTTAAAACTGGACAAAGTACATCAGATCAAGTAATGGCAAGAGCATTGATGACACCTGATGAATTAAGAAGATTAGATAATGATTTATGTATTATATTTGAAAAAGGTATAAAACCAGTAAAAGCAAATAAGTTTTACTATTTCAAACATAGAGATATGGTAAACAAATTAAACAAATTAGCAATAAGCCATAATGATATTGGAGAAATACATAGAGGAGAATGGAGAAAATTTAATCCATATAATCCTTGGACAGAAAATAAAGATTCTAAAGAGCCTGAAAATTTAAAAGTAGAATCTTTGGATGACTTATTTGAGGAAGATACAAAAAAAGAGCCTGTTTCAGTAGGGGCACCAGTTGGAGAAGTTAAACAAGAAAAAATAGATGAATTACCAAAAGTGAAAAAAGAAGAGCCACTTGTAGATAATAAACCTTCTTTCCCTGTTGAGGTGGAAGAGGAATCATATGATTTGCAAAAAGAGTTAGAAGCAAAATTTGATGAATTGTTTGGACCACTAGATGATGAATAAAATAATGACACTAATTAGAAATAATTAGTGTTATTTTTTTGCGAAAAAACTTTCGTAAAAAAGTATTGAAAAAAACCAAAAAATAAGATAAAATATAAACACAATAAAAACAGATAGGAGGCTGTAAAATGAAATTTGTACATATAGCAGATATGCACTTTGATTCTCCATTTACTACATTGTCAGATAAGGGAAATCTAGGAGAAAAAAGAAGGATAGAACAAAGAAAAATATTCAAAAAAGTAATAGAATATATAAAAGAAAATAATATAGAGGATTTATTTATATCAGGAGATTTATATGAACACAAATATATAAGAAGGACAACAATAGAATATATAAATAATTTATTTAAAGAAATTCCAGAAACAAAAATATTTATTTCACCAGGAAATCATGATCCCTATTTAAAAAAATCATATTATAATGACTTCAAATGGAATAATAATGTAAAAATTTTTAATTCTCAAATAGAAAAAGTAGAATTAGAAAATGTAGATATATATGGATATGGTTTTGATGATTTTTATTGTTCAGACACGAAAATAGAAGAGTTAGAAATAGAAAATTCAGAAAAAATAAATATACTAATAATACATGGAACATTGGATGGCGCAAATTTAGAAGACAAGCAATATAATTCAATGAACAAAAAAATGCTTGAAGAAAAAGGATTTAATTATATAGCATTGGGACATATTCATAAAACAAATTATTCAGAAAAAGAAAAAATAATATATCCAGGTTCAACAATATCATTAGGATTTGATGAATTAGGAGAACATGGAATGATTGCAGGAGAAATAACAAAACAAGAAAATAAAATAGAATTTATAAAATTAGATGAAACAGAATTTGTAGAATATGAATTAGACTGCACAGAAATACAATCAATAGAAGAATTAATCGAAAAAATAAATAATATAAAAATAGAAGAAAATAAATTATATAAAATAATATTAATAGGGAAAAGAAATTTTGAAATAAATATATATAATTTATATAAATATGATTTAAATGAAAAAATAATAAAAATAAAAAATCAAACAAAACCAAATTATGATATAGAAAAAATATCAAAAAAAAATACATTAAAAGGTTTATTTGTAAAAGAGATACTACAAGAAATAAATAAAAAAGAATATGATGAAGAAATAATAGAAAATGCATTAGAAATAGGAATGGAAATACTAGAATAATGGAGGGATTTATTTGAAAATAAATAAAATAAAAATAAATTCATATGGTAAATTAAAAAATAAAGAAATAAATTTAAAAAATAATATAAATATAATATATGGAAAAAATGAAAGTGGAAAATCAACTTTATTAAAATTTATATTAAATATATTTTATGGAACATCAAAAAATAAAAAAGGAAAAGACATTTCAGATTTTGAAAAATATAAACCATGGGATAGTGAAGAATTTTCTGGTAAATTATCATATGAATTAGATAATAAAAATAAATATGAAATATTTAGAGAATTTAATAAAAAAAATCCAATAATATTTAATGAAAAAGGAGAGGATATTACAAAAGAATTTAATATTGATAAAAATAAAGGAAGCGAATTCTTTTATGAGCAAACTCAAATAAATGAAGAAATGTTTTTAGCAACATCAATTGCAATGCAACAAGAGGTAAAAATTGGAAAAGATGCCCAAAGTAGTCTAATACAAAGGTTGTCTAATCTCTTAGGGACTGGCGAAGACAATATTTCTTATAAAAAAGCAATAGAAAAAATTAATAAGAAACAATTAGAAGAAATTGGAACAGAAAGAAGCAGAGAAAAACCAATAAATATTTTAGAAAAAAATATTGAAAAAAATAAAAATGAAATTAATGAATTAAAAAAATATGAAAATATTTTATATGAAATTGAAGAAGAAAAAAATCAAATAAAAAATAATATAGAAAAAAATCAAATAAAAAATAATTTATTAAAAGAAATAAAAAAAATAAAAGATAAAAATAATATAGAAAATGAAAAAATAAAAATAAAAGAAAAAATAAATGAAGAAAATAAAAATAAAATTGATGAATTAAAAAATAAAATAGAAATAAAAAAACAAGAATATTTGAAAAAAAATAATGATAAAAAATATCCGGATAAAAAATATGAAAAAAATAGATTAAATAATAAATTAAATATATTATTTATTTTATTAATTTTAATTAATATTTTATGGATAATTTTTATTCCAAAAATAATAGAAAATAAAATAATTAAATATATTTTTTCCCTTACAGTACCAACGTATTTAATTTTTTCTCTATTTTTAAAAAATAAATTAAATAAAAAATTAAGAAATTTAGAAAAAAATAAAAGAGAAGAATTAGAAAAAATAGAAAATGAAAAAAATAATTTATTAAATGAGAAAAAAATAATAGAAAAAAATTGGCAAGAAATAAATAATGAAATAAATAAAATAAAATCAGAAAATAAATCAGAAAATAATTTAGAAGAATATAAATTATTAAATAAATATAAAAATAATCTTGATGAAGAAGAAATAAATAATTTATTAGATACAGAAAAAATTGAAGAAGAAATAAATATTAATGAATATAAATTAAATAATGATAAATTAGAAATAAATAAATTAGAATTAAAAAAAGATAATATAGAACCACAATTAGAAAATTTATCAAAATTAGAAGAAGAATTAATTGCATATGAAGAACAATACGAAAATTTACAAAAAATAAATTCAAGCATAGAACTAGCAAAAAAATTGTTAGAAAAAGCGTATGAAAGAATGAAAAATAGTGTAAGCCCAATTTTTACAGAGAAATTATCAAAAAATATTTCTAAAATCACAAAAAATAAATATACAAATTTATATTTTAGTGATGATCAAGGTTTAACTATTGAACTTGATAATGGTAATTATGTTCCAGCTGATAGATTGAGTATAGGAACTATTGACCAATTATATTTATCATTAAGACTTGCAATGTTAGACGAAATATCAAAAGAAAAAGTACCAATAATATTAGATGAAGCTTTCGCATATTTTGATAATGACAGATTAAAAAATATTTTATTATACTTAACATCAGAATTTAAAGATAGACAGATTATTATTTTAACATGTACAAAAAGAGAAAAAGAAATTCTAGATAGAGAAAAAATAAAATATAATGAAGTTATACTTTAATGTGTAGCTTCTTTTATTTTTAGGTACTACTTGAAAAAACTCCCAACATATAGTATAATATCATAAGTAAAAAAAGAAAGAGGAGATAAATATGTTTGACAAATTAGAAGCAGTAGAAAATAGATATGAGGAATTAACAAAACAAATAAGTGACCCAGAAATAATAGCAAATCAAACAGAATGGCAAAAACTAATAAAAGAACACAGTTCAATAGAAGAAGTTGTATCAAAATATAGAGAATACAAAAAAGAAAAGCAAAGAATGGAAGATGCAAAAGAAATGATGGAAGATAAAGAATTAAAAGAACTTGCTGAAATAGATTATTATGAAGCAAAAGAAAATCTTCCAAAAATAGAAGAAGAATTAAAAATGTTATTAATCCCAAAAGACCCAAATGATGATAAAAACATAATATGTGAAATTCGTGGTGGAGCTGGAGGAGAAGAAGCAGCATTATTTGCAGGAACACTATTTAGAATGTATTCAATGTATGCAGAAAAAAAGCACTGGAAAATAGATGTTTTAAATGAAAATGAAACAGAATTAGGTGGATACAAAGAAATATCATTTATGATTACTGGAAAAGGAGCATATAGTAGATTAAAATTCGAAAGTGGAGTTCATAGGGTACAAAGAGTACCAGATACAGAAAGTAGTGGAAGAATACATACATCAACAGCTACGGTTGCAGTACTTCCAGTAGTAGAAGATGTAGAAATTGAAATAAATCCAGCAGATATAAAAATGGAAGTATTTAGAGCATCAGGAGCAGGAGGACAACATATTAATAAAACTTCATCAGCTGTAAGATTAATACATGAACCAACAGGAATCGTTGTAGAATGCCAAACAGAACGTTCACAATTACAAAATAGAGAATATGCTATGAAAATGTTGCGTTCAAGATTATATAATATAGAAAAAGAAAAACAAGATGCAGAAATATCAAATGCAAGAAAAACACAAGTAGGTAGTGGAGATAGAAGTGAAAAAATAAGAACATATAATTATCCACAAGGACGTATAACAGATCATAGAATTGGAATGAGTGTATTCCAAATGGAAAATTTCTTAAATGGGGATATTGATGAAATGGTAGATAATTTAATCGCCGCAGATAGAGCTGAGAGATTAAAAGGCGAAGAAGAATAAAAGTAATAAAAAAACTCTTTTAATATATATTATATAAAGGAGTTTTTTTATATGGAAGAAATTATGAATACAACGATTATAGGTTTATTTTTTGGAACTATAGGAACAACGATAGGAGGGCTAATAGGATGTGTACTAAATAGTAAATCAGACAAATTTTTGAGTTTTATATTATCATTTGCTGCAGGGCTGATGATGGCAGTAATATGTTTTGATTTAATACCAGAAGCTTTAGAGATAAGTCAAATATCAGAGGCAATAATAGGGATATTTATTGGAATAATAATAATGATAATATGTGATTTGATAGTAGATAAAAAATTTAAAAGAAAAACAGGAACATTAAGTACAAAAACTAATTTATTAAAGACAGGAATAATAGTAAGCATAGGATTAGCAATACACAATATACCAGAAGGCTTAGCAATAGGATCAGGATTTGATGCATCAATTAAATTAGGCTATTCGCTAGCGCTTGCTATATGTTTTCATGATATACCAGAAGGAATATCGATGGCGCTACCAATGAAAAATGGAGGAATGAAAATTTACAAAATAATGATATATGTAATATTATCAGGAATAGCAACTGGAATTGGTGCTCTAATAGGAAGTATAGTAGGAAAGGTATCAGAACAGATAATAGCAATATGCTTAAGTTTTGCAGCAGGAGCAATGCTTTATATTGTATCAGGAGAGCTAATACCAGAATCAAATAAACTATATAAAGGGAGAATGTCAGCGATAGGAAATATGGTAGGTTTTATATTAGGAATAATTGCTACAAGAATATAAAATAATTCAAAAAACTATTGCAAAAAAGTAAAAAATATAGTAGAATACAAACAAATATTTGAAGAAAGGGCAGTAATAATGGAAGAAAAATTAAAAGAACTAAATGACAAACAATATGAAGCAGTAATAAATACAGAAGGACCATGCTTAGTAATAGCAGGTGCAGGAAGTGGAAAAACAAAAGTATTAACATATAAAATAGCATACTTAATGAGTGAAAAAAATGTATTGCCATGGAATATATTAGCAATAACATTTACAAATAAAGCAGCAAATGAAATGAAAGAAAGAATAGAAGCCTTAGTAGGAGAAGCAGTAAAAGATATGTGGATAGGAACATTCCATTCAATATGTGTACGAATACTAAGAAAATTTATAGATAGAATAGGATTTGATTCATCATTTATAATATTTGATACAACAGACCAAAAAACAATGATAAAACAGATATTAAAAGATTTACAATATGATGAAAAACTATTTAGTGACAGAGCAGTAATATCAGAAATAAGTAATGCCAAAAATGAAATGTTGGACCCAGATGCATATTTAGCAAGAGCACAAGGAGATTTTAGAAAAGAAAAAATTGCAGTAGTGTATGAAAGATATCAAAAAAAATTAAAAGAAAATAATGCAATAGATTTTGATGATATAATAAATTACACAATAAAAATATTAAAAGAAAATGTTGATGTACTTGAATATTACTCAAACAAATTTCAATATATATTAGTAGATGAATATCAAGATACAAATAAATCACAATTTACATTAGTAACAATGTTAGCTTCAAAACATGGAAATATTACAGCCGTAGGAGATAATGATCAAGGAATATACAGCTTTAGAGGAGCAGATATATCAAACATATTAAATTTTGAAAGAGATTTTCCTGGAACAAAAATAATAAAACTAGAACAAAATTATAGATGTACAGGAAATATTCTAAAAGTAGCAAATGCAGTAATAAAAAACAATGAAGTAAAATATGATAAAAAATTATGGACTGAAAATGAAGTAGGAAATTTACCAAAAGTATTTTCAGCAGATAATGAATATGATGAAGGAAGATATATTGCAGAACAGATAGAACACTTAAGAAGAGAAGAATATTACAAATATTCAGACTTTGCAGTATTATATAGAATGAATACACAATCAAGAGCAATAGAAGAAATTTTAAGAAGAGAAGGAATTCCATATAAAATAATAGGTGGATTAAAATTCTATGAAAGAAAAGAAATAAAAGATATTATATCATATTTAAGATTAGTGCAAAACACATCAGATAATTTAAGCTTAAATAGAATAATAAATGAACCTAAAAGAGGGATTGGAAAAACAAGTTTAGACAATATTGCAAAAGTAGCAGAAGAATTTGGAATATCAATGTATGAAGTAATAAAAAATGCAGAGCAATATGGATTAAATAGAGTATATTTAAGCTCAAGAGAATTCATAAATTGTATGGAAGAAATAATTGCAAAAAAAGACGAATTAAAAATTTCTGAATTAATTAAAAAGATATTAAAAGATACAGGATATACTCAAAGCTTAGAAAATGAAAATACAGTTGAAGCAGAAAACAGAATAGCAAACTTAGATGAATTTTTAAATGTAGCAATAGAATTTGAAGAAGAGTCAGCTGAAAATGGATTAAGCGATTTCTTAGAAGGAATAACACTTTCAAGTGATCTAGATAATATGGAAGAAACAGATGAATCAGTAACATTAATGACATTACATAGTGCAAAAGGACTAGAATTTCCAACAGTATTTTTAGTTGGAATGGAAGAAGGAATTTTTCCAGGTTATAAATCAATAGGTGAACAAAAAGAACTTGAAGAAGAAAGACGTTTATGTTATGTTGGAGTAACAAGAGCAAAAGAAAACTTGTATTTAACAAATAGTAAACAACGTACAACTTTTGGTTCAACAACACATAATCCACCTTCAAGATTTTTAGAAGAAATACCAAAAGATTTATTAGATGGATATGAAAAAATACAAAAAACTCAAAAAAGAGAAAGTATATTCGGAGATAGTGGATATTCATGGAGTTATGGAAGTAGAGATAATGGAAATATTAAGACATATAAAGCTACAGAACCACAATATGCAACTGCTGCAGCAAGCTCAAATACAGGATATTCATTTAGAACAGCAGAAAGTTTCTTAAATAATTTAAATAAGAAAACAGAAGCACAAACAATTGATTTTTCAGCATATCAGTCAGGTACTAGAGTTTATCACAAAAAGTTTGGAGAAGGTACAATCAATTATGTTGAAGAAGAAGGAAATGATTTAAAAGTAGATATTAATTTTGATAAAGTTGGACACAAGAGATTAATGGCTAAATTTGCAAATTTAGAAATAATATAAGGTGAGAAGCAATTCTCACTTTATTTTTTGTTTTGGTATAAACTTCCTAAAAATGTACATAATAAAGACATATCAAAAAAGAAAGGGTGATTTTAATGGCAAATTTAACACAGGTAGAATTACAACATTTAAGACATTTAATAGGAGCACATGAAACAGCTTATCAAAAATTAAATACTTATTCAAATCAAGTACAAGATGCTCAAATAAAGCAAATGTTTACAAAATCAGCACAAGATGCATTAAACACAAAACAAAAATTAATGAATTTTTTAAATAATTAAGGAGAGATGAACATGGATGAAAAAACAATGGTAAATGATATTTTAGGTAGTGTCAAATCAGATTTGACTGCATATCAAACTGCAATATCAGAAACAGAGAATATGCAATTAAGACAAACATTTCAACAAATAAGAAATAATGATGAATGTTTTCAATATGAATTGTTTAAAGTAGCAAATGCAAAAGGTTATTATAAACCCGCACAGAAAGCTACAACAACAGAAATTGAAACAGTGAAAACTGAATTACAACAAGGATAATTTTTTTGTAAAATCCAATAAAGCGATATATATTATTATTTTATAGTCGAAACATAGCTGAGGCTTTCGTACCAGGGCCGACTTTATTCAATAGTAATATATATCGCTTAAATTTGTTTTAACTAAAAAAAGAAATACGGAATAAAATAAAGGAAATGGGAGGAAAAAAGAGAAAAGTAACCTTAAAATAATGCAGAATCTCTTTGAGAAAAATTGATAAAAACTTATAAGTTATATAAAATATAGAAAAATGTGTAAAGGGAGAAATCTAATGATAAAAAAAATACTTGTATTTACAAGAAAATCAATGAAGCTTACGATACTTATAGGTATTTCAATCTTCTTAATAGTTTGTGCAGTAGCGTTATTTTTCAAACCAATATATAGTGTAACAATAAATGGAGAATTTGTAGGATATAGTAAAGATAAAAGCAAATTACAAATGAGGATTAATAATTATATGGAAGGTAAAGAAGAGGAAAATTCAAATGTAGCATTTGTACAAGTTGAAGATGAACATTTACCAGAATATAAATTATGCCTTTTAAAAAGAAATGTTACAACAAATGATGATGAAATATTTGATATGGTAAAACAATCAGGAGTACCATATTATAAATACTATGCAATATTAGAAGGAGAAGAAGAAAAAGCTTATGTACCGGATTTTGCATCAGCTGAACAAATAGTAACACAATTAAAAGAAAAAGAAAGTACAAATATAGATAAAATATCAATACTAGAATTATATGATACTAAATTAGAAGATTTTGCAACAGTAGAAGAAACAGTTGCAGCTTTATATGTAAAAAAAGTAGTAGTTCAACCAAGAAAGCCTGTAACTACAGGAAAAGTAAATACATCATCAAAAGTATCATATCAAAAAGTACCATTAGGAATTAATTTGATAAGACCGATATCAGGAACAATAACTTCAAGATTTGGGGCAAAAAGTAGTATAAGAGTAAGTGACCATACAGGTTTAGATATAGCAGCACCAAGAGGAACAAAAATAAAAGCAGCAGCATCAGGAACTGTTACATTCTCTGGAAAAAAAGGCTCATATGGATATCTAACTGTAATATCACACGGAAATGGTGTAGAAACATATTATGGACATTGCAGTAAATTATATTATAGTGCAGGAACAAAAGTTGAGCAAGGACAAGCCATTGCAGAAGTAGGAAGTACAGGTAATAGTACAGGAAATCATCTTCATTTAGAGATAAGAGTAAATGGAGTTGCATATAATCCACAGAATTATGTTTATTAAATAAAATATCACTATTTAGTATGTCAAAATACAAATAGTGATATATTTTTATATATAGCATTTAATAAAATCTTTTATAGTATTTTTGTCTAAAATCAATTTTCCATATTCATTAAGTATTCCATCAAAAGTAGTAGATGAAATTGGTTTGGCAAATTCAATTAAAATGTTATAAAAGTAATCATATAAAATATTATCAAAAAAAACAATATGTAAATAATACATGTTATTATATGAAAATACGTTTAAATAATTAAAATCATTTATATCTTCTAAATATGTACAAAAGGCTAAAAAATTATCAAAATCATCAAATTCGAAAATCATATCACAAGAATTATCATCTTTAAGATAATTTGATAATTTAGTAATAGTAAAAATTAAACCTCCATCAGTTGACATGATTGCTTCAACTAACAATTTAGAATCATCCGCCTGAAAACCAACCTGTTTTTCGGCTTCTATTAATACATCTTGCAAAATTTTTTGTGAAATAGAATTATTAGACAGAAAACTTTTTGCAGAAATATTATTTAGATTCATATCTTCTAAAGTAAAAAGAATTTTAATTTTACTATCAGTAATTTTCTCGAATTTCATTTAAACCTCCACATCTATAAATATATTATACTACGAAAAAGCATAGAATTAAAGGCACAAAATATGGTAATTTTAAAATATTATATGTTCAAACTAAAATAAAGTTCATATTTAAGTATCTTATAATTTAATATAGTATAATTATTATATACACATCTAATTAAAGAAAATCTAATATAACACTTGAAAAAAATAGAAAATCAATATATAATATTAACACGGTAAAAAGTAATTTCCGTAAGGGGGCAATTTAATAGAAAACGGAGGAAAATACATTGCCAATAAAAATGAAAGAATTGCCAATAACAGAAAGACCATATGAAAAATTAGAACAATATGGTGAAAAAACACTAACAAATGCAGAATTATTAGCCATAATAATAAAAACGGGAACAAAAGAAGAAACTTCAGTTGGGCTAGCACAGCAAATATTAAACTTGAATGAAACTGAAGAAAAAGACAATTTAAACTTTTTAAGAGAAATAACACTAGAAGAACTTATGAAAATAAAAGGAATCGGAAAAGTAAAAGCAATACAATTAAAAGCAATAGGGGAAATTGCAACAAGAATGAATTCAACAGTAAATTATAAAGCAAAAAAAATCCATAAACCGAGAGATGTAGCAAAAATACTAATGGATAAGATGAGATTTGAAAAACAAGAGATATTAAAAGTGATAATGCTAGATAGTAAAAATAATCTACTAAAAATTAAAGATATTGCGACAGGAAGTGGAAATTTCGCAACTGCAACTTTAAAAGCAGTATTAAATGAAGCAGTAAAAATAGAATCATCAAAAATAATACTTGTACATAATCATCCAACAGGAGACCCAACTCCAAGTCAAAAAGATATAGAATTTACACAAGAGGTAGAAAAAGCTTCAAAAATATTGGGAATTACACTTGCTGACCATATAATAATAGGAAGAACAAATTATATAAGCATATTCGCTCAAAAAATGGAAAAATAGTAAGATTGAAAGGAAATGAAAAACATGAATTTTTTGTCATTCAAATCTAAAGATATAGGAATTGATTTAGGAACAGCAAATATATTAGTAACAGTGAAAGGAAAAGGAATAATATTAAGAGAACCAGCAGTAATTGCATTAGATGCAAAAACAGGAGAAATATTAGCAACAGGATTTGAAGCAAAAGAGATGGTAGGGAGAAATCCAAAAGAGATAAATGTAATAAGACCATTAAAAGATGGAGTAATAGCAGATTTTACAGCAACAAAATTATTATTAAAAAACATATTAGAAAGAGTATGTAAAAGATATAATGCAGTAAGACCAAGAGTAATTGTTGGAGTGCCATCAGGTATAACAGAAGTAGAAGAAAGAGCAGTAGAAGAATCAATAATTCACGCAGGTGCAAGAGAAGTATATTTAATAGAAGAGCCAATGTCAGCAGCAATAGGAGCAGGGATAGAAATAGAAGAACCAAGTGGAAATATAATTGTAGACATTGGTGGAGGAACTACAGAAGTAGCAGTAATATCTTTAGGAGGAATTGTAACAAGTAATTCTTTAAGAATTGCAAGTGATGAATTAGATGAAGACATCATAAACTATATAAAAAAGGAATTAAATTTAGCAATTGGAGAAACTACTGCAGAACAAATTAAAAAACAAATAGGATGTGCAATGCCATTGATGACTCAAATGACAATGGAAATCAAAGGTAGAGATTTAAATGATGGATTACCACGAACAGAAGTGATAACATCAGATCAAGTAGAAGAAGCAATGAAAGAATCTATAGGACTAATAGTAGAAGTAATAAAAACAACATTAGAGAAAACACCTCCAGAATTAGCATCAGACATTATGGAAAAAGGAATAATGCTAGCAGGAGGAGGAGCACTAATACAAAATTTGGACAAGTTAGTAAGCTTAGAAACAGGAATGCCAGTATATGTTGCAGAAGAACCTTTAGATTGTGTTGTTAGAGGAACAGAAAAGACATTGCAAGACTTAGAAAAGCTAAAAACAATTTTAAAAAATTCTAGAAAGAGAAGATAAGATATGGAAAGAGAAAAAAGAAGTGGAATTATAGGTGTAATAATCACCATAATAATACTAATATTATTAGTTGTATTCACAAATACAAATTCAGGAAACATATCAATAATTGAAAATATTGCAAACACATTTGTAGTACCAATACAAAACGGATTAACATATTTAAAAAACAAAATAAATAATAATGACCAATTTTTTGAGAATATTGACCAATTAAAAAGCGAAAATGCAGAATTAAAAGAAAAAAATAGTCAATTAGAACAATCATTAAGAGAATATGAAATAATGAAAAACGAAAATGAACAATTAAAACAACAATTAAATCTAGCAGAAAAATATGGAGAATATACAACAGTACCTGGTTCAATAATATCAAGAGATATAAGTAACTACTCAAAAACATTAGTTATTAATGTAGGAAGTGATAACGGAATACAAGAAAAAATGACAGTAATAGCAGATGAAGGGCTTGTTGGATATGTTGTATCAGTAACTCCTACAACAGCAAAAATTCAAACAATTGTTGATAGTGCAAGTTCTACAAGTTGTTTAGCAAGTTCTACAAGAGATAGTATGATATGTAAAGGAACAATAGAAAATAGTTCAACATTGAGAGCTACATATATAGATACAGGAGCAAACATAATACAAGGAGATAGTGTAGAAACATCAGGATTAGGAGGAATATATATCAAAGGAATACATGTAGGAAAAATAAAAAAAGTAGTAGAGGGATCAAACAAAACAGATTCATATGCTACAATTGAAACAGCTGTAGACTTTGAAAAACTAGAAACAGTACTTGTTATAACAAATCAATAGAGAGGTAAAGATGAAAAAATTAATAATAAATATATCTCTAATAATTGTATTTATACTAATATATCTTTTACAAACGACATTTTTTACAAGCTTCACAATAGCAGGAATAATGCCAAATATATTTATAATTTTAATGTTATATATAGGCTTATATATGGGAAGAAGCTATGGAATAATTTATGGAATAATTTATGGAATATTTATAGATATATGGACAGGCAGAACCATAGGAATAACATCAATTTGTTTAGCTTTTATAGGATTTTTAGGTGGAGTATTTGATAAAAATTTTTCGAAAGATAGTAGAATTACAATATTACTAATGGGAATGATATGTACAGTTTTATATGAAGTATCACTATACATATTAAGAAATATAATAATTGGTATAGATGCAGAAGTAGTAGAATTTTTAAAAATATTGTTAATTGAAGTAATATATAATATGTTATTATTAATAATATTATATCCAATTATGAAATTTACAGGATATGAAATTGAAAATGAAATTAAAGGGGACAAAATTTTAACAAGATATTTTTAAAAGAAGGTGAAAAATTGAACAATAGAATAAGTTTTGATAGAGACACATCATGGGAAAAAGAAGTGGGAAATGAGCAAATAAATTTCAGATTCAATATAATAACAATTTTGGTATATATAATTGGAATTGTATTAATTATTCAATTATTTAACTTACAAATAATAAATGGAGAATCATATAGAGAACAATCAAATACAAGATTATCAAGAATAACATCAATAGAAGCGGCAAGAGGTTCTATATTAGATAGAAGCGGAAAAGAACTTGCAGGAGTAAGGACTGAATATGGAATAGAATTATATAAAACTAATATAGCAAATGAACAATTAAATGAAGCAATATTAAAATTGGTCAATCTATTAAATGAATATCAAGTACCATATTCAGATACATTTCCAATAAAAATAAATCCATTTGAATTCACAATTGAAGGTAATGCGGTAGCAGAGTGGAAGAAGAAATATAAAATAGATGAAAATGCAAGTGCAGAAGAAGCATTTTATAAATTTAAAGAAAAATACGAAATATCAAATGAAAATGTAGAAGATATAAGAAAAATAATAGCAATAAGATATACAATTACAACAACAGGATATAGTTCTACAAAATCTATAACAATAGCAAGTGATGTAAGTAAAGAAGTTGTTGCACAAATAAGTGAAAGAAATAGTGAATTTCCTGGAATAAGTATATCAGAAAATCCTACAAGGTCATATGCCTCAGGAAGCTTGGCAGCACATATATTAGGATATACAGGAAAAATAAATGAAGATGAGTACAAAGAAAAAAAGGATACATATGATAGTAATGATATAATAGGAAGAACAGGAATAGAGTATTTATTTGAAAAATATCTAAAAGGAAAAGATGGAGAAAAACAAGTAGATATGTCAGTTGATGGAACAGTCACAGGAGAATATATTTCACAAAATGCCGTAGCAGGAAGTGATGTTTTATTAACAATAGATTCAAATTTACAACAAACAGCAGAAACAGCATTAGAAAACTGTATAAACAAAATTAGAAATGGTGGATTTGCAGAAAGATATGATGCAACAGGAGGAGCTGCAGTAGTAATGAATGTAAATACAGGAGAAGTGTTAGCATCAGCAAGTAATCCAACATATGAACCAGAATGGTTTGTTGGAGGAATTTCATCAGATAGATGGAATAGTTTAGTAAATAATGAAGCAAAACCATTATTAAATAAAACAATACAAGCAACATATGAACCAGGTTCAATATTCAAAATGGTAACAGCAATAGCAGGACTAGAAACTGGAGCAATCACAACAAAAGAAAAAATAAATGATACAGGAATATATAAAATAGGAAATCAGCAATATAAATGCTGGTATTATACAAGTTATCATAGAGGACATGGATATTTGAATGTAAATCAAGCACTTCAAAAATCTTGTAACTATTTCTTTTATGAAACAGGTCTTAGAATGGGAATAGATAATCTTTCAAAATATGCATTACATTTCGGATTAGGTAAAAAAACAGGAATAGAATTACCAAGTGAATCAGCAGGAACAGTTGCATCAAAGGAAACAAAACAAAATTCAAATAGAGCAGATAAGAACTGGTATCAAGGAGATACAGCTATATCAGCAATTGGGCAAGGAGATAACAATTTTACTCCAATGCAGATAGCAAGATATATTTCAGCAATTGCAAATGGAGGAACAGTTGTAAACCCAACTATAATAAAAACAATATTAAATCCTGATGGAACAGAAGTACCTAAAGAAGAAATAAGAAATTATACTAATGAAGTATTAGAAATAGACACAACAGATGATGGTATACAAATTAGCAAAGAAAGTATGGATGTAGCTAGAGAAGGAATGAGAATGGCTGCGAGTGAGGCTGGAGGAACAGCATATAATGTATTCAAAAACTTTAAAGTAGAAGTTGCTGGAAAAACAGGTTCTGCTGAAGCAGGTCCAAATAATGAAACTGTACATGCATGGTTTGTATGTTTTGCACCATATGAAAATCCAGAAGTAGCTGTAGTTGTCATGATAGAAAACGGTGGACATGGAAATTATGCTGCAGAAGTTGCTAGAGATGTCTTAAATCAATATTTTGGAGCAAATGAGACTGAAGCTATAAATGAAAGTACAGTTGCAACACCATATACAGAAATAACAAGGTAACTATTAAGAAAGGATGTAGAAGTTATGAGTTGTGTTAGTATAAACCTAAGAACAGATGAAATATTAATAAAAATAGATGATAGTGCAGTACAAGAAGACATAGTAAATGAATTATCTTCAAAATTAGTAGAACTAAAAAAACTATATAAAGAAGAAAAGACTCCAATAAGAGTAACAGGAAAAATTTTGAAGAATTCAGAACTAGAAGAAATAAAAGATATAATAAAAAAAGAAATAGATGTAGAAATAAGATTTGATTCACCAACTACTTTAGGCTTACATAGTATTACAAGGAGCTATAAGAGAGATGTAGGGACATCAGAAACAACATTTCATAAAGGATCACTTCGTTCTGGACAACGATTAGAAGTAGAAGGAAGTATAGTTATAATAGGTGATGTAAATTCAGGCGCAGAAGTAATTGCAGGTGATAATGTAATCGTTATTGGAACTCTTAGGGGACTAGCACATGCAGGAGCTAAAGGAAATAAAGAAGCAATAATTGCTGTAAGCACATTAGATGCAGTCCAATTAAGAATTTCTAATATTGTTAGAGAAATAGATAGAGAAGAAGAAGGAATTCGTGAACATACATATATATATGTTAAAGATGATAAAATAGAAATTGAATAGCACAAAAGGGGACGGTCCTGTTTAGTTTGGGACCGTCCCCTTTTGAAACTAGCTGATAAGTAGCATAACTAAAGCAAGAAAAAGTCCTTCATCTTTTACTTCTTCTTTATATAATAAAAATAAAAGACTAAGAATAAGAACATCATCGAAGTATAATTTAATTCCAAATAAATCAAGCCATACAACATCTTTTGGGTCTTTAATAACTTCCTTTTTATTAGTTTCTTCTTTTTTGTTATCAAGTTGGCAATTACTATTTTTATTAATATTGTTTTGAAATTGTGAATGTGGATAAGAATAATTGTATGGCCTATAAAATTGGAAAGGTGGACCATACCTTGGAAAATTATTCATGTTTATTATCATCCTTTTTATTCATTATATCAGCTATTTTAGAAATATTAAGCAAATTTACATATTGATTAAGTTTATCTTTTTTACTATCTCTTAGATAAGGCTTTAGAGAATATAACAAATTAGCACGAGGGTCATTTTTATTATTCATATTATTCATAATATTTTGCATTTTCATAATTGTATTCATATCTATATTAAATCCGTTAGAATTCTCATTTGATGAATTATTAGATTGATTATTAGATTGATTGTTGGAATTCATCATTGAACTTAGATTATTTAACATTTCAGGAGAAACCTGACTTAAAATATTATTTAAATCATTATTTGTGTTGTTAGAAGTATTAGTATTAGATGAGTTAGAAGAATTTTGTAAATTATTCATCATTTGTTTAATATCATCAGGAATATTTCCACTATCGACCATTTTTTTTACATTTGCAAATAAATCATTCATGTTATCAGACATAATATCACCTCTTAATAATCTATGCATTATTACCTATTATATGAAAAAAAATAAAAAATGCTACCATTTTTTAATAATAAATGTTATAATAAAAAAGAATTAGAATGGAAATAGATATGAAAAACAACAAAATTTTTAGAAAAACTTGTAAAATTCGCTAAACTGTAATAAAATATAAAACGCAAAACAAAAGATAATAAAATAAAAAAGGGATAAATATCACAAAATGTAAAAAACTTTTTTGTAATAGGGTACCAAAAAAGACAAAAAACACAAGAGAAAAGGATTAGAATATAAATACTATATTATGAAAAAGTATGAGGTGGTAAGGATGTTAAAAGACAACACAAAGAGAGAAATACTAAAAAATTTAATAAATATAAAAAACATTATTATATATATAGTAGCTTTTATGATATCAACAGTAGGAATGGGACAAGATGTGTCACCATTTAGTATTGCAATAGTTGGAGCAAGTCTAGCTGGAGGAGTGCCTGCAATAGGAATTGTAGTTGCTGGATTAATAGGAAATATAGTTGGAGTAGGAACAGTTGGAGCATTAAATTATATTTTAATAATATTAATGCTATTAATAACATTGTGTATAAAACCTCCAAAAGAAAATGACCAATACAAAAATGAGCAAATACAAATATCTTGGCATATTTTTGTAAGTATAATATTAGTAATGCTTGCAAAACTAATATTAACAAAGTTTACAGTTGGAGATTTATTAATACATATTACATTAGCAGTATTTTCAGTAGTGTTTTATAAAATATTTGTAAATTCAATAGTAGTAGTAAAAGAAATAAATGAAAGAAGAGCATTTTCAATAGAAGAAGTAATTGGAGCAAGTTTGTTATTATCAATAGCAGTATCATCATTTGGAGAAGTGTTAATATTAGGATTATCAATAAGAAACATATTAAGTATTTTGATAGTAATGATTTTAGGTTGGAGAAATGGAATTCTTATAGGTACAACAGCAGGGGTAACAATAGGAGTAACTCTTGGAATAATATCACAAAATGAACCAATAATAATTGCAGTATACGCTATATCAGGAATGTTTGCAGGAATATTAAATAGATTTGGAAAAATAGGAGTAATAGTAGGATTTTTAATAGGAAATGGAATATTAATATATGCTTCAAATGGAAGTACTGTAAATTTAGTACTACTAAAAGAAATATTAATAGCATCATTAGGGCTACTTGCACTTCCAAATTGGGTAGGTGTAGATGTCGAAGAACTTTCTAAAAGTGAAAATATGTTGCCAGATTACAATGTTAGAGGCTTAAATCAAAGCAAAGAAACAATAGACAAGCTTAATATGGTATCAGAAACAATTAAAGATATGGCAGATACATACAATGAAGATGAAAAAATAGATGTTATAGAAAAAAATAAACAAAAATTTATAACAGAATTATTAAATAACTTAGATGGATTAGAAGAAAATATATTATATGATGATATGGTAAAAACAGAAAATCCAATAGTAAATGAGTTATTTCAAAATTTACTTGAAAGACAAGATATAGACAAAACAGATTTAATAAAAGCATTTGAAAAATTTAACAATTACATAGTACAATATAATGATGAAAAACTAAGTCAAAAGGTTGATGAAGATATCAATCAGATTGTAAAAGCAGTAAATGACGCATATAAAACAAGTAAATCAGAATTTATATGGGAAGAAAAAATAAAAACAAGCAAAAAAAATGTACAAGCCCAATTAGATGGTGTATCAAAAGCAATAAATAGTATTGCAGTTAAGATGGAAGAAGAAGTTAATAAAGACGAAGAACATATAGATGAGAAAAAGAAAATTATATCAGCACTTGAAACAAAAGATATAATGATAGATGACATAGAAATAAACAGAAACGAAAATAGATATTTTATAGATGTTTATTTAAAAGAAAATAGTAAAGTTAGTGAAACAAAAGACATTGAAAAAATACAAAAAGTATTAGAAAAAAACTTAAATGAACCAATGATGTTAAATGAAGCAAAAACTAAAAAACTTAATAAACAAGGAAAAAGAGTATTTAGTTATTTATCAGATGATAAATATATAATACAAATTGGACAAGCAACAAAATTAAAAAAAGATAGCCCAGTATCAGGAGATAGCTTGCTTCAGATAAGACTTAATGATGGAAAATATTTATTAGCATTAAGTGATGGAATGGGTTCAGGTCCAGAAGCACGCAAAAGTAGTCAGATAGCAATAAAAATGCTAGAAAGATTATTAATGTCAGGTTTTGATAAAAATACTTCAATAGATCTAATTAATACAACAATTATGAATGCAAATGAAGAAATTTTTGCAACATTGGATATTGTAATAATTGACTTGTATAATGGAAAAATAGAATTTATAAAAAATGGAGCATGTCCAACATATATTAAAAATAAGAAAAAAGTGCAGATTGTAAAATCATTAAGCTTACCAGCAGGAATTTTAAAAGATATTAATTTAACCACATATGATAAAGATATCGAAAATCAAGATATAATTGTTTTATGTACTGATGGAGTTATAGATTCAAATGTTGAATATAAAAATAAAGAATTATGGGTTAAATATATTTTAGAAGATATGGAAACTGATAATTGTCAAAAGATTTCTGATTTGATTATTAATGAGGCAGTTGATAATAATTATGGTATTGCTAAAGATGATATGAGTATAATGGTTTGTAAATTAACAAAAAAAGGAAGCTAAATAAAATGCTTCTTTTTTCTTTAATTATTTTCAATTTGGATAAAATTTTTTGAAAAAATCATTAATTAAATAAATTAAAGAAATATATATGTCTCAAAATATTTGAATATCGTAAAATATTAAATTTTTTATATATTAAATTTTTTTATTTTTTTTTTAGATATCTTGATTTTTATGTATTTTATTGGTATAGTAGATTTGATTTATTTCTTTAATTTATTTAATTAATGAATAAAGATGAAGGGAGAAAAAAGAAAAATGAGAAAAGAAAAAGGAATTACATTAATAGCATTAGTAGTAACTATTGTAGTTCTATTAATAATTGCAGGAGTGAGTATAGGACTACAATTAGGAGAAAATGGAATTATAAACAAAGCAAAAGAATCTAGAGAAAAAACAGAAATAGCAGGAGAACAAGAAAAAATCAATTTAGCTGTAATGGCAGTAAAAGCGAATAATGAAGGCGGAGGAGTAACAGAAGATAATTTAAAGCCAGAACTAGACAAAAACATAGGAGAAGGAAAATATATATTTGGAGACGCAGAAGAAGAAAATGCTATAAAAATAATATATACAGAAAGTCAAAGAAGTTATACAGTAAATGGAACAGGAGAAATAGTTGATTCAGGAACAAATGAAGACTTAGAAAATGCATTAGGAGAATTACAAAACAAATACAATGAATTATTAGCACAAAATAAAGAATTGCAAGACAAATTAGAAGAATTAGTAAATAAAAATGAACAATTACAAAATAAAATAGATAGTTTGCAAGAAATGTTAGATAATATAACTTCAGGAGATAGTGAATTAGAAGCTATAATAAATGAGTTAGAAAAACAACTAGAAGATTTACAGTCAAAATACGATACATTAGAAGTGATAAAAAAACAATTAGAAGATAAAGTTGCACAATTAGAACAAGAAAAAAGTGATTTAAATACAGAGAATAGTAGATTACAAGAAGAATTAAATAATATCCAAAATCAAAATACAGAATTAAATACATTAAATGAATTATTACAAGAACAATTAGAAACATTACAAAATGAATATAATAAACTAGAGGAAACAAATAGACAATTACAAGAAAGAATAGAACAATTAGAAACAGAAAATGAACAGTTACAACAAGATAAAGAAAATATACAAAAAGAGTTAGACGAATTACAAAATGAATATAATGAATTAGAACAAAGTAATACAGAATTACAAAATAAGTTAGATGAATTACAAAAAAACTATGATAATTTAAATGAAACAAATAAAAATATACAAAACCAGTTAAATACAATACAAGAGATATTATCACAAACAACAGCAGAATCAGAACATTTATTAACAGGATATAAAGCATATAGCAAAGGAAAAATGATATTAGGAACCATGATAGACAATGGAAAAATAAACAAAAGATTAGATGCAGGAGAAAGTTATACAATACCAAAAGGATATCATAACGGAAGTGGAACAATAATAGCAAATAGTTTAGAAAGTCAAACACAGGGAACAGCAACAGCTGATAATATAGCAAGTGGAAAAACAGCATGGGTAAATGGTCAAAAAATAACAGGAAATGGAAAAGATGTGAATGATAGCTATGATAATGGATACAATGAAGGAAATATAGCAGGAAAAGGACAAATAGAAACAAAAACAGTGACAGCTACTTGTGGAAACTTTGGAAATGTGAATACATATGGTTATAGTCGTTCTGTTGCAGTAGCAGTGCCACAAATAGAAGGAAAAAGCTTAATTACATATGCAATTCAAAGTATTTATATTTATAATAGTAATGGAGCATTTGGTAATGGTACTTTTCGAACAACGTTAAGTGGAAATACATTATATGTTTATTCTTCAGATTGTGTATGGAAAGAAGGAGGAGTATCCGTAACTGCTACAGTAATATTTATATATGCTTAAATAGGAAAACAGGGGGAGTCTTATTCAGGACTCCCTCATTGTTACCAAAAAATATCCAAAATTACTTGTAAGATAGCGTAAATTGTGATATAGTATAAACGTAGAAAAATACAAAATGGAGGTAAACATGAGTAAGGGGAAAAGATACGAAACAGAAGGACAGTTAAATTATCAAAAGGTATTTGCAGTAATAATAGCATTAATAGTATTAGTAATGTTTGTAATAATAATAAAAAATGTAATAAGTCAAAGAAAAGAAATAAACAAAGAAAGTGAATATTTCACAATATACTCAGCAAATAAATATGGAGTAATAGACAAAGAAGGAAATGAAGTAATAGCACCATCATATCAAGAAATGATAGTAATACCAGACAAAGAAAAAGATGTATTTATATGTACATATGACATAAATGATGAAACAGGAGAATATAAAACAAAAGCATTAAACAGAAAAAATGAAGAAATATTTACACAATATGAGCAAATAGAACCAATAGAAAATGCAGACAAAAATGAAAACATATGGTATGAAGAAAATGTATTAAGAGTAAAAAAAGACGGAAAATATGGACTAATAGACTTAAATGGAAAACAAACATTAAACTGTGAATATGAAGAAATATATGCGCTAGAAGGAATAGAAAACAGTTTAATAATAAAAAAAGACGGAAAAGTAGGTTTAGCCAATAACAATGGAAGTATAATAATAGAACCAAATTACAAAGAAATAAAAAATCTTGGAGAAACATATAAAGAAGGATATATCACAATAACAGAAGACGGAAAATATGGAGCAATAAGTACAACAAAAAAACAATTATTAGAAAACAATTATGAAGAAATAATGCAAGTATATTTGCAAAACTATTATCTAATAAAAGAAGCAGGAGCATTAAAATTAATAGACTCATCAGGAGCAAAGATATTAGAACAAGGATTTGAAGATATAAAATCAACAACATCAAGAGGCGTAATATTCACAGTAGGCGGACTATATGGAGAAATGAGTACAACAGGAGAAATATTAATAGAAGCAAAATACCAAGACTTAAAAGAACAAAAAGAAGGAATATACATAGCAAAACAAAATGATTTATATGGAATAATAGATAGCGAAGGAAATGAAAAAGTACCATTTGAATATACAGGAATAACATATAACCAAGATGCAAATATAAATATAGCAGAAGATGCGGAATACAATACATCAATAATAGACTCTGAATTCAATGTAAAACTAAAAGGAATATTATCAGAAATAAATACAGAAGAATCATATATCAGAATGAGAATTGATGACGAATATAAATATTATAACTTCAAATTAGAAGAAAAACCAAATACAGAAATATTAACAGAAAATACACTTTTCTTAAGTAAAAAAGACGGAAAATATGGATATGTAGACAAAAAAGGAAATGTAGTAGTAGACTATACATATGATGATGCAACAGAGCAAAATGAATATGGATATGCATCAGTAAAGAAAAATGGAGTATGGGGTTCAATTGATAAAGAAGGAAAAATAGTAGTAGAACCAACATATAATTTAGATGACTATTTAAAAGTAGAGTTTATAGGAAAATGGCACTTAGGACAAGACTTAAATATGAATTATTATTGTGAAGAATAATAATTATGAAAGGAATGTTGTAAGAAATGGAGCTAAAGACAAAGTATCAATATACATATTTTATATATCCTTATGTAATAAAGGAAAGTAGATATCAAAAATATCTACAAAAATTATTAAAAGATCCAAACTGTAAATTACGAATATTCAGAAAAGATAAAGACTTAGATATATATTCGTATTTCTCACATAGAGCGAGAAATTACATGTTTAGTAGTTTCAATTTGAGTAAATCAAAAATTGCTAAGCTAGAAGAATTGCCATTAGAAACAAAATCAGCAATTTTAGCAAGAAACAATTGTACAATATTTGAATATACATTAACTAAGGATATACAAGGAAAAACAGATGTAAAAAATGGAATATTTTTTAAAATACCAAAAATAGAAATAATATGTTTTAATACAGGAATATGTTTTTTATGTATAAAAACAAACATAGAAGATAGTGATAGATTTTCAGACATATTAAACTTTAATTATAAATTTAGAGATATAAACAAAGAATTTTCAAACATGAATAACTATGATAATATACGATTACAAACAGATGCATTTGAAGATGTAAAATATTTCAAAGAATTTATAGAAAGTATAACAGGAACAACAAATATAGAATCTATGAAACTAGACATAGATACAGAAAGATTTTTAACATATTCATATGTATGCATAGACCAAGACAATTGGAACAATATAAATGAATTTGATAAAATAAAATCAAGTTATATAAAATATTTAAACATCTTACCAAGTGATAATAGTGTGGATTATACAAAAGAAAATATGAAAGTAATTTCAAAATGGAAATATGCAAAATTAGGAATGACAAAACAAGGAGTTACACTATTCAGTTCAAGTGCAGACATAAACAATTACACAGTATTTCCACAAGAATTTCAAGAACAATATTTATATACATATATTTTAGCAATGTACACAAAAATATATTTAAAGAAAATAAATCTTGAATTTAGACAAGGAACTCAGATAAAAAAGACAAGAAAAGAATTTATAAAATTCACACAAACATTATGGATTAATGAAGTAACATCAGAAGATACTGGTTCACTTTATTATCAATATTTAAAAGATGTTTTGGAATTAAATACAATATTTTTTGATACGAAAAATAAATATGATATCTTATATAAAGAGTTAAATATAGAAAAAAACACAAAAACAAATGTAATTATAGTAATATTATTATTAATAACATTAATAATAAATACATTAAATATAGTATACTTTATAAACAGATAAAGCGACATTTGATGTCGCTTTTATAAAACTCAAAAAGTTAAGAGAGAGGTAAAACATGAAAATTAGAACAGGGATAGATATAATTGAAATTGATAGAGTAAAAGAAAGTATAGAATCAACAGAAGGAAAATTTTGCGAAAGAGTATATACAGAAAAAGAAATAGAATATTGTGAAAACAGAAAAAATCAAAAATATCAGCATTATGCAGCAAGATTTGCAGGAAAAGAAGCGGTAATTAAAGCAATATCATCTACATTAAATAATAAATACGAAATATCATGGAAAGAAATTGAAATACTAAATGATGAAACAGGAAAACCATATGTAAAACTTCCAGAAGAAAATACAAAAGAAATAGAAGATATAGATATAAGTATGTCACATTGCAAGCAATATGCAGTTGCAAATGTAGTAGTATTATACAAATAGGAGGAAAACATGGAATTTTTTGATTCACATTCACATTATAATGATGAAAAATTTGATGAAGATAGAGAACAAATAATAGAAGAAACATATAAATCAGGAGTAACAAAATTTATATGTGCGGGATATAATGTTGAATCTTCAAAAAAAGCAATTGAAATATCACAAAAACACGAATTTATTTATTCAATATGTGGCATTTCACCTAATGATATTCCACAATCAGAAGAAGAATTGTGGAAAACTATAGATGAAATATCAAAAATTGTGACACAAAATAAATGTAAAAAAATTGTTGCAATAGGAGAAATTGGACTAGATTATTATTGGAATAAAGAAAATAAAGAATTACAAAAGGAAGCATTTATAAAACAGATAGAATTGGCAAATAAATTAGAATTGCCAATAGTAATACATTCAAGAGATGCATCAGTAGATACAATAGATATAATAAAAAATAATGTAGTAAATAAAAGAGGTATATTTCATTGTTGTCAACTAAATCAAGAAATGGTAAAACAAGCAATAAATTTGGGATATTATATTTCATTTGCAGGACCAATAACATTTAAAAATTCTAAAAATGCAAAAGAAGTAGTTGATTTACTACCAATGGATAAAATCTTAATAGAAACTGATAGCCCATATTTGAGTCCAGAACCTAATAGAGGAAAGAGAAATGATTCAAGAAATGTAAAATATGTGGCTCAAAAAATAGCAGAATTTAAAAATATGACCTTAGAAGAAATATCAAAAATTACATATGAAAATGCAATGAAGATTTTTGAAATTTAGGATGTGAGAAAAATGTATGATAATTGGGAGCAATTAGAAGAAACAGCAAAACAATGTAGAAAATGTAGATTGTGTCAGACAAGAAATAATGTAGTGTTTGGAACAGGAAATAAGAATGCAGATTTAATGTTTATAGGAGAAGGTCCTGGTGCAGATGAAGATATTCAAGGAGAACCATTTGTAGGAAAAGCAGGTAAACTTATGAATATGGCTTTTGAAGCAATTGGGCTGAATAGAGAAGATGTATATATTGCAAATATAGTAAAATGTAGACCACCTTCAAATAGAAATCCTGAAGATGATGAAGCAGTGGCATGTTTAAATTATTTGAGAAATCAAGTTATATTAGTAAAACCTAAAATTATAGTGCTATTAGGCAGTGTAGCACTAAAAAATATTTTAGGAAAAGAGTATGGAATTACTGCAAGTAGAGGCAAATGGTTTGAAAAAAAGGGTATTTTATATATGCCTACTTGGCATCCTGCTGCTCTTTTGAGAGATGAGAATAAAAAGATTGATTTTATAAAAGATTTAAAAGAAGTGATGAATAAATACAACAATTAACCTACTTGGTCAGGAATATTGACTAAAAAAACAAAACAATATAAAATAAATAAAAAAATAGATGGAGTAGAAAATGAAAGATATAAAAGAAAAATCAGAATATTGTTTAAATTGTCCTGTAAAACCATGTTCAAAAAAAGGATGTCCATTAGAAAATGATATACCAAGATTTATAAAAGCAATAAAAGAAGAAGATTATGAAAAAGCATATGAAATATTGTCAGAAACAACAGTATTAGAAGCTGTATGTGGAAGAATATGTCCACATACAAAACAATGTGAAGGTTCGTGTGTTAGAGGTATAAAATCAAATCCAGTAAGTATTGGAGATATGGAAGCATTTATAGGGGATATAGCAATAAAAGAAAACTATAAAATAGCAGAAAAAAATGAAGAAAATAAAGATAAAAAAGTTGCAATAGTAGGCGGAGGACCAGCAGGAATAACAGCAAGTGCATTTTTATTAAAAAAAGGATATTCAGTAACATTATATGAAAAATATGATTATCTTGGTGGATTATTAATGCATGGAATCCCAGAATTTAGATTACCTAAAGAAATTGTAAAACAAACAATCCAAAAAGTAATAGATTTAGGACTAGAAGTAAAATATAACATGGAACTTGGAAAAAATATAACTTTACAAGAATTAGAAAAACAATATGATGCAATATTTCTAGCATTTGGAGCTAATATAACAACTAAAATGGGTGTTGAGGGAGAAGACTTAGAAGGTGTATATGGAGGAAATCAATTATTAGAACATAATAATCATCCAGATTATAAAGGAAAAAAAGTTGGAATAATTGGTGGAGGAAATGTTGCAATGGATTGTGCTAGAACAATTAAAAGATTAGGAGCACAAGAAGTTAAAGTTATATATAGAAGAGCAGAAGAACAGATGCCTGCAGAAGTTAAAGAAATACAAGAAGCCAAAGAAGAAGGAATTGAATTTTTATTCCAAAATAATATTGTAAAAATTTTAGGAAAAGATAAGGTAGAAAAAGTTGAATTAATTAAAACAGAATTAGTTCAAAAAGAAGGAGAAACAAGAAAAGTTCCAGTAAATATTCCAGATAGTAATTATATAATAGATATAGATTATATAGTAATGGCTTTAGGTTCTAAGCCAGAAGAATTTGTAAATACATTAGGATTGAAATTAAACAAATGGGGATATATAAATATAGATGAACAAAATAGAACTTCTAATCCAAAGATATTTGCTGGTGGAGATCTAGCAGGGGCAAAAGGAACTGTGGCTTGGGCAGCACGTTCTGGTAGAAATGCAGCAAATGCAATAATTGAATATTTAAAATAAAAAAGCCGACTTTACGTCGGCTTTTAACATCTTTTGTGTGACATCATTAGTAAAATGTCATTTGTAGAAAATTTATTGGATACAATCTTTTGTATACTAATAATCATTAGTTAATTATGTATTTTTTCTCCAGTAACGAAGTTTTTGATTGCTCTAAATATAGAGAATAACTTATTAGTTGGTTTCCTATATTCAAGAGCAGTTTCGATTCCGCCATTTTCAAGCACGTTTGATTTATGTTCTAATGCGGACATCTTTTCTGTATAGTAATCATCAAAGAAGGTATAGTCATCAGTGCGACCAATTAACTCCTTATAATGTTCTAAATTCTTTCTGTAATTGTCAAGAGCTTCTAAATCATTTATATTTTTAAAAGCTTTGTCAAAATAACTTTTTATAATTATATTTTGGGCTTTAGTAAAGTAATCAGCAATTTTAGCTTTGCAATTATCGGTTTTTGCAACAATTTTATCGACTTTTTTATTTCTTTCATCATAAGAAGCAAACTTATTTCCTAATTTAATAATGTTTTCTTCAATCTCTAAAATTTGATCTATGCAATATTCAACTTCATCATATGCTTTTTCAGAAGTTTTTTCAATAAATGCATTTCTAAATTTATCATTACTTGTAAATGTACTATCAAATAATATTGTATCACCTGTAATATATGCCATTTGCTCAATTAAATTACACTCTAATGGATAATATGAAGGACTTATTGTTCTAAAAGAAATGCCAAAATATTTTACATAGTCTTTTTCAATACCAATAACTTTTGATGTCATATATTGAACTGCTGCTTCATTTAATCCCATACCTAAAATTTTAAAATTATCAAAATTACACAATCCCATTCTAACAAGATTATTTTTCTTGTCTTTAACTTCTTGAATATAATGTATACATTCATGAATTGCGAATTCTTCTAAATCTTCAAAAGCAATTTTTTCATTAAAATATATTGATGTATTTTTATAAAAATAATTTGCTTCTGCCATACCTTCAGGCATTTGTGCTCTATACATTTTTAATCGAGATAGTTTTGCAAACAAATCAGTTTCATTAAAACAAAGTTCTGGAAATGTATTGCAAAGCTTATTAGCAATATTATGAGCAATCTTATTTGTAGACACTGTATCAAGTATATCAACTACTCTAATCCCATCTTTCCTTAAGTCAGATTCAATGCTCATTTTATCCTCCAATTTTTGTCTTTTTGTATAAAAATTCGTCAAATATATTATACAATATTTTGTCGTAAAAGTGTATTACATTTATATTACATTTATATTACAAGAATATTACAAAAATGAAAACATATAATAAAAAGAGGTGTTAAAATGAAAATAAAAAATTGGATGATTATAGTTGTATTAGTTTGTTTTATATTAGGAACATTACTACATTTTACATATGAATGGTCAGGAGAAGATGAAATAGTTGCAGTATATAGTGCTGTAAATGAAAGCACATGGGAACATCTAAAATTGGTATTTTATCCTATGACACTCATGGCAATAATAGGAGCTTTTGTAATAAAAAAACAAAAAACAAATTATTGGGGAGCTCAAGCAATAGGAATTCTTACTGCAATGACTTTTATAACAGTATTTTTTTACACATATACAGGAATAATAGGCAAAAATTTTGCAATACTTGATATTGCTTCATTTTTTATAGCGATTTTATTAGGGGAATATATTATATATAAAATAATGACTTCTCAGAAAGAATATGATATAGAAAAAATATCTATAGTACTTATAATTGCATTATTTTTAAGTTTTCTAGTTTATACTTATAATCCGCCTAAAATACAGTATTTCAAAGATCCTATAAATGGTAGTTATGGAATAAAATAAGAAAAATATATTGACAAAATTAGATAAAGATAGTAAAAT
Organism: uncultured Clostridia bacterium; assembly: GCA_944392805.1. Taxonomy (GTDB): domain Bacteria; phylum Bacillota; class Clostridia; order TANB77; family CAG-508; genus CAG-269. The sequence goes on along the minus strand of CALXXZ010000001.1, from coordinate 162,246 downwards.
GTTAGCGTAAGCTAACATTTTTTATCATGTACCAAAAAAGGAGAGAAAAATGGAATTAACAAAATCATTAGAAGAATATATAAGTACAATATATATTTTAGAAGAAAGTAATAACAAAATAAGGGTAACAGATATCGCGGCAAAAATGTTAATTACAAAGCCGAGTGTAAATAGAGCATTAAAAATTCTAAAAGAAAAAGGATATGTAAATTTTGAACCATATGCTGATATAACATTAACAGATGCGGGGAGAAAAGCTGCGCAAGACATATCTAAAAAATATGATATAGTAAAAATATTTTTAATGGAGATATTAGGAGTAGAAGAAAAAACAGCAGAAATCGATTCATTAAAAATAAAAGCATTAATATCAGAGCAAACTGAACAAAAGCTACAAGAATATATGACAAAACAACTTAAGATAGATGAACTAAAATGCAATCACAGTTGGGAAAATAGCAGATGTAGAGTATGTAAAAGACCATTAAAAAATTTAAAAGGAGGACAAACATGTTAGAACTAAAAAATATATGTTTTACAAGAGATAGTAAAAAAATATTAGACCATGTAAATTTGACAATAGATGAAAATAAATTAATAGCAATTACAGGACCAAATGGTTCAGGAAAATCAACAATATGTAAAATAATAATGGGAATAGAAAAACCTGATGAAGGACAAGTTATATTAAATGGAGAAGATATAACAAATTTAAGTATAGATGAAAGAGCAAGAAAACAAATATCATTTGCATTTCAACAACCCGTAAAATTCAAAGGAATAACTGTATATGATATTATAAGATTATCAGCAGGAAAACAAATAAATAGAAAAGAAGCATGTGAAATATTATCAAATGTTGGGTTATGTGCAAAAGAATATATAGACAGAGAAGTAAATGGCTCATTATCAGGAGGAGAATTAAAAAGAATAGAAATTGCAACAATAGCAGTAAGAGAATCCAAATTAACAATATTTGATGAACCAGAAGCAGGAATAGACTTATGGAGTTTTAATAATTTAATACAGATATTTGAAAAATTACAAGAAAGCAAAAAAGCTTCAATAGTAATAGTTACACATCAAGAAAGAATATTAAATATAGCAGATAGTGTAATATTAATGAAAAATGGAAAAATAGAAAAAATAGCACAAAAAGAAGAAATATTAGATTCAATTAATGGTGTATGTTGCAAGTTAAAAAGAGGTGAAAACAATGGATAATATAGATAAAGAATTATTAGCAGAAATAACAGATGTAAAAAATGGAGAATTTGAAGGTGCATATAATATTAGAAAAAATGGACAAGGAATAGAAAGAAAAGTAACAGAAAATATAAATATTGTAACCAAAAAAGATGTATCAGGAATAGATATTATTGTAAAAGAAAACACAAAATTTGAATTTGTGCATATTCCAGTAATAATAACAGAAAGTGGACTAAAAGATGTAGTATATAATGATTTTTATATAGGAAAAAATGCAAATGTCGTAATAGTTGCAGGATGTGGAATTCATAATGATCACCATCAAGACTCTGAACACAATGGAATACATAGATTTTTCTTAGAAGAAGGAGCAAAAGTTAGATATATAGAAAAACATTATGGAGAAGGTAATGGAGATGGAAAAAGAATACTAAATCCAGTAACAGAAGTGACATTGAAAAAAGGTGCATCTTTAGAGATGGAAACAGTTCAAATAAAAGGAGTAGATTCTACTGTAAGAACAACAAAAGGTATAGTAGGTGAAGATGCGACATTAGTAATAGGCGAAAAAATAATGACACATGGAAATCAAAAAGCAGAAACATCATTTAATGTACAATTAAATGGTAAAAATTCAAGTGTAAAAGTAACATCAAGGTCAGTTGCAACCGAAAATTCAGAGCAAACATTTAAATCAGAATTATATGGAAATACAGAGTGTTTTGGACATGTAGAATGTGATGCAATAATAAAAGATAAAGCAAGAGTAATAGCAATACCTGAAATAGTTGCAAATGATGTGAATGCTAATTTAATACATGAAGCAGCAATTGGAAAAATTGCTGGAGAACAATTAATAAAATTAATGACTTTAGGCTTAAATGAAAAACAAGCCGAAGAAGAAATAATAAAAGGATTTTTAAAATAATATGGAAGATATAAGAAAAAAATTATTTGAATTGCAAGATTTAAAATATAAAGAATTTCATAGTAGTCTATGTCCAAATGTAGATAAAATAATAGGTGTGAGAACACCAAAATTAAAAGAAATTGCTAAACAGATAGCAAAAGAAGATTATAAAGAATTTCTACAAAATGCACAAGACGAATATTATGAAGAGTTAGTTTTACAAGGACTAGTAATAGGATATGCTAAAATAAGTATAGAAGATACATTTAAATATTTAGAAAAATTTGTGCCTAAAATAAATAGTTGGGCAGTTTGTGATATAACATGTGCTAATCTAAAAATAACAAAAAAATATATGAATGAAATGTGGAAATTTCTAGAAAAGTATATAAATTCTGATAAAGAATATGAAATAAGATTTGCACTTGTAATGTATTTAGATTATTTTTTAACTGATGAATATATAGACAATATTTTAAGAAAAATAGATAAAATTACAAATAAAGAATATTATGTACAGATGGCAATAGCATGGCTTGTATCTATTGCATATATAAAGCAAAAAGAAAAGACAGAAGCTTTTTTACAAAATAATAAATTAGATAAATTTACTCAAAATAAATCTATTCAAAAAATTTGCGAATCTTATAGGGTAAGTAATGAAGATAAAGAAAAAGTTAGAAAATATAAAAAATAGTTCTGGTGTTATGCTAGAACTATTTTTTGAGATTAATTTAATCTTGTTCGACTTCTTTAAAGATTTCATCTTCAAAAAATTCAGTCAATGTAATTCCAAACCCCTCGCAGATATGAAGTAAAGTATGCAACTTTATTAATTCAGTTCTTTTACTCATAAATGCTGCAAGTGTTGACATTGGTACACCAGAGGCTTTAAATAAAGCCCAAAGACTCATACCTTTTTGCCTTTGGTAGTATCTAATTCTGTTTCTTACTGCTTCTGATAAATCCACTTAAATCACCCCATTAGAAATTTATATAAAAAGTATAACAATAAAACTTGCAAATATAGTGTATCCAACTAGATGTGGAATATTATTAATAATAAAAGCATATAATTATATTGTAGGCAATTTTTAATTAGAGATAAGGAGGAAAAAATGAGTGCAACTAAAAGTTCAATAAGAGTAGAATGCATTAAAAATTTACGGGATCCAATTTTATTAGACTTATGTGCTAGAATAGGAAATTGGTATGTAAAAGTAGCAGTTCGTGAAAATTATTTTACATCAAGAGAAACTTGTTCTAAACTTTCACATGATGAGGACACAATGGTTAGATATGCAGTGGCACAATCATTAAGAACTTCAAAAGAAGATTTAGATAATTTATCTAATGACGAACAATGGATTGTAAGACTAGGAGTATTAAGAAATCCAAATACCCGGGAAGAGACACGAGATAGGTTAAAACAAGATCCAGTATTGCAAGGCAGGTAATTCTAAGGAGATAGGGGGAATTTCTCTCTATCTTTTATTTTTTAATTTACAAAAGATTATAAAAGAGGTATAATTGATATATCAATGCAAAAGAAAGTAGATCTAGGAAAGTGGACAATAACAGGAGGACATGTTGATAGTGGAGAAACACCATTAAATGCGATACAAAGAGAAACATATGAAGAAATAGGAGTAAGAATACCACTACAAGATTTCATATTATTAAATATAAGTAAAGAGGAAAAATGTGTACCAAATATAAATATATTAAATAAAAATAAAGATGATAAATATACATTCATAAAATGGAAAGACATAGGTAAGAGGATTGAAAAATTAAAGGAAATGAGAAATGCTTTAGAACTATAAAAAACACAAATTTGCAAAAATGTGATAAAGGTAGTAGTACATAATTGTGAAAACTTACTAGAACATTGAAGTTTGGAATTCGAAAAAGAAATACCTTATTATTTAGAAAGAACAGGGGAAAGAATATGAAATATAAATATATATTTTTTGATTGGGGATACACATTAATTAACAAATTTGAAAATGTTGATGATAAAATAAATAATATATTAGAAAAATATAATTTAAAATGGGATGATATATTTAGAAAATGGAAAAATTATCAAATTTTAAACTCCTTAGGAAAAGTTACAGAAAAAGAAACATATAAAGATTTATCATTAATCTTAAATATATCAGAAGAAGATTTAGAAAAAATTGATATGCTATTATTAGAATCTCATATTTTAGATGGCGAGACAAGAGAGACTATTGTTAAATTATACGAAAAAGGTTATTATCTAGGAATTATAAGTAATAATTCTATTAGGAATGTTGAATATATTTTAAAACGTGAAGATATAAGAAAATATTTTAAAAAAGTAGTTATTTCAGAAGAAGTAAAAGAAAGAAAACCAAATTTAAAAGTATATATGAAAGCATTTGAAGAAATTCCAAAAGAAGAATACAATAAAATTGCATTTGTAAGTGATGAGCTACTAGAAGATTTATTAGGAGTAAAAGTATTAGGTGTAAAGACTATATGGTATGGACAAAATATAAATAACAAATGGAAGAAAAAAGAGGAAGTCTTAATAGAGCCAGATTATAGAATAAAATCAATGAAAGAATTGTTGGATATTGTATAATTACAATAAATCTATTGAAAATAAAAAAGAATTGAGTAAAGATGATATGGAGAGAGCAAATATGAAATTAGGTATAATAACAGATATACACAGTAACATTATTGCACTAAATTCAGTACTAAAAGAATTTGAAAAAATAAAAATTGATAAAATAATATGTTGTGGAGATATAATAGGTATAGGACCAAATCCAGAAGAAGTGGTACAAGCGTTAATACAAGTAGAAGATAAGTTAATAGCAGTTAGAGGAAATCATGAGAAGTATTTATTAGAAGGATTGCCAATAAATGTTCATGACAATAAAAGAAAAATGAGTTTAGAAGAAATTCAAAATCATATATGGACTCATAGTAGAATAAGTGAACAATCAAAAAAATTTTTAGAAAAATTACCAATTAATAAGAGTATTCAAATTGAAAATAAGAAAATATATATAATCCATTATCCAATGAATAGAGATGGAAAATATAAAAAGCATATAAAAAATCCTACTATTGAAGAAAATGAAAAAATGTTTATCGGAATTGATTCAGATATTTATGTATATGGACATACACACGTAGCTTGTATAAATAATAAATATAATAAATGGTATATAAATCCAGGTTCTTTAGGTTGCCCATTGCAAAGTGATATTGCAAATGCAGGAGTACTAAACATAGAAGATGATAAAATAAGTTTTGAGCAGTTAGATATTTCATATAATGTTGATGAAGTTATAAAAGAAATTAAAAAAATAAAGTTTCCATTTTATGAAGAAATATTAAAAATATTTTATGGAGACAGATGACCAAAAGAATTACTAATAAAAAATATCAATAAATTTATTTAAACAAATCATAATCCCCAAATTAAAGCATAAGATTAAATATCTTTAATTTGGAGGTTTTTTTATGTTTTTGGTATTCAACAAAGAAAAAATACAGACATATATAGTATCAATATTAACAGTAGCGGTATTAATAGGAGTAGCAAACATTGATACAATGAAAACAATAGAAACATCATCAACAACAAAATTATTACCAATATATAATGTAGAAACAGATGAAAAAAAGATAGCACTTACTATGAACTGTGCATGGAATGATAGTGATATAGATAGCATATTAGAAACATTAGAAAAAAATCAAGTAAAAATAACATTTTTCATGGTAGGAGATTGGATAGACAAATACCCAGAAGCGGTAAAAAAGATACATGAAGCAGGGCATGAAATAGGAAGTCATAGTAATACACATCCACATGTAAATAATATAAGTGAAGAAAAGAATTTAGAGGAAATCCAACTAAGTGTAAGCAAAATAGAAAAAATAACAGGAGAAAAAACAAAACTATATAGAACACCATATGGAGAATACAATGACAAAGTAATAAAAGTAGCACAAGAAAATGGATATTATCCTATTCAATGGAACTTAGACACATTAGATTATAAAGATTTAACAGGAGAAGAAATGTGGAGTAGAATAAAAGACAAATTAAGTAGTGGCTCGATAATATTGACACATAATGGAACAAAAAATACAGCAAACAGTTTAGACATGTTAATAAAAAATATAAAATCAAAAGGATATGACATAGTAAAAGTATCAGAATTAATATATACAGAAAATTATACAATTGATAATAATGGAACTCAGAAAAAAATACAATAAATTGAATAAATATGAAAATAAAGGAAAAAATAAAAGTATAAAAATAAGGAGAAGGGGTATGTCGTTAATAGGAATAGTTGCAAAAAAGAAAGACATTCAACTAATAAAAAAAGAAATAGACACAAATAAAATAGAGATAATAGAAATAACAAAAGAAAGTATTGAAAATTTAAAAAACATAAAATTTGATGAAATAATATTAATAGAAGACATAAAAAGTGAAGAACAAACATACAAATATATGAGTGAATTAATATCAAAAGTAAAATATCTTATAGTAAATGCTGATATAGAAATACAACCACTAAAAAAAATAGAAATAAAAAATCCAGTAAAAATAATAACATTTGGATTTAATCCCAAAGCTACAATAACAATATCAAGTGTAAAAGAAGATAAAATAATATTAGGAATACAAAGAAATATAGAAAAAACTAATAAAGAAATAATAGAAACGCAAGAAAGAGTTATAAAAACAGATAACCAAAAAAACAAAAAAATATACAACAAATTAGTAGTTTTCATAATAGAAGAACTCCATAATTAGCAATAAAATTGGCAAAAACATGAAAAATGGGCAAAAAAATCAAAAAAAATAGAAAAAATTAACTTTTTATGTAGACAAAACCAAAAAAATATAGTATAATAGGAAATGTAGAAAATTTTAAAAAAGAAAAAAGCAAGAAGAAAATTTACAATTGATAAAAATAAAGATAGGGAGGAAATAAAATTGGATACAAATTATTTAGAAAACAACTACTTAACATTAGTAGGAAAGGTTACAGGCGAAAAAAAATTCAGCCACGAAATTTATGGAGAGAAATTTTACACATTTAACTTAGTAATACCACGTTTAAGTGGAAATGCAGACATCATACCAATAACAGTATCAGAAAGATTAATAACTGATGAAATGTTAACAGAAGGTAAAAAACTATTAATAAAAGGACAATTCAGATCATACAACAGTTATGAAAACGAAAAAAATAAATTAATATTAACAGTGTTTGCAAAAGACATAGAAGAAGTAGCAGAAAATGAAGAACAAGAAGGAAATGACATAGTAAAAAAAGAAGAAACAACAAACGAAGTTGTACTTATCGGATTTGTATGTAAAAAACCAATATACAGACAAACACCATTTGGAAGAGAAATTGCAGACTTATTATTAGCAGTAAACAGAGCATACAATAAATCAGACTATATCCCAACAATAGCATGGGGAAGAAATGCAAGATTCTGCCAAAACTTAGAAGTAGGGGCACAAGTAAAAATAGTAGGAAGAGTACAATCAAGACAATATGAAAAGAAATATGAAGATGGGACATCAGAAATAAAAGTTGCATATGAAGTATCAATATGTAGTTTAGAATTAATAAATGAAGAAGGAACAGAGAAAAAAGAAGAAACAGAAAATCAAGAAGCTGTTTAAGATAAATAAAAATTCGAAAGTGGTAGCATTTTCGAATTTTTTTTGTTATAATAATTAATGTTAAAATATGAAGAGAACATGGAGGAAATATGAAAGAGAAAATAAACAAAAGAATTATATTTGAAATATTAGCAATAGTGCTAATAGCAGTATTTTGTATAAGTTTAACACCAAGAACATTGCAAAATGATACATTTTATACAATAAAAATAGGAGAGCACATAATACAAGAAAAAGGAATTGACATGATAGACCCATTTTCATGGCATGGTAATTTAGAATACACATATCCGCATTGGCTATATGATGTAATGATATATTTAATATATAGTTTAGGAGGAATGACAGGAATATATATATCAACTTGTATATTTGCAGTAATATTAGGAATAACGGTATATAAAGTAAATTCAAAACTTGCCAAAAACAAAATAGTGTCATTTTTCATAACAATAGGAGTAATGTATATGTTAAGAGACTATATTACAGCAAGAGCACAATTAGTAACATTTATATTATTCGTATTACAGATATTTGCAATAGAAAGATTAATAGAAACAAAACAGAAAAGATATGGACTAGCCTTAATAGTAATTTCTATATTAATAGCTAATTTACATGTTGCAGTATGGCCATTCTCATTTGTACTATATTTACCATATATAGCAGAATATATAATAGCAATATTAGACGAAAAAACAGCAAAGAAATTTGGAAAAGAAGTAAAAGAAGGAGAAAAATTATTAACAAAGAAAAAAGATGGTGTAAAACTATTAGTAATAGTCATGTTAATATGTGTGTTAACAGGGTTATTAACACCACTTGGAACAACACCATACACATATTTAGTAAAAACAATGCAAGGAAACACAACGCAAAATATAAATGAACATCAACCACTAATACTAATGAATAACCGTGAAGTAATAAGTGCAATAATAATATTACTTGCAATATTAATATTTACAAAAACAAAAATAAGACTATGTGATTTAATAATGTTAGGTGGATTAACACTATTAATGTTTTACTCAAAAAGACAATCAACAATGTGGGTATTAATAGGAGGAATAATATTAAACAGATTAATATATACATGGCTAGAAATATGTGAAAAAGAAGTAGATATTAAAGCAATAAATAGTATAATTAGCAAATTTGAAATATTTGCATTAACAGTAATAATGTTATCATTAAGCTTTTATTTAATAAGACCAAAATTAAAAACTCAATATATAGATGAAAATATGTATCCAGTACAGATGAGTGAATTTATATTAAACTATTTTGAAGAAAATAATATAGATATATCAACAGTTAGATTATATAATGAATACAATTATGGAAGTTATTTATTATATAAAAACATACCTGTATTTATAGATTCAAGAGCAGACTTATATACACCAGAATTTAATGAAGGAATAGATATATTCACAGATTTCATAGAAAGTTCAAATTTATCAGTATATTTTGGTGATATATTTGACAAATACGATATAACACATGTGATATTATATAAAAATTCTAAAATAAATATGATAATAACAGAAGCAAATTTAAGAGGATATAAACTAATAAAAGCAGATGACAATTTTGTATTTTATGAAATAGTTAAGTAAGGAGAAACATGGAAAAATATATAGTAAAATCGGAAGAACAAGGAAAAAGATTAGATTCTTATATATCTAGTCAAAACGAGAAAATAACTAGAACATCAGCTCAAAGATTAATAGAACAAGGAAATATATTAGTAAATGGAAAAAAGCAAAAAGTAGCATATAAAACAGCAGAAAATGATGTAATAACAGTAGAGCACGAAGAACCAAAACAAATAGAACTTAAAGCACAAAAAATACCAATAGAAGTAATATATGAAGATACAGATATAATAGTTGTAAATAAACCAAAAGGAATGGTAGTTCATCCTGCAAATGGTAATCCAGATGGAACACTTGTAAATGCAATAATGGATATATGTAAAGATTCTTTATCAGGAATTGGAGGAGAAATAAGACCAGGAATAGTACATCGACTTGATAAAGACACATCAGGCCTGTTAATTGTAGCAAAAAATGATATGGCACATGTTCAAATGAGTGAGCAGATAAAAAATCATGAAGTAAAGAAAACATATATCGCATTAGTAAGAGGAGTTCTAAAAGAAAATGAGGCAACAATTGATATGCCAATAGGTAGAAGCACATCAGACAGAAAAAAGATGGCTGTAACTAAAAATGGAAAAAATGCAGTAACTCATATAAAAGTATTAAAAAGATATGATAAATATACATTACTAGAAATAAATATTGAAACTGGAAGAACACATCAAATACGTGTGCATTTATCACATATTGGTTATCCAATAATAGGAGATTCTACTTATTCAAATGGAAAAAACGAATTTGGAGTAGAAGGGCAATGTTTACATGCTAAAAGTTTAGAATTTAAACATCCAATCACTAAAAAAGAAATGAAATTAGAAGCACCACTGCCAAAATATTTTCAAGATATAATAAAAAAATTAGACAATAATAATTAAAAGACCGGCAAGAGAATCTTGCCGGGAAATCTATATAAAGCCTTTTAGAAAAGTAAAAGGAATTAATATATAATATGCAGAAACATAAAAAATAGTACATAAATTTATAAAAAAATGGAGGATTAAATGGAAGAAGTTAGACTACAAAAATATTTAGCTGATTGTGGTATTGCTTCAAGAAGAAAGTGTGAAGAATATATCCAACAAGGAAAAGTACAAGTAAATGGAAAAGTTGTTACTGAATTAGGAACAAAAATAAATCCTAAAAAAGATAAAATAAAATTTGAAAATAAAGAAATAGTAGAAAAAAGAAAATTAGTATATATATTATTAAATAAGCCAATTGGATATGTAACAACAGTCGATGACCAATTTAATAGAGATACTGTATTAGATTTAGTAAAAGTAAAAGAAAGAATTGTTCCTGTTGGAAGATTAGATATGTATACATCAGGAGCATTAATTCTTACAAATGATGGGGATTTTGTATACAAAGTGACTCATCCAAAACATGAAATTGAAAAAACTTATACTGTAACTTTAAAAGGAATTATTCAAAAAGATGAAGTTGAAAAACTACGTAAAGGTGTTCAGATTGAAGATTATACTACAAAACCTGCTAAAGTAAAAATTTTGAAAACTGATAAAGAAAAAAATATATCAAGATTAGAAATAATTATACATGAAGGAAAAAATAGACAAGTAAGAAAAATGTGTGAAGCTGTTGGAAAGAAAGTTTTAGCTTTACATAGGAGTAAAATCGGAACAATTGGAGTAAAAGATTTAGAACTTGGAAAATGGAGATATTTGTCCTCAAAAGAAATTCAACAATTTAATTAACAATATTATTGAAAATTTAGAAAAAAGAATATATAATATTATAAACATAAGAAAAAGGAGTATAAACAAATGAAAATTGAAAAAGGACAGATTGTAGATGGTACTGTCACAGGAATAAAACCATATGGTGCATTTATCGCTATTGATGAAGGTCCAACAGGACTAGCATATATAGAAGATTTATCAGTAGTAAGAATAAAATCACCAGAAGAAAGATTAAAAATTGGACAAAAAGTAAAATGTGTGGTAAAATCTATAAATGAGGACACAGGGAGAATAAATTTGTCATATAAAGAACTATTTGGCTCTTGGGAAGATAATGTAAAAAATTTCAAAGAAGGAATGACAGTAAAAGGAATAGTAAGAGACACAGAAAAAAATAAAAATGGCATATTTATTGAACTAACGCCGAACCTGGTAGGAATGACAGAATATACAAAAGAATTAGAATATGGCCAAACAGTAGATGTATGCATAAAGAAAATAGTGCCAGAAAAAAAGAAAGTTAAATTAATTATAGTTTAAATAAATTATAAGGAGGGATTGATATGGTTGAAGATAACCAAATCAAAGCACAAGTATCACCATTTGCTATAAGAGAAGGTGAAATAAAAACATTTGACGGAAAAGACGGATATGTTTCAATGAATCAAATAATACATAAAATAAACATTGGACATATAACAGATATTCATTTTGCAATATTAGAATTGGTAAATGAATTTGAATTTATAACTTCAAGACAGTTATATCAAATGTTAGTATGGAAAGGGTTTGACCCAAAATCACAAGATAAATTAAACAATAAATTAGAACAACTTGTAAAATCAAAAATTTTAACAAGATATTACTTTACTTCAGAAGAAGGAAAGGGAATATATAGAATTTATTGTTTAGAAAAAATGGGAAAATATCTATTAACATCAAAAGAAATAGAATGTAAATGGCAACAAACTGATAATGTAAAACCAGTTCCAATGATTAAAAAAAGATTAGCTGGAAATCAAACTCTAATAGCTTATTTAAGAAAAGTAAAAGCACTAGAAAGTTATGTTGTAAAACCAGCATTAAATGCAAAAGTATCAGGAAAAGTTTTTAAAGCAACAGGTGGTTCTGTAAAACTTACAAAAAACAATAAATCAATTGTTTTCTTGTTTGAAGTTGTTAGAAGAGAACCTGACTGGCAAAAGAAATTAGTTGATAAAATGACTATGTATAAAGAATTTTATGATAATTTTGTTCCAGGTGATTCAGGATATTCTACATTACCACAATTAATATTTGTTTGTGAAGATGACAAACACACAGCTGAAACTTTTAGAGAAATTGTTAGAAATAAATTAGAATTATCACAAATTAAATTATATTTTACAACTGATTTAAGACAAAATAATGATACATTGGAAAATACATTGATTGAGTTTAAAATAGATGAAGAAACTAAAAAGTATAAAATGTATAATGTTGAAGTAAAATTATTAGGAATGTAAAAGAAATGAAAGTAAAAAACTGTATGTTTAATAAATATACAGTTTTTTTGATAAAAAATGTTGACATTACTACCAAAATGTGTTATTATATTTAAGTGTCAACGATATGGGTCAGTAGCTCAGTTGGATAGAGCACAGGCCTTCTAAGCCTGGGGTCGGGGGTTCGAATCCCTCCTGGCTCACCATATTAAAAAAGTCATATAAGTGTTGAATATCAACATTTTGTATGACTTTTTTATTTATGATTTTTCTGTGTACTACTAAGATATTAGAAATAATAAAATATATAATACTCATTGACGAATACATATAATACGTAGTACAATATAATTGTTAGAATGAAAAATAAAGAAGTGGAAATGAATGCCACTTCTTCTATTTATTTTATTCTTCCCAGAAAGCTTTGTAAGCCTTATAAGCAGAATAAACATCATATTTACTTGTAACTTCGTAAGGAGCATGCATTGAAAGAACTGGAACGCCACAATCAATAACATCAACGCCTTTATTAGCTAGGATATAAGCAATAGTACCTCCACCGCCAACATCAACCTTACCCAGTTCAGAAACTTGATATCTAATATTATTTTTCTCAAAAACATTTCTAACCCAAGCAACATATTCAGCATTAGCATCAGAAGCACCTGATTTACCACGAGCACCAGTATATTTATTAAGACCAATTCCGCGTCCTAAAAAAGCTGCATTTATTTTATCAGAAACACTTGCATAAAGAGGATCAAAACCTGCGTCAACATCTGCAGAAAGCATTTTTGAAAAACAAAATACTTTATCAAGTAAATTAGGTCTATTTTCTCCTGTTTTATTCAAAAGTTCAGAAATAAAGAAATCAAACATATGTGATTCCATACCTGTATTTCCCATACTACCAATTTCTTCTTTATCAGAAAGAATGCAAACAGCAGTAGTTTTAACATTTTGTAAAGACATCATTGCAGATAAAGAAGTATAAGCGCAAACTCTATCATCTTGGCCATAAGCTGCAACCATGCTTGAATCAAAACCTAAAGAACGGGCTTTAAACTCAGGAACAACTTCAATTTCAGAACTTAATAAATCAGCCTCTGTAATATCGTATTTTTGGTTTAAAATATTTAAAATATTTAATTTTATTTTTTCAGAAGTTTTTTCATCATCATAAGGAATACTTCCTAATAATATTGCTAAATCTTCTCCATCAATTCCATTTTTTAATTTTTTCTCCATTTGGTCTTGAGCCAAGTGAGGAAGTAAATCAGAAATTGTAAAAATTGGATCATTAGGATCTTCACCAATATTTATTGTAATTTTTTCACCATTAGATTTAACAATTACACCATGTAAGCTTAAAGGAATTGTTGTCCATTGATATTTTTTAATTCCTCCATAATAATGTGTTTTAAAATATGCAAAACCGCCATCTTCATAAAGAGGATTTGGTTTTAAATCCAATCTTGGAGAATCAATATGTGCTCCAACAATTTGAATACCATTTTCCAGTTTTTCTGTACCAATGATTGCTAGATACATACTTTTTTCTCTATTAACAAAAAATACTTTATCACCAGGTTTTAGAGAATCAAATGTTGCGACATCTCTAAATCCATTTTCTTCTGCAATTTTTCTAGCTGTACAAACAGCCTCTCTTTCTGTTTTTGAAGAATTTAAGAAATTCATATAACCATCACAAAAAGAAAAAATAGCATTTCTTTCAGTATCATCAACTTTGTTCCAACCAGTTTCCTTTTTGTTAAAAAGTCTATTTAATTCATTATCCATACTATAACCTCCTAATCATTTTTTTGTAGTATATCACTTTATCATATATTTTTCTATAAAAAATGAAAAATTATTCAAAAATTGGAAATAATATTCAAAAAGGAGGTAAATATGAAATCATTATGGATAGAGACTACAAAAGATGAAATAATTTTAAATCCATTGCAAGGAGACAAAGAAACAGAAGTATGTGTAATAGGAGCAGGGGTATTTGGATTAACAACTGCATATTACTTAGCTAAACAAGGAAAAAAAGTAATAGTTTTAGAAAAAGGAGAAATTGGAGAGAAAGTAAGTGGAAATACAACAGGAAAAATCACAAGTCAGCATGGGTTGTTTTATGACCATCTAATAAATGATTATGGAAAAGAATATGCTAAAAAATATTTAGAAGCAAATGAAGAAGCTATAGAAAATATAAAAGAGATAATAGAAAAAGAACAAATTGAGTGCGAGTCTAATATGCAAAAAGCATATGTATATACTACGCAAGAAGATGAAGTAATAGAAATACAAAAAGAAGTAGAAGCTGTACAATCATTGGGAAAAGAAGCAGAATTCGTAACTCAAACAGAATTACCATTAAAAATAAAAGGAGCAATAAAATTTGAAAATCAAGCACAATTTCATGTAAGAAAATATATGATAGGGCTATGTAAAGCAATATTAGAAAAAAATGAAATATATGCTTATACAACAGTTACAGATGTAGTAAAAGAAGGAGATGAATATAATATTTATACAGATAGAGGAAATGTAAAAGCAAAATATGTAGTAGTAGCAACACATTATCCAATAGTAAATATGCCAGGATTTTATTTTACCAAAATGTATCAATCAACATCATATTTAATAGCAATAGAGACAGACAAGAAATTACCACAGGGGATGTATATAGGGGCAAAAGAACCAGTATATTCGTTTAGAACAGCAACTTATAATGGAAAACAGATATTATTAATAGGAGGAAGTGAGCACAAAACAGGAAAAGCCATAGAAGATAATTCGAATTATGAAGAATTAGAGAAAAAAGCTAAGGAACTATATCCTGATTGTAAAATATTATTTAGATGGAATACAAGAGACTGTATAAGTCTAGATAAAATTCCATATATAGGAGAATATTCAAACATAATGACAAATATGTATGTTGGAACAGGTTTCAAAAAATGGGGAATGACATTATCAAATATAGCAGGTAAAATAGTTTCAGACAAAATTATAGGAAAAGAAAATAAGTATGAAGAGATATTTGACTCAACAAGAATGAATCTTATAAAAAACAGATGGGAAGTAAAAAATATGGTAGAAGAAACAGTAAAGTCAATAGTTTTAAATAAATTTAAAATTGAACCAGAAGATTTAAAACAGATCGAAAATGATAATGGTGCAATAATAGAAATTAATGGAGAGAATATCGGAATTTACAAAGATGCACAAGGAAAAATATATGCAGTAAAAGCAAATTGCACACATTTAGGCTGTTTATTAACATGGAATAATTTAGACAAAACATGGGACTGTCCGTGTCATGGAAGTAGATTTGATTATATGGGAAGAAATATTTATGAACCTGCAATAAAAGATTTAGAAATAAAAAACATCAAATAATGACAAAAATATTTACAAAAAAAAGAGGTTTTGATATAATAAAATTGTATAAATAAACAAAGGAGAATAGTATATGGAATACGAGAACACAGATAGTGAAGTTCAATACAGACAAGCATGTGAAAAAGTAAAAAAAATAGTAGAAGTTATAGAAATGATAAGGATTAAATACTATCCAAACTTTTCCAGAATTTCAGAACAAGATAAGGAAAAATACGATATATTAAATGAGCAAATGGGAAAAATTGTTGCTGAAAATGGATTAGAAAACTTATCAAAACCTTTGATGGCTGAAATATCAGGCAAATATGATGAGCAATTTCCTCAGATAAATGAACAAGATATGGAGAATCAAGAAAAGAGGAATCAAGTATTTGAAAATATAAAATTGGCTTGTTGTGGTGCGATGGAAGCTGAAAAACAAGCATTGTTAAGTTGGGCTAAAGCAAAAGAAACAAATGATGAACAAACAGCAGAAATCAAACAGCAATTAGCAGAGGATTGCCAAGCTAGAGTAGAGCAATTAATGGGAATGATTGGCAGATATGAAGGTGGACAAGCAGTACAAGAGGAAATGAAGAAATATAGAAGAGCTAAATTTGCACAATTAAATGTATCAAAAGAAAAGATACAACAAAATAATACTAGATTTACAGAGTTATTCAAAGGATATTATGCACAAGCAGATGAGCAAACCAAAAGAGAAGCGACAGGTATAGTAAAAGAGGTACAGGCAGAGATATCAAATCCTGTTAAAGAAGAAGAAATGGTATTAGAATAACACATAGGAGGAAAAAAGGTGAAAAGAGAATATGAAGAAGCTTTTGCAGAAGTTGATGAAATGTTCAAAATTATGCCGGCAGATTTATTAAGAAAAATACCGACACAATTTAAAGAAATGATTTCAGAGAAAAAAGCAAAAGATTATAATATAAAAATTCAAGAACCACTAGAAGAACAACATTTTAAACCAGAAACAATAGCTATATTTGGTTTAATATATAGAGATTTTTTGAGTAGCCCAGAAGAAAGAGAAAAGTTACAATATGAAGATCAAAAGAAAATAGAACAAATAGAACAAGAAATGCAACAAGAATATGACATAAATAGTATTTTAAAAAGTAGAAGAAATAACAAAATAGAAGAAGAATATTCAACAGACTTAACAATATATAAAGAGCCAGGATTTATAAAAAAATTCTTTAACTTAATAAAAGGATTATTTAAGAAAAATAAATTTTAAAAAAATTGTCGAAATTTATTGACTTATACGAATCTTTTTGCTAAAATAACAGCATAAATCATATATTTATATGTTTTATAATCCGTTTATTGAACTAGATAGATTGCTTTTAAAACCAGTTATCTAGTTCTCTTTTTTTGTACTTTACAATTTAAAAAAATAACTATATAATGTGCATGGAGGGAATAAAAATGGCAAATTCAAAATTAATAGTAGTAGAAGGAGCACAAGGAGCAGGAAAAACCACAATAACAGATTTTTTAAGATATTCATTAAGTTACACAAATTTATATAGACTATGTGGAACATCAGATTCAACAAAAACAGGATTAAAAAAAGCGACAGATATGTATGAAACATTATTAAATTATGTAAAAAATTTAGAAAATTTAAGTATTAATTTAGTATTTGATAGAACATTTTTTACAGAAGAAAATTATTGTAGATTAGGAAAAAAGGAATATTCATTCACAGAAGAATATAATAAATTACTAGAAAGATTTAGTAAATTAGATTTTGACATATATTATATAACATTATATTTAGAAGATGAAAATTTATATAAAGAAAGACTACAAAGAGATAATAAAGCAGTATTTAAAAACTCAGTATTTGGAGTGGAAAATAGTATAAATCAACAAAGAGTATATTTAGAGATGGCAGAAGAAATAAAAGAAAAATATCCAAACATAAATGTAATCAATGTAAAATCAGATAGACCATTAGAAGAAGTAAAACAAGAGATAAGAGAAAAGATAGGTTATTAAAAAACGAAGAAAAAGGAAGAAAATACCATTAAAAATATAAAAAATAAAGATTGGAAATATAGTATTGACTAAAACTAGTATAAAGAAGATACCAAAAGCTAAATTGAGATTTGAAAAAAATATTAGATTTGGTATAATAATACTCGATGGTGCATTATTCTAGTCGTACTAGTTATTGCGAGGGTGGGGCTAAAAATCCACTAAAGGGCATACCGATGAAGTTTCTTATTTATGCGCGAAATGCCAGTTTTGTGTGTAAGTAGGGAGTAAAGAGGCCCGGGTATTGTATAATGGCATATGCAAGATTCCCTTGTCTCGTTGAGGCTTAAATGAATACATATTTAAGTAAAACCTATGTTGAGTGCCAAGACACAAAATGCATAGTGTAGCCTGCCTTGAGTGAATGTATTGGGATTATTAAATTATGAAATTACATTTGCAAAAAAGACTAGCAATAAATGATAGTATGTTAAGGAAAACTTCTAGAATGTTTGCTTTTACAGAAGCATATAAATCTAAGGATTAAGGTACGGACTTAAGTGGCGATCTAGTGTCTAATGAAATATTTAGATGTTCTTTTAAATGGAAACAGCTATATAGTAATGTATAGTAAAGAATAGAGAAATTCAACTAGACCTAAACCGTAAAATTTACTTAGATTTTACCATCTAGTTTTTTTATATAAAGGAGAAGATTTAATAAATGAGTAAAAACTCAAATAACAAAGAAAAAGACCACTCGAAATTTAAATGGTTTATAGAAGTATTTATATTAACATTTGTATTGTCAATATGTTTTTCATATATATCAACAAATGGAGTATCAAAATTAAATTTACCATTATCTATATTAATATTAGTAGCAGTAATTGGAGTAGGTATAATATTTGATATAATAGGTGTAGCAGTAACAGTTGCAAATGAACAAGAATTTCATGCAAAAGCAACTAAGAAAGTTAAAGGTGCAAAAACATCTATTAAATTGATAAAAAATGCTGCAAAAGTTGCTAATATATGTGCAGACGTAATAGGAGACGTTTGTGGTGTATTAAGTGGTGCAATTAGTGCAATGATTTCAGCTAAAATTATGGAAGCTTCAGGAGCTGATTTACAATTTATTGTAAGTGCTATTGTTGCATCAATAACGGTTGGAGGAAAAGCTTTAGGAAAGGAAATTGCAAATAAAGAATCAACACAAATTGTGCATTTTGTGGGTGTAATATTAAATAAAATATATAAATAAATGTCTTAAAGGCATTTATTTTTTTAACAAAAATAGATTTTAATACTTAGGAAAAATTGACTTATAGCTTCAAAAATGGTACATTATTAATATGAGAGTTTTATAGGAGTAAAAAATGAGCAAAATCGCTAATATGTTAAATATGTTACGAATATTAAAAGACAAAGAAATACATAGTATATCAAGTCTAGCAGAAAAGTTAGAAGTTTCAGAAAGAATGATAAGACAATATAAATTAGAGTTAGAACAAGCAGGAATATATTTGAAATCATTTACAGGTAAATATGGTGGATATCAATTTGATGAGAATAATAATTTTCTAAAGATAGAAAATGAAGTAAAAGAAAAAATGTATCTGATTATGAAAGAAGCAATAGCAAATAAAAACAAAGTAAAAATTAAGTACAAATCAATAAATTCAGGAATAACTGAAAGAATTATACATCCAGCAGAATTGTTTATATATATTGATAAATGGTATATTGCAGGATTTTGTGAACTAAGAAACGAAATAAGACTTTTCAAATTAGATGATATAATAGAATATAAAATTTTAGAAGAAGTCTATACAGAAAAAAATACAATAAAAAAATAATTATGACAAAAATATTTCCTCAATATATGATATTATAGTCATATAGGAGGAAATTTTTTATGACTAAAACTTATAGAAAATTATTGTTTGATTTAGATGGTACATTAGTTGATGACGATGAAAATAGAAGATATGCAATAAGACAAATATTAAAAGAAAGAAAAGAAAATGCAAGTTATGAAAGAATAGAGAATTTTATTAAATTAGATAATCAATTCTGGAAAGATAGAGCAGAAGGAAAAATAAAAGACCCTTATGAATTTAAAAATAATGAAGAAAAAAAAGAATGGGTTAGAGCTCAGAGATTTATAAAATATTTTAAAAATATTTCCTTGGAACAGGGAAAAGAAATAAATAAAAAGTATATAAAATATCTAAGTAAAAATATTATACCAATAAAAGATTCTCAAGAAATCTTAAAATATTTATATGAGAAAAAATACGAAATATATATTGTCACAAATGGACCACTTAAAGCAGTAAATGATAAATTAAATAAGATAAATGCTCAAAAATATATCAAATATGTATTTACAGCAGAAGAAGCGGGACATATGAAACCACATAAAGAATTTTTTGAGAAAATTTTTAGTAGTATAAATACTTGTGAAACAGATGATATGCTTATAATAGGAGATGAATTAGAAAAAGATATCTTGGGAGGTATCAACAATAGGATAGATTCTTGTTGGTTTAATATGAAGAAAGTAAAAGACAATACAAGATTTATTCCAAATTATGAAATAAATAGTTTAATAGAATTAAAAAATATTTTATAAGGAGATGTAGAAATGAATGAAATAGTTTTTGTAACACATAATAAAGGTAAAATAGCATCAGCTAGTAAAGCATTAGAAGGAGTAAATTTTAAAGTATTTGAATATGAATTAGAAGAACCTCGAAGTGATGATATAAAATATATATCAAAATATAAAGTAATGCAAGCTTATAGACTAGTTAATAGACCATGTATTTCCTTAGATTGTGGGTTCTGGATAGATGAATTAGATGGATTTCCTAAAGCTTTTGTAAATTTTACTTTGGATACTATAGGAATAGAGGGTATACTAAAATTAATGGAAGGAAAAGAAAACAGAAATTGCAGATTTACAGAGTGTTTATCTTATTATGACGGAAAAGAGTTACATCAATTTATGGGTAAACATGAAGGAACATTATCTAAAGAAATATTAGGAAATGATACAGATAAAAAATGGTCTGACTTATGGTATATATATATACCTTATGGATATGAAAAAACATTGGCTCAAATGACAGAAGATGAAAGAAAAAATAGGAAAAAATATAAATCTATAGATGCTATGAGAGAATTTTCAAAATGGTATAAAAAGCAGGATAAAATAAAATCAATTGCATTTATGGGAGATATCTGAAATTCTTGAATCCTAGCTAAAAATATGGTATATTATTAACATATTTTTAGCTAATAAGCTAAATGTCTTTTATAAACTCCTTTAGGAGTTGACATAGATAACACGTAAACATCTTAATTAATATTAGAGGAGGCATAATATTGAGCAAAAAAAGAAACAAAGTCAATACTTGAAAGATTTTGCAAGTAACTCAAAAACAAATTTGTTAAGGAGGTTTTACTATGGCACAACTGAAAAAAGAATTTTTTGAACAGCAATTTAAAAATGGAAATTACTCACCATTAATTTGTTTAATGCTTCAAGAAAAGTCTCAAAAAGGTAAATTTTCTTATGAAGAAATTTATCATGAAATTGCAGAAAAATTTGTAGCATTAGATAAAGAAATGCCACTCAGGGCGTTAACTGAATTAAGAGAATGTTTAGATAAATTTATATCTAATGGATATTTAAATGAATGCGCCGGTATTTATTATTCAACAGGAAATAAAAAATTTGTAAAACCAAAAGTTGTTGTCGAGTAAATTTTGTGTCGATAGAGTATGAAAGCATCATATTCTATCGATATATTAATTTGAATGCAATATTGAATGTAGTAATGCAAATTCTAGTATTTTTTCTCTTTCAAAATAATTGATTTTGAATCTTTTGTTACAGCCATTCCTATTCATCTTCTATAATATCTATTATTTGTAGATAAATTAGTTTATCATCGTTCAATTTATTTCTCCTTTACTTATTTGATTGATTAGTTATACCACTAACATAATAACCATTATAGATTATATTTATTTTAGTATTATTATTTACTTTTTTTAATTTTTTAAAAATTTTTTATAAAAACCCTTGTTTTTTTCTTGATTTTATGGTATATTATATAAGTCGTTTGACATATTATTAATTATCGAGGCGTAGCGCAGTTGGTAGCGCGCGTGGTTTGGGACCATGAGGTCGCAGGTTCGATCCCTGTCGCCTCGACCATAAAAAGAGACTTTTTACAAGTCTCTTAATTTGTTTTGGGACTATTTTAAGCCTTTTTTATTTTCTCAAACTTTTTCAAAATTTCTCTATATCTGTGTTATTGCGTTTAGAATTACAGTTGGCTAAACAATTTTTCTTTACAGAGCAATTACTTTGTTATATAATAAACTAAATACTTACTTGTTGAAGGAGGATTAGTTTTATGGAAAAAGATTTTTTCTATAATGTAATACCAGAATGTAGTGGAAACTTTGGAGATTTGATACGGCAAGCTCGAATAGACAAGAAATTGTCTTATGAAGATATTGCTAAAAAAATCCAAGTAACTGCAGAAGAAGTTGAGAAACTCGAAAAAATGGAGATAATACCAAATGATGAAATTTTACGGAAACTCTCTGGAATTCTAGGTATTACTTATCAACGTCTTAGAATAGGAGCAGGTTACAATATGCCAAGAAGCTATCATAATTACTATCTATCTGATGGTACGGCAATTAAAATTGAAGAAATGCTGTCTAAAATGTACTATAAAAATCCTGCCTCAATATCTGGACTGTATGAACTAATTGAAGCACTTTTGGAAGAGTAGGACATCAATTTATTTTTGGAGTAACAAAAAACTAGTGGAACAATTGAACCACTAGTTTTTTTGTCATCAGTGTATCATAAAAAGACTATTTTGACAATTGAGCAAAAATTTGTTAGAATATAAGAGTAAAAGGAAGTGAAAAAATGCAAGAACAAGAAAATATAGAAGAAAAATTATATAAGCATCATATGCCAAGATGGGATGAATTACCTGATATAGAATTATACTTAGATCAAGTAGTAAATTATTTAGAAAAGCATTTAGGAATATATGTAGCAAACAAAGAAGAAAAAATAATAACAAAAACAATGATAAACAACTATGTAAAGCAAGAAATAATGCCTGCACCAGAAAAGAAAAAATATGGAAAAACACATTTAGCATATTTAATAGTAATATGTATATTAAAACAAGTATATAGTATAAATGACATAAAAAGATTAATAGAATTAACAATACAAAACTTTGAAATAAGAAAAGCATATAATAGATTTTGTACTAACTTAGAACTATCAGTAAAACATGCATTTTCAAAAAAAGAAATACAAAACTGTGAAAGAATGACAGAAGAACAATATTTATTAAAAATAGTAGTACAATCATTTTCAAACAAACTATATGTAGAATTCAAATTTTTAAACAAAGAATAAACTATGTAAATCAAAAGATTTATATAGTTTTTTTGTTACCAAATTATAAGAAAATGAATATATATATAATAATGGGAGGAAAGGTTGAAAAATGGAAGACAATATCATAATAGAAGAAATTGAATATACAGAAGAGCTATATCAGAGAAATATACAAGAAAACGAATTTGCAGAAGATGAAACACATGGAATAGGAGTTGATGCAGATGGAAATAGTTAAAATGTTAGTGCCAGAAAGTAAGTATTCAATAAAATGTCCTTATGAAATGAATCCAGAATTTATAATAATTCATAATACTGCAAATGATGCATCAGCAATGAGTGAAATATCCTATATGATAGGAAATAACAATAAAGTATCATTTCACTGTGCAATAGATAATTACAGAATAGTGCAAGGAGTACCATTTAATAGAAACACATGGAATGCAACAGATGGAGGAAATGGTCAAGGAAATAGAAAAGGAATTTCATTAGAAATATGTTATTCAAAATCAGGAGGAGAAAGATTTGAAGAAGCCGAAAGATTAACAGCAGAATATACAGCATATTTATTAAAACAATATGGTTGGGGAATAGATAGAGTAAAAAAACATGCTGATTTTTATCCTGCAAAAAGTTGTCCTCATAGAACAATAAGTGAAGGCTGGCAAAGATTTTTGAATATGGTAAATTCTTATTTGCAAGACAAACCAATAAATAATGAAGATATAGAAAGTGGGAGTGATGAACCAGTGAGAAAATATGTAAATGGAAGTACAAGTGAAAATGTATATGCAGATACAAATTGCACAAATAAAATAGGTAGTTTAAATCCTAGAGAGATATGTGATTGCTTTGGTATATTTAATAACAGAGCAATGGTTAGATATATTGTTACAGGAACGAGCAATTATAAAATGGGATTTTGTAAATGGCTTGGCGGAGTGAAATAAAGTAAAAAATATTACTATCAAATGAAATAAATCATAAGATAGTAATATTTTTTATTGTTTAGATAATAATACAAGTCCTTTTTTAATTAAATCTTCTAAAGATAAAGAATTAACATCAAGATGTTCAAAAGCTTTCTCAATATCTTTTTTGGCAAAACCAAGAACCATAAGACCAGAAATGGCTTCTTGAACATTATTATTTATTTCAATTGCAGACTTACTTGTAGAAGTTTTAGAAGTGTTATCAGTTTGTTCTGCTTGTTCAGCTTTTAATTTATCTTTCAATTCTAAAATAATTCTTTGCGCAGATTTATTCCCGATACCAGGAATTTGAGTAAGTACTTTAACATTATTTGAAATAACTGCAAGGGCAAACTCAGAAGGTTCAATGCAAGAAAGCATAGAAAGTGCACTTTTAGCACCAACACCACTAACAGAAAGAAGTAATTCAAACATTTTAAGCTCTTCTTGAGTTTTAAAACCATAAATACTTATATCATCTTCTCTAACCCTGTAATAAGTAAAAACTTTGACAATATCGCCGATTTGGCCAATTGTATTAATGGCATTTTCAGACATAAAAATCTTATATCCAAGACCGCCAACATCAATTACTAAATAATCTTTAAACTTCATTTCTAAAGAACCTTTAATATATGCAAACATAAAATTCATCCTTTCTAACTCTAAAGGGGACAGTCCCCTTTGGTGCATTTATTATATAAATAAAAAATAAAAAAGTCAACACAAAACACAAAAAAATGTTCGAAATAATTGACAAATTAAAAATAAGATTATATAATCATCAAAAAAAGGAGAAAGTCATGAATCAAACAGAACCATTAGCATATAGAATGAGACCTAAAACACTTGAAGAGTATGAAGGTCAAGAGCATGTAATAGGCCCAGGAAAAATATTATATAGAACAATAAAAGCAGATAGATTATCAAGTATAATTTTATTTGGGCCACCAGGATGTGGAAAAACATCACTTGCAAAAGTAATAAGTGAAACAACTAAATATAAATTTTATAAGATAAATGCAGTAACATCAGGAGTATCAGATATAAAAAGAATAGTAGAAGAAACACAAAATTTTATGATGAATCCTGTAGGAAAAAGTATATTATTTATAGATGAAATTCATAGATTTAATAAACTTCAACAAGATGCTTTATTGCCATTTGTAGAAAATGGAACAATTATTTTAATAGGAGCAACAACGGAAAATCCATATTTTGAAGTAAATAAAGCTTTAATATCTAGGTCAATGGTAATAAAGTTAAATCCACTAACAGAAGAAAATATATATAATATATTAAAAAGAGCAATAGAAAGTAAAGATGGATTAGGAGAATATAGCATAAAAATAGAAGATAGTACATTAAGGAAGATTGCAGATATAGCAAATGGAGATGTAAGAACAGCATTAAATGGACTTGAAGTAGCGGTATTAACAACAAATATGGAATCAGATGGATATATACATATAACAGATGAAGTAATAAAAAATAGTATACAAAATAGAAAAGCGCTATTTGATAAAAACGGAGATACACATTATGACAATATAAGTGCATTTATAAAATCAATGAGAGGCTCAGATCCAGATGCAGTATTATTTTATCTAGCAAGAGCATTAAATGGAGGGGAAGACCCTGTATTTTTAGCAAGAAGAATAGTGATATGTGCATCAGAAGATGTAGGATTAGCTGACCCTCAAGCATTAGTAATAGCAACTTCTGCAATGCAAGCAGTTCATATGGTAGGAATGCCAGAAGCAAGAATAATATTAGCAGAAGCAGCTGTATATGTAGCAAATTGTAAAAAATCAAATGCGACATATTTAGGAATAAATAGGGCTTTAGAAGATGTAGCAAATAAAGATACAGGAGAAATACCAATGCATATAAGAAATGCACCAGTAGAAAAAATGAAAGAATTAGGATATTCAGAAGGATATTTATATCCACATGACTTTCCTGGTCATTGGGTAGAACAACAATATTTACCAGATAAAATGTTAGGAACAAAATATTATATAAAAGATGAGAATATAAAATAAAAAAATGGCAAAACTACTAATAAGTACGAGGTGAATGATGTTAAAAAAAATCATTATAGGCTTGTTAGCAGGAGCCATATGTGGTCTTTTTGGAACAGGTGGAGGAATGATACTTGTTCCTTCTTTTATATATATGTTAAATATAGAATCAAAAAATGCAAGAGCAACATCAGTATGTTGTATGTTAGTAATGGTTATAACAAGTAGTTTTTTCTATTATAAAAGTCATTACATAGATTGGAATATCGGAATATTATGTGCAATAGGAGGAATTGTTGGAGGATATTTAGGTGCAAAAACTTTAAAAAAAGTACCTGATTATATATTAAAAATTGCTTTTACTTGTTTTTTGGTATATGTTTCATATAGTATGATATTTAGATAGAAAAGAGGTAAATCATGGTACAATCACTAATTGGACTAGTATCAGGAGTTTTTAGTGGTGTTGGAATGGGTGGAGGAACAATACTCATTTTTTTACTTACAACATTTGCTGGTGTAGAACAACACGTAGCACAAGCAACAAATCTAATATATTTTGTTCCAACAGCAATTTCAGCAATAATAGTAAATTATAAAGAAAAAAATATAGATACAAAATTAGCAGTACCAGTATCAATATTTGGAATTATAGGTGCAATTATTGGAGCTAAATTTGCAGTTAATACTGATGTTCAAAAACTTAGAAAATTATTTGGGATTTTTTTGGCAATAATTGCTATACATGAAATATATACCTTATTTAAAGAGTATAAAGAATTCAAAAAAAGGAATAATAAAATTAGTTAAAATTTATAAAATTGGAAGGTGAGAGTATGAATATGAAATTTATTAAAGGATTAGTTGTAGGTGGATTAATTACTACAGGAATGATGATGATGTGGACAGATAATAATATGACTACAAAGAAAATGGCTAAAAAAGGAAAACAATTCGCTAAAAAGATGGGAATAATGTAAAAAAGGGGACGGTCCTGTTTGGAAGGGGACGGTCCTCTTTAGTGCATTTCTCAATTTAGAAATATAAAAAGTTTATATATTACTATTCCATAGCAAAAACATATTCTGGGTCTTCGTCGGGGGTCTTTGCTTTATTACATAGTAATATATAAACTTTTTATTACAACTATAAACTAAAAAAGTACACCAAAGAGGACCGTCCCCTTCCAAACAGGACCGTCCCCTTTTGATTAATTAATCACATTTATCATGGTCACAAGGTTTACAATCATCTTTATGGTCACAATCAATGTCAACACCTTTTAGGCATTTGCAATCATGATGACATTTAGCACATATTTTAATGTGTTTTACTGAATTAGCCCAAACTTGAACTGCATATTTTTTATCAGGACAAAGAGGTCCGAAGACAAACTCTCCATCGTCATCAGTAAAAGTATGGGAAACAGGTTTTAATTCTTTTTTGCCATACTTATAATCAACTTCTACTAATTTTACAACAGCATCTTTTACTGGTTCTTTAAAACAATCTCTAACTACTCCATAAATAACATTTCTATGATCATTAGCAAGAGTTATATCTAAATCAAATTGTTTACCATCAGCAATGAATCCGTCTATATCAACTATAGGGCACATTGGTTCTGGTTTATTTTCATTTAATTCCATATTAAAACTTCCTTTCTTATGGCTACAGCCATTATTAATATATATTATGAAAACTAAAAAAATTTGACACACAAAACATGAATATAATATAATAAAAATGTTAAGGAGGGCAAAATGAACAAAGGAGCAATTGGAATATTTGATTCAGGAGTAGGAGGATTAACAGTTTTTTCTGAAATAAGAAAAAAGCTTCCAAATGAAAATGTAATATATTTAGGTGATACAAAAAACTTTCCATATGGAAACAAAAATAAAGAAGAAATAATAAAATTTTCAAAAGAAAATGTAGAAACTTTAATAAAAAAAGGAGTTAAATTAATAGTAATAGCATGTGGGACTGCTACAAGCCAAGCACTGGATGTATTAGAAAAAGAATATGATATACCAATAATAGGAATTATACAACCAACTGTAAATTATATAAAGAGTAGAGAAATAAAAGAAATTGGAGTAATAGCAACAGAAGGAACAATAAGAAATGGAGCATGGGAAAGACAATTAAAAAATAAAATAGCTGATATAAAAGTAATAAACAAAGCATGTCCGATGCTTGCAACAATAGCAGAAGAAGGAAGAGCTAAAAGTGAAGAAGGAAAAAAAGCTATTAAAGAATATATGGAACCATTTAAAAAGAGCCATATAGACAAAATAATATTAGGTTGTACACATTATCCAATATATGAGGAATTAATAAGAGAAGAATTAGGATATGATGTAGAATTAATTAATACAGGAATAACAGTTGCAGAATATTTAGAAAAATATTTAAAAGATAATAATTTAGAAAATAACACTCAAAAAGAACAAGAAGAAATATTTTTGACAAAACCAGAACAAGAATTCAGAAATATAGCTAAAAATATAATGAAAATAGATATTAAAATTCAATAAAAACCACTTAAAGTGTTGACATATAAGGAATTACAGAGTATAATAACAGCATAAAGATATGAGGAGGACAATATACATAATGGAGAAAAATATGTTTTCAATTAATGAAAATGAATATACACAAATGACAGACGAAAAATTAATAGAAAATATAAACAACGAAGATAAAATGGCACTAAATTGTCTAATGAAAAGGTATAATGAAATTGTCAACTTAAAAGCAAATAAATTTTTTATGGTTGGAGCAGAAAAAGAAGATATAGTACAAGAAGGAATGATTGGTCTATATAAAGCAATAAAATCTTTTGATGTAGAAAAACAAAATTCATTTAAAACATTTGCAAATATGTGTATAGAAAGACAATTAATTACAGCTGTAAAAAATTCAAACAGACAAAAACATAGTCCGTTAAATTCTTCAATATCTTTAAATGCGGCTGCTTATGATGATAATGAAAATGTTGATAAAATAGAAATATTAGATATAAAAGCATCAAATGATCCATCAGATATAATTGCTGATAGAGAATATTTTAAAAGTATGGAAGAAAAAATAAAAGAAACTCTTAGTGAGTTTGAATTATTAGTGTTGCATGAATATGAAAAAGGAAAAACTTATGCAGCAATTGCTGAAAAATTAAATGCAAAAGTAAAATCAGTAGATACTGCAATACAAAGAATAAGAAAAAAAGCAAATAAAATAAAAAAAGAGGTACAAAGTTAATTTGTACCTTTTATTATTTTTATTGCATCTTCAATACTTATTTGAAGTTGTTCTCCTGTAGACATATTTTTTAAAGAAACTGTATTTGTTTCTAATTCAGTTTCGCCAATAACTATTACAAATGGAACTGAAAGTCTATCAGCATATTTGAATTTTGCTTTAATTTTTTTATTTTCCATATATACTTCTGTATTTATATCAGAATTACGTAATTTTGTAGCTATTGGTAAGCATACTGAAATGTCATCAGAAGCGGAAACAACTAAAACATCAGCAATAGATTTTTTATCAAATTTAAGTGCTTGCAATTCATTTAATTTATAGAATAATCTAGTAAGACCTATTGAAATACCAACACCTGGCAATTTTTTATCAGTATAATATTCAGCTAAATTTTCATAACGACCACCTGAACAAACACTTCCAAGTTCAGGATAATCATTTAAAAAAGTTTCATAAACTGTTCCAGTATAATAATCTAATCCACGAGCAATAGTTAAATCAATCATAAAATTATTTTCTGGTAATCCGAATAATTTCATACAATCAACAACTTCTTTTAATTCTGATAAACCTGTAACAAAAGTACTATCAGTGATTCCCATATTACTTAATGAAGAAAGTTTTTCATCATTAGAACCAGAAATTGCAATAAAATTCATGATTTTAGAAATCGAATCAGAACTTACTCCTAAATCAGAAAGTTCTTTAATAACATTTTCTTCACCGATTTTTGCAATTTTATCAATTATTCTCATAATATCAGCTGAAACTTCAGTTAAATTAAGACTGCTAAATAAACCATTCAAAATTTTTCTGTTATTAATATGAATTGTAAAATCAGAAAAACCAAGTTCTTGAAATGTTGTATAAATTACATTTGGAAGTTCTGCATCATATAAATTATTTAATTCTGTATCTCCAATTATATCTATATCACATTGATAAAATTCACGAAATCTTCCTTTTTGAGGACGTTCACCTCTATAAACTTTCCCAATTTGATATCTTTTAAATGGAAAAGATAATTCTCCATAATGCATTGCAACATATTTAGCAAGTGGTACTGTTAAATCGAAACGTAATGCTAAATCATGTTCTCCTTTATTAAAACGATAAATCTGTTTTTCTGTTTCTCCACCAGCTTTTGCAAGTAAAACATCAGCTAATTCTACAATAGGTGTGTTTAATGGTAGAAAACCAAATTTTTCGTATGATTTTTGAATTTTTTCTTTCATCTGATTAAATAAAATCTGTTCATTTGGTAATAATTCCATAAAGCCTGCCAAAGTTCTTGGTTCTATTTTGTTGTTTGCCATACTAAATCCCCCTTTTGAATATCAATATTATACATTGTTTGCACGAATTTTTCAATAGTAATATACATAATTAATATTAAATATATATGAATTTTTGTTGAAAAATGTTGATATAAGAAAAAAAAATTGTTATAATAGTCAAGATACAAAATGAGGAGAGAGGAAAATGGAAGAGAAAAAAGAAAAAAATAAAAAACAATTATGGAAAAAAATATTATTAATAATTGCAATACTAATGATTTTAGGAATAGCAGTATTTGCATTTTTACTATATGGACCATATGCAGGATTTAGAGAATGGTTAATAACAACAGCAATGACAACAATGAGACATCAGTATTTCGCGACATGGTTTTATGATGATGAAACAATACAAGAAGTATTAAATAAAAATAAAGTAGAAGAAGTAGATGAAATAACAGATACAAATACAATAGTAGTAAATAATTCTGAAAATCAAGAAGTTGAGTATGCAAATGAATATGAGAGAGCAGTATTAGAAAAAGATCCAGGAAATGATGATTATAAAATAATAGAAATAGAAGGAAAAGGATATAGTGGATATTTAGCAGTAATATATGATCCATCAAGAGTAAAAACAGTATACACAAAGAAATTAGGAACAAGTGGACAATATTTAACAACAATGGCAAAAGATAATGATGCGCTAATAGCAATAAATGGTGGAGGATTTGACGACCCTAATTTCAATAGTAATGGAGCAAGTCCATTAGGGATAACATTTTCAGGAGGAAAACTAATAACATCAAAACCATATTCAGGTTCAGGAGGATTAATAGGATTTACAGAAGATGACAAACTTGTATTAGGAAAAATGTCAGTAAAACAAGCACAAGAAATGAAAATAAGAGATGCTGTAACATTTGGACCATTTTTAATAGTAAATGGAAAACCATCATCAGTATTAGGAAATGGTGGATGGGGAACAGCACCAAGAACAGTAATTGGACAAAGAAAAGATGGAATAGTATTATTTTTAGTAATTGATGGAAGAACAGTTTCAAGACCAGGCGCAGATATGAATGATTTAATAGAAATAATGCAAAACTATGGGGCATATAATGCAGCTAACTTAGATGGAGGAACATCATCAGTAATGGTTGTAAATGGAGAAATTATAAATGACCCAATAGATAGTACAGGAGCACATAAAACAAGATTTATCTCAACAGGATTTATCTTAACAAAAGGTGAGGAGGATTAATATGGGATTTGTTGTAGCATTAGATGGACCAGCCGGAAGTGGAAAAGGAACTGTAACAAAAAAGGTTGCAGAAATAATGAATTTGGTAAATATAGATACAGGTGCAATGTATAGATGTGTAACTTTAGAATGTATATATAATAATATTTTACCAACAGAAATTGATAAAATTGAAAATATTTTAGAAAATATAGATATAAAATTAGAAAAAAAAGAAGGTAAACAGATAGTTTTATTAAATGGAAAAGATGTTACAAAAGAAATAAGAACTCCACAAGTAGATGAATTAGTTGCTAAATTTGCAGCAATTAAACAAGTAAGAGATAAAATTACTCCAATGCAACAACAAATGGGAAAAAATTCAGATATAATAATGGAAGGAAGAGATATTGGAACAGTAGTATTTCCTAATGCAGATGTAAAAATATTTTTAGACTGTTCAATAGAAGAAAGAGCAAATAGAAGATATAAGCAAAATCAAGAAAAGGGAATACCAGGAACATATGAAGAAATATTAGAAAGTATAAAACAAAGACATATTTTAGAAACACAAAGAGAAATTGCACCATTAAGACAAGCAGAAGATGCAATATATGTAGACTCAACAAATTTAACAATTGAAGAAGTAGTAGAAAAAGTAGTAAAAATAATAGAAGAAAAAAGGAGCTAAAATGAAAGAAGAATTTTTAAAAATATTAAGAACAGTAAAAAGAGAAGGAATGGAAGACTTTATAAAATTCTTAGAAAGTACAGACTTTTTTACAGCACCTGCAAGTACAAGATTTCATGGAGATTATGCAGGAGGATTAGTAGAACATAGTATGAAAGTATATGAAATACTAGTAGAAAAAGTAAAAAATTCACCTGTAAAATTAGATATATCAGAAGATACATTAAAAATAGTAGCATTATTACATGATGTATGTAAAGCAAACTTTTATAAAGTAGATTATAGAAATGCAAAAAATGCTTTAGGAGTATGGGAAAAGGTGCCATATTATACAGTAGATGACACAATACCATATGGACATGGAGAAAAATCGGTAATGATGATAACAGAATATATGAAATTAACTAGTGAAGAAAAATATGCAATTAGATGGCATATGGGATTCACAGAGCCAAAAGAACAATATGGAACAATTGGAATAGCATATAAAAAATATCCACTTGCATTATTAATGTTTGAAGCAGATTTAGAATCAACATATTTATTTGATATTTAAAATAAAAAGAAGGTTTCATTTTCAAAAGAAGCCTTCCTTTTATTCATCGAGAGGTTCAAATAGTAATCTAATATCTATATTTAAAGCCTTAGCAATCTTATCAACAGTATCTAAAGAAAAAGTATTTCTACAAGCACTTTTCGATTCTATTTTTCTAATAAATTCATAACTAAAATAAGATTTTTGTGCTAATTGAAGTTGTGTAAGGTGTTTCATTTTTCTGTATTTTTTAATATTTTGACCAACTCTATAGTAAATATCTTGCTCCATATAAACACCATCTTTCTAAAAAATAATTAATTAAATGATATCAAAAACCAAATTCGAGAAAGTTGCTCAATACCACCAGTAACAAATTGTATATGCAAAATGAGGCGAAAACTACGTACATATTTAATGATGGTATTTTAATATTATATATTGCAAAAAAAGCAAAAATAATATATAATAATAAACCAAGAAAAATAAAAAGGGAGTTCAAAATGATAGTAAGTAGTGAAATAATTGATGAGTTATATGAAGATGCAGGAGACACAAGAGTTCAAAAAGCCAGATTATATGTAAGAACAGGAAGAACAGAAATAAAAAAAGTTAATTATGAAGACGAAGACAATTTTGAAATAACAGGTTTAGTGACAGGACAGGAAATATATAGAACACATATATGTGTAGAAGATGGAGAGATTGAAGACGTAACATGTGAATGTGCAGATTACCAAAATAGATATGCTTCATGTAAACATATAGTAGCAACAATGATGGAATTTACTCAAAATAGTAAATATGAAGAAATGTTAAAAACAAAAAACAATTTAGATATAAACAAAACATTAAATAGAGACTCAAAATATAGAAGTTTTAAACAAATCGTAAACTCTTTTTATTCAGAAGAAATGCAAGAAATAGAAAAAGAAAAACTACAAGAAAAAGAAGAAGAAAAAATAAAAATAGAACCAAAGATTATATATGATAAATATACAAACAAACTAAGTATTGAATTCAAAATAGGAAATCAAAAAATGTATAAACTAAAAAGTTTAACAGACTTTTATGATAGAATGATTAATGAAGAAAATTATAAATATGGTAATAAATTAGAATTCATACATTCAAAAGAAGCATTCGAAAATAAAGACCAAAAACTATTAGAATTTATATTAAAACAAGCAGAAATTATAAGATTTGTAAATTCAGATGCTAATTCAAATTACAGATATTATGGAAAAGTAATGAATGATGGATATATAGTACTAAATAATAGTGGTATAGATGAAATTTTTGAAATACTTAAAGAACAAGAAATTTCATTTCAAAAAGAATATCACGAAAGTAAAATAAAACTAAAAGATAAAAACTCTGATTTACACTTTATAATGCAAAAAAAAGGAAAAAATGAATACATTATTAAAGTAAATAAAGACATAGATATATTAAGAGATATAGAGATTATAAAAGGAAAGCAATATGTATATATATTGCATGAAAATTCATTATACAGATGTGACAAAAAATATAAGCAAACAATATTAAAATTATTAAAATTATTTAAAGAAAACTTCTTGCAAGAATTGGTATTTGGAAAAGAACAATTACCAGAATTCTTTTCAGTAATATTATCAAAAGTAAAAGATGGTATAGAATTTAAAGGAATAGACGAAAAAGAAATAGAACAATATAAACCTAAAAAATTAGTTGTAAAAATGTTCTTAGACTTTGATGAAAATGATAATATAATAGCTGATGCAAGATTTTGTTATGGAGAAGAAGAATTTAATCCATTACAACAAAAAATAAATATAAAATATCCAAGAGATGTAATAGCAGAAAATAAAGTTATAAATATAATTAAGAAAACAGGATTTATGTATTATGCACAAAAAGAATGTTTCATACTACCAGATACTGATAAAATATATAATTTCTTATCAAATGACATAAATGAATATATGCAGAAATTTGAAGTAATGGTAACAGATAATTTTAAAATGAAAGAAATAAGACAACCTAAAATAGGAAGTCTAGGAGTAAAAATCGAAAACAACCTATTATCAATAGATTTAGAAAATTTAAATGTAGATGTAAAAGAACTACAAGAAATAATGGAAAAATATAATTTAAAGAAGAAATATCATAAATTAAAAGATGGAAGTTTTATAAGCTTAGAAGAAAATCAAGACATAGAATTTTTAGACAAATTAGTAACAGGAATGGATATAAACTTAAAAGAATTAAAAAATGGAGAAATAAGACTACCAGTAAATAGAAGTCTATATTTAAATCAATTATTAAGGGGAATATCAAATACTGAAATAAAGAAAAATCAAAATTATAAAAATTTAATAACAGGACTAGATAAAGAAAGTGGAAATGATGAAATAACAGTACCAGAAAGTCTTGAAAAAATATTAAGATATTATCAAAAAACAGGATATAAATGGTTAAAAACATTAGATAATTATAAATTTGGTGGAATATTAGCAGATGACATGGGACTTGGAAAAACAATACAAATGTTATCAATAATAGCAGGATATGTAGAACAGGCACAAGAAAGAAGAGCATCAATAGTAATATGTCCAAGTTCGC
This sequence comes from uncultured Clostridia bacterium, assembly GCA_944392805.1. Taxonomy (GTDB): domain Bacteria; phylum Bacillota; class Clostridia; order TANB77; family CAG-508; genus CAG-269. The sequence goes on along the minus strand of CALXXZ010000001.1, from coordinate 126,103 downwards.
TTACATTAAACTGGCAAAATGAATCACAAAAATTCACAAATAAATTACGTACATTAGTAATAAGAGGAAATGCAGAAGAACGTAAATCTCAGATAGATGAAATAGAAAATTATGATTTAGTAATAACATCATATGACTTATTAAAAAGAGATATAGAAAAATATAAAGAGAAAAAATATCAATTTAGATATTCAATAGCAGATGAGGCACAATATTTAAAAAATAGTAATACACAAAATGCAAAAGCAGTAAAAGAAATTTTAGCAGATACAAGATATGCATTAACAGGAACACCAATAGAAAATTCATTAGCAGAATTATGGTCAATATTTGATTATATAATGCCAGGCTATCTATTTAACTACAAAAAATTTAAAACATTATATGAAGTGCCAATAATAAAAGACAATGATTTAAGGGCAATGAAAAAACTAAAAATGCTAATAGAGCCATTTATATTAAGAAGAACAAAAAAAGAAGTATTAACAGAATTGCCTGAAAAAACTATAACAATATTAAATAACCAGATGAAAGAAGAACAAGAAAAAATTTATTTAAATTATTTATCACAAGCCAAACAAGAAATTGCAGAAACAATTAATGTTAGAGGATTTGAAAAAAGTCATATGCAAGTATTGGCAGCACTAACAAGACTAAGACAGATATGTTGTCATCCAAGTCTATTCATAAAAGACTATAAAGAAGGAAGTAGCAAGTTAGAACAATGTATAGAAATATTAAAAGATGCAACAGATTCAGGACATAAAATATTACTATTCTCAGGATATACATCAATGTTTGAAATAATAGAAAAAGAACTAAAAGAAAACGATATAACTTATTTTAAATTAACAGGTTCAACAAAAGTTGATGAAAGAATAAAAATGGTAGATGAATTCAATAGTAATAAAGATATAAAAGTATTTTTAATATCTTTAAAAGCAGGAGGAACAGGTCTAAACTTAACAGGTGCAGATATGGTAATTCATTATGATCCATGGTGGAATGCATCAGCAGAAAATCAAGCAACTGATAGAGCATATAGAATAGGTCAAAAAAATAATGTTCAAGTATATAAATTAATAACAAAAAATTCAATAGAAGAAAAGATATATGAACTTCAACAAAGAAAATCACAATTGATAGATAATGTTTTAGATACAAAAACATCATTTATTAGTAAACTTTCAAAAGAAGATATAATGAATTTATTTAATTAAAAAGGTGGGTAAGTGCCCACCTATAAAGTTATGAAAGGATAGATATGAAAGATTATATAACAGTAATTGGTGGAGGATTAGCTGGAAGTGAGTCAGCATATCAAATCGCCAAAAGAGGAATAAAAGTAAAATTATATGAGATGAAACCAATAAAATATTCAGAAGCACATAGCAATAAAAATCTAGCAGAAATAGTATGTAGTAATTCATTTAAATCTAATTTACATACAAATGCATGTGGTCTATTAAAAGAAGAATTAAGAGAATTAGATTCATTGCTAATAAGAATTGCTGATGAAACACAAGTGCCAGCAGGACAAGCATTAGCAGTAGATAGAGAAATATTTTCACAAAAAGTAACAGAAGAATTAGAAAAAAATGAATTAATAGAAATAATTCACGAAGAAGTAACAGATATTGAGAAGATAAGTGAAGAAGGAATAGTAATAATAGCAACAGGACCGTTAACATCAGAAGGAATGGCAAAAGAAATATCAAAAATAACAGGACAGGACAAATTATATTTTTATGATGCTGCAGCACCAATAGTGACAAAAGAAAGTATAGATTTTAATATTGCATTTTATGGAAATAGATATGAGCAAGAAAAAGGAAAACAAGAAACTGAAGAAGAATGGAAAAATAGATTAAAAGAACAAGATGCAAGCTATATAAATCTACCAATGAATCAAGAAGAATATGAAAAATTTTATAACGAACTTGTAAATGCAGAAGTAGTAACACTACATGAATTTGAAAAAAGAGAAATATTTGAAGGATGTATGCCAGTAGAAGTAATGGCCAAAAGAGGAAAAGACACATTAAGATATGGACCATTAAAACCAGTGGGATTTGATGACCCAAGAACTGCAAAAAGACCATATGCGGTAGTACAACTAAGACAAGACAATCAACAAGGTACAATATATAATATAGTAGGATTTCAAACAAACTTAAAATACGGCGAACAAAAAAGAGTATTTAGTATGATACCAGGACTTGAAAAGGCTGAATTTGTAAAATATGGAGTAATGCATAGAAACACATATATAAATTCAAGCAAATTATTAGACAATACATATAATTTAAAAAGTAATAAAAATATATATTTTGCAGGACAAATTACAGGAGTAGAAGGATATGTAGAATCAATATCATCAGGAATGGTAGCAGCTATAAATGCTTGCGGAAACTATAGAAATGAAGAAAAAATTATATTTCCAGAAGTTTCAATGATAGGAGCATTAGCAAAATATATTTCGACAGAAAATGATAGATTTCAACCAATGAATGCAAATTTTGGAATAGTTCCAGAACTTGAAATTAAAATAAAAGACAAAAAATTAAAATATGAAAAGCTTGCGGATAGAGGACTTCTAGCGATAAAAAACAAAAAAATGTAAAAAAAGATAAAATTTTACAAAAAAATACTTGTGTAAAAAAATTTGTTGTGTTAGAATATAAAATGAAATAAAATAGATAACAAATGAAAGGAGTTTATTGAGTAAGAAATTACTTGATAAGGTTAGGGAATGAACAAGTTTGAGGAAATACAAGAAATTATAAAAAATTTCATTTATGAAAAGCAACAAATGAAACGTGAAATTGCAAAAATAGAAAGACAGAGAACACAGCTTGCACAAGAAAGAAATGAAAAAAAAGCAAATGCTAAAACTATGAAAGTTGTAGCAGAAATTAGTGAGCTTGGAAAAAGAATTACAGAACTAGGAAACCAAAGTCAAGAATTACAAAATAAACTTGATTCAAGATATCTAGAAGTAAGAGAACAAGTAAACACACAAATAAATAATTTAATAGCACAGGGAATATCAGAAATCCGTAAGCATGAAGAAATCAAAAAAGAAAAGCAAGTTGAAGTAGAAAAACAAGAAGAAAGAAATTCAAAATATCAAATTCAGAAACAAGAATTTTATAATAGATTTGGAAGAATGCCAGAATTATCAGAGACTGCTCAAAGAGAAAACAAAGTTAAGGAAGAAGAATGCAAACTTAATAAAGTAGAAATTGTAAAAATAGAAGAAATAATACAAATATTACAAGGTGAATTAACAGAACTTGCAAAAAATCAAAGACAATTTAGAAACGGAGAATGGTCACAACTTGCACAAGTAGAAGAACAACCTATAGAAATTGAAGAAGAAAGTGTACAAGAAAACATAGAAGAAGTAGAAGAAATATTAGAAACACCAGATGTATCAGAAATAGAAGAAACAGAAGAAGAATGTGATTTAGAAGCGATATTAAATTTAGTAGAAGACATAATAGAAGAAAGAGAAAATACATCAAAAAATGAAGAATACTTCGAACAAGAAGAAACAGCAGAATTACCATTTGTTGAAGAACAAGCAGAAAACAATGATATTCAAGATATAGAAGCAGAACCAATTCAAGAATTTGAAGAAATTAAAATAGAAGACTTTCAACCTATAGAAGATATAAAAGTAGAACCAATAGAAGAAAAAAACATGCCAGAAGTTAATATGGAAGAAATCCATGTAGAAGAAAAAAATATTCCAGAAGTTGAAATAGAAGATATTCAATTAGAAGAAATAGAGCCTATAGAAGAATTACAGATAGAAGAAAATGAAGAACCACAAGATATTGGCATTGAAGAAATAATTGAAAAGAAAGTCGAAGAAATTAGACAAGAAGAACAAGCAAAAGAAAATGAAAAAGTTGAAGAAATTGTTGAAGACCAAAAAATTGATGAAATAGAAGATATAGAAGATATAGAAGAAATAATCACACTAGAAGAAAAAGAAGAGACAGAAGAAGATAAAAGTAGAGTATTAGCATTTGGAGATAAAGTAACTTTAGTAAATGTAATAGCAAAAATTGAAGAAGGTGAACTTGTATATAAAGCAGAAATAAGTAATGGTAAGACAATAAAAATATATCCAACAAATGTACAAGGACAAAATTTACTACTAAAAGATAAAGAAAGCCGTGAAGAAATAAAAGAGATATTAATAAATTATGCAATTGCAGAATATAGACCATTAGATAAAAAAGTAATAAAAAGAATAGATCCAGTAGTTTGCGAAGTATTAACAAAATTTGCAAAAGAATATAATTATGATCCACAAAATTTAATTTATAATTATGCTATGTCTTTTTCTAAATGTGAAGATATAGAAATGGATTCTATTCCACAGATAACTTATAATGTTTCTTATTTAGATGGAACTAAATTAAGTAAAAAAGAAAAAGAAATATTACAAAAAATATGCAAAAATGCTATGAAAAATGAAAAAATAGACATTATAGGATATAATGTAGGTATAAAGAAAATAAAATATATGTTTAAAAGAGTGTTTAGTATTAATGATGCAAATGCTTTACCAGAAGGAAAATATTAATATATCTAAGGAAATCATATAAAGTATAGATGATAAAAAGTCTATACTTTTATTTTGTGAAAAATGAAATAAAATCGTATAATATCTTGACAATAATAGTGCGTTTTTGTAGAATATAAATGAAGTATTTTAAGTGTATTTAAAGAACTTTGAAAAGTGAATATCTTGTAAAAATTAAAGGTTCTTTAATATGCAAAAAATACGATTTAAAAAATAAAAGAATAAAAATAAGAAAAGGAGAGAACATAAGAAAAAGGAGGAGATAGAAACAAAATGAAAAAACTAAAAGTAAGAGAACAAGGTATCACACTAATAGCATTAGTAGTAACGATTGTAGTTTTATTGATTCTAGCAGGTGTAAGTATTTCAATGTTAACAGGAGAAAATGGAATAATAACACAAGCTCAAGAAGCAAAGGAAAATACAAGAGGAGGAGAAGTAAAAGAAAGAGTAGAAATGGCAGCAAATGAGAATAGGACAATAGATTATACAAATGGAAATCCAGAAGATAAAACTACTAAAGAAGAAATGATAGCCGAATTAGAGGGAGAAAAGAAATTAACGTCAAAAGAAGTAGAAACATTGCAAACTACAAATTTAATAACAATAGGAAGCATAGAAATTGATTTTGGAATATTAGAAGGAAATGGTGGAAACGGAGGAAACCATGGTGGAGAAAGATTTGATGATGACACAACAGTAACAATAGGAGATGATGAAGTATCAATCCCAGGAGGTTCAACAATATCTAATATACCAGGGGAATATGAAGATATAGATGATGGATTAGTAATATATATAATACCAAAAGATGAAACACCAGATTGGGAAGCAGATGAAGATGGAGATGGAATAAAAGATGTGCAAGAAAAATATGACCAATTTGTATGGGTGCCAGTGCCAAATCCAGTTTTAGACTTAAGTAGTAATTTTAGTTCATTAGATGAAGCAGGAATAAAAGCAGAAGTGCAGAAAGAAATTGATGCTAACAGATATCCAATGGCAATAAAGAAAAATGCGACTGATTATATAGGAGTTTTGTATCAGTTTACAGAAGAAAATGGAAAAGTAAAAGTAGAGCCATTAATTAATGATGTAAATGGATACACATGGACACCATTAACAGATGATGATTGTAGAGAGCCTGCGTATTTAAGTGAGAGTTCATATGCAGATGGAAGTAGTTATAATAACACAAATCCAAAAGTATCACAAGATTTATTGCAAGGAGAATTTAACACCATGGTAAGTAAGGTAAGTACTCAAAAAGGATTTTGGGTAGGAAGATATGAGACAAGTAACATGGTATCAGATAATAGCCAAGATACAACAAATAAAGTAAACATAGTAAGAGGAACAACAAATGGAGTATCTAATGTAAATTGGTATAGAATGTATGCCCAACAGAAAGCATATAGAAGTTTAACAGAAATAAGTGATACAAGAACAAGTAGTATGATATGGGGAAGTCAATGGGACCAGATCATGATATGGATGAAAGAAGTAGAAAATGAAGCTAAAAGTTCATTTTATGTAGTAAATGCATTAGGAATGGGAAATTATGGAACAGCTGATGATTCAGATACAAGTACAAGTGCTCCAGCACCAACAGGAAATTCAGATAATTATAAAGTAAAAAATGTCTTCGACTTAGCAGGAAATATAAGAGATTGGACATTAGAAGCCAACAACACCAGCTATCGTATTGGTAGCCGGAGGTCATTTTAGCAGTACCAATTCCGGCAATACTCGTGCAGATTCTCGCTACAACTTCCTTCCGAGCTATTCCGTCAGCAACGTTGGTTCTCGCCCCACACTTTATTAGTAGAGCTGAGTGCTAAAGCCGTAAAATCAGAATGAGTTATGAAGTTCTTTTATATGTACAAATTTAAAATTATATTAGTGAATCGGAGATACACTAATTGCAAAATTTATATATTGGCCATTCAGGTACCAAAGGTACATGAATGGATAATAAAGAAATTTTGCAACAGTGTGGCGCCACACCTAACAGTGTGGCGTTTTTTGCGCCTTTTAGGCACAAAAAATGCCCACTGGGAAAGGAGTAAATATGAAGTTTGGAGAAATGATAAAAATATTACAGGAAAAGGAAAAAGAATATATTGTATTAATAAACTGCGGAAGTTTTTATATAGCAAGAGGGAAAGATGCAATATTATTAAATAAAATACTAGATTTAAAACTAACTTGTATGGAAAAAGATACTGTTTGCAAAGTAGGATTTCCAATAGGAGCATTAGAAAAATATCAGAAATTACTAAAAAGAAGTAGATATTCATACATAATATATAAATTTGATAGAGAAAAAAATAATTTAGAAATAGTAGAAAAGTATAAAGGTAGTTTTCAAAACAATGAAAAGTCTAACAAAAGAGATTGTATAATGTGTAAAATGGGAAATTGCGGTTATCTTGAAAAAGATGAAAAATATATGGAAGCAATAATGAAATTATATAGAGGTGAAAATAGTGAAGGAAAATAAATTGCAACTAATACCAAAAGCAGAAAGATATATTCAATATATGATAGAGGTAATAATAAAACTACCCAGAACAGAAAAATTTAATATAGGAACAGAATATAAAAATAGTATGTATAAAATGTTAAGAGGAATTTTATATCTAAGTAAAGTAAATGATAAAAATATTATAGAAGTATTAAATAAAATAGATGCAGAACTAAATTGCCAAAGAATATATTTGAGAATAATGAAGAAAAACAGATGGCTAGATGAAAGAAAGTTTAATATAGCAATGGAACAGATTTATGAAATTGGTAAAATATTAGGAGGACTAATAAAATATTATGGCAAAATGGATAAGAAATGAATATAGTAAAAAACTTTCTTATGAGAATTTGTATAAAGCACATTTTAAAGCAAGAAAAGGAAAAAGTTATAGAGAAGAAATAATAAAATTTAACTTAAAACAAGAAGAATATATCAAATATTTATATGAACAATTAAAAAACAAAACATATAAGCATGGAGGATATACAGTATTTTATATAAAAGAACCTAAAATAAGAAAAATAGAACGTTCCAGATATATAGATAGAATAGTACATACATTTTATGTAGAAAATTTTTTGAAACCGCATTTTATGACACAATTTATAAATACTTCATATGCATGTATTGAAAATAGGGGAATGCATAAATGTTGTTTAGATTTACAACAAAGAATGAAACATTGTAAAATAATATGGGGAGAATATTATATATTAAAAATGGATATTGCAAAATTTTTTCAAAACATAGATAAAGATATATTACTAAAAATTTTATTGAGAAAAATTAAAGATGAAGATTTAATATGGCTAACAAAAGAAATAATATACTCAAATCAAGAAAAAAAGAATCTTCCAATAGGAAATTATACATCACAAATATTTGCAAATATATATCTAAATGAAGTTGACCAATATATAAAACATACATTACATTGTAAATATTATTTCAGATATATGGATGATAGCGTAATTTTACTAAAAAGTAAGCAAGAAGCAAAAGATATACTGGAAAAAATAAAAAAATTTTTAAAAGAAAAACTAGAATTAGAATTAAATAAAAAAACGCAGATATTTAAAAATAAACAAGGAGTAAATTTTTGTGGATATAAAATAAATGAATATAGAATAAAAATAAGAGACAAGGGAAAGAAAAAATTAAAAAATAAAATAAAAAAATTAAAACATGAAGTAAAAATTGGAAAGATAACTAGTAAGGAGGCACATAAATGCCTAGCAGGACATATAGGATATATAAAAATTGCAAATGTAGAAAATTTAACAAATAAATTATTTTATAAATAAAGATATAGGGACAAATTAAAAAGCCAACAACACCAACAATCGTATTAATAGCCGGAGGTAATTACAACAATACCAATTCCAACAATACTCGTGCAGATTATCGCAACAACAACAATCCGAGCAATTCCAACAGCAACAATGGTTCTCGCCCCACACTCTAATACAAATTCAGAATATATATTTTAAGGAATATATACAGTAATGTATTAGTATTAAAGAGATTTGTTCCTTCCGAAAGGTAAAAATGTATCAGCAAAACATATATTAGTAAATTTTGAAAATATATGTTTTGCAAATAAAAAAAAGGAGGGGAAAAAATGAATGAGTGTTTTTTAATAGGAAAAATAGTGAGTGATATAAAATATAATTTTATTATTAAAAGCAAAAACAAAGCAGTGGCAGAATTCAAAATAACAACATTAGATAATAACATGATTGAAGTGTATGGCTATAATGAGGTTGCAGACAAATGTTATTCAAAACTAAAAGAAGGAGATATTATATTAATAAATGGAGAAATAAGAAGTAATGGAAAACTTGAATTAAAAACAATATAAATCATTGACAAAAAAATAAAAAAATAGTAGCATAAAGCTATTAATTCAAAAAATTCAAACAGAAATTAAATCAAAAAAATTTAAAATCAAGTGAATAGAAAAAGAGAAAATCAATAAACTAAAGATATGGTGGTGATAGGAGTGGAAGAAGAAATAAGAATCGAAATAGAAAAACTAAAACAGATGATAGAAAAAAAGCAAGGGAAAGAAGAAATAGAGGAAAAAAGAAAAAAGTTAGATAGCAAACTAAAAGAATACTTAAATAAAATCGGATAACAAACGATAATAAATCATTTATAAAACTTATAAATTTTGTTAATATAAACAAAAATAAGAAAAGGTGATATAGATGAGAAAAGTAAGCACAATAAGAATTGGAGAAACACTTCAAAAACTAAGAAAAAGTAATGGATACACGCAAGAAAAAATCGCAGAAGAAATAGGAGTATCGCCAAGATATATAAGTGATGTAGAGCAAGATAGGGCAAAACCATCTTATAAAAATAAAAGAAAATAAAATATTGGAATATGGAATTTTTTCAATAAAAGTAATAGCAACAAAAAATAGTTAATGTATATGTAATCAAAATTAAATATAAAATAAAAATGTTTCAATAAAAAATAATATATTGTGAAATAAAACCATTAGATTGCTTTGTATATGACGTTCTAATGGTTTTTATCTTTTTTATTCTAAAAGTATTGAAAAATGATTCAAATTATGTTAATATGTTAATGATTTATATTTCAAACAATTTTTAAAATCAAAAAATCTAGGCAATTCAGCCGAGAGATTTCATTGTTAAAAAATATTATAAGTAGAGGTGAAGCATATAGAACAATTATTAGACCCAAAAATAGACTATGTATTTAAAAGAATATTTGGATATATAGGAAATGAAGAAATAACAAAAGAATTAATAAGTTCAATAATCCAAAAAGAAATAAGTGATATAAAATTAGATAATAATACTATATTAGAAAAAGATTTATTAGACGATAAAGTAGGAATACTAGATATAAGAGCAAAAATAGAAGATAAAATTAACTGTGATATAGAAATGCAAATTGTAGATAGAAAAAATATAGAAAAAAGAATATTATACTACTGGAGCAAATTATATAGTTTGAATCTAAAATCAGGAAAAGATTATGAAGAACTAGAAAAAGTAATTGTAATATTAATAACGGATTATGAAATAGACAGTTTGAGAGAAATAAAAAAATATGAAACAAAATGGAACATAAGAGAAGAAGAATACCAAAAAGTAATATTGACAGAAGTAATGGAATTTTATATAATTGAATTACCAAAATACGAGAAATATAAAGAAAAAACCAAGAATAATAAGTTAAATAAATGGATAAGATTTATAAGAGAGCCAGGGGGAATTGAAATGGGAGAAGACAAAGCAATAGAAAAAGCAAAACAAGTACTAGAAGAAATAAGTAAAGATAAAAGAGAAAGATATTTAGCAGAATTGAGAGAAAAATACATATTAGACCAAAAAGCAATAGAAGATGCTGGATATGATAAAGGACTTAAAGATGGAATAACTCAGGGAATAAGTCAAGGATTAAATCAAGGAAGGACAGAACAAAAAGAAAAAATAAAAAAGATTGCAAAGAATCTCCTAAAATTAAACATGTCAATAGAACAAATAAAAGAAGTAACAGGATTAACAGAAGAAGAAATAAAAAAATTAAAATAATTTAAATCAAAAAAGTTTGGAGTATAAATCATTTAAATCAACCTCGAATTTTCGGCAGGTTGATTTTTAATTACTTAAGGCTGAACAGTAACAAAAATCTAAAAAAACACGACAAAAACATTGACATAATAAGGAAAAGATGATAAAATAATAACCGCATTAGAATTAGCAATAAAAAATTAATTCTTTGCGGTTAAAATTATTTTAGAAAAGAGGTGAAATTTAAGTGCCAACAATTAATCAATTAGTAAGAAAAGGAAGAAAAACAACAAAGGCAAAATCTACAGCACCAGCTCTACAACATGGATACAATTCAAAAAACAAAACATTAACAAATAATAGAGCACCACAAAAAAGAGGTGTATGTACAGTAGTAAAAACAGTAACACCTAAAAAGCCAAATTCAGCATTAAGAAAAGTTGCCAGAGTTAGACTTTCAAATGGTTATGAAGTAACATCTTATATCCCAGGTATAGGACATAACTTACAAGAACACAGTGTAGTTCTAATCAGAGGAGGAAGAGTAAAAGACCTTCCAGGTGTTAGATACCATATAATAAGAGGAACACTTGACACAGCTGGAGTAAAAGACAGAAATCAAGGTCGTTCAAAATATGGTGCAAAACGCCCTAAATAAAATGAATAAAAATTAGATTAGTGCACACAATTTACTAAATTAAGGTACTTAAATTTAGAATAGATTGGTAGCACTATACGGGAAAGAAAAAACTTTCCAGAGTAACTTAGATACTTGTTTAAGTATCAAAAAAGAAAAGGAGTGAAGAATAGTGCCAAGAAGAGGATTTATAGCAAAAAGAGATGTATTACCAGATCCAATATATAATAGTAAAGTTGTTACAAAATTAATCAACAACATAATGTTAGATGGTAAAAAATCAGTTGCTCAAAACATCGTATATGATGCATTTGACATCGTAAAAGAAAGAGAAGGAAAAAATCCATTAGAAGTATTTGAAGCAGCATTAGAAAATGTTATGCCAGTTCTTGAAGTAAAAGCAAGAAGAGTTGGTGGAGCAACATATCAAGTTCCATTAGAAATAAGACCAGAAAGAAGACAAACATTAGGATTAAGATGGTTAGTAACATATGCTAGAAACAGACATGAAAAAACAATGGCTGAAAAACTAGCTGGAGAAATAATTGATGCAATAAATGGAAACGGTGGAGCATTCAAGAAAAAAGAAGATACACATAGAATGGCAGAAGCTAATAAAGCATTTGCACACTATAAATGGTAAAATTTCGAAAGGGGGAAATATAAAAAATGGCAGGAAGAGCATACCCATTAGAGAGAACAAGAAATATAGGAATAATGGCCCATATAGATGCAGGAAAAACAACAACAACAGAAAGAATCCTATTTTATACAGGAAAAACACATAAAATAGGAGAAGTACATGAAGGTGCAGCAACAATGGACTGGATGGAACAAGAACAAGAAAGAGGTATAACAATAACTTCAGCTGCAACAACATGTTTCTGGAATAACAACAGAATCAATATAATTGATACACCAGGACACGTTGATTTCACAGTAGAAGTACAAAGATCTCTTAGAGTACTTGACGGTGCAGTAACAGTATTAGCTGCCAAAGGTGGAGTTCAACCACAAACAGAAACTGTTTGGAGACAAGCAGATAAATACCAAGTACCAAGAATGGTATATGTAAATAAAATGGATATAGTTGGAGCAAACTTTATGTTATGTGTTGACCAACTAAAAAATAGATTACATGCAAATGGTGTTCCAATCCAATTACCAATAGGATCAGAAGATCAATTCAAAGGGATAGTAGACTTAATAAAAATGAAAGCTTTCATACATAAAGATGATTTAGGAAAAGAAATCGAAGAAACAGATATTCCTGAAGATATGTTAGAAGAAGCTAAAAAATTCAGAACATCAATGATAGAAGCTGCATGTGAACAAGATGAAGAATTAATGATGAAATATTTAGAAGGTGAAGAACTTTCTGAAGAAGAAATCAAAAAAGGATTACGTAAAGGAACAATAGCAAATAAAATAGTTCCAGTATGTTGTGGTTCTTCATATAAAAATAAAGGTATACAAGAATTACTAAATGCAGTAGTTGACTATATGCCATCACCATTAGATATACCACATATCAAAGGTGTAACATTAGATGGACAAGAAACAGAAGCAAAAACTTCTGATTCAGAACCATTTGCAGCATTAGCATTTAAAATTGCAACAGATCCATTCGTAGGAAAATTATGTTTCTTTAGAGTATATTCAGGAACATTAGAAACAGGATCAACAGTTTTAAATTCAAGCAAAGATAAAAAAGAAAGAATAGGAAGAATTCTACAAATGCACTCAAATCACAGAGAAGATATTGAAAAAGTATATGCTGGTGATATTGCAGCTGCAGTAGGATTAAAAGATGTAACAACAGGAAACACTTTATGTGATCCTGAACATCCAATAATTCTAGAATCAATGGAATTCCCTGAACCAGTTATTGATATAGCAATTGAGCCAAAAGACAAAGCAGCTCAAGAAAAAATGGGAATAGCTTTAGCAAAATTAGCTGAAGAAGACCCAACATTCAAAGCTTATACAAATCAAGAAACAGGTCAAACAATCATCGCAGGTATGGGTGAGTTACACTTAGACATAATTGTAGATAGATTAAAAAGAGAATTCAAAGTAGAATGTAATGTAGGTAAACCACAAGTTGCTTACAAAGAAACAATAAGAAATAAAGTAAAAGTTCAAGGTAAATTTATTCGTCAATCTGGTGGTAAAGGACAATACGGTGACGTATGGTTTGAAATGGAACCACTAGAACCAGGAAAAGGAATTGAATTCGAAAGCAAAATAGTTGGAGGAGCAGTTCCAAAAGAATATATTAAACCAATTGAACAAGGAATGAGAGAAGCTGCTGAAAGCGGTATATTAGCTGGATATCCAGTAATAGACTTCAAAGTATCATTAGTAGATGGATCATACCATGAAGTAGACTCTTCAGAAATGGCATTCAAAATAGCTGCATCAATGGCATTCAAAGAAGGATGTAAACAAGCAAAATCAGTTATATTAGAGCCAATAATGAAAGTTGAAATAACAGTTCCAGAAGAATACATGGGAGATGTTATAGGAGATGTAAACTCTAGACGTGGTAGAATGGAAGGAATGGATGCAAATGATGGAATGCAAGAAATCCATGCATTTATCCCATTATCAGAAATGTTCGGATATGCAACAGACCTACGTTCAAAAACACAAGGTAGAGGAACATATTCAATGGAACCATCTCATTATGAAGAAGTTCCAAAATCAGTATTTGAAGCAATAGTAGCTTCAAGAGCTAAAAAAGAAGACTAATTTTATAAAAACACTTGCATTTTCGGCAGAAATGTTATAAAATGCAAGTGCATAATAAAAAAGTTATTATTATTAAAAATATAAATAGCCTATGAAAGGCTAATCAAAAATAAGGAGGAATAAAAAATGGCAAAAGCAAAATTTGAAAGAACAAAGCCACACGTTAACATTGGTACAATCGGACACGTTGACCATGGAAAAACAACAACAACAGCTGCTATTACAAAATATTTAGGATTATTAGGAAAAGCTCAATTTACAGCTTATGATCAAATTGACGGAGCACCAGAAGAAAAAGCAAGAGGAATCACAATCAACACAGCTCACGTAGAATATGAAACAGACAACAGACACTATGCACACGTAGACTGTCCAGGTCATGCTGACTATGTAAAAAACATGATTACAGGTGCAGCACAAATGGATGGAGCTATATTAGTAGTTTCTGCTGCTGATGGACCAATGCCACAAACAAGAGAGCACATATTATTAGCTAGACAAGTAGGTGTTAAATACATCGTTGTTTACTTAAATAAATGTGATATGGTTGATGATCCAGAATTATTAGAATTAGTTGAAATGGAAGTTAGAGATCTATTAACAGAATATGGATTCCCAGGAGACGAAATTCCAATGATCAAAGGTTCTTCATTAAAAGTATTAGAATCAACATCAACAGATCCAAATGCACCAGAATATGCTCCAATAAAAGAATTAATGGAAGCAGTTGATAGCTATATACCAACACCAGAAAGACCAATCGATCAACCATTCTTAATGCCAGTAGAAGACGTATTCACAATTACAGGACGTGGAACAGTTGCTACAGGTAGAGTAGAAAGAGGAATCGTAAAAGTTTCTGACGAAGTTGAAATCATAGGATTAACAACAGAAAGAAGAAAAACAGTTGTTACTGGTGTAGAAATGTTCAGAAAATTATTAGACCAAGCTGAAGCTGGAGATAACATCGGAACATTATTAAGAGGAATTGATAGAAAAGACATCGAAAGAGGTCAAGTACTATGTAAACCAGGAACAATAAATCCACATACAAAATTCACATCAGAAGTATACGTTCTAACAAAAGAAGAAGGTGGACGTCATACACCATTCTTCAATGGATATAGACCACAATTCTATTTCAGAACAACAGACGTAACAGGTGTTATCGAATTACCTGCTGGAACAGAAATGGTTATGCCAGGAGACAACGTATCAATGACAATTGAATTAATCACACCAATCGCTATAGAAAAAGGATTAAGATTCGCTATACGTGAAGGTGGAAGAACAGTTGGTTCAGGAGTTGTAGCTGATATAATTGAATAATTTAAAATATATTAAGAGTCAAGCATTTAAGTTTGGCTCTTTTTCTGTGTTTCTTGAAAAGTTGACAAAAAAAGTAAAATATTGTATAATAAATTTGGAAATATATAATTATACAAAAGAAAGGAGTTTTTTTATGGAAAAAAATAACGATAAAATAGTATTTGAGGAATATGGAATTGAATTTACAGATGATGATTTTAAAGGTGTAGACCAAGAAACATTGATAAAATGCAAGAGAAAACTAAATGAACTTCTTAGAAAAATAGAAAATAATGAATAAAAATAGGAGGGGATAAAAATGGCACAAGATAAAGAAAATTTAGAAGAAAAGATTGAGCCAATAAGTACGCAAGATCCAAATATGTCAGAAAAATCAAAAAAATTAGTAGAAAAAATTAACAAATTAACAGAAAAAATAGAACAAGATAAAAGTCCATTAAAAAGACATTTAATGTCCTTTCAAGTAAAAATGTTGCTTTCAAAAATTCAAAGAGAGATAGATTTACAAAATATAAAAGCTGAATATAACGATAGAAGAGACTTATTATTAGCAAGAAAAGAAAGAAGAGAAGATAAGTCAATAGAAAAAATAGCAACATTAAATAATGAAATAAGAGCATTAGAAAGAGATATGAGAGCAAATGAAGAATATGATGTAGAATCAGAAGGTTTCTTATATCCTGAAAAATATGTTAGAGAATCAGGAGGAATAGAAAATCTTACAGAAAGGTTGAAAAATAGTAAAAACCCAGAAGCACAAGAAACAGCTAGAAAAATAGAGCAAATTGCTCAAAAAAGAGAAAAATTAGAAAAATTATATGAAAAATTAGACAATGAAAAAGATAATTTAGAGTTTAGTAGTGATTATTATAAACGTGGTAAAAAAAGACTTGATAAAGAAGAAAAATCATTAGTGCTTAAACAAAAATTTAATGTATTTTCTAAAATAGGAGATTTCTTTAAAAATATGTCAGAAGAAATTAAAGCATATAGAGAAGAAAAAAGAGAACTTAAAGGTATGAAAGAAACATATAAATTCGAAATGAATGAGATAGATGACGAATATGAGAAACAAATGGAAGAATTAAAAGAGAGATATAAAGCTGAAAAAGAAAAAATGAAAGAAAAACAAAAAGAAGAAATGCAAAATAAACAAAATGAATTAGGAAAAGATAAAGCAGTAGCATTTAGAGAGAGAATTGGACAAGAGGCTAAAGTAGAAGAACCACAAACAGAAGCACCTTCTGCACCAGAAAATGGTGATAGAAGTAATGAAGGACAACAAAATTCAGAACCAACTCAAGAAGATGATGAGCCTGAATTATAATAATTAAAAAATAAGATGAAAAAAGAAACACTTCAAAGATTAGTGTTTCTTTTTTACATAAATTTTATAAAACTATTGCAATTTTAATAAAACAATAATAAAATATAAGCAACATGAATAATCATAAATAGGAGGAAACAAGATGAACATATTACTAGATGCGATGGGTGGAGACAATGCACCAGACGCAAATATTAAAGGAGCAGTAAATGCAATAACAAAAGTAAAAGCAAATGTAACACTAGTAGGGAAAGAAGAAGTTATAAGAAGTAAAATAAAAGAATTTTATGGAAAAGAAATAGAAGAAATATCAGAAAGACTAAAAATAAAAAATGCAACAGAAACGATAGAAATGGAAGACCAACCAACAGTAGCAATAAAACACAAAAAAGACTCATCAATGGTAGTAGGTTTTAAAATGCTAAAAGAAGGTGAAGGAGATGTATTTATATCAGCAGGAAACTCTGGAGCATTACTTGCAGGAGCAACATTATTAGTAGGAAGGATAAAAGGAATAGATAGACCAGCATTAGCAGGAATACTACCAGCATATAAAAGTCAACTACTATTAATAGATGCTGGTTCAAATACAAATTGTAAGCCAATTAATTTACTTCAATTTGCACAAATGTCAACAATATATTTAAGAAATACATTTGGAATAGAAAAGCCAGCAATAGGGCTATTAAATATAGGAACTGAAGAAACAAAAGGAAATGAACTAGTAAGAGAAAGTTACAACTTATTAAAAGAAAAATCAGAAGAATTGAATATAAACTTTGTAGGAAACGTAGAAGGTAGAGATGCTTTTTCAGGAAAAATAGATGCAATAGTAACAGATGGATTTACTGGAAATGTATTTTTAAAAACAACAGAAGGGCTAGGAAAATTTGTTAAAAGAACATTAACAGAAAGTTTAACAAAAAATTTAATATCAAAAATATGTACAATACCATGTTTACCAGCAATAAATAGATTTAAAAAGACAATGGATTATAAAACATATGGTGGAGCATTATTTCTAGGTGTTAAAAAACCAGTTGTAAAAGCACATGGAAGTAGTGATGAGAGATTATTTGAATATACAATACAACAAGCAGAAAAATTCGTAGAAAACAAGGCTGTAGAAAGAATGATAGAGGAATTTGAGGCAAAAAAATAAAGAAAACCCGAATACCTAGTATAAAAAATAAAAAAAATTATAAATATGCTTGACAAATACAAGAACATATAATATAAATGTTAAAGATAAGAATGAAATATTAAATATATCATTTAATACTTGGGAGGAGGTGAACTTGTTATGAGTTCAGAAGAAGTTTTTGAAAAAGTAAAAGGAATAATAATAGAGCAACTAGGTGTAGCTGATACATCAGTTACAATGGAAGCATCTTTTATAGATGATTTAGGTGCAGACTCTTTAGATATAGTAGAATTAGTAATGGCTTTAGAAGAAGAATTTGACATAGAAATCCCAGATGCAGATGCAGAAAAAGTTGTAACAGTAGGAGACGTAGTTGACTACATAAAAGAAAATGTTTAAAAAATAAAAAAGGAAGTTATTTAGCTTCCTTTTTTATTTCCATTAATTCCTCTAAAGAGCAGTCTAGATAAGTGCAAAGCTCTTCTAAATATTTGAACGAAATAGAAGTAGTTTCTCCACGGATAACACGGTTTAGATTTCTGGTAGTAATATTCATATTTTGGCACAACCAGTACTTCGATTTCTTCTTCTTTTTTAATAACTCTTCAATATTAAAATTTACCATAAAATCACCCCATGATAAAATTTTAATATAAAAAATATATAAAAATAAGATATTTGTAAATACCCTAAAATTTGGTAATTAAAAACCACCAGAAATATCTTCATATCCATATGGAACCAACTTAATTATTGTTTGAATATCATTATTAGTCAAAATTAAGCAATTTTTATTTGAAGGATAGCTTTCTATACTATCATATTCAGCAGGTAGCAATATTTGTCCATCTAAGCTTGCTAAACCATATTTATTATTTTCTATGAATTTAATTGCATTCTCATATTTTCCAGTAGTAGAACTAGGGACTAATTCAACACTTTCAAAATTTGGATATGGATTTTCCATATATTTATCAATAAAAGTTGTAACTCCATCTTGTGTTACTGCGAAAACATCCACATTAGGATTTATAATAGTAACATTATCATATATTGGTTTAACAATATTTTGAGACTTCGAATATTTTACTCCATATTTCCCATTTTTTGAAGAAACAGAATATTTATAAGAATTTATATTTACATTGTATAAAGTAGTTAAAAATTCTTCAATATCATATTGTGAATCCAATTCATATATAGTTTTATTATAATCACTATCAGAAAAAACAATTACATTAGGAGAAATAACAAAAAAACTATACATAGAATTATCTTCTAGATAACAAAGAGCAGTAGTAGGTGTGTCATATCCTCTTGCATTATCTATAGTAATAGGTTTTGCAGAAGCAAGCATTTTTTGTAAATTCTCAATATTATCATTGGATCTAATAGTAACAAATTTTTCAGAATACATTGGTCCATATTCGGAATCAGAGTCTCCTACTAATATTTTAAAAAAACTTAAATTAGATAATATATCTATACTCATCATTTCATCAGAATCTTTATCTAAAGATGTAGTCATATCTAAATCATCATCTTTAGAATTATAAAAGATTGGATAGACTATTATGCCAATTATAAAAAATATAATTATAAAAATTAATAGTAAAACTAAATTTTTCTTGTTCATAAAATACTCCTTATTCCTATATTATACCATTTAAACAATTATAAATAAACTTTTTTGATAAAAAACTTGAAAAAAATACAAAATAGTATATAATATAATCATAAAATTAGGAGGAAAACATGAAAAGTTTAGAGGAAAAAATTGGATATACTTTTACAAACAAACAATTATTAAATAAAGCATTAACACATACATCATATGCATATGAACATAAAGTAGAAAGTAATGAAAAATTGGAATTTTTAGGTGACAGTATATTAGAATTCATATCAAGCATGTATCTATTTGAAAATTATCCCAATTTAAAAGAAGGAGAAATGACTAAAGTTAGAGCAACAGTAGTATGTGAGAACAGTTTATATAAAATTGCAAAAAAGCTTAATTTTAGTGATTTCTTAAATCTTGGGAAATCAGAAAAAATGTCAGCAGAAGAGGTTAGACCAGCAATATTAGCAGATAGTGTAGAAGCAGTAATAGCAGCTATTTATTTAGATGGTGGTTTAGAAGAAGCAAAAAAATTCATAATAGAAAATTTAAAAGAAGAAATAAAAGTAGCAAGTCAAAATGTAGGGCAAAAAGATTATAAAACAGTATTACAAGAAAAATTACAAGAACATGGAGAAGTAAAAATAGTATATACAATAATAAAAGAAACAGGGCCAGACCATGATAAAACATTTGAAGCACAAGTAGAATGCAATAATAAAAAATTAGCAACAGGAGAAGGAAAAACAAAAAAACATGCAGAAATGGAAGCTGCAAGGAGAGCATTAGAAAACTTAAAATAAGAGAGGTGAGTGTATGAAAAAGCAATATATCATACCAATATTTGTACCACATTTAGGATGTCCAAATGATTGTAAATTTTGTAATCAAAAATCAATAAGTGGTCAACTAAAACCAATCACAAAAGAAGATATAATAAAAACAATAGAATTCTATTTAGAAAACATAAAAGATAAAGAAGCAAAAAAAGAAGTAGCATTTTTTGGTGGAAGTTTTACTGGAATAGAACCGGAAAAACAAGAAGAATATTTACAAACAGCATATGAATACATAAAACAAGGAAAAATAGACAGTATACGTATATCAACAAGACCAGATTACATAGATAAAGAAATTCTAAAGAGATTAAAAAAATATAAAGTAGAAACAATAGAATTAGGTGTACAATCAACAAATGATTATATATTAAAACAAAGTAATAGAGGACATACTTTTGCAGATGTAAAAAAAGCATCAAAATTAATCAGATGGCATGGATTTAAATTAGGACATCAAATGATGGTAGGATTGCCAGAAAGTACAAGAATAGATGAAATAAACACTGCAAAAGAATTAATCAAGCTAAAACCTAAAATGGTAAGAATATATCCTGTATTAGTAATAAAAAATACAAAATTAGAAAAAGAATATTTAGAAGGAAAATATAAACCATTAACAGTAGTGCAAGCAGTTGAAATTTGCAAAGAATTAGTAGCAATGTTTAACAAAAAAAATATTGAAATAATAAGAATAGGGTTACAAAATACAGATACAATAACAGACCCAAATGACGAAAATAGCGAAGTAGTAGCAGGACCATATCATCCAGCATTTAGACAATTAGTGGAATCAGGTTTATGGTATGATGCAATAGTATCAAGAATAAAACAATTAAATGTGAAAGTCAAAAAAGTAGAAGTAACAGTAAATCCTCAAGATGCAAATAATGTAATAGGACATAAAAGAGAAAATATAGAAAAATTAAAAGAAATGTATACATTAGAATTAATAGTAAAACAAGATGAAAATATTAAACAAGGAAAAATGGAAATGAAAGTATTAGAAAAATATCCTGAATTTTTAGAAGACCATAAATAATGCAGAAAAGATATTAATGTTAAAGTATAAAATCACCTATTATTACAAATAATTGTAATATAGGTGATTTTTATGAATAAACGAAAAATAAAAAATTGGATAATAGATATAATTGGAACAATATTAGGGTCATCAATTATGGCATTTGGAATAGCATCATTTTTATTACCAAATCAATTGTCATCAGGAGGATTTGCAGGTATTGCGACAATAACATATTACTTATTAAAGATCCCAGTTGGTGTAATGACATTTATTTTAAATATACCGCTATTTTTATTTGCAGGATATAGATTAGGAAAAGAATTTTTTGTAAAAGCAATAGTTGGAACAATTTCATTATCAGTTTTTATCGATATTTTTGATAAATGTCCTTCAATAACAAATGACAGATTTTTAGCTTGTATATATGGTGGAGTGCTAATTGGACTTGGTACAGCAATTATTTTAAAAGTTAATTCTTCAACAGGTGGAACAGAATTAATAGGAAATATAATAAAAACCTATAACCCACATATATCAATGAGTAGAAATTTAATGATTATTGATATGGTTATTATTGTTTTAAATATTTTGTTTTTTAGAGAAATTGAAATTGGTTTATATTCTGTAATTGCAATTTATTTATATGGAAAAATGATTGATATTATTTTTGAAGGTGTTTATTATACTAAATTGTTGTTTATTATTTCTGATAAAAATCAAGAGATTTCTGATAGAATTGGACAAGAGGTAAAAAGAGGTGTAACAGGACTTTACGGAAAAGGAATGTATAGTAATAAAGATAAATTGATTTTAATATGTGCAGCTTCTAGAAGTGATATTTCTAAAATAAAGAATATTGCAAAAGATATTGATGAAAGATGCTTTATAGTAGTTGCTAATGCAAGAGAAGTTTTAGGAGAAGGATTTAAAGAATAACTCAAAAGGGGACCGTCCCCTTTTGTTAAGTTTTAGTTATAAGCAAACTAGAAATTACAGTAACATCTACATTAACATCAAACTCTGCTTTTTTAAACTTTTCTGACCAATTAAAATCTTTCCACTCAGAAGAAGTCGCAAAATATGCCAGAGCTTTATTTCCGAAATTATCTATATCGGTAGAATATTCTTTAGAAACTTTAGTTAAATAATCATAAATTTCTTTTTCTAGATATTCTGTAGTAGCTCTAGAAAAGGTCTCAAGGACATCGGCTTGTTTATAATCAATATTTTCATCAAGTGTTAATATATCAGCATCAATTTTTAGTTCTATAGAAATATGAGGAATATTATCTTTTATATTAACATTAACTTTAGACTTTTTGGTAGGATATAATTGTAATTCTACTTTACTAGAATTATTACTAGAGCTATTAAATGGATTATCAATAGAAACTATACAAGAATCTACTTTATTTTTTATTAATAAATGAGAGATTGCTTCTGTTGCAGTTAATTCACCACAAAGTTTATCACCATTAAAAACTGCTAAACCAATATTTTCAGTACCACGTTCTCCTTCAACTGAACTTGAGCCAGCAATTAAGTCTTCGGGATTTGTTATTACATTTGATGGCTCACTAGTTTGGCTGGTTGATTCAGAAGAAGATTTACTATTCTGACTATCTAACTTAGAAGAAGAGTCATTCTTGCTTGAAGAATTCTCTGTAGAACCTTCAGTAGAGCTTTCTGATGATTCTGTTCTTGCTGTAGCATTAAGACCGCCAAGAATTGCAGTACCAGCTTTTATTTCTGAAGAAAGATTATTATAAAATTCACCAATTGTTAAATTAGAAATATATCCAGTTAATCTACTTGTAATTGAAAAAGTATCAAAATATTGTATAGTTAATTTTTCAATATTAGGCCTTACATTATTTAAATAGTCATATGCAGAACATTTACTAACAAGGATATTAGTAGATGGTCGTACTTCTTCATTATTAATTAAACTATAAATTTGTGTGCCAATTCCATTTTTAGCAAATTCTTCAGAAAAGACTACAACATTGCAATGTGCTAAGTTAAGTTCTTTACCAATATAACTGTTTAATAGATTTATACCACTAAAAATTGAATCAGCTTCCCCTGAAACCATAACAATTTGACTAGAAGAATCTGATGAACCACCACTCGAATCAAATGCTGTAGCTTTTGAGAACTGAGCAGTAATTTTTAAATTAGCTTTTTCACCAACGTCAATTCCAAGTGCCAAAACATATGCTAAATTAGTTAAACTATGAGAAACATATGATTCAGAAAAAGCATGTATAAATATTGCTATTAATATAAAAAAAACGATTATTTTTACAAAGTTTTTACTCATTTAAACCACTTCCTTATTTTTTGCTTTATTACAGAAAATAGTAATACTAAAAAACTAATTCCAATAACTAATATAAAAAATGAATATTTATACACAATATCTGCAATATTTGTGGAAACTGAATAGTCTTTGGGCCAAATACTGACCATTAAAAGTGCAAAACCTAAAATACAAGTAAAAATAAAACTGTTTTTTATATTAGTAAGTTTTTTTAAAATACTAGTAGAAAATTTTAGTGTTATACTTAAATAACTTACAAATGAAATTATCCAAATTAAAATAAATAGCGAATCCATTTTTCTAAAAAATGAGCCAAATTCAATATATTTTGCCGCAGAATATATTGGCATTAATTCATCAGTTTCTACAAAACCAGCAAATAAAAATAAAATAATTGCTATAATAATTAATAAAAATATACAGGAAAATATTATTGATGTAACAGCTATTTTTTTGATTTTTGTAGGTTCTTTTAATATCGGAGGCATAAAATATATATATGCTAATCCTTGGAAGGCAAACATATTACACAATCCGGATACAAAAGTTGTGAATAGTCCATTTCCAAAAATAGGGTACATTTTTTCTACTTCATAATATGGTATATCAGATAAAAATAAAAATAATGTACTTATTATTAGTAGTGGAAAAATTATAAGTGTACTTCTATAAACTGAATTATGTCTTAAATTACATGCTATGATAGCACCTATTATAAAAAACAAACTTATATAAAAGATTTTTGTCAATGGAAAATATATTATTTGTAGAGATGATGAGAATATGTGCAATAATATTCCTGAAAAAAATATAAAATATGCAACATATAGTATCCCTATTATCCATTTTAATGTATTACCACCTAGATATTTTGAAATATCAATCAAATCAAATGTCGGGAATTTGTTTAGAAAATAACAAATCATACAAGTAAATATAATTGTTATAACACCAACATATAATATGTTTAATAGTGATGCAGAACCTGTAAAACTTATTATTGATTTAGTTATACTTAATATCATATGATTAAATGCTATTGTTACTAATAATGCAATAGCTTCTTTATTTCCTATTTTTGTATTATCCATATGTATGTCCTTTCAAAAAAATATTCATACATATTATTGACAAAACAGTTGAAAATATACATTTAAATAAGATATAATACCAAAAGGAGGAAATTATGGGATTACAAATAATATATGGTAGAGCAGGAACTGGAAAAAGTGAATACTGTTATAAAGAAATTGCCAAAAAAATAAAAGAAAAAAATAAAATATTAATAATAACACCAGAACAGTTTTCATTCACAGCGGAAAAAAAGCTTATGGAATCAATAGATACTAAAGCGGTATTAAATGCTGAAGTAGTAACATTTAGTAGAATGGCATATAGAGTAATAAATGAAATTGTTGGAAGTACAGTAACAAACTTAAGTAAATGTGGAAAAGCAATGTTAATATATTCTATTTTAACTCAAAATAAACAGAACTTAAAATTTTTAGGGAAAACAGATGAAAATGTAGACATGGCAGAAACTGCAATAAGAGAGTTCAAGAAACATGGAATTAGACCAGAACAATTACAAGAACAAATCGAAAAACAAGATGACATATATTTAAAAAATAAATTACAAGATATGTATACAATATATACAAATTTTGAAAACCAAATATCAGGTAAATATATAGACGAAACTGATTTACTAACAATTCTTGCAGAAAATATAGATAAAACAGATATGTTTAAAGATAATATAATTTATATAGATGAATTTGCAGGATTTACAAGCCAAGAATATGAGATAATAAAAAAATTAATGCAGATAGCAAAACAAGTAGTAATAACAATATGTACAGATGCATTAGAAAGTAAAAAGAATGCAGATACAGACATATTTTATTCAAATCAGATAACTGTAGATAAAATATTAGAAACTGCCAAAAAAAGTGAAGTAAGAATTGAAGAAATAAAACTAGATGAAACATATAGATTTAAAACTCCAGAATTAAAACATTTAGAACAAAACTTATATGAAAACAGATATGAAAAATATGAAAAAGAAGTAAAAAATATAAAACTATTTTTGGCTAAAAACCAATATTCAGAAATAGAAGAAGTAGCCAAACAGATTTTAAAATTAGTAAGAGATGAAAATTTAAGATATAAAGATATATCAATAATAACAAAAAACATTGAAAATTATTCAAGTTTAGCAAGAGCAATATTTGAAAAATACGAAATACCAATATTTATAGATGAAAATAGAGATTTAAATCAAAATATAATAATTCAATATATACTTGCAATATTAGAAATATTTAATAAAAATTGGTCATATGATGCAGTCTTTAATTATATAAAAACAGGATTTTCAGGAATAGACGAAGATGATATATTCAAATTAGAAAAATATTGCTTAAAATGGGGAATAAAACAAAATAAATGGAAAAAAGAATTTACATATGGAAAAAGTGAAGAAAAAGATGTAGCAGAAATAGAAAGATTAGAACAGATAAGAAAAGAATTAGTAGAACCATTAATACAATTAAAGAAAAAAATAGATGAAAATAAAACAACTGAAAATATATCAAAACAGTTATATCAATTTTTAATAGAACAAAAGGTAAATGAAAAAATTGCACAAAAAATAAATGAACTAAAACAGATTGGTAAAATCGATTTAGCAAATGAATATATAAGTAGTATTCAGACAATAATAGAAATATTAGATGAGATTGTACTAGTATTTAAAGATGATAAAATAACACTTGATAAATATGCACAAATATTAAAAGTTGGATTTAAAAATAGTAGTTTAACTAAAATTCCTGGAACACAAGACCAAGTAATAATGGGAGATGTAGAAAGGTCAAGAAGCCATAAAGTAAAAGTAATATTTATAATAGGTTTAAATGACGGAATATTTCCAAGTGTTAATAAAGATGAAGGATTTTTAAATGATTCTGATAGAGAAATTTTAAAAGAGAATGGAATAGAGTTAGCAAAAGGCACAATAGATAAATTATATGAAGATAATTTTAATATTTATAAAGCATTCACAACAGCAGAAGAAAAATTATATTTATTATATTCTTCATCAGATATGCAAGGAAAGGCACTTAGACCATCAATGCTAATAACCAAAATTAAAAAAATCTATCCAGAGTTAAATGAAGAAAGTGATATCATAGAAAGGAAAAGTGAAATATTAAACAAGAAAACAACATATGAAGAACTAATAAACAATATAAGTAAATTAAAAGAACAAGATAATATAGAAAAAATATGGTATTATATTTATGATTATTATAAAAAAGATACAGAATGGCAAGAAAAATTACAGCAAAGTCTTAGAGGTTTAAAATATACAAACATTCCAGAAAATATTGAAAAAGAAAATATAGACAAATTATATGGAAATACACTAACAACAAGTATATCAAAACTAGAAAGATATAGAAGTTGTCCATTTTCATATTATCTTCAATATGGTTTGAAAATTAAGCCTCAAGAAGAATTAAAAATGCAAACATTAAATACAGGAACATTTATACATGAAGTAATTGATGAATTTTTTGAGTATGTAAAAAATGAACAAAAAGAATTAGAAAACATTACAGATGAAGAATTATCAGAAATAATAAATAAAATAATTGATGAAAAACTAGAACAAGCAAAAAATTATATATTTACTTCAACAGCAAAATACAGAGCATTAGTAGCAAGATTAAAAAGAATTATAAAAAAAGCACTTAAATATATTATAGAAACAATTGTACAAAGTAGATTTACAGTTTTAGGTACAGAATTAGAATTTGGAGAAAAAGGAAAATATAAGCCTATAAGATTAACACTTGATGATGGTAAAAAAGTTGAGATAATAGGAAAAATAGACAGAATAGATACTGCACAAGGAGAAGATGGCAAATATTTAAGAATTATAGATTATAAATCTTCAGTAAAAAATATAGATTTAAATGAAGTATATGCAGGGTTACAAATTCAGTTATTAACTTATTTAGATGCAGTATGTAGAGAAGAAGATTTAATGCCAGCAGGTATTTTATATTTTAGTATGTTAGAACAAATTATAAAAGCAGATAGAAGAATGGAACAAGAAGAAATTGAAGAAAAAATCCGAGCAAATTTCAGAATGAAAGGATTAATTCTAGCTGATGTAAAAGTAGTTAAATTACATGACAAAAATCTAGAAAAAGGAGCTTCAAATTTAGTACCAGCATATATTGATAAAGAAGGAAATTTAAGTGATAAAAAAACAAGTGGAGTAACAGCAGAACAATTTCAAGATTTACAAAAATATATGTATACTGTTATTAAACAGATTTCTAAAGAAATCTTAGGTGGAAATATAGATTTAAAACCATTTTATAAAGACAAAAAAACACCTTGCAAATATTGTGATTATAAAAGTATTTGTGGATTCAATATGGGTGGATGTGAAAATAAATATAATTATATAGATAAAAAAAGTAAAGAGGAGATTTTAAGTAAGATAAAAAATGAAAGATTTATCAAATAAAAATGTAATTTATATATGTAAAGATGGAATACAATATTTACAATTTAGAAAATTATTAGAATATAAAGATATTATAAATCATGCATATAGTTTAGGAATAGACAGAAATTATAGAACAGCAAGAGCTAAAGCTGTAGAGCAATCATCAGAAAATGAAAAAAGTGATGCTGAAAAAGATTATAAACAATTGTGTGATGCAATTGAAACAGATTATATTAATGTTGTAAAACCAAATCAGACACATACAAAAAATGTACAAATTGTGCAAAACAAAATTAATAAAAATAGACCAGATTTTAATTTAACACAATATGATAATACAGATGGTTTAATTACAAACCAAAAGGAAATTATATTATCAACAACAAATGCAGATTGTATATTATTATTGTTTTTTGATCCAGTAAAAAAAGTGATTGCAAATGTACATTCAGGATGGAAGGGAACATTACAAAAAATATCAGTAGAAGCGGTTAGAAAAATGAAAAAAGAATATGAATGTAATCCAGAAGATATAATTTGCTGTATATGTCCAAGCATAAGGAAATGTCATTTTGAAGTTAGAAAAGATGTGCAAGAACCATATTATAACGAATTTAAAGAATTGCCAAATATAGAGGATATAATTGTAAAAATACCTGATACTGATAGATGGACAATTGATACAGTAGAAATAAATAAAATAATCTTAGAAAAAGAGGGGCTAAAAAAAGAAAACATAATAGATTCTGGATTATGCAGTGTATGTAATTCTGATTTGATTCATTCATATAGAGCAGAAAAACAGGGATATGGATTGAATACGGCATTAATAGAATTAAAATAGGAGGAAATATGATAATACCAGATAGATTAAAAATAGGAGATACAATAGGAGTAATTGCACCATCAAATCCAATAATAAATGAAAATATAGAAGAAATTGAGCAAGCAAGAAAAATAATAGAAGACTTAGGATTTAAAGTAAAATATGCCCCAAATTTATTTTCAAATACTAATGGATATTCTGCAACTGCAAAAGAAAAAGCAGAAGATTTAAATCAGATGTTTTCTGATAAAGAAGTTAAAATGATATGGTGTGCAAAAGGTGGAGAAAATAGTAATTCAATATTTGAATATATTGATTATGAAAATATTGAACAAAATCCTAAAATAATATGTGGATACAGTGATATAACTTCTATTACAAATATAATAACAGAAAAAACTGGATTAGTCACATTTAGTGGAACAAACTTTAAAACAATAGCAACAGATGAAACTGATTATAGTTTAAAACAAGCTTTAAACAGATTTGTAAATGCAAGTTTAGAAATTGGAACATCAGAAGACAATTATGAAATAATTAGAAGCGGACAAGCAGAAGGCAAATTGATTGGTGGAAATTTAAGCTTAACAAGATCATTAGTAGCAGGAAAATATTCAATAGATTTTACAGATAAGATATTATTTTTAGAAGAATTAGGTTTTGAAACAGGACCAGCATTAGCAAGTAACTTTTTATATTATATGAAACAAAATGGAGTTTTTGACAAAATAAAAGGAATATGGATAGGAAACTATACACATGAAAGTGGAATAAAACTAGAAAAAATATTATTAGATGTAATTGGAAATGAATATGATTTTCCAATAATTCAATCAGAAAATTTTGGGCATATTGAAAATAAAACTGTTATACCTATAGGAATTAATGCTAAAATAAATACTTTTGATGAGCAAAAAATAGAATTATTAGAAAATTGTGTGAAATAATTTATAGAAAATTGCATAAAAGTATTGCAATTTCAAAAAAATATGATATAATATTTAGCGTAAAAAACACATAAAGAGGAGTTTAAATGGAAGTGCCTTGAAAAATCAGTAATTCAAGGTCCAGATAAATGTTGAAACTTTATGGAAGTTAAAACAAAAAGGGAGGAAAGAAAAATGGCAGTAGTTGCAATGAAACAATTACTAGAAGCAGGTGTTCACTTTGGACATCAAACAAGAAGATGGGATCCAAGAATGGCAGAATACATATTCCAAGCTAGAAACGGAATCCATATAATCGACTTACAAAAAGCTTCAAAAAAAATCGATGAAGCATATGAATTCATCAAAGAACAAGTAGAAGAAGGAAAAACAGTTCTATTTGTAGGAACAAAAAAACAAGCTCAAGAATGCATGAAAGAAGCAGCAATCAAGAGTGGAATGTACTATGTAGATCAAAGATGGCTAGGAGGAATGTTAACAAACTTTGATACAATCCAAAAAAGAATTCAAAGATTAAAAGATTTAGAAAAAATGGAACAAGATGGTACATTTGAAGTATTACCTAAAAAAGAAGTAATAATACTTAAAAAAGAAATGGAAAAACTAGAAAAAAATCTTGGTGGAATCAAAGAAATGGATAAATTACCAGGAGTAATATTCTTAGTAGATCCTAAAAAAGAAAGAATAGCAATCTTAGAAGCTAAAAAATTAAATATTCCAGTAGTAGGAATAGTAGATACAAACTGTAATCCAGAAGATTTAGACTATCCAATTCCAGGAAATGACGATGCAATAAGAGCAGTAAAATTAATAGCAGACGTAATGGCAAATGCAGTTATTGAAGGAAAACAAGGAGAAAGTTTTGAACCAGTTGCTGAACAAAATGTTGAAGAAGAAGCAACAACAATGGAACAAGTTGTAGCAGAAGCTGAAAAAGACGCTGAATAAGAATAATATAAGAGTGGAGCTCTTCTGCTCTACTCTTTTTTATAATAGAAAATTAAAGGAGGAAGATAAAATGGTAACAGCATCATTAGTAAAAGAGTTAAGAGAAAAAACAGGTGCAGGAATGATGGACTGCAAAAAAGTTTTAACAGAAACAGATGGAGACATTGAAAAAGCTATAGAGCTATTAAGAGAAAGAGGAATAGCAAAAGCAGCTAAAAAATCAGGAAGAGTAGCTGCAGAAGGATTAGTAGAAGCATATGTTTCAGAAGATGGAAAAGTAGGAGCAATAGTTGAAGTAAACTCAGAAACAGACTTCGTAGGAAAAAATGAAGAATTCAAAGCATTTGTAATGGATGTTGCAAAACAAGTTGTAAAAAATAATCCAGCAACAGTAGAAGAATTATTAGCAGAACCTTCAATTGCAGTAGAAGGAAAAACAGTACAAGAAGTATTAGTAGAAAAAATAGCAACAATCGGAGAAAATATGACAATAAGAAGATTTGCTAGATTCGAAACAGATGGACTAGTAGAAAAATATATCCATGGAGATGGAAAAATCGCAGTATTAGTAAACATGAAAAACGGAAACAAAGAATTAGCAAAAGATATATGTATGCAAATAGCTGCAGCAAGACCAGAATTTGTAAATAGAGAACAAGTTCCAGCTGAAAGATTAGAAAAAGAAAAAGAAATATTAAAACAACAAACAATAAATGAAGGAAAACCAGAAGCTATAGCAGAAAAAATAGTAATGGGAAGAATAAATAAATTCTATGAAGAAGTATGTTTAGTTGATCAAGAATTTGTTAAAGATTCAAGCATGAAAGTATCACAAGTATTAAAAGATGCAGAAGTAGTAGAATTTGCAAGATTCGAAAAAGGTGAAGGAATAGAGAAAAAAGAAGAAAACTTCGCTGAAGAAGTTATGAAACAATTAAAATAGAAAGATATGAAAAAGTAGATGTTGTCAGAAACATTTACTTTTTTTTATTATTAATAATTTATTAAGCTATTGCACGAAATAATAGATTATGGTATAATTCGTAAAAAAAGAGAAGCGGTGAAAAAATGAAACTAATATCATGGAATGTAAATGGAATAAGAGCATGTTTAAATAAAGGATTTTCAGAATTTTTTAATAATGAGCAAGCAGATATATTTTGTATACAAGAGACAAAATGTCAGCCTGACCAAATAGATTTAGAATTTGATGGATATAAGAGCTATTGGAATAGTGCAGAAAAGAAAGGATATTCAGGAACAGCAATATTTACAAAACAAGAGCCAATATCAGTAAAATATGGGATCGGAATAGAAGAACATGACAAAGAAGGAAGAGTAATAACATTAGAATTTGAAAAATTTTACATGGTAACAATATATACTCCTAATGCAAAAAGAGAATTAGAAAGATTAGACTATAGAATGATTTGGGAAGATGAAATTCGAAAATACTTATTAGATTTAAATAAAACAAAACCTGTAATAATGTGTGGAGATTTAAATGTAGCACATGAAAAAATTGATTTAAAAAATCCAAAATCAAATAGAGGAAATGCAGGTTTTACAGACGAAGAAAGAGGCAAAATGACAGAATTACTAGAAACAGGATTTATTGATAGTTTTAGATATTTATATCCTGACAAAACTGACTCATATAGTTGGTGGTCATATATGGGAAGAGCAAGAGAAAAAAATATAGGCTGGAGAATAGATTATTTTATAACATCAAATGACATAAAAGAAAAAATTAAAGAAGCAAAAATATATCCAGAAATATATGGTAGTGACCATTGCCCTGTAGGACTAGAGATTGAGATTTAGGAGGATAAAATGAAAGACATAAAGAAAAATTTATCAAAATGGATGTATTGGTTTATATTAGCAGTTGCAATAATATTAGTTTATAAATTTATTGATAATATAACATCAATAGGAGATATTATAAAAAACTTCTTTAATATAATATCACCATTTTTAACAGCATTACTAATAGCATATTTATTATATATACCTGCATCAAGAATAGAAAATAGATTTAAAAAATCAAAAAGTAAATTTGTAAAAAGAAAAGCAAGAGGACTGAGTGTATTTTTAACAATAATATTAACAATAATAATTATAATACTTCTAGTAAATGTATTATTTCCGGTAATATCAGATAGTATATTTGAGTTAATAAGTAATTTCCAAGGATATTGGAATAATACAGTAGATAGATTAAATAACTTACCAGAAGATTCAATACTAAAAAATGAAAGAATTACAAATGCAGTACAAAGCTTTGGAGAAAAACTAAAGGAAATTGATTTAATGCAATATTTAAATCCTGAAAGGATAACTGGTTATGTAAAAAGTGCTGTAGGTGTAGCAACAGGATTATTTGATGTATTTGTAACAATCGTTGCATCAATATATTTATTATTAGAAAGAGGCAAGATTTTAGGATATATTAAAAAACTAGGATATGCAATATTAAAGCCAGAAATATGTGAAAGAATTGGAGAATACTGTGATACTACTAATAAGGTGTTTTTCAGATTCATAAGTAGTCAATTAATAGATTCAATATTAGTGGGAATTGTAGTAACAATTGCAATGAGTATAATTGGTGTAAAATACGCAATATTATTAGGATTTATAATAGGATTATTTAACTTAATACCATATTTTGGTGCAATAGTTGCAGTTGGAATTAGTATATTAATAACATTAGTAACAGGTGGATTATCACAAGCAATAATAATGGCTGTTGTTGTAATAATATTACAACAAATAGATGCAAATATAATAAATCCAAAAATAGTAGGAAGTTCATTACAAATAAGTCCATTACTTGTAATCTTTTCAGTAACAGTTGGTGGAGGATATTTTGGAGTATTAGGAATGTTTCTAGCAGTACCAGCAGTTACAGTACTTAAACTTATATTAGATGATTATATTGATTTTCAAAATAGGAAAAAAATGATATATGATGATATACAAGATGACTAAAATCATAAAAACAAAAATATAATGAATTAATAATAGGAGGAATAAAATGACTAATTTTTTAAAAGGAATAATAGTAGGAATTGGTGGAATAGCACCAGGATTAAGTGGAAGTGTATTACTAGTAATATTTGGACTTTATCAAAAAACGATAAATGCAATAGGAACAATTTTTAAAGATTTCAAGAAAAATTTAATGTTCTTAATTCCATTATGTGCTGGATTTGGAGTAGGAGTATTAATATTTAGTAAAATAGTAGACTTTTTACTAAACAATTTCGAAATGCAAACAAGATTTACATTTTTAGGGTTAATTATAGGAACAATACCACTTTTCTATAAAGAAGTAAAAAAAGAAGGATTTAATAAAAAATATTACATAGTAATTGCAATTGCTTTAATAATAGGATTATTTGTATTTTTCTTTAATAGTAACTTATTCCCAACAATAACAGAACCAAATTTATTCCAATCAGTAATATTAGGAGTAGCAGTTGCAGGGTCTTCAATAGTTCCAGGAGTTGATAGTGCAGCAATATTGTCATCTTTAGGATTATATGAATTATATGTAAGTTCTATTGCAAATTTAGATTTTGCAATATTAATTCCAGCAGCATTTGGCTTAATAATAGGAGTATTAGTAATATCATTTATAATAAATAAATTAATTAAACATTTTTATACAATGACTTTTTCAATAATATTTGGTTTATTCCTATCAATTATACCAAGTGTTTTAAATGAAAGTTGTGTACTTGCATTTAATGCAGTATCTGTAATATCAATAATACTAGTATTTGTTGGGTTTGTTGTATCATTCTACTTAGGTGATATTCAAGGAAATAATGCTAAAATAAAAGGAGTTATTAAGAAAATAAAAAGAATTCCTGAGGAAAATTCAAAGGTAGAAGAAACAAAATAAATGAATGATTAAAAATAAAGAGCTGTCTAAATAAAATTTAGACATCTTTTTTATAAAAATCTATAATAAAATATTGACAAGTATTACCAAAATGTGATATCATATTAAGCGTATAACTTTAAAGAAGAGACTTAATCATTATAAAGAGAAAAGGTGATTAAGATAAAAAAATCGAAACAAGAGAATAATGGAATAAGAAAGACAAGTTAGTGCAAAAAACAAAAAATGTACTGACGGTCTTTTGTTGTCATTTTAAAAGTTTCAAAATTAATTCAAAAATTTTTAAAAATTAGAAAAATAAGAATTAAATATACACAAAATAAGGGGAAAAAATTGTAAGAGCAGGCAAGTTTTTAACCTTACGGAAGGTATATTTTAAGAGGGGATTTTTCTGATAAACAATTTTTCAACTGCTTAATAAAATTTAAGGAGTGATTTATTTGAACATCAAAGAAGTTAAATACGAGAAAACAACTCGTAAAGATTTCTCAAAAGTAGGAGACTACATTGAAATGCCAAACCTAATCAAAGTACAAAAAGACTCATATGATTGGTTTGTAGAAGAAGGATTAGGAGAAGTATTAAAAGACATATCTCCAATAGTAGACTACACAGGCAATTTAGTTCTAGAATTTTTCGATTATTACATGGAAGAAAAAACAAAATACACATTAGAAGAAGCAAAAGAAAGAGATGCAACATATTCAACAAGATTACACGTAAAAGTAAGATTAATAAATCGTGAATCAGGAGAAATAAAAGAGCAAGAGATTTATTTAGGTGACTTCCCACTAATGACAGATAGTGGAACATTCATAATAAACGGAGCAGAAAGAGTTGTAGTAAGCCAATTAGTACGTTCACCAGGATGTTATTATGATGAAATATTTGATACAAAAACAGGAAAGAAAACATATACATCAACAGTAATGCCATTAAGAGGTGCATGGATAGAATATGAAACAGATGGAAATGACATATTCTGGGTACGTGTAGACAGAACAAGAAAAATACCTGTAACAACACTATTAAGAGCAATAGGATTAGTATCAGATGATCAAATAAGAGCATTATTCGGAGAAGAAAACTTACTAGAAACAACAATTCAAAAAGATCCAATAAAAACAGGAGAAGAAGCATTAATAGAAATCTACAAAAAATTAAGACCTGGAGAATTACCAACAGTAGAAGCAGCAAGAAGTTTATTTAATGGATTATTCTTTGATAATAGAAGATATGACTTAGCAAAAGTAGGAAGATTCAAATTCAACCAAAAACTAAGTATAGCAAATAGAATAAAAAATCAAGTAGCATTTGAAGACATAATGGACAAAGAAACTGGAGAAGTATTTGTAACAGCAGGAGAAGTAATCACACCAGAAGTTGCAGTAGAAATCCAAAATGCAGGAATAAATGTAGTAGATTTAAAAATAGCTGACAAAAAAGTAAGAGTTATAGGAAATGGAACAGTTAATATTCACAAAGTATTACCAAATGTAGATTTAAGTAAATTACATTTCAAAGAAGATGTAAATTATGAAGTATTAAAAAATATAATGGAAAATACAAGTGAAGAAAACTTAGTAAAAACATTAAAAGAAAGACATGATGAGCTAGTTCCAAAATACATAACAACAGAAGATATAATAGCATCAGTAAACTACTTATTAAATATGTATCATGGTCTTGGTAAAAAAGATGATATAGACCATTTAGCAAATCGTAGAATAAGATGTGTAGGAGAATTATTACAAAACCAATTCAGAATTGGGTTAACAAGACTTGAAAGAGTAGTACGTGAAAGAATGACAATCCAAGACTTAGATGTTATAACACCACAAACATTAATAAACACAAAACCAATAACATCATCAATAAGAGAATTCTTTGGAAGTTCACAATTATCACAATTCATGGACCAAACAAACCCATTATCAGAATTAACACATAAAAGAAGAATATCAGCATTAGGACCTGGAGGATTATCAAGAGAAAGAGCTGGATTCGAAGTACGTGATATTCACTATACACATTATGGTAGATTATGTCCAATAGAATCACCAGAAGGACCAAACATAGGATTAATATCAGCATTATCATCATTTGCAAATATAAATGAATATGGATTTATAGAAACACCATATAGAAAAGTAGATCCAGAAACACATAAAGTAACAGACATAGTAGAATATATGAGTGCAGATGTAGAAGACAATTACATAATAGCACAAGCATCAGAACCTATGGATGAAAACGGAGAATTTGTAAATTCACGTATACGTGTAAGATATAGAAACGAAATAATAGAAGTAGATAAAGAAGCAGTACAATATATAGATGTATCACCAAAACAATTAGTATCAATAGCAGCAGCAATGATACCATTCTTAGAGCATGATGATGCAAAAAGAGCGTTAATGGGTGCAAACATGCAACGTCAAGCAGTACCATTAATGATAACAGAAGCTCCAATAGTTGGAACAGGAATTGAATATAGAGCTGCAAAAGACTCAGGAATTTTAGTATTAGCTGAAGATGATGGAGTTGTAGAAAAAGTAACAGGTGAAAGTATCACAATGAAATACAACAATGGAAAAACAGTTGTACATAAACTACGTAAATTCAAGAGAACAAATGGTGGAACATGTATTAACCAAAAACCAATAGTTGCAAAAGGAGAAAAAGTTAAAAAAGGTGATGCTATAGCTGATGGACCATCAACAAAAGATGGAGAAATGGCATTAGGTAAAAACGTATTAATCGCATTCTCAACATGGGAAGGATATAACTATGAGGACGCTATACTTTTAAATGAAAGATTAGTACAAGAAGATGTATTTACATCAATACATATAGAAGAATATGACTGTGAATGTCGTGATACAAAACTAGGTGCAGAAGAAATAACAAGAGACATACCAAATGTTGGAGATGACTCATTAAAAGACCTAGATGAAAATGGAATAATAAGAATAGGTGCAGAAGTAAGACCAGGAGATATATTAGTTGGTAAAGTAACTCCAAAAGGAGAAACAGAACTAACAGCAGAAGAAAGATTACTTCGTGCAATATTTGGAGAAAAAGCTAGAGAAGTAAGAGATACTTCACTTCGTGTACCACATGGAGAAGCAGGAACAATAGTAGATGTAAAAATATTTACTAGAGATAATTCAGAAGAATTAGGACCTGGAGTAAATCAAGTAATAAGATGTTATATAGCAACAAAGAGAAAAATATCAGTAGGAGATAAAATGGCTGGACGTCATGGGAATAAAGGTGTAATATCAAGAATATTACCAACAGAAGATATGCCATTCTTACCAGATGGAACACCAATAGATATCTTATTAAATCCATTAGGTGTACCTTCACGTATGAACTTGGGACAAGTATTAGAAGTACATTTAGGTGCAGCAGCAAGAGAATTGGGATGGAAAGTTTCAACACCAGTATTTGATGGTGCTTCAGAAACTGAAATAGAAGAATTACTAAAAGAAGCAGGATTATCACCAGATGGTAAATCTATTCTATATGATGGAAGAACAGGAGAACCATTTGATAAACCAATAACAGTTGGTGTAATGTATATGTTAAAACTACATCACTTAGTAGATGATAAAATACATGCTCGTTCAACAGGACCATACTCACTTGTAACACAACAACCACTTGGAGGTAAAGCACAATTTGGTGGACAACGTTTTGGAGAGATGGAAGTTTGGGCATTAGAAGCATATGGTGCAGCTTATACACTACAAGAAATATTAACAGTAAAATCAGATGATACAATAGGTCGTGTAAAAGCATATGAAGCAATAGTAAAAGGTGAAAATATACCTGAACCAGGAGTTCCAGAAAGCTTCAAAGTATTAGTAAAAGAACTTCAAGCTTTAGGATTAGATATAAAACTATATTCAGAAAATAATGAAGAGCTTGAATTAAAAGAAAATATAGAAGATGGAATTGAATATAATGAAAACGAAGACAGTAGTGACTTAATGTCAAAAGATGTATTATTAGATGAAGACTTAGAAGATGGATATTCAGAAGAAGATGAAGAGATGCTTGAAGATGAAGAAGATAGTGATGAACTATTTGGAAGCATAGATGATGATGATGAGAGCATTTTCGATAATGACTTAGCAAATGATAATTTAGATAATGATGACGATATAATCGAATAATTAAATAAATTCTTAAAAGTCGAGAGGCGACGGAAAAGTTTGCAAGAGCGAGGGATAGCCTCTTAGACTGTTTAGGAGTTACCCAAAAAATTAAAGAAGGGGGACATCTAAAAAAGATGGATGAATTAGAAATATTCAACAAATTAAAAATAGGAATAGCATCAGACGAAAAAATAAGAGAATGGTCAAAAGGTGAAGTAAAAAAACCTGAAACAATAAATTATAGAACATTAAAACCAGAAAAAGATGGTCTATTTTGTGAAAAAATATTTGGACCAACAAAAGACTGGGAATGTCATTGTGGAAAATATAAAAGAGTAAGATATAAAGGAATCGTATGTGACAGATGTGGTGTAGAAGTTACAAAATCAAAAGTTAGACGTGAAAGAATGGGACATATAGAATTAGCAGCACCAGTAGCACATATATGGTATTTCAAAGGAATACCAAGTAGAGTAGCATTAATGCTAGACATATCACCAAGAAATCTTGAAAAAGTAATATATTTTGCTTCATATATAGTAACAGACAAAGGAACATCAGGACTAGAAAAATGTCAAATATTAAATGAAAAAGAATACCATGAAGCTGAAGAAAAATATGGTAAAAAATCATTTAAAGCAGAAATGGGAGCTGAAGCAATAAGAAAACTACTAGAAGAAATCGATTTAGACAAACTAGTAGCTGAAATAAGAAAAGACTTAGAAACTGCAAGTGAACAAAGAAAAGCAAAATTAATAAAAAGATTAGACACAGTAGAATCATTCAAATTATCAGGGAATAGACCTGAATGGATGATAATGAATGTAGTACCAGTAATACCACCAGATTTAAGACCAATGGTACAACTAGATGGTGGAAGATTTGCAACATCAGACTTAAATGACTTATATAGAAGAGTAATAAACAGAAATAATAGATTAAAAAGACTATTAGAATTAGGAGCACCTGAAATAATTGTAAGAAATGAAAAAAGAATGTTACAAGAATCAGTAGATGCTTTAATAGACAATAGTAGAAGAGGAAGACCTGTTACAGGAGCTGGAAACAGACCACTTAAATCATTATCAGATTTATTAAAAGGAAAACAAGGTAGATTCCGTCAAAACCTATTAGGAAAAAGGGTTGACTATTCAGGACGTTCTGTAATAGTAGTAGGACCAGAACTAAAAATATATCAATGTGGACTTCCAAAAGAAATGGCAATAGAATTATTCAAACCATTTGTAATGAGAGAATTAGTAGGAAGACACCTAGCACATAATATAAAAAGTGCAAAAAGAATGGTAGAAAGATTAAGCCCAGAAGTATGGGGAATACTTGAAGAAGTAATACAAGATCACCCAGTAATGCTTAACCGTGCGCCAACACTACATAGACTAGGTATTCAAGCATTTGAACCAGTATTAGTAGAAGGTAGAGCAATAAAACTTCACCCATTAGTATGTGAAGCATTTAACGCAGACTTCGATGGTGACCAAATGGCAGTTCACTTACCATTAACACCAGAAGCACAAGCAGAAGCAAGATATTTAATGCTTGCAACAAACAACTTATTAAAACCACAAGATGGTAAACCAGTAGCAGTACCAAGACTAGATATGATTTTAGGAAGTTATTATTTAACAATGACATTAGATGGAGAATTAGGAGAAGGAAAATATTTCAAAGATCCTGAAGAAGCAATAATGGCATTCCAAAATAAAGCAGTAGGAATCCATGCTAAAATCTTTGTTAGAATAACAAAAGAGATAGATGGAGAACTAAAATCAAAGAAAATAGAAACAAGTGTTGGAAGAATAATATTCAACCAAGGAATTCCACAAGATTTAGGATTTATAGACAGAAAAGAAGATCCATTCCAATACGAAATAGATTTCCCTGTAATGAAAAAATCAATGGGAAAAATAATAGAAAGAGTAATAGACACACATGGATTAGTAGAATCAGCAGAAGTAATAGATTATATAAAAGCATTAGGATTCAAATATTCAACATTAGCAGGAATAACATTCTCAGTAGCCGATGTTGCAGTACCAGAAGCTAAAAAGACAATATTAGCAGATGCTGATAAACAAGTAGAAAAAGTTAGAAACCAATATAGAAGAGGTTTAATAACTGATGATGAAAGATATAAAACAGTAATAAATATATGGGAAAAAGCAACAAATGATGTAAGTAAAGCAATGGAAGAAAACTTTGATGACTTAAACCCAATATATATGATGGTTAAATCAGGAGCCCGTGGTAATATGAACCAATTAAGACAAATTGCAGGTATGCGTGGACTTATGGCAAGTACTACAGGTAAAGCTGTTGAAATACCAATTAAATCATGTTTCCGTGAAGGACTAGATGCTCTAGAATACTTTATATCATCACATGGTGCTCGTAAAGGACTTTCAGATACAGCTTTAAGAACAGCTGACTCTGGATATCTAACAAGAAGACTTGTAGACGTATCACAAGATATAATTGTTAGAGAACATGATTGTGGAACACATGATGGATTAATGTTAGAAGATATTAAAGATGGAAATCAAGTAGTAGAAAAACTAGAAGAAAGACTAGAAGGAAGATATCCATTAAATGATATAACAGATCCAAAAACAGGAGAAGTTATTGTTGATACAAATACAATGATAACAAAAGACATTGCTAAACAAATAGTAGATGCAGGAATTGAACAAGTTGAAGTACGTTCAGTAATTGGATGTAGAAGTAAACATGGTGTATGTCAAAAATGTTATGGTATGGGATTAGCAAGAAGAGAAGAAGTTTCTATAGGAGAATCTATTGGTATCATAGCAGCACAATCAATTGGTGAACCTGGTACACAGTTAACAATGAGAACAATACACTCAGGTGGTGTTGCAGGTGTAGCAGATATCACACAAGGTCTTCCTAGAGTTGAAGAGTTATTCGAAGCTAGAAAACCAAAGGGATTAGCAGTAATAACAGAAATAGATGGTAAAGTAAAAATTTCTGAAACAAAGAAAAAGAAAGAAATTATTGTTACATCTAAAGATGATTCAAGAACTTATACAATACCATTTGGTTCAAAACTAAGAGTTAAAGATGGAGATGAAGTAAAAGCAGCACAACCACTTATAGAAGGTTCAATTAACCCAGCTGAAATCTTAGAGATAAAAGGACCAGAAGGAGTATTTGAATACTTGATTTCAGAAGTACAAAAAGTATATAGAAATCAAGGTGTTGACATCAATGATAAACACATTGAAGTAATAGCAAGACAAATGCTTAGAAAAATCAAAGTTGAAGAAAGTGGAGACACAAGTATGTTCCCAGGTTCTTTAATAGATATGTATGACTTTGAAGAAAGAAACAAAAAAGCAGTTGAAGAAGGAAAACGTCCTGCAACTGGTAGAAGAGTTCTTCTTGGAATTACAAAAGCATCACTTG
This sequence comes from uncultured Clostridia bacterium, assembly GCA_944392805.1. Taxonomy (GTDB): domain Bacteria; phylum Bacillota; class Clostridia; order TANB77; family CAG-508; genus CAG-269. Next base: position 83,654 of record CALXXZ010000001.1, on the reverse strand, counting down.
CTACAGATAGCTTCCTATCAGCAGCTTCTTTCCAAGAAACAACTAGAGTATTAACTGAAGCAGCTATAAAAGGTAAAGAGGATGATTTAATAGGATTGAAAGAAAACGTTATAATCGGTAAACTTATACCAGCTGGTACTGGTATGAAGAAATACCAAGACATTCAAATAAAAGTTGAAGAATAAGAATTGGGAAATTTGGGGACAGTCCCCTTTTTTCCTTCTTGGAAATTTTGGGACAGACTTATTGGAAAAAGCCTGTCCTTTTTTCTAAGAGCCGATACCAAATTAACATTTTCCAAGCACTATAATAACTCCATTCTTTTAATGCACAATATTTATCAACTAATGTGATAATGAAACTTTCTATGTACTTTGGTGGTACTAAAGTTATTGGCCACATATGTTTTAAAATAATATCACGTTCTTTTTTATTTAGTTCAAAAAGTTTTTCTGCATTGTTTAATACAATTTTAGGATGAATCCAGATATGATGTTCTATCCTTGTATCATCAGATTCACAATCATAAAAAAACAGATCATGTAATAGCCCTGCACGTGCAATTGATTTATAATCTAAGTGTAAAATTTTACAAATTAGATAAGAATAGTAAGCTACTGACATAGAATGCTCTAATCTAGTAAATCCATAGTGATGTTTATAATTTTTTAAATCTTGAACAGTTTCGTTTTCTAATATATCATTAACAATTTCTAAAAATTCTTCTTTTCTATTATTTTTCATAATGCACCTCTATGAAGATTATAACATATTGAAAAGAAAAAATCATTGGGAAATATTACTGTTAATTTTATAATAACTTGACAAAACAGTCATTTAGAAGTATACTATAATAGTATGAAAGTGTGCTTTTTTATGAAAAGCCATCAAAAAATAGAAGGGAAAAATATATGTCGGAAAAAAATAATAGAAAATTGTTTGACAATTTAGTATCAAGAACAAAAATATATTTAGTAATAATATTTTTATTGCTATTAATAATTTCGTATTTAAAACCACAAGCAACAATATTATTAATAATAGTATATTTATTAATTTTAGCATATACTTATTTTGCAAATAACAAAAGAAAGAGTGAAATATCAGAGCAATTACAAGACTTAACATTAACAGTTGATGCTGCTGCAAAAAGTAGTTTAATAAATGCGCCATTTCCATTAATAATATTAGAAACTGATGGTAATATAATATGGAGAGGTTCAAAATTCATAACAGAATTTGAGCAGGTAGATATACAGCCATACATCAATGACTTAATTATAGAAATAAAAGATGAAATAGAAAATAATGGGCAAGAAAAAAGAAAAACAATAATAAAAGAATTAGAAATAGAAAACAAAATATATAAAGTACAATGTGAATTTGTAAAAACCAAAAAAAGTGAAAGAAAGAAAACACATGAATATATGTTAATATTATATTTTATTGATCAGACAGAAAAATATAAATTACAAGAGGAAAACGAAAATAAAAAAACATGTGTTGGAATAATAATGGTAGACAACTATGAAGAAGTAATGCAAAGAATCGATACAGAGCAAAAAGCGCAGTTAATGGCAAAAGTAGAAAGTAGTATATATGATTGGGTAAATGAAACAAATGGAATTTTAGTAAAAGAAGATAGAGACACATATGTATATATATTTGAACAACGAAACTTAGAAAAAATAAAAGACGACAAATTTGCTATATTAGACACAATAAAAAATTTAGTAAGAAAAGATAAAATGCAATTAACACTAAGTATAGCAATATCAAACGAAGGAGAAAATGATAAAGAAGTATATAAATCAGCACAATCAGCAATGGATGTAATACTTGGTAGAGGTGGAGACCAAGCAGTAATAAGAGAAGATGGAAAATATCAATTCTTTGGAGGAAAAGTAGAAGAAGTAGAAAAAAGAACAAAAGTAAAAGCAAGAATAGTTGCACATGCATTAGAAGAATTGATGTCAGAATGTGAAAAAGTAATAATAATGGGACACACAAACCCAGACATAGATGCAATGGGTTCAGCACTTGGGGTATATAGAATGGCAACAAGTCTACAAAAAGAAACATATATATTAACAAATCCCGAAGTTGCATCAATAAAAGAATTTATAGACAGCATACATGAAGAATACAAAGATGTATTAATAGATAAAGATACAGCATTATCAAAAATAGATGATGAAACACTATTAATTGTTGTAGATACACATAAAACAAGTTATGTAGAAGAACCAGAGTTACTAAATAAAACAAATAAAATTGTAGTAATAGATCACCATAGAAGAGGAACAGACTTTATAGAGCAAAGTATATTAACATTTCAAGAAGTATATGCATCATCAGCTTCTGAATTAGTAACAGAATTAATACAATATGCACAAACAGAAGTAGAATTACCAACAATTGAGGCAGAAGCATTATATGCAGGAATAATGATGGACACAAAAAACTTTACATTCAAAACAGGTGTAAGAACATTTGAAGCTGCAGCATATTTACGTAGATGTGGTGTAGACATCATAAAAGTAAAAAAATGGTTCCAGAGTGACTTAGAAAGTTATAATAAAATATCAGAAATAGTTAGAAAAGCAGAAATAATACATGAAACAATAGGAATATCAACTTATGAAGTACAAGAAAAAGATACAAGCTTAATATGTGCAAAAGCAGCAGATGAATTATTAACAATAGGAAATATAACAGCATCATTTGTTCTAGGAACAATGGATGATAAAATAACTATTAGTGGACGTTCAATAGGAGATATAAATGTTCAGATGATACTTGAAAAACTAGGCGGAGGAGGACATATAACTCTAGCCGGTGCACAATTAGAAAGCAAAACAATAGAAGAAGCAAAACAACTTTTAATAGAAAAAATTGAAGAATACTTTTCAGAAAAAGAATAAATGCACAAAAGGGGACGGTCCTCTTTTGTGCATTTATTAAGTAAAAAAATATTTGTAAAACATAGAAAAATTAGTAAAAATGTGATATAGTAATATACATGAAGAATAGAAAGGATTGATATTTATGAAAGTAATATTAAAAGCAGATATAAAAGGGGTAGGAAAAAAAGACGAGGTAATAAATGCATCAGATGGATATGCACGTAACTTTTTATTTCCAAAAAACTTAGCAGTAGAAGCAAACACAGAAAATATGAATAAATTAAAAGCACAAAAAGATGCAAATCAATTCAAAAAAGACACAGAAAAAGAAGAAGCCAAAAAACTAGCTGAAAAGCTAAAAAAGATAATGGTAACAATAAAAGTAAAAACAGGAGAAAACGGAAAAATATTTGGAGGAGTATCAGCAAAAGAAATAGCAGAGAACTTAGAAACACAACATAATATAAAAATAGACAAAAAGAAAATAGAATTAAAAGAAACAATAAAAACTTTAGGAACACAGATGGTAAATATAAAACTATTTGATGGAGTAGTAGGAACAATAAAAGTAAATGTAATAGGATAAATAAAAATGGAGGCAAAAATGGAACTAGGAAAGATACCACCACATGATATAGATGCTGAGCAAGCAGTTATAGGAAGTATGTTAACAGACAAAGATGCAGTAATAGCAGCAATAGAAGTATTAAAAGAAGATGCATTTTATAGAGATGACAATAGAGCAATATATCAAGCAATAATTAATTTATATAATAAATCAGAACCTATAGATATAATTACTTTAAAAGACGAATTAGAATCAATGGACAAATTTGAACAAGTTGGTGGGTTTGAATATATAGCAAGTTTGCCTGACAAAGTACCAACAACAGCAAATGTTCAAAAATACATAAAAATAGTAGAAGAAAAAGCAATTCTAAGAAACTTGATAAAAACAGCAAATGAAATAATCGAATTAGGATATAGTCCAACAGAAGATGTTGAAGATATAATGGATGGTGCTGAAAAGAAAATATTTGATATAATGCAAAGTAAAAATCAAAAAGGCTATACACCAATAAAAGACGTACTAGTAGAAAGCTTTACAAAACTAGAAGAATTATATAATAGAAAACAACACGTAACAGGTGTACCAACAGGATTTATAGAATTAGATTATAAAACAGCTGGATTACATGGTTCTGAATTAATATTAGTAGCTGCAAGACCTGCAATGGGAAAAACAGCATTTGCATTAAATATTGTAGCAAATGCGGCACTAAGAGGAAATACACCAGTAGCAATATTCAGTCTAGAAATGTCAAAAGACCAATTAGTAAACAGAATTTTATGTAGCGAAGCAATGGTAGATAGTAATAAAGTTAGAACAGGAAAAGTAGAAGAAGAAGACTGGATAAAACTTGCAGGAGCAATAGGACCACTATCAGAAGCGGAAATATATATAGATGACACACCAGGTATATCAGTAATGGAAATAAGAACAAAATGTAGAAAATTAAAAATGGAAAAAAATATTGGACTAGTAGTAATAGATTATTTACAATTAGTACAAGGAAGTAATAAAAGAAGTAGTGGAAGCAGAGAACAAGAAATATCAGAAATAAGTAGGTCATTAAAAATATTAGCAAAAGAAATAGATGTACCAGTAATTGCACTATCACAGCTATCAAGAGCTGTAGAACAAAGACCAGACCATAGACCAATGCTTTCAGACTTACGTGAATCAGGAGCAATAGAACAAGATGCCGATATAGTAATGTTCCTTTATAGAGATGATTATTACAATAAAGAAAGTGAGAAAAAAGATATAGCAGAAGTAATAATCGCAAAACAAAGAGGTGGTTCAACAGGAACAGTAGAATTATTATGGATGGGAAATTACACAAAATTTGTTAATCTAGAAAGGCGATTTGATGATTAAAAAAGTATTAGAAACAATAAAAAAATTTAATTTAATAGAAAAAGGAGACAAAATTGTATTAGGAGTATCAGGAGGACCTGACTCAATTACAATGCTAGATATTTTAAAACAGTTTAGAGAAGAAATAGGATTTGAAATAGTAGTTGCACACATAAATCATATGATAAGAGAAGAAGCAATTGAAGATGAAAAATATGTGCAGGAATATTGCAAAAAAAATAACATAGAATGTTATATCAAAAGAATAGATGTAGAAAAAATAGCAAATACTAAAAAAATAGGAACAGAAGAAGCAGGAAGAAAAGTTAGATATGAATTTTTTGAAGAAATTTTACAAAAAACAGGTTCAAATAAAATAGGAATAGCACATAATAAAAATGACAAAATAGAAACAATAATAATGCACATTCTTAGGGGAAGTGGCATTTCAGGACTTAAAGGAATAGGACCTAAAAGAGATAATAAATATATAAGACCATTAATAGAATGTGAAAGAAGCGAAATAGAACAATATTGTGAAGAAAATAAACTTAATCCACGAATAGATAAAACAAATTTTGAAAATGAATATACAAGAAATAAAATCAGAAACATCGTGATTCCGTATATAAAGAAAGAATTTAATCCAAATATAATAGAAACAATAAACAGATTGTCAGAAGTTATTACGGAGGAAGATGATTACCTAGAAAAAGAAACACAAAAAATATATAATAAAATCTTATTAAAGAAAGATAAAAAACAGATAATATTAAAATTGAAAGAATTTAATGAACAAGAATTAGTAATAAAAAAGAGAATAATAATTTTAGCAACAAAGGGTCTATTCGGCTCAAGTGAAGGAATTGAGAGAATACACATACAAGATTTAATAAAATTATGTGGTAATAATATAGGAAATAAATATTTAACACCTAACAAAAATTTAAAAGTTTTAGTAAAAGATAGAAAAATATTTTTTATATCTCAGAAGGACTAACCGTAGAAAAACCTATAAAATGTAACAAAAAGGACACAAAAAATTCATAAATAAACTATTGAAAAAAGAAAAAAGGTGTGTTATAGTTTCAATGTAATAAAAAAGAAATAGGAGGACACAAAATTGAAAAAAGGGATAAAGACATTAGCGATATGGTTAATAATAGGAATAATAGCAATAGTACTATTATCATCAATTATGGAGAATAGTGCTTCTAAAATGACATATTCTGAATTAATAACCAGTATTGAAAACAGAGAAGTAGAAAATATAGAAATTTCTGCAGATGGAAGTATGGCAACAGTAAAACTTAAAAATTCTAAATTAGAAAAAGAAGTAAATATTCCAAGTTTAGATAGCTTTATGACATATACAGAAGAATACTTAAAAACAGGAGAATTTACATTAGAAGAACAAAAACAATCAATATGGATAACAATATTTAGTTTAATAACACCATTTGGATTATTGATAATATTCTTCATATTCTGGTTTATGATGATGAGTACAAACAGCCAAGGCGGAGGAAAAACAATGTCATTTGGCAAAAGTAAAGCTAGACTTATAAATGCAGGAGAAAAAAATAGAGTAACATTTGCAGATGTAGCAGGTGTAGATGAAGAAAAAGAAGAATTACAAGAAATTGTAGAATTCTTAAAAAATCCAAAGAAATTTACAGATATGGGAGCAAGAATACCAAAAGGAGTATTACTTGTAGGTCAACCAGGAACAGGAAAAACATTATTAGCAAAAGCAGTAGCAGGAGAAGCAGGAGTACCATTTTATATAATAAGTGGTTCAGACTTCGTAGAAATGTTTGTTGGTGTAGGTGCATCAAGAGTAAGAGACTTATTTGAACAAGCTAAGAAAACAGCACCATGTATAATATTCATAGATGAAATAGATGCAGTAGGAAGACAAAGAGGCGCAGGTTTAGGTGGAGGACATGATGAAAGAGAACAAACATTAAACCAATTACTTGTTGAAATGGATGGATTCTCAGATAATGAAGGTGTAATAATTTTAGCAGCAACAAACAGACCAGATGTATTAGACAAAGCATTATTAAGAGCAGGAAGATTTGATAGACAAATAGTAGTATCAAGCCCAGATGTAAAAGCAAGAGAACAAATATTAGAAGTACATGCACGTAAAAAGAAATTATCAGAAGATGTAGACTTAAAAGTAATAGCAAAAAATACATCAGGATTTGCAGGAGCAGACCTTGAAAATGTATTAAATGAAGCAGCATTATTAGCAGCAAGAAGAAACTTTAAAGAAATAGGAATGAAAGAAATAGAAGATGCCATGGTAAAAGTAACTATGGGACCTGAAAAGAAAACAAGAGTAAGAAGTGAAAAAGAAAATAGACTAGTAGCATATCATGAAGCAGGTCATGCTGTAGTAAGTAGATTCTTAGAGACACAAGACCCTGTACATCAAATATCAATAGTACCTAGAGGAATGGCTGGAGGATATACAATGTATAGACCAACAGAAGATAAATCATTCATGTCAAGAACAGAAATGGAAGAAAACATTGTTTCATTACTTGGAGGTAGAGTTGCAGAAGCAATAATATTAAATGACATTTCAACAGGAGCAAGTAATGATATAGAAAGAGCATCACAAATTGCAAGAAATATGGTAACAAAATATGGAATGAGTGATAGAGTAGGAACAATAATGTTTGGTGGAGGTCAAGGAGAAGTATTCTTAGGTAGAGACTTTGCACAAACAAAAGACTATTCAGAAGAAACTGCAGGAATTATAGATGAAGAAGTAAAAAGAATTATAGATAATGCATATAATAGAGCAAAACAAATATTAACAGAACATGTTGATAAACTACATGCAGTTGCAGGAGTATTATTAGAAAAAGAAAAAATCGAAGGCGAAGAATTTGATAGAATATTTTCAGAATAAATTCACAAAAATAAAAGGGCGTAGAAATACGCTCTTTTCGCGATTTATAGACAAAACTTCCAATTTTATCTATTGACAAAAATCGATAAATGTAGTAATTATATTATATGAAGAAAAAGAAGAGAGTGATGAGATACATATGAAAATTCAAAATTTAGCAATAATATTTTTAATCATAATAATACCTATCTCAATAGTTCTTTCAGCATATACACAATTTCAGATATCTACATTAAGTTTGCAAACATTATATGATACAAAACTAACATCAGCTACATATGATGCAATAAAAGCATTTCAATTAAACACAGCAAATAGTACGATGTCAGATTTATCAAATTCAAGAATGAGAGATATAGAAGCTTCAATTACGACATTTAAAAATTCAATAATGTCTACATTTGGGCTTCATGGATATACAGAAGAAGAATTAAATAATTACATACCAGCACTAGTATATACAATGTATGATGGTTTTTATATATATTCACCATATGAAAATGTAAATCACTTATATACACAAGATGGACAACCGATAGATAATAATGGAGAGACAATGTTTGGATTAAAACCATATATAAATTACAGTTGTAGATACAAAAAAGGCACAATGGATATTGTAATTACATATACACTAGATAATTATATTACAATACAAGGAAAATTAAGTGATGGAACATATGTAAATGATTCTGGATATTTAGTAGAGGGAATAAACATTAATAATGCAGGAGAAGTAACATATAATGGTATAAAAATAGAACCAGAAACTAATTTAACAGAGAATGTGGCAGGAACAGAATATCCATATATAAAAGTAAATGGAACAAAATATTATTATGACAATAAAGGTACAGCTGATTCAGGTGATGATGAAATCTTTTATAATTCTAATGGAGAAAGAGCAGTACAAGGTCAATATAGAGGAGCACCAGCACTTGATTATTATAATAATGTTATAAGAAATAATACATCAGCAATAGAATATTATAAATCAGCTCATGCTTTTACAGAAAGAGTAAAAGGCTATGGGTTAGGAAATCTAACATATGATGATGCATATGATGTAGTTTTACAAGATGATGGTTCATATTCAATAGAAAAATTATGGTCAGGAGATACAAGAAAAATATTTACATTTGGAAGTACAGTAGGAGGAAATATTGAAAATGAATTATCAACATTTAATCAACATAGACTAGCAGTAATAAGAAATAAAATAGAAAGAAATTTATCAATTGCAATAGCAAACTACAATAAATATTCTGAAGCTACAGGAATAGAATTCCAAATGCCAGAATTAAAAGAAACTGAATGGGACATGCTAATGAATAATGTATCAGTAATGAGTTTCGTACAAGGTTTATATATAGGAGGAAAAATATATAATGGTTATTCAGTTGTAAATAATTCAGAAACAAAAGAAGTAGTACAAGAAGAAAACATTTATATATTAGGAAAAGATACTGGCTCAGGAAAATTCTATTATAGAATTGGAGATAAATTTTTAGAGACTGAATCTAATATAGAAACTTCAATTCCTGCAGGAAGATTAAATTTAGATTTTAAAAGAAATAATATATTAGTAAATTCACAAACAAATTCAAATACAGTATATTATTATCCTTTGAGAAATTATAATGGCTCATATAGTAGTATAATTACTCAAAATAATGTAACAGAATATGATGACATATATAAATATGTTCAAAACAGTAACAATACGTTGAAAAAAGCATTTTATACTGCACTAGGAAGAGAAAGATGGGGAGCATTTAAAATGTCAAATAATAATGTTTAAAGCACAAAGTGATTTTATAACAAAAGTGTTTACAGTAATTATAAAATTCTTCCAAAATACTTGACAACCTGTATCCAAATAATGTATAATATTTTACGTATATAGGATGAGAACAAACGAAATCCCGCATACAGTGTTCTAAACGCCGGAAGGAGGGGAATATCAATGTCAGAAATAAAAGTTAATAATGGAAATATAGAAGATGCACTAAAAAGATTTAAAAGACAATGTGCAAGAAATGGGGTTCTTCAAGAAGTTCGTAAAAGAGAACATTATGAAAAACCAAGTGTTAAAAGAAAGAAAAAATCAGAGGCAGCAAGAAAAAGAAAATTCTAAAAATGTAAGAGGGTTAACAAACTCTCTTTTTTTTATTTATAAAAATATAAAAGTATGTCTTTAATGTATTTAATTAAAGACATACCATAAATAATTTATACCAATAAACACTTATAAAGTCAAGGTATTTATGAGTTTTTTTATTTTATATGTATTCAAAATTTATTTTCTAAAAAACCTCAAATTAGCATATTTAAATAGAAAAAATAATCTTTAATTAAATACATTAAGGGAAACGATTATTTGCCAATACCTTAAAAGATAGTATAATTAAAATATAAAACACAAAAGAAAGGGGAATGAAGATGAAGAAAAGAATAGAAAAAGAAAATGGAATAACTCTGATAGCATTAGTAGTAACAATAGTAGTATTATTGATATTAGCAGGAGTAAGCATCTCAATGCTAACAGGAGAAAATGGAATAATAAAACAAGCTCAAGATTCCAAAGAGGAAACAAGAGGAGGAGCAGTAGAAGAAGCAAGAGATTTGTGGAGAGCAGATAAAAATACAGATAAATTAGCAAATACGGATAATGTACAAACATTAGATGAATTGTTAGATGACCTAGTAAAAGATAAACTATTATCAGAAGATGAAAAGGAAGAAATAAAAGAAACAGGAGAAATAACAATAGGAAGTAGAACAATAGAGTTTGATTTGCCAAAAAAACTAGATATATATCCTTCTGCAAGAGTTAATGAAAAATATAATCCATCATATGAACCAATACTCGTATACGAAGTAAATGTACCATTAGAAGTATTCATTGAAGCAAAAGGATGGTCAGTCAAAGAATTAATTCAAATAAAAGAAATATTAGAGAACTTTTCGATGGAAGAAATTGTGAATTTGCCAGTAGAAGAAAAAGAACAAATGTTGAATGATATGGTTATATTAGATGCTAAAATATTTGGAGTTGAAGAAACAATAGAAAATCTTATTAATGAGTATGGAAAAGGAAAATATGGATTAACAGAAGAATGTAGAACATGGAAAGAGCTATATAATGCGTACATAAAAAAATATCCAGAAGAACAGATGTCATATGATGAATTTATAACAGATGAAATTAAGTGGTGTTTTGATGACTTTGAAAGGATACTTGAAGAATATGGAACTATTTATGAACAAGAATTGTCATTTGAATATATAATAACGAAACCAGACGGAATAGAAATTAAAGAAGAAATACAACCAAATATTTACGAACAATGTTTTGTTATTAAAGTGCCAACAGAAGAATTTGGAGAATATAAAATAACAATAAAAAGCCTAGAAACAGAATACGAAGGAACTGCAAAGATTGAATATACTGATAATAGATATTTTGCCACATGGGAAGACGGATTGGCTATAGCTTTATATGATACACAATCAAAAAAATTAGTAGAAATAGATGAGGTATATCAATATTTAAATGGAGAAAAAATAGATATAAAAGACGAAATTTCAGGGACACCTGGAAGAATTTGGCTATGGAATTTACAAGGAAGAGGTACACCATATGAAATAGAATTTGTAAAAGAGGGAGAAAAAATTAGAATACCAGTATTAATAGTAAATAAAGAAGAATAATAATTGATAATAATTAAAAAAAGATAGAAAACTAAAAAATTTCTATCTTTATTTTTTACAAAAATTTTAAACACTTGTGCAAGAAATATTTAGTACATTAAATAAATTTCCTAAAATACTTGAATAATAAATGAAAAATATATTATACTATACAATAGAAAAAAATGGAAAGGAAAGATGCAAAATGCAATACAAAGAAAAAGAAATCAAAAAAGGAATAAAAATCCATCTAATAAAAACGGAAAAATTTAAAACAAACCTAATAGCAGTATTTTTAAGTTTGCCAATAACAAAAGAAAATGTAACAAAAAACTCATTGTTATCAGCAGTATTAAGAAGAGGAACTCAAAATATGCCAACATCAATGCAAATAAGTCAAGAACTAGAAGAAATGTATGGAGCAAGTTTTGACAATGGAATAGATAAAACAGGAGACAATCATGTACTAAAATTCTATTTAGAATCAATAAATGACAAATATCTTCCACAACAAGGTGAAAATATGTTGAAAACTAGTATAGAAAAGTTACTAGAAATAGTGTTTAATCCATTAACAGAAAACGGAAAATTCAAAGAAGAATATGTAAAACAAGAAAAAGAAAATATCAAAAGAATAATAGAAGGAAAACCAGACAATAAAGCAAGATATGCTTTTGACAGATGTATAGAAGAAATGTATAAAGACCAACCTTATGGACTTTATAAATATGGATATATAGAAGACTTAGAAAAAATAGATGCAAAAACATTATATGAACACTATGAAAAAATAAAATCAGAATGCAAAATAGACATATTTGTATCAGGAAGTATAGATGAAGAAACAATAAAAATTGTAGAAGAAAATGAAAATATTAAAAATTTACAAGAAAGAGAAGCACAATATATAATAAATAAAATAGAAGAAAAACCTGAAGCACAAGAAAAAGAAGTAAAAGAAGAAATGGAAGTAACACAAGGAAAAATAGTAATAGGATTAGACTTGCATATAGAAAATGAAGAACAAAGATATGATGCATTATTATATAATGCAATATTAGGTGGTTCAGCAAACTCAAAAATGTTCCAAGAAGTAAGAGAAAAAGCAAGTTTAGCATATACAGCAGGTTCAAGTTATGTAAGATATAAAAATAATATATTTGTTAAATGTGGAATAGAAATAAAAAATTATGAAAAAGCAATGAAAATAATAAGAAAACAATTAGAAGATATGAAAATTGGAAACTTCACAGCTGAAGACATAGAAAATGCAAAAAAAGGAATAATATCAACAATAAAAAGTATAGATGATGAACAAGATACAGAAATAACATACTTTTTCGGACAAGAATTAAGTGGAAATAAAGTTTCAATAGATGAATATATTGAAAAAATACAAAAAGTATCAAAAGAAAATATTATAAAAATAGCAAACTCAATAACAATAAACACAATATATTTCTTGAAAAATATAGAAACAGCAAAGGAGGAACAATAATGCAAATAATAGAAAACTCAAAAGTAAAAGAAAAACTTTATATTGAAAAACTAGAAAATGGTTTAACAATAATGATTATACCTAAAAAAGGAATTCAAAAAAAATATGTAATATGGGGAACAAACTATGGTTCAAATGACAGCAAGTTTGTTGTACCAGGAGAAACACAAAAAACAGAAGTACCAAAAGGAGTTGCACATTTTTTAGAACATAAAATGTTTGAGCAAGAAAGCGGAGTAAATAGCTTAGATACGTTAACAGCATTAGGAGTAGATGCAAATGCATATACAACAAATGACCATACAGCATATTTATTTGAATGTACAGAAAATTTTTATCCTGCATTAGATGAATTAATGGATTATGTTCAACATCCATATTTTACTGATGAAAATGTTGAAAAAGAAAAAGGAATAATCGGGCAAGAAATAATGATGTATGATGACTATCCAGAATGGAAAGTGTATCTAAATGCATTAGAAGCAATGTATCATGAGCATCCAGTAAAATTAGATATAACAGGAACAATAGAAACAATAAGCAAAATAGACAAGGAAATCTTATATAAATGTTATAACACATTTTATAATCCATCAAATATGGCAATGGTAGTATGTGGAGATTTTGAACCTGAAAAATTATTACAAGAAATCAAGAACAGATTAATAGATAAAAAAGCTAATGGAGAGATAAAAAGAATTTATCCAGAAGAACCAGAAAATATAGTAAAAGAAAAAATTGAACAAAAAATGGATGTAAGCCAACCTATATTTGTAATTGGAATAAAAGATAAATTAGCAGATACAAAAGAAAGAGTAAAAAAACATATTGCCATAGAAATATTATTAAATATGATATTAGGTAAAAGTTCTAAACTATATAAAGAACTATATGATGAAGGTCTTTTATTTGCAACACCAAGTTTAGATTATGAATATGCAAGAGGATATGCTCATATTTTAATAACTGGCCAATCACCAGAGCCAGAAAAAGTATATGAAAAATTCAAACAAACAGTATCCAATATGAAAATAGATTCTAATGAATTTAATAGAATTAAAAAAAGAATATATGGGGAATACGTAAAAGAATATAATGATACAGCTGATATTGCAAGAATGTTTCTTGCAGACTTTTTCAAAGAAATAAATAGTTTTGAATTTTTAGAAGAAATAACAGTAATAAATGAAGAATATGTAGAACAAGTATTAAAAGATGTATTTAACGACAAGAAAATGGTTATCTCTGTAATAAAAAAAGATTAATGTAATATAAAAGTCATAAAAAAGTAATATGCTTTTAGTAGAATTTAGTTGAAATATAAAATAAATTATAAAAAATTGTCGAACTTTAGTAAAATCAATAGAAATAAGGCGTAATATTTTTGAAAAAATTGAAATATTTTATTGACTCAATTGTAAAAATATGTTAATTTATAAATGTACAGACAAATAATTGTAAAAAAGGAGAGATGCTGTATGTTAAATGATGAAATTTGTAAATTAAGAGATAAATTAAATGAAAGTATAGTTACTGGACAAGACTATAGTATAATCTATCAACTAAGTATTGAACTTGATGAATTAATTGCAAAATATTATAGAGAAACAGAAAGATTATAAATGCAAAACTAAAAATTTAACTATTAGATAAAGAAAAAGACTGGGATATATATTGAGTATCCTAGTCTTAAAATTCGTTATTTTCGTGAAGGCAAACTCGAATAGTTTAAATTTATTGTAATTTTACTGCAACCACATAAATTATATCTATTTATAGTAAGAATTAATTGTAAATTTTTACTATGTTCGCTTGTTTTTTATTGTAAAATATTGTAATATGTTAGCAACCTTTCTTGTCAGAAGGTAGTCTTTTACATAAGGACGGAAAGGGGGAGGCACATATGACAAACGCAGAACTAATTTTGCAACTAGTAGATAAATTATTAAAACAAAAAGAAGAAATTGAAACATTAAAATCTACTAAAGCAAATACAAAAGATGAAAAAAACAAAGCAGATAATACATATTAGTATTGTCAAACAGGATAGAATGTTGTGGTCTATCCTGTTTTATATAATAAAAAAAGTATGTGTAGTTGTGATACACATACAAGCACAAATGACATTCGCAGAACTTTGAATGTTTTGTTTGTTTAATGTAACTATATAATAGCATTTTTTTATATATTTGTCAAATATTTTTTATTCAAACTTTTTTATAATAAAATTACCCCAAATTGTATTTTTAGCTATTCTCTTTTTTAAAAGAAGTATAAATTATTCCATTAACTTTTAAAGCATTTATCATTTTATTAAGAATACCAGACAAATTTTCTTTTTCAACATGCTTGATATATTTGCTAGCTAACTTACACATTTCTATTGAACCATCTATTGCTTTAACTCTATATCCCTTTTCTATAAAATATTTACTATCTCTTCCTGAACCGCATCCAAAATCTAAAATATATGCATTAGAATGTAACTGCTGTAAAAATTTTTCCCTCATACTACTAAAAATTACTGCAATTTTATTGCAACGTGATATAAGATGTATAAATTATTATTTTAAAATGATTTTGGGAAAATACTAAATCTTATTGAAGAATTTAATAAAATACATCAAATTGATTGCATTAATCATTATTCTTTTGATTTTAAAAGAATTAGATGATTAGACAGAAAAAGACTAACCTTTTTGCCCTGTTAGTCTTTTTCAAGTGTTACATTTTACAAATGTTATACATCAAATTAACTTGCTTATAGCTAAATATAGTATACTACATTAATTATTATATGTCAAATATTAAATTTTAATACTATAAAAATGCTGGGTTACCTTTCATATATTATTTTTTATGTCTTCGATAGATTTAAATACATAACTACTAATTCCTTGATTAATTGCTGAAATAACATTTTTTTCTTTATCATCAAAAAATATTGTTTCTGCCTTTTTTAAATTATATTTATCAATAAGTAAATTATATATTCTTTTATCAGGCTTAATTATGTGCTCTTGATAAGAATATATGCCACCATCAAATATACTATCGATATTTATTAAATCATTAATGTAATTGTAAGTATCTTCTGTTATATTAGTTAATAAATATAATTTATAACCCTGTTTTTTCAAAGTCTTTATATATTCAAAATTCGTAGTTATTAAAGGATAACTTTTTGATAAATTTTTTTTACTTAGTATATACTTTAAATCTTCAAATTCTTTATAATTAGATAAACTTTCTATATGCTCATTAACTTTTTTATTTCCAAGCAAACATTCTTTAAAACTTTTTCCATATGCAAGTTTATATATAACGTCACAATTTTTTCCTAGTAGTTTTTCGATATTTTTTTACTATCATCAAAGATAATTCCACCTATATCTAAAACAATATTTTTTATATGTTTCATTTTTAATTTCTCCTATAAAAATTACTGCGATTTTACTGCAATTTTACTGCAACCATTCAAATTATATTTTATAAATTATATCTACTTATAGTAAAATTAATTGTAAATTTTTACTATGTTCGCTTGTATTTTATGTAAAAATGTAGTATATTGGTAAACATAGGAAATGAGAATAAGCAGATGTGGTTTGCCACTTTTAATCCACAACATAAGTTGTGAGAATGGAGGTGGTGCTATGATAGAAGCAGTTTTATTAGAAATAATATACTTACTTTTATTTGGCTTAGTTGTCGAAACTATTATAGTATTTGCCTTAATTATATTGGTTATAATTTTAAGCAAATAGACAATAAAAAAACACATCTGTAACTTGGCGGTTCGGTGTGTTTTTTACATACTAAACTGGCGAACCACGTTTGTGGTTTCTCCATTTCCTATTTTTATTATACTTAAATTAGGTAAAAAAGTCAAGATATTTAAGTCAAATAAATCATTTTGTGCTTTTTCAATATTAAATAAACATATCTATTGCTTCAATATTTTATCTAATTCTATTTCTGCTTTTTTTACGAAAAAATTACTTGTATCAACAGGAATTTGTAAATTTATAATTTGTGTTTTTAATTTTTCTATGGTATTAATATTATCATTATTTGCTACTGTTTCTACTTCAATTAAATTTTCTCCGTTTTTTATATCTTTTATGGCTATTTCAAAATCTTCTTTTCCATAAACAATATCACTTTCTATAATATTCATTATTCTATAATAATTAATGGCTTTAAAAAAATTTACAGCCTCATCTATATTAAGAATATCACAATTAATAGATTCTTGACTTAATATATCACCATTTTTATTGAATTCTTTCTTTTTAAAAGTTATTTTTTTATTTCTGTTTCCTTTAAATTGATTTTCTATATCTCTTATTAATATTGCATCTTTTAGAATTTCTCTACTAGTTAAATCTTTTATTTTAGTTTTTAAAGTATTTGGAATCATAAATATATCATTCATCGTAAATCTATCTACAACTTTAAATCCTTTGTCTTCTAGAATTCTACATAGCTCTTTTATTCCACAATTTACTTTCATTGTTATTTCATTTTCTTGTTTTATTCCCATAATTTTTCTCCTATTTGTGTTAAATATAAAAATAAAATACTGTTTTTAAAGACAGTATTTTCAGTAAAATTGGAGGCGACGATCGGAATCGAACCGATGAATCAGAGTTTTGCAGACTCGTGCCTTACCGCTTGGCTACGTCGCCGAATATTTTGCTTTATGCTTTGGAGCAGGTAACGAGAATCGGACTCGTGACTAAACCTTGGCAAGGTCTCGTTTTACCACTAAACTATACCTGCGGTACATCATAACGCTTTATTATAATAACAAAATAATCAAACTTTGTCAATAGATTTTACTCAAAAAATATAGACTCTAGACTATAAATATAATTTTTAAGCATTTGTGTAAAGAAATCCTTATAATTCTTCTCAGGAATATAATTAGTATTACGTATATTAAGAGTAACAATATTTCTATCTTCTAAACTAACTGATAAATATCCGATAATCGAATTTGCTTCAAGAGGAGCTTGAAGATTATAAGTACAATATATATATATGCTAATATCATCAAAATGATTACTCTTTATTGGAAAAAAATCATAAGGTAAAGCATCTAATTCAAGAGAAATGTTGTTAGAAACGCCTTTAACAACATTAAAACTAGAAGAATTGCATAATTTCCAATTTTGAAATTCTGATTGAATTTTTTCTTTAATATTAAACAACTCAAAATTATTAAAGCAATACTCAATTAATTCTATACTATCTTTAGTTCTATCTTTCTTTGTATCAGCGCCAAGAACAATGCAAATTAAATCCATTTTACCTCTTTTAACAGCAGTTACAAGGCAACGATTAGCACCATTAGTAAAACCGGTCTTAACACCATATACGCCATTTAAGCTACCAAGAAGTTCATTTGTATTAGAAAGAGTTTTTGAATAATTGTTAATTGTAATAGTATAAGTTTTAGTGCCAACATAATTACGAAAAGTTTCATTTTCAAGAGCATAATCAGTAATTTTTGCAAGTTCATAAGCAGTAGTATAATGTTCATCATCATCTAATCCATGAGGAGTAACAAAATGAGTAGAAGTCAAACCAAGTTCAGTGCATTTATTATTCATCATATTTGCAAAACTTGGAATATCTCCACCAACATGTTCAGCAAGAGCAACAGCAGCATCATTTCCAGAAACTAATAATAATCCATAAAGCAAATTTCTAACAGAGATTTTGTCATCAGTATGTAGACCAAGTCTCGAACCGCCTGTACCCGCAGCTTTTTTGGAAACTGTAACAATATCATCCAGATTTGCATTTTCGATAACAATAATAGCAGTCATAATTTTCGTAGTTGAAGCCATTTTTCGTTGTTCATTTTCTTTTTTACCATATAGAACAAAACCAGAATTTCTATCGTAAACTATAGCAGCCCTAGAGTTTATAGTAGGTTCTGTAACAATATTAGAAGATGTTTCAATATATGAAGAAATATCTTCTATATTTTCGAAATCTTCATCATCAGCAAAAATATTATAATTATAAGAAAAAACTAACAGAAAAATAATAAATAAAACTAAAATTTTAAATAATTTCACTTTATAGCCTCCAAAAATAAAGTCAATAAAATATATGATGAAAATAGATAAATATTACAAATATAATTTATTTCATTAAGATTACATAAATTTAAAAAAATTTTATATAAAATATATAAAAAACATTGCTTTTAAAGTAAAAAAGAAGTATAATTAATAATGTATGAAACTCTGAAAAATCAGAAAGGATGAAAAAAATGAAAAGTAAAAAAATAGGTGTAATTATAGCAATAGTAGCAATAATAGGATTTTTATTAAGTTATATAATAAGTTATGCTGCTAGTACAGAAACGATATATGTAAATTTAACAAAAACTGATTTAAATGGGATTGGATATGGTATAGGAAATCCTACTAATGCAGGAACTGGAAATTACATATGGCATTTACAAACATATAATTCAAATGATGTAAGTGATATAAATACACAGCAAAGAAATTTATATTGTATAAAAGCAAACTATGGAGATACATGGAATGCTAATAATAGTGATATAGTATCATATAATTTATCATATGACTTACAAGAAGAAAGAGAAAAATTATTAACATTATTAGGAAATGATGTAGAGTCACATGACATATTAAAACAACTATTAGACCCAACAAATGGATACTATAGAGAATTACTATGGATATTAGATAATGCATATATAGAAGGTCAAACTGATAGAGACACATTTATTAGAGACGTAATGAAAATACAATATGATGAAGAATATGATGTATACTATTATGAAGATGGAGATAGTTACGAAGAATATCATTATTTAATAACAGACGCTGATATAAAAGCAGTACAAAAAGCAGCAATATGGTATTATACAAATCATGAAGACTCAAACTTCGACCAATTAGATAAATCAGATTGGTTAACAATTACAACAGATGGAAATAAATATACACAACTTTCAGATTTGACAAGACCAGGAACTTCTGAAGGAGAAGACAGAAACAAACAAGCAGAAAGATATTATAAATATTTAGTAAATGAAGCATCAAAAAATGCTGACAAATATACAGCAGAAAATAATTATAAACTAAGTGGTTCTGCAGAAGTCAATACATCAGGATTAACACAAGATGAAGACGGAAAATATGTAATATCAAGTAAAAGAGTAAATTCAAATGATATAATAGGACCAATAGTAATAGACAAAAATGGAGATGCACCATATACAATAAATATTGCAGTAACAAATGAAAGTGGACAACCAATAGACTATACATTTGTAGATTCTAATGGAGACTCATTAGGAGATGTAACAATAAAAGATTTAGTAGGAAGACCAGAAGGATTTTATATAAGTGTTCCAGTAAATACAGTTAACGAAGTAAATGTTCAAATAGACATAACAGAAGAAGTAACTGAAAAGAAACTATGGTTAACAGGAACAGAAACAGCAGACTCAATAACATTAAATAATGAACAACCAATAGTAGAAATAAATAGAACACAAAAAACAACACCAGTAAAATTAATAGGAAGACCAGGAGAATTTGACTTAGCATTAAGAAAATATATAACAGAAATAAATGGAGTAAAATTATCAGACTTAAGTTTAGTACAAAGACTACCAAATATATCAGAAGATACATTACAAACAGGAACAACAGCAACATATAGACATAAAAAAGATCCAGTAGTAATAGTTGAAGATGATGTAATAACATATTCAATAACAATATATAATGAAGGAAATAAAGCAGGATATGCAAGTCAAATAGTAGATCAATTACCAACAGGATTAATAAGTTCTACAGAAAATCCAGCAGTAGTTGTATCAAAAGATAAAAATGGAAGTGACAAAAACTCATACAATTTAACATATAATACAGTAACAAATCAAATAGTATTTGACATAGTAAACACAACAGAAAATCCAGCAAAAAGCTTGTCAGCATATAAATCAGGAAATGGATTAGATTATGAGACAATAACAATAAAATGTAAAGTAGTAGAAGAAGCTGATCAAAAAGTACAAAAAATATTAACAAATGTTGCTTGGATTAATGGGGCATATGATACAGATTCAGGAAAAGTTGCAGTAGATAGAGATTCACAACCAGAAAATTACCCAGATGTAAACAGAGGTAATATGGAAAACTATAAAGGAAACACAAACAACAAAGATGATTTAACAGATAGCAACTATTACTATCAAGGTGAACAAGATGATGACGACTTTGAAAAATTAGTATTAATGCCAATAGAAAAGAAATTTGATTTAGCATTATTCAAACATATAGCGGCAATAAGTAAAGATCAAAATATAGAACCAGGTGAATATGTAACAGATACTGGAAATATAGATGGAACATATCTAAGAGCACCAGTAGTAAAATCAATAGAAAATGGAATCGTAATATATGAAGAAGATTCAAAAGCAGCATTAACAGTAGAACCAGGAGATTATGTATTATATACAATAAGAGTATATAATGAAGGTGAAATAAATGGATATGCAAGCAAAATAAAAGACACATTACCAATAGGATTAGAATTTGTAGCAGAAAATGAAGAATATAATGGAATTTGGAACTTAGAAGGATATGACACAGATGGAAGACAAGTAGTAACAACTACATGGTATGCAAAAGGACAAGGTGATGAATTAAACTCTGTAGAAGGAGAGCCAAATTATACAGCAAATTTATTAAAAGCATTAAATCCAGAAGCACCAATTAGTGAAGAAAATCCAGATTATTTAGATGCACAAATACTATGTAAAGTTGTAGAAGATGCTACATCAGATAGAGTACTAGTAAACTATGCACAAATATCAGATGATTCAGATGAAAATGGAAATCCTATAGATGATATAGACTCTACACCAGATGAATGGGTAGATGGAGAAGATGACCAAGACATAGAAAGAATAAAATTACAATGTTTTGATTTAAGCTTAAGAAAATTCATATCACAAGTTAATGGAGTAGCTCAAGACAGAGCACCAGTAGTTGATGTAAGTCCATTAGTAGATGGAACAGACACAACAGCAATATATAATCATTCTAAAAAACCTGTAGCAGTTCAAGTGGGAGACAAAGTTGTATATACACTAAGAGTATATAATGAAGGAGATATAGATGGTTATGCAAGTAAAATAACTGACTATTTACCACCACATTTAACACTTGCACAAGATAGTGAAATAAACAGCACATATGGATGGCAAGTGTCAGAAGATGGTAGAATAGTAACTACAAACTATTTAGCTGATAAAATCTTAACTGCATTTGATGGAACAACATTAGATTATGAAGATATACAAATAGAATGTGTAATATCAGATACAGCACCAATAAAAACAAATTTAACAAATATAGCAGAAATATCAGAATACACATATAATGGAGGTACAGTTCCAAAAGATGTTGATTCAACAGCTGATAATGTAAAAGAAGATATACCATCAGATGAAGAATTACCTGGATATAAAAATGATGAAATAGATAAACCATATGTACCAGGAAATGAAGATGATGATGACTTTGAAAAAGTATATATAAAAGATTTTGACTTAGCATTAAGAAAATTCATTACACAAGTAAAAGATAGACCTGTTACAGATAGAGAACCACAAGTAAAAATTGAAAATGGACAGATTACTTATGAACATACAAAAGAACCACTATATGTACATGTTGATGATGTAATTATATATACATTAAGAATATATAATGAAGGAGAAATATCAGGATATGCAAGTGAAATAACAGATGATATCCCAGAATTCCTAGAATATTTACCAGAAGATTCAACAAATGTTGAATATATGTGGAAAATGTATGACGAAAATGACCAAGAAACAGATAATGTAGAAGAAGCGGTAAAAGTAAAAACAAACTATCTATCAAAAGAAAATGGAGAAGACAATTTAATAAAAGCATTTGATGGAACTACATTAGACTACAAAGACATAAAAATAGCATTTAAAGTAAAAGATCCAAATTCAAATGAATACATAATAACAAACCATGCACAAATATCAGATGACACAGATGAAAATGGAAATCCTGTAACAGATAAAGACTCAGAACCAGATGAATGGAATGAAGGCGAAGACGACCAAGACATAGAAAATGTAAAAGTAGAATATTTTGACTTAGCATTATTAAAATATGTAACAAAAGTAATAGTAATCGAAGATGGAGTAGAAAAAATTACAGAAACAGGATATGATGGAACAGAAGTACCAGAACCAGTTGTAAAAGTAGAATTAGATAGAAAGAAACTAGATAAAATAACAGTAAAATTCGGATTTGGAATAAAAATAATAAATGAAGGAGATATTCCAGGATATGCAACAGAAATAACAGACTATGTACCAGAAGGACTAAAATTTGTTGTAGAAGATAATCCAGAATGGACAGATGAAGGAAATAATGTAATATCTACAAGACAACTAGAAGGAACATTACTACAACCAGGAGAGAGTGCAACAGTAGAAGTAATCCTAACATGGATAAACGGAGAAGATAACTTAAATCTAAAAACAAATGTTGCAGAAATATCAGAAGATGATAATGAATATGATGTGCCAGATATAGATTCAACACCAGATAATAAAGAAGAGGGAGAAGATGATATAGATGAAGCACAAGTAATATTAAATGTATCAACAGGTTTAGTAAAAACATATTTCACATTAACATTAGGATTACTAGCAACTATAGGTACAGGAATAATACTAATTAAGAAATTTATATTATAATAATATGAAAAGGTAAGAAACTAGAAAAGGTTTCTTATCTTTTTTGTTACAATTCACATCCTGTATTTGAGTAGGGTGGGGGTGCTATGCCTTATTTTATGAACTTTGAATGTGATTGGAGATGTTTTAGAATTTGTTAAATAATTTATTGAGGGATGTTCACGGGCAACTCCTTGTATATTCATTTCTTATAAATTCCTCGGCTCAATACAAATTATAAGAAACTCTAAAATAATTTTATGGCACCCTTTCACTTAGTCCTCGCTACGCTCAACGTGAACATTTTCCATAAAATTATTTAAGAGTTTCTAATAATTCTCCAATCACATTCGTCATTTATTCGTAATGAATATACAAGGAGTTGAGCCTGAGTGAAAGAGACGCAATAAACTATATTACAAATTCTTAAATATCGTATTGAGCCGAAAAGTTCATAAAATAAGGCATAGCACCCCCACCCTACTCAAATACAGGATGTGAATTGTAACATTTTTTTAAATATTAAAAATTAGTAAAAATAAACATTGATTTTTTTTGTCGATAATTATATAATTAAGTTGGAAAATTAGATACAAAGGAAGGGTGTCAAATGAAGAAAAAAGTGCTTATTATAGGAGTAATATTACTATTAGTAGTATACCTAATATTCAATCTAGTAAGTTTTGCGGGAAACGAAGTATTATACATAGGAATTAATGCTACACACAAAGACGGAATGGGGTATTCAATAGGAAGGCCAGATAATGGTGGTAAAACATTATGGAATTTGAGAAACTATGATTCAGGAAATAGAGGAGATGAAAGCGTTGCGCAGAGACAATTATATTGTTTAAAAGGCGAATATGGTGAATCATGGGAAATAAATGTAGATAATATTGTAGGATATAATTTATCATTTGATTTACAAGAAGATAGAGATAAATTAATACAATTACTTGGAAACCCATCACAAGGAACACCAGATGATATAGTAGCAAAAATTTTAGATCCAAATGGTTATTACAGAGAACTATTGTGGGTATTAGATAATAGTTATATTCCTGGAAGTTCAGATAAAGACAAATTATTAGAAAAAATAGGAATAGAATATGATGATGAATATGATGTATATTATTATGAGCCAGTAGATGGATATGATTATTCTGACCAAGTAACAATTTATGAATATAATACAGTACTAACTGACAGTGATATAAAAGCAGTACAACAAGCAGTAATATGGTATTTCATGAATGCAAAATTAGATGGAGATAATGAATTTGACAAAAAATCATTATATGATTGGTTAACTGTGACTACAGATGGTATAAGATATACACAATTATCAGAAATAGCAAACGGTGGAGAGGATAGAGAAGAACAAGCTAGAATATTGTATAATTATTTAATAGATTCAGCTATAAACAATGCAAAATACTATACACAAGAAAATAATTATAAAATCGGTAAGCCAATAAATGTAAATACAACAGGATTATCAACAGATGAAAGTGGAAAATATCAATTACAGATTATAAGAAAAGGTAATAATAATATAGTAGGACCAATAAGAATAGATAAAAACAATGAATTACAATACAGTATAGAATTAAAAGTAACAAGTGGAGATGGAACTGAAATAAATTCATCAAAATATAAATTTACAAATAGTTCAGGAACAGTATTAAAAGAACAAAACATAGAAAAATTAGTTGGACAAGATATATATATATCAATACCAAGTAATTTAGGAAATGAAGTAAATATAGAATTAAAAACTTCATATAACACAACAACAAAAACATTATGGTTAAAAGGAACAGATAATGGAACAACAATAACATTAGAAGCAGAACAGCCAGTTGCAGATTTAGAGTTAAACCCACATGAAGAAACAGTAGGATTAACTGCTAAATTAGAAGAAACAGAGATAACAGTAATAAAACAATGGCAAGATAGCAACAATCAAGATGGAATGAGACCATCATCAATAGAAGTAATATTAAAAAATGGAAGTACAGAAGTAGAAAGAGCAACATTAAATGAAGCAAATAAATGGACATACACATTTACAGGACTAATGAAAAAGGATGAAAATGGTGCAGATATAAAATATACAGTAGAAGAAGCACAAGTACCAACAGGATATCAAAAACAAATAGTAGAAAATCCAACAGGAACATTTACAATTATAAATAGTCATACACCAGAAATAACAGATGTAACAGTAAATAAAAAATGGAATGATACAAATAATCAAGATGGAATACGACCAACATCAATACAAGTAGAACTAAAAAATGGAGAAAATCTAGTAGATACAGCAACATTAAATGAATCAAATGGATGGAGCCACACATTTGAAAATTTACCAAAATATCAAAATGGAACAAAAATAGAATATACTGTAACAGAAAAACAAGTACCAAATTATACATCAGAGTCATCAGGAACAGCTGATACAGGATATATAATTACAAATTCACACACACCAGAAGTTGTACAAGTAGAAGTAAACAAAGAATGGATAGATTCAAATAATCAAGATGGAAAAAGACCAACATCAATACAAATTAGTTTATATGCAGATGGAGAAAAAGTTGATGGACAAACAATAACAATAACATCTAGTACAGATTGGTCATATACATTTACAAATTTACCAAAATATAAAGCAGGAAAAGAAATTGTATATACTGTTAAAGAAGAAACAGTTCCAACAGGATATACAGAAAATGTAGTAACAAACTCAAAAAATAATTTTACAATTCAAAATACATATACACCAGAAACTACTGAAGTAAAAGTAAATAAAATATGGAATGACCATGATAATTTAGATAAAATACGTCCACAACAGGTAACAGTAAATTTATTAGCAGATGGAAATAAAGTTGAAGGAAAAACATTAACATTAAACCAAAATAATAATTGGTCAGGCTCATTTAAAGATTTACCAAAATATAGAGATGAAGGTGTAGAAATAGTATATACAATAGAAGAAGTAGTACCAGAAGGATATGAAGCACAAATAACAGAAAATGAAAAAAATGATTATACAATAACAAATACACATAAAATATTTGACTTGAGTTTAAGAAAATATATAACAAAAGTAAACCAAACTGATATAAACAATAGAATACCACAAATAGAAGAAAACGCATTACAAACAGGAACAACAGCAACATATAAACATAGAAAAGACCCAGTATCAGTAGAAACAGATGATATAGTAACATATAAAATAACTATATATAATGAAGGAGAAAAATCAGGATACGCAAGTCAAATAATAGACCAACTACCAACAGGACTAATATATAATCCAGGAAGTACAGTAACATCAAAAGACTCAGCAGGAGCAGACAAAAATACATATAAAGTAACATATGAACCATCAACAAACAAAATAACATTTGATATACAAGGTACACCAAAAGATTTACAAGCATATGAAGTTGGAAACTTAGATTATGAAACAATAGAAATACAATGTGTAGTAACAGAAGTACCAAGTGAAACGACAGATAAAATATTAACAAATGTAGCATGGATAAGCGGGGCATATGATACAGAAGAAGATAAAGTAGCAATAGATAGAGACTCTGAGCCAGAAAATGCACCAGATGTAGACAAAGACAATATGGAAGATTATAAAGGACATACTGATAATAAAGATGATTTAACAGATGATGAATACTATTACAAAGGTGAACAAGATGATGATGATTTCGAAAAGCTAATTTTACAACCACAAACAAGTGTAACAGTAACAAAAGTGTGGGAAGATACAAATAATCAAGATGGAAAAAGGCCAACATCAGTAAGTGTAACATTATTAGCAAATGGAGCAGAAAAAGAAACAGTAACATTAAATGAACAAAATGGTTGGACAGGAAAATTCACAGACTTACCAAAATATAAAAATGGTAATCTAATAAATTATGAAGTAGAAGAAGTTCAAGTTCCAACAGGATATACAGTAGAAATAACAGGAGATGCAGAAACAGGATATATAATAACAAACACATATACACCAGAAGAAACACAAGTACATGTAAGTAAAGTATGGGATGATGCAGAAAATCAAGATGGAATAAGACCAACCTCTATATTTGTAGAATTAAAAGCAAATGGAGTTATAATAACAAAAAATCCAGTAGAATTAAATGCTGAAAACGGATGGGAGTATACATTTGAAAACTTACCAGTAAAAGCAAATGGACAACCAATAGAATATACAGTAGAAGAAACCATACCAGAAGGTTATACAAATGAAATAACAGGAGATGCAGAAACAGGATATATAATAACAAATAAACATACACCAGAAATTACACAAATATCAGTAACTAAGGTTTGGTCAGATAATAACAATCAAGATGGATTAAGACCAGATTCAGTAGATGTAACATTACTTGCAAACGGAGTTGAAAAAGAAACAGTAACACTAAATGAAGGCAATGGATGGAAATATACATTTGAAAACTTACCATTAAAATCAGGAGGAAATCCTATTACATATATTGTACAAGAAAAAAATGTTCCAGAAGGATATGTAGTAAGTATTGAAGGAAATGCAACAGATGGATTTACAGTAGTAAATACACATGAAACAGACTTAACATCAGTTTCAGTAACAAAAGTATGGGATGATGCAAATAACCAAGATGGAATCAGACCAGAATCAGTAAGTGTAAGTTTACTTGCAAATAAAGAAGTAAAAGAAACTGTAACATTAGATGAAGGCAATAACTGGACACATACATTTACAGATTTACCAAAAAAACAAGATGGAGTAGACATTGTATATGAAGTAATAGAAAATGATGTACCAGAAGGATATGAAGTAGAAATATCAGGAACAGCAACAGTTGGATTTAAAGCAACAAATACACATGCACCAGAAGAAGTAAAAATATTTGATTTAGCATTAAGAAAATATATAACAGAAATAAATGGAGTAGAATTATCAAATTTAAAATTACCACAAAGAGTACCAAATATATCAGAAGATACATTACAAACAGAAACAACAGCAACATACAATCATAAAAAAGATCCTGTATATGTTCAAGAAAATGATATAGTAACATATTCAATAACAATATATAATGAAGGAGAAAAAACAGGATATGCAAATCAAATAATAGACCAATTGCCAACTGGATTAATATATATACCAAGTAGTACAGTAACATCAAAAGACTCTACAGGAGCAGATAAAAATACATATAATGTAACATATGACACAACAACAAACAAAATAACATTTGATATAGCAGGAACACCAAAAGATTTACAAGCATATGAAACTGGAAAACTAGATTATGAAACAATAGAATTACAATGTAAAGTAATACATAAACCACAAGCAGGAGACAAAAATATATTAACAAATGTAGCATGGATAAGCGGGGCATATGATACAGAAGATAATGTTGTAGCAGTAGATAGAGATTCAGAACCAGAAAATGCACCAGATGTAAATAAAGATAACATGGAAGATTATAAAGGACATACAGATAATAAAGATGATTTAACAGATAGTGATTACTATTATAAAGGAGAACAAGATGATGATGACTTTGAAAAATTATATGTAAAAACATTTGACTTAAGTTTAAGAAAATTTATAGCACAAGTAAATGAAACGGCACAAAACAGAGAGCCAGTAGTAGATGTAAGTCCATTAGTAAATAAAACAGATACAACAGCAATATATAATCATTCTAAAAAACCAGTAGCATTAAAAGTTGGAGACACAGTAATATACACAATTAGAGTATATAATGAAGGAGAAATTGATGGTTATGCAAGCGAGGTAAAAGATTATTTACCACCATATTTGGAATTTGTTGCTGATAGTGAAATAAATACCAGATATCAATGGCAGATATCAGAAGATGGTAGACTTGCTACAACTAAATATTTAACAGATAAAGAAATAGATGCATTTAATGGAACAACATTAGATTATGAGGATATTCAGATAGAATGTAAAATATCAGAAAATGCTATACCTGATGAAAGAATTACAAATATAGCAGAAATATCAGAATATAAATATGGTGAAACAATAGTGCCAGAAGATGTAGACTCAAGTTCTAACAATGTAGAAGAAGACATACCAGAAGATAAAGATTTGCCAGGATATAAACAAGATGAAGAAAACAATCCATATGTACCAGGAAACGAAGATGATGATGACTTCGAAAAAGTATATGTAAAAGAATTTGATTTAGCATTAAGAAAATTCATAACACAAGTAAAAGATAGACCTGTTACAGATAGAGAGCCACAAGCAAAATATGAAAATGGGCAAATAAGATATGAACATACAAAAGAACCATTATTAGTACATGTTGATGATGTAGTTATATATACATTAAGAATATATAATGAAGGAGAAATATCAGGATATGCAAGTGAAATAACAGATGATATACCAGAATTCCTAGAATATTTACCAGAAGATTCAACAAATGTTGAATATATGTGGAAAATGTATGACGAAAATGACCAAGAAACAGAAAATGTAGAAGAAGCAGTAAAAGTAAAAACAAATTATCTATCAAAAGAAAATGGAGAAGACAACTTAATAGAAGCATTTGATGGAACAATACTACATTATAAAGACATAAAAATAGCATTTAAAGTAAAAGACCCAAATTCAAATGAATATATAATAACAAACCATGCACAAATATCAGATGACACAGATGAAGAAGGAAACCCTATAAAAGATAAAGACTCAGAACCAGATGAGTGGAATGAAGGAGAAGATGACCAAGACATAGAAAATGTAAAAGTAGAATATTTTGATTTAGCATTATTAAAATATGTAACAAAAGCAATAGTAATCGAAGATGGAGTAGAAAAAATCACAGAAACAGGATATGATGGAACAGAAGTACCAGAACCAGTAGTAAAAGTAGAATTACATAGAAAAAAACTAGATGAAGTAACAGTAAAATTCGGATTTGGAATAAAAATAACAAATGAAGGAGATATTCCAGGATATGCAACAGAAATAACAGACTATGTACCAGAAGGATTAAAATTTGTTGCAGAAGATAATCCAGAATGGACAGATGAAGGAAATAATGTAATATCTACAAGACAACTAGAAGGAACATTACTACAACCAGGAGAAAGTGCAATAGTAGAAGTTGTACTAACATGGATAAATGGAGAAGACAACTTAAACTTAAAAACAAATGTGGCAGAAATATCAGAAGATGATAATGAATATGATGTGCCAGATAGAGATTCAACACCAGACAATCAAGAAGAAGGAGAAGACGATATAGATGAAGCACAAGTAATATTAGCAGTAGCAACTGGTAGTACAAAAACATATTTCATGCTTACATTAGGATTATTAGTAACAGTTTTGGTAGGAATTATATTAATTAAAAGGTTTGTATTATAAAAAATTAAAGTAGAAAACTATATAAAAAGTTTTCTACTTTTTTGTTTACAACTAAAAATGCTTATGATATAATTTTAACGAAATGATAAACAATGGGGTGATTATGTGAACCAGATTTTAGTAACAGGCGGAGAAAATGATAGAGTATATAAAAATCAAAAGATGCCAAAAGTAAAAAAAGAAAAAAATCCATTAAGTAAAAAAACAATAGTAATAATATATGCATTAAGTATAATAATTCTAGGAATATGTATAATAATAGGAAGTATATATTCAAAAGAAAAAATTAATGAAACAGTAGAAGCAAGTGCAAAACCAACAATAGACATAGTAAGAGATGATGATAATAATACATTAGAAATTAAAGTAAATCATATAAGAGGAATAACAAAATTAGAATATTGGTGGAATGCAGAAGAAGCAACAACAATAAATGGAAACAATCAAAAACAATTAACAGAAACAATTGAATTATTAGGAGGAACAAATACATTAACACTAGAAGTAACAGAAGAAAATGGGCAAAAAGTAAAATATAGCAAACAATATACTGTTTCAAATATACCAACAATAGAATTAGAAGCAGTATCAAATGGTATAAAAATAATATCAACAAGTGAAACAGAAATAGATTATATAACATACAATTGGGACAATGGAGAAAACCAAGAAATACAAGTCTCTGCAAAAGAATATGAAGGAATAATAACAGCACCAATGGGACCACATACATTAACAATAGAAGTAGTAGATATAAACGGAAAAAAAGCATCAAAAATACAACAAGTAGTAGGAGCAACAGAACCAACAATATCAATTTCAGCAGCATACTTAAGTAATGGAAAAGTAGGATTTATAATAGAAGCAACAGATGAAGATCAAATTGCAACAGTAGAATTAACATTAAATGATGGAACTCCACAAACAGTAGAAGTAAATGACAAAACATATAAGGGAGAAGTTGAAATGGTAGCAGGAGAAAACAGATTAAAAGTAGTAGTAAAAAATAGAAGTGGAATAGAAAAAACAAGAGGAGCAAAATTTGTAAATTAATAGGAGAGAAAATATGGCACAAGAAGTATATATAATAGATGATGATTCGTCATCATTACCAATATTCAGAGAACTATTTAAAAATGATAAAGAATTCAAATTCATAGGGGTATCAACAAACGAGATAGACAAAGCATTAAAAAATATACCATTTTTAATAATAATAAATGAAGATGCAATTGGAATAGATGTAACAGAACTATGTAGAAGAATAAGAACTGATGAAGACAATAAAATAACACCAATAATAGTTGTATCTTCAAATACAGATAGAGAACATAGACTAGAAGTATTGAGAGAATCAGTAGAATATTATATAAAAAAACCAGTAGATACAGACTATTTATATTGTACAGTAAAAAACTTAAATAGATTATTAACAATAAATAGAAGAATAAGTGCATTAACTGGATTACCAGGAAATGTACAGATACATGCAGAATTAAAAAAGAGAATAACAAATAAAGAAGAATTTTCAGTATTATATTTAGACTTAGATAATTTCAAAGCTTATAATGATGTATACGGATTTCTAAAAGGAGACGAAATAATAGAATTTACAGCAAACACTATATTAAAATGTATACATGATAAATATAGTGAAAATTCATTTGTAGGACATATAGGTGGAGATGACTTTATAGCAATAGTACCAGATATTGAGGTAGATGATATTTGT
Source organism: uncultured Clostridia bacterium (assembly GCA_944392805.1). Classification (GTDB taxonomy): domain Bacteria; phylum Bacillota; class Clostridia; order TANB77; family CAG-508; genus CAG-269. The sequence goes on along the minus strand of CALXXZ010000001.1, from coordinate 50,751 downwards.
CAAACAATAATAGCAATGTTTGATAAAGAAGTAACAAGATTTTTCACAGAAGAAGATTTAGAAAAAGGATTTATAGAAGTAGCAAATAGAAAAGGGATAATAGAACAATTTTCATTAACATCAATATCAATAGGAGCAGTAATAGCCGAAAAAGGAAGATTTTCAAACATATTAGAAATAGGAGAAGTTGGAGCCCAAGTAAAACATATGGCTAAATCTATAATTGGAAGTAGTTATGCAATAGATAGACGTCAAGAATATAAAGGAGTAAATGGATGATTATGCAAATACTTGTTTTAGTAATATTGATAGCATTAAATGCATTTTTTGCAGCAAGTGAAATCGCATTTATATCATTAAATGACAACAAAATTGAAAAGCAAGCAAAAGAAGGAAACAAGAAAGCAAAACAAATACAAAAAATGCTAGAAACGCCAAGTAAATTTCTAGCAACAATACAAATTGGTATAACACTTGCAGGATTTTTATCAAGTGCGTTTGCATCAGACACATTTGCAGACATGCTAGCACCAGAATTAAATAAACTAATGCCAATAGGTGTAGGAGTGTGGCAAAGTATATCAATAGTAATAATAACAATAATATTATCATTTTTTACACTAATATTTGGAGAATTAGTTCCAAAAAGACTTGCAATGAAAAATTATGAAAAAATTGCATTTGGAACAATAGGAATAATAAGAGGAATATCAATAATAACAGCACCATTTGTAAAACTTTTAACAGTTACAACAAATGCAATATCAAAACTATTTGGAGTAAGTGAAAATGAAGAAGAAATAGTTACTGAAGAAGAAATAAAAATGATGATAGACCAAGGCGAAGAAAATGGAACAATAGAAGAAGATGAGAAAGAATATATAAACAATGTATTTGAATTTAATGATATAACAGCATCAGAAATAATGACACATAGAACAGACATATTTGCTGTAGATATAAATACAAGTGCAGGAGAACTATTAGAAGAAATAATAAAAGATGATTGTAAACATAGTAGAATACCAGTATATGATGAAACAATAGATGAAATAAAAGGAATATTATATGTAAAAGACTTAATAAAAAATATTAATAAAAAGACATTTAAAATAAAAAGTATAATGAAAGAAGCATATTTTGTATCACAAAATAAATTAATAAATGAATTATTCAAAGAAATGCAAAAAAACAAAGTGCAGATAGCAATAGTTGTAGACGAATATGGTGGAACAGCAGGATTAGTAACAATGGAAGATATATTAGAAGAAATAGTTGGAGATATATTTGATGAATATGATGAAATTGAAGAAGAATATGAAAAAATAGATGACAAAACATATATAATTTCAGGAAGTATGCCAATATATGATGTAAATAAAATATTAAAATCAAATATACCAGAAGGAGATTATGATACATTATCAGGATACTTGCAAGAAGAATTAGGAAGAATTCCATCAGAAGAAGAAAATCCAGTAATTGAAACAAAAGAATTAACATTTAAAATAGAAGAATATGAAGACAAAAGAATATTGAAAGTAAAGGTGTGTAAAAACGAAGAAGTATAAGATAAAAAAACGAAAGAAACCATTAAAAACAGTATATATAATTATAATAATGCTTGTCATATGTGGTGTTATATCAACAGGTTATTCGATTTTTACAGAAGAACTAACGATAAATGGAACAGCAATAGCTAAAATGGAAGAACAAGAAATAGAAGTACCACCAGTAGGAGAAGATGAAAATGGTATTAATAGATTTTCAGCAACCACAAAGATAGAAAATCTATTTGGGATGGAACTTCTAAAAGTAGTTGATGAACAATGTGTGGGAAATTCGATTACAACAACTATGAAAGTCCAAAGCAAACTTGCAATCATTCCCAGAACATTAACAATAACATTACAATTAGGAAACAATTCTAAAAATACATTTACAAATGGAAAAGTTGAATTATTAGAATCAGTTGACTCAAGAAGCGCATATGACTCAAGAACAGAAAACTTAAATCCAGTAACAGTTGAACCCCGGGGGAAATACAACAGCTACAATAGAGGGGTCAGTAAATGTTGGAAGAATTGAAACAGGAACATATTATAAATATAGAATATTTTTTGAAACAGAAACAGGAATAAAAGAGTTTTTTTATACATTAAAATTAGAACCATAGGGGCATCCCTATGGTGATTTTTCATAAAAATAATATTTCCTGTATTTTCCTATTGATATAAAAATATTAAAGTGATAAAATGTAGAAACAAGAAAGGAGAATTGATATGGATTTAACTTTAGATGTAGAAGATTATAAGCTAAATATACGTGCAGGAGGAGTAATTATACATAATAACAAGATTTTAACTCACAAAAATATAAATAAGGACCATTATTGTCTGCCAGGAGGGAGAGTAGAAATAGGCGAAAGCTCAGAAGAAACAATAAGGAGAGAAATCAAAGAAGAGTTGGGAAAAGATATTGAAATAACAGGGTATATTGCAACAATAGAAAATTTTTTTGAAATGGAAAATAAAAAATATCATGAAATATATTTCTTGCATAGGATAGAATTTAAAAATGAAGAAGATAAGAATATTGATTATACAATGCATAATATAGAAGGCAAAGAATATTTACAATACGAATGGATAGATCTAGATAAAATAGAAGAATATACTATTTTACCTAGATGTTTACAAGAGGTCTTTAAGTCTACAAATTTCCCAGTACACAAAATTAATAATGATTTAAAATGTAAAGATATAGTAATTAGAGAAGTTAAATATGAAGACATTGAACAAATTGTTGATATAAACATTAATGATTGGAAAAAAGTATATAAAGGTATAATAGATGATACAACTTTAGATAATCTTGATAGAAATGAAAAAATAGAAAAATGGAGACAACATTATAATATTGGAAATGTAATAGTTGCGGAAGAAAATGGAAAGATATTAGGATATTGTAGATATGATGACAATGTAGCCTATGAAAATAGTGATATAGATTCAGAAATTATAGCAATATATGTGGATTATGATAGTTTAGGAAAAGGTATAGGTAGAAAATTAGTAGAATATGTAATGAATGATTTGAAAAATAAAAGTAAAAACAAAATGATAATATGGTGTTTAGAAAAAAATGAAAATGGAAGAAAATTCTATGAGAAAATTGGTGGAAAATTAATGACTGATGAAAAATATTTTGAAAAAGATGGAAAAAGATATAAAGAAGTAGGGTATGTCTATAATATTGGATAATCGGGAGGAAATTATTATGTATAATCGAATTTCTATTGTTGGTGGTTCTGGAAGTGGGAAAAGTACATTATGTGATGTATTATCAAAAGAATTAAACCTTCCAGCTATTCATTTAGATGGGATTAATTTTAAAGAAAACTGGATTCAAATAGATAAGGAAGAAAGAGACAAGATAATATCTAATAAGTCATCAGAAGACAAATGGATTATTGATGGTAATTACAATAAAACACTTAAAGAACGTTTTGATAAAGCTGATTTAATAATTTGGTTAGATTATTCAACTAGTGCACAATTAAAAGGAGTTCTAAAAAGATTTATAAAAACACATAATAAAGAAAGAGCTGAAATACCAGGATGTAAGGAACGTTTGGATTTTACATTTTTAAAATATGTTATTACATATAATAAAAAGAAAAGACCTACAATTGTGGATAATTTGAAAAATATTCCAAAAGAAAAAGTATTAATTTTTAAAAAACAAAAAGATTTAAATAAATGGCTGAAAGAATTTACACATAATGATAAAATTTTTATGCATAAAAACAGAAAAGACTAATACAATTATAAAAGAGTATGGGGGATTTTTTATGATTGTATTAAATAAAAAAAGAATAGCAATTATAGTAATGAGTGTATTTGTATCAATATTTGCTTTTATTCTAGTAACAGACAAACAAGAAATGATTCCAACAGTATCGTTGCCAGTATCAGGGAAAACAATAGTAATAGATGCAGGACATGGAAAACCTGATGAAGGCGCTGAAAGTAGTAGAGGAACAACAGAAGCGGAAACAAATTTAAAAATAGCACTAAAATTACAAAATTTATTAGAGCAAAGTGGTTCTTCCGTAATACTTACGCGTTCTGATGAAAATGCAATATATGATATAGATTCAAAAACATTAAAACAGAAAAAGATATCAGACATACACAATAGAGTAAAAATAGGAAATGAATCAAGTGCAGATATATTTGTATCAATACACCTAAACAAAATACCACAACAGCAATATGATGGCTGGCAAACATTTTATAAACAAGGAAACGAGCAAGGAAAAAAACTGGCGGAAAAAATACAAAGCAACTTAAATGATGCAATACAAAAAGAAAATAATAGGGTTGCAAAAACAATAGATAATGTTTATATAATAAAACATATCGAAATACCAACAGCAATAGTAGAATGTGGATTTTTATCAAATCCAGAAGAAGAAAAACTATTATTAGAAGATGAATACCAAAATAAACTAGCATGGGGAATATATAATGGGATAATAGATTATTTTTATGAATAAAAAAAGCGATGAGATATGTTCAATTTCACATTGAATGAGGCTCATCGTTTTTATTAACAATTGCTATTTCAAAATTTAGATATACAAAATGTTTTCATTTATATTAATTATATTTATATGTAATAATTAAAGTATTACAAGTACGTAACAAAGTGAAGTTAAGCCTTAGGGAAATAGCAATTTTTTTATGCAAATTTTACCAAATACATTGACTTTTTGCCATTTTCATAGTATGATAATAGATGTATAAATTGGGATTTTATATCCTAAGGAGGGAAATATGGGAGAAGTTATAGTTATAACATCAGGAAAAGGTGGAGTTGGAAAAACAACAACAACAGCAAATTTAGGTTCAAGCTTAGCCTTAGAAGGAAAAAAAGTAGTATTAATAGATACAGATATTGGATTAAGAAATCTAGATGTAGTAATGGGGCTAGAAAATAGAATAGTATATGACATAGTAGATGTTGTTGAAGAAAAATGTAAATTAAGACAAGCATTAATAAAAGATAAAAGATTTAAAGAATTATATTTGTTACCAGCTGCACAAACAAGAGATAAAAGTGCAGTAAATGAAGAACAAATGAGAAATTTAGTAAACAAATTAAAAGAAGAATTTGACTATATACTAATAGACTGCCCAGCAGGAATTGAACAAGGATTTAAAAATGCCATTGCAGGAGCAAATCGTGCAATAGTAGTAACAACAGCTGAAATATCAGCAATAAGAGATGCAGATAGAATAATAGGATTATTAGAAGCATCAGAAATAAAAAATCCAGAATTGGTAATAAATAGAATAAGACCAAACATGGTAAAAAAAGGCGAAATGATGGATGTAAATGATATAGTGGACTTGCTATCAATAGATTTAATAGGTGTAGTACCAGACGACGAATACATAATAACACAAACAAATAAAGGAGAACCTGTAATACAAAATAGAAAAGCACCATCAGGAAAAGCATATTTAGAAATCGCAAAAAGAGTATTAGGAGAAAATATAGAAGTAACAATACCAGGAAGAGAAAAAGGGTTTTTTGAAAAAATAAAAAACATATTTAAAAAATAAACAAAAGTTGGAGGGTAATAAATAATGTTTGAAAGCATAATGAAGTTTTTTAAGAAGATGGCAAAAAAAGAAGAGCAAACATTAAAATCTAAAGATGCTGCAAAAGAGAGACTACATCTAGTTTTGATGCAAGATAGAGCAAATGTATCAGCAGACTTTTTAGATTTGATGAAACAAGAAATAATAGATGTAATAAAAAAATATATAGACATTGATGAAAGTGCAATGGATGTAAGATTAACAAATAAAGAAAACAGTGATGGAACAAATGGAGCTCCAGCTTTATATGCAAATATACCAATATTAAATATAAAAGAGGAAGCAAGAAAAAATGAAAAAGTAGACAATCAAGAAAAACAAGAAGAAAAGGTTGAAGAAAAAAATCAAACAGAGCCAGAAAAAGAAAATACAAAAGAGCAGAAAACAGATAAAAAAGAAACAAAAAAAGAAAAGAAGGTTGAAAAAGAACAATCTTAAAAAAGAGAGGTCAAATTGAATATCAAGAATTTTAGAAAAATAGAATGGTGGATACCAGTATGTGCAATAGTATTATGTGCAATAGGACTTGTAGCATTATTTTCGGCATCTTATGATTCTGGATTGGAAGATTTTAAAAAACAATTAATTTGGGTGGGGATAAGTATTATTTTAATGTTTATAGCACTATTTATAGACTATAAAATTATGATAAGATTATCTCCAATATTATATGCAATATCGATAATTTCTTTAATTGCAGTATTATTTACAGAACCTATAAATGGTGCCAGTAGCTGGTTTGATATAGGAGACGGATTATTCTCATTGCAACCGGCAGAAATATCTAAAATATTTGTAATATTATTTTTATCATATATAATATCAATCTTACAAAGAAGAGGCAGAAACGAAATAAATAAAATTTTAAAACTTGGATTGATATTATTGGTAGTAGGTATACCAGTGGTATTAATAATAATGCAACCAGATTATGGTACAGCTTCTGCATATATAATGGCAACAGTATTAATGATATTTGTAGCAGGTATAGATAAAAAATATATAATAACAGCAATTGCATTAGTAGTTATAGCAGTACCGGTATCATATAATTTCATATTACCAGAACATGCTAAAAAAAGAATAGATACTTTTTTAAATCCTGAAGAAGATGCTAGAGGCGCAGGATATAATGTATTACAATCAAAACTTGCAATAGGCGCAGGGCAAATTACAGGAATGGGAATTTTAGAAGGAAATCAAACACAATTAGGATATTTATATCCTAAAACAACTGATTTTATTTTTTCTGTAATCGGTGAAGAAATGGGATTTATAGTGGCCGGCTCAGTAATAATATTGAATGTGGTTATTATTACAAAGGCAATTCAAATTGCTAAAGGTATTAAAGATGAAGCTGGTGCATATGTCGCAACAGGTATTGCTGGAATATTCTTATTTCATACATTAGAAAATATAGGTATGACAATGGGATTATTACCAATTACTGGAGTGCCGTTACTTTTTGTTAGCTATGGTGGTACTTCTATGATGACGAGTTTTCTATGTATAGGAATATTATTAAATATAAGTAGTCAAAGAAAAACGGGTATGTTTAACAAGTAATTAATTTTACCTAGAAATAGATATATAACTATTTCTTGTCAAAAACATATCTATGGTTTTCGTCGGGGGTCTTTGACTAATCAATAGTTATATATCTATTTCTAGGAGGATAATTAAATGTACTTAAAAAAATTGAAAATAGGAAATGTAGAATTAGAAAATAATTTAATATTAGCTCCAATGGCAGGTGTCACAGACCTGCCTTTTAGAATTATAGTGGAAAAGTTTAATCCAGGCCTAGTGTGTACAGAAATGGTGAGTTCTAAAGCATTATTTTATGGGGATGAAAAAACGAAAACACTTTTAAAAACGGATGGAGAAAAACATCTAATAAGTATGCAAATATTCGGAAGTGATCCAGAGACAATGGGATATGCTACAAAATATCTAAATGATATAGCTGATATAATAGATATAAATATGGGATGTCCTGCTCCTAAAGTAGTAAAAAATGGAGATGGAAGTAAATTATTATTAGATATCGAGAAAGCAGAACAGATAATAAAAAAGGTTGTAGAAAATGCAAAAGTTCCAGTAACATTAAAATTAAGAAAAGGTTGGAATAATCAAAATATTGTAGCATGTGAATTTGCACAAATGGCAGAGAAAAATGGAATATCAGCAATAACAATACATGGAAGAACAAGAGATGAATTTTATGGAGGAAAAGCAGACTTAGATATAATAAAACAAGTTAAACAATCAGTAAAAATTCCTGTAATAGGTAATGGTGATATAATAGATGAAGAAAGTGCAAAGAAGATGTTTGAATATACTGGAGTAGATGGAATAATGATAGGTAGAGGTTCAATGGGAAATCCATGGATATTTAAACAGATACAATATTATTTAGAAACTGGAAAAAAATTAGAAAAACCATCAGCAGAAGAAAAATATCAAATTTTAAAAGAACATATAGAACTTGATATAAAAGAAAAAGGAGAAAATGTAGCTTTAAATGAAATGAGAAAACATATTGCTTGGTATACAAAAAATATGAAAGATTCAAGCACATTTAGAGATAAAATAAATCATATAAATAATAAAGAAGAATTATTTGAAGTAGTAGAAAAATACTTTAATAATATTTAGAACTGGTTATAAAAATACCAGTTTTTTTCATGTGCATATTTTAAAAAATAATCAAATATAATTAAAAGAATAAAAAACAATCAAGGAGGTCACATGAAAAAGAAATATTGGTTAATTTTATTAATAATAATTATAGTTGCAGTAATAATTACAATTTTTTATAAAAATAGTTTTAAAAATTCTAAAATTGGAAATAATAAAAATAGTCAAGAAATAGTAGACTATATTTTAAACATTAGTGAATATGAAACACAGATAACAGTAAATGTAACAAGTAACAAAAATAGTAATAAATATATATTAAAACAAATACATCAAAATGAAAATAAAAGTATACAAGAAGTAATAGAACCAAGTAATATAGCAGGAATAAGAATAGAAAGAGATGGAACAAATCTAAAAATAGAAAATAGTAATTTAAATTTAAACACAATTTTAGAAAATTACAATTATTTAGGAGATAATTGCTTAGATTTATCTAGTTTCATCGAAGATTATAAGCAAGATGAAAAAGCAAAATATGAAGAAACTGATACAGAAATAATAATGAAAACAAGTAGTAATCTAGAAAATATTTACATACAAGAAAAAATCTTACACATAGACAAAAAAACATATAAACCAACACAGATGGAAATAAAGGACAATAAACAAAAAACGACAATTTACATATTATATAATGAGGTAAAGGTAAATAGTACGGAGTAATACTAGTACACTTTACGAAAATATATATGTAATATACTATTGACTTTACTTCAAACTAATAGTTTAAATATAGAAATATATAGACTTGAAATATACTAATTTTAGGAGTGAAGAAGATGATAGTAAAAAGAGGCGATATGTTTTATGCAGATTTAAGTCCAGTTGTAGGTTCAGAACAAGGAGGAATTAGACCTGTTTTAATAATACAGAATGACTTAGGTAACAAATATAGTCCAACTGTAATTGCTGCTGCCATAACGTCCCAAACTAATAAAGCGAAATTACCAACACACATAGAACTTGGAGAAAATACTAGTGGGTTAAAAAGTAATTCTGTAGTATTAGCTGAGCAAATAAGAACAATAGATAAAAGTAGATTGAAAGAAAAAATTGGGCATATAGATGACACACAAATAATGAATAAATTAAATAATGCATTAGGAGTAAGTTTCGGCTTAGAATAATGCACCAAAGAGGACCGTCCCTTTTTAAAGGGGACGGTCCTCTTTAGTGCATTTTTTAATAAATAATAGCATAAAATTAAATGGGTGATTTTTTTATGCCAATTTCATTGTCAAATAAAAAGAAAATGAGAAATGCATTATTTATAGTGATATTAATATTTGTGCTTTTAACAGTAAGACTATCTTACATACAGTTTGTATGGGGAGCTGAACTAAGCGAAAAAGCGAGTAGTCAACAATCCCAAAGTAGGACTATAACAGCTAAAAGAGGTACTATATATGATAGTACAGGAAAATATGTATTAGCAGTAAGTTCAAGTGTAGAAGCGATTACTGTAAATCCTACAAACATAGCAGAGGAAGATAAAGAAAAAGTTGCAAAGAAATTAAGTGAAATATTTGAATTAGATTATGAAAAAGTATTAAAAAAGGTAAAGAAAATAAGTTCAATAGAAACAATAGTAAGACAAGTGGAAAAAGAAAAAACTGATGAATTGAGGAAATGGCTTGAAGAGGAAGGGATTACAGCAGGAATCAATATAGATGAAGATTCCAAAAGATATTATCCATATGGAGATTTAGCTGCTCAAGTAATAGGATTTTGTGGAAGTGATAATCAAGGACTAGATGGAATCGAAGCAAAATATGATGATGAATTAAAAGGAACAAATGGAAAAATTGAAAGAGAAACAAATGCCACAGGAGAAAGCTTAGGTGCGGAGGAGTATGTTGCAGCAGTTGATGGAAATAATCTTATTTTAACAATTGATATGACAATTCAATCAATAGTTGAAAAGTATTTAGAAGAAGCTTGTATTGATAATGTATGCACAGATGGTGGAAGTGTAATTGCAATGAATCCTAAAAATGGAGATATATTAGCAATGGCTACATATCCAAGTTATGATTTGAATACACCATATGAACCAGTTGATGAAGAATTAAAAGCAAATTGGTCTTCAATGTCGCAAGAAGATAGAACAGTAATATTGCAAGGAATGTGGAGAAATAAAGCAATTTCAGATACATATGAACCAGGTTCAGTATTTAAACTTATTACAGCATCAGCAGCATTGCAAGAAGGTATTGTAACAGATATAGATAAACAAGGAGAATTTAACTGTAGTGGTGGAATTGAAGTTGCTGGAACCAGAATAAAATGTTGGAGGTATTATAGACCACATGGCCCAGAAAGTTTAAGACAAGGATTGATGAATTCATGTAACCCTGTATTTATAGGATTAGGCCAAAAAATTGGTGTTACAAAATATTATGAATATTTACGAAAATTTGGACTATTTTCAAAAACTGGAATAAAATTGCCAGGAGAAGCTAACAGTATTTTTGTAAAAGAGGAAAAAGCAGGACCAGTAGAACTTGCAACAATTAGTTTTGGTCAAAGGTTTGAAATCACTCCTCTTCAAATGATTACAGCAGTATCATCTATAGCGAATAATGGAACATATATAAAACCTAGAATTGTAAAAAGTATACAAAATTCTGTTACTGGTGAAACTACAGAAATGCCAATTGAAACAGGTGAACAAATAATTTCTAAAGAAAATGCAGAAAAAGTTTTGAGTATGATGAATAGTGTTGTTTCAGAAGGAACTGGAAAAAATGCTCAAGTTGCAGGATATAATGTTGGTGGTAAAACAGGTACATCAGAAGATGGTGTAAATACTAATAAATATGTTACTTCTTTTTGTGGAGTCGCAGAAACAGATGATCCTCAAATAGTTCTTTTAATAACATTATATAATCCAACAGGAGAAGGTGGACACCAAGGAGGTGGTGTCGCAGCACCAGTAGGTAGTAAAATATTAAGTGAAGTATTACCATATTTAGAAACTTTAAAGTAAAAATAAAACCACATAACTGGTACGATAAATGTAATTTTATGTGAAATGTGGTACACTTATTTTACTTTTCTGTGTTATTTGTATCTTTTGTAGATTTATCATTAAGGTACTAAACTGTATGATAAATGAATCAAAAGCAATGATACGGTTCTAAACGTTGCCCCTGTAAAGGGGCTAATTTTAAGAATAAAAAATATTTAAAAGGGAAAAAAATATAAAAGATATTGTAATTGAAAGAACAGAAAAAAGGTTTAATATGAACCCATTGATTTAGAAAAATAAGAATGAGAAAAAATTAAAAAATTTCAATAAAAATGCAAAGTATAGTATTAGATGTGGTATTTGAATGTAGAGAAAAGAATATTTGTGTTATAACAAAATAGGATAGGGAAAAGATTAATAAGTTAACAAAGAATAATGAGAGCTATGAAAAAAATCTATGAATTTGGTTTTATTGATGATATGGGATTAATTATAGAATGTCTTAAAAAACTATCTAAAAATTTATAAAAAGGGATAAAGATATCCCTTTACATTAAAACTTGTTATCTTTTGGTGGACAATTGTCGTTACCATAACTATCTTTATCACGGATTCTTCCATGAGTGTTATGAATAACTAATTCAGAATGTTGATTCTTAGCTATTTCTCTGCCATAATCAATTGCATCTTTTTGAGTGCCAAACAATTTAGTAGCTTTTAAATTACCAGCACCGATTACTTGCCAAAAGTCACCTTTTGGTGTGACGTGTTGATTTTTTTTCATAGTATTTCCTCCATTTCCATCCTAGAAGTATTGACTTCTAACAATAACGCGTGCTATAATAAAACAAATATAACTTGCCGAAGGTTATATAATTAATTCTAATGTTTACTATAGCATTAGGATTTTTTTATTGCTATAAATAATATACTACATTATCTATAAAAAGTCAACAGCGAATGAATAAAAAAAGCAATATATGCAAATAAAAACAATATTTTTTAATGTTTACTATTATAAATTGCATAAAAAATGCAAAAAAACCAAAAATAATTATAAAAACTGTTTACAAATTTGAATAAAAAGAGTATAATATAATAAGATTATACTAGGAGGTATATATATGTTAGTACAATTTAGTGTTGAAAATTTTATGTCTATAAATGAGAAAGTAGTTTTCAGCATGCTAGCTTCTTCTGATAAAGAGATACCAGAAAATTTAATAGAATGTAAAAATGAAAAATATTTAAAATCAGCAGTAATATATGGAGCTAATGCTTCAGGAAAAACTAATATTTTTAGAGCTATAAATGCCGTTATATTGATGATGAGAAATTCTAATAATATGCAACCAGGAATGAAATTACCTATAAATCCATTTAAATTTGATGAAAAGAATATAACCAAACCCAGTTCATTTGAATTTATCATGGTAATAGATAATATAAAATATGCATATGGATTCTCAGCTGATCAAGATAAAATCTATGAAGAATATTTATATTATTATCCAAATGGAAAAGAAACAGAAATTTTCGAAAGAACAAAAGTAAATAACTATCATCACACTATAACAGAAAATGCTTTAAAAGATATTATAATGAAAAACATGGAGAATAAATTTTTACTAGCTACAGCTACTACTTGGAATTATGCAAAAACTAAACCAGTTTTTGATTTTATTACAAATGGAATAAATGTATTATTTGATTATGAACCATTAAGAGGTATTTCATTTGAGCAATATTATAATGATAAAAGTGGAGAATTAAAAGATTTTTCATTACATGTTTTAAATGAAGCTGAAATTAATATAAATGGATATAATGTTTCTAATGTAGAAATTCCAGAGGAACAATTATCAATGATGCCACCAGAATTGAGAGCATTTTTTCCAAAAGGAACGAAAAGTTTTAATGTAACAACTAGCCACAATATAATAGATGATAAAGGAAATGAAATAAATATTAGTTTGGATTTAGGTGAAGAATCATTAGGTACACAGAATATGTTTATTTTAAATCCAATCTTGCTACATGTTTTGAAAGAAGGAAAAATACTAATAGTTGACGAGTTAGATAGAAGTTTACATCCATTTTTAGTGAAATATATTGTAAAGCTGTTTAATAGTGAAGAATATAACAAAAATGGTGCACAATTAATATTTAATACACATGACACTAATTTATTAAGTTTGAATCTATTTAGAAGAGACCAAATATGGTTCACGGAAAAAGATTATAAGAAAGGGGCTACAGATTTATATCCATTAGATGATTTTCCAGTTAGAAAAACAGAAAATATACAAAAAGGATATCTTAACGGAAGATATGGTGCAATACCTTTCATAGCTATGGGTGATAACTTATGGCCAGAAGAATAGAACAAATTCAAAGAAATAGAAAGAGTAAAAGAACAAAAGAAAATATATTATTTGAATTTGAAGGAAAAAATAAAACGGAAGAAATATACTTTAGAAATTTCCAAAAACGAGATAATCCATATAACTTAAAATTTGCCTATGGAAATGATACAGATCCAGTTAATATGGTTAAAAGCTTAATTTGCTATATGAAAAAAGAAGATATAAATATAGAAAATGATGATAAAATATATTGTATATTTGATACTGATATAGATATTAATAAACAAAAAAGAATAGATGAGGCAATAAAATTAGCATTAGAAAATGGAATAGAGATTATTATTTCTACACCTTGTTTTGAGTTATGGTATAGACTACACTATTCATATACAAGCAAAGTATATTTTTCTAATAAAGAACTAATAAATGATTTAAAAAGTTATATTCCAAATTATGAAAAGAATATGAATATATATAATGTTATTGAAGATAAAACAAATATAGCAATAGAAAATAGTAAAAAATTAGAAAGAGAACAACTTAGAGGTGGAAGAGAAGTTAGTAGTATAAATTGCAATCCTTATACATCAGTTTATAAACCTGTTGAATATATTATTAATAGAAGTAAAAATATTAAATAGTGATAACTAGAAGTTAGAAATACTAATTCCTAGTTATTTTTTTAATCTTGACAAAATAAAGAAATTTTGATAAAAGTAACAAAGGATAAAATAAGGAGGAAGAATTAAAAAATGAAAAATCTAATCGATATTAAAGAACTAACAGTTAAAGAAATAGACGAACTAATAAAAGTAGCTAAAGATATTATGCAAAATCCTGAAAAGTATTCAGAAAAATGCAAGCATAAAAAATTGGCTACTTTATTTTTTGAACCAAGTACAAGAACAAGACTAAGTTTTGAAGCAGCAATGATGGAATTAGGAGGAAATGTAATAGGATTTTCATCAGCCTCATCAAGTTCAACAGCAAAAGGAGAAAGTGTATCAGACACAATAAAAACAGTAGGGTGTTATAGTGACATAATAGCAATGAGACATCCAAAAGAAGGAGCACCATTAGTAGCATCAATGAAATCAACTGTGCCAATAATAAATGCAGGAGATGGAGGACATAATCATCCAACACAAACACTAACAGATTTATTAACAATATCATGTGAAAAAGGAAGATTAGAAAATTTAACAATAGGACTATGTGGAGACTTAAAATTTGGAAGAACCATACACTCACTAATAACTGCGATGATAAGATACAAAAATATAAAATTTGTATTAATTTCTCCAGATGAATTAAAAATTCCTGAATATTTAAAAGAAGAAGTACTAGAAAAAAATAATATAGAATATGTAGAAACAAATGACATAGAAGAATATATGGATAAATTAGATATCTTATATATGACAAGAGTACAAAAAGAAAGATTTTTCAATGAAGAAGATTATATCAGATTAAAAGATTATTATATATTAAATAAAGAAAAATTAGAAAAAGCGAAATCAGATTTATGCATAATGCATCCACTACCACGTGTAAACGAAATATCAACAGAAGTAGATGACGATCCAAGAGCATGTTATTTTAAACAAGTAAGATATGGAAAATATATAAGAATGGCACTAATATTAAAACTATTAGAAATAGAATAGGAGGAAAAAACGTGAATATAGACAGCATAAAAAATGGAATAGTAATTGATCATATACAAGCAAAAAAAGGAATGGAAATATATGAATTATTAGAACTAGAAAAATTAGATTGCTCAGTAGCAATAATAACAAATGCCAAAAGCCAGAAAATGGGAAGAAAAGATATAATAAAAATAAATAGAAATATAGACCTAGATTTAGATATATTAGGTTATATTGACCCAAACATTACAATAAATATAATCAAAGATGATGTAAGAGTAGAAAAATATCATGTACAACTACCTGAAAAAATAGTGAATGTTGTAAAATGTAAAAATCCAAGATGTATAACATCTATAGAACAAGAATTAGATCAAGTATTTGTATTAACAGATAAAGAGAAAAAAGTGTACAGATGCAAATATTGTGAAACTTCAAAAGAAGAAATTGAAAATAATTAATCATAAAAATTAAAATAAAAAATAAAATTATATAGGGTGATAAAATGAGAAAATTAGGAATAATATATGGTGGCATTTCAACTGAACACGAAGTATCAGAAATGTCAGCAAAATCAGTAATAGAAAATTTAAATAAAGAAAAATATGAGATACATGAAATATACATTAGCAAATATGGAAAATGGTATGAAGTAAAAGATAATAAAAAAGAAGAAATATATAACTTAATATGGTATTTGAAAGATCTAGATATTGTATTTCCAGTATTGCATGGATTAGGTGGAGAAGATGGAACTATACAAGGAATGTTTGAAATGTTACAAGTACCATATGTAGGATGTGGTGTTCTAGCATCAAGTGTTGGAATGGATAAAGTATATTCAAAAATAATATTTGAAAAGGCAGGAATTCCACAAACAAAATATGTGTACGTAAAAAGAGAAAAAAATTCATATAAAATAGTAAATGAAAATTTTGATGAAGAAGAATTTAAAATAGAAAAAATAACAAAAAAATTAAAATTTCCTATGTTTGTTAAACCTTCAAATTCAGGTTCATCAGTAGGAGTTAAAAAGGCAACAAATATAGAAGAATTGAAACTTGCAATAGAAAATGCAGGACAATATGATAAAAAAATCTTAATAGAGCAAGCAATAGATGGAAAAGAAGTTGAATGTGCGGTTCTACAAGATGGAAATGAAGTAATTGCATCAACTGTTGGAGAAATAATGTCAGCAGAAGAATTTTATAGTTTTGATGCAAAATATAATATACCTGAGTCAAAAACAGTAATTCCTGCAAATATTAAAAAAGAACAGATAGAAGAAATAAGAAAAATTGCAGTAAAAGCATTTAAAGCAATTGATGGAAAAGGTTTAGCAAGAGTAGATTTCTTTATTGAAAAAGATACTAATAAAATTTATATTAATGAAATAAATACAATGCCAGGATTTACAAAAATAAGCATGTATCCAAAATTATTTGAAAATGTAGGATTACCATATTCAGAATTATTAGATAAGTTAATAGGGTAATTTGGGGACAGTCCCCAAATTACCAAAAGGGAAAAAAGGGGACTGTCCCCTTTTTTCCCTAAAATGGATTAACCTCAAATTTTATTTCAAAATCAGTAAAATGTTTTAAATCATTTTTTTCTAAGCAATTTATATAATTAGATAATTGAGATTGAGTTTTGCAAGCTGCTATAATAGCAGGGTTCAATCTTCTATTAAACATCAAATCCATACCATATTTTAAACTCTCAAAAATAGTTTTAGCTTCTCTGTCTCTACATAAAGAATATGCCTCTCTAAATCTTGCAATAACAGGATGAGTCATATAATAATTTAAAGGTAAGATATATTCCTTAGCAACAACGCTTTCAAAAGAATTATATTGGTCAGGAAACTGTTCCAAATAATCATTTATTTCTTCAACTTTATAAGGAAGAAATACTTTATCATCCTTTTCCGAAATTATTAAAACATTATTATCCTTTTCATTTGAAGCATAAGAAAAATGTTTTGACACAGGTGATGGATTAAATTCATTATCTATATTATTCAAAACAATATTAAATCCAGAAAGATATTTTTTAGTCTCAGGTTTATCCAAAAATATGTTGATTTGAGCATTGTTAGATGATAATTTTGAATCAGTTTTTTCTGATAATGTTGAATAATCATCAATTTTTGACTTTATGTTATGAATAATATTATCAAAATAAGATTCAGGATGTGTAGAATTTTCTACATTTAAAAGCAAAGTTATAATTTCACCATCTAATGTATCTAATTTAGTTTTCAAATCAGCAAGCATTTGAATATTCTCATTAATAGTTTCAAATATAGATGCTAATTCATTACTATATTTATATAATGTATAATTATCAATTTCTGGGTCATTTAAATTTAAAACATCAGCAATAGAAGAAATTAATTCAACAATGCAATTTCTAGTGTTTTCTTGATTTGATATTTTAAAATTGATTTTCTTTATTTCATCATCAAAATTATTTATAAAATCCAAATCTTTTTCATTAAGGATATTATTTAAATAATTTACATTTGTAACTACATCTTTTAACATTCGTAAAACTCCTTATAAATTTTCTCATTATATAATATCACAAAAAAATACATAAATCTATTACAAAACAATTACAAAAATGTTACATTTTACAAGAAAAATGTAACGAAAATGTAAAATAAAAGTAATATGGCAAAGATTGTAAAAATAGGAAAGAAATGATAAAATTATGTAGATAAATAAATTAGGAGGGAGAATTCAGATGAAAAAATCTAAAAAGAATTATGTAGCAATAGTACTTATTGTATTACTATTAGCTTTAGCTGTAGGTTATGCAGCATTTAATCAAGCATTACCAATCTCTGGTACAGCAGATATAAATGCAAACTGGGATGTTAAATTTGTTAAAGGCTCTGAAAAAATTTCAAATTCTATAGTAGATGGAACAACACCAAATACTGCAGTTGTCTCAGAAGGTGGAAAATATATGACAGTTACAGTCAACTTAGCAACACCTGGTGATGGTTCTAATATTTCAGTTGACATCACAAATGCAGGAAATTTACCAGCAGAAATAGAAAGCTTTACAGTTACAGGAGATGGATTTACAGGAAGTGGTAATGTATATACAAATAGCCCAATTCAAGTAAAAGTTCCAACAGTTAGTACAGGTGATAAATTAGCTCCAGGGGAAACAAAAACATTCAAATTTTCAGTAGAATGGGATCCATCAGTAACAACATCTACAGTAAAAACAGCAACATTTACAATAGCATTTAATTACAAACAATCAGGAGTAAATGGATCATTTAATGGAACACAAGATTTTAAACAAAAATAAAAAATAAAGGCAATATAATAACCATATTGCCTTTCCCAATAAAAACCTAATTTATAAAAAGGTAAGAGATATGCAAAAAAATAAAAAAGCAACAATAATAATAATAAGTATAATATTAGTATATGGCTTACTAGCAGAATTTCTGCTATCAGTAAAAATTAATACAATATATTTGTATATTTTAAATCCAATAATATGGATAGGATTAGCAATATTTTTAAAAAATGCATTAGGAAAGTCATATGAAATCCAAAAATTAAAAAAAGAAATAATATCATATTCATTTATAGCAGTCTTAGCATATATAATAACATATTTGATATCAGGGATATTTATTACTTTTGGAAATAACCCATATTCAAGAACAATAATAGGAATAATCGTAAATTTATGGACATTTGCAACAGTAATAATTGCAAAAGAATATATAAGATATAAATTAATAAATAATGTATATGAAAAAGACAAAAACAAAATTGCAGTGTTAATTTCAATTGTATATATATTAATAGAATTAGGATTAAGAAGAATTTTTACAACACAATTAACAGGATTATTTGTAATGGAAACAATAGCACAAACATTGTTACCATTGATAGCAAAAAATATATTATATTCATATACAGCAATAAATTCAAATTATTTACCTGCAATAATTTATGAGCTTGGAACAAATTTGTATTTATGGTTATCACCAATATTACCAAATGCACCATGGATAATGGTAGCAATAATAGATAGTGTAATACCAATGATATTATTTTTATATATACGATATGAAAAAAATAAAAATGATATATTTAGAACAAAAGAAAAAATTATAAATTCAGATCCACGAAATATCATTCCACTTGTAATATGTATAATATTAGCAATATGGTTCGCATTAGGGATATTTCCAATAAAACCAGTAGCAATTGCCACAGGAAGTATGGAAAAAGAATTACATGTAGGAGATGTAGCGATAATCAAAAAATGTAATGCAAATGATATTGAAGAAGGCGATATAATAGAGTATCAAATGGAAGGATATACTGTAATTCATAGGGTAACTAAAAAAACACAAAAAAATGGTAGATATACATTTATAACAAAAGGAGACAGTAATAATACAGAAGATATAGAACCAGTTACACAAGAACAAGTAATAGGAAAAGTGATATTTAAAATAAGATATGTAGGATATCCAGCAGTATGGATACACAATTTACAAACAGAAGAAAAGTTAACAGTAGAAACAGGAAACTAAAGAAGGAGGATTAAATGAGTGCAATGAAGAGAAGAAGCAAAATAAAATTGCGTAAATCAACTAGATATTTTTATATAGCAATAGCAAGTATTTTATTTGTGATTTCTTTTGCAACTCTATTTGGCTCTTTTTTTGGAGGAACTACAAGTAAAACAAAGGAAGAAATATATAAATATACAAATAATTTTAGATATGATTATAGTGTAAATCTAGTTCCAAATCAATATATAGATAATCAATCATTAGGAATGAATGAAACAGCATATATAACAGACTTAATTGATGATATAAATTTAAATTTACATTATAGTTATAATTCAAATGAAAAATCAACAATAAAATATACATATAGCATAAAAGGAATATTAAATGGAGTATATACTAAAGATGGGGAAGAACAAAAAATTTGGACAAAAGAATATATTTTAAAAGAACCAACAGAATCAACTGTAATAGATGAGAAATTTGAAATAAATGAAAATTTAATATTAAATTTAGATGAACAAAACAATTTAGTAAACAATTTCGAAAAAGAAATGGAACTAAGTATAGATGCCAAATATAATATTGTTTTAGAAATTAAAACAAATACGACTATTGAAGATGAAAATATTCCAAATACAGAGATAGCAACAATTTCTATAGATTTAGGAAAAAAGACAACTACAATAACTGGAGAAAATAATAAAAATGATACACAATATGTGTCAAAAGAAGTGGAAACACATTCAGACACAAGTACACTAAAAACAGTATTTAGTATAATTGGATTGGTAATTTCACTATTAATTTATAGATATGTATTTACAAAAACTATTGTAATGAATAAGACAAGAAATGAATTTAGAATGGAACTAAATAGGATCTTACGTTTATGCCAAGATAAAATAGTACAAGTAAGTAGTAAAATGGAAGTTGATACAACAAATGTTATTGATGTAAAAGATTTTGGAGAAATTGTTAAGGTTTCTGAAGAATTATTTAAACCTATATTATATTGGATTTCTCCAAGAGATGATGAAGCATGGTTTACAGTCATGAGTCATGGTGTAACTTATAGATATATATTAAGAAAATAAAAAAGTCTCACAAAAAAAGTGAGATTTTTTTGTGTTCAGCTATTGAAAAAAATTATATTACATGATTTAATATAGTAGTTTAGTATTATATTTTTTTATTCTATAAAATTTTATTTCAAAGAAAATCTTTTGTTTTATGAGGAGAAGTTATGAAAAGAATAGAATTTTTAGAAAAATTAAACAAAAACCCAAATATATCTATAAAAATGGAGGGGAAAGATATTGATGAGATATCTATGAACAATGTAACATATAAAATTAAGGAAGATAGATTGTATTTAAGAAATACAATTAATTTGAATTTTATTGTTATAAACTTTAATGTGATAAGAGAAATAAATTTTATTGAAAATACGCAAGAAATAATTATTTATCTTGAAGATGAATATGACACAAAAATAAAAATTTCAGCTATAAATGATAACTGAAATTATAATTTTTTCTCTTTTTCTAATTCTAAAATAACGTTTTTTATGGCGATGTATATTAGTTTATATACAGATATGCCATATTTTTCTTTTAATAGGTTCAAATTGTCTAATGATCTTTTTCTAAGTATTATAGAATGTTTTGTGAAAAGTTCATTATCTTCTTTTGTATATAATTGTACATTTTCTTTTTCTATTAAATCATCTATACATGCATTTATGATTTTGCTTATAGATGCATCATAAATATTTTCAGATAAATATTCTATTTTATCATATAAATTACTTTCAATTTCTATTGTTTTTTGTATTAATATATCATGTTCCCAAAATCTATCTAATACACTCATTACAGCACCTTCCTTTTTAATATGCACTATTATTATACCTTGATAATGGTGTAATTATAACCTTGAAAACTATAAATAAAAACAATGAATAACATTGATAAAATAATAATTCATTATAGAAAAAAATAAGTTCTATAAATTAGAATTATAGGACTTTTAATTTCATTAATTTTTATAATTAAAGATTTTTAACAAAATTATGATACCAGTAAAATACAATAAAATCAAGATATTTCAAAAAATATTTTTCAATATTTTTGTGCGTTTCTTTACAAAGAAATATTGAAAATACAGTATTACAGAAAAAATAAAAATCTTTAATTATAAAAATTGAAGAAATAAGGTATTTAAAAATATCTTAAAATATGATAGAATAAAAGTAGGAGGTAAAACAAATGAAAAATAACAAAGGGATAACCCTAATAGCGTTAGTAGTAACAATAGTAGTATTATTAATACTTGCAGGAGTAAGTATAAGTATGTTAACAGGAGAAAATGGAATAATAACCCAAGCAAAAAGAGCAAAAGAAGAAACTGAAAAAGCAACAGAGAAAGAGAAAGAAGATTTAAAAGAAGTAGAAGATTGGCTTGAAAATAAGAAACCAGATGACGACAATTCAATATTGGTAAATATGGAATTTTCAGGAGAAAAAGAACAAGTAACTACTAATCCACAATTAAAAGTAAAAATTACTCAAGAGTCATTTAATGATCAAATAGATATAGAAAAATGCAAATGGACATTTAATACAAACCCAGATGAAATTGGAACTGATGAGAAAAAATATGAAAATCAATTTACTAGCAAAGAAGAAGAAATTCTCTTAACAATGCAAAGTGAAGGCACATATTATTTGCATATATTAAGCAAGACTAAAGGTGGGATTTTGAAAGAGAATATATCATCTCCAATAGAATTAACTCAAGAAAAACATTTTCATACAGGAGATACTAGTGCAGGAGGTGGATGTTATACAAAGCCAAAATATCATTCACACACAAGTACCTGCAATAGTAAATGCCATGTATGGGCAAGCGGATGCCAAGGTGGAGGGAGTACACAAGATGATAAGATTTTATGCCCTGTACATGAACATCATTATTCATGTGGACGAGGGGATGTGCAAGTTATTTACAAACATCAAAAATCAGAGCCACATAAAGGACAATATTCATATGACCATGACTATATATCATGTGGAAAAAGTACATCTACAATTGAAAGTTATGAATTAAACTGTGGATATGAAGATGAACAAGTAACAAAATCAATCATAAAATACTAAATACATTAATGTAAGCTAAAAAGTGCTATACATAAATATAGCACTTTTTAATACGTTTTAAGGTTAATATTATTTAATTATAAAAAATGAAAAAAATATTTGAAAAAAACTTAAAATATGTTAAAATAAATTAGGGGGAATTCAAATGAAAAAACATTTAAAAATAATTATAATAATTGCAATAATAATAATAGGAATCATGATAAAAGAAGTATATGGCTATTTTTTTAATTATGTAATAGCTTCAGGAGAAACAGAAATTACAACAGGACATACAACAGTGTCTCTAGAACAAGCTATTAATAATGAAATAATTACATTAAAACCAAAAAATTCGGGAAAATATGCAGGATATATGAGAATAAAAATATTTACACCAAGTTCAGTAAAACTAGAACTTCAACCAAATGAAAAATGGGAACAAAGAGAAAATGGATATATATATTGTAAAGATATAATATCAGTAGGACAAGATGTACCTGAATTAAAATTTAAACTCAATGTAGATACAGATACATTGCAAGAATTTAATATGACTGTAGTAAATGAAATGACAGAAATATTATATAAAGAAGATGGAACACCATATGCAGATTGGAATAAAACTTTAAGTATTACTAATTAAAATATCAAAAGAGGAGAATAAATTATGTTTAAGAAAAATATAAAAATTATTGTAGGTTTTGTTATTATTATAATAGCAATAGTTTTAATAGCATACCAGAAAATAACAATAGATTTTCAAAAGGGTGAGTATGATACTAGAAAAGTAGGAAGTAATAATAAATGTAGAATAGACATTGTAGAAGATGGAGAAAGTTTAGATATTCTTAATGGAAAAGACTTTTTTGCAAACATAATACTTTCAGAAGCTGATAATAAAATTAAAGTAGGAAAGAAATATACAAAACATGTATCAATAAAAAATATAGGAGAAATGGATGTATATACAAGATTTATGATAAGTAAAAAATGGCTAGATCAGGATGGAAACGAACAAACAGATGCTTCTGCAGACACAATAGAAGTTCAATTATCAAATAATGGGTGGTTTATAGATGAAAGTAGTAGTACCCCAGATCGTATAGTTGTATATTATCCTAAAATAGTTAAAGCAGGAGAAACAATTCCATTTATGGAATCAATAAAAATCAATGAAGAAATAAATAAAATTGCAAAAGAAGAAAGAATTGATGGAGCAGAAGGGACAACAATATATACAGAGAGAGTATATGATAATTGTAAAGTAAATATAGAAATAAATGTTGATGCTATTCAAACCCATGAGGCAGTATATGCTATAAAAAATACTTGGGGAGTAGATGTAAATATTGATGAAAATGGAAACCTTTCATTAAAATAAAAATAAATAAAAATTAAATAGGGAGGAAAAAACAGATGAAAAATAATAAAGGTATAACATTAATTGTTTTAGTAGTAACAATTATAGTTTTAATAATATTAGCGGGAATAAGTATAAGTATGTTGACAGGAGAAAATGGGATAATAAAACAATCCAAAGAAGCAAAATTGCAAGCAGAGATAAAAACAGAAATAGAAATGATAGATTTATCAGTAGTAGATGCTATGAATAAAAATGGATTTGGAGAATTGAAATATGAAGGATTAAAACAAGAACTGGATAAAAGGATAAAAGAAGAAGCAAATAGAGATTATACAATATCTCCACAAACTGATGCTAAAAGATATATAATAACATATGTAGATACACAAAGAAGTTATGAAGTAAATGCAAATGGAGAAATAAAAATACATGATGGAAACAACGAAGAAATGCCAGAAGCAAAAAATTACCATGCTACTATAGATGTAAACGTTACATCATATAATGCAACATTAGGAAAATATCCAGTAATATTTAGTGTAGTGGGAGAATGGAACGGAACAAAAGTATATGATAATATAGTTAGCACAACAATTGATTCTGTAGGAATCAGTTCAATAGACGTTAATGTAAATGTACCAGAAGGAACAATACTTAAAGTTTCAGAAGTATATAGTGGTGCAAACTATAAAATAGATTCACAAACAACTATGCAAGAAGAACTTGCTGAAGAGGGAGAAAATATAAAATTTAGTTTTAGTAATAGTTATAATTATTGTGATATAGGAACAGGATATGTAGAATCTACATTAAAAAATAATGGAGGAAACCTAGAATATAAATAAAGTATATTATTTACTTTGAGTTAGGAGGAAATCAAATGAAAAAACATCTAAAAGTAATTATAATAATTTCAATAATAATAATAGGAATCATGATAAAAGAAGTATGGGCATATTTTTCTGACACATCAACTGTTTCAGGAAAAATAGAAATTACAACAGGGTATACAATAACAACTTTAGAACAATCAGTTAATAATGAAGTAATTACATTAAAACCAAAAAATTCAGGGCAATATGCAGGATATATGAGAATAAAAATATTTACACCAAATTCTGTAAAAGTAGAACTTCAATCAAATGAAAATTGGGAACAAAGAGAAAATGGATATATATACTATAAAGATGTGATATCAGTAGGAGAAGATATACCTGAGTTAAAATTTAAACTTAATATGGATACAGATACTTTACAAGAATTTAATATAACTGTAGTAAATGAGATGACAAAAGTATCATATCAAAAAGATGGAACATCATATGCAGACTGGGATAAAACATTAAATGTTATGGATTAAAATATTTCAAAAGAGGAGAGGATTTTATGTTCAAGAAAAACAAAAAAATTATAATATTAGTCATTACTGTTATAGTAGTTATAACTTTAATGTCATACCAGAAAATTAATATATGGTTTCAAAATAGTAATTATATGACAAGAGAATCTATACAAGTAGCAGTGATGGGACATGTTGACATTGATATTGTAGAAAATGGAGAGAGTGTAGATGAATTAGAAGATATATTTTCAGATATAATTCTTTCAGAAGATGATAATAGAATTAAAGTAGGAAAAAAATATAAAAAACAATTATCGGTAAGATGTGTAGAAAACTCAATTGGTATGTATGCAAGAGTTGTTATAACAAAAAGATGGCTCAATAAAGAAGGAAACACAACCGGAATTTCTCCAGAATTAATAGAAGTTGAACTCTCAAATAATGGATGGTTCATAGATGAAAAGAATAGTACATCAGAAAGAATAATTGCATATTATCCAAAAATAATCAAAGCAAATGAGACTATCCCTTTTATGGAAACAGTAAGTATTAGTTCTGATATAGATAAACTTGTAAAACTAGAAAAAAATGAAAGTGCAGAAGGAACAATAATAGAAACAGATAAAATTTTCGATGGACTACATGCTGATGTAAACATTCAAGCATCCGCTATTCAAGCTGAAAACATGACTTCAGAAGCTTTAAAAGAAGCATGGGAAGCAGACTTGAATATTGATGAAAATGGTAATCTTTCACTAAAGTAAAATTTTAATATTTATAAAAAAAGAAAGTTTTAGATTTAATAAAAAAGTCTAAAGCTTTTTTATTAGACAAAAACATAGCCAGAAGACTCTGTCCCCAAATTTCCAAAAAGGAAAAAAGGGGACTGTCCCAAAATTTCCCTTGAAAAAATTCTGTGCATGTGATAATATATGACAAGAAAAAACAAGACGAGAAGGTGAAAAAAGTGGCAGAAAAAGTATCACAAAAAAGCAGGAAAATCGGACAAATATTTAGTGATTACAAAACAAACAGTAATATAGCAGATGCAGAAATCATAAAAATGAACTTAATAAAAAAAATGAACACTTTAGAAATAGAGATGGAAGCAGATGAATATATAGATATAAAAGAAATATGGTACTTAGAAAAATTTTTAAGAGAAAGATTTCAATTTGGACAAGTGCATATGATAATAAAATACAAAGAAGGAACATATATCAAAAGAGTAGATGATGAATGGGAAAACTTAATATGTTATATGGCACATAAATATCCATTAATGAGACCATTACTATTATTAAAAAGTAAGGTCGAATTACAAGAAAAAGATATAAATGTATATATGAGAATAAAAGGAGCAGAATTTTTAAAAGCAAGAAAACTAGATAGAGAACTAGAAAATGTAATATTAAACTTATTCGGAAAAAAATATAATGTAAATATAGAAGAAAGAATAACAGAACAGGAAGTACAAGAATTCAAACAAAAAACTAAACAGATAGAAGAACAAGCAGTACACAATGCAATGCAAGGAATTGCAATCAGAACACACCAAGAAGAACAATTTCATGCGAACCAAAATGAAGAAATTCCGCCAATACCACAAGGTCCATTTAATGATGCAGATTATGAAATGCCAGTAGATGAGGGATTAGGATATGCACCAGAAATGGATGAATTACCACAAGCAGAAAATATAATATTTGGAAAAGCATCAAAAGCAAAAGAAAAGAAATTAAAAATAAAAGAAATAGATGCAAACTCAGGAAGGATTACACTAGAAGGAAGAGTTGTTAATAGTGAATGTAGAGAAACCAAAACTGGAAAAGGAATGTTAATATTTGAACTATATGATGGAACAGGAATAATAACTTGTAAATCATTTGCAGAAGATGGAGCAAAAGGAAATGAAGTATTAGAAAAAATAAAATCAGCAAAAGCGATAAAAACAACAGGAAAAGCAGGATTTGATAGCTTTGCAGGAGACATTACAGTAATGGCAAACATCATAGCAGAAATAAGTGATGAAGGATTACCACCATTACCAGAAGAAGATGAAAACTCACCATTAATTTTAGGTTCAGCACCAGTAATAAATGACCCACTTGTAAAAATTGCTGATTTAAACGCAGAATCAGGAAATGTATGTATAGATGGTGAAATCCAGACAATGGAAGACAAAGAAACAAAATCAGGAAAAGTAATATTAAGTATAGATATATATGATGGTACAAGTACCATGACATGTAAAGCATTTTTACCAGGAAATAATGCTAAAAAAATTATAAAAAGATTAAAAGGAACACCAGCAATAAAACTAGCAGGAAAAGCACAAATGGATGCATTCTCAAATGAGCTAACAGTAATGGCAAATACAATAAAGGTATCAGAACCATTACCAAAAGTAACTAGAATGGACAATAGCGAAGTAAAAAGAGTAGAATTACATATGCATACAAAAATGAGCCAGATGGATGCAATGACATCAGCAACAGATTTAATAAAAAGAGCAATGAAATGGGGAATGAAATCAATAGCAATAACAGACCATGGAGTAGTACAAGCATTTCCAGAAGCACATAAATTATTAGGAAGAGATAATCCTGATATGAAAGTAATATATGGAGTTGAAGCATATCTTGCACCTGATAAAGAAAATTCAGTAACAAATCCAAAAGGACAAGATATAGATACAACATATTGCGTATTAGACTTAGAAACAACAGGATTTTCTGCAGTAACAGAAAAAATAACTGAAGTAGGAATAATGAAAGTAAAAAATGGAAAAGTAATAGATGAATTCAGTTGTTTTGTAAATCCAGAAAAACCAATTCCACAAAGAGTTGTAGAAGTAACAAATATAACAGACGACATGGTAAAAGATGCAGAAACAATAGATAAAGTATTTCCAAAAATATTAGAATTTTTAGGAGATTCAGTAATTGTAGCACATAATGCTAAATT
The DNA here is from genome assembly GCA_944392805.1 of uncultured Clostridia bacterium. GTDB lineage: Bacteria > Bacillota > Clostridia > TANB77 > CAG-508 > CAG-269. The sequence continues at coordinate 22,014 of CALXXZ010000001.1, read as the reverse complement.
CGATGTGGGATTTTTAAAACAAAATGCAAAAGTATTAGGATATGAATTTGATTATACAGTTGTAGATACATTAACACTAGCAAAAGATGTATTTCCAAATATGAAAAAATATAAATTAGGAAAAATAGCTGATGAATTGGGAATAGTCGTAGAAGTAGCACATAGAGCATTAGATGATGTAGACACAACAGTAAAAGTATTTAATGTAATGCTTCAAAAACTAAAAGATAAAGGTGTAACAAAATTAGAAGAAATAGACACAATTGGAAGAGACGAACAAGCCAAAAAAGAAGAATATAAAAAATTAAACACATATCATGCAATAATACTTGCTAAAAACTATGTAGGGCTAAAAAATCTATATAAACTAATTTCAATTTCACACTTAGATTATTTTTATAAAAAGCCACGTATTTTAAAAAGTATATATAAAAAGTATTCTGAAGGATTAATATTAGGAAGTGCGTGTGAAGCGGGAGAATTATACCAAGCAATAGAATTAGGAAAATCAGATGAAGAAATAGAAAATATAGCAAGAGATTATGATTATTTAGAAATTCAACCAATAGGAAATAATGAATTTTTAGTAAGAAACGGAGTAGTACCAGATAGAGAATACCTAAAAGATATAAACAGAAAAATAGTAGAATTAGGAGAAAAACTAAATAAACTAGTTGTAGCAACATGTGATGTACACTTTATGGACCCACAAGACGAAATATATAGACGTATATTAGAAGCAGGTCAAGGATATAAAGATGCAGATGAGCAAGCACCACTATATTTAAGAACAACAGAAGAAATGTTGCAAGAATTTAGTTATTTAGGAGAAGAAAAAGCTTATGAAGTAGTTGTAACAAACACAAATAAAGTAGCAGATATGTGTGATAGAATATGCCCAATATCACCTGAAAAATGTCCACCACATATACCAGGTTGTGAGGAAGATATAAAAAATATAACATTTGAAAAAGCACATGAATTATATGGAGACCCATTACCAGAAATAATACAAACAAGACTAGATAAAGAATTAAATTCAATAATAAGTAATGGATATTCTGTAATGTATATAATAGCTCAAAAATTAGTATGGAAATCAAATGAAGATGGATATATAGTAGGTTCAAGAGGTTCAGTAGGTTCATCATTAGTAGCATTTATGACAGGTATAACAGAAGTAAACTCATTGCCACCACACTATAGATGTCCAAACTGTAAATATTCAGACTTTACAGATTACGGAATAGGAAATGGATTTGACCTGCCAGATAAAGAATGTCCAAAATGCGGAGCAAAACTTGCAAAAGATGGAATGGACATACCATTTGAAACATTCTTAGGATTTAATGGAGATAAAGAACCAGATATAGACCTAAACTTCTCTGGAGAATATCAAGCCAAAGCACATAAATATACAGAAGTAATATTTGGAAAAGGAACAACATTTAAAGCAGGAACAGTAGGTACAGTAGCTGATAAAACAGCATTTGGATATGTAAAAAAATATTATGAAGAAAGAAATATACCAATAAATAAAGCAGAGGTACTAAGACTTTCACAAGGATGTACAGGAATTAAAAGAACTACAGGGCAACATCCAGGAGGAATAATAGTTGTACCTAAAGGAAGAGAAATATATGAATTCTGTCCTGTACAACACCCTGCAGATGACCCAGATTCAGATATAATAACAACACATTTCGATTACCACTCAATAGATGCAAACCTTTTAAAACTAGATATACTAGGACATGATGATCCGACAGTAATACGTATGTTACAAGACTTAACAGGAATAGCACCAACAGAAATTCCATTAGATGATAAAGAAACAATGTCAATATTTAACTCAACAGATGCATTAGGAGTAACACCTGAACAGATACATTCAGAAGTTGGAACATTTGGAATACCTGAATATGGTACAAAATTTGCAAGAGGCATGCTTATAGATACACACCCAACAACATTTGATGAACTAATACGTCTATCAGGTCTATCACATGGTACAGATGTATGGCTAGGAAATGCACAAACACTTATAGAACAAGGAATTGTAACATTAAAAGAAGCAATATGTTGCCGTGATGATATAATGGTATACCTAATGAAAAAAGGATTGCCACCAGATAAAGCATTTAAAATAATGGAAACTGTACGTAAAGGAAAAGCTCTAAAAGACCCAGAAAAATGGAATGGATTTAAAGAGATTATGAAACAATATGATATCCCAGATTGGTATATAAAATCTTGTGAGAAAATAAAATACATGTTCCCTAAAGCCCATGCAGCTGCATATGTAACAAATGCTTTTAGAATAGCATGGTTCAAAGTACATATTCCACTAGCATATTATTCGGCATATTTTTCAATTAGAGCAAAAGCATTTGATGCAGATGTTATGATAAATGGAAAAGAAAAAGTTAAAAACAAAATGAAAGAAATTGAAATGATGGGAAATTCTGCAACACCAAAAGATAAGGATATGTATGATGATTTGGAAATTGTTTTAGAAATGTATGAAAGAGGTTTCAGTTTTTTACCAATTGATTTATATAAATCACATGCTACTAAATTTCAAATTGAAGGAGATTACATAAGACCTCCATTAAATAGTATAGCAGGACTTGGAAATGTTGCAGCAGAAAGTATTTCAACAGCAAGAGAAGAAGATAAATTCATGTCAATTGATGACATGAAAATCAGAGCAAAAATTGGTGATTCAGTTACAGATTTACTAAGGCAATTTGGTTGCTTAGAAGGAATGAGTCAGAGTAATCAACTTAGCTTATTCGGATAGGAAAATTTTGGGACAGTCCCCAATTTTCCAAAAGGGCAATTTGGGGACTGTCCCCATTTTGCCCAAAAGGAAAAAAAGGGACAGACTTTTATAAATTATAAGGAGATAAGTATGATAGGAGAAACAACAAATATTATAAGCTTAAGTGAAATATTTTCATTAAGAAATATAATAATTTATTTAATTGTAATTAATCTAATTGGATTTTATATGATGTGGTCAGACAAAAGAAGAGCTAAATGGGGAAAATGGAGGATACCTGAAAATACACTTTTTATAGTGACCGCATTAGGTGGAGGAATTGGTACAATTGCAGGAATGTATACTTTTAGACATAAAACTAAGAAATTAAAATTCACAATTGGACTACCCACAATATTGATATTAGAAATAGTATTAGTGATATATTTACAATTTATGTAAGAGGCTGTTATAGACAGTCTTTTATTTAATTAAAAAAAGTGTAACTTAAAGTCGTTTTATTTTTAATAATAGTATAAAAACTGCGAGAATATTAAGAATTAAGAGATATATTGCAAAAAATAACAAAATATGATATAATTTATAAAGTTATGAAAAAGAGGAGGAAATTACGTGGAGGGTAAATTTAAATATAGTATAATAATCTGTGGATATAATATAGAAGGATATATTGAAAGATCAATAAAGAGTGTATTGGCTCAAGATTTCTTAAGTTATGAATTAATATTAGTTAATGATTGTTCTACAGACAAAACATTAGATAAAATGAAAAAATATGAAGCAGAAAATGTAGTTGTAGTAAACAACGAAATAAACAAAGGACTAGGAGCATCTAGAAACATAGGTGTGAAAATAGCAAGAGGAGAATATATACTTTATTTAGATGGCGACGATACAATGTATGATGAACATACATTATCTAGAATAAATGAAATAATAGAAAGAGACCAAGCAGATGTTACATTTTTTGGAGTTCAATATATAGGAGGTTCAAATAAATTATATCTATCAAATGCAGAAAACTCCACTAAAATTGCACGTTTAAGTTGTGATATCTTTTTTGGCGTGCCTAGCAAATGTTGGAAAACAAGCTTTTTAAGAAAAAATAATATAACATTCATAGAAGATATGTACTATGAAGATATGGTGTATTCTATGAAGAGTACAATATTATCAGAAAAATTGAGTTATGGTGAATTCCCAATATTTAATTATTATAGAAATAGACCAGGAAGTATAATGTCTACACCAAATATAAGAAGATGTACAGATATGTACAAGATGTTAGCTCATATGATGGAATTGTATGAAATAACACCAGATGAATATAAAAAATATGTTTTGAGTTTTATAAAAAATGAAACAATGAGCATTCCAGATAGATTAGATTGTATATTAGATTCAATAAAAAATAAGACAAACTCACCAGCAATGCCAAAAAGAAATTACAAGTTAATTGAATAAGGAGAAAATATGAGAGAAATTTGTGACAAAAATAAATGTACAGGATGTAGTACGTGTCTTAATTCATGCCCCAAAAAATGTATAACTATGGAAGAAGACGAATATGGAGCTTTAATGCCCCATATTGATGAAAAAAAATGTATAAATTGTAATATATGTAGGAAAGTATGTCCAGAAAACAATGAAATTGATTTGAAAGAACCATTAAAAGTTTATGCAGGATGGTCACTTGATGAAAATGTAAGAAAGAAAAGTTCATCAGGTGGAATTGCGTGGGAAATGTACCATTATATAATAAAACATGGAGGAATAGCAGTAGGTACTAAATTTGACAATGAAATGAATTTGTCTCATCAAATTGCTACTAATTTGGAAGAATTAGAAGGCTTTAGAGGTTCCAAATATATGCAAAGTTCAATAGGAACTATATTTACACAGCTTAAACCATATGTAGAACAAAATAGAAAAGTTATTTTTATAGGGACACCATGTCAAGTAAATGGTTTGAAAAATTTTTTAAAGAATAAAAATATAGAAAATATTATAACTGTAGATTTAATTTGCCATGGAGTACCACCAGCAAAATATTTAAAAGAGTATCTAAAATATCTTAAATTAAACAATAAAATAGATAATGTGACATTTAGAGGAGAAAACAATTGGCATCTTACAGGTTATAAAAAAGGAAAGGTAATATATAAAAAACATAATAAAGAAGATTTCTTTTATAAATCATTTTTAAATGGATTGTTTTATAGAGAAAATTGCTACCAATGTAGATATGCAAGAAAAGAAAGAGTTGGAGATATTACAATTGGAGATTTTTGGGGACTAGGAGAAGATATACCATTTAACTATCCTACTGAAGATGGAACATCAGTAATATTAGTAAACACAGAAAAAGGAAAAAAATTCATTGAAGAAATAGAAGACAAAATATTTTTAGTAGAAAGGAATTTAGAAGAAGCTTTAAAAGGAAATAAACAATTAAATTATCCATCTTCTAAAAATAAAAACACATTAAAATTTAAAGAAATATATAAAACTCAAGGATTTGAAGAAGCAATGAAAAATATAGAAAATTAGGAGGAATATTATGAGAGCAGGAATATTATCAATGCAAAGAGTAAAAAATTATGGTTCATTTTTTCAAGCACTATCATTAAAAAATACATTAGAAGAATTTGGTGCAACAGTTGATTTTATTGATATAAAACCAGGAAAAATTTATGAAGGAATAGAATTTAAAGATAGAGGTACAAAAGACTGGGATAACCAAGAATTTGTTGATTTTAGAAAAAAAAGAAATATTATTATAGAAGAATATGCAAAAAAATACTTGAATTTATCAGAAGAGATGAACTACAAAAATGATTACGATTTTGCAATAATTGGTAGTGATGAAGTGTTTAATTGTATAGGTAATGGTAATATAGGTTTTACAACACAATTATTTGGGGACAATGTATCAAAATATACAATTACATATGCAGCTTGTTGTGGACATACAAATTATGAATTAATAGAAAAATACAATTTACAAAATGAAGTAAAAAAATCGTTAGAACAATTAAAAAATATTTCTGTAAGAGATAAAAATACATTAGAATTTGTTAAGAAAATTTCAGGAATAGATGCAAATGAAAATGTAGATCCAGTATTTATTTCTGACTTTGATAAATATATAGAACCAAAAGAATTTAAAGAAAAAGATTATATTATAATATATTCATATGACTATCGTTTATGTAATGAAAAAGAAGTTGAAAAAATAAAAGCATTTGCCGCACAAAATAATTTAAAAACGATAGGACTAGGATTATACCAACCTTGGTGTGATGAAAATATAAATGTAAAACCATTTGAATTATTAAATTATTTTAAACACGCAAGTTATGTAGTTACAGATACATTTCATGGAGCAGTTTTTTCTATCAAATATAATAGAAAATTTGTTGGAATATCTAGATCAAGTAATAAATATAAATTTAATGATTTATTAACAAGATTTGGACTAGAAAAACAAAATCTGTCAGATATAGAACAATTAGATAAAGTTATAGAAAATGAAATAGATTATCAAAAAGTTAATCAAATAATTGAACAAGAAAGACAAAAATCTAGAAAATATTTAAAAGAAGAATTAGAAAAAGCTAAAGAAGGAATGGTGCAATAATGACTAAAATAATTTTAGTAAGGCATGCTGAATGTATAGGGAATGTTACAAATTCTCTAACAGGAAGAAAAGACTTTAAATTATCCGAAAAAGGGGAGCAAATGGCTCAAGATTTAGCAGAGGAGCTCAAAAATGTAAAAATAGACGCAATATATTCAAGTCCATCAATAAGGTGTGTGGATACAATAAAGCCAACAGCACAGAAACTTAATTTAAAAATTACAACAGATAAAGACTTGATGGAAAAGTATTTCGGAATATATGATGGAATGACGTGGGATGAGGTTGATAAAATAAATCCAGAAATAAAGAAAAACAAACAAATATATCATGAAATTATGGGGATTCCTGAGCAAGAAACAACAGAAGAACTAGAAAAGAGAATGAAAAATTGTATAACAAAGATTGCTAAAGAAAATGATAAAAAAACTATACTAATATGCTCACATGGATGTGCAATTTTTACATTTTTTAATAGTATAGAATATATTGAAAATCCAGAAAAGAGAGAAAAATATAGTCAAAGTAATGCATGCATTAATGAGCTGGAATATGAAAATGGTAAATTTAAAATATTAAAAATAAATCAAAACAATTATATAAAAAAATAAGATGAAAAAGCTGTAAAAAACGGCTTTTTTCATTTTTTTATAGTAGTATGGATAAAAGAGATAAATAAGTTACATAAAAAAACGAAAAAAATACAAATAAATGTAAACAGATAAATTATCAACAACCAAATGTGAATAATGTGTGAAAAGAATATGACCATTATAAGTTATTCACAGAGTTATCCACATTATCCACAGGTTGTGGATAAAAGATATCCACACAAAACAGTAAACAAAAGAGAAGACATAAAATAAAAAACTGAATGAGTATTCAAAAAAACAAAAAAAGCTTGCATAAACTTAGATAACATTATATAATATGAAAGTAAAGAAAAAAAGATAGGTGAAGTCCATGAATAAAACGAAAAGAAAAATATTTGAAACATCAATGAAATTATTTGCCGAAAAGGGATATGAAGCAACAAGTATAGAAGAAATAACAGCAACAGTAGGAGTTGCTAAAGGAACATTATATTATCACTTTTCAAGTAAAGAAGAAATATTTAACTTTTTAATAGAAGAAGGAATTAAACTATTGCAAAACAGTATAGATATAAAAACAGCTAGACATAGTAATTATATTGACAAAATAAAAGCAATAGTATTAATTCAGATAAAAATAGTAGCAAGGTATGAAGATATAATAACAATATTATTAAGCCAATTTTGGGGAAAAGAAGACAGAAACAAAAAATGTCAAGATTTAGTATATTCATATATAAGTAAAATAGAAAAAATAGTACAAGAAGGAATAGAAAAAGGTCAAATAAAACAAGGAGACTCAAGAGCAATTGCATCAGAAATATATGGATTAATATGTTCTACACTTGTTTACAAAAAAAGAGAAGAAGAAATGAACATAATGCAATTATACCATGAATATGAAAATACAATAATAAATGGATTAAAAGTAAAATAAGAGAGGATGTAAAAAATGGAAACAAAAAATATGAAATTTACAGATTTAAAAGATATGTTAAAACAATCAGGAGAATTATATGCAGATAGACCTGCATATATGTTTAAAACAGAAGAAGAAGGAAAATTTGATATAATAACACATGGAGAATTCAGACATCAAATAAATGCATTAGGAACAGAATTAATCGATATGGGACTAAAAGATAAAAGAATAGCAGTAATTTCAGAAAACAGATATGAATGGGAATTAGCATATTTATCAGTAGTAACCGGAACAGGTGTAGTAGTTCCTTTAGATAAAGCATTACCAGATAATGAAATAGAAAGTCTAATATTACGTTCACAAGTAGAAGCAATTTTTTATTCAAGCAAGTATGACAACATAATGAACGAATTAAGAGAAAAGAAAAATACAAACTTAAAATATTTCATATCAATGGATTTAGAAAAAAATACAGATGAAATCTATTCTCAAAAAGAATTATTAGAAAAAGGGAAAAAATTATTGGAAGAAGGAAATAGAGAATTTCTAGATGCAAAAATCGATGCTGAAAAAATGGGAATAATGTTATTCACATCAGGAACAACTGCAATATCAAAAGCTGTAATGTTATCACATAAAAATATAGTATCAAATGTAATGGATATTAGAAAATCATTTGATTTAGACGAAAATGATAGATTATTGTCATTTTTGCCATTACACCATGTATTTGAATGTACAGTAGGATTTTTATATCCAATGTCAATAGGATGTTGTATATGTTTCTCAGAAGGTGTAAAACATATGGCAGATAATATTAGAGAATTTCAAATAACAGTAATGATTTCAGTTCCTGCCGTATTTGATGTAATATACAGAAAATTAATGAAAACAATAGAGAAAAAAGGAATGTTACCAACAGTAAGAAAAGGAGTAAAAATCACACAAGCATTATTAAAAATAGGAATAGATGTTAGAAGAAAATTATTTAATGAAATACATCAGAATTTAGGAGGAAAACTAAGATTAGCAGTTGCAGGAGGAGCAGCACTTGATCCAGAAACAGAAAGAGGATTTAATGAATTAGGAATTGCACTATATCAAGGATATGGTTTAACAGAAACATCACCAGTAATAGCTGCAGAAACACCAAAAAATCATAGATTAGGATCAATAGGAAAGAAATTTCCAAGTCTTGAAGTAAAAATTGACAATCCAGATGAAGAAGGTGTTGGAGAATTAATGGTAAAAGGACCATCAATAATGTTAGGATATTATGAAAATGAAGAAGCAACAAAATCAACATTAGAACCTGATGGATGGCTACATACAGGAGATTTAGCAAGAATAGACAAAGATGGATATATATACATATCAGGAAGAAAGAAAAGTGTAATAGTATTAAATAATGGAAAAAATGTATTCCCAGAAGAATTAGAAATATTATTAAACAAAATAGAAGGAATAAAAGAATCATTTGTTTATGAGAAAAAAGAAGAAGACGGAGATGTTAAAGTTTGTGTTAAAATCGTATTTGATAGAGAAATGATTAAAGAATTATATAATATTGAAGGCGATGAAAACATTAGAGAATTCTTATGGAAAAAAGTTAAAGAAGTAAATGGAATGATGCCAAAATATAAAGCAATTAGAGAAATGAAAATAACAGAAGAAGAACTTATAAAAACAACAACACTAAAAATAAAAAGACATGAAGAATTAAAGAGAACCTTAGGGAAATAAGAAATAGAGGAGAATTATAGACAAAAAAGCTATAATTCTCTTTTTGTAATATTTTTGTAACATTAATGTAATAAAAATGTAATATAAAAATAAGAAAAAAGCCTTGTAGTTCTACGGAAAGTGGTGTATAATAAAATAGAATTTAATTATTGACCACATAGGAAAAAGGAGGTATTTGCAATGTCTAGGAAATCAGGCATAGTAAATGTTAGAATGGTTATTACTGAAGAAAAAATCTTATCAAATATAGATAAAGTTCAAAAAATGATAAATCCGAATAGTAAAAAGCAAATTGTTCAATTAGAAGATGACACATATTTTAAAGATTTAATTGAATCAATAAAAGCTTATTTAATAGAATATCCAAAAAAGAAAAACTTTCCTGTAAGTGTATATAAAGCAGCTTATGGCTTAGTTGAATATGCAACAAATCAATTTGAAGAAAATACTAAAAAAGTAGAAGAACTAATTAGACAAAGAGAAGAAAATATAGCATTAGCTGGAAAATTAAAAGACTTAATAGATGCAGTAGAAAATAAAGAAGATAATTGGAAAGATAGAGTAAAAGAAGCAGAAGGAGTATTTTCAGAAGAAGTTATAGAAACATTAAGATTAGTTGGAAAAGATAAAAGTCAACAAAGTCAAAATTATCAAGATGCTTTAAAATTATTAAATGCAAGAGTTAATAACCTTGAAACAAATCTACACATAGAAATCGACATGGAAAGAATTGAAGATAAATCAAAAGCATTAAGCTATATCGGTATAGAAGTTGCTGATGCATTAAAAGTTATACCAAAACCAGTAGATACAATTGTAGAAGAAACAATAACAGAAGAATCTAATGTAGAAAAAGTTGAAGAAAAACAAATTGTTTCACAAGTAGTTGCTGTAGAAGAAAATAAAGAAGAAGAGAAAAAACAGATACAAGAATATCAAGAATCAATATCATTTGATAAAAAGCCATCATTATGGCAAAGATTTAAAAATAGTAAAGTCGTTAGAGCATTTACTTATGTATTTAAAATTAGAATTAGGATTGAATTACCTAATGCCTTACCAGAAGGCAAAGGGGAATAATATTTAAGTAACAACTTAGGAAGAAAGAATTAGCTTCGGCTAATTCTTTTAAAATTTATAAAAATTATCAAAAATATCTTGACAAATCTAAAAAATCATATTAAAATATTATATGTGTTCACAAATGAACAAAATGGTGGATGTGGCGTAGTTGGTTAACGCGCCAGTTTGTGGCACTGGAGATCGTGGGTTCGAGTCCCATCTTCCACCCCATAATAGAATACTGGGCTGTAGCCAAGCGGTAAGGCAGTAGACTTTGACTCTACCATGCGCTAGTTCGAATCTAGCCAGCCCAACCAAATTAAAAATCTCTACAATGTTGAAATATCAACGTTTGCAGAGATTTTTTATTTTGAACTAATGCAATAGCCATGCAATAGACTTTTTAAATTCCGTTTTTTTTCATATATAAATCATATTTTTGGTTTTCATCTTTGTTAAATTTCTCAAATACACTTGTATATGTATCTAATGTTGTTTGTATTTTTTTGTGTCCAAGATTTTTCTGTAATACTTTTGCCGATATTCCAGCTTCAATACATCTAGTCGCATAAGTGTGTCTTAACATGTGTGTATGAATATCTTTACAAATTTTATATTTACAATTTATTCTTTTCAAATAACAATTAATTTCATTAGGAGTTATAAAAGTATTTTTTTCATAATCGTAAAAAAGCAAATTATAGAAATTTGTTATATTTAAAGATAAAATATCTTGCAAGATTTCTTTTGCATTATTTGATAAGTATATAATTCTTTTTCCTGCTTTTGTTTTTGTTTTATCTCCTAATATTACTTTATCGTTTTTATCTCTAGTTAAAGTTTTATCTATTGTTATAGTATTTTCTTTTAAATCAATATTATCGTGTGTTAATGCTAAAGTTTCTCCAATTCTCATTCCAGTAAATAAAGTTAATAATACAATATTTTTATATTTGTGTGTAGATTTCTTTAAGATCAATATTAGTTGTTTTTCTTCTTCAATTGTCAATGCTTCAACTTTGTCATTTTCTTTTTTTGATTTTGGTTTTTGTATACTTTCATTCTCCATTATATTATACTGTATAATTCGTTCTGAAATTGCGATTTTAAAACCTTTATTTAAAAACCTATATAGTTTGTCTATTACAGTCTGAGAATAGAATTTAGACCTATTCTCGTTCGTCTTTTTATCTATAATTTGTAATTTCACTAAATTAGGTAATGATTTTTTTACTTCGGGTATTGTTACTTTTTGAATTGGTTTATAAATAAAAGAGTCACAACATTTTTCTAATAGTTTTAGATTTTCAATATTTCTTTTATAAGTATTAGCATTAGTTATTCCTGTTTTAAAATTATTTTCAATATAATCTTTTAATATATTGTACAAACTAGTATCAACACTTTCAATATAATTATTATTATTTATATCATTAATTATATTAGTGAATCTCTTTTTAAAATCACTTACTTTTTCGTTTTTCTTTTGAGTTAATGTTTTTCTTTTGCCAGAAGGTTCAACGTATTGTGCTACCCATTTTTGTAATGTTTCGCTATAATATATTGTACCTTCTCCATTTCCTCTTGATTTTACTTTTTGATTTCTTTTTTCCATAATAAAATACCTCCAATTTTCAATAAAATTTTCTTATAAACTATTGAAAATAAAGGTATTTTCATATATAATAAAAATACATCTACTCTCAATAGTAGTTGGAGGAAAATAAATGTATCAGGTCGTGGTAAATTTGATTACATCTATTTTCCTTATTTTTGTTTCTTTTTAAAATTTCTTATAGATTTTTCTACTACACCTATTATTTTAACAGGCAAATCTTTTATTTCTTCTTCTGTAAATATTCTAGGTGGATAATAAGGATTAACAGCTTTTAATTCAATTCCAGAAGTTCCTTTATATACTTTTTTAACTGTAGATTCTTCTCCATTTATAAGTACAACGCAATTTTCTCCGTTATCGAAATTGTCTTGTTTGTGTACTATAACTATATCTCCATCGTCAAACAATGGCTCCATACTATCTCCAGTAACATATAATGCATAATAATTTTCCTTATCAAAACCATCTATATTAAAGTAGATATATTCTATAATGTTTTCTTGGGCTAAATAGTTATATCCAGCTTTTACCTTACCTAAAACAGGAATTTTAGTTGTTTCTATTTCGGATAGAGGAATAGCGCCTATTTTTTTTAATATATCTTTTTTTTCATCTTCTATTAAATCTATGTATCCAGCTTTTTCATATAAATCTATATAATCAACTTTATATATAGGAGCTAGTTTTTTTAATATTACTGCACTAGGTTTACGTTTGCCATTTTCTACTAACGATAAATAGCTAGGAGAAATTTTACATATTTTATTAACATCATATACACTTAAGTCTAATGAAACACGAAGGTTATTAAGATATTTTCCAAGTTCTTTGTTTGATAATTCCATTATAAAGCTCCTTTCATAATTGTATTATATTACAAAAAATAACTTTTGTAAATATTTTTGAAAAAATTTTAAAAAAAGTATTGACATTTGTAAATAATAGTATATAATGTTTACAAATGTCAATAAAGAAAGGAGAAAAGAAATGGCCAATAGAAGAGTGATGTTAAAATCTATAGAGCAATTTAACGAAATATTAGTAAAAGCGGGATATTCTTACAGACAACTGGCAAAAGAGGTTGAGTGTTCACCAACACAGATAAGTTTAATTGCAAATGGTGAACGAAACCCTAGTCCAGAAACTGCTATAAATATTTGTAGTGTCCTAAAAAAAAGCTTTGATGATATTTTTTTTGTAAAGTTTGTTGACAAAAGTCAACAAAAATAACCACGACCTGATACAAAGAGAGGAGATGAGAAAATGCCAGATGAAGCAATAGAACTTTTAAAAAGTATAAATAAAAATTTAGAAGAATTAAACAAAAAAGAAGATACACCAAGATTAATTTATGCAAAGGAGCTTTCTGAAAAATATCCGATAAATAGAAATACAGCAATTCAATTCTGCAAAAAATATGGAATTAAATTTGGAGGATATTGTATTGAAGCAAACAAATTAAAAGAAGTTTTGCAAAGAGAAGGTGAGAAAATTTTTTATGAATAAGGAGGAACAAATGAAAGAATTATTATTAGAAATAATATTAACAATTATAGCATTTGGAATGTTTTTTTGCATGATATGGCTAGCGGAATTTTTAGTAAGTGTTATTAACGTTAATACTTTTATGCATATATTAACAAATATAGCTTATATAGTAGGAGTATTAAGTTTTATATATTTAATTAAAGATTAGAAAGGAGGGAAAGAAATGGTACAAATAACAGATGAACAAAAGATAAAAGACATAGAAAAAATATTAAAAAATGCAAAAGCAACAAATGAATTAACATATATAACTATTGAAAAAATAAGAAGAGTTATCTTCCCAAACACCACTTTAAAAAGATAACTCAAAATTAAAAATATTTAGAAAATACTCTCTTTAAATATAATAACACATTTAAAGAGATTTGTCAAAGGAGAATGAAAATGAATAATTTAAGTTTATATGAAATAACAAATGCTTTTCCAGCATTAATGGAAAATGAAGAAATAACAGAAGAAGATAAAATGAAAATTGAAGAAGAATTAACAATGCTATTACAACAAAAAAGCCAAAATATTATAGGTTATATAAGAAATATTGATTTAACAATAAATTCAATGAAAGAAGAAGAAAAAAGAATTGCAGACGGTAGAAAATCATTAGAAAACAAATTAGAACAATTTAAAAATTATGTAAAAGAATGTATGGAAAGAAATGATATTACAAAAATTGAAACAGGACTAGGAACATTAAGTATAGCAAAAAGTCCAATGAGTGTAGAAATAACCAATGAAGATGAAGTACCTAGTGAATTTAAGCAAGAAGTAATAACAGTCAAAATTGATAAAAACAAAATAAAGAATAACTTTAAAGAAACAGGAGAAATACCTGTAGGAGTAAATATTATTACAACAAATACAAATTTAAGAATAAAGTAGGTGTAAAAATGGATTATTTAGATTTAATAGATTATGGAGGAAAAGAATATTATGGATACGATGTTTAGAGATTTAAAAGCAAATGAAATAGATTGCAGAATATCACAAATTAATGAAAAAGGACTCAGTTTATTATTATACAAAGATGCAAGAGTGGATATGGATATATTAGATGAAACAGTAGGAGCAAAGAATTGGCAAAGAAAACATACAAGAGATAATGCTAATTGCATAATAGAAATATGGGACGAGGATAAAAAAGAATGGATTAGTAAAGAAGATACAGGAACAGAAAGTTTTACAGAAAAGGAAAAAGGATTAGCAAGTGATAGTTTTAAAAGAGCAGGTTTTAATTGGGGAATAGGTAGAGAATTGTATACAGCACCATTTATATATGTACCTGTAAAAGATAAAGAAGGAAATGATAATTTTGTTTTAAAAGAAAAAAACGGTAAGGTAACAACTTCTACTAAATTTTATGTAGAAGCAATACAAATAACAAATAAAGAAATAACAGGATTATCAATTAAAAATGATAAAAATAAAAGAGTTTTTGTATGGAAAAAGTAGGTGGTTAAATGGCAAAGATAAATACAACAGGAACAATAACAGATTTTAACATAGACTTTAACACATCAAAACCAAAAATAACAATGCTTTTAGATACAAACAATAAAGAACTAATAGAAGAACTAAAAAACGATGGAAAGCTAAATATAGAACTAAAAAAATATAGAAAAAAGAGGTCTAATGATGCAAATGCTTATGCTTGGGCTTTACTAGGAGAATTACAAAATGTTCTTAACATTCCAAAAGAAGAAATATACAGAGATTTAATAAGAAACATAGGAAGTTATGAAATAGTACCAGTAAAAAATGAAGCAGTTGAAAGATTTAGACAAGCTTGGGGCAAAAATGGTTTAGGTTGGATAACGGAAACAATGAAAAGCAAGCTAGAGGGATTTACTAATGTAGTTGCATATTATGGCTCTAGTACATACGACACAAAGGAAATGACAAGATTAACAGAATTACTAGTAGAAGAATGTAAACAATTTGGAATAGAAACAAAGCCACAAGCAGAAATAGATAGCTTATTAAAGGAATGGGATAAAAAATGAAATCTATTTTACAAGATAAAAAAGAATGTTACATAACAGGAAGTACATATAATCTACATAAACACCATATAATGGAAGGAATAGCAAATAGAAAACTAAGTGAACAAGATGGTTTATGGCTATGGTTAAGAGGAGATTGGCACAATTTAAACGATTATGGAGTGCATTTTAATAAAGAATTAGATTTAAAACTAAAAAGAATAGCACAAAAGAGATGGCAAGAATATTACAACAAAACAACAGAAGATTTTATAAAAAGATATGGTCGAAATTATCTTTAAAAATTAACAACAGGGTTAAGACAAAATAAGTTTTAACCCTAAAATTTTATAAAAAATAAAAAAATTGAATAAAAAAATACGAAAGGAGAAAGAAAATGGCAACAGAAAAAGAGAGTTTTGTATTTTATCGTAGCTTTTTTGAAGCATTACAAGATTTAAAAGATAAAGAAAGATTAAAGGTTTATGACGCAATATGTGAATTAGCATTAAACGAAAATGACACAAAACTAACAGGAATTGCAAAAACTATATTTACACTGATAAGACCGCAAATCCTTTCGAATACTGAGAAATACAAAAACGGAAAGAAACGGTGGAAGACCAAAAAAAGAAACCACTGGTTTTGAAAATAAAAAAACCACTGGTTATATAAAAGAAGAAACCAAAACAAAACCTAATGTAAATGATAATGTAAATGTAAATGAAAATGATAATGATAATGTAAATGAAAATGTATCAGCTTTGTATGATGTTGATGTTGAAAAAATAAACAATGCTTTTTTAGAAACATTAGGAAGTACTAATTTAAACAACATAAAGGAATGTACAGAGTATTTAAAAGAACTACCTTTTGAAGTTATAGAACATGCATTAAAAAAAACAGCTAGAAAAGGTGCTAAATGGGATTATGCAGTAACTATTTTAGATAGCTATGTAGATAAAAAATTAAATACTTTAAAAAAAATCCAAGCTGATGAAATTGAATTTAAAAACAAAACTAACAAAAATACAGAGAAACAAGAAACGAAAGAAGAAAGAATAGAAAGGCTAAAAAAAGAATGGGGAATAGAAGATGAAGCTTGAAGAATTTGTTGAAGAAGTAGATAAGCTAGAGAGATTCTACCAAAAAGAAGTAACAGAAGAACAAAGAAAAATATGGTATGGAGAATTACGAAATTTAGATATATCAAGATTTAGATATGTTATAGGGCAAGTATATAGAACGTTTAAGTTTTTGCCTAAATTAGCTGATATTTTAGAAATAAATGCAAACTTAGGATATTCACAAGTCAAAAAAGAAGCTAATAAAAATAATTGTAAAAGGTGTAATGGTACAGGATACATAACATATAAAAAGACAATAAAAAATGGTACAACAGACGTATTATATGAATTTGGAGCAATATGTAGTTGTAGACAAAAAACTAGATATGAAGGCTGGAAAATAACAGACGAAAGATACAGAAGTAATTATTATACACCTTTTGCTGAGGAAGTAGGAATTTAGGAGGATAAAACAATGAAATGCCCAATATGCAATTCAGAATTAGAAGAAGAAAGATATACAGAAGAAATATGGGGAAGTTTTGATACAGTAGAAGTACATCAAAAATGCAACAATTGTAAAATGTACGAATATGAGTATGTTTACGGTAATAGATGTAGATGGATTTATAAAAGAATGATTTGTGATGAAAAACAACATAAATCTTATACTAGCTTAATTAGACTTTTATGGAAGTTAGGAGTGATAACAAATGAATAGAAACATAAAGAAAACAGTTTATAGAATACTAGAGCAAGATAAATTAGCAAGAGAAGATGATTGGTACTTAATACAACAAGTATTAATAGAGTTATTACATTGTAATTCTGGAACTGCATTTGGACAAGTATTACAAGGAATGAAAATCCAAGGAATAAGTTTCGAGGCAATAACAAGACAAAGAAGGAAGTTTTTAGAAGAAAATCCACAACTAAAAGAACAAAATGTGGAAAAAGCCAGACGAGAAGAGGAAGATAAGTATTATTTAGAATATATGAGGAGGTATTAATGATGAAATTTAAAGTTGGAGATAGAGTAAAAGTTAGAAAGGATTTAGTAAATGGAAAGGTATATGGCAAAGACATTTTCATTAATAAAATGGAAAAATACAAAGGTAAAATTGTAACTATTAAAGCAATTTTTACAAATTTTTATGAAATTGAAGAAGATAGAGGAGCTTGGTATTGGACAGATGAAATGTTTGAAAATAAAAAACAATATACCTACGAAGATTTAAAGAAAAGCCCAATAGGAACAAAATTAACATTTGAAAATGGAAAATTTTTAATTAAAGATGAAAAAGACTTTTACGAAAATTCAGGTTCCTGTAGATATGAAGAAGAATTAAAAAATTTAAAAGATAACGATGGAAACTATGGCAAAATAATAAAAATAGAAGAACCAGAATACAAAACAGTTTATGAATATAAGGTAGAAATCCTAGACGAAGCAGAAAAAAGATATCTAAGAGAAGTTATTAGACCCTACAAAACAGTAAAATATATAAATAAATCAACTTACGACGGAGGGAAAAAAGCATCATTAATAATAACTGTTCTTGATATAGATGGTGATAATTGGGAAATACAGCTTCCACCTTTTGAAATAAGAAATATGTACCAAAACATGAAAAATGACAAAGAATACACTTTAGAAGAGTTGGGATTATAAACCTATGAAATATCCAAAATTAACAGGAATATGTGAAAGAGCAATAAAGAATAACTTATGTAATGGCTGTTCTAAATTAGAAAATCCTTATTTTACAGGACAAAAAGAGTGTAATTTAGTTAGAGAGCCAATAAAACAAATTAAAGAAATATTAGGTATACAGGAGAAAATACAACTATGAATGTTGAGGATTTAATGCAATATATGCTTAATTTATTCAACAATACTGATAAGGAATTGCATGAGGAATATGAAAAATTAAGTCAAAAAGATATGGAACTAAGTGATTTAGACCATCATATAGAAATACATAGTTTAAAATCTTATGAATTAGCAAAAATAGGTAAGCTAAGAAAAACATTAAGAGAAGAACGTAGGCAAATAAAAAACAATATAGACATGATTGAAGTTGTTAAAAAATTTACGGATAAATATAACAACAAATTAATAACTGGAGACATTATACAAAATTTAAAAGAACAAGGAGTTTTAAGGAAGAAACAAGAAAATCCAAGTTATAAATATAGAACTAACATTTTGGATAGATTGGAGGCAAAAGATGAATAAAATTGAAATACCATTCAGACTTCCTAGTTTGAACCAATACATAAACGAATGCCGTAAAAACAGATATGCTGGAGCTAAAATGAAGAAAAATGTAGACGAAGATATAGGTTGGTATATAAATTCATTACCACAATATAAAAATCCTATTAAAATCCATTTTCATTGGATAGAAGAAAACAAAAGAAGAGATTTTGACAATATATGTTTTGCAAAGAAATTCATATTAGACAGTATGGTTAAGGCGGGAAAATTAAAAGACGATAATAGAAATTATGTAATAGGATTTGAAGACAGTTTTGAATATGCAAAAGAAAGTAAAGTTATATTAGAAATTGAGGAGGTACAAAATCATGAGTGATTTAGATAATGAAGAACTAATAGCAACAAGAAGGTTGAATGGATTAGAGGATAATTTGTTTAAAGAAGATAGTGATATAGAAAAAAACATAAAAAGATGTGAAAAATTAACAGAGCCACAAAATGCTAACTGGATAGGAATATCTAACCAAATGGCAATAGCAGGAGTTTTAGCAAGAATAAAAGATTTAGAAAAAGAAAACAAAAACAAAGATACATACATAAAAATGGCAAAAGAAGTTATAGAAAACAGCATATTAAAACAAAAAGTAAAGGATTTAATAGAAAATGAAACTATAAATATAAGCGGATTTGAATGCATAGCAGTAGAAGATATAGAAAAATTATTGAAGGATAAATAATATGAATTGGAAAGATGAATTAGCAGAAGAAATGAGATATACAATTTGTCCTATCTGTTTTCCAGAATATGTTTATTGTGATGAAAAATGTAATAAATGTAAAGAATATATTGAATTTAAGAATGCAGTAGAAAGTAAAAAAAAGGAGGACAAATAATGTCAGATTATGAACACATAGTAATAAGTGCTGAAAGATATGCTTTAGGAAGAAAGACATACATAGTAGAGCTAACAGTAAATTATATATTACAAGAAATAGAAGAGGACAAGCTATCAGATAGTTGTTTAAATGTAATTAGAAAAGACATAAAAGAAGCTAAAGATTATGGAATGGAATGTGACAAAGAGCAATGGCTAAAATTATTAAAAAGGATAGAGGAAGTGATTTAGTTATGACAAAGGAACAAGAAGCAATAGAAATATGTAAGAAAGAAATAATAGAACCTTTTTATGATTTTCCAAACCCTACATCTATTGAATTAAAAGATACAGATGTAGAAGCAATCGAAACAGTATTATCTATGATAGAAAAAAGAGATAAGCAAATAGATTTAATGGCTAAATGGATATTTGATAAAGATTATAAAGAAAATAGTTTATTAATACATAGAGATGATTATTATAGTAATTGTATTAAACAAGTAAAACAATATTTTGAAAAATTAGCAAAAGAGAAAGGAGAATAAATATGAGTAATATAGTAGAACAAAAATTAGATTTAAAATTAAAGGAAGGACATGCAGTATGTTTTGATTTTGACGGAGTAATTCATAAATATAGTAAAGGTTGGCAAGATGGAAGTATATATGATGAAGCCAACCCAGAAGTATTAGATTTAATGCTATTACTACAAAAATTAAATATACCAGTTTTTATATGTTCAACAAGAGAACCTATGCAAATAATAAATTGGTGGAATAAACAAGGCTTTTGGTGTAAAGCAACAAGAGTCAACGACAATGAAACTTTTTGGAATGAATTAAATTTAATAGGAGTAACAAATAGAAAACTACCAGCACAAATGTATATAGATGACAGAGCATACAAATATACAGGACAAACAGTAAAACAATTCATACTAGATAATTCAGAAAAAATGGAGGACTAACTAATGAATAAAGAAGAAATAGAGAAAGAAGATAATTATTGGAAAGGTTACATAGAGAAACAAAAAGAATCTATAGAAATTTGTAAAATGTGCAAATATAGAAAAAGATACAAAGAGCTAAAGCAAAAAGAAACAATATTAGATAAAGTAACAGAAAAATTAAAAGATTTAAAAGAAATAGCACTAGAAGATAAAGAACAGAAAAAGATAATAGAATTACCAAATGGAATAAGATATGAAGATAAAGTAATAAGTTTAGATACATTTATATTTACAATAGAGAATTTATTAGAAATTATAAAAGGAGAAAAGGAAAAATGAATAATTTGATAGAAATTATAAAAAAAGAAATTGAAAGGCAAATTAACGAAGAATATACAGATTATAAAAATAAAAAATTACAAGAACTAAATTACGAATTAGAAAGAAAGAGAAATAATATAGTACAAGACATATTAAACTCTATAACAATTTTAAACGAGAATACACCTTATGGATTAAACGTAATGATAAAAGTAGAAAATAGAGTGATTTTAAAAGAAAGAGAGGAAAAGTAAAATGTTAGGATTATACATAAAGAGTACAATAGTATATCTAATAATATATTGGGCATTAAAGAAAACTATGAAGACAATAATGTTAAGTAGAGAAGACGTAAATTATAAAGATTATAAAGGCAAAGGAAAAGGAATATATTATACATTTGCATTTATACCTATATTAAGAATATTAATAATACTAATTGTATTCTTTATAACTTTTGCACCAAAAGAAACATTAGATAAATTATTTAAAAGAACTAAAACAGAAGAGGAGGAATAAGTATGGAAAATAAAAATTGTTTTGCATATACAATAAAAAATGGACATGCAAGTTGTATGGCATTAAAAGAATTATATTGCAAAAGAGAAGAATGTAATTTTTATAAACATAGAGCAGACGTAAACATAGAAAAAATAAAAGAAGATATAAGAAATTATATAAGTTATAA